>JBCDKW010000006.1:0-150234 GCA_038746145.1 Pseudomonadota bacterium
CACCCGTGGACGTGCTGCTCGACGACGTATCAAAAATGTCGGCATAGACGAGGCCGATATCCGTCGTCCCGCCAGAATCGATATCGCGCGCGCCGTTCTCATCGCCCTCCATAATTCTAACAATACCTATGATGCGAACATCTTCGAGGGACACGGGTGTAAAGTCAGGCACCGCAATCTCAATATTCGCAGAAACAACGCTGACCTCATCAACCAAGGCTTTAATAATTGCAGCCTCATCTTCAGCGCTAATCTCTGTCCCGGCGGTAATCTCACCACGATCTGTAATTTCGCCTTCACCTATGGTGATGGATCCGCGAACATATACATCTCTGAAGTAATCATCTTCAGTGTCTTCCTCGATCCCGTCATCCTTATCGTCGACAGGAAACAAATAACCTTCCTGCACAACGCCGCCTTTTGGCTTTGCGACCGTTTGAGCGCGTCTCGCGATGGCCTCTTCCAGGTCATCGCCTTCTTCCATCCACCCTTGATAAATCATCAGATCCGTAAGGTATTTGGTATCGTCCCCAAAGTTACGAAGAGTCGCTGACGAGTATTCTGCATCCTCGCCTTCGAAGCGGTACTTATCGAATTGCCATTTCTGAATGTTGGATTCTAGAAGCTCTTCGTTACTTTCGAAAGAGCGATCTCTAAACAGCTTATCTCTTCGAAGTGCATCATCACCTTCTATCTCACCAACAAGCGCATCTGCCGCATTTCGCATAGCACGCCTAGTGAGCGCATCCTCCAGCGTGTCGCTGGTCGTCATTTGATCGCGTTGGGTGTCACGCAATCTCCAACATCTCTCAAAAAATTCACGATCTTGCTCGGAAAGTTTGGCATCTCCTTGCTTATCCTTAACGCTGTCATAGAGCGAAAGGAGGTCGTCGGCTTTGTAGGAGAGGTCGAGACCTCCGCGACAAAGCTCCCGTGCGCGCTCAACGACGGCTCGAGTGTCAGCAGCAGACCAGAGCTCAGATTCCGCAGCTTGGCTGTTTGACTCCGATTTGGGCGCCTCCCCAGCCTCTTCAGGCGTCGGATTAGGCCTGATAAAGCCCTGCTCCCGCGCCAACCGTTCCGCCGTTTGCTCTGTCGTTTCATCAGCCGGCGCAACTTGAGCCTGCGCAAGTCCAAGCGAAGCCATCAACGCACACGCCGACACAGTCACGAAATACTTGTGGACATTCCGGTTTTTAAAAGACATAAACATAAAGCACTCCTCAAATTCGAACCATGCAAATTTTCGATAGAGGAAGTATTGGCGCCAATCTTGACAATATAGCTCAAATTTATTGACAATTAAGACGCTGGTTTTGATCGAAACAGCATGCCATATAGGACATGAAATCCGATATTTTTGCGCGACCTAATAATGGAAAAAATTAAAGAAAAACAAGAACTAACGATGTCTGCGCGCTATGCAAGCGCTTTCCATGAGGCATCCGTTCGTGCCGGTGCTGACGCAAAAAAGCTCAATCAAATACTTGATATGGGCGATGATCCATTTGGCAATCCAACACAGCGCATTCCCTGCGATAATGTCCTTGATATGATCGCATTTGCCCAACGCAGCACCGGCAATAGTTCCATAGGTCTGATGGCCGGCCAGGATATCCGCCCCTCATCCTTCCTAGACGTCGGATACGCCCTGATCTCCGCGAATTCGCTGCGCCATGCCCTTGGCGTGAATGAGAAGTACCAAGCGCTCACACAACAAGTGGCAACAACTCATCTTGATGTCGACCAAGATGGCGCGCACGTCACCTGGACACCGTACTATGATGACGATGAGCGCGTCCGGCCAATCACAGAAGCCGCCTATGTCGGCTATGTGAATATCGGCCGCTGGCTGCTTTGGCTGTACAATGAAGAAGCGATCAGTGTGTCCTTCCGCCATCAACGACCCTCTGACCCAGACCCCTGCGAAACCCATTTTGGCTGCAAGATCGACTATGGCGCTGACACAAATCGATTGTCCTTCAAAGCCCATCTCGCCGATGCAAAACTCCCGCAAGCCAATCCGGAACTACTCGAGCAATTAGAGGTCCGGCTGGAACGCGCACACGCAGCCCTTGAAGGCAATGCCGACTTCCCTGAGCTCGTCTATCAAGCCATCCAGGAATACTTGTTAAAAGGCGCCCCCAACCGGGACCTGATCGCGCGCAGCTTCGGCATGTCAGGCCCCACGCTGCAGCGCCGCCTGCAAAATGAGAAAACAAGCTTCCGCAACCTCCTGCAGACTGTGCGCCAAGATAACGCAAATTTCCTGCTGAAAGAAAATACAAAGAGCCTCGCAGAGATCTCTCTCATGCTCGGCTATGGAGATCAGACGGCCTTCACGCGCGCCTACAAATCCTGGTTTGGACACCCGCCTTCATTCAACAAGGCCTAGCGTCACGAGCAGACGAAACCTATTCCTCCCACCCAAACACATCCTCCAGCCCAACCCCAAACACACGCGCGATCCGGAAGGCGCTTTCAAGGCTGGGCGAGTACTTCCCTTGTTCAATCGCGATCACCGTCTGGCGCGTCACACCAATCTCTTTCGCCAGCGCGGACTGGCTCATCTGGCCATGCGCCTCGCGCAGGTCTTTCACGCGATTGGTAATCGGAGGGCGTTTTGCCATCGCTTAAATCGCCCGACTATAAGAGGCATATTGGATCAGGCCCCGGCAAAGCTCACTCACAACCAAGGCAGCGACCATTGAATGAAATAGAAGCGCTGCGCTGCCATGTATAAACCAGAAAGCGAGACCAAACAGGATCAGCGCCGACATAATGTGCCCCTGTCGTGCCTCCGCTTGCTTTTTGATGACAAGGTCACGCTCATCCTCGCCCCCGACTAAGTCCCTGACCTCGGCGAGACCCTTTCGATTGAGCAACCAAACCCCACCAACTGAAACGGCAAATTGGAACACGATGTAGCCTAACCAAACCCAAAGCTGTGGCATCACAACAGCGCCCGCTGCAACCGACTGGGCGATCACAAATCCAAAATAAAAAACCGCCCCAAAAACACTACCGGCCAACAGGATCAGCGTGTTTCTTTCCCAATAGCTCATCGCTCACCCTCCTCTTCTAAACAGCCAGATCCGAAAGGCATATTCCGCGATCTGGCAGGCCAATAATGCGCCAACAACCGTGTGAAACAGCAGATTCCCATCCATGCTGGACCAGTAGTGCAACACCCCGGCGATCGCTGGAAAAGCCAGAACATAGCCCGACCAGTTCCCCGCTTTATCAATCGCGCGCCGCTCGCGCTCATCAGCAGGGGCATCAGCCTCTTCAGGATTGCCGACAACCAGCGTCGACGCCCCAACGATGACACCGATCACAACAATCCCGACATAGACCCATGCCAGCTTGATTGACGGCGGTGGCGCTTCTCCAACCGCCAGCCAGTGCGCTCCGACTTCAAAAGCATAGAACCCCGCCGCGGCCGTCAGCAACGCAACCATAAACCAGGCAAATTTTTCTCTAAACGCCATGATCGACCCTCTGCATGTCGAAAATCTTATACATCTCATTTAGTAAAACATTTTTGACATGTCAAACTTTTTTTACAAATCACCTGCCCATCCCCTTTGACACAGGCCGCAGCCCTGCTACCTCCCGCCGTGATCCAACGGAGCGAAACCATGTCTGATCTCCAAGCCCTGTCTGAAAAGGCGAAAGCCTGGCCCTTTGAGCAAGCGCGCGCCCTGCTCAAACGCCTGAAGGTGATGGAGAAACGGGGCAAACCCAAACAGGGCCCCATCGTCTTTGAGACCGGCTATGGCCCCTCCGGTCTGCCGCATATCGGTACGTTTGGTGAGGTGGTCCGCACAACGATGGTCAAGCACGCGTTCGAGACGCTGACCGGCGGTGACTATGAGACCAAGCTGATCTGCGTCAGCGACGACATGGACGGTATGCGCAAAGTGCCACCGACTGTGCCGAACCCTGAAGCGCTCGAACCCTACATGCAAAAGCCGCTGACGGCTGTGCCGGACCCGTTCGGCACCCACGACAGCTATGGCGAACACATGGGCGCACGGCTCTGCGCGTTCCTCGACAGTTTTGGCTTCGAATACCAGTTTCTATCTTCAACCGAGTGCTACAAGAACGGCACGTTCGACCCGATGCTGCTGCGTGCGCTTGAAAAGTATGACGAGATCATGGGCGTGATGCTTCCCACACTCGGCGCAGAACGCCAGGCGACCTACAGTCCATTCCTGCCCGTCTCCCCCACCACAGGCCGCGTCCTCTACGTCCCGATGAAGGCCACCAGCCCGGCTGACGGCACCATCACATTCGAAGATGAAGACGGCACAGACGTCACGCTCCCGGTCACCGGCGGCAATGTGAAGCTGCAATGGAAACCCGATTTCGGCATGCGCTGGGCCGCGCTCGGCGTGGACTTCGAAATGTTCGGCAAAGACCATCAGGATAGCGCCGTAATCTACTCTAAAATCACCCGTATTCTCGGCTGCGAACCGCCCCAGCAATATGTCTACGAGCTGTTCCTCGACGAAGAAGGCCGCAAAATCTCCAAGACGAAAGGCAATGGCATCGCGGTTGAGGAATGGTTGAAATACGCCACGCCGGAAAGCCTATCGCTCTATCAGTTCCAGAAGCCCCGCGTTGCGAAGAAGCTCTATTTCGACGTCATACCGAAAGCCGTAGACGAATACCTCACCTTCTTGGAAAAATTCCCGGACGAGGAACCCAAGCGCCAGATCGAAAACCCTGTCTGGCACATCCATTCCGGCAATCCGCCGGCCGCAACCACGCCTGTCAGCTTCGCGCTGCTGCTCAATCTCGTGAGTGCCGTCCTGCCGACCGACCGTGCCCAGCTCTGGGGCTATATCAGCCGCTATGCACCGGACGCCACGCCGGAAACACATCCGCTGCTCGATACGCTCGCAGGCTACGCGATGGCCTATTATCGCGACTTCGTCGAAGCCACGAAGTCCTACCGCGCACCAACCGATCAGGAAGGCACGGCGCTGACCGATCTCGCGAGCCGCCTGCGTAGCTATGACGGTGAAATCGATCCCGCGGAGTTGCAAACGCTGACCTTCAGCGTCGGCAAGGAAAACGGCTTCGCAGAGAACATCCGCGCCTGGTTCACCGCCCTCTACGAAGTCCTCTTCGGCCAACCCCAAGGCCCCCGATTCGGCAGCTTCATCGCCCTATACGGCGTCCAAGACACAGCAGACATGATCGAAAAAGCGCTCGCACGGGATTAGTTCGGCGGAAACGGCCCGAAGCGGATCACATTCGCTTCATTAATGAGCCACAAAAAACAGGGCTTTCGACTGTTCCTCTCCCATATAATGAGATGGCTCAGACCTGAAGGATAGTCTGTAAAATACGACTGGCTCTTCTCTTCAGTCGAAATTTGAATCTCGGGATACCGCAAGTCAAACCGAACCAACTGTAAGGCCTGATCAGGCGTCACTTCGGCCAGACAGCCTTCTTTATCAGGATGGATCACAGGCGGCGCAAATCTCTCAAGAGTTACTTCTGTATAGCCGATCTCACCGTGGCTTTTGAACTCACCAAACGTAATGAAACCAGTCCCATCGACGTCCATAATCTTGAATAGAAGGTGATTTTCGTAATCAAACTCGCTGATCTTCAAAACACCGTCACGATTCACATCAAATCGCTCAAATGCAGCCTCTTTCGTCATCGCAGGAGCGCTCGTCGCGACAGCTTTGCTCGTTTCGCTCCCCACACCGGATACAGCCACAACTACCAAGGCAACGCTAAAGATCGAAACGGCACCAACCGCCAGCCTACCGCGATTACGCCCCGCCATCGACCTCAGCGCCGCAAGCCCTTCCCCCACACGATCAGAGTCCGCGCGCCGGATATAGCGCCGAATAAACCGCCGCACGACATCAGACGGCGTCTCGCCACCTTCTTCACATGCGTTCTGAAACGACTGCTTATCCGCATGCGACAGCCGCACTTCCAGACGCTCAGTTTTCTTATCCATATCGTCCCTCGGCCAGAACCGAACTCAAACCTGCCAGAACGTCATCTAATCACAAGCCCTATCCAACCCGTACGCCACCAAAATCGTGTACGGACATGCCCATGAAGGCATTTAACGCTAACAACTGGAAGTTTGGTTAAATCTGTGAGACACTCGCTTAAGGAGATTTACGGGGTCACAGAACATGACAGTATTCAAAGCAGCGGCAGCAGCCCTAATCATTTGCACGATGAGCCCGAGCATTTCCGCACAAGAGACAACAAACGCGATCCCTGCATCAACGGAAACATCAGCCTTGCCTGTCGATGTGTTTATGGTGAGCGACACCAATGACGGCGTCACCTTAGTAGAGGCGAGACCGGGCATTGACCCTCAAAAAACTTGGCAATGGGCCTCGGCGACCAAACAGATCATTGCCGTCCTCATCATGCAGGAAGTTGAAGCTGGGCGGCTTTCTTTGGATGACAGGCTTGATGTGCGCCTGCCAGACTATTCGAAACGCAAATATGACCGCATTACCATCCGTGATCTCCTCATGCACACCTCTGGTCTGAAGCGTCCGAACCGCCTACCAAACACAGACGCTGACCCCGTCGCGTTTTGCGCGACAAAAGCCAGTAAAAAACAGGGCCAGAAATTCGCCTACAATAATTGTGACACTGTCCTCGCGGCCGCGGTCCTTGAGCGCGTTACGGGCGAGCCTTGGATTAAGACCGCACAAGCCAGGGTCTTCGATGTTGCTGGCATGGCACAAACAAAGCGCCTAACAGCGCCCGTGGCAGATGGATCAGTTATGACCAGTGGTATGCCGCATCTCTATGGCGCAGCCGGAGCCCTCGCGGGTCCACCAAGTGACTTGCTGAAGTTCAACGAGGCCCTCATGCGCGGCGACTTACTAAATGAGCAAAGCCTTCAAACGCTTTGGCAAAGCGACCCGTCCAAAGGCTATGTCGCGCTTGGCGTTTGGGTCTTCAGCGCACCGCTCAAAGGCTGCGACGGCTCAGTCAAAATCGTCGAACGCCGTGGTCATATTGGCGATATCCAAGTCCGGAATATGATCGCACCTGATTTCGGCCGCTCGTTCGTCGCCTTCGCTGACAATGCCGATCTCGACTATGGAGAGATCTGGATGGGCGCAGGCGTCAGCTATGATCTTGCGAGCCGTGCGTTCTGCAACTAGCAGACGCTATGTCTCAAGAGCCTAAACCGACCCCGCCCAAGGACCTGCGCGATCCATCCGAATAGCAGTCCCACTGCTCCCGAGGCTGTTAACCCCGCCTCCACTTGATAAGCTTAGCATGCTGGGATCATGGAGACACACATGCGCCTACGCCTCATCCTCGCCCCGCTTGCCGCGCTTGCGCTCAGCGGTTGCCTGATCACCACCCCCGTCAGCATCCTCTACAATGGCGCCAAGATCGCTGGCAAAACTGTCTACTACACGGGCAAGGGCATCTACACGGTTGGAAAGATGACCGTGCGCCTCGCCGATGGCACGCTAGACGGCACGGAACGCGTCCTGCGCCTCACCATTCTGACCGCCGATGCCACAGGCGCGGTTGCCCGCTCAACCCGCGAAATCAGCGCTACCGCACTGGAGGCTGAACTCGCCGCGATCGAGAAAACCGGCAAAGCCACAGAAGTTATCGTTGAAGTGGTGCGCTAAAGCTCACTTTACGCCCTTCAAAAATCCGCTACACCGCGCGCCATGACTGACACTGCGACCTATACCGGCCCAAAGCGCGTCCTGTCCGGCATTCAGCCGACAGGCAATCTCCACCTCGGCAACTATCTCGGTGCCCTGAAGAAATTCGTGGACCTGCAAGCCGCCGGCTGGGACGCCTTCTATTTCATCGCGGACCTGCACGCGATCACCATGCCGATCGATCCAAATGCGCTCGCGAACCAAACCCGCGAAATCGCCGCCGCCATGATCGCCAGCGGCCTCGACGCAGACGCATCCCCCGTCTTCGCCCAGTCCAGCGTGCGCGCCCACAGCGAGCTTGCCTGGGTCTTCAACTGCGTCGCGCGCATGGGCTGGTTGGAGAAAATGACCCAGTTCAAGGACAAGTCCGGCAAAGACGCGGAACGCTCCAGCGTCGGCCTGTTCGACTATCCCGTCCTGCAGGCCGCTGACATCCTGATCTATAAGGCCACCCACGTCCCCGTCGGCGAGGATCAGAAACAGCACCTCGAACTCTCTCGCCAGATCGCCGCGCGCTTTAACCAGCAATTCAACGCGCCCGGCTTTTTCCCGGAACCGGAACCCCTGATCGAAGGCCCCGGTGCGCGGATTATGAGCCTGAAAGACGGCACCAAGAAAATGTCAAAATCCGATCCAGCTGAAACCTCGCGCATCAACCTGATCGACGAGCCGGACACAATCGCGAAAAAGATCAAAAAGGCCAAAACCGACACGTTCGGCGACATGCCTGAGACCATCGAAGGCCTCGAGGGCCGCCCCGAAGTCGCCAACCTTGTCGGCATCTACGCCGCGCTGTCAGGCACAACAGATGAGACCGTCATCGCCGAGTATGGCGGAAAAGGCTTCGGCACCTTCAAGCCCGCGCTGGCAGACCTCGCCGTCGCCCACCTCGCCCCCATCACAGAAGAAATGCGCCGCCTCATGTCAGACCCCGCCGAAATCAACCGCGCCCTGACTAAAGGCGCGGAGAAAGCCAACGCAGTGGCAGAGCCTATTATCGCAGAGGTGCGGAAAACGGTCGGGTTCTGGCAGGTTTAGGGGGCTATAGTGACCGGGATTTCCTCGCATCTAAAAATGCGAGAGAATTTGAATTAAGACTGGACCAAATGTTAGCTCACCATGATTTCAGCGACGCCGAGACCATCTATGCAACCGTCGCTGCGAGCTCAGTCAACCATCGAGGAATTGGATCGCTAAACGTCACGAGCGAGAATATGCAGGTAAGGTCCTGAAGCTATTTTGTCCCTCAAAAAGTGGACAAAATAGCATTCCGGTTGTACCTCAATATTCATCGACTATGCGCTCTAGACGAATAGGTATGGGCCTTGGATAGCGACTTTTTCGATAGGGTCAGCGATAGCTTGACGTTAGACCATCTACAGAGGGTGGGCACTGATTATTATTCGTCTCACGGCGCAACTATGATCAGTTACCATCATTATCCACCCATCGGAGCAGTCGATTATAAGCCCATAGTTCCTGTTTATACGCTTGGTTTTCCTGAGGCTTGGGTCGATGCCTACGTCGCAAAGAACTACATGCAAATTGATCCTATCGTCCGCAAAGCGATGACCAGCACACAGGCCTTTTGGTGGAGCGATATCGCGACGCTTCAGAAGCTTACGCCTCGCGAGGAAGACTATATTGCCGCGATGAAGGATGCTGATTTAGGTGATGGTTTAGCACTGCCTGTATATGGACCCCACGGGCGCGATGGCTACTTCGGCATCGGCTTTGGTTCATCGGCACCTGAATTATCGACATTTAGAATGAACCAAATCCACTGGGCTGGACAGACAATCCATTTGAAATGTTGCGAGATTGCCGGCCAAAGACTTCCCACGCCGAAAGCCCTATCACTGAGGGAAAAATCAACAATGAGGCGGGTCGCACAGGGTTGGACAAATGCTGAAATCGCAGAGGCAATGAATGTGAGTGAAAAGACCGTCAGGACATATCTCGCAAGAAGTTTTGACAAACTAAATGTGCATGATCGCATGACAGCCGCTTTGAGAGCGCTCTCGGCAGGACTCTTAGACTAAAGTCGTACTCACTTAGACGAAATTGTAGGCCGTATGGCCGACGCAGGTCTCTCATAAAGCCTGTAGGGGTCGCGTTACGAAACGGGAGACGACCATGAATAATATATGCCCTGCGTGTTCAACAACTGTGCCAATTGCGCAGAACGAGAATGAT
Source organism: Pseudomonadota bacterium (assembly GCA_038746145.1). GTDB lineage: Bacteria > Pseudomonadota > Alphaproteobacteria > Caulobacterales > Hyphomonadaceae > Henriciella. Next base: position 9,891 of record JBCDKW010000006.1, read on the forward strand.
ATCAGACGCTCGACTTGGCGCCAAATCGTAACAAACCACCAGCCAAATGAAGTCGCCCAAGTAGAATATGGAAACTATGCCGTTGCCTTACGCCCTTATTGTCGAGCAAGTATCGACTTGCCGCTTTCGCAGCGCGAAAAGGAGGCTTTACTGCACTACTCTCGAGGGTACTCAAAAAGTGAGATATCAGGTTTCATGAGCGTCAGCACTCATACAGTCGAGACCTACAGACGGCGTATTCTAGATAAGACCAACGCCCGTAACATTACCGCAGCAGCCTGTCTGGCCGTCGCATACGCGACAGGCGCGAATATAACTCAAAGGCGACATTGATACTGGTTGAAGTCGTCAAAATTCAGGATCACGTCATGCTCTTGTGTGGGCCGATCAGACGTCTACGGAGTCTTGCAATCTTGTTGCGTTATCTGTCGACGTTGAAAAGATAGATTTCGGGTCGTGGCAGAACCGGATTATCGGTGCAATTCCAAGTCCTTGTAATAGTCTTCAAATCGCGCCCTCAAACCACGACCAATTAATGTTATACAATAACATGCATATTGACTTCCCGGCCAAGACACAGACATAGACACGCGTGACCGACGCCCGCATCCCTCTCACCATTCTCACTGGCTTTCTCGGCAGCGGGAAAACCAGCCTGCTGAAACGCTTTCTGTCCGACGCGCAGTCCGGGCGCACAGCCATTATCGTCAATGAATACGGGGAGACACAGATTGACGGCGATCTGATCACGTTTGCGGGGGACACCACCGCCGTTCGCACCACAACAGGCTGCCTCTGCTGCACGATGAGCGGCGACGTGAAAGATGCCCTGATCGAGCTCGGCGAGGCGCAGAAAGTCGCTACCATCGCACTCTTCGAGCATCTGATCATTGAAACAACAGGCCTCGCTGACCCGTCCTCGCTGGTTCACGCCGTCCTCTCAGATCCGGCCATACAACAGCTCTACCGCTTCAATCGCGTCATCACGACAATCGATGCCCTGCGCGGCGAGTACGCCCTAGAGCGCTATGATGAGGCCCGCCAGCAAATTCACCTCGCCGACACAATTGTTGTCACAAAAACCGACTTGATCGAGGACCCGATCTCAGAGCGTGAACTCGACGGGTTTATAACCACCCTCACCCAAACAAACCCGGCCGCAAATGTGGTCAGAACAGACGCCGTCACACCAACCCACCTCTTCAAGCTCGGCGACACACAGCACACGCACCAACACGCCCACGCGCACGACCATGATCACCATCACGATCATGGGCATGACCATGGGCACGATCACGACCATGGACACAAACACGACCACCACGACCACAGCCACAGCCACACCCACTCCGTCGCGAGCTTCACCCTGCGCTTCAATGATCAGTTGAGTGAACACCATCTTAAACACACGCTCACCGCCCTGGGCGAACAACACGGCGCCGCCCTGCTACGCGTCAAAGGCTTCGTCAAAACCACAACTCCGACCGGGCCCAAAATCCTTCTCGTTCAGGGCGTTGGCGGCCTGTTCCAGTTTACCGAAACCGACATCGAAACAGGCACCTCCCAACTCGTCTTCATCACCAACGCGCTCTCGGAAACTGACGCAGCAGCCGCTTTCACCTCCGCGCACGCAGACCATGTCCCGCAATAGATCGCGCAGCCTACCCATCACAGGCCTCCTAGCCGCGCTGACGGTCACTTGCTGCACCGATAACAGCGCTGATCCGGTTGCGTCCGATGCCTCTCAAACCACCACCGCAATCGAAACAGACGACACTCCACCACCCCTGCCCGAAGGCCAGGAAACCATCACCTTCGAAGACCCTGCGTCCACTATACCAGCCTCCACCGAAACAGCCGCGGCCTCGCCCTATTGGGGCATCGCACCCGGCGACCCGCTCCCCATCATGTGGCATGATCTGATGCCCGAAGGTGCTGAAGAAGAACTCCTGCGCCAGCAGGACGAGTTCTATCGTATGCTGGAACAGCGCTATAGGGCGAACACAACCCGCCTCGCTGATGCAGCCGCCAGCACGATTGACAGCATCGAAGAAGGCTCAGAGCTCGACTATATGCCCCAATTCGGCAATTTTGACGTGGTTGAGGAACTTGACGGCCAGCTCATCCGCATCCCCGGCTATGTCGTTCCGTTCGACTTCAATCTAAACCGCAAGCATGAGGCCTTCCTGTTCGTGCCCTATATGGGCGCTTGCATCCACACCCCGCCCCCGCCACCAAACCAGATCATCTATGTCCGCGCCGATCCAGCAGTGCGCATCAAGGACATCTGGCAGCCTTACTGGCTGGAAGGCGACCTGCACGGCGAAGAGGTTCGCAACGAGACCGGCGATGCAGCCTATTCCCTGACGCTGACCACAATCGACCCCTACATGCCGCCGCAATAGGCCCACAGTGCGCACACACTCATGACTAGCTTCTCCCACAAAGCTCCCTACTCTTCCTTGCATCATGCAGAGGAGAACAGTCATGATCCGATCCATCAGCGTCGCCGCCTTCGCGGCCACCACCATCCCCTTAACCCTATCCCCCGCCAGCGCCCACGGCGTCCACATCCCCGCCGCTCAACAGGCTCAGCCCGCCCCCGTCATCACCACCGATCTCGGTGACGGCCTCTACATGCTACAGGGCCGCGGCGGCAATGTCGGCGTTCTTGTCGGTGAAGACGGCGTCTTCGTCATCGACAGCCAGTATGCCGACATGGCACCGGCCCTTCTACAAGCCATTGATGCCGTCAGCGGCGACAAGCCCCGTTTCCTCGTCAATACGCACTGGCATGGCGACCATGTCGGCGGCAATTCCGCCATGAGCACAGATGGCGCCACAATCATCGCCCATCAGGGGGTGCGCGACCGCGTCACCGTTGATGTCACCCGCGAATTTTTCGGCCGCGAAAACACCACACCGGCCAGCCCGAAAGAGGCCTGGCCTGTCATCACCTTCAGTGATGAGATGACGCTCTATCTGAACGGCCAGACCATCCGCCTGCACCATACCCCAACCGCCCACACCGATGGCGATACCTTCATCGTGTTCGAGGAAGCCAATGTCATCCACACAGGCGACTTGATGTTCAGCGGCAACTTTCCCTTTGTCGACATCACCTCCGGCGGCACATTCGCAGGATTCATGGCGGCAACTGAGACCATGAAATCTATGGCCGACGAGGACACCCGCATTATCCCCGGCCACGGCCCGCTCTCAACCTGTGGAGATTTCGGCAAAACCCTCACCATGCTCGACGGCGCCGTCACTGCCGTTCAGGCCGAAGTCGATGCTGGCAAAACGCTCGAGCAAACGCTCGACGCAGCTCCCCTCACGCCTTGGGTCGAAGACTGGGCCAGCGGCTTCATGACCGAGCCAAGATTTACCACGCTGATCTATCAGGACCTAAAAAGAGGCATGGACGAGTAGGCTTAGCGCTAGTTTTTGTCTCACGCTTTGCACGGCTTGACCTTGCAATCCATCTCCCGTTTGCGCCTCTAGAAAAAGGGCTAGTCTAGCACACCAACCTCACCTCCGCTGATCCCAGCAAAAGCTGGGATCCATCTCTGAACGTCTCCACTAAGACGATAGGTTCTGAGATGGATACCTGCCCTCATCCTGAGCCTGTCGAAGGACGCAGGTATCAGCGGACGATAGAGAGCGCAGACTTTAGAGAAGAGTCTATCCCCCACTCAAACCCGCACCAACACTGCTTAAAACCCAAATCTATCCACCCCCTGCTCCACCTGTCGTAAACTCAAAAACATGAGCAACGGCCCGGACCACACCTACCATATGAGCCTCGCGGCCAGACTGCTCGCGACCATCACCACGCGCGACAACCTCCACCTTGCGCCGCCAACCATCAGCAAAGCCGCTGCAAAACGCCTGCGCCAAGGCTTTCGACACCTCGAGGCCTATCTACGCCGTGTCCTGATCTTCATGGCACTTATGCTCGAGCCACACCTCAAACCAAACCTGCGCGAATATGTGAAAACTCACACCGGAAAGACCAGAACCCGAGCTAAAGACCCCACCCTGCGGCTGCTCGATCGCCTCGCCTCACCACCGGATTTCCAAACTCTACGAAGCCATCTGCGCTGCCAGAAGCATGACACGCTAACCGAAATCCCAACCGCTGCTTTCCTCGAAAAACTCGCGGCACTCAAAGCCCTCATCGAGGCCCCAGACGCTCGCGCCAGACGTCTCGCCTATGCCCTCAACCGACGCCGCCCCGGTCTCCTTCTCGCGCCGGATCTCAATCAAAACCGTGTCCCCAACCGATTGGGCACAGAGATCTCTGCCATATATGACAGCCTAGGCCATTCTATCCTAACCAAAAGCCGAGCCAGACCCCCGCCCCTGCCTCCTGTGCCCAGAGCTGGGCCGAGAATAAGGGCCGTTCAATTTTAGCTATTTCCCCCTCCGACGGCTACGCCGCCACCTCCCCCGCCAGCGGGGGAGGATAAGAGTTCTGGCCACAGTCAGAAAGAACACAAATCACAAGCAGAATTTCCTCCCCCAAGCTTGGGGGAGGTGCCCGAAGGGCGGAGGGGGCAAGCGGCAAACTCAACATGTCTTCCATTATTTACAGAAACACGACAAAAGACACCCATGCCCCAATTCCTAGCCCGCACCCCAGTCCTCATCTTATCCTTCATTCTGGCAATCATCGTGATGCTAAGCTTTGCGCCGGTCCAACAAGCGGCAGGCAAACCTTTGCTTGATTTCCTCATGACAGGCGCATCTGCAAACGAACGCCTGGTAGCCATGAGCGCCGATGCCAAACAGGCCCACTTCTGGGCCACCGTCCTGAATGACACGGCTTACCCGCTCGCTTATGGAAGCCTGTTCGCAGGCCTCGCGTTCAGGTTCGGGGCACCCAAACTGATCTACGGGCTGCCAGCGCTAGCGGGCGTGCTCCTCGACTTTGCTGAAAATATCGTTCAAGCCCTCGCGCTTAGCGATACGGCGAACGTTCTCTTCCTAAAAAGCATCCTGACCCCGCTTAAATTTGCTATGGTCGCCGTTGCGGCAGGGCTTGCTCTCGCCCTCATCGTCCGCGCACTATGGCGCAAAATGAAAGCCTGAGAGGAAACACCCCATGTCAGACGCCCCAATCGTCCTCGTTGAACGCGACGGCCCCGTCGCCATCGTCACGCTAAACCGCCCGGATGCCTTGAACGCGCTCAGCCGCGCCCTGCGCTCAGAAATTGTGAAAGCGTTCGCAGACCTCGCCAAGGATGACACAGTCCGCGCCGCTGTCCTGACTGGAGCTGGGCGCGCTTTCACCGCTGGCGTCGACTTGAAAGAAGCGGGTCAGACCGGATTTGCGCTCGGCGCAGACGGGGGCGATATCGACCTGAATGAAGGCCTCGCCGCGTTTCCATGGCCGATCATCGGCGCGATCAACGGATTTGCGATCACAGGCGGGTTCGAGCTCGCCCTAATGTGCGATGTCCTGCTGGCGTCTGAAAATGCAAAATTCGCAGATACGCATGCCCGCGTTGGCATCATGCCCGGCTGGGGCTTGAGCCAGAAACTCTCACGCCTGATCGGCATCAGCCGCGCGAAAGAGCTCTCTTTCACGGGTAATTTCCTCGATGCTGAAACCGCCGAGCGCTGGGGCCTCGTCAACCGCGTCTACAAGGCTGACGAATTGGTCCCCGCCGCAGTCCAGATGGGCCACGAAATGGCGACGTGCGATCCTGTTCTGCTGCGCAACTATAAGAAGGTCATCGATGACGGCTACGCGACGTCCTTCGGTGAAGGCTGCAAAATGGAGATCAAACGCTCCGCTGAACACGCCGCCTCCGTGACAGCCGAAAGCGTCGAAGAAGCCCGCAAAGCCGTCACGGCCAGAGGCAGAGAAAAACAGAGCTAAGCCGCGTTCGGGGCTGAGTCCGGCTTACCAATCGTTCCTTTATCCGGATCGGGCAGAAGTATCGTCGGCTCAACCGGACGACCGAGTGCTTCGGCGATCAGCTCTGCAGACCGGGTTTCGACCCGCTCGGTCAGAAGCGCCATGGCTTCGTCCTTGGGCAATCCAGCGGGGATCGGCTCAAGAAATTCGATGACCGCTTTGCCGGGCGTTTTTGCAATCTCTTCCTGTTGCCAGAAGCAATTCAGATTGGTCGCAACCGGAACAATCGGCACATCCATCGCCTTTTGCATATGCCAAACGCCGGGCTTGTAGCGGAAATGGTGACCAAGCGGAGCCAGATGCCCTTCAGGATAAATCAGGACCCGGCGGCCATCGTCTTTCGCTCTCGCCATACCCTCAGCCAGACTTGCGGCTTTTCGCTCTCCGCCACCGCAGGTATCAATCACAATCGCCCCCAACTTGCGCAAAATTCCGCCGACCAAGGGAAACCGTTCCAAATGATCGCCGGTCACAAAGGCAAGGTTTTTCACTTCAGGATAGACCATAAATCCATCGCCCCAACTCGCATGTTTGGCGGCAATGACAAAAGCGCCCTCAGGCAAATTTTCCCGCCCACGCACCTCTTTTCGGATCCCGCAGATCAACCAGAGCACCAGATTGATCGCACGGGTGTAGCTCCGAATAATCAAAGTCACTGGACCCCGCCCCGGCAAAGCCAGAAACGGTAAGGATGCAATCACGTAAATTGCGGACAGCAGATAGTATACGCCCGTAAAAAGGACGCCTCGAACCATGTTTATTTTAGGAACTCCTATCTCTGATGGAGGATGGCCATAATCGCTCGGGTAAAGGCCTCAATATGCTGGCTGAAAGGCCCCGGCAGGCGACTATAAATCTTGTTTTGCCCCGATTGCATCACAACACCGAGACACATTGAGGCGATGATCGCAGGATCAGCTTTTGGAATATCACCATTATCCATGAGCATTCCAATCAGGCGCTCAATAATGCTGACCGGATCATCATCTCGGCGGGTATCGTGAGGCAAGAACTTGTTGAGAGAGACGAGATGGAAGCTGAACAGCAGCCAGTCCTCATCTGCCAATTCACAATAAGCTGTTACGGCTCTGCGGACTTTCTCTTCAATGCTCCCGGCTTCGAAAAAGGCCTGTTCCAGCATTTTTCCGAGCCGGTTGTGGGTTTCCATAAACAGAGCGAGCGCGAGATCATCCTTGCCTTTGTAATGGCGATAAAGCGCGCCTTCGGAAACGCCTGCGACATCGGCGATTTCGCGCGTTGTGGCTGCTTCGATCCCTTCGCTGACGAAGAGTTTCAGAGCAGCTCGTTCGATTTTGGGCCGCGCATTTCGGGCGCGAGGGCGTTTTTCGTTTGCAGTGCTCATCGGCGAATCTCCGTTTGAAATGGTACATAATATGGATGTCAGAAAATTGCAAGTGATTATTCGCTCACAAATTTTGGGGAGTTATCTAGTTAATTAGTGAGAAAGGGAGTGAGTGGCGTGAGAGAAAGATACATATGGACGATAAGAAGGAGATATAAACGCCCAACAAAAGAGCATTCTGATGCTGTAGAATTCAGGATGACAGGATTCGAAAATCAGGCCTGCAGGATAAAAAGCCAGACGCAAAGACTGTCTGACATCCTGAGAGCCAAGTATATGAAAAGCTAGATCTTGGAACAGACATTCGAGAAGCTGCTCTGAGATCGACCTTTCTCAAAATTGAAACTCGGTCAGACTTGATATCGGAGCTGTCCTGCAAACAGCGACCATCCTCAAACAAAAGCCGCCTTTCTTGAAACTGCAGCGACAGTCCCCACTTGCACTTCCAACATCACGTCGACAACAGCGTAGTGATTGCCACTCGCAGGCCGCGCCGATAGAACGGCGCGACTTTTGAAACGGAAACAGGATTCGCCCGATGCGTAAGCCACTCACCCTTCTCGCCCTGGTCGCAATTATGGCGCCAGCGGCTCTCGCTCAAGAAGCGCCTGCTGGACCGAGTTTGGCGGCTCAATTTCTGCCCCTCGTTTTTATTGGTGTTGTGTTTTACTTCCTGCTGATCCGCCCTGCCAATCAGCGCCAGAAGAAACACCGCGCGATGATTGAAGCCGTGAAAAAAGGCGATGAAGTTGTCACGTCAGGCGGGCTCGTCGGAAAGGTCACGAAAGTCACTGACGCTGAGGTGACCGTTGAGTTGGCCAAAGAGGTTCGCGTCAAAGCGATCAAGAGTATGCTCGCCGATGTCCGTCCGAAAGGCGCGCCAGCCCCTGCCAACGATACCAAATAAGACTAACCTGGAGCGCCTGCGCGATGCTGAATTTCCCCGCCTGGAAAGTATCTCTGATTTCACTCGCCCTGCTCTGGGGCGCGATGATGGCCCTACCAAACCTGTTTTCAGACGGATTTTTAGGGATTAAACCGCGCGAGACCGTGTCGACTGATCCTGTTGAGCAGGCCCGCATTAATGCGCAACTGGCCGAAGCCGAAGCCTCGTGGTGGCCGGGCATTATGCCGACAAGCAAGCTCAATCTCGGCCTAGACCTTCGCGGCGGGGTTTACCTGCTGATGGAAATCGACCCCAGCGAGGTCGTCGCAAACCAGTATGAGAGCTTCCGGTCCGACATTCGTGATGCATGGCGCCAGCGTGGCGAGCGGGAACAGATCATTCACTCCCCTGACCCAATCTTCACCGAAGACGGGCGTATGATTTATCAGCTGCGTGACCCCAGTGAACGTATTGGGATCAGTGAAGAAGAGCAGATGGAAGACGCGCTACGCCGTGCACGGCGGGTTATTCCGACCATCGGGACCGGTCAAACGGACATGTTTTCCATCAATGAGGGCCTGAACAATACGATTGTGATCGACGTGCCAGCGGGTGCACGAAATGAACTCACGCGCAAAGCCCGCAATGACATGATGATCACCATCCGCAATCGCCTCGATCCGAACGGTGTTGCGGAAATTCAGATCACACCGCAGGGCGATAACCGCATCATTCTTGAGGCGCCCGGCGAAGCTGATCCGAAGCGGATCAAGGACAATCTTAGCCGCGATGGCAGGCTTACCTTCAATATGGCTGAGGGAAGCGAATCTGCCCTTCGTGCGGCGCAACAAACGGGAAGCGCTCGACCGGGCTTTGAGCTGATCCAGTCTATGGATCCGAATGATAGGCCTATTTTGATCAACAAAATTCCTGAAATTGAAGGCAGCGACATCGCGAGCGCGAACCGCTGCCCTGATCCAGATACAAACCTGCCAGCCGTCTGTTTCCGACTGAACAGTTCGGCCGCGCGGAAATTCTATGATCTGACTGCCACAAACAGAGGCCGTCTCTTCTCGATCGTTCTCGATGGTATGAACATGTCCTCGCCGCGAATTAATGACCCGATCCCGGGTGGGAATGTCATAATCACTGGCAACTTCACGGTCGAACAAGCCGAAGATCTCGCCGCAATTATCGCTGCCGGTGAATTGGCCGCGAAACCTCAATTCATTGAGGAACGTACCGTTGGGCCGCAATTGGGACGGGAGTCGATCCAAGCGGGCTCACGCGCCAGCATGATCGGGATCATTCTCGTCGGCGTCTTCATGATGCTGGCTTACGGCTTGATCGGCGGTTTTGCCGTTGGGTCTCTGGTCGCGAACATCATCTTGATCGTTGGTGCCTTGTCCGGTCTTGGCGCGACGCTGACACTGCCAGGTATTGCCGGGATCATCCTGACCATTGGTATGGCCGTCGACGCGAACGTCATCGTGTTCGAGCGTATCCGCGAGGAACAACGCAGTGGACGCTCACCTGCCACAGCGATTCAGGCAGGCTATGAGCGCGCCTTCTCTGCGATCCTTGATGCCAACGTGACCACATTTATCGCAGCCTCAATCCTGTACCTTGTCGGGGCCGGCCCCGTGAAAGGTTTTGCCGTGACACTGGCCATCGGAATTTTAACTTCAGTCTTTACCGCTTTCGTCGTGACGCGTTGGTTCACCAGCGTATATCTGCGCACGATGCGACCGAAGCGCCTCGCTATTTAAAGGGAATTTGATCCATGCTTCTCCGCCTCTGGCCCGAAGAAACCGAAGTCGCTTTTATGAGTTTCCGCATGATTGCGGTGATCATATCTGTTTCAGCCCTGTTGGCCTCTGCCGCCCTGCTTGCGACACGCGGGCTTAATCTCGGCATCGATTTCGCAGGGGGGTCTGTGATTGAGATCGTTGAGCCGGAAGGCGTGACACCGGCAGATGTTCGCGAAGTCGTTGAGACCGCAGGAATTACCGGTGATATTGTGATCAACAGTGCGCGCAGTACGGGCGAGAATGCGACGAACCTGGAGGTGATCCGGTTCAAAACGCAGGCGCCACGGGAAGGCGAGAATGCTGAAGCGGCTCAACAGAATGCCAATAATCGCGCCCGCGCAGCCCTGACAGAAGCGTTTGGCGATCCAACGCTGGATGCGGAAGAGGCTGAAGAAGCTTTGATCCGATCCAGTGCCGCGGTTGGCCCTAAAGTCTCTGGCGAACTGTTCCGTGCGGGGATTACAGCGCTTGTGACAGCGCTTGCCTTGATGATGGTCTACATCTCTTTCCGGTTCCAATGGCAGTATGCGGTCGGGGCTGTGGCGGCCCTGTTCCACGATGTCATCCTGACAATGGGGATTTTCTCGCTGACTGGATTTGAGTTTAACCTCGCGACGATTGCCGCGCTTTTGACGATTGTTGGTTACTCCATGAACGACACAGTGATCGTGTTTGACCGGGTGCGCGAGGAAGCGCGGAAATATAAGAAGCTGGAACTCTCGAAAGTGGTCGATCTGGCTGTGAATGCGACGATGTCACGGACGCTTTTGACGTCTGGCACGACCTTGCTCGCACTGCTGTCGATCTTCCTGTTTGGCGGGGATGTCCTGCGCGGGATGAGCTTTGGTCTGATCTTCGGCGTGATCGTAGGTACGTATTCCTCGATCTTTGTAGCGTCGGCCGTTCTGCTCTTTCTGGGTATTGACCGTGGCGACAAGCCCAAGCGCGAAGTCGAAGGCTTTACCGGGGTTTAGACCGCTTTGCGGACTTGCTGTTCCAAGGCTTCGCAGACCGCATCAGCCAGCGTTGTGCGGGCCTCTTCATTGCCAATGGCCCAAGCCTGACAGGCTTGCACATGAAGGTTGATCAGCGCCTTGTTATCGGCTGCGCAGACATGATCTGCCACAAGGCGTTGCAGGTTTTCCGTGAGACGGGTCAACGCGCCGCCGCCATAGGCCCCTGAAGCACCGTGGAGATTGTGCACGACTTTGGAGAGATCCTGCCAATTATGACGGGACGGGTCCTGCGCGAAAACGTCCCAAGCGCCCGTTAAATTCGTGAGGTCACGCTGAAGCCACGCTTGCATGTCCGGCGTGATGGCCGGTGTTTCGGGTTGAGGCTCTGCAGGTTTAAGGTTTAAGCGCCCAAGATCAGGAGTAACGGGCTGCGGCTTTGACCGCGCCTCTTGCTTCTTTAAACGGTTCAGGAATGGAACTTTCATGCCTGAAAACAAAGCACAAAACCCTTAATAACTCGTCGACAGGGTCAGTCGCTGAAACAGCTTAGAAGGAAAACTGTTCGCGCAGAATTCGCTCATCCAGTGCATGGCCGGGATCGAACAGCATGGTCAGGTGCTGGCTTCGGTCTTCGTGAATAGAGACTTTCGCGACGGAGCGGACTTCCTGATTGTCAGCGGAGGCTGAGACAGGGCGTCTATCCGGGGCGATGATCTCAATGTCGACATTTGCGTCGTGACGCAGGAGTGCGCCACGCCAACGCCTCGGGCGAAAAGCACTCACCGGCGTCAACGCTAAAAGGTTTGCACCAATCGGCAGGATTGGACCGTGCGCGGACAGATTATAAGCGGTCGATCCGGCCGATGTTGCGACCATGACACCATCGCAGCTTAGTTCAGCCAAGCGTTCGCGCCCATCGACGAGGACCCGCAATTTCGCGGTTTGAGCGGTTTGGCGCAGAAGCGAGACTTCATTGATTGCGAGATGATGGTGCGTTTGCCCATCTGTGTCGACGGCTTCCATGCGAAGCGGATTGAGCGTTGCGCGCTCAGCCTTTGCGATTCGCTCTTTGAGATCGTCTTCCTCATATTCGTTCATCAGGAAGCCGACCGTGCCGCGGTTCATGCCGTAGACAGGTTTGTGATCCTCAAAGCGCCGACGCAGCGCATCCAGCATTGCGCCGTCACCGCCAAGGGCAACGATAATATCAGCATCTTCTTCTTTGACATCGCCATAACGGCTGATCAGTCGCGTCAAAGCCTCTTGAGCTTCTGGGCGTTTTGAGGCTGTAAAAGCTAATCGATCGCTCATAATGCGTATGTCGTCGGACATGAAAGCGGCGTCAAGCGTCGTGCTGAGCGTGCACGTATGTGAAACCATAAAGGAGCCCTTAGGAATGCTTGAAACAATCGGCCTCATCGTTCAACTGGTTGGTGTTCCATTGGCGCTCATTGGGCTCTGGTTGAGTTCGAGGAGTGCGGCCCGCAGTCAGGATCTGCAAGTCATCCTGAGCTTCGTTGAGTCGTTTCGTGAGAAGTGGGAGGGCAGCTGGGCCGATCTCTTAGACAGGATCGAAGCCCTGCCCGATGAACGCAGCCATACCTTTGGCAGCGATAAAGACGAGCGCGAGCTGACCTATATGCTCAACTGGATCGATTGGGTCGGGAACCTCGCGAAATCCGGGTTTTTACGTCAGGAGGACGTCATTCTGACATCCATTAGTCATGCGCTGCAACGCGCCATAACAATGGGTGAGCCGATTATTACCAAGGGCATAGCAGACTTTGGTGACGGGTATTGGGCCGGTATCGCCTTTGTGAAAGACAGACTTCAAATCAAAAGCTAGCCGGTTTCCACCGATGTGCTAAACTAGAAAAAATTAAATGGAGGACCCCATGGCAGACGGAATGCAAATCTCAAGCATGAAAGGCAAAGTGAGCGAGGAAGAGTGGACTGCTCGCGTCGACCTGGCCGCAATGTATCGCCTGACAGCGCTTTATGGCTGGGACGATATGATTTTCACTCACATTTCATCGCGTGTTCCAGGCCCAGAGCATCACTTTCTGATTAATCCATACGGGATGTTCTTTGAAGAAATCACCGCATCATCGCTGGTGAAAGTCGATCTGGATGGAAACATCGTTCAGGAAACGCCCTATTTCGTAAATCCCGCCGGTTTCACAATTCACTCCGCCGTTCATGCCTCGCGCGAAGACGCCAATGTTGTGATGCATTTACACACCGATGATGGCGTCGCTGTAGCCTCACAGAAAGAAGGGCTTCTACCGCTGAGCCAGACAGGCATGATTGTTCGCCACGATCTGGCCTATCATGGCTATGAGGGTATCGCCCTGGATCATGACGAGCGTGAGCGTCTGGTTGCGGATCTGGGTCACAAGAATAACATGCTGCTTCGCAATCACGGAACCATGACGGTTGGCGGAACCGCTGCGGAATGCTTCCTGCGCATGTTCTTCCTCGAGCGTGCGTGTTCGATGCAAATTCGTGCCCTAAGCGCAGGCCGTGACGGCGTGTTGATCGCACCGGAAGAGGCCCAAGACGTTGTCAAAGGCCAGTCAAATCCTGAAGGCACAAAGACACTCGCAAACATGCTGGCCTGGCCCGGTCTGCTGCGAAAACTCGACCGGCATAATCCGGGATATGAGCTTTAAAAACAGGGTATTGGGCGAATATGTTTGCAACCTATTCGCAGTTGCAGCCCTGCGGCCATTGATACCCTTACCAAGACCCGCAGAGTGCCCTATCTACGCTCCACACAGTGAGAGTATGTCGTATGAGACACCTAAAAGCATTCGAAGATGCCCTTGGTTCGATCCATAGCGAAGGGCGCTACAGGGTCTTCGTCGACTTGCAGCGTCACCGCGGCGACTTCCCGCATGCAACCGCGCGCTTTGATCATGGTGAGCGCGATATCATCGTCTGGTGCTCGAATGACTATGTCGGCATGGGCCAGGATGAAGATGTGCTCGATTCCATGCACGAAGCGATTGAGACCTTCGGGGCTGGGTCAGGCGGTACGCGCAATATCTCAGGCACGACGCGCTATCATGTTGAGCTTGAAAAAGAGCTCGCCGATCTGCACGGCAAGGGCAGCGCTCTGTTATTCACGTCTGGCTATGTCTCGAATGATGCCACGCTCTCTACGCTGGGCAAGATTCTTCCAGATCTGATCATCTATTCTGACGCGCTAAACCACGCATCGATGATTGAAGGCATCCGCCGGTCCAAAGCGGACTACCGCGTCTTCCGTCATAATGATGCTGAGCACTTGCGCGCTTTGATGGAAAACGACGATCCAGATCGTCCAAAGCTGATCGCATTTGAAAGCGTGTACTCCATGGATGGCGACATCGCGCCGATCGAAGAGATTTGCGATATCGCTGACGAGTTTGATGCTATCACCTATATCGATGAAGTTCACGCCGTCGGCATGTATGGCGAAGAAGGCGCAGGCGTCGCACAACGCGACGGCGTCATGGACCGCATTGATATTATCGAGGGCACACTCGGCAAGGCTTACGGCGTTATGGGCGGTTACATTGCCGGCCACGAGACAGTGATAGACGCAATCCGGTCTACGGCATCTGGATTTATCTTCACGACGTCGACCTGCCCGGTTATGGCGGCAGGCGCGCTCGCGAGCATTCGCAAGCTTCGCTCTGATTTTGGCAAGACCTTACGCGCTAAGCATCAGGCTCAGGCTGCACGGCTGAAAGAGAAATTCCGTGCGGCGGGTCTTCCTCTGATGGAAAGCGAAACGCATATTGTGCCGCTGCTCGTGGGCGATCCTGAAAAGTGTAAGGCGCTCTCAGACACACTACTCTTTGATTTCGGCCTTTATGTTCAGCCGATCAATTATCCGACAGTGCCACGGGGAACAGAGCGTCTACGCTTTACGCCTGGTCCGCTTCACACAGAGGCCATGATGGACGACCTGATCGCGGCCATCCTCGCGATCTGGAAGCAATTGGGCTTGGAAGAACTCGCAGCTTAGACCGCAGACACAAGAAAAGCGCGCCGTTCAAGACGCGCTCTCTAATCACTTATCAGATTTTAAGCCTTCGGTTTGCGGCCGAGACCGATCTCTTTGGCTTTTTGCGAACGAACCTTTGCATAATTCGGTGCTACCATGGGATAGTCGCTCGGCAGGTTCCAGCGCGCGCGATATTCATCCGGTGTCAGGCTGTAGCGTGTGCGGATATAGCGCTTGAGCATTTTCAGTTTCTTGCCGTCTTCAAGGCAAATTAGAAAATCAGGTGTAATTGATTTTGACACCGGGACAGCCGGATCCGGACGTGTCTCAACCTCTGCTTCGGCAGACAAATCAGTCAGAGTCGCATGCACAGATTGAATGAGATCCGCCAGACTGGCCGACGGCACGGGGTTATTGGAGACGTAGGCTGAAACAATCTCTGTGGTGAGTTCCAGCATCTCACCTTTGGCGTCGGTTTCCATGAATTTCTCGCTTGGTTACTGTTTTTATAACTTTTATACGCATTTTTTCTTACGCAATGCGCTGATTTTTACTTCATAATATCCTGTATAACGATTTACAACAACAAAGCTGATATTACGAATACTACATATGCACCTGCGTCACACTCTCTCTTGCAGCGACTCTCCTGCAAGTCTAGTAACGGCGTGAATACAGGAGTGAGACATGCCCGATTCAGTGCGACCGATTCTATCAGATACAAAAGATTTTTTCGGTCAGTCCTTGGCCGAGCGTGATGCAGATATCTTCGCAGCCATCGCAAAAGAGCAGACCCGTCAGCAGCATCAAATCGAGCTGATTGCGTCGGAGAACATCACGTCACAGGCTGTTCTGGAAGCCCAAGGCAGCGTCCTGACGAATAAGTACGCAGAGGGCTATCCAGGCAGACGCTATTATGGCGGATGCGAATATGTCGATATCGTCGAAAATCTTGCGATTGATCGGGCAAAGGCACTGTTCGAGTGCGAGTTTGCGAATGTGCAGCCGAATTCGGGCAGTCAAGCCAATCAGGCTGTGTTTCAGGCGCTGATGAAGCCGGGCGATACGATTTTGGGGATGAGCCTCGATGCTGGCGGACACCTCACGCATGGTGCGCGCCCCAACCAGTCCGGCAAATGGTTCAATGCGATCCAGTACGGCGTTCGCGAAGACGACCACTTGATCGATTTTGACGAAGTCGAGGCGCTCGCGAAAGAGCACAAGCCGCAACTAATCATTGCGGGTGGATCGGCCTATCCACGTCAGATTGATTTCGCCAAGTTCCGCGCAATTGCAGATGAGGTTGGCGCGTATTTCCTCGTCGATATGGCGCACTTCTCAGGTCTGGTTGCCGGTAAGCAGCATCCGAATCCGCTTGACCATTGTCATGTCGCGACGACGACGACGCATAAGGGCCTGCGTGGCCCACGCGGTGGGATGATCCTGACCAATGACGAAAAGCTGGCGAAAAAGTTCAACTCTGCGATCTTCCCGGGTATACAGGGTGGTCCTCTGATGCATGTTATTGCGGGTAAGGCTGTCGCGTTTGGTGAGGCCTTGAGCCAAGACTATCAGGACTACTCGGCGCAAGTAATTGCGAATGCGAAAGCTATGGCGCAGGCCGCGCAGGATAGTGGTCTTGCACTGGTCTCTGGCGGTACGGATACACACCTCGCCCTCATCGATCTTCGCCCGAAAGGCGTGAAGGGCAATGCCACCGAGGAGGCCTTGGAGCGCGCCTATATCACCTGTAATAAGAACGGCGTTCCGTTCGATCCTGAAAAGCCGATGGTGACCAGTGGTATCCGTGTCGGTGCACCGGCCGGGACCACACGCGGCTTCGGTGAGGCAGAGTTTGCGCAAGTTGGAACATGGATCGGTGAAATCGTCGATGCACTGGCCAGCGGCGACAGCGAAGCCACTGAGACGAGAGTACGCGAAGAGGTGAAAGCCCTCACGGCTCAGTTCCCGATCTATAACGGGCTTGGGGCGTAGACTTTGCGCTGTCCCTTCTGCGGCTCTGAAAATACGGGGGTCAAGGACTCGCGACCGGCAGAAGATAATACTGTTGTGCGCCGCCGACGCGGCTGTGATGATTGCGGTGGCCGGTTCACGACGTTTGAGCGCGTACAACTCCGCGAAGTGACGGTCATCAAGCGGGACGGCAAGCGTACACTCTTTGATCGCGACAAGCTGTCCCGTTCGGTCAAGATTGCGCTGCGAAAGCGCCCTGTTGATCAGGACAAGATTGATCAACTCGTCTCAGGCATCGCCCGCGAATTGGAATCCATCGGTGAGTCCGAGGTCTCTTCCAAAGACATCGGACAGATGGTGATGGAGCGCCTCAGCGAAGTCGATCCGGTTGGCTATGTGCGCTATGCGAGTGTCTACAAGGACTTTGGCGATCCGAAGGACTTCGCGGCCTTCATCGAGGATAGCGTGCTGGACGAATGACGGAGTTAGACATCATCAGCCAGCGCAAATCGAAGGCAAGCGCCTGGTTTCGCGAATTGCAGACAGACATCATATCCCGCTTTGAAGCCATCGAAGATGAGGCGAGGGCCCCGCTTTATCCTGGCGCTCCCGGACGGTTTGAGAAAACAGATTGGACACGCGGCGACGGTAGCGAAGACCTTGGCGGCGGCACAATGGCCGTGATGAAGGGCAAAGTCTTTGAGAAAGTCGGCGTGCATTATTCGCAAGTGTACGGGACGTTTTCGGAGGCGTTTCAGGCTCAGATTCCGGGTGCAGATCAGTCCAACGGACGATTCTGGGCCTCAGGCATTTCCCTAATCGCGCACATGACAAATCCGCGTGTCCCAGCCGTGCATATGAACACCCGTATGCTGATGACAAGCGAGAGCTGGTTCGGGGGTGGCGGTGATTTAACGCCGGTTCTTGATTATCAGCGTGAGCCTGATTTCCCAGACACTGTGGACTTTCACACCGCGATGAAAGCCGCTTGTGACTCTTACGATGAGAGCTGGTATCCGCGCATGAAAGAGCAATGCGACACGTATTTCCATTTGGCTCACCGCGATGAACCGCGGGGCACAGGCGGCATCTTTTATGATCGACACAACACCGACGACTGGGACGCAGATTTCGCCTTTACGCAAGACGTGGGCAAGCAGTTTGCAGAGATTTACCCCAAACTTGTCCGCCGCCGCATGAATGAAGGTTGGACAGAGGCCGAGCGCGAAGAGCAACTCATTAGGCGTGGACGCTACGTCGAGTTCAACCTGCTCTACGATCGCGGCACGACGTTTGGTCTGAAAACAGGCGGCAATGTTGCGAGCATCCTGTCCAGCATGCCGCCTGTCGTGAAGTGGCCTTAAGCAGCCTCCGTATTCGCACGGAGCCACGTGGCATAGTCCGAAGCGGCAGTCTCTCCTGCGGCAAGACTAAGGGTTTTGAGTGTCGCATCTGCTTCAGACGCAATCAGGATATGCCCGTTTATGGCAAGAAAAGTTGCGGCGGCGAGAAACCCTGTCCTTTTATTTCCATCGAGAAATGGATGATTTCTGACGATGCCAAACGCATACTCAGCAGCAAAATCAAAAACATCGCCATCGCCATAATGGTGTCGATTGCGGGGACGCTCTAAAGCGCTTTCCAGCAAGGTGCGTTCTCGAATTCCTTCTAAACCTCCATGGTCAGCAAGGCACTCTTCATGCAAAATCTCAATCGTTTCTTGTCTAAGCCAAGAAATCGTCATTTCGCTAGTTCACGGAGTGTGTTCTTGTAACGCCTTGCGATATCGCGTCCGGCTTCAACCTGTTTGGCCACCTCGGGGTCATAGACGTGAAGGCGGTATCCGTCCGGTGCGTAGGAGAGCATGAGTTCGTCACCAACTTTCACGCCATGTTTGTTCAACGCATCGACGGGTATGACGACGCCCTGAGAGTTGCCGATTTTCCGAATTTTTAAGCGATCACTCATCTAAACCTCCAAATGTTACAACATATGTTATAACTCAATTCCAGTGACGCCGCAAAACCTTTCTGCTAGGCACATTGCATGAAAGCGAAACGCCCTGCCTTTCTGACGATTCTGCTGATCATCATACTGACCGCGGTTTCGGCTGCCCTTGGCGCTCTGGTTTCGGGCGGAAGTGACGATCCGTGGTATGCAGCGCTGACAAAGCCGGAGTTTAATCCGCCTGACACTGTTTTCGGGATCGTTTGGCCGATCCTGTTCACGCTGATGGCGATTGGCGCAGTTCTCGTCAGATTGAAAGCGGGGAGCTTTGGGGCAGCGTCCAGCGCGCTCGGCCTGTATTTTACACAACTCGCCGTCGGCATTGCGTGGAGTTGGTTGTTCTTTGGCTTTCACCAATTGATCTACGCGATGGTGGCGCTGGTGATTTTATGGTTGCTGATCGTGGCCATGATACGCAGCTTCGCGCGTCACTCGTGGGTGGCAGCGCTGCTGCAGATTCCCTATTTGGCTTGGATGAGCTTTGCGGGCGTTTTGAATGCGGCTCTTATTGGATTGAATTGATGAGAAGGTTTGCTCGCTCGAGTATCGCCATTCTGGCTGCAGCGTCACTCGCAATTGCAGCGGCTTGCCTAGGTATGGAACAGAGTCCGGTTGGGCATGCCATGGGCAAATCGACAATCAGCTTATGTCATGACTGTTTTAGCTGCGGTTATGAGACGCGAGGATGCTGTTAATCGTCACGAAGCAGCGTCAGCAAAGCCTCGCGGCCTAGCTCGAAATCACTATCGACCCAGACGCGTGCGACGCGGCTGAGCGCTTGGCCAATTTCTGGGCCTTCCAACCCCACAGCTAGCGCGTCGTCTCCGCTAATCGGAAACTCTGGCGCGCGCCACGCATTCACAGCGGCTAGCAAGTCGCGCACGTCTGCGCCAGCTAGCAAAGCCCGATCGACGATGGCCTGCTTGCCATGCCAGTAAAGCTCAGCGCGAAGCTGGCGCGCGTTTAGGTCGACGACCTCAGGCAAATTGTCGGCTGCCCATTCTGTCAGGCGTGCTTTCTCGGCATTAGAGAGCTTCAGCGCGGCGCTGATTTCCTGAACGGCCAAGGCTGAGCGCGGCATAAGCGCCATCAGTCGCAGCATCGGGTCTGGTTGCACGCCGCAGAGCTGCTCGCTAACGCGCAGATCGTGCAGGCCATAGATGGAGGTATCAACCGGCAGGACATGCCCGAGGACACCGCTGGCTATCATGGCCTCGACGGAGGCCGTCGGATCAGGCGCGGTGAGGAGTTTCTTGAATTCTTTCCAGACCCGCTCTTTGGCGATCTGTTGCAAGCCGTCGCGTTGGCGAGCGCAAGCGGCGAGGCCGTCCGCGTCGATCCCTGCTCCGTACCAAGCATTGAATCGGAAGAAGCGAAGGATACGAAGATAGTCTTCGCGCAGGCGCTGATCTGCGTCGCCGATGAAGATCACACGGCCTGCCAAAGCGTCTTCGTAGCCACCGCTGACAGGATCGAAGACTTCTCCGTTAGGCGCGGCATAGAGCGCATTCAGGCGGAAATCGCGGCGCTGCGCATCCTCTGCCCAGTCCTCCGTGAAGGCGACAACAGCGCGGCGGCCATCGGTTTCGACATCGCGACGCAGACTGGTGATTTCGAACGGAACATGATCCACGATGGCGGTGATTGTGCCGTGCTCTATGCCGGTCGGGATCGTTCGGATGCTTGCAGCCTCCAGTGCGGCGAGCGTTGCCTCAGGCTCAAGCTGTGTGGCGATATCGATATCATCGACAGGTCGATCCATGATCGTATTGCGCACGCATCCGCCAACGAAGCGTGCACAGTCCGGCCGTGCCGCCTCAAGCGCTGCGATGACGGCCCGTGTCTCAGGCGCGTTGAACCAATCAGCGTTCAGGCGTGCCAAGGCGTTCGGCCGTGTCTTCGTCGATTTCAGTCGCTTCGGGCAGCGCCTCTTGCTCTCGTGTGACGCCTTCGGCTTGTCCGCCCGGATCTTCGGTTAAAGGACGCCCTGCATTTGAAAGATCAGGCCGCTGCTCGTCGCCGACGCGCTCAATCAAGATGAAGAAGATCCAGGAGCCAACGCCCAAGAGCAGGCCAATCCCGAACAGGACACGGATCGGCCACGGCTTGCGCCCTTCCTGTTCTGCGCCAGCAATTGCCAGCCGGTACAGGCCGAACATGATGAAAGGCAGCGCGAAAAAGAAAAGCTGGAATAGAACTCTGGCGCCCATCTTTATGTCTCCTCATCATAAAGGGTCTGATGCAGGGTGCGGATAATGCCCGCAGTGACACCCCAGATCCGATATCCTTGCCACGGCATTTCAGTATAGCGTCTCGCCTTGCCTTTCCAGACCGCTTCACCAGTCCTGTGGTTGGCTTGATTAAACAGGAAGGTCAACGGGGCCTCAAACACGTCCGCGACTTCTTCCGGGTCCGGAACCGGCTGGAAGTCTTCTGGCAGGATTCCGATCACGGGCGTGATGCGAAAGGCTGTGCCCGTGACATAAGGCGCGGACCGAGCAACCAGTTGGACGCTTGCCGGATCAACACCAACTTCCTCTTCGGCTTCACGCAGGGCTGCGGCCACTTCGTCGGTATCAACGGGATCAACTTTACCTCCCGGAAAAGCCACCTGACCCGGATGGGCAGCCATAGTATCAGGGCGCTGTGTTAAGAGCACCGTCGGGCCTGAAATCCTAGGAATGACGGGTATAAGCACGGCAGCCGGACGAATGTACGGGATGCGTTCCTCTTCCAGAAAATCGAGATCACCGCCCTCTGGAAGCCGCGGTGTCCCGACAATCGGATCAAGACGCTCCGTGGCGCGGAACAGAAAATCATCGAGGTCGGAAAACGCCACGCTATTGCCCCCGGACATTTGTGCAGCCAGCGTCGAGCGGCAGTCTCAGTGAAGAGAAATTCGAAAATTTCAAGCTCACGCCGCTGGCCCCAGTTCAAAGAAAACGCCTTGTGACCAAACACCGAGCATGCCCGCACGGCCCTCATGCGCGACGGCCATATCGGCGAGTTCATAAAAAACAGCGCGGGTCAGTTTGGCCTCCAATCGTCCACGCACCAGCACATAGGGCGTTGGCTCCAGCGTTGCTGGGTCGGTCTCCACCCGGATCGCTGCATCGGGTCCAGCCAGCGTCACATCACCCAGATTGGTCTTAAAAACGAGCGTCTGATTCGGGCCTGGCTCACCACTGCGGTCAACGCGCACGGCCATGAAAGGCGCGTCCTCGACATGGACAACGACTTTTTCATAGGGCGTGACCAGCCAGAAGGAGCCGTCCTCATCGCGGCGCAGGATACGGGAGAATAGCTTGACCAGTCGCTCGCGCTTGATCTGATCGCCCTCATGCCACCAACTGCCATCGCTGCGGATTTCCATCTGAATGTCAGCGGAGCGATCCGGATTCCAGAGATGCACAGGCGGTAATTTCCCGTCGAGACCTTCCGGCGCGATAGCTTTCAACACCTCTTCGAGCGGGATTACAGCATTTTCGTTTGATTTCATCTCGCACTCCGCCATGATCTCTTTTAGACGTATCAGGATCCGCCCACTCCCCCTCCCAACCGCCCCACGGGTGCCCAAACTGTGGGGCGGTTGGGAGGGGGAGTGGGCACATCTGACATGTCACACTATGACCACATAGTGTGATGAATAAAAAAGAGTAAGACGGAGACCCCATGGCGGATGACAATCAGGCGATCGTGACGCAGGCTGAAGCCGCAGGCGAAACGCTGGCCAAAGTACGCGAAGAGATCGGCAAAGCCGTCTTCGGGCAAGATCGCGTGGTCGAATTGGCGCTATCAGCCATCCTCGCTGGCGGGCACGCCTTGCTAATCGGCGCGCCGGGTCTTGCCAAAACGCGCCTCGTGACAGCGATTGGGACCGCGCTGGGCCTCGATAATGCGCGCATTCAGTTCACGCCTGACTTGATGCCAGGTGATATTTTAGGCTCTGAAGTGCTGGATGAGGGGGCCGATGGTTCCCGCGCATTCCGCTTTATCAAAGGCCCGATCTTCACCAGTCTCTTGATGGCGGATGAGATTAACCGCGCTTCACCGCGTACGCAGTCGGCTCTGTTGCAGGCGATGCAGGAAAAGCATGTCACGATTGCGGGTGTGCGTTATGATCTGCCCGCACCGTTCCACGTATTGGCGACCCAAAACCCGATTGAGCAGGAGGGCACCTATCCCCTGCCCGAAGCGCAACTCGACCGATTCCTCCTCAAAATCGATGTCAGTTATCCGGATGTGGATACGGAGCGCAAAATCCTGATCGAAACGACAGGCGGTGAGGAACAGACAGTTCAAACGGCGCTGAATCCGCTCGGCTTGCAACAATTGCAGGCATTGGTCCGTGAAATGCCCGTCGGGGAGAAAGTTCTCGACGCCATCCTTCAAATCGTGCGCGAGGCGCGGCCTGAACAATCGAGTGATGACCGGGTTCGCCGCTTCATCGATTGGGGGCCGAGCCCTCGGGCCGGGCAAGCGCTTATGCTGGCCAGTCGTGCGCGTGCGCTGCTGCGCGGTCGTCTTGCGCCAAGCATCGAAGATGTTGAGGCACTGGCGGAGCCCTGCCTCGCCCACCGGATGGGCGTGCGCTATGACCCGACCGGAGATGCCCCGTCTCTGGACACTTTGATCAAAGACCTAACCAGGAAAGCCAGTTAAACCCATGCGAAACTCTCTCTTCATCGCGTCTTTTGCCCTAATTGCAGCCTGCGGACAAAGCGGAGGCGGTGGCGACGTACCGAAAACCGAGGTGGACTGTCTTGCCTCGAAAACGGTCGTCACGATTACAGAAGCCATCCGCGATGGAACAGCAGCTGGCACGTCAGCCGAAGAGCTACAGGCTGTTCCAAGAGACAAGACAGCTGAGGCGGTTGAGCGCTTGGGCCAACTGTATCCGGGTGACAAGGCTGCCAGCATATTGGTCACAGAGATCAACTATCGCCTCGAAATGATTCAGGACGCGCTCAATAATCGCAGCCCAGACTCAAAAGCCAACCAGGTCATGGATGAGACATTTGAGTTGGCTGAGAGTTGCGCGTTTGGGGGTTAAGTTGGTGAACCGTAGTTGATGTTCAATCCGGTGCGCACATTCACGATGATTGCAGTTGCCTTAGCACTCGGCTCAAATGCCAATGCTGAAGAACGACAGCTCACAAAAAAGGAACGACACTGTTATGCTGCAGCCGTCGCCTTTTTGGATTTACCTTTCGAAGAGGAAGCAACCTTGGTGGGTGATGGAGACCTGTATTTTCCGAGCGGAAGTTATTTCTATCGCCGGGTTGATGTTGTTGATGAGTGGATGAGACTTTCTAATATAACAGGCCATAAGAGAGGCTTCGTACGCGATTATGAGAGCTTTCCAGAACTGATCGACACAGAGAAAAGAATGGCGCGATCAGCTTGGGAGCGAAAAGAAGATCGAGACCTTGAGGCTTTAATCAAACGCGCTCTTGATTGTCGCCTCCCCGACAAGGAATTGACCAGCTGAGATGGTGTCGCTCGCCACCCTCCGCGCTGAAGCTGAGACCCTTGCTCGGCAACTGCCAGACCTGTCGCTTCAGGCTGAGGCGGCCGACCTCGTGCATCCGGGGGCTGCGGGACGAAAACGTGCGGGATCGGGCGAGCAATTCTGGCAGTATCGCCGCTATGCGCAGACCGATGCGGCCGATCGGATCGACTGGCGGCGCAGCGCGCGCGGTGATGAGTATTTTGTGCGTGAAACGGAGCTAGAAACCGCCCGTACGGTGCTGTTCTGGGCTGATCCAGAGGCTGGTTTTGACTGGCGCGGTGATGATGATCACCCAACCAAAGCGGATCGGGCGCGCGTGCTGATGCTGGCTCTTGGTATTCTGCTATCGAAAGAAGGTGAACGGATCGGTGTTCTGAACGGTGCGCGTCCCGCCGCGCTGGGGAAGACCGCGCCAGACCGTCTGGCCGAAGATTTGCTCACGCCGCCTTCCGGCCTGACGCCACCAAGATCAAACGCGCTGAGCATTGTTGCGAGTGATTTCTACGATCCGCTGCCAGAGTGGCGCGCGCGGCTTGCCCCACTGGCGGCCAAGTGCAGGCATGGCGTTCTGCTTTGCGTTAGCGATCCGATTGAGCATGAGTTCCCCTTTACCGGCCGAACGAAATTTTCACGTCCCGGAGGCCTGTTGGATCGTATTTTTGGGCGCGCGGAGAGTATTCGCGACGACTATCTCGCGCGGTTCCAGAAACAACGCGACGGCCTGCAGGCGCTTGCGGCACAGATGGGTTGGGCGCTGGTGACGCATCGCACGGATCAAGACGCTTTGCGCGGAGCTGCGGCCCTTGTGCTGGCGCTGGAACAATTTGAGGGAAAATCGTGACGCTTGGACCGTTCCTCTTTGGTGCGCCGCTCGTTTTGATTGGGTTGATTGCACTGCCAATTATTTGGTGGGTTTTGCGGGCCACGCCGCCGACGCCAAAAGCCGTGGAACTGCCTAGCTTGCGCTTGTTGGACGATGTCGATCCGAATGAAGAGACGCCAGCAAAAACGCCGTGGTGGCTTCTTCTGTTGCGGCTGGCTGCAGCGGCGCTAGCCATTCTCGGCCTGTCGCTGCCGCTTTATGCACCCGGCGCGCAATCGGGCGATGCCCCAAGCGGGCCGGTTCTAGTGGTGATTGACGATGGCTGGACGAGTGCTGAGCGCTGGAGCGAGTTGCGCGATGCCGCACTCATCGCCCTGGACGGGGAAGATCGTGATACGCCGGCTCATATCCTTCTCACCGCGCCGAGGACTCTGAATACTGATCCATCAGAACGCCTTTCGCGCGCTGATTTCACTGCGCGTGTGCGATCACTGGAACCTTATCCATGGACTGTGGATCGCGAAGACGCGCTCGCCCGGCTGAATGAGTCCGGTCTGCAGCCGAGCCGTATACTATACGCGAGCAATGGCCTCGATCCGGAAACGGCCGAGCCTTTTGTGCGCGCTTTGATGGCTAAGGCGCCCCTTGCCGTTTATGCGGCCCCGCCGCGTGGGCCGGCTGCCATTACGTCGCTATCGGCCAATGCAGGGGGCGCGACCGTCACTTTGCGGCGGGCAGAGGATCGCAGCCCGAATGACTACTTTGTCTCGGCGCTGACTTTGGATAGTGCGGCTCTGGCGACCGCAGAAGCCTCGTTTGCATCCGGTGAGCGAGAGGCGACGGCGACGTTTACGCTTCCACCGGCAGCACTGTCGCGGATTGCGCGCTTTCAGGTTACCGGCAGTAGCAGCCCCGGCACGATCTGGCTGTGGGACAGTGCGGATCGATCGCGTCGGATCGGCCTTGTCAGCGGGGATGCCACCGCACAGCCCTTACTGTCTGACATGCATTATATCCGTAAAGCGCTGGAGCCGTTTGCCAGCATTACAGAAGGCGATCTGACCGCACTCATCGAGGATAATCCGGATGCGGTCATCCTGACAGACATTGGCCAGATTGATCCCGGCGTGGTCGGCGCTCTGACGGATTGGGTTGAAGACGGCGGCGCGCTGATCCGATTTGCAGGTCCGCGTATGGCTGCGAATGGGGATACGCTGGTCCCGGCCCCGCTGCGCCGTGCCAGCCGCGCAATTGGCGGCGCGCTAACATGGGAAACCCCTCAAGCGTTGGGTGAGTTTCCGGAAACATCGCCGTTTGCTGGTCTGACGCCGCCGGAGGATATTCGGGTCCGCCAGCAGGTTCTGGCCCGTCCTGGGCCTGAGCTCGCGCGCCGGACATGGGCGCGCCTTGCCGATGGCAGTCCGTTGGTCACCGCAGATCAGCGCGGACGCGGTACGCTGATCCTGTTCCACGTTACGGCAGGACCGGACTGGTCAGATCTTGCCTATTCGGGCCTGTTTGTTGATATGCTCCGCCGCTCAATCGCTGCTGGGAAAGGCGAAGCGGTCGCCGACGCTGAAGGGCTCTATACACCACGTCTGACCTTGAACGGGCGTGGCCAGCTCTCGCCCGCGAGCACGGGGGCAACACCTCTTGTTGCCAGTGATTTTGGTGTGACCGATCCTTCCGAAACCCATCCGCCTGGACTGTATCAGGGGCCAGCCGGGACACGCGCGCTCAACACTGCTGTCGATTATCAGCCCATTACCGTGGAGGATTGGCCAAGCGGTGCGACACTTCTGGGCGATGCCGAGGCGCGCACTTTGCGGCTTGCGGGTCCGCTGCTTGGACTAGCGGCGATCCTGCTGGCTTTGGACATCATTTTGGCGCTCGCAGTAGCAGGTCGATTTCAGGGGCGACATAAAACCACTGCGGCGGCGCTTCTATTCGCTCTAAGTGCGCCTATCGCACTGCAATCCCAACCTGCTGAAGCGCAAGGATTTCAATTCGACCCGCCTCGCCCAGCCGTTCAGCGTGAGCCACTGCCAAAAGATATAGAAGCCGCGCTGGAGATGCGCCTGGCTTACATCGAGACAGGCGACGCCCGCACGGACCGGCGGACCCGCGAAGGATTGAACGGTGTGACTCTCACCCTGTTCCGTCGCACGAGTGTTGAACCTGCAGAACCGCATGCTGTGAATGCGGAAACCGATGCCCTCGATGTTTATCCCATCCTGTTCCTCGTCCTGCCAGAGAATCCGGAGCCGATGAGCGAGACCGCGATTGCTCGCCTGAATGCCTATATGCGCGGCGGCGGGACGCTGTTCATTGATACACGTGCGGGTGGTACGATTGGGCAAAGCGGTTTTGACGGGCTGAACGAAACACTCCCGGGCCTTGATACGCCGCAACTGACGCCGACCCCGACCGAGCATGTGCTGACCAAGTCATTCTACCTGCTCAGCACATTTCCCGGTCGTTATGCGGGTCGCCCACTCTGGATCGAGGCAACCAGTGGAACAAGCCGCGATGAGCGCCGGGGTGACGGGGTCAGCCGATTGCTCGTGACGGACGCGGACTATGTGTCTGCTTGGGCCGTGGATGATCGCGGCCGTTCGCTTTATTCCGTCGATGGCGGCGATGAGCAACGCGAGAGAGCCCTTCGGTTTGGCGTCAATCTGATCATGTATGTGCTGACAGGGAACTATAAGGAAGATCAGGTGCATATCCCCGCTCTGCTGGAACGCCTCGGCGAAGAAGACGGTGTGGGCGATTTTGAGAATGACGGCGTGCTGGATCTCGATGACATTCGCCGCCCTGCCCAACCGGGAGCGGATGAATGATAGAAGCCTCCCGCATCGCCTTTGATCCGTTCTTGCCATGGCCTGTTTTGATCGCGTTAGGCGTCGTTTGTGTTTTAGCGCTGGTCGCCTACATCACCTTGCGCGGTCGGGCGTGGTTGACGCGAACTTTGGCACTCGCACTCGTGATCGCAACCGCATCCAATCCGTCATTTGTGCAAGAAGAACGTGAGCCGCTTCCCTCAGTCGCGGCGCTGATTCTCGATCGAAGCGACAGCATGGAGTTCGGTGATCGTGAGGCCCTATCCGAGGCGGCTTATGCAACAATCAGAGCTGAGCTTGAGGCCAACCCGGCCATCACTCTGCGCACGGTTGAGGTCGACACGAGCGGCGACGGCACGCAGCTGATCGGTGCTCTGGAAGGCTTGATGGCCGATGTCCCGCGGGATCGTATTGCCGGGGCGATCCTGATCACGGATGGGCAGGTCCATGACATTCCGGAAAATGCGTCGCGACTGATCGACCTAGGCCCCATCCATGGCGTGATTACAGGTGACCCAGACGCCAGCGACCGCCGGATTACGCTCGTGGATGCGCCAAACTTTGGCATCGTCGGAGATGAGATCGCCTTTACTGTGCGCGTGGATGACCCGTACAGCGCACGCGTTCCAGTTGAGATTTCGCTAAATGGGGAGCGGCTGCGCACAGTGATCGCTGAAAGCGGCGAAGATACTGTCATCGAGATCGCAACAGAGCGGCGCGGCGACAATATCGTCGTGTTTGAAACGCCGAGAGGCGATCAGGAATTAACACTCGCCAATAACCGAACCGCAGCGACGCTGTCAGGTGTCCGCGACGGTCTTCGTGTTCTGCTGGTTACGGGACGTCCGAACGCATCCGGGCGCGTTTGGCGGGATTTGTTGAAGTCTGATCCGTCTGTTGATCTCGTGCATTTCACTATTCTACGCTCGGCTTACAAATTCGATATTACGCCGATGGAAGAGCTATCGCTGATCGCCTTTCCGACAGAGGAATTATTCGAGGAAAAACTGCCTGATTTCGATCTGCTCATCTTTGACCAGTATGAACGGCGCGGGATCATTACGATGGCCTATCTCGCCGACGTCGCAAACTATGTCGACGAAGGCGGTGCGCTTCTGATTGCGGCCGGTCCTGAATTTTCCAGCGGGGCGAGCCTTGCGCGCACGCCGCTCGCAGGCGTGCTGCCCGCTATTCCGACAGGGAACGTTGTCGAGGGCGCAGTCGTACCGGAACTGTCTGAGACCGGGCGGCGACATACCGTGACCGAAGCGCTTGATGGCGTGACCTGGGGGCCTTGGCTTCGTTATGTTGAGACGACAGCCGATACAGGTGATGTGCTGATGACCACGCCGGATGGAAGCCCACTTCTCGCTGTGGATCGCGTCGGCGATGGCCGCGTGGCACAACTCAATTCCGATCAAATCTGGCTATGGGCGCGTGGGTATGAAGGCGGTGGACCGTTTGCGGATCTAATCCGGCGTACGGTTCACTGGCTGATGAAAGAACCGGAACTGGATGAGCGCCAGCTTCGCCTCACCGCGCAGGGCGACACGATCCGGGCAGACTTGCGGACGCTGGCGGAGCGCGCCGCGCCCTTGATTATCACGACGCCGGATGGGTCGTTTCTGGAACCAGATTGGCGCGTCGAAGGCCCTGGCAACTATAGCGCTGAAGTGCCTGTTGATCAGCTCGGTCTCTACCGCGCTGAAAGTGGCGGTCTGTCCACCGTCGCGCTGAATGGTCCGGCCAATCCGCGTGAGTTTTCAGCGCTGGAAGCGACGCCGGATGTCTTGCAGCCTCTTACGAATCTCACGGGCGGGGGCACGTATCAGATGACGAGTGCCAATAATGCACCTGATATCCGCATGGTGGGTCAGCGTGCCAATGCCCGCGGCAGAGATTGGCTGGGATTACGAGAGCGCGGGGCGTATGCTGTGCGCAGTTCGACAAGCTTGCCGCTTTTACCGGGTGTTTTGGCAATGCTGCTTTTGCTCGCTACATTGGTCTGGGCTTGGCGGCGCGAGGGGCGCTAATCCCTCAGAACAGACACCAACCCTGCCAATCCCTGCACGCTCTCCGCAAGCCCACGCACCATCACGCGTAAGCGATCCTGCGGTCCGGGAAACTTTAGCGCATTTGTCACGTCAAATCCGATCTCACCGAAATAGCTCTGCGCGCCGATCAGAACGGCGACCGGCCACCCCGCAAAAGTCGCCGCTTCGATCGCTTCTCCAGTGACACTCAGTCCTAAACGTTGTCCCTGAAAATCAGGATCGACAGCCACTGGCCCGACGAAGACCCCGCGTACGCCTGCGTCCCCAATGGAAATCGGCCACAGTCGCGTCACACCAATGACCTCCCCATCCTTGACCGCGACGCGCGAAAGGTCCGGCAGCGACCGTGTGCCTTCGCGCAGACGTTCAGCCGTCTTGGCAAAGTGGCCCGGCCCGAAGGTTCGGTCATACAGCGCCTCAATGGCGTCTGCGTGCAACGCTGGCGTTTCTGGCACAATCTCAATCATCGGCGCGCCTTAAGCCTCAGCGCGCAAAGTTACAACTGACTTTTCAGGCGAAAATGATTCCCCCGGCACGCGAATTGCAATGACTTCTCAACTAGATTGTGCTTCGTTTAGCACTGGGACAAATGAGGAAAGCCATGACTGTTTCCTGGCCAAAAGACACCGCTAAAGCGTTCGGCAATGAGTTGATTCATGCCGAACATGATCTGCATCAGAACGCCTTGTTCTCGGATGAAGGGCTTGCAAAAATTCTCGATGATTATCCGCGCGACGAGCTGGGCTTGTGGACATTCGGCGGGCACACTGAGGGGCTGGGAACTGCGATCAAGGGGAAAGCGCCAAGCTTAAGTGGTGCAGAGATCATGGAAGCCGTTCGCACGGGTCACTTCTGGCTGAACTTGCGCCGGGCGAACCTGAAACTCGATTATCTGGCAGACATTGGTGACGATATCTTTGGCAGCCTCGCCGACGCAGCAGAGCGCAAACTGCGTAAGCAGGATATGGGTCTGCTGATCTCTTCGCCGGGCATCCATGTGAACTATCACTTGGATATCCCGCTAGTTGCTCTGTTTCAGATCACTGGTGAGAAGCGTTTGTGGCTCTATCCAGCCGATGAAACGCACTCGCCGTCTGATCAAGTTGAGGACATCGTGCATTCACGCCGCGAGGAAGACCTGACCTTCAAAAATGGGTTTGATGACAACGCGACCGTAATTGACCTCAAGCCGGGCATGGCGATCACTTGGCCGCAAGCTGCGCCGCACCGGGTCCTGAATGCCGATTGCGTCAATGTCTCACTGTCTTGCGAGTACATGACCCTGCCTGCGCTAATGAAAGCCAATGCGATCTACACGAACGGAATATTGCGCTCCAAACTCGGCATGAACCCGCAAACGGGACGCAGAGTGACGCCGGGCATTATTGGCAAAGCCGTTGCCGCTCAGGCGATCAAGAAAGTCACGCGTCGCCCGCAGGTCGCGTCTTCTACGCCGGTCACATTTGAGCTGGATCTGTCAGCCGAGAATTACGCGCGTCCGCTTTAGGCGAACAAAATTTGTAACTTTCAAAGTTCTAAATACGTCGTTATGCATCATATATGGCGTATGAAGTGAATCTTACATTACCTTTGGTTGCGCTTGCTATCATTGGAAGCCAGAGCGCCGTCGCTGAATCAAAACCTGATCGTTCGAGCGCTGAAAACCCCTGTGAACATCCGAACATTGTCGGTGTCAGCAAGACGCTGTTCAATCTGAAAGCGCCTGAAGATAAAGATAGCCCAGCTATTGGTGACATCACACGGACAGAGAATGAAGTCTTTGGGCCGGATGGCCGCAGACTACGCGTTGAATGGCGCGATGCAGATGGTGCGGTCAGCCTCGCTTTTATGGAACTCTATGACGATACTGATCTACCTTATGGAGCTTTCTACGTTGAGTCAGGCGAGATCAATCCAAACCTCGAAAAATTTGAATGGTCAGAGAACGGTAAGGTCAAAACGATCACATACAGCCAACCTGAAGGTGAAATCACAGGCCGAAGCAAGGTTTTCTTAGATGCCGAGGGCCGCGAGATCGAAAGACGCTACGGGCTCAAAGAAGACGATACTTTCTCTTCGAGTGATACCATTGAGTACCTCGGAAAAAATGAGGTCAGCTATACCTGGTCACGCGCCGACGGATCGAGAAGCTCTAAAGTTGTATACGATATTCAAGAGACTGACAGTTTCGGAAACTGGACACGCCGTAAAGTCAGCCGAAACGGGATCGAGACGCAGCGCGAAGTGCGCACACTGACCTATTCATCGTCAGTCTGTGCGCAGAACATGAAGTAACCGCAGGCAAAAATTACTTGCCAAATTCGATCATGACTGCACACACAAAGGTGGAGACATAGACGGATAATACCCATGAAACGTGCCCTTATGGTAAGTGCGCTCGCCATGGTCCTCGCCGCCGGGCTGAGCGCCTGCGGCAATGGTGGATCAGATGGCGAGAGTAAAGACGATGGTGACAAAGTCAGCATCAATAAGAACCCCTTCCCATCGACCTATACGCCCTACCCATCCGATACGGTGTTGCTGAAAGATGCCACTGTGCTGGATGGAATTGGCGGGATCATTGAAAGCGGTGATGTGCTGTTGGTTGATGGCGATGTTGCCGAAGTCGCTGAAGAGATTGCCGCGCCGGATGGAGCAACCGTAATCGATGCGAGCGGTAAGTGGGTCACGCCCGGCATTATCGACAATCACAGCCACCTCGGTGTCTATCCCTCCCCGTCTGTCAGTGCGCATGGCGATGGTAACGAGATTTCCGGCGCTGTTACGGCAGAAGTCTGGGCCGAGCATGGCGTCTGGCCGCAGGATCCGGGCTTCCCGCGCGCGCTTCAGGGCGGTGTAACCAGTATGCAAATCCTGCCGGGCTCAGCCAATCTCTTCGGTGGGCGCGGTGTCACGTTGAAGAACGTCCCGGCGCGCACGATGCAAGGCATGAAATTTCCGGATGCGCCTTACACTTTGAAAATGGCCTGTGGGGAAAATCCGAAGCGCGTTTACGGCTATGGCGGCGGGCGGTTCCCGGGCGGCGCGCCCTACTCCCGCATGGGTAATGTTGCCGGTTATCGGATGGCCTGGGCACGCGCGGTTGAGTACAAACGCAAATGGGAAAAGTACGAGGATGAAGGCGGCACAGCTCCGACCCGCGACCTTGAGCTTGATACGCTGATGGGCGTTCTCAACGGTGAAATCCTCGTCCATATGCACTGCTACCGCGCCGATGAAATGGCGCTGATCATGGATATGAGTCAGGAGTTTGGCTACGAGGTCGCAAGCTTCCACCACGCGGTCGAGAGCTACAAGATCGCTGACAAGCTCGCTGATTATGGCGCTTGCAGTTCAATGTGGGCGGACTGGTGGGGCTTCAAAATGGAGGCCTATGACGGAGTGCGCGAAAACATCCCGATGGTCCACAACGCCGGGGCTTGCGCGATTGTGCATTCCGATAGCGACATCGGCATTCAGCGCTTAAATCAAGAGGCGGCCAAAGCGCTCTCTGATGGCCGTCGCGCCGGGATTGATATTTCCAAGGCCGATGCATGGCAATGGCTGTCGGCCAATCCAGCAAAATCGCTCGGCGTGTTTGAGCAGACCGGCAGTCTCGAAGTCGGCAAAGACGCTGACGTCGTGATGTGGTCCGGCGATCCGTTCAGTGTCTACAGCCAAGCCGAACTCGTCTTTGTGGACGGTGCGCTGATGTTTGATCGCAATGATCCAGATTCGCTTCCAGTGATGGACTTTGAACTTGGCCAACCCGGTGAAGGAGACCTGAAATGATCCGCACACTTTTGATCACCGCAGCCTCTACACTGGTGCTTGCTAGTGCTGCCGCGCAGACCCTGACCATTACCAATGCCAAAGTCTGGACCGGGACAGAGGCCGGAACGCTCGATAACGCAGCGATCTATGTTCGCGATGGTGAAATCATATCGGTTATTGAGAATGGTACAGCGCCGCGTGGCGGGAGTCCTGTCATTAACGCCGATGGAGCCTGGGTCACGCCCGGCATTATCGCACCTTTTACGCGCATCGGAATTGTTGAGGTGGGCGCAGAAGACTCCACCAATGATACACGCGCGAGCGGGACCGCCTTCTCAGTCGCACTGAGAGCCTCTGATGGATTTAACCCATCCGCGACCACAGTACCTGTCACACGAATTGAAGGTGTCACCCGGATCGCAGTTGCCCCGGCCAATGGCGGCAGCATGATTGCCGGTCAGGGCTTTATCGCTGACACCTCCGGAGCCCCTGACAGCATCACGCAGGACCGCGCCTTTGTTTACATCGATCTCGGTGAAGGCGGAGCTGATCTCGCAGGTGGTTCGCGACCCGCGGCCTGGGCAGCGCTTCGCGGAGCGTTTGCAGATGCGCGCGGCTATCCCGGCCGCTTTATGGCGCACAATGAAGGCGACACGCTGACCCGCACCGACGCTCAGGCATTCGGACGTGCGGTTCGTGGTGGGCAGCTCATCCTCGTCAACGCCCATCGTGCCAGCGATATTCGCCAAGTGATCGATCTCAAGTTTGAGAATGCCAATGTGAACATCGCGATTGTTGGCGCGGACGAAGGCTGGATCGTGGCCGATGAGCTCGCCGATGCAGGCATTCCGGTGATTATTGATCCATTTTCCAATTTGCCCGCGAGCTTTGCGCAACTGGGCGCGACCAGTCGCAATGCTGAGCGCCTGATAGACGCAGGCGTCCTCACCGCGTTTGCGCATCTGGGTGACAATAGCCACCAGGCGAGGCTCGCTCTGCAAAGCGCGGGCAATGCGGTGGCCAATGGTGTGAGTTTCGATGATGCTTTGACGGCGATCACGACAGCGCCAGCGGCGATTTTTGATCTCGATACACTGGGCAGCGTTGCGCCGGGTAGCACGGCGGACCTTGTGATCTGGGACGGTGATCCGTTGGAAGTGATGAGCGCTCCAAAAGCAGTCATCATCGACGGCGAAGTCCAATCCATGGAGAGCCGACAGACGAAGCTTCGGGATCGTTATCTCGATCTGGATGAGAGCGAGCGACCACTGGCGTATAAACGCTAGGTTTGAATTTCGCGCAGCGGGACGTGGCTTCGCGCGTGAGTGCGGGAAGGTTGTTGAGTTTAGTTGTCGTTGTGAGTTCGGCTTGCCCCCTCCGCCCTTCGGGCACCTCCCCCAAGAGTGGGGGAGGAAAGTTCAGAACCTAATCGGATTAAGGGCAGGATTTCCTCATCCGCTTGCGGGGCCCTTCGACTTCGCTCAGGGTGAGGGGTGGGCGCGAAACGCTCGGAGGGGGGAAGCGGCTACGAACTATCTTCAATCGCGGGCGCAGGCGTGAAGTCTTTGCCCCAGCTGATGTAGAGGATGCGTTCGCCGCATTCCATGAAGCGGGGCGTCCAATAGCGGATTGCGTTTAAGTGCGCCTCGCCGCTTGTGTTGTGCATTGGGGTCCAGTGATCGAGATAGGCTTGGCGCTGTTGGTACAGCCAGACGTTTAAGTCTGATTGGTCCGGTGCGAGATAGATTTCGACGTGGCCGTCTGATGTGATTTGGTAAAATCCGTCCTGACCGGTTTTGAGCACATGGGCGCGCAAGCGCAGGAGTTGCCACCAGACATATGGCCAGAGCCAGACGGGCACGTGGGCCCAGTCGCGGGGGTTGATGCGGATTTGCATATTAAAGATGAGTATAAGGGCGCTTTTGGAGGGGGTGGATAGATTTTGGGGATTTGGGCACCTAAAGCTTGCCCCCTCTGCCCTCAGAAGCCTATGGGGGCACTTCCCCCGCAAGCGGGGAGGAAACTCCCTACACTGTATTTGCTGGTTTTTTGTTGAGATGTTCAGAGATGGATCCCTGCTTTCGCAGGGATTGGCGGAGATTGGGATTTGGATGGGATTTGGGGGATAGAGGGGAGACGCTTTCAAAAAATTACTGGACTTATGGCCAATTTAATCAGCGATATGATCTACTACCCGAGCCTTGTTCACGTGAAGTATAGGCGACTTTTAGAAGAATATATGCATAAGTATCGACAAAGTGATTATCAGGGAGATCTTCGATGCAATCGGCTTCAAAACAAATCGGCTTGATACTCCTTATCGCCGCTGTTTCAGGGTGTATGAACGCGGATGATCAGACCTTCCAAGCAGGCGAATGGGCGTGGGATATTACCATAACGAGAGACGGCCAGGATTTTCTCGATCAAACGACCGATTGTGTAACGCGTAGCGAAGGACAGGCCGGCTTTCCGGAGTTCGTAAGGGGCTTTGCAGCAGATTATCAGTGCCTGACCAAATCGATCGACATGGAGCCCGGTTCAAACCGGGCAACACTGACGATTGGTAATTGTGCCGGTGGTTATGTTGACGGGATTTTTCAACTCAGACGTCAAAGTAAAAAACGGTTTAATGTAGATGGAAATTTTCGTTATCGGGCTTATGGCGAGATCGAAGTCCGTCAGCTTAAAACCCTAGCTAAGCACACTTCTAACACTTGCCGCCTTCAAATCGATTGATTTCGAAAACTACTTCTGCAGGCACCAACGCAAGATCGCCTTTTGCGCATGCAGGCGGTTTTCGGCCTCGTCCCAGACCAATGATTGCGGGCCGTCGATGACTTCGGCGTCGACTTCTTCGCCGCGGTGTGCGGGCAAGCAGTGGAGGAATTTAGCGCCGCCGGTTGCCATGTCCATCAACTCATCTGTGACCGCATAAGGGTCGAGTTCGGCGAGGCGTTCATCAGCGTCCTTGTCGCCCATGGAGACGAACGTATCCGCGATGACGACATCTGCGCCTGCGACGGCCTCTTCTGCGGTATCATACAGATCGATACGGCCCTGTAGCTCGCGCGCGAGTTTAACGTCTTCATCATCTGGCGCATAGCGATCCGGCGTTCCAACCGCTAGACTGAAGCCAAATTTCGGGGCGGCATGGATGAAACTGGAGCAGACATTGTTGCCGTCGCCGACCCACGCGAGACGTGCACCGTCCAGAGTAAGCCCGTGTTCTTCCAGCGTCTGGAGATCGGCCATGATCTGGCACGGATGCGAGCTGTCGGTCAGGCCATTGATGACTGGAACGCTCGCAGCCTCTGCGAAGCTTTCCACATCGCCATGATCGTTGGCGCGGATCATAACGGCGTCGACATAGAGGCTCAGCACGCGGGCGGTGTCTTCAATCGTTTCGCCACGCCCGAGCTGCATGTCATTGGCGGTGGCGGTGATGGAACTGCCACCGAGCTGGCGCATGGCCATATCGAAGGAAAAGCGGGTGCGGGTGGAGGATTTCTCGAAAATCATTGCCAGCGTGTGGCCCTCAAGCGGGGCACCCGCATCGACCTTCCCTTTCGGCCATCCGGCACGCGCGCGCTTCATTTCATGCGCCTGATCCAGAATGGCGCGCAGCTCGCCCGCCTCTAACTGCCAGAGATCAATGAAATGACGAATGGACATGGTCGTGGCCCTGAAAAAGCAAACCGCGTGTGTATACAGTTCCAGCGCGCTTGCAAAGGCCGGGACTGGAGACTTGCTTCCCGCAACGAAAATGCGCGAGATTGGCAGAAAATTGGAGGAGAGACCATGAAGGGCCTGATCTATCATGGACCGAAGGATATTCGCTATGACGCCGCGCCGGAGCCGCAGCCGGAGAACTTGCGGAGCGCGATTATCAAGGTGAGCGCATGCGGGATTTGTGGCTCTGATCTACATATCTATGAGGGGCACGGATTTAGCCCGGTGGCTGGATATTGCGTAGGGCATGAAGCCGTTGGCGAAGTGGTTGAGGCCGGGTCCGGTGTGACGCGGTTTAAATCTGGTGACAAAGTCATGATTTCAGCTGCGGTGGGGTGCGGTGAATGCCGGACCTGTCTGGCTGGGAAAGTGGCGCAATGCGAGACGCGCAGTGGGCGATGCTTCGGGCTCAATCCGGGCCTGCAGGGTGTTCAGGCAGAGTATACGATGGTGCCGAATGCCGACATCACGCTGGCGCACATTCCAGATGGGGTGAGTGAAGATCAGGCCCTTTTACTGACAGATAATCTACCCACAGCTTGGTTTGGCCTGCGCGGGGCGGATATTGAGCCGGGTGACACTGTCGCTGTCGCCGGCTGCGGGCCAATTGGCTTAATGGCGGTGGAAGGCGCGTTCTTGTTCGGTGCGGCGAAAGTCTATGCCGTGGATCTGGTGGCCGAGCGCCGGGCGCAGGCCGAAGCACTGGGTGCGGTTGCACTGGATGCCAGCGAGGCGCAAGCCCTGATCGAGGAACAGACCAGCGGCAAAATGTGCGACAGCGTTGTGGAATGCGTTGGGGCGGATGCAGCGATCCATCTTTCACTGCAACTGGCCAAGAATGCTGGCACGGTGAGCTGTATCGGCGTCAATCAGACGATGGACTTCAAGTTTCCGATGGCGCTCGCTTTTATGAAAGGCCTGACCTTCAGGACCGGAACCTGTAGCGTGCCGGAGCACTGGCCTGACCTGATCCCGCTGATCCAGGCAGGCAAGCTAAACCCGGAAAAGACGATTACGCACTATATGGACTTGAGTGATGGTGCAGAGGCCTATCGCCGCTTTCATGCGCGCGAGGACGGGGTGATGAAAGTGGTGCTGCGGCCTTAATTATTGCTGGTCCGCCCGCTCCCCCTCCCAACCGCCCCAAGGGTGCCCAAACTGTGGGGCGGTTGGGAGGGGGAGCGGGCGGACACTGATCTTCACTAAGACGTTTGCATAAGCGCGATTTCCGGCCATATGCACCTTGAATGAGATGACAGGATGTGAGCGATGAGCGATCAGAAGATGGATACTGTGTTGATCATTGGCGCCGGGGCGGCGGGATCTGTCGTCGCGCAGAAGTGTGCGATGGACCGCGACACATTCAAACACATCACGCTGGCCAGTCGCCGCCTCGTGTCCTGCGAAAACGTGGCCAAGCTTTGCAAGACGCCGATTGAGATCGCGCAAGTCGACGCGGACAATGTCGAGGAGACCATCGCCCTGATTGAGCGGGTCAAACCTGACCTCGTGATCAATATGGCCCTGCCCTATCAGGACTTGCCAATCATGGATGCGTGTCTCGCGACCAGGACCCATTACATGGACACCGCCAACTATGAGCCGCGTGATGTCGCGAAGTTCGAGTATCACTGGCAATGGGCCTATCAGGATCGCTTCAAAGAGGCTGGGATTACAGCGATCCTCGGCTGCGGGTTCGATCCCGGCGTGACCAATATCATGTGCGCCTACGCTCAGCAGGAAGGTCTGTTCGATGAGATTGAGTATATCGACATTGTCGACTGCAATGCCGGCGATCATGGCAAGACCTTCGCGACCAATTTCAACCCGGAAATCAATCTTCGCGAAGTGACCCAGGACGGGCGATACTGGAAAGACGGCGAATGGATCACCATTCCGGCGCTCTCGGTTCGCACCATGATCGACTATCCAGAGGTCGGGCCGCAAATGTCCTACCTGATCTATCACGAGGAAGAGGAAAGCCTCGTCAAACACATCAAAGGGCTGAAACAGATCCGCTTCTGGATGACGTTCGGGGATGAATACATCAAGCATCTCGACGTGTTCAAATCCATTGGCCTAATCGGGCTGGAACCCATCAAGCATAAGGGCATGGACATCATTCCGATGGAATTCCTGAAAGACCTCCTGCCTGTGCCGAGCACACTGGCGGAGGGCTATACAGGCAAGACGTCGATTGGTGTGATCCTTCGCGGCAAGAAAGACGGACAGGACGTTGCGAAATTCATCTATCAGGTCTCTGACCATGCCAAGACGAATGAAGAGGTCAGCGCGCAGGCCGTCAGCTACACGACCGGCGTGCCTCCCGTCTCAGGCGCGAAAATGTTCTTTGATGG
Organism: Pseudomonadota bacterium; assembly: GCA_038746145.1. Taxonomy (GTDB): domain Bacteria; phylum Pseudomonadota; class Alphaproteobacteria; order Caulobacterales; family Hyphomonadaceae; genus Henriciella. Next base: position 49,900 of record JBCDKW010000006.1, read on the forward strand.
CATCTGGTCCGGCGCTGGCGTGTTCAATGTCGAGCAATTCCCGGCCAAGCCGTTTTTGGAAGACGTCGCAGCACGGGGGCTTCCGTGGCAGGTGAAAGATGTGAGCGAAAAGGATCAGGCTGCGCTGTTTGGTGTGGAAACCTAAAAACTACCCATCACCCAACTCAGCCCGGCGAAAATCAAGATCGCACCCAAAAACGCACCACCATTCCTGATTTTCGTCTGATACTGATTCTCTGAGACGTCTCCGTCCTCGCCCGGCATGGCATGGATAATATGCTGCTCGCGGAAGTGATCGTCGCGTTTGGCATCCTGACGCGCGAGTTCAGCCAGCGTGTCCTGCGGCCGCGCCGTCTTATTCACAGCTGAAATCACCTGCCCCTTGATCACCATTGAGAGGATGCCCACAGCCATGAACGAGGCGATCCAGATGGAAAACCCGGCGAGTAAGATCGCCCCGATACCAGCGCCGCTATTCTCGCCCCACATAGCGAGCAATGAGGTCGACTCTGTCATGCCATTATTCTGAATTGCGAATCGGAAAATGACCGTGGCGATTAAGCCTGTGATGATCATCGCGAAAATTCCGCCAACGTAGTGAAGGCCCGTGCGCAAATCGTCGATGGGTTTAACCTCAACCTCAGGCGCAAGATGGGCGTGATCGCCGAGGGACGAAGACGCAGGCGCTGTTTTAGGGGCCGCCTCAGCGGATGGCTCACCGCTCAGCGCCTCCACAATTTCATCAAACTCTGCTTTCGTAATCTCACCCTTCGCAAAGCGCTCTTCTGCAATTTCGCGTGCTTTCGACATGATCAGCCCCTCAAGTTTTCAGATGCGGTATAGTCTACTCCTCCAATATGAATACTCAATGACACCTTATTTTAGATTGTATTTATCCGAGATTTCGGCTCAACCAAGCGTAACAGATTATCTGACAGTCTAACGACGGAAATTTTAACCTCATTCGTTTCATGCTTGTTGGCATGACGGGAGAGAGGTTCACGAAATACTGTTTTGTCGCGCTTGCGAGCGTGGGACTGGCTGCCTGTGGAGGCGGGGGCGGTGGCTCGGGCACGACGACAACGCCTACAACACCAACCAATACAGCCCCTACGGTGAATGCAGGCGCAGATCAAACTGTGACGGAAAACACCACCGTCCAGCTTGACGCCACAGTCACGGATACCGAAAACGACGCGACGCTGACCTGGAGCCAGGTTTCAGGCCCAAACGTAACACTCAGCGCGACGAATATTGAGGACCCAAGTTTTACCGCGCCGGACGTGACAGCGACTGAAAGCATCGTTCTGCGCCTGACCGCTGATGACGGGGTCAACGCGGCTGTGGCTGATGAGGTGACGATTACAATCAACGACACGCCGACCAGCGCGAGCGGGGACTGGATCGTCAACACGACCAACGAGCGCTCAGACTATCTGATGGATGGCGGCGCTTTTGTTGAGGTCAACGTTCAATCCGTGACCACAAACGCGAACTCGATCACTGTCGCGACACGCGGCGTCCCGAACTATACGGTGACGATCACGCAAGAAGCGCTCGACGTGTATGAAGACCGCCGCGCGGCCGCATTTTCATCCGGCGTCGGCACCCTGAGCGTAGGCGATGTCGTCGAATGGGGTGAAGATGTCGGATATAGCGCAACTTGCACAAGCGGCGGGACTGGCTGGTGGCCTGCGGGAGGCGCGAGTTGTCCAGCAGCCCAGAATCTCAGCCTTAGCTTTCCGTCCTCACCAACTCCCGCCACGAATGAGTGCGAAACGGGGCTGGGCCCGGTCGGGCTTTGGGTCAATGGCGTGCCGATTTACAATTGGTACGATGCCAACTCCTTTAACAATGAAAATGTCTGGAACCAGTTTGCGATTGCCTTCCGAACAGGCGGCATGGACCTCTGCTACGGACATGGCGGTGGCGCGAACAGTCAGTATCACCACCATAATTACAATGCCTGCCTGCGCCAACTTGTCGGTGACGATGCCAGCGGACATTCGCCGATCTATGGCTATGCCGGTGATGGATATCCGATCCACGGGCCCTATCATGCGGCTGGCGAAATCAGCGAAAGCTGCTGGTTTGAACGTGATTATTCAGCCGGAAGCGCGACAGGGTGTGGCACTACCGGTGCGCGGACGTGTACCTTTGTGGACGAGGAAGACATCTCTCGTGGCACACAGACCGTGAGCGCCGGTCCGAGCACGACGGATACGATCAACTTCGCCGATAATGGGAATGATCTCGCGGTGGCCGGCATCTATTACGAGGACTTCTACTACGATGCGGCGTGCACCGCGCAGGGGGAGAAATATCTCGACGAGCACAATGGCCACGACCATGACGGGATCGGCTATCACTATCACACGACGACGGATGCGAACCTCATCCCGAAATTCCCACTAGTTCATGGTCCCGACTATTACGGCGATGTCAGTGCCGGATCGTTCAACTGTTTCAACCGGACGTTCTGATCATGAGGATTACAGCACCTATTTTAGCGTCTATACTGGCCACTTTGGCCGGCACAGCAAATGCCCACGAGGTCAGCGCGAGTTCAACAACAGTGATTGTCGAGGACGGCAAAGTTGAAATCCTGCAAACGACCCCGATCGCGACAGCCGCAGAGGTTGTGACGTCTAGAACGAGCGCACCGATTGGAACCGACCAGCCGGAAGAGATCCTGAACGCAATGGCGACGCATTGGGCCGTGTCCGGAGCCGATACAGGCTGCGAGCTGACCCGTCAGGCTTACCGCGTTCAGCATCATGGCATGGAATTGCAAATGCGCTATCTATTTGCATGTGAGGCCGGTGATGCACCACAGAGACTGGATGCGACATGGCTGGATGCAACGCCCTCAGATCACTTCCTGATTTTCACAATCAAGGCGCATGGCAAAGAAAAGACCGTGATTTTCGAGCATCAGGACCTGTCAATCGATATATCGCAACTGAGCTAAAGCGGGAGACTATTTCTAGCTCAGCCATCGCGGTACATCAGCAGCAACCAACTTCAGCGACTGATGAGCGCTTTTGGCTTGTCGTAGATCCACAACAACCGTGTGGCGCAGGCTTGGTGGAGGCCTTTTCATCTGTAGGCGCTGCCTGATAATAGGTTGGGATTGTCTCCATGGAGTGAAACATCTCCCAGACCACACCCTGTGGGTCGCGCGCCCAATGCTTATTCGAATGTGCGTAGCAGCAATGAGCGCCGGGTTCCGCGACAGTAGACTGTTCCGCCTCCTGCAGCGCTGCGTTAAGTGCCTCCAATGCATCGTCGCTATCGACTTGCATGCCGACATGATCAATGCCGTGGGCGTTGCCAGAACGCTGACTGATCGCGATGTTTACGAACGGATCGTTCAACATCCACTTTATGTAATCCGGTTTTTCAACCGTAGGGGCTTGATTGAACAACGCGCTATAGAAGTTTTTTGATGCCTCTAAATCAGGCGAGGTGATGTGTAGGTGCAGGCGTTTCACGATGTCTCCAATACGTTTGTGGGGGATGATGACGTAGCGAATACACCTTTGCAGCAATCCTCCATGAGGAAGGCTGTAAGGCGCTGAATAGCGCAGTAATCGGCATATGAGATCAACTCGCGCCCGCGTTTCTCCTGACGAACGAGCCCTGCTTCAACGAGCGCTTTCAAGTGATGGCCAAACGTCGTTGCTGGCAAGCCCAGCGCCTCTCGCATTTGCGAAACGTTTAAGCCAGTCTGCCCAGCTTGAACCAAGCGCCGCAAAATCGAGACCCTATGGGGGTGACCAATTGAGGCAAAAGAAAGCGCGGCTGTCGTGTCATTGAACATTATATCTATATATCTAGTTTTGTAGATATTACAAGATCCAAAGCGACTTTAAGACTTGCATGCGCAGCTGCGCCTCATCCTCGCCCTTTTTCAGGGTCTATGACATAGGCGTCTAAAACTCGGTTGCTGAATAGGACTGTCCATGTTCCGTGCGCTTCTTATCGTTGCAATACTGCCGGTCCTGATGTCCGCTCAGGCGGATACGATTAAAGCCAAGCCGCTCTTTGAGTTGGCTGTTGATTATGCACAGCAGCATCGATTTGCGTCTTGTCGTCGGGACCGTCCGGGTGCGCTGTATAAAAGCTGTTATGACGCCCGGAAGGTTTATGACGCAGCGCTTTTGCGAGCAAAATCAGAAAATAAGCCGCTGATGATCATTTGGGGTTTCGACGAATGCCCAGGCTGTCGCTTCCTGGAGTCGCGGGAGTTTAACCCAGCTAATCCTTGGCTGACAGATCGCTTTTCCCAGTGGGCCTTGTCGCCAACGCAACGGGCTGGTCTGTCTAATGACGGTCATGATCTTGAAGTGCTCTTACTGCGTATCAACTCGCGTTCAGCCTCTGGGGAGCAGCTCTCAAAAGATCTCGGCGTGCTGAAAATGGCGCGGGAACGCGGCGGACGCCGCGTATGGAGCCCGTTCATTACGATGACCAATCCAGTGACAGGGAAGTTGGTGTCTCAGGCCAGTATGCGCGGCAATGAGCAGCCCTGTAACCGGTGGGATGAGTTTGCACTAAACCTCGAAGACCTCGGCTACATTCCATCCGACCCGGGTTATGAACGCCGGATTTGCTAAAGCGCGCCGCCGCGCTTAATTGGCGCAAATGGTAACAGAACAGACCCTTCCGACGCCCTGCTTCGTGCTCGATATGGCTCGCTTGCGCACAAATCTCGAGACGGCCCAACGCGTACGCGAGGAAGCGGGCTGTAAGATCCTGCTCGCGACGAAGGCGTTTGCCCTGCCCGCTGTGTTTCCGATGATGCGCGAGTATCTCGATGGAACGACTGCGAGTGGCGAATATGAAGCCATTATGGGCGCGGAAGGCTTCGGTAAGGAAGTACATGTCTATTCGCCCGCCTATTCCGAAGCGGAAATACACGCTGTCACGAAAATCGCTCAGCATGTCTATTTCAACAGCGCCCAGCAATTGGATCAGTGGGGAGATCTTGCGCGGGATGCGCGCTGTGAGATCGGGCTGCGGGTCAATCCGGGCTATTCAAACGCCACGATTGGCGGCGATCTCTATAACCCTTGTGCACCCGGCAGTCGGTTTGGAGAAGTCGCCTCAAAGCTTGATCAGGTAGACTGGTCAGGCATCGATATTTTCCACGTGCATGCGCTCTGTGAAAGCTTGCATGAGGGCTCAGTCGGTCTGATTGAGCATGTTGCAGAACAGTTTGCGCCTTACCTGAGACAGGTCAAAACGGTGAATTTTGGCGGGGGACATTTCCTCAACAAACCAGGTTACGATGTCGACGCGCTGATTGGTGCTATCCGCAAGTTTCGCGAAGAGTTTGACGTTAACGTTGTGCTGGAACCGGGCTCTGGTCTCGTCGTGAATACGGGCGAATTGCATACCAGCGTTATGGCACTTCACTGGAATGAAAAGGACCTGGCCATCGTGGATGCGAGCGCGTCGACGCATATGCCGGATGTGCTGGAAGTGCCCTACCGACCGGACATTATCGGTGCTGGCGCGCCCGGCGAAAAGGCGCACACGTACACGCTTGGCGGCAAGACCTGCATGACCGGAGACGTCATCGGTGAGTACAGTTTCGATGCGCCATTAAAGCCGGGTGATCGGCTCATCCTGCTCGATCAAATGCACTACACGTTTGTGAAGACAAACACGTTCAATGGCAGCCCGCTCGCCAATCTCGCAGTGCGCCATGATGACGGCGCAATCGACCTATTGAGTGATTTTGGATACGAGGCGTTCCGGCAGCGATTAGGACGATGAATTGACACGATAAAGGTAATGGTCGAAGAGGACGCCAATCAATGAGGTGTTTGAGATAGATGAACTAGCGGCACCGGTCCCCCGGCTTCAGGCTAAATCCCAGAGAGCAGCGGCGGTATCGCCGTTGACGCAGTCTATCTGAAAGCACAATCATGAAACTTCAAAACAAAACCGCCCTGATTACGGGAGGCGCGCGCGGTATTGGCACCGCCATCGCAAAGGCCTTCATCCGCGAAGGTGCGAAAGTCATCCTGACTGATATCAATGATGCCACTAGCGAAGTGACCGCAAGCGATATTGGCGCGGTCTATCATCATCTCGACGTGTCCAGCGAAGCGGACTGGGAGCGAATAGCAGAGGTGTTTCCCGATATCGATATCCTCGTCAACAATGCCGGCATAACCGGTTTCGAGGAGAGCCCAGCGCCACAAGACCCGGAAACTGCAGCTTTGGCAGACTGGCGGCGCGTGCATGCAACGAATCTGGATGGCACATTTCTGGGCTGTCGCTATGCGATCAAGTCCATGAAAGCGTGCGGTACGGGCAGCATCATCAATATCGCATCGCGCTCAGGACTCGTCGGCATTCCGGGCGCGGCCGCCTATGCGAGCTCAAAGGCCGCAATCATCAACCATACGCGAACCGTCGCACTCTATTGCGCGCAGCAAGGCTGGGCGATCCGCTGCAACGCCATCGCGCCAGCTGCGATCCTCACCCCAATCTGGGAACCAATGCTTGGCGAGGGTGAGGTGCGCGAAGAAACAATGGCAAAACTGGTCGCGGACACGCCGTTAAAGCGTTTTGGTCAACCGGAAGAAGTTGCGGCGCTAGCCGTTATGCTCGCGGGCGATGATGCAACCTATATGACCGGTGAAACGCTAACCTTGGACGGCGGATTGCTTGCCGGATCAGCGGCAAGTCCGGGCTAGTCCGCACCTCAAGTCGCGATCTCCATGTCCCATTCGGTGAGCGCTTGATCGATAATACCGACCGCTTCGCGCACATGGGCATCTTCGATAATCAGTGGCGGCGCAAGGCGCAGGACGTTATTACCCGCCACACCGACGAGGAGACCTTTATCTCGGCAGGTCGCCTGAACCGGTTTGGGCAAGGCTTTCAAGCGTAGCCCGGTGAGCAAGCCCTTTCCGGTGACGGCTTCAACTTTGTCAGGATGGCTATCGGCGAGGCTTTTAAGCCCTTGCGCTACAGTGCCGGACACCCGGCGGACTTGGGCCAGAAAATCCTCATCAGACACGATATCCCAGACCACATTTCCAACCGCCATCGCCAAAGGATTTCCGCCATAGGTCGAGCCATGACTGCCCGGCTGCATCGTGACGCCGACGGCTTCGGTGGTCAGACACGCGCCGAACGGGAACCCACTCCCGATCCCTTTGGCGCTGGACATAATGTCCGGTTCCGCATCTTCGGCCCACTCGTGGGAATAGAGTTTGCCGGTCCGCCCCATTCCGCACTGAACGCCGTCATACATTAGGAGGGCACCGCGTTCATCACAGAGCTTGCGCATGGCTGTCAGTTGTTCAATCGGAAGCGCGCGCACGCCGCCCTCACCTTGAACCGGCTCAATAAAGACGCCCGCAGTCTTGTCGGATACAGCCGCTTCGAGTGCATCCTGATCGCCCCATTCGACCTGGGTAAAACCGGGCAGCGGCGGACCAAAACCTTCAAGATATTTCGGATTTCCCCCTGCATTGATCGCCCCGAGCGAACGGCCATGAAAGGCGCCGGTAAAGGTGACAATCTCATAGCGGTCAGGATCACCATTCGCCCAATGATACTTACGCGCCGCTTTGATCGCGCATTCAACAGCCTCGGTTCCTGAATTGGTGAAGAAGACACGATCAGCAAACGTCTTTTCGCAAATCTTGCGCGCGAGATCTTCACCGGCCGGGACGCGGAACATATTTGACGTATGCCAGAGCTTTCCGGCCTGTTCGCGCAAGGCCTCCACACACGCTGGGTGCGCGTGCCCGAGAGAATTGACGGCAATACCACTGATGAAATCCAGATATTTACGCCCTGTGCCGGTAATCAAATGCACGCCCTCTCCGCGTTCAAACACCTCCTCGGGCGGGCGATAAACAGGCATAATATGCTGGCGCGGATCAGACATAGGTGCAATTCCTTCTACGCAAGGCGATTTGCGTACGCTTGGCGAGGCGCGGCCCGAAAGTCAACTCAGCGAAACCGCTTGATAGTGCGTTGTATGGGCCGACGACCAAAATTGACGAAAGTTCACAAAAAGGCACTTGACGAATTTCGATAAGTTATTATTGTTTATCAATAATAAACAGCGAGACGCATCGAACTCCTCTCCCCCTTCCCCTTGCGTCTCGTAAAACACTTTACTCCGATCAAACTGGGCTGCTTTTTGCAGCCCTTTTTCTTTACTTTGCAATTATAGCGAGCCATTCGTCCTCACTCATCGTCTGCACGCCGAGGCTTTCAGCTTTTTTCAGCTTTGACCCGGCACCGGGTCCGGCAACCAGAATATCAGTCTTGGCCGAGACTGAGCCGGAAACCTTGGCCCCCAAAGACGTCGCGCGCGCCTTTGCCTCGTCACGTGTCATCGTTTCAAGTGTGCCTGTAAACACAACAGTTTTCCCACTGACCGCACTCTGCGAGGATGGTGCTTGCCCATCCAAGACCGTCACCTCAGCCAGAAGTTCACTCATCATATTTTGGTTATGCGGTTCAGAGATGAAACTGCGCAGAGCGTTGACCGCACTCATGCCAACGCCGTCGAGCGATGTGAAGGCCGATATCGTTTCCTCGTCATCGCTGGTCTGCAATTTCTGAACAGCCCACCAGAATTCACCCCATTTCACAAAGCTTCGCGCGAATAGACCCGATGTTGTCTGCCCGACATGACGGATGCCAAGCCCGTTGAGGAACCGCTCGAAGCCAATGCTGCGGCGGGCCTCAATCGCATCGAACAGATTTTGCGCAGATGTCGTTCCGAAGCCTTCCCACTCTTCCAAAGGGGGATGGCCAGCGTCTGATATCCGATCGGCGAGTTGGAAAATGTGCTGCGGCGCGGCGATCACCTCTCGTGTATGGAACAGTTCAATCTGTTTCGCACCGAGCCCGTCAATGTCGAGGGCTTTGCGTGACACGAAGTGCTTTAGCCGCTCTACCGCCTGCGCGGGGCAGGTCAGGCCACCGCTGCAGCGTCGACGGACATCTTCTTCCCCCTTATCATCAATTTCACGCACGGCCAGAGAGTCACAAACCGGACAGGTCTCAGGCATTTGAAAGGGCGCGCCGCGGTCCTCGCGATCCGGGTCGGTCACGCGCAGGACTTGTGGGATCACATCGCCGGCGCGCTGGATCTCCACATGGTCGCCTTCGCGGACATCCAGGCGCGCGATTTCATCTTCATTGTGCAGGGTTGCATTGGACACGACGACGCCACCGACAGTGACAGGTTTCAGCCGTGCAACAGGGGTGAGAGATCCTGTCCGGCCGACCTGAATATCGATGGCTTCAAGTCGGGTGATGGCTTTTTCAGCCGGAAACTTGTGCGCAATGGCCCAACGCGGAAAGCGCGATTGCTGTCCGAGGCGTGCCTGCCAGTCGAGGCGGTCAACCTTATAAACGACACCGTCAATGTCATAGCCGAGATCGGCGCGCCCTTCGGCAATGGCGCTATAAGCAGCGATCAGACTGTCTATGGTGACATGGTGGGTGAACAGAGGATTGGTGGCGAAACCCCAGGTTTTGAACTTTTGAACAGCCTCAGTCTGGGTCTGCGCGATGGGGGCGGACACCTCACCCCAGGCATAGGCGAAGAATTTCAGCGGCCGGCTTTTCGTGATGGACACGTCGAGCTGGCGAAGACTACCCGCAGCGGCGTTACGCGGATTGGCGAAGGTCTTGCCGCCGCGCTCAGCCTCGCGCGCATTTAGCGCTTCGAAAGCATCATGGCTCATATAGACTTCGCCGCGCACTTCGATCCGATCAGGAATATCATTGCCGGTCAGTTCGGTCGGAACATCCTCGAGCGTGCGGGCATTTGCGGTGACATCTTCGCCGACGCGCCCGTCACCGCGGGTCGCTGCTTTGACCAATTGGCCTTTCTCATAAGTCAGGCTGAGCGAAAGGCCGTCGATTTTGGGTTCCGCCGTTAGCGCAACGGGGTCGCTTTCTTCAAGCCCCAAGAACCGTCGAATACGCCCGACAAAATCAGCCACATCATCGTCATTGAAGGCGTTGTCGAGCGAGAGCATCGGCTCGCCATGGGTGATTTTACCGAACCCTTCGCTTGGGCGCACACCGACGCGATCTGTTGGACTGTCTTTGCGTTTCAGATCTGGGAAATGCGCTTCGATGGCCAGGTTGCGCTTGCGCAGGGCGTCGTACTCGGCGTCGCTGAGATGCGGATTATCGTCGTTGTAGTAGGACGCGTCCGCGAGTTTGATCTCCGTTGCGAGACGCGCCAGTTCCAGACGGGCTTCTGCTTCGCTTAGATCTTCGACCGCAACCGATCCACTCATGCCACCTCCAGCAATTTCGATGCGGCAGCGCGCGCCTCATCGGTAATGCTGGAGCCTGACAACATTCGAGCGATTTCTTCAAGACGTTGACCGTCATCAAGTTGGGTGACGCTGGTTACAGTCTTGCCGGTTTCATCATCTTGTTTGCGAACACGCCACTGTCGCTGAGCAAAAGAAGCGACTTGCGGGCTATGAGTAATCGCGAAGACCTGTCGATCTGTCGCTAACTGGGCCAGTCGCTCACCAATGGCTGCGGCAACAGAACCACCAACGCCTTGATCGGCTTCATCAAAGATGAGGGTATGACCCGACCCGACATGAGCCAGGGCGCATTTCAAGGCGAGTGAAAAACGTGCCAGCTCCCCACCCGATGCAATCTGTCGGAGCGGACCGAACCCTGATCCCGGATTGGTTTCAACCTCAAACTCTGCGCGTTCCAGACCTGCTGCGCCGCTTTCAGTCTCTGAAATTAGATCGAAACGGACCGCGACGCTGACCCGCCCAAGATGCAAGGCCCCGAGCTCATGCATAATGGCCTTTTCAAGTTTAGACGCCGTTTTTTGCCGATCATTGCTCAGTTTTTCCGCTTTCTTGCGCCAAGCGGCATAAGCCTCTTTTTCGAGCCGCTTCAACTCGCCGAGATCGGCGGTTTCGGCATCACAGAGATCAAGTGCGCGTCTATAGTCGGTTAAGGCTTCAAACAGGCGGTCAGGGTCCAGATCAAACCGGCTTGCGACAGCTCGCAAAGCCAATAACCGCGCTTCAATCTGTTCAAGAGCGGCGGCATCATGGAGATCATGCACTTTCAACGCATTGGACAGACCCTGCGCCTCTGCCAGTTCGATGAGAATGCGTTCAACCGCTTCCGCCGCAGATGCGGCGCTCTGTGCGAGCGTCTCATTGATCAGCTCTAAGCCTTCCATGCGGGCCAGACGCTCAGCGGCACGAGCCGCTTTAGACAGGGTTTCTTCGACCTCTTTGGAGGTCAGCGAGGTCTCCAACTCCGAAATGGCTTCAGTCAGTCGTTCCGCCTGCATTAGAGCGGCACGCTGGGCTAAAAGTCGTTTTACCTCGTCAGGTTCCGGAGCGAGCTTTTCCAAGTCGTTCACAGCAAACTGCAACCATTCGCGTTTTTCGCGGGCGCTCGACAAATCCTTTTCCAGCGCCTCACGCCGAGACCGGGCGTCCATTGCTTGGTTCCATATAGCTTTCACAGCGCTTACATGTGCATCCAGGCCCCCAAAGCGATCGAGCAATGCCCGATGATTTGACGGACGCAGGAGACTTGAAGCTGCATGCTGGCTATGAATTTCGACGAGGCTTTCACCCACTTGCAAAAGGGTTGAAGCCGCAACCGGCTGATCATTGATAAAGCCACGCGATGGCCCGGTCGAAGAGATCGTACGCCGCAATGTCAGCGTCTCATCACTTGTCGTCTCAAGCCCGAGATCCCTCAGAAGCGACCAGACGTCATGACCTGCCTCGAGCGAAAATACGGCTGATAAAGAAGCCTGGTCGCATCCCGTGCGCACCAGTTTCCGATTCGTCTGGCCCCCGAGTACGATCCCCAAAGCATCCAGAATAATGGATTTACCGGCACCGGTCTCACCCGTGAGCGAGGTAAAGCCCGTGTCTGCATCGAGGTCGAGGACGTCGATTAAGAGAAAAGAACGTATGGATAAACCAAGCAACATCGCTGTCGCTTAGCATAAGAACAAAAACAGAACAAGCTGTTTCTCTGCAGAAGCCTAACCCTTAGCGCCCGCCGGGTATGAGACGTTGTAGCCAAGTGCGCTTTTGCGCCTCATCCACGAGATTGGGGTCCATGCCTTCGCCACTCAAGAGACGATAGCTCATCTGATACCAGTCGCTATCTGGATAATTATAGCCGAGGACGGCCCCGGCTGCGAGCGCATCCTGGCGCAATCCGAGAGACAAGTATGTTTCAACCAACCGGTGCAGTGCTTCAGCCGCATGGCCGGTTGTTTCATAGTCTTTCACAACGGTCTTGAACCGGTTAACTGCCGCGAGATGCTGATTGCGGCGCAGATACCAGCGCCCGATCTCCATCTCTTTACCAGCCAGTTGATCCTGCACCATGTCGAGCTTTAGATTCGCATCACGGGCATAATCACTATCGGGAAAGCGGCGGGCGACATCTGTCAGCGCGGCTTTGGACAGCTCCGTCGTGTTCTGGTCACGGCCAACATCAACAATCTGATCGAAATAGCTGACTGCGATCAGGTAATAGGCATAGGCGGCATCATCAGCGGCAGGATTGAGAGAGATGAATCGTTGTGCGGTTGCTATCGACTGATCATAATCACGTGCTTGATAAGATGCGAATGCGGACATGAGAGCAGACCGTCTGGCCCATTCAGAATAAGGATGCTGGCGTTCCACTTCGTTGAACAAGGCTACTGAGTCGGCATAGTCACCCTTATCCAATTCTGCCAGCGCGAGATTATAGATTCGTTCAACAGGGCGCTCGACATAAGCCAATCGTTCGTTGCGTGTTGCCGAGGTCTGGCACGCGGTCACGCCCAAGGTGAGCATCATTGATGTGATCAGAATCGGTGTACGCAAGGACATGCTGTTTCTCTGCTGTGGTCGCTAGAACTGATTTATATCTTTTACTGTTTTACCATCGCAATATCAGGCGTCTAGACGGAAAGGGCGGCGTTGCTGACTTGTCATGAAGGCGAATTGGCCTAGTTCTCTATATGACGGGATAGGTACTATTGTGTGCTGCGTCTTCGAGAACAGATCATGTCAGAGCTAGAGCAAACCCAAACCGAAGCAACACTTACCGCGACAGATGTCGATTCACGCGTAGGTGACCGCATTCGCAGACGCCGTATCTTGATGGGGCTTACGCAAGATCAACTGGGCGAGGCGCTTGGCATCTCTTACCAACAAATCCAGAAATATGAGACCGGCGCGAACCGCGTCAGTGTCGGACGTTTGTATCTGATTGCTCAGAAACTTGGCGTTAATCCTGGATGGTTTTTCGACGGCGCCCTTTCAGATGCAGGTCGTGATGATATTGGCGAGCTGGGTTCCTCGCGGCTGCTTATGGATTTTGTACGTAACTTCTCGCGCATTGAAGACGAGCGCTTGAGGACAGCCATTGTTGCTTTGGTGCGCGCAATGGCGGATGCGGAAAGTCCTGACTTGGTAAGTGGCGCGATCGCTGGACTTACACCAGCGACGGAACAGCGCTCCGACGCTTAGAGTTTCAAGTATTTCTAAACGAAAAAGGGAGCCAGATTGGCTCCCCGTTCCCACTCTACATATTCTACTATTCCTAATTATCATAGAGTCGCGTTAACACAAAACTAAAGACGCAGCCCGGCTTTGCCAGTCAGCGTTAGAGACATTGATTGCACGATGATGGGACCAATATTACGGGTCGTGTCATATAAGAATGATCATGATCGATAATCTAAAAAACGCTGCTTACGCAACTTTGCCAGCCGGCTTACATGCGGCCTTGCCGCTAACCGAGTTTCCAGATGCGAGAATTTTTGAGCTGAATGATGCGCTCCGCTGCGAATTCAGCTTGGTATTCGATACGGCTTCCAACATCGCAGTGAAGACCCTAAGCGGGCAAGTCAGCAATCATCACGGTGCTTTGCTGGCAATGGCTTATGCCGGTCATCAGTTTGGGCAGTATGCGCCGCGTCTGGGCGATGGGCGCGCAATGCTAATCGGCGATGTGATTGACCAGAACAGGCGTGCTCATGAACTGCACCTCAAAGGATCTGGCCTGACGCCCTTTTCGCGTGGCGGGGATGGTAAAGCGACGCTGGGCGCAGCAGTCCGCGAATATCTCATCAGCGAAGCCATGGCAGGTCTGGGCGTGCCGACATCACGAAGTCTCGCAATCCTTACAACAAGTGAGACAATCATGCGCGAGACACCCAAGCCCGGCGCTATTCTCGCCCGGACCGCTCGCAGTCATTTGCGCGTCGGGACATTTCAATACGCCCGCGCCAATCACGATACAGAAACCCTTCGCGCGCTCGCTGATTTCGCGATTAAGCGGCTTGATCCCGAACTGATGGACGCAGGCGAGGATCGCTATGCGCAAATGTTGAACCGCGTCGCTGAACGTCAGGCAGAGCTGATCGCGCAGTGGATGTCGTTCGGATTTATTCATGGGGTGATGAACACTGACAACATGACCTTGTCTGGCGAAACAATTGATTATGGACCTTGTGCCTTCATGGATGACTTCCATCCCGCCCGCGTGTTCAGCTCAATCGATTATTACGGGCGCTATGCATGGAATAAACAGGCCGAGATCGGACTTTGGAACCTGTCGCGTCTGGCAGAGGCGATGTTGCCCCTATTCGCAGATGGGGAAGATGATCAGATCAAGGCCGCTGAAATCGCGCTGAAGGACTACCCGGATCGGTTCAAAACGGCCTGGACGGGTGCAATTGGGCGCAAGCTCGGTCTACCTTCCGGTGACCAGAACACCTTCATCACGGCGACACTGACAGCGTTCATGGAGGCGAAAGTCGACTTCACGCGGGTGTTCACAGCTCTAACGCGGTATGCAGGCGGCGGCGATCAAGGCGCTGTGATCGCAGAGTTTGAAACGACGGTACAAGGCAAGACCTGGCTTGATCAATGGGAGACGATGACAGGCGGGCGCGATGCCCTTTCAGAGGACACCAAAGCCGCCATGCGCACTGCGAACCCTGTCCGAATTGCCAGAAATCACCAAGTCGAGGCTGCAATCGCGGCCGCAGAGTCCGGTGACAAGGCGCCATTTGAGGCTCTGCTCTTGGCGCTAAAAGCGCCATTTGAAGAAGATAGCCGGTTTGAAACCTTCGAGACTGCACCGCAGCCCGATGAGGTCGTTCACCAGACTTTTTGCGGGACCTGAGACTTTTCCGTCACACCCGTTAAACGTGTGTCACATCTTAGACCGGAATAGGCTTGACGGGCCTGAAACCTGTGTCAGCCTCTTCTTCGCAGCATTGTAGAGGTTCAGGCATTGATCGGCATCGTCGTTGTCAGTCATGGAAAACTCGCACGCGAATTCGTTCGTGCCGCGGAACATGTGGTCGGTGAGCAACCTGCTTTCCGGTCGATATCGATTGAAGCTGAAGACGATATTGATGCGCGCCGCGATCAAATTCGCGAGACGGTGAAAGCTTGCGATAGCGGAAAAGGCGTCATCATCTTGACTGATATGTTCGGGGGGACCCCGTCCAATCTGGCGCTCAGCAATCTGGCACCGGGAAAGGTCGACGTGGTCGGCGGCGTTAATCTGCCTATGCTCATCCACCTTTTGCAGATCCGCGAAGAGCTGACCTTGAGCGAGGCGGCGCAGGCGGCTGCTGATGCGGGACAACGCTATATCCGAATTGGTTCAGAGGCCTTCGGCAAAGCCAAATGAGCGATAGCGACCTCAAGCGCGTTGTGACAATCTCGAACCGTAAGGGGTTGCACGCGCGCGCATCGGCGAAACTGGCCAAGCTTGCGGCAACGCTTCCCACGAAGGTTATGATCACGAATGACGGTGAAACGGCTGACGCGCGCTCCATAATGGACCTTTTATGTTTAGGAGCCGCGCTCGGCACAGACATTATGATTAGTGCCAGCGGGCCATCGGCTGAAATAGCGCTCGATAAAGTTGAAGCTTTAATTGAAGATGGCTTCGGCGAACTCGATGAGGATTGTTCGACTTGATCTGAAACGGCAACGCTAGAGCACCATAGGCGCGAGCCAGAACCCGATCGCCGTAATCACACCAATTCCAATCAGATTAATCACAAGGCCCCGCCGCATCATCTGTTCGATGGTGACTTCATCGGTCGCATAGATGATCGCATTCGGTGCGGTAGCGACAGGCAGCATGAACGCGCAACTCGCTGCAATCGCGGCCGGTGCTAGCAGGCTTTCCGGTGCGACACCGACGCCAACAGAAAGGGCGCCGAGAATGGGGGCCAGCGTCGTCATGGTCGCGACATTACTGGTCAGCTCCGTCAGGAAAATCACAAGAGCGACGACCCCGGCGATAAACAGAAGCGGCGGCCACCCGCCCATGATGGAAAGCTGCTCCCCAATCCATGTCGATAGTCCTGTACTGCTCACAGCTCGCCCTAGTGCGATCCCTCCGCCAAACAGCAGCAACACGCCCCATGGGAGTTTGACGGCTTCTTCCCAGGACAGGAGCGCACGCCCGTGCCCCGATCCTGCGGGGATGATAAAGACTAACACGGCGCCGAAAATCGCGATCATCATGTCGACTTGCGCGCCACTATAAGCGCTGAGGGTATCCCAACCGAGCGACGCGGAGAGCTGGACCCACCAGAGACGGCCAACCCAGAGCGTTGCAATCAAGGCGAAGATCAGCGCGATGCGGATCTCCGGGCCTGTCATCTTCCCAAGGTCATCGCGGGCAGTGCGGACGGCCTGCACAGCGCCATCCGCATCAGTTAGGCGCCCTAATCCTCTTGTGACGGCCGACCACGCCGCTGGCACCAAAAGCAGAGCGGCAGGAAGCCCAAAGGTCATCCATTCCAAAAATCCGATCTTTGCCCCGGCATTTTCTTGTAACCAGTCCATCGCGATCAGATTTGTCGGAGTGCCAATCGGTGTCGCAACGCCCCCAATCGAAGCCGCATAACAGACGCCTAGCAGGAGTGCGACGGTGAACCGATTGTCCTCTGCACGCAGGGCTGCTGCCGCGGACAAGGCAATCGGCACCATCATCAGAGTCGTGGCCGTGTTTGAAATCCACATGGACAGGAGCGCGGTCGCGAGCATGAACCCACCGATCAATGCGCGAGTCGATCCTCCGACCACGGAAACGACATTCAGGGCGATGCGCTTATGCAGGTCCCAACGCTCAATCCCAAGCGCTAGGATAAAGCCACCCAGCAATAGCAAAACAATATGGTGAGCATAGGCGGCGCCGACCGCATTCGGACTGCCTGCCCCAATCAGGGGTAATACGATGAGCGGTAGCAGCGACGTGACCGGGATCGGGATCGGTTCAGTTGCCCACCAGATTGCCATCCAGACCATCAGAGCACCGGTGCCCCAAGCGGCGAACGTTAAACCTTCGGGTGCTCCGACCGCCAGCATGATGGCCGCCAAAACCGGGCCGGCCCAGAAACCGATTCTTTTCGAGAGAGGGCGTTTGGCGCTCATGCGCCTATGGGATGATGGAAAGGCGTGGTGTCAAGCGGCGACAATGATACGACAGCACTCAAAGGTGTTTTGAACGCCTTTGTTCACGGACCCGCATGGCACGACCTTCCCGCGCCCATCTCGCACGTTGTTGTGCAATCGCAGGCGGAACACGGCGTCTGATCTTGGGTTTCTGTTTTCGCTCAGGCGCAGGTGTAACCGGAATTGAATCACTTACCTGTGGGGTTTCTGCGGCAATTTCCGATTCAGACATAGGCTCCTGTTTTTCCGAACGTCCGCGAAGCATCCAGACGGCGATACCCAGTAAAACAGCGCCTGCTGCACCCCCAATCGCAGCGCCTTCCCAGACCCCCGGATCGCGCCACCAGCCTGCCTCGAAATCAACCAAGAATGCACAAGGAAAGCCTGAAACACAGCCCATAGCATACCATAAAACACCGCCCCGGCGACGTTGAGACACCATCATTGCTGAGGCATATAAACAAAGCGCGGCGAGGAAGTATGGTGCCCCATAAGCGATGCCGAGCTCGCGCCAATTCACGTCCGGAACGGCCTGCATGGCCTCGGCCTCGATCGTGAAAGCAAGCATCATCATGATGCTGGGCCAGCGGATTGCAGCCATAGCTCCAAACGCGAAAGCAATCGCATAAATGGCAATCAGTAGAGCAATTGTCTGTCGCGGCATGGCGTATGATTAACACAAGCCCATTGACGCAGCATGAATATCATTGAACTGATTTGCCATGTTCAAGACGACACCGACCGCTCCGCTCATTCTCACGCTTGCCGGGATTTTGCCTTTTATCGGGCTTAGCGCGGGAGTTGCTTGGTTTCGCGAAGACATAGCGCTGTCGATCACATTTGCGCTCTGGCTTTTGATATATGGCGCGGTGATTTCGAGCTTTGTTGCGGGCATACGCTGGGGCGTAGAGATTGGGCGGAATGAGACGCCGTCGGGTTTCGTGCTCTTCGTCTCTATCGTGCCGCCTCTATTCGCTTGGCTGATCGTCGGACTGTATTTTCGTTATCCCTCACGACCGGAAGGATTTCTCGCGCTCGCTGTCCTTTTTGCGGGATTGTACGTCTGGGATCGGGGTAGCGATGACTTGCCAAACTGGTATCGGGACTTGCGGGTCTGGCCGACACTTGGTGCGGGCCTAAGCCTCGTTCTAGCTTACGTCCTACTCCGCTAGGGCCGGGATAGGACCACGATCAAATGTGACGCCGGCCGCACGAAAGCTCATGAATGCCAGCCCGATTTGCATCACCATGTTCCACCCTGCCATAGACAAACCGTAGCGGCCTTCCCACGGATCGCTTGAACAACTCGGCACAGCTTGCGGTTCATCAATCGCGCTCAACAAATCATCAATAGCCAGTGGATCGACGGCTTGTACCACACCACAACCCGAAGGCGCCGACCAGAAGCCGTATTCAACGCCTGCATGATACCCTGCCACAACCGCGCCGGTGACAAAAATAAGCCCGAGCATGATATTGATCGCGAACAGGAAGCGCGGGTTCTGACGGTACTGCCACAGGATCAAAGCCGTCGCAGCCATTGCTGCTGCTGCCCAATACACTTCACGTTGACGCAAACAGAGAGGACACGGTGCCATAAGGCCGAAGACCTCAAACCCGTGCGCAGCACCCAAGATTGCAATGCTTGCCAGGAAAGCCAGCGCAGGCCATCGCCACGTTTGCAAGTATGGGTTTATTAGCTTTATCACATCACTCGCCTTATACGGGTGGTGAGAATGCCTCACAAAATCGGTTTTGTCACTGCGTCAACCTTGCGCGGTGTGCTGTGGCACTTGAGTTAAGCCCCGTCGCTGCCAAACAGCAGGCCTAAAAACTCCCGTGTCCCAAGCTCGAAAATCACTGTGCCAAAGAAAATGATTCCGAACAGGAGAAGAGAGACCCAAAGCGTTCCAATCACGACACCTAGGATCACCATGATCCCATCGCGCGACATTAGGCCAAAGCAAGCAATCGCCACGGCAATTCCTGGCGTTGTGTTCGTCAGCGGTAACGGAACCAGGATTGAGGCACAGAACACGGTCAGAAACAGCGCTATCACACGCTCGGCCTTGTGCCCGGTCAGCCACGTCAAACGCGGTCGGCTGACGCGTTCCAGCCAGCCGAACCATTTTCGGCCAAAGCTCGCCATCCGGGTCAGGCCCGCTTTATCAATTTTACGGCTACCGAACTTCTCCGGCAGCCAAGGCTCTTCGCGTCCCGCCAGCATTTGCAGCGTTAAGGCCATCATCGGCAAAGAGACAATTTGCGGCACGAGATAAAGAAACGGGATCGCACAAGGAAGCGCCAGCAAAAACAGTGCTGCGCCGAAAGCGCGCTCGTTCAACTGGTCGAAAATCGCGTGCAGACTTAAGCCTTCAGGCTTAGCCTGATCAGCCATAATTTCGAGGCCTTGCAAGAATGTTTGCGGCTGATCCTGTTCGGCCATCGCTTGTCTCCCGGCGCGTGTGCTTCAAGCCGTTTAGTCTCAATCACCTATAAAGGGGTAAACTTATCCGAGTGCTTTCATGAAACGCAGCTTGTCATCTGCGACAGCTTCTTTCTGGATGCCACTCAATTGGTTAATCGCGCTCATGAAATCGCGGTGATGGGGCTTGCGCTCAAGATAATCTGAGATTTTCAGGATGTTGATCGGTTGCCTTCGGATCAGGTCCACAACGCGGTCGAACGCATCCTGCAATCCGTAATTATCAATGAAGAAACAGGCCGTCTGTGTCGGCGTTAGGACATAAAAGTCATTATCTCCGCGAGGCGTAAACCGGGTCACGTCAAACGGCGATGCGCCCAGCGCGTGCGCTTTCGGAATAATGCATTTTACGTTGAGCGCCTTGTTCTTGAAGACCGTTCCAGAGCTTTGCTTGAAGCCATTTTTTGCAAGGAGTTTCGCCAGATGCTGGCGCATTGGCGGCGATAGCATGTCCGCGTCAGCGCGGTCATAACTGGTATCGTCAAACACCGAAATCAGCCGCAGATGACGGTCGGCGAGAAACACGTATTTATCAATCGGTCCGGTCACCGGCGTTTCGAAAACTGACATGCGCGCGACAATAGAGCCGGGCTTGCGTTCGCCCATGCGTCATATGCACTATTCGGCTGGTGCAGCCTCCTGCACGGCCTGTATCGTGCGGTGCTCTTCGCGCATCCCGAGATAGAGGCTGACGCAACAGGCGAGCAGGATGACAGTGAATGGAAGGGCTGCCGTAATGGTTCCAGCCTGCAGTGTGTAAAGCGCGCTCGTGCTTGTTCCACCATAGAGGAGCGCTGAAGCCGTGATCCCGATCATGCACGCCCAAAACACTCTTTGAATCACGGGCGCGTCAGTCTTGCCACCTGAGGTAATCGTATCAATCACAAGCGCGCCAGAATCCGCAGATGTCACGATGAAAACAATGAGCAGAACAATCGCGATCACTGAGGTCACCATGCCGAACGGCAGCGCTTCCAGCATCTTGAAGAGCGCCGTCGCCGAACCACCGCTCTCACCTAGCCCTCCGGCCAGTGCACCGATATCATTGGTCGCCTGAAAGATCGCTGTCTCACCGAATGCGGTGAACCAGATCGCGCAAATCGTGAAGGGTGCAAGCAGGACGACCGCGAAGTATTGGCGCACAGTGCGCCCTTTGGAGATGCGCGCGATGAACATGCCGACAAAAGGTGACCATGAAATCCACCACGCCCAATAGAAGATCGTCCAGTCATGGAACCAGACCTTGTCCTCGCGCCCGACCCAATTGGTTAGCGCGGGCATATCCGCGAAGTAGGCGATCAGATTCTGACCAAGCCCCGTCACAATCATGAGGCTTGGACCCGCAATCATGACGAAAAGAAGCAGGCCGAACGCGATGGTCATATTGATATTGCTGAGCAGCTTGACCCCGCCATCCAGTCCACGCAGAACCGAGACAACCGCTAAGGCTGTCATCGTCAGGATCAATGCAATTTGCAGCCAAAGCCCGGCTTCTATTCCGGTGACATAGGCAATTCCAGCCGCAGCTTGGGTTCCGCCAATGCCGATCGTTGTCGCGAGACCGAACACGGTTGAAACCACGGCCATCAAATCAATCAGATGACCGGGCCATCCCCAAATCCGTTCCCCAAGAAGAGGATAAAAGGCAGAGCGAATGGAGAGTGGGAGGCCTTTGCTATGCGCGAAATACCCAAGCGCCAGACCGACAACGGCATAGATTGCCCAAGGCGCGAGGCCCCAATGGAAAATCGTTACACTGAAGGCCAATCGTTCTGCTTCGGCTGAACCTGGCACCGCGTTCAGCGGCACATCGTAGGCCGGGGTCGCGTATCCATAGGCGCCGTAGAAATAGGAAAGCGGCTCCCCTGCCCCATAAAACATGAAGCCTACACCGACACCGGCGGCGAACAGCATGGCGATCCAGCTTAGCATCCGGAATTCTGGTGCAGCTTCTGGTCCCCCAAGGCGGATACGCCCGAGCGGCGACAGGCAAAGCGCCAAGCAGAATGCGAAAATCAGTACCGGCGTTACAGCAAATAACCAATCAAAGGAATTGAGCGTCCCAGCCTTCGCCGACGACAAGATGCTGCCCGCCGTATCAGGAAAAATCAGCGTCAGCGCCGAAAACAAAACGACAAGCGATGCGGCCAGAAAGAAGACCGGATTATGGACATCTAGGCCCATAACCTCGACATTGTCCTGACCGATTTCGTACTCGGTCTCATACTCGAGATCGCTGATCTCTGATGTTGGAAGTTCCGACATATGCCTCGCCCATCTGTTCTAGCGAACATGCACGAATTGCGTCGGCCTTCAAAGGATTTGCTGACAGACAACTGTAATCTATCGTCATTTACAGTGCGCAAACTGAGATAAATATAGCACACAACGGGGATTTATCTGGTTAAGGGCAGATCAAACACAGCTAATAATGTTTCAAGCATCGAAGCATTTGTTATCAGACGCGAGTGAAGTCTCGTCGTGATTCTTGCGGCTCAGACAAACCGAGGGATCAAATATGTATCGACTTATGAGCGGCGTTTCCGTGATCGCGATTGCAGGCCTGTTTGCGAGCACCGCAAGCGCACAGGACGCAGCTGAGCCGGAGGAGGAACGCAGACGCCTTCAGACGGTGACAGTCACGGCAACAAAACGTGTTGAAACCGCCCAGTCGATCCCGGTCGCAGTGAATGCCTTGGGCGAACAGGAGCTCGAAGCACTCGGCGTCAGCACATTTACAGATTATCTGGTTCAGCTTCCGGGTGTCACCGCAGGTGGGTCAGGTCCCGGACAAAACACGATCTACATTCGTGGCCTCGCCTCCACGACACCAAACCTGACGACATCAGGCGTCGCAGGGCTCGCGCCCAATGTCGCGTTCTATCTCGACGAACAACCGCTGGCCCAGCCAGGACGTAACCTTGATGTCTACGCAACCGATCTTGAGCGCGTTGAGGTTCTCTCCGGTCCGCAAGGCACGCTGTTCGGTGCGAGTTCGCAAGCTGGTACGGTCCGTCTCATCACCAACAAGCCGAATTTTGACGGTGTGGACGCGTCTCTGCGCGCCTCAACCTCGTTCACAGATGGCGGCGATATGAGCAATAGCGTCGAAGCGATGCTGAACGTGCCTGTCAGCGACAAGTTCGCCCTTCGCGGGGTTGTCTATGTCGATAATCAGGGCGGCTATATCGATAATGTCGGTGGCACACTGGACGTCTCTGAATCCGCACGCTTCCGCCCGGCGGGGACAGTGCGCGCGAATGGCGTTCCAGTTTCTGCAAACCGGAACGGATTTCAGGCGGGTGCCGACCTCTCCAATGTGACGTTCGTTTCGGCCAATAATTCAGGCATCGTCGACAATAATATCAATGACACGACCTATGCCGGTTTCCGCATCGCTGGTAAGTATGACTTCAATCAGGACTGGAGCCTTCTGATCACGCATGCGCAGCAGCAGATTGAGGCTGACGGTGTTTTCTTCGCCGATCCTGAACTCGACGATTATGACATTGTGCGCTTCACCGAAGACACGCTTGAAGACGAATTCGACAATACGTCATGGACCCTAGAAGGCCGCCTCGGCATGCTTGAAGCGCTCTATACCGGCGCGTATACGGAGCGCACGACGGATCAAACGGTCGACTATTCAGACTATCTCTTCGTCGGTCAGTACCTGCCTTATTACATCTGTGATGGTTCGGTCTCTTATCCCGGTGCAGCGGGCCCAACAGGCACATGTCAGGCACCGGATCTTTTCGTGGACTCTTTCACCGAGACAACAGTTCAGACCCACGAACTGCGTTTCAACACGCCCGCGGAAAATCGCTTCCGCGCAACCTTTGGCGGATTCTACAGCGATCTTGAGCTGCAGGAAGTCAATGACTTTACCTATCCCGGTTCAGAACTCGTCATGGGCTTTAACGGCGTTCAGGGCTTCGGGCCGAACTTCCCGCTGACGAATACATCTGTCACAGGTCAAATCGGCAATGCCGCACCGGGCTATTTCAGTGATCCCGGTCCTTTCCCCGAAGGCGTGATCTTCCGCAATGATGTCTTACGCACCGATGAACAATTGGGCCTCTTTGGCGAAGCGACGTTCGATATAAGCGACCAGTTTGCGGTCACTTTCGGGGCACGCTGGTACGATGTTGAGGTCGACCTGTTAGGGTCAGCGAACTCTTCCTTCGGCAATCTGGGTGCGAGCACAGATTCCCAATCCTTCGGGACGAATATCTCCGCCCAGTTTGCAGCGAATAACACCTTCGGCGCACCGGATAAGGCCGCGACGGATGGGGTGATCTACAAACTGACGGGTACCTATACGCCGAGCGATGATCTGCTCTTCTATGCAACTTACTCGGAAGGGTTCCGTCCCGGCCTCCTTAATCGTCCGGGCGGGGCAACCAACCCATCGGGCACCTTCAGTGTTCCGTTTTCGGTCGACACAGACGAAGTGAAGAATTACGAACTTGGGTGGAAAACAGAGCTGTTCGATAACTCTCTACGCTTCAACGGCTCCGCTTTCTTCGTAGAAATTGAGGGCCTTCAGACGACGATTTTCGATCCGTCGATCACGAACCTGTTCTTCTCTGATAATGCTGCCAACGCCGAAATCCGCGGCATTGAGGGTGACTTCACATGGGCTCCATACTCAGTCGAAGGTCTAACCGTCGCCGGTGCGTTCTCATTCCTTGATACAGAGATTACAGAGGTTCTGACACCGACCAATGACGTGATCCAAGGTGGTTCACTCGCCTTCGCACCGGAATATCAGGGCAACCTCCGCGCGCGTTATGAATGGGACCTTGACTATACGATCGACGGCTCAGGCCTGACCGCGCACATCATGCCGCAAATCGTCTTCTCAGATGATAGCCGCAGCGACATTATCGAGATCAACGCCGCCGATATTGACGGCTACGTTGTCGCCAACCTGTCACTCGGTGTCACAGCCGATAATTGGACGGCGGAACTCTTCGCGACCAATGTCACTAACGAGTATGCCGAGCTTAGCAATAATTTCGTCAATGACCGGGAGCGTGTCACACCGATGCGCCCACGCACAATTGGTCTGCGCGTCGGCTATGATTTCTAAACGCGCACCATCTTCACCAAATCGAAAAGCAGCGTCTTGATCCCTCAGGACGCTGCCTTTGTATAAACCGATGCCCCAGACTGAAGCTTCCCACGCTGAGCCCCTGAAACAAGCGCAAGCCGCGCTGAAAGCCGGGCGTTTTGATGAAGCCTTGCGGTTGGCAGAAACTTTACTCGTCGAAACACCTGACGATCAGGATGCGCTCTACATGGCTGCGGTCGCTGCGCGCTATGCAGGAGCGTTAGTGACAGCTACAACCCATCTCGTGACGCTGAAACGCACAGCCCCCGATTTTGGTCGGGCCTATCAGGAACATGGGCATCTTCTAAAAGCGCAAGGTGAGATGGATCGCGCCCTCAAGGCTTATCAACTGGCAACACGCCATAATCCGGTCCTCACGGCGTCATGGCAGGCGCAAATTGATCTTCACGAGCAACGCGGAGAGCGCGGGCTCGCGAGTGCAGCAAGATCGCAACTCACCCGCCTCCAATCGCTGCCGAAGCCCCTGCTCGCGGCGACCAATCATCTGCACGAAGGACGCATCTTTCGCGCCGAGGAAATCGCGCGAGCTTATTTGAAAAAGCAACCCCGCGACATTGAGGGTATGCGCCTACTTGCCGATATTGGATCGCGTTTGGGCGTTCACGAAGATGCTGATTTCCTACTAGAGACAGCTATCGAATTGGCACCGGACAATCCCCAATTGCGCATTGATCACATTCAGGTTCTGCGCAAACGTCAGAAATTTTCCGCCGCACTGGAACAGGCCAAGTATCTTCTCAAAACCGACCCAAAGAGCCCTGTTTTCCAATCTCTTTTTGCAATTGAAAGCATGCAGGCCGGTGACTATGACGCCGCGCTCGACGCTTTTGATAAAGTCCTAGAGAAGATTCCGAATGATCCAGCCACGCTGACCTCACGCGGGCATGCCCTCAAGACCTATGGGCGATCAGACGATGCAGTGGCGTCCTATCGCGCAGCACTTGCCACCGATCCGGATCATGGCGACGCCTGGTACGCGCTCGCTAATCTCAAAACCTATCGCTTCAGCGATGATGATCTGGCCACCATGCAGGCCGCGAGCGACAATCCGGATCTCAGCTTCATGTCACGCGTGCACATCGCCTTCGCGCTCGGAAAAGCATTCGAGGACCGGAGCGATTACGGGCAAGCTTTCGGTCATTACGAGCAAGGCAACGCGCTCAAACGCCAACAGACCCGCTACACGACAGAGCAAATGCGCGAAGAGATCGAGGCTCAGAAACGCCACTGCGCGCCCGATCTTTTCATCGCGCAGTCAGGCAAAGGCGATCCTTCGCTCGATCCGATTTTCATCGTCGGTCTACCGCGTGCAGGCTCAACCCTGATCGAACAAATCCTCGCATCGCACAGTCAGGTCGACGGCACGCTGGAGCTCCCGAATATCTTGTCCCTCGCGCACCGATTGCGCGGTCGAAAGCAACTCACTGAACGCGACCGCTATCCCCGTATCCTGCACGATCTCAGCGCAGAACAGCTTTCCGAACTAGGCCGTGATTATATCGAAAACACGCGCATTCATCGCAGCGGCGCGCCCTTCTTCACCGACAAGATGCCCAACAATTTCAGGCATATCGGCCTGATCCATCTCATTCTGCCAAACGCCACGATTATCGATGCGCGGCGCGACGCGATGGATTGTTGCTGGTCAGGCTTCAAACAGCTCTTTGCTGAGGGTCAGGAGTTTACTTACGGCCTAGAAGAGATCGGCCAATATTACCGCGCCTATATCGACCTGATGGACCATTGGAGCGCTGTGCTGCCTGAAGGCCGTATCCTGCGCGTCCAGCACGAAGACGTTCTGGATGATCTGGAAGGTCAGGTCCGCCGCATCCTGGAGCATTGCGGCCTGCCGTTTGAACAAGCCTGCATTGATTTTCATAAAACCGATCGCGCCGTGCGCACCGCGAGTTCCGAACAGGTTCGCCAGCCTCTCAATCGCAAAGGGCAAGGCCAATGGCGCCCGTTCGAGCCATATCTTGATCCGCTCAAATCAGCGCTTGGCCCGCTCGCACAATCTGATAGAGGAGCCCTCCCATGACAAAACGCTCCGAATATGCCCTCATCGCGCTGCGCCAAATTCAGCGTCGCACAGAGCAGGCCTCGAAGCGCCTCGCCGGTATGGCGGGCCTGACGCCATCGCAGCTTCTCGTCATGCAAATCCTAAGCGAGAGGGGCGAAACCTCTGCAGGCGAGCTCTCTAAACTGACCCAACTCAAGCATGCGACGATTACCAGCCTTGCTGATAAGCTGGTTGCTCGCGATCTGATTTCGCGCCGCCGCTGCGACACAGATCGCCGCCGCGTCTGGCTCTCTCTGGAGGTTGCCGGTCAGGATGTCATCAAGTCTGCGCCGGACTTGTTACAGGACACGTTTGAAACCCGGTTCAATACGCTACCCGACTGGCATCAGTCTATGTTGGTGTCAGCTTTAGAACGCGTTGCCGCTCTGCTCGATGCTGAAGACCTGGATGCCGCGCCAATCCTAGACATTGGGGACCTGGCTGAAAAACCGCGCTGAGCGAAAACACCAATCTTGCAGATCACAGCCCAACACCGCTTCACAAAATCATTTGTGCGGCGTATATGCCCACTTCGCTCATATCAAAGAGCAAAAATCAGAGTGCGGCCGTGGCGGAATTGGTAGACGCGCAGCGTTGAGGTCGCTGTGGGAGATAATCCCGTGGAAGTTCGAGTCTTCTCGGCCGCACCATATCTACCACAAAGTTAACACTGCTGCTGTTGTGGCTATTTCATACCAATCTTTTCGTTGAACAGCTTAATATCGCCTGCGTAGATGTCTTTGGCCAATCGGCGTAGGGAATCATCATAAAGATCTGAATGGCGGATTGTTTTCCCTTCCTTACGCAACGCCCTGATGTCGTATGGAGACAGATCTGCGTGACATCCCTCCTCAACAGTTTGATAGTGGTCATTGCCGTGTCGCGACAGTTGACGTGCATCGAGTAAGTCCAACCCCGCTCTCTCTGCCAACATGGGAGCGGCTTTGGTAAGGCCGTCCAAAGCAATATACGCATCATATTCTTCATATACGAGGAAGTCTGCCTGAGGACGCCAGTGAATATCACTATTGAGCACTAGCGGGCTTTTCAAGATTTCAACAAACTTTCGAAACGTGAGGTCGTCCGGCTCTCCCTGACGTTCTTGCACGTCGAAAATTGTCCAAAACGCTTCTTCACGTGAGACAATCTTATCAAGATAGACACTTGCGAGGCGCTCAAGAGGATGGCGCAGCACAACAAAGGTGAAAGGTGCGCAAGCAATCTCACGAAGATCTGCTTGAAACGTCGCATTGTTCTCATGCACCCAATGAAATTGGTCTGGCCCTCTTATACACCCGTTCGCCACGGCCAGACTGTATCGCACACTGGTACAGCCATTCTTTGGAATCAGCGAATAGATCGCCCCGGTTCGAAACACCAACAAGGCGTGGGCTGCTGCAAACTGATGGCGTGCGTTCTTAGCAAGCGCCTTAGGGGCCGCATGAGCATGACGCAAAAACCGAGCTGTTTTTTGAGGCATTATTAATCCCAGTCACTGTGCTGTCGTCTCAGTCGAAACCGATAGAAGCAGAAAAATAACTCGTTGGCGAATAGGATAAGGGACGATGAGTGACAAGCCGTCATAAGGGCGCCCAGTACATCTATTTTGACAGCACATGTACAAACGGCAACAGTGTCGACATGAGCTGGAAACCGGAAGTTGATGAAATCTCCAAGCGCCGCACACTGGCCCACCAACAGGGCGGTGAAGCGGGCATTGCGAAGCAGCATGCAAAAGGTCGACTGACGATCCGCGAGCGGATTGCCGAACTGGTCGATGCGGACAGTTTCGATGAGATCGGAAAAGGCGCTGGTGGATCAGAGCGCGGCGCGAATGGCGAGCTGCTCGACTTTACGCCCGCCAATTTCGTTTTGGGCTTTGCAAAGATCAACGATCGGAAAGTCATTGTCGGTGGCGAGGATTTCACCATCAAGGGCGGATCGCCGTCACCCGCAGGCCTTCGCAAATCCGTTTATACAGAAGATCTGGCGCTGCAATATAAACTGCCACTGGTCCGACTGCACGAAGGCGCAGGCGGCAGTGTCGGTGGCGGCGGTGGCCCTAGCCTGCCCGGACCCGTCTTTGCGCCATCGCGATTTAAATCTGTCGCGCAAACGCTGTTGAATGCGCCAGTCGCGAGCGCTGCGCTGGGCGCGGTCGCAGGACTGCCCGCAGGACGTTTGGTCTCGTCGCATTTCTCGGTGATGTCGAAATCGACGGCTCAAGTTCTAGTCGCAGGACCTGCCGTAGTGGAACGCGCTATGGGTGAAAAACTGACCAAGGATGAGCTTGGCGGCCCGCAAGTACACACCAAGAATGGGACCGTCGATAATGGGGCAGCGGATGAAAAGGCGGCGCTCGCTGAGATAAAGACATTCCTGTCCTACCTGCCTGATAATGTCTGGCAGCTCGCGCCCATTACCGCCTGTGATGACCCGGTTGATCGCATGGAAGAGGCACTTCTCGACATTGTCCCACGTGAGCGGCGCCGGGCATTTGATATGCGCAAGGCCGTAAAACTGGTTGTCGATCAGGACAGTTTCTTCGAAATCGGCAAAGGATATGGGCGCAGCCAGATTACTGGGTTCGCGCGTCTGAATGGACAACCTGTCGGCATCTGGGCCAATGATGGTCGCCATCTCGCAGGCTCCATGACAGCAGATGGCGCACGAAAGGCAGAGCGCTTCATCCGGCTTTGCGAGACGTTCCATCTGGCCATGGTCGCCTTCGTGGATGAGCCAGGCTTCATGATTGGCTCAAAAGCGGAAAAGGAAGCCACGATCAGGCATGGGGCCAGAACGGTTTTGACCACGGCGCTGACAACGATCCCCTGGGCCTCGATCATGGTTAGGCGCAGCTTCGGCGTTGCACAGGCCGCCCATTACGGACCCCAGGCCTACACGCTCGCCTGGCCATCGGCAGAAAGTGGTCCCCTTCCCGTCGAAGGCGGCGTTGCCGTCGCCTTCCACCGCGAGATCGCGGCCGCTGAGAATCCCGATGCGAGGCGCAAGGAGTTGGAAGAACAGCTTGCCGCGCGTCAATCGCCCTTTCCGCGCGGCGAGGCCTTGTCTGTGCACGAACTGATCGATCCGCGCGAGACACGTCCCATGCTGTGCCGTTGGCTCGATAACGTTCAGCCGGGCTTGCAGCACCTTCTCGGTCCAAGCGCGATGCCCTTCATTCCATAACCACAATCGAGACACCCTATGGCAAAATATCAAGTCGAATTGGAAACCGGAGGCACCGTCTGGAAAGTGCTTGCCAAAGCTGGCGAGACAGTCAGCGAGGGACAGGAAATCTTCATCCTCGAAGTGATGAAGATGGAAGTCCCCTACACAGCTCCGGCAACCGGCACGCTAAGCGAGATGCACCTTTCAGAAGGCGAAGTCGTCGAAGAAGATCAAATCGCCGCAGTGATTGAAACATGATATCCACGAAATCCCTACTCGACCCGGAAATCCTGCCCGCTCTGGAGGCGTTTCCGGACGTCTCGCTCGAAAAGGAAGGCCTACCGCTCATTCGACAAGTCGCTGCACAAATGGTGCAACTCGCGGACGCAGACGCGCAAGGCGTTGTCAGAGAAGAGGTTCATATTCCCGCACTCGATCCAGATGATCCGGATGTGCGATGCCTCGTCTACAGGCCCAAGAGATCAGCAGCCAAGTCGGGGGCATATCTACATTTACATGGTGGTGGATACATTCTTGGCTCCGCTGAGGGGTCCGATCAACACAACGTATTATTGGCGGGTCAGCTTGGCATCGTGATTGTTTCAGTTGATTATCGCCTAGCGCCAGAACACCCGGTCCCGGCCGGGCTAAACGACAGTTATTCGGCGCTGGCTTGGATGCATCAGAATGCAGACGAATTAGGCATCGATACGGATCGAATTGCCGTAGGCGGTGAAAGCGCCGGCGGTGGTCTCGCTGCGGCTCTCGCAATCCATGCCCGCGACAAAGGCGAATACTCGATCTGTTTTCAACTTCTGACCTATCCGATGCTTGATGATCGGACGGGCAGTGAGAGCCAACCGGGCGACCCTCTCACCGGC
The DNA here is from genome assembly GCA_038746145.1 of Pseudomonadota bacterium. GTDB lineage: Bacteria > Pseudomonadota > Alphaproteobacteria > Caulobacterales > Hyphomonadaceae > Henriciella. The sequence goes on from JBCDKW010000006.1 coordinate 81,128, forward strand.
GAATTCGTCTGGACCCGGGAGCGCAATCAGCTCGCTTGGTCCTACTATCTGGGGGCATCGGAACCCCAAGCGCCTTATGTGCCGGCAAGAATAGAAAGCGTGGAAGGACTGCCTCCAACCTGGCTTAGCACTGCCGCGCTAGACCTATTTCGCGATGAAAATATCGACTACGCGCAGCGTCTGTTGAAAGCCGGCATTGCGACAGAACTCATTGTCTACCCGGGTACTTGCCATGGCTTCCAATGGGCAAGTGAAGCAAGCGTGACCAAACAATATCTCAGAGATCACGCTGAAGCTCTGTCCAGAGCTTTATGTGCTTCAGCATGACAGCGATTAAGACCGGCAAACACTAATATACTTAACGACGCAGAGGCTTTCCAAATTGAGGTCACCGCGAGCGTATCAAACCCTTCAATTCTATTGACCTGAGACCCGATTGGTCCCGCATTTGAATTGAGAGTCTCTGACAATGGAGACGCAAATGCGAAAGAACAGATTTAGCGAAGAACAGATCATTTCGATCCTGGCAGAACAGGAGCGCGGCATGTCCACATCGGAGATGTGCCGCCGTCATGGGATAAGCTCAGCGACCTTCTACAAGTGGAAAGCCAAGTTTAGCGGGATGGATGTGTCTGATGCCCGCAAGCTGAAGACGCTAGAGAGCGAGAACGCCCGTCTCAAACGCCTCCTCGCCGAGGCTGAACTGGACAAGGCTGTCCTGAAAGACCTCTTGAGAAAGAACTGACGACGCCCTAGCAACGGCGGGAAGCGGCTCTCAAGGCCATGTCGAAACATGGCCTGTCCAAACGCCGCGCCTGCCAGTTGGTGCGCGTCGATCCGAAGACGGTTCGCCGCGAGCGCGAACCGGACAATCCAGAAATCCGCAAACGAATGCGGGAGATCGCATCTGAGCGGCGACGGTTCGGCTATCGCCGGATCGAGCTGATGCTGGCGCGGGAGGTTATAGTGATGAACCAAAAGAAGCTGAGACGGCTTTAAAAGGAGGAAGGGCCGGCTGTGAAACGTAGACGAGGCCGCAAGCGCGCCACGGGCACCAGGACGCCAATGCCGATCCCTGACGGCCCCTGCAAACGCTGGAGTCTGGATTTTGTGTCAGACACCTTCAGTGCCGCCAGACGCTTCCGCATCCTCGCCGTGATCGATGACTTCACACGCGAGTGTCTGGCACTTGTTGCGGACACATCGATCTCGGGACAGCGCGTCGCTCGCGAGTTGGATCGTCTGATCCGGCTCTATGGCAAGCCAGAGACCATTGTCAGTGACAATGGCAGCGAACTGACCAGTAGAGCGATCCTAGAATGGCAGAATGAGCGCAGGGTTGCCTGGCACTATATCGCCCCCGGAAAACCAATGTAGAACGGCTTCGTCGAGAGCTTCAATGACAAGCTGCGCGACGAGTGCCTCAACGAAGAAGTGTTTGATAGTCTGGCCCATGCCCGATCGATACTCGGGCGCTGGCGCCACGACTACAATCATATCCGGCCACACTCATCGCTGGGCGGGCTCACGCCCGCAGCGCGCCGGTCGCTCGAGCTTGATGGGAGCACCGCTCCCGACGCGCTCGCCAAACCTCAAACTATGAACTATGTAGGCCAGATTCTCATTATGAGTGAGGGACCCAAGGGTCTTAGGTCAATCCAATACGCCGCTAGTCTATGGAACGGACTTAAAAGAGCTTCGCACCACCACGCACGCAAGTGTCTCAAGCATGACACAACATACCAAAAAATATAGCTGCTGGCTCAGTATATGGTGACCCAAGAGAGAAGCATAAAAATACACTAAATCAGTGCGTTAGCGAAGACTGAGGTAATTCTACTCGTCCCAATGGGGACATTTCTATAAGATAATTCAATAAAAACAGATACCTAATCGCATTGGTGGTTCGGGGGAGACTTGAACTCCCGACCTCACGATTATGAGTCGTGCGCTCTAACCAGCTGAGCTACCGAACCGTCCAAGACGCGCTCATTACACGTGGGCTTTGTTGGGCGCAACCGCTCAGGTCAGCAGATCGCAAACATGCTCAGCAATGGAGAGCGATGAGGTCAGACCGGGGCTTTCAATGCCGAGGAGATTGATCAGCGCGCCGCTGTGTTCAATCCTGAAATCACCTGAGGGTTCGCCCGGCCCAACGAGCTTAGGTCGTACCCCGGCATAGTCAGGCGCCAACGATCCATCCGCAAGGTCCGGCCAGTATCGGCGCACGGAGGCGTAGAAATGCTCCGCCCGCGCGGGATCGACGCGGTAATCGAAGGGCGGCACGGCATCTTCGTCCAACCATTCCGCGTCCGGGCCCAGCTTGCCCCGCCCGCCCAGATCAACAGTGAGATGAAGCCCCAGACTGGCAGTCCCGGGCATCGGATAGATCAGGCGCGAGAACGGCGTGCGGCCCATAATCGTGAAATAGCTGCCTTTAACATAGCGTGGCGTGGGCAGTGCAGCGACATGCGCGCCTTCAATCGCATGGGCCAGAGTGATCGAATTATGACCCGCGGCGTTGATCACGTGCTGCGCTTTTATCCGTGATGGGTTGTCCCCGCCTGTGACGAGTTCGACCCCGTCCGCCAAAACTTCGCCGCGAAGCACAGGCGTCTCAAAGGCGATCATGCCACCGCGATCTTCCAGCTCGCCCTGAAGCGACAGGAAATAGCCGTGACTGTCAAAGATACCCGAGACGGTCGAATGAATTGCCGCGTCGATATCCGGGTGCAGAGCAGGCTCAATCTCACGCGCGGCATTGCCGTCGATTAGGGAAAGGCCTTCGACCCCGTTCGCCTCTGCCCGTTCGAGAATACCGCTTAGGCCGTCGGCTTCATCCGCATGCGCTACGACCAGCTTGCCGCATTTATTCACTGTCACACCGTGGCTCGCACAATATTCGTAAAGCTTACGCCGGCCATTGACACAGTGGCGCGCCTTGAGGGACCCGGTTGCATAATAGATGCCCGCATGAATGACCTCAGAATTGCGGGAACTGGTATGGCTGGCGATCAGACTTTCAGCTTCCAGGACGATCACATCACGGCCCGCCAGCGCCGCCGCACGAGCACAGGCCAGGCCAATCACACCGGCCCCAATCACAACAAGATCCGCTTCGAATATATCCATGCCGCTTTATAGGCATTCAAATTCAGGTTGGGCGAGTCGCTTTTCAGCGCTAAGTGTAGAGTATGAAATATATTGTTCTTGCTCTTTCCGTCTTGCTTGTCTCAACCGAAGCCCTCGCTACACCGGGTCTTTTCAACACTCATTTCGACAATGGCCGATATGCTGAAGCCGCAAGTGAGGCAGAAGCGACGCAGACGGCAGATGGTCTTGCTTTCGCGGCACGGTCCAAGCTTGCTTTGGCGATGACCGAATCTGACTTCGACCCATCCGAGGCCCTCATTCTGGAATCGGAGGCGCTTGCTCGTCGAGCGCTTAATATGGACCCGCTACATGCAGAGGGTCGCTTGCAGCTCGCGATTGCCCTCTCGCTTCGCGCTCGTCCACTCTCGACCCGCGAAGCTATGCGAAGCGGTCTGGGAGATGAGGCCAAGGAGCTCGCGACAGCCGTTCTGGACGACAATCCGAATAATTTCTATGCGCATGGCTTCATGGCGGTCTGGAACATTGAAGTGGTCCGCAGAGGCGGCAGCATGGGGGCTGCGGTCATGGGAGCGTCTGTCAAGAAAGCACGACGTCATTACACCGCTGCCCTTGCAACCAATGAAGCTGATGCCTCAACGCACTGGCAATATGCGCGCGCCTTGGCGGCCTTGAATGCCAAAAAATACCGCAGCGAGATAGAGACCTCACTTCAAGCCGCCCTTGCTATAGACACATCCAATGCGCTCGACCGGACCATGCAGGACCGGGCGCTGACTTTACAGTCAGCCCTCAACACGGACTCGCGCCGCGACGTTGAAAAGCTCGCAGCGCGAATGCTCTAAATTCCTGCAAAAGAAAAGGGCGCCACCAAAGGTAGCGCCCGTAAAGTCATTGCAGCGTTTCCTCCCAGAAACTTGCCTTTATCTTATGACTGGATGTGCGGCATGCTGTCAACCAGTTTTATGACAGAACAGTAAAGGGGCATTGGCCCCGTTTCCTTACGCAAGGGCAGGAAATCACTCAAGGAAGACAATTTCACCCGAAAACCATCCCTTTCTGAGGTCAGGATGTGCCTGAATTGGCGCAAATTAGATAAGGATTTTCTGAAAAGGACGCTTGGATATCGAAAAAATGAAGATTTATAACGCTGTGATTAACCCTATCCGGTAACAATTTTGACGCTTGAGGCGTAATTGTGACGGGGTTTATCGGATTTACGCCCTGATTTCCCATTAAGAAATATAAAAATATTGATGATTCGACTTAGCAACGTGTTTATTTTACAGTAACACACTGGGACGAAATTATTGGCAGACAGGGAGCTGCTGATGAAAGGTTTGGGACAAATGGTTGCTGTGACGGCGACATTCTTACTAACTCTAGCGTGTCAGGGATGCGTATCTGTATCCACTGCACCTTCAGTTATGCCGTCTACACAAACGCTAGACATCCAAACGACGTCTAACAACAACAAATCTATGACCGGGCCTACACTTGCGATAACGGCAAACACGGTTTGGACACAGACGGACCAAGATCTCCGCATAGAACGCCTTGCGACGACGTCGTCACCGAATTTCGCGCAGACAGATTCAATTGTTACGTTTGGACCCGCGCCTGTTAGTAGCGATACGTTGACATCGATCGCAGCTGAGCGCGTTCAGGAGCAACTCATAGACATTCCGCGAGACCAGAGGGCTTTTAACGGTGAGATCGCATTGTCAGCTCCGGCCGGTCGCCTCGATGTCGGTATCGCCCCGCGCTTCAGCATTACCCAGGACGGGGCTTTCTCGACGCGTCGTGTCGGTGGTGAGGTTCGTATCGGTCAGAACTTCGACAAACGCGGTGAAGGCCGCGCACTCAGCAGCTGGTATCTCTTCGCGGGTGCTGACGGCGAAGCGCTCGTCTGGGAACCGGATGCAAACACTGGAACCATCGGCATGTCTGTGAATGACATGGCTCTGCGCGACAAGGTCACAGTCGGCGATATGCAGGCTGGAATTTCCCTGCAACGCGGGGATGGCGAACTCTCTTTCAGTTATATACGACGCGAAGTCGAATATCGCGAGCGCAATATGGGCGCAAGCGAGATTGAGGACTTTGCCGGTGTCAGCTTCACCATCAAGCGCTAAATATCTTACGCGGCTCACTTTTGGGGCTACCCTTTGGGTGGCCCTTTTTTCGTTGGGTACTCAGTCTGAAGCACAGGATCGTGAAGCACTGGATTGCGAACGTTCTGAGACGTCAGAGGGTGTTTGGTCCCTCACCTCTGAAAATGATATTTTCGGGGGAACGGATCGCAACTACTCCAATGGATTGCGTATTGAACGGGTAAGGCCAGAAAACTGCGTTACGCCCGGACTAGCTTGGGTTGCGCGTCGCTTACCGCTTTTAGACTTAGATAGAACCGATATCCGCCAGGGGTTTGCTCTATCTCATGCGATCTTTACGCCGGAGGATATCTCCCGCGTTGAACCTGATCCGGAAGATCGCCCCTATGCCGGCTGGCTTTATGTTTCTGCGACAGCTGTTGCCATGACCCCGCTTGAGGATGATGGCATGGTACAAGACGTACTCCAGATGAATCTCGGTGTCGTCGGCCCATCTGCGGGCGGTGAATTCGTGCAGCGCGAATGGCACGCTATTATTGATGAGGTTGATCCCAAGGGCTGGGATGCGCAGCTGCGTGACGAGTTAGGCTTCGAACTCATTGCGCAAAGAATGCGCCGATACAAAGGCTTCGATCGCCTGCCACTTGGCCTGAAGACCGACTACGCGCTTCATGGTGGCGGCGCGTTGGGCAATGTCAGAACCTATGCAGCCCTAGGGGCTACTGCGCGTTTGGGATGGGATCTGGACGCTGATTTCGGACCGCCGCGTATTCGCCCGGCTCTTGCAGGCGCCGGTGTCTTTGACCCGGAGCGCCCTTATGGCGGCTATATCTTCGCTGGGTTTGAGGCCCGGGCCATCGCACGCGATATTTTTCTGGATGGCAATTCCTTCCGCGACGGCCCAAGCGTAAAGCAAAGACGACCCATTGTCGCCGATGCACAAATGGGCATCGCCATCCACAATGGAAATATGCAGGTGGCTTTCACCTATGTGAATCGAAGCGAAGAGTTTGTTGGACAAGCAGGCCCGCAAAGATTTGGCGCCGTGTCTATATCAATTGCGCGGTGAGGCCTTATTCTGCCGCTTGAACCACGCGGCGCTCTAGGCGCGCTTCACCGGCCGGATCAGGGTGCACAATCACATCGGCATCCGGAAAGGCTCTCTCGATACGAAGCTCAATTCGATCAGTGATGTCATGCGCTTCGCGGAAGCTGAGAGACGGATCAATTTGTATATCGACTTGTATAAACCGACGCCCACCCGCACGACGTGTTCTCAAGGCGTGGAAGCTGATCACATCGCCATCATCGGTAAGCAGGTTCTTGATAATATCCTGATCGCTGTCCGGCAGCTCTTCGTCCATCAGCTGAGGGATGGCACGGCGCGCAACTTGCCACCCGGCTCCAGCCAAGAACAGCGCAGCAAGAAGCCCAGCAATCGCATCCGCCTGCGGGAAAGAGAAATATACGCCGATAACAACCGCGGCCAAAGCACCGCCATTCGCGATCACGTCCCCCAGATAGTGGGCGCGATCACCCCTTACGATCAAAGATCCCGACCGCCTCAAAGCATAGGTCTGATACATGACTAGCGCTGTCGTCATAACAAGTGACATGGCCAGGACACCAATCGCCAGACCCGGATTTTCAATGGCTTGAGGCTTAAAAAGACGCTGAATGCTCTCCCACGCCACCAGCGTCGCAGAGGCAGCCAGTAGGGCAACCTGCCCGAGGGAAGTCAAAGCCTCCGCCTTGTGGTGGCCGAACTTGTGATTTGCATCGGGTGGCATCGCTGCGTAGCGCACGGCACCGGCTGCAACCAAGCTTCCAAACAGATCAAGACCGCTATCGGCCAAAGAGCCCAGGACAGCCGCCGATCCGGTGAACAACCAGGCAAAAAACTTCGCAACGACGAGGGTCGCGGCAACGATAATCGCTGCAAGCGTCGCGGACCGCGCCCATGCGAAAGCATCTGCTCTCATCGCTGTTTTAGTCTCACCAACCATCATGCGTGACCTTATAACAGAGGTCAGCGCCTTTTGGGAAATAGAGTTTCTGTTACGATCTGCACCCGATCAGAATGCGCTTGACTTCCCCTTGCGGCATCACCGTCTCTGACAGAAAACAGGGAGAACCATCATGAAAGTCGCAGCCGTCAAGAAACCGGGTGGACCCGGAAATCTGGTGATCGAAGAGCGTCCTCAGCCTGACCTTAAACCCCATCAAGTGCTTGTGCGTGTGCACGCTTCATCCCTGAATTATCATGATTTCGTCGTCGTGATGGGCGGCATCCCAACCGATGACGGGCGTATCCCGATGTCAGATGGCGCTGGCGAAGTCGTCGCGATTGGCGAGGGCGTTACAAAATTCAAAGTTGGCGACAAAGTCCTGGGCCTCTTTTTCCCCGACTGGCAAACGGGCGAGATTGACGCGCAAGGTTTCGCGGGCGTGCCCGGCGATGGCGCAGATGGCTTCGCAGCAGAATATGTTGCCATGTATGAGACAGCGTTCACCCGCATGCCCGAAGGCTACTCCTACACAGAAGCCGCCACCCTGCCCTGCGCCGCGCTGACGGCATGGCGCGGCATGTTTGTAGAAAATAAAGTCAAACCGGGTGACTGGGTCCTGACTCAGGGCACAGGCGGGGTCTCCATTTTCGCGCTACAATTCGCAAAAGCTGCGGGGGCACGTGTGATTGCGACCTCGTCCTCAGATGCGAAGCTGGAGCGTCTGAAAGCCCTCGGCGCAGATCACGTCATCAATTACAAAGAGACACCGGAATGGGGCAAAAAAGCCTTTGAGCTAACCGGCGGACGCGGCGTTGACGAAGTCGTCGAGATTGGCGGCCCGGGCACAATGGCACAGTCAATACAGGCGTGCCGGGTTGGAGGGCATATCTCTTTGATCGGTGTCCTGACCGGTGTCTCCGGCGAAGTTCCTACGGCGGCATTCTTTTCCAAGAACCTCACCATGTCGGGCATCACGGTCGGCTCTGCGAAGCATCAGGAAGACATGATCGCCGCGATCGAAGCCAATGGCATCAAGCCGGTCCTCGATAAGGACTTCCCACTGGATGAAATCGCCGCCGCCTTCATGCATCAGGCAAGCCAACAACATTTCGGCAAGATCACGCTGTCGATTTAGCGCTGTAAAACGCGGATATTAATGAGTGGCTGTCAGTCCGACCCTAGCGAGCATATCGGCTTGGTTTGCGCCGACGGCTGCTTCGTCAAATCCTTCGAGGCTATCCTCGAACAGACGGTGGAAGTTTAGCTCTGCGCCCAGACGTAAATAGGCGGCACCTAGACCAATCGCGGCGCGGTCCATGAAGACGAATTCGCGCGGGATTTTTACCGGTCCGCGCTCTTTCAAAAGGCGACGCACCTCAAACGCTTCATTGCGACCATAGTCACCGGGCTTGATTCCATCAGCGATTGTACGGACGCGGTCATCCAGCATCGGACCAAAAATAAACTTGGCCCAAATTTGCAGCACTTCGACCAGTTCAGGGCTCAGGTTTTCAAAGCCCCATTTCTCAAAAGCGGCAAACGTCGCATCGAAATCATTATCGCGGAGCGCCTTGTACAGATTCACGACGCCGCCAACAAAGTTCGGCGGGAAGATGCGGATACACCCAAAGTCGAGCAGGTTCAGACCATGGCCCTGATCGGTCACCTGATAGTTCCCAAGGTGCGGGTCGCCGTGGATCACCGCATATCCGGTGAACGGCTTCCACCATGCATAAAACAGATTGCGCGCAATCGTATTGCGAGTCTCTTGCTCGGCGTTCTCATAGGCGAGCAGGCCATCCCCATCGACCCAGCTCATCGTCAACAGACGGTCGGTACAATAGCCCTCAATCGGCTCAGGCACGCGCACGTAATTTTCGCCGTGCAGGATCTCACCATAGAGCGCCATGTGCTTGGCCTCGCGCTCATAATCGAGCTCTTCGCGCAGGCGATCACCGATCTCGTCAACCGCCTCGGAGGGATCGATGCTGCCATCCAATCGCTTGAAAAGGCCAAGCATTGTTTTCAGCTGGCCAACATCGCTTTCAACCGCGCTCGACATATCAGGGTATTGCAGCTTGCAGGCAACTTTACGCCCATCCGGGAGGGTTGCAGCGTGAACCTGCCCGAGAGACGCAGCATGGGCCGCCTCTTTACCAAACTCAGAGAACTTCTCCTGCCAATCAGGTCCAAGTTCAGCGCGCATCCGCCGACGCACAAACGGCCACCCCATCGCAGGAGCCTGCGCCTGTAACTTACTGAGTTCATTGGCATATTCAGGCGGCAAAAAGTCCGGAATGGTTGATACCATCTGCGCAACTTTCATAAGCGGACCTTTGGACTTGCCCAGAGCGCTGGCAAGCGCTTTGGCGATCCGCTCATCGCCCTTATCCCCGCCAAACAGGGTGTTCGCCGCAAAGGACAAGCCTGCACCGGACAAGTTCGTGCCGACTTTGACACTACGCCCAAGGCGCGCGCTAAAGCGGTTACGTTCCGGGTCTTGGGCGTCAGTCATAAAATACTCCTTGGTGGGAGATTTATGACGCGCTGCGACGAAACCAAGGGGCGGAATCTTTGCTTAATCAGCAACGAATTGGCCCGCTGTGCGATCCTTACGCACAGACCCGGCCTCGAAGACCTGACCGCTCATCGCGATATAGATTCCGGGCGCTGCGAGTTGCGTTGCCGCCAGCGCAAATCCAACATTGAAAATCGCATCAGTTGAACGCAGGCGTGCAGGCTGCATGGCGCCGGTCAGCACGATAGTCTTATTAGCGATGCTACGAAGGCGCTCCGCTGTCTGCGCCATCGTATCAGTGCCGTGCGTAATTAGAACTCGACCTGCATCGCAGGCTTTCACCGATTCAAAAATGTTCTCCCGATCCTCATCCGTCAGGTCGAGACTGTCTTTCTTCATCAAAGACGTCAGATCATAGTCAAAACCAACATTCGCCTCGCGCAGGATCGCATCCATAGCCGGTTCACCGACTTTAAACTCTGACAGCGCGTCGAAATAGATTTTATCGATCGTGCCACCCGTCGTGAAGATATGCAGCTTCTGTGTCATCCGGTACGCCCCTGCCTAATCGCGGTTGAACTCGCCGGATGGAGTGGTGCTGTCAGATACGTCCACGCCGGCGCGTCCTGGTCAACCAAAACAGGCGCGGCATATTCAGGAATGCGCGCGTCCGAAAAGACCTTCGCGAAAGGGCTCGTGCTTGGCGCATGTAAGGCACCAGGCCGTGCGATGACCGCAATCGGCAGTGTACGCGCGAGCGTCTGCCACGACTTCCAGTGATGAAAATGAAGCAGGCTGTCAGCCCCCATAATCCAGACAAATCGAGCACCCGGACTATGCGCTTTGAACAGGCTGACCGTATCAATCGTATAGGTCAGGTGAGCGTGCAATTCCACATCGCTGACATTCATCCCGCCCTGTCCACGCACAAGGATTTGAACCGCGGCCGTGCGCGCCTCAAAATCAGCAGGGCTTTCTTTGAGCGGATTGCCCCGAGCCACGATCCACCAGACCTCGTCAAGATCAAGGCGCTTCAGCGCGGTCTGCGCGACGTGCAGGTGACCTTTATGTGGTGGATTAAAACTCCCGCCGAAAAGGCCAATTCGCGCACGCGTGCTACGTGGAGGAAGGTGCTGAGCCGGGCGCAGACGTGGCATGTCGTTAGATCCTCCCTCTCCCCCTTCCCAACCACCCCAATGGTACCCTGTGCGGGCGGTTGGGCCCTTCGACTTCGCTCAGGATGAGGAGTGGGCGGATCTGAAATATAAAATGCATCAAGGCCTCGTCTGGCCCGTGCCGCGCACGACGTATTTGAAAATGGTCAACTGCTCAGCCCCAACAGGACCGCGCGCATGTATGCGCCCCGTGGCAATGCCGATTTCAGCCCCCATGCCGAACTCTCCCCCATCTGCAAACTGGGTTGAGGCATTTACCATCACGATGCCTGCATCCACTTGGGCAAGGAACTGCTCGGAGACCGTCTCGTCCTCTGTAATGATCGCTTCGGTATGCCCTGTGCCATAGGTCTCGATATGCTTGAGCGCCCCGTCCAGACCATCAACCGTCCGTACCGCGATAATCGCGTCCAGATACTCGGTGTGCCAGTCAGCTTCCGTCGTGGGGACAAGCGCCTCAATCATCTCGCGCGCACGATCATCCCCGCGTACTTCGCAGCCGGCTGCCATAAGCGCAGAAGCAATCACAGGCAAAGCTGTGTCAGCGATTGCGTGATCCATCAGAATAGTTTCAGCCGCGCCGCAAATACCTGTGCGGCGCATCTTGGCGTTGACAATAATGTCGACGGCTTTCTGAAGGTCTGCGCCAGCATCGACATAGATATGGCAAAGCCCCTCAAGATGCCCGATGACGGGGATACGCGCCTCTTTCTGTACACGCTTCAGAAGCGACAGCCCGCCGCGCGGTACGATGATATCAATGCTCCCGTCCAGGCCTGCCAGCATATGGCCCACGGCAGCCCGGTCAGTTGTTTGTACCAATTGAACTGCGTCGATGGGAAGACCGGCTGTTTCCAAGCCAGCGCGTAAGGCCGCAGCAATCGCGAAAGAGGAGTTCAGGCTCTCACTGCCCGCGCGCAAAATAACGGCATTACCAGAACGAATGCAGAGGCTTGCCGCATCAGCGGTGACATTTGGACGGGCTTCATAGATGATCCCGATCACACCCAACGGTGTGCGCACGCGCGCAATATCCAGCCCGCTTGGCACGCTCCAACGCGCGATCTCACTACCGACCGGATCAGGAAGATCAGAAACTTTTAGCAAAGCATCGGCGATGGCCTGCAAGCGTTTTGGATCAAGCGCGAGGCGATCCATCATCGCCTCCGTAAGGCCTTTTGCCCGACCCGCCTCTAAATCCTTTGCGTTTGCGCTGAGAATATCAGGTTCTGCTGCCTCCAAAGCACGTGCCATAGCCTGAATACCGCGCGTGCGCGCATCCGCGCCTGCTTTTGCAAGCACGCTGGACGCAGCTCTTGCACGCGCGCCCATATCCACCATCATGGTTTCAAGATCAGCAGTATTAAAAACAGTATCGGCCATGCCTGTGCTCTGCCTCAGATCAGGCAGCGCCGCAAGTCACCTGCTAACACCCCACTGGTCAAACAGAGTGGAATAACTCTATGCTGTCGCAATGATAGAAACCGGCCCTGTTCTTGTAGATAAGCAGACGCCCATGCGCCGCAAACCCGGCCCATGGCGTGTTGAGGACATCATCGATGGCCGTGCCTTGCGGGTCAAACTGACGACTGCCGCTCAAATGCATAGCGGGGAGCACCCAAACGCACGCAAAATGGTGCTGGACCAGCTTCACAGCGCTCTGTTTCGCGGGCGCATGATCGCACAGGAACGGCTGCAGCAAGGCGCAGACGGTCTCGACACAGCGCGCTTGTTGTCCGCCGTCATGGATAAGGTCCTGCACGCGCTTTATGACTACACCACGACCCACGTCTTCCGCGCCCGCAACCCAACAAAGGGCGAGCGGTTGGCGGTCTATGCCACGGGTGGCTATGGCCGCTCAGTTCTCGCCCCGAGTTCGGACGTGGATATCCTCTTCATTCGCCCTTACAAAGCCAGCGCGCACGCCGAGAGTGTGATCGAGTACATGCTCTACATGCTCTGGGATATCGGATTGAAAGTCGGGCACGCCTTCCGCACACCGCAGGAATGTGTGCGTCTGGCCAAGCAGGATGTAACGATCAAAACCAGCCTCCTCGATGCCCGCTTCCTATTCGGTGACAGGACGCTCGCTGATGAAACCGCGGCTCTGTTTAACAAACAAGCTGTGAGCGGCCAGGACGCGCAATTCATTGCTGATAAGCTTGAGGAACGCAATCAGCGCCATGCGCGACAGGGCAATTCACGGTATGTCGTCGAACCCAATGTCAAAGAAGGCAAAGGCGGCCTTCGCGACCTGCAGACGCTCTACTGGATCGTGAAACATCTGCATCCAGAAGGCACAACAACGCTGGAAGACGTCATGAAAACGAACGTCTTCACTGATCACGAATACTATGTCTTTGTCCGCGCGGCGCGTTTTCTATGGACCGTCAGATGCCATCTTCACTATCTTACGGGACGGGCTGAAGAGCGGCTGAGCTTTGATCTGCAGCCGGAAATCGCAGCGCGCCTCGGCTATCAGGATAGGCGCGGGCAGCTCGGCGTTGAGCGGTTTATGAAACGCTACTTCATCGCGGCCCGTGATGTTGGCAGCCTGACACGCATTCTTGCGGCAAAACTCGAAGCTGATCAGCAAAAAACTCCCGAAGGCTGGCGTCGTTTTCTTCCCGGCGGAACGCCGAAATTGCTCAAAGGCGGTGTCTTTCACATCGATAACGGGCGTATCGGCGTTGCGGATGAGGCCGCGTTTTTGAACACACCTGCCAACATGTTGCGTCTCTTCAGAGTGGCTGATCAGGAGCGCTTAGACATTCACCCCGATGCGCTCTCGCTCATCACGCGTAATATCAGACGCCTCACACCTGAATGCAGAAGCGACCCTGACTGTGTCGACGTTTTTCTCGAGATTATGCTGGATAGTTACGATACAGGCCTAACCCTGAACCGGATGAATGAAGCAGGCGTCCTCGGCCGCTTTGTTCCGGAATTCGGGGCTATTGTCGCGCAGACACAGTTCAACATGTATCATCACTATACAGTCGACGAACACACACTGCGCGCTGTTGAGTACATCGCCAATATGGAGAGCGGCGAAGAGGGCTTTGAGCTGGTTCACCGCCTTTTCTCAAGACTTGAAAATCGCCGCGCGCTTTACCTCGCCATGCTGTTGCATGACACGGGTAAGGGCCTCGGCGATCAGCAGATTGAGGGCATGAAAACCTCACGCGCTGCGTGCCAGAGACTGGGCTTCGATGAGGAAGAGACAGAACTCGTCGCATGGCTGACGGGCAATCATCTCGAAATGAGTGAAACCGCGCAAAAACGCGATATTTCCGATCCCCGCACGATCGTCGATTTCACGGCAATCGTTGGTGATCTTGAGCACCTGCGCCTGCTCTACATCCTGACAGTTGCGGATATTCGTGCCGTCGGGCCGACGGTTTGGAACGGTTGGAAAGATCAGCTCCTATCTGATCTTTACCACAATACCGAAGCCGCTCTTCGCGGAGGCCGGACCGATGAACGCAGCGTCGCTGCCGAACGGGATGCGCGGGCAGATACGCATAAAGAGATGGTCCGAACTGAATTGGGCGCCTTGCCGGAAGCGCTCGAAGAGATGGATGCTCCTTATTGGACCAGCTTTGATGTCGAGACCCTGATCGACCATGCCCGAATGCTGGAAGGCAATCCGAACCACTTGGTCAGGGTGAAAACGTCAAAAGATACACGCCGAACCGAACTCTTTGTCTCTGGTCCGGATCGTGGTGGCCTGTTTGCGAGATTGGCCGAGGCCATCGGCAGCCTCGGCGCCAATATCATGTCCGCTCAGATTTTTACCGCGCCATCCGGACAGATTGTCGACGTCTTCCTTCTGCAAGACGAAAACGGCGCGCCCTTCGCTCAAGATGATGCGAATAGGCTGAAGCGACTGGAGCAAACGGTCGAAAGCGCCCTAATCGGGAATGAACCCGTCGCGACGCCAACCGAAAGACCAGACGCCAGAGCCGCAGCTTTTCTCGTCAAACCCCGCGTTACGATTTCAGACGAACTGTCCAGCAATAATACCGTCATTGATATTTCAGGGCGTGATCGGCCAGGCCTTCTCTCTGCGGTTGGCGACGTTTTGGCAAATGCCGGAATCCCGATCCTGTCCGCACATGTTGGCTCGTACGGGGAGCGGGTTTTCGATGCCTTTTACGTCAAACTGCCGGAAGACTTTGACGACGCCGCAAAATCATCCCTTCGTGAGCAAATCCTCGCCGCATTGGGGCGCGAGGAGCTTGAGGCACCGTCGACGCCGGCTCGTCAGCTACGCCGCGCAGAAGCCGCTGACAGTTTTTAGGCGGCGCTAAAAGCAGATCAGGGCGACAGAGGGAGGGAGCATGAGTCTGGTTCGAAACACGCTGGTCCAATCCAGCCTGACGCTTGGCAGCCGCATCCTCGGCTTTGTGCGCGATATTCTGATTGCCGCCAAAGTCGGAACGGGCCCTGTCGGCGATGCCTTTGTAACTGCTCTTATCTTCCCAAATCTCTTCCGCCGGATTTTCGCCGAAGGAGCCTTCGCCCAAGCGTTCGTGCCCGCCTATGCCCGAACGCTGGAAGCAGAGGGTGCCAAGGCCGCCCGAGACGTTGCGCAGGAAACATTCCGCTTTCTCTTTGCCGTGACCGCTGCGATCGTCATTCTGGCTCAAGTGACCATGCCATGGATCATGTTGGTCATGCATGGCGGCTATCCGTCGGACAGTCAGAGCTTCCGTCTAGCGACGCTGCTCACCCAGATCACAATGCCCTACATGTCTTGCATGGCGCTGACCGCGCTCTTGTCCGGTATTTTGAATTCAAGCGGGAGGTTTGCTTTATCAGCCGGTGCGCCGTCCTTGCTCAACATCTTTATCATCGCAGCCGCATTTCTAGGGGAAGATCCGATAGAAGTCTCGAAATTCGCTGCAGTTGCGGTAACGCTCGCAGGGCTGGCACAACTCTCACTCCTTTGGTGGGGTGTTTCACGCCAGAAGGTTTCGATATCTCTCGGGTGGCCTCGCCTGACGCCGTCAGTCAAAAAAGTGATTGGGCTTGCTATACCCGGCACGATCGCGGCGAGCGGGACACAAATCAATATCATGGTCAGTCAACTCCTCGCCAGTTTTGAAACAAGTGCGAAATCATGGCTCTACTTCGCAGACCGTCTGTATCAGCTTCCACTTGGACTGGTCGGCGTCGCCGTTGGTGTTGCCATCCTGCCAAGACTAGCCCGCGCTGCGCGCAGCGAGGATCAGAAAGCTAGCGGACAATTGATGGATGACGGGATCGGCCTCGCCATGGCTCTAACGGTTCCAGCAGCGGTCGCTTTGATCATCGCACCCGTCTTTCTGCTTAATGGCCTCTATGTCCGCGGGGCTTTCACACTGACAGATGCGCAACAGGCCGGGTTAGCGCTCATGCATTATGGCTGGGGCGTTCCAGCCTTCGTTCTGATCAAGGTCCTCGCCCCGGCCTATTTCGCGCGCGAGGATACGAAAACACCCATGCGCTTCGCCCTGATCACAGTCGCACTCAACACCGCTCTCGGCGCAGGACTGTTCTTCTGGCTGAAATCTATCGGACAAGCAGGATTTCCTGGGCTCGCCATCGCGACCAGTATCGCTGCTTGGCTGAATGCGGGCCTACTCTTCTTTGGACTTAGACACCGTGGCTGGTATGCGCCCGGAAAGCGCCTTGTCTCCCGCTTGGTCTCGGTCACACTTGCCAGCATCTCTATGGGCTTGGCGCTGTTCTTTATTCTGAACCAGCAAGCCCGTTTTGAAGCCATCATTCCCTATGGAAAAGCGATTGAGACCGTCGCGTTCATCTTGATCGGGATCATCATTTACGCAGTAGCAGCACTCCTCTTTGGTGCGATCAGACTAAGCGACCTCAAATCCGCACTTGCACGCAGAGCATAAGTTTCTTTTCCAAAAAGCATTTTGCTGTGCTCTATAGAGAGAGATTAAAGAAAGTCAGACATGATGAGCGACACCGCCCATATCCCTTTTCGGGAAGTCCCTTACCTGCCCCAGACGCTAAACGTCGAACGGCGAGGTGATGCAGTCTACCTTTCAAACGGTCACCCCCTGAAAGACTATCCGCAGCACATGCTGGCCCCTTTGAAATACTGGGCTGAGCAGGCGCCGGACCGCATTTGGATCGCGCAGCGTGATCCGGTTGACCCTTCAAGACCGGGTTGGGAAGAGCTGTCCTATGGCGAGGCATGGTCGCGGGTTCAAGCCCTCGCGCAAGGCTTTCTGAACACAGGCGCAGGGCCGGACCATCCCGTCATGATCCTCTCGCGCAATACAATTGATCATGCTGTCGTCATGTATGCCGCCATGCTCGCGGCTTGTCCGGTTGTCCCCGTAACCCCAGCTTACGCCCTTCTCAGTCAGGATTTCGCTCGACTCAACTACGTCGATGATCTCGTGGAGCCGAAATACATCTATGTAGAGGATGGCCACGAGTATCAGCGCGGTTTGGATGGCATGTCGGTTGGCGATCGACTGGTGCTTTACTCCCGTAACGCGCCGACAGGCTATCATAGCCAATCGCTGGATGAGTTTGCTGCCGCGGGTGGCAACTCCGTGTCACAGGCCTTTGATGCCCTGACCCCGCAAACCGTTGCCAAGTACATGCTAACCTCCGGCTCAACCGGCGAACCCAAGGCTGTCATCAACACGCACGAAATGATTGCGGCGAATGCCAAGATGATCCGCTCGGTCTGGGATGAGAACCGCTTGGCAGAGGTCAGCGGTGACGTACAAATCATGTGCAACTTCCTGCCATGGAGCCACACCTACGGCGCGAATGCGATCTTGCACAATCTGCTCGATTGGGGCGGCACACTTTACATTGACTGGGGCGCACCGACGCCGGCGCGCCTCCCAGAGATGATCCGCAATATGCGCGAAGTCGCGGTGACCCAACACACCACAGTTCCCGCAGCTTGGGCCGCGCTTGCAACTGAGTTCGAGCGTGATGACGCCCTCGCTAAAACCTTCTTTTCAAAAGTCATCTCAATGGCCTATGGCGGCGCGGCGATGGGCCAGGATATTTATGAGCGAATCCAGACTGTCGCGGTGCGAGAGACAGGAAAGCGCATCTCTCTCTCAGCGGGGTATGGCGCAACAGAAACAGCGCCTACGGCAAGCAATGTACACTGGCCGAATGACACAATGGGCCTGATTGGTCTTCCCCTGCCCGGCAATACGTTCAAACTGGTTCCGAACGGTGAGAAGCAAGAGCTGCGCGTTAAGGGCGTTAACGTGACACCGGGATACTATCGCAATGAAGCAAAAACGGCCGAAGCCTTCGATGAGGAAGGCTATTACAGGCTGGGAGACGCTGTGCGCTTTGTCGACCCGGACAATCCAAATAAAGGCCTCGCTTTCGATGGACGAACAGCCGAGGAATTCAAACTTGCTAATGGGACTTGGGTTAGCGCAGGCAAGCTGCGGGTCGATGTCGTTCAGGCCGTCAACGGGGTTCTATCTGATGTGATTGTTTGCGGCCTGAATCGCGACGACATCCGTCTTCTCGGCTTCTTGAATGAAGCCTACTGCCAGCGCCTCATCGGCGAATCAGCGCCGCTGACACAGTTGGCCTCACACCCAATTGTCAGGGCCAAAATAGAGGATGGCTTGGCCAAGCATAATGACACTCATCCAAATGCATCCGCGCGCATCATAGGTATTCGCCTCCTGACGACACCACCACAGGCTGATGCCGGTGAGATCACAGAAAAAGGTTATATCAATCAGAACAAGGCACAAACGCTACGCAGTGATGATGTGGAGATGATTTATTCCACAACCTATACGGGCAGCGTATTCTGTATATGACACAAAAAACCGCGACAAATACATCAAATTCTGGATTTATAACTTGATGTGATGTCTCGGAAGGGACATGTTGCACGTGTCGCGTGTGTCTCACACCGCGACAGCCATATCCCCTTTGTGGCTTGTCTACGGACCGAAGCAGGATGATTGACTGCGCCCCCTTTGCGCGTCGTCATCCTGTTTTTGTTTTATTGCGCCTATCAAAATCAATTTGCTCAATCTACAACGCCCAAACGGTAGCGCAGAGGGTAAAATGACCGACACAATTGCAGACCAAATGACCGGTGCAGAAGCTCTTGTTGGGACACTCGCAAACAATGGCGTCACCGCCTGCTTTGCTAATCCCGGCACGTCGGAAATGCATCTCGTCACTGCGCTTGATAAGGAACCGAGGATACGTTCTGTCCTCTGCCTCTTCGAAGGCGTCGCGACAGGAGCCGCCGATGGCTTTGGACGCGTGAGCGGCCGTCCCGCCATGACCTTGTTGCATCTCGGCGCAGGCTATCTCAATGCAGGGGCAAACATCCATAATGCAGGGCGCGCCAATACACCGATGGTCAATGTCATCGGCGATCACGCTGTGCCACATTTGAAGTATGATGCGCCGCTGACCTCAAACATTATTGGGCTGGCCGGACCCAATTCAAGCTGGATCAAATCCGCCGATAAAGTCAGCGATACGGGCACGCTCGCAAGTGAAGCTTTTGCGGCAAGCTATGGCCCGAAACCGGGTCCGGTCTCATTGCTTTTACCGGCCGATAGCGCATGGCTCGAAGGCGGCGTAGAGGGACCAACTGTCACGCCGCCGCCTCTATTAAAAGTTACAACGCCCCGGATTGAGGCGGCCAAAAACGCCCTTAAAAATGCCAAAACACCGATCATTGTC
The DNA here is from genome assembly GCA_038746145.1 of Pseudomonadota bacterium. Classification (GTDB taxonomy): domain Bacteria; phylum Pseudomonadota; class Alphaproteobacteria; order Caulobacterales; family Hyphomonadaceae; genus Henriciella. The sequence goes on from JBCDKW010000006.1 coordinate 100,773, forward strand.
ATCAATGGGACAGCACTGACTGAAATCGGTCTTGCAGCCGCAGCCCGTTTGAAAGCGGCTGGAATACGCATCCTGACAGACACGTTCTACGCCAAGATGCGGCGCGGCGCAGGCGTCTTCGCGCCCGAGCGGATGCAGTATTTCGCAGAAGGCGCAATGGCAGACCTAGAAGGCACCGATCTGATGATTGTGGCAGGCACCAATCTTCCTGTCGCGTTCTTCTCCTATCCCGGCAAGCCCAGCCTCTTGGTTCCGGACGGCTGCGAGACATTTGATCTCGGCGGAGCGGATACGGATAGCGCGGCAACGCTGACAGCACTCGCAGATGCCCTAGGCGCGACTGAAAGCGCTCCGCCAGAGACACTCACCCTGCCTGAAAAACCGCAGGGCGATTTGAACGCCCAATCTGTCGGCCAGAGCCTCGCGCGGCATATGCCTGAGAATGCTCTCGTGTCCGATGACGGGGTTTCAAACGGCCTTATGTGCTACCTGCCAACACAGAATGCGCGCCCGCATGACTGGATGATGCTGACCGGCGGTGCGATTGGCCAAGGCATGCCCTTGGCGCTCGGCGCGGCCATCGCAGCCCCGGATCGTAAAGTGATCTGCATCAGTGGCGACGGGGCTGGCATGTATACCAATCAGGCGCTCTGGAGCATGGCCCGCGAAGGCGCGGACGTGACAACGATTGTCTTCGTCAACCATTCCTACCGTATCCTGAACATCGAATTGTATAGGACCGGCGCAGGCAATCCAGGCCCGACAGCAAAGGATATGCTCTCTATAGGCGGGCCAGATATCGATTGGGTAAAGCTGTCCGAAAGCATGGGCGTTCCGGCCGTTGAAGCAACGACTGCAGAAGGTTTCGATGAGGCCCTCGCTGAGGCTATTACGGCAAACGGACCAAGACTGATAGCAGCCGTGGTCCCGGGTTAAGCCCTACAAAAGAGCGCCCTGCACCGCTTTGGTCCAACCGACATGAGTATCTGATCCTGTCTCAATCACGGGGCGCTTAATCAGCGTTGGATTTGCGATCAGAAGACGGCCCGGCTCACCCTCACGCTCAGCATCAGACAGATTCCGCCATGTCGTTGATCGCTTATTGACGAGAAGCTCAGCGCCCGCTGCATCCAGCCAGATCGGCACCTTTGCCACGAGGTCTGCATCCGCGCGAATATCCACAAAATCCACGCTCTGACCCGACGCCTCAAGCGCTTTGATCGCTTTCTTGCAGGTGTCACAATTCTTGAGCCCATAAAGCGTCATTGGCATGAAAGATCTCCTTTCCGCCTACTTGGTCTCTTCGCCGCAAATCTCAAGGCGATTTAGGTTAGATACGACCCGCTTCAGCCACGCATTCAAGAGCAAGCTCGCTAATCATCTGTGGGTCACGCGCAGAGAGATCGGCAAGCCGCGTCATTTCCCGATTGATCTGCGTCCCGAAATCCACGTCTAAGCGTCCGGTGAGTCGCTCAGCGGAGCGTTGCCACAGTGTTTGTGCTTTCGTGACCTCAGATTGCGACATCCAGTTTGGAGCAGCGCGCTGCATGATCTCAAATACAGACACGCACTGAACAGCGCGAGGCGCAGGCACAAACGGATCAGCGTTCGCTTGGAAAGCAGCGGCAACGAATAAAGCACCTAAGACGACAGGTTTCATCATGGTCTCCCGAAACAGGACATACACCTGCTGAGAGAGCAAACTTCAGGCCAATTCGCCTAATGGGGGAACGTCCTAATTGTTGTTGGCGACCAGCTTCAGATAGGGCTGTCCGTCACGTGCAACAGGCGGATGCAGAGCCGTTAGGCGGTGACGCCATATTGGGCGTCCCTTCAAGGCCGCTTCGGTGCCGATAACCTGATAGAGCCCCAACAGCCGATCCGCTTTCTGACCTTTGAGCATATTCCGTCCAATCGGGGTGAAGGACAGCTCGATATCAACAGACTGACCATTCAGCGTCTCGCCACTCGCCTGAATGATCCCGGGCAGACGGTTTTGAAGGACAGAGCCAAGAAACGCCGTGATCATGTCCTTATCATACCCTGTCCACAGCGGCACAAAATCGTGCTCGCTCAAGGAACGACCAATACAGGCTTCGAGCGCACGTCCAGCATTACGGAACACCCAAAGTCCATCGTGGTTACGTTCAATAACAAACAAAGCATCAAGCAAGTCAGGATGATTATGGGTCAGTGGAGAAACGGCTTTCTCTAAAGACGGATCATCAAGTCTTTGCCACGCTTCAAGTAAAAGCTCTGTATTTGGGTGTCTTGGTAATGACATCATGCTTTATCTCTTTTGCTAGCCGCAATATCTGACCCCGTCAGTACGGCATTGAACCTCGTGACGAAGCTCACTCGCAATGATTGCGCCAGTTTTGGTTCCCCTGATGCGGGAAGAGCAGACGCCCGTTACCGCCCACATTCTCCACTGAGGCGAAACCCGGCACGGAACCTGCTTATAAGTGTGGGAAATGTCAGGGAGACACCCAATGACCGTATCAACACGGAACACTTTCTTGGCCGGAGCAGGCGCTCTGGCTCTTCTCACCATCGGCAGCGTCGCCTATGCGGGCGGCGGTATGAGCGGCGGTGGCGTTAAGGCTCCAGGCGGCGGCACACATGTGCCCGGCGCAGGCATGGGCGGACACGGTGTCGTCTATGGCGGTGGTCATGGTCCATCCGGTGGAGGCGCGTGCTGTGGCAAAGGCCCTAAAGGTCAAAGCGTCATGGTCCCCGGTGTTAATGTTGCGGGTCCGAACATCGTTGTGAACCAAGGCAACTTCACAGTGAACCAAGGCAGCATCATTCGCAATCAGAACACGTTCCTGAATACCACAGTCGCGGGTTCTAACCAGCAAGGGTTCTTTGTTTCCGGCGGCGGTGGCTTCTTCTCAACACCGGGCGTTGCGCCATCTTCAATCGGCTCCCTGAATGTCGAAGGTAATGTTGAAAGCTTCGTTGAAACCGTGACCGAACAAGTCGCGACAACCGAAGAATTCTGCGAAGACTCAATCTCTGTTCAACGCACGATCCGTCCGGTTCAAGCTGTTTGTATTGATGACAAAGGCACACCACACCCTGCCTCTCAAGTAATCGGCGACCAGCGCGTTTCCGGCACTTATGGCGGTGAGCTTTTCCGCTGCATGGCAGGCACGAATATGCAGGTCACACTCGGCAAATTCGATCATGGCAAGGCAAGCTTTGCCCACGGCGAAACCTTCTCCTGTAATAAAGGCGAAGCACTGGTTCATCGTGCAGGTGGTAATCTCTCCTGTGCGCCACAAATCCCAATGCGGTCCTGCAATGAACGCTCGCTTCTGCGGCGTCATGGTCCGGGCATCAAGCTGATCGAAGGTCAGGTGAAGACGAAAACCTGTGTGCCGAAAACGCGCACAGTTATGAAGCCGGTTCAGCGTCAGGTCGAGCGGACCCGTCAGGTCAAAGGCCAGCCGATGATCTTTGATGGCGGTGTCGGCCAAGGCGTCAACTAACCGCCCAAAGTCTCCCAAATAGAAGCCCTGCCGAAAGGCGGGGCTTTTTTTATGTTTGACGTGCTCCTCTGTGACCTAAGGGCAACGCAATTTAAGGGTGTGCGCCAAACCTGCTGAGAGTGCCTTGCCGCACACTTGAATTCATCTAATCACTATTTCCAACCGGGGCGCAGAACCCTGTTCTATTCAAAAACTCAAACAGGAAACGTGAGATGAGCAAAAAACATATCGGACTTAAATCAGCTCTGACCTTTAGTGTCGGCCTAAGCGCGATCATGGCAGGCAGCCTCGGTGCCGTGTCGGCGCAGGAAACCGCTGAAGAAGAACCAAAGACACTCAACACGATTACAATTACTGCAACCAAGCGCGAGCAGACGCTGCAGGACGTTCCGATCGCGGTCTCTGTTGTTGACGATGCTGTGCTTGAGCGCGCACAGATCAACGATATTCTGGATCTACAGACCGTTGTCCCGTCCCTGCGCGTTTCACAGCTGCAGCAGTCCGGCAACTCGACCTTCATCATCCGCGGCTTCGGTAACGGTGGTAACAATATTGGTATTGAGCCATCTGTCGCGGTCTTCATTGACGGCGTCTACCGCACACGCGCCGCCGGTGGTCTATCAGACTATGCAGACATCTCTCGCATCGAGGTCCTGCGTGGTCCACAGTCGACCCTGTTCGGCAAAAACTCCTCCGCAGGCGTTATTAACGTCGTGACGAAAAAACCTGAATTTGAATTTGGCGGGCAGGTCGAAGGCACGATCGGCAACTTCAACCAACAAATTCTCAAAGGCCTTTTGACTGGACCAATTTCCGACGACGTCGCTTTCTCTATCTCAGGCAGTTATAATACTAGGGACGGTTACGTTGATAACAGAACAACCGGCACAGACCTGAACGATCGCAACCGCTATGCGCTAAAAGGTCAGATCCTCTATGAACCAAGCAGTGATTTCTCAATCCGTTTGATCGCAGACTATGACAAGCTCGACGAAGTCTGCTGCTACGCACCAAACGTCATCAACGGTCCAACATCGGCTGCAATCACAGCCCTTGGCGGCGGTGTCATCAGCGACCCATTTGGATTTACAGCCGCGACCGACCTAGACCCAACGAACGAGATTTCGAATGGTGGATTGTCTGCGGAAGTCAATTTCGAAACTGATTTCGGCACGGTCACCTACATTGGCGCGCTCCGTAATCAGCAGCTGGTTAGTAATGCCGACCCCGACTTTACCGACGTTGCGCTGACAAACTCCAACCTGCTCGATTATGATATCGATACCTTCACTCACGAGCTTCGCATCGCAGGTGGGACCGATAAATTCGACTATCTGGCGGGCGTCTTCTACTTCGACGAAACAGTCGATCTAACCAGCGATATCCAATACGGCCCAGAATTTGCGGCCTATGCAGACCTCTTGGCAGGTGCTCCCGGAACAATTGCAGGCCTAGAAGTTTTGCTGGGACAGACACCGGGCACCTTCTTTGCTGAGGGCACAGGCTCAACAGAGTTCTTTGACCAAGAGAATACAAGCTTCTCGGCCTTCGGTCAGGTTGACTATCGTTTGACGGATAAACTGACAGCAACCCTTGGTCTGGCTTACATCGAAGACGAGAAAGATGTCGAAGCCCGGGTCGACAATACCGACGTGTTCTCAAGCCTTGATCTTGCCGCGGGCTTCAACAACCCAATTGCGGTCCAAGCACTCGCTGGGGCGAGCGTCGCAGACATCACACTTGGACAGGTCGCTGCAGGTGCCGTGCCCGGTGTTGATCTAGCGACATACCAGGCGCTCCTCGGTGGGGCTGCTCTTGGTGATCCAACTTCTATCGCGACCGTTGCGGCTATTCAAAGTGGTGTACAGGCTGGAACAGCCTCAGCCATCGCAGCGCAATTTGGACCTTTCCAGTTCCTGCCACCATTCGTAGGCTTCCCGAACGCCGTTGAGGGCGGTGGTACAAATGATGACAAGGTCACCGTCACGGCACGCCTCGCCTACGATGTCAGTGACAATGTCAACATCTATGGTAGCTATGCGACCGGCTACAAAGCCTCGTCATGGAACTTGACACGCGACAGCTCGTTCTTCCCAGCAGATGAAGCAGGCTTGCGCCAATTAGGCCTTGTCCCGAATAATCGTACAGCGGGTACGCGCTTTGCTGGGCCGGAAGAAACCACAGTCTTCGAACTGGGTGCGAAACTGTCCTACAATACGTTCAACCTGAACGTTGCCGTCTTTGATCAGACCATCGAAGGCTTCCAGTCGACGATCTTCTCCGGGACAGGCTTCGTACTCGCAAATGCGGGTGAGCAGTCCACGATCGGTGTCGAATTCGATGCGACTTGGTTCCCAACAAATAATCTTGCGCTTACCTTTGCAGGCATCCTGCAAGATCCAGAGTATGATGAGTTCACGGGTGCGGCCGTTCAAACAGGCTCTGATATCGACCTCGCTGACGGTGTTGCAGATGGCGTCGGCGATATTTCTGGTCAGACCCCATCGGGTATCCCTGAAACAAGCCTCTTCTTCGGCGCTGAATATACCCATGACTTCAGCGACACGATGAGCGGCTTTGTCAGAGCGGATTATGTCTACGAAAGCGAGGTGCAGGTCGTCGATAATATCGTAGGTCTCGATCGCGAAGTCGGCACACTGAATGCCAGCTTCGGTGTTGATTGGGAAAACGGTCTGAACGTCACGGTCTGGGGCCGCAACATCAATGATGATGAGTACTTCACATCAGGTTTCCCAACCACGGCGCAAGCCGGTAGTGTGAACACCTATCCAAATGCACCGGCAACTTACGGTGTTACTCTGCGCAAGAACTTCTAAGCTCAGCGTCACCCAAACTCGAAAAAGCCTCGCCATGTGCGGGGCTTTTTTATTGCGCTTAGGTTTTACGTATTGCAAGCAACGCGAACGCAATCAAAGCCATCACCAACTCAAATCCGGCAAAGGCCCAGCTTGAGGTCTGCGCGCTATCGCCAGCAAAAAAAGAGGCTGCGCGCCCGACAACATAGCCACCCATATACGTCGCCACAAAACACAGCGCGGCAAAACTCAGTCCCGGACGAAGCGCACCGAGCAAGCACATGACAGCGGCTCCAAAACTGACACCCCCGTAAATCCCGCGCATCTCGAAGATGCCAGCTGGACCGCCCACTTCGACCCCCAATTGCGTGGTCATCCCGGCGGGATCTGTCATCGACCAAACCCCAAAAGCGAAAAACATCAGCGCGGTTGCGCCCAAAAAGATACGTGTTGTCATGGCGCTCGACATAGGCCGTGTCCTTCAAGTGCCAAGCCCAAAATAAAAGCGGCGCCCGTTACCAGACGCCGCCTTCCCCCTTTGTTTACCCCTTTAGACCTAGTAGCGAACGCCCAGCGCCGCCATTGTATCGGTCGTCAGGTATCCTGCATGTGGAATGCCAGCCCCGCGTTGGAAGGCCACGAGAGCCTTACGGGTTTGCGGCCCCATAATCCCGTCAATCGCGCCCTTATAGAGCCCTCTCGCGGCCAGAGCTTTCTGCATGGCAACAATCGTGTCCGGCCCGGCATTGGTGTCACAGAGAACAGACACCCACTCAAACCGCTCCGGCGCCTTCACGATCCGCTGCTCAACCGTATCGAACTCGTCCGGCGCGTTAAACGTATCGACGCGACCCGGCGCAACAAGGCGTTGAACCGTCATCTGGCGGGTCTGTGCAGGAACGCTGACTTTTTCAACACCGCCTTTATCCACCAGAACTTGACGCGCCACAGAGACGGTCTGTGCTGGCACCGGTACGCGGCGCACCTGTTCAGGATGAGTCACGACGCGTTTGTTGATCGTGATCGTACGGCCGGGTTCCTCGACAAGGCACCAGGTTTCACCCGTGCGCGGATCGGTCCGCGAAATACCCGACAGGCCAATACCGCGTTTCCAGACAAGGCGCGGTTCACTAACCTGCACCTTCTCACGTGTGTAGCTGAACCGGGCTGGAACCACTTCAAGGCGGTCAAAGGACGGGCGCAGCATGACTTGCTGCTGTTCAATCGCAAAGCGCGGCTGGCGAATAACATAGCGCGTATGCGCATCCTTCACCACGACCTCTTCGACGTCAGTGGCAAACTGCGCTTGCGTCACACGGGCGCGCTCATAGCCCTCAGCAACCGTGACCTTTTTAGGCTGCGCGTCATACTGCGCCGAGATCTGCATGCGCGCAAAGCACTCTCCGGGGCGCGCTTGTGGAAGCGGCGCAAGGGGTGCTGTGCTTGGCCCAACAGGCGGCATCATCTTGCGCTGTGCGACAGGGGCAGAGACAGTGCGCATTGTATTGACTGTGCGTGGTTGCGGCGCGGTTTTTGGTAGACTTTGCGCGCCCGGGGCTTGCTGAGGCACGGGCTGAACCTGGCGTTGCGTGCGCGGCTCAACTCTGATCTGCCCCAAATCGGATTGAACACCTGCCTGAGGTGCGCTCTGGATAACGCGTCCACGACGTAACGGCGAGACCATACCGGATTGCGTCTGCGCAACGGTCGGGCGCTGGACGGGAGTTGGACCAGCAGGCTCTGGGGCCTGCATTTTAGTGTCACCGCTCCAGGGCTCACCATTGCCCCACTGCCCTGCATAAGAGAAGTTCTCCCCCGTCGCAGTGCTATCGACGGTCTCCAGCAAAAATCCATCATCGCCTTCAAGGGCCGGGGATGTTTGCGCCAATGCGGGCGACACAATACTGAGCGCTAAAACGCTGGTCAGGGTATATTTCAACATAGCTGGAAACCTCAGAAGCGAAACTTTCCCGCCAAGTCATGCACACCCCATGCCAAACTCGCCTGACAGGGGAATTGTAGAAATCTCAGAGAAATTGGTGAGGCGCTCTCCATCTAACTGGTCAGAATAGTAATTACAGATACAAACATGAAATTATCGACACGCCCATCCTCACCCGCTAAAGCGCACTTATGAGCAACACACTTCAAGCCGTCATCTGGGATTTTGGCGGCGTCCTCACATCATCTCCCTTCGAAGCCTTCAACCAGTACGAAGCCGACAAAGGCCTGCCAAAGGACTTTATCCGCGGTGTGAATGCTATGAACGGTGATACGAATGCTTGGGCACGTCTGGAACGGTCGGAACTGGACGCTGACGGCTTCGACGCCGCTTTCCGCACCGAAAGCAAAGCGCGCGGCCACGAAGTGCCCGGCAAAGACGTCCTCAACCTCCTGTCTGGCAACTTGCGCCCGTCTGTCGTGAACGCTCTAAAGGTCTGTAAGGCGAAGGTCAAAGTCGGATGCATCACCAATAATGCTCCAATCGGCAAAGGCGCAGGCATGAGCAGCAATGAGGCAAAGGCGGCTGCCGTCACAGACGTCCTCTCGCTCTTTGATCATGTCATCGAAAGCTCCAAGCTTGGCATTCGCAAACCCGATCCGCGCATTTATGCCTTGATGTGTGAGGCCCTCGACGTTGATCCGGCCCACTGCATCTATATCGACGATCTCGGCATTAATCTGAAACCCGCCCGCGCGATGGGTATGCACACGATCAAGGCGCTTAGCGCAGAGCAAATTCTAGCCGACCTGGAAACCGCAACCGGATTCGACCTTTGATCCGGTCTGCTTTCGCAGCCGGGCTCATGATGAGCCTTCTCAGTGCGTGCTCGCCCGCAGAAGATGAGGGGCCGAGTGTGCGTCTTACTGTGCCGGAAGCCCCTGCAGTAACCCGCATAGAAACATCCGAAACCGAGACCGTTACACCCCTATCAGACGCGGCTGACGCCAAGGTCATGGCCCTGCGCGAGATTATTGCCCGCAACTCTCTCGCCCGTCTTGTCAGGCTCGCCAACTCAGAACCTGCTTTCGTGTCCAATTTCGCCAATCAGGGCCATCGCACCCATTGGGACTTGCTGCGCCGAACTGGCTTTGATCCCCTCGCGCGTCTCGAAGAGCTATTAAGCGGCCCCTATGGTGTGCGTCCCGTAGGCGATCAGGTCTGGTATATCTGGCCCGATCTTGCCGCGCTTGATCCGGAAGAATTACAGCCTGAACGCCTAAGCTTTCGTGATAGGGCCCGCTTGAGAGACTTGGTCGGCGATGACGGTCTCGCCCGCATCCGCGACGGACAGGGTTATCCCGGCGTCCGCACAGCCATTGCCGAGGACGGACGCTGGCTCTACTTCGTTCATGAGACCGAAGATGAAGCAGAAACGGAGCCAGAAGAATGAGCACGAAAGTCGGAGCCGCCGTTGCGGTCGTAAAACTCAATGGCTGGGCCGTTGTCAAAGGCGACCGCGATGCGATTAGTAAAACCTACAAGTTCGCCGATTTCAAAACCGCATGGGCGTTCATGTCCGCAAGCGCGCTGAAAGCCGAGCAAATGGATCACCACCCTGAATGGTTCAACGTCTACAGCACGGTCGAGGTCACCCTCACCACACATGACGCAGATGGCGTAACCGATCTCGATCTTACTTTGGCAGACTATATGGACGATCTGGCGAAGGCGCTAGCTTAGCGAAGCCTATTCGTCTCTTGAGGAATAGTCTCACAGATTATTTTCCTTTGGTCTTCAGGCATTTTGGGTAGCCCAGCTGCACGACGCTCTATTTCTGTTTTTCCGCATAGCTCATCAGAGAGTATACCCAGTATTTCAGCCATCTCTTGTCCACTTGCAATGTCTTCGGGACGATTCATGCGGTACCACTTTCCCCTTCGGTCACACACAAAGACAGGCCTATCAATCATATTTGCGATCGTAGCCCTTCGAGCCTGATCATCGGTTGCCGGCAGTCTTATGATCAGTGGATCTTGACCTGCCTGACGTAGGGCAAGTGCCGGAGGTCGATCACAGGACGCTTGACGCGACGAGCCCGAATTCGGTGATGTACCACCCAGCGATTGCAAAAGATTCACGCCAATAAGCACGAAAGCCGTCACTCCGATTTGCATCGGACGGTCTTTCTTTAGCGCTCTGGTAAAGTCTTCAAATCGCATCACAGCCACCCAGTAAGCGTTGACTGTAAGCTTAATTGATTATCGCGGACTTATTCGGACACATGAAAATGAAAAGAGACACCGAGTGATAGAATTACGGAGGCGCTAAAGCGATAGCAGTCGCTGCATAAGGTCAGCCTGGAACGCCTGATTATCAACGCTGCGCAGGTAGCGCACTTTTGGGCCGTACACTTCATCGTCAATATGAAACAGTGGCCGCTCAGGCGTGTGTTTGATCTCAGCAGGCGCTTCAAACCCATCAAATAGCTCCGGGCAGAGCAGCCATCCCACGGCAAGCGTATCAAACGGCGTAAAACCGGGCGCCTTGAACGTCTCGACCCAACGGTCCAACCAATCCTGCGACGCCGCAGCTAGCCATGCCACCGCAGCAGAGCCGTTATCCCGCAGCTTCACCAAATCCTCGGCACTCAGCCACATTTGCGAGCTGACCTCCCACCCTGCGAGCGTCATCGTTACCCCGAGCGCCAGAAGGGCTTCAGCCGCGCTCGCATCCAGCTCAAAATTCAAATCCCGGAAAGGAGTCTCCTGATCCGGTGTCGCGCGAAACTCAAGCCCGATCCTCCGTCCACCGACGAAGACAATCTCTTCAACATTGTCTAACCCTACATCCGGCTGGGTTAGAGCCGCCGCAACATTGGTCAGCGGGCCAAGCGCGATGATCGTCAGCGGCCCTTTTTCCAACGCCTGCAAAATTCCCTCAACGGCCGCACACTTCTCTCGCGTGCCTTCGACACCGTGTCCTCGATAGACCGGCACCGCGCTTCCCACACGCCGGACGATCTCACGCGCCATCGCATCCGTATTGTCCAGTTCGGTATTGCCGAAGACCGCGGAAATACCGACAATCTCAAGTTCCGGCGACCCGAAGGCTTGCATCAGCGCGAAGCCGTCATCGACCTCACCATTGCCGGAGGTGATCGCGGGGTCGGTATCAATCCAGACGCGGCGCGTCACGCCCCCTGCCCCAGTACCAGCGCTCGCGCATCATCCAAGAGGGCTGCCTTCGCTTCCAACCCAATATCCAGCGGAAGCTGCGCGACACCGATCAAACGCCGCATAATTTCAATGCCGGATATTCGATCCAGAAGCGTCCGATCCAAAGGCCGTCCGTAGGCGGAATATAACTCATCCAATAGGGTTTTAGGCTGCCCGCTCAGACGCAAATGCGCACTCAACACGCCAACATCCCATTCCGCAGGACCAATCCAGCAAAATTCAGGGTCAATCACGAACAGACCTGCTTCGGTCGTGAGCCAACTTCCGGGATACAAATCTCCATGCAGAAGGACATCGCCCTCAATAGGACTTACCCCAAGATAACGCGCACCAATCTCACGCACTGCGGCGCAAAAAGCCTGATCCGTTTTCAGACCATCACCCACGGCCTGAAGACCGGGTGTGATCGCATCCAGATCAAACCCATTGCTCGGATCGAGCGGAAACTGGAAAATATGCAGAGCATTCAACTCGCGCATCGCCTGATTTTGAAACGTTGCGCGCGTCTGATCACTCACCTCAATCGCGTGCAATGCTGCCATCCACTCGGCTACGGCGCGCAATTGCTCAAGCGGTAAGATCTCTCCCGAAAAAAGCCCCATACCGTCAGCACCCGCGCCCAAATCCTCAAATAGGCTGCAGGCATCTGCGCTGTCATGTTGCAACAGGGCCGGCATCGAATCTCCAGCGCGCGTGCCTGCAACACTGCTATAGAAAGCGGCCTCCACGGTCGCTCTTTCAACAGGTGCTGGAATATCCGGATACTTCTCCACCCACGGACGTGACCGTTTGAGGATAACAGAACGCCCATCGTCAAACCGCACGCGCTCAACGAGGTTCATATTTCCAGCACCGGCAATCTCGCTGGAGATCACCTGCACGCCCTTAGGCAACCATCCCTTTTCGCCCAGAACCTGTTCAGCCGGGAGCGTTTTGGTTTCCTGCATTCTGACCTCTTAAAATGACTGCGCTCGCCTTCTGCCTGAAGACGAGCGCAGTGCAAATCAAGCTTTCGTGTGCGTTTGGACCGCAGCTTATCCCCTACTCCAGTTCGAGCACATCCTGCAGGAACAGGGTCACAGCTTCGCGCTGATAATCGCGATTGGATTTCTTGCGAAAGCCGTGCCCCTCATCCATCGCCATCAGGAACCAAGTCTCAACATCGTTTGCTTTCACAGCCTCAAGAATTTGCTCAGACTCCGTGTACGGAACACGCGGGTCATTGAAGCCCTGAATGATAAAGATCGGTTTATTGATCTTGTCAGCATTTCCAAGCGGGCTGATCTCCTCAAAGAAGGCCGCAATCTCGGGGTCGCGTTCATCGCCATACTCCACCCGACGCAGGTCACGACGATAGCCTTTGGTATTCTCCAGGAAAGTTTTGAAGTCGGAGATTCCGACAATATTCACCCCACCGGCGAGACGATCTCCATAGTCGATCATCGAGGCCAGAACCATATATCCGCCATACGATCCGCCATAGACCAGCACGCGATCTTTATCGAGCTCAGGCTGTGTCTCGATCCAGTCCAATAGGGCGCCAATGTCCTCAACCGACTTCTTCCGGTTCAGCCCGTTATCCATAGAGACATAGCTTTTACCGTACCCGGACGATCCGCGCACGTTCGGAACCACAACCGCCACACCGAGCTCGCTCGCCCAATATTGATAAGTCGTCGAAAAGCCAGGACGCGACTGTCCTTCAGGCCCGCCATGAATTTGGATGATAACAGGATGCGGTCCCTCACCTTCTGGAACATAACTAAACGCCGGAATGTCCATCCCATCCGCATTCGGATAGCTAAATAGGGTCGGCGTGATGAACTGATCGGCATTCAGGCCGCCAATCTCCGCTTCTGTCCACTGTGTCAGTTCCATCGTCGCAACATCAAATGTCCAGGCATCCGTCGGCGTGGTTGCACCATTGAAGGTGAACCCGACCTGGCTCCCGTCCGGGCTGAAGGTCACACCGCCCGCAATGCCAACAGGCAGATCAGGCCCGCCGCTGACAGCACCCGTTTCCAGATCCAACAAACGGATCGTGCCCAGACCACCCTCATTGACCGTGAAGACAACCTTGTCCTCGTTCGGGGATAGGTCCCAGCTAGAAACATCCCAGTTGATATCGCTGGTATAAATCGTCGCCGCACCCGTTTCTCCGTCATAGCGCACAAGGTTGCGGAACTCGCTATTCTTGTCATTGACCGTCAGAATATCGCCATCTGACAGAAGCGCCGCTCCGGAATAGGCAACATCATCGTCCGGATTGAACTCAGCCCAGTCTCCCGTCTCAACATCAAGGATAAAAATCCAGCTTTTCGTGATCGAGATATATTGCTGCACGACCAGCTTTTTACCATCCGCTGAAAAGTCGACGGGATAAAGCGCGCCCTCGCCCTCATGCACAACGCGCAGAGACGATGGGTCTTCCGGGTCCGCCATCAGGATATCCCAGTTTGGATCGCCCGCGGTGGAGCGATACCAAGCGACCTGCTCGCCATCATCTGTCCAGACCAGCGCGCCATTGCGTGTGCCCGGCTCTGTAAATTGGGTCACCTGCCCGGTCTCTGTGTCGAAATAATAGCCCTGAAAGAACTCGTCTCCGCCCGTGTCCTTCCCAAATACAAAGCCATCCCCATCGGGATCCGCACTCGCACCGCCGACAGGTTCATCATAGAATGTGATCTGGCGACGCGCGCCCATAGGCATGGTCAGCTTATGAACCTGACCGACTTCGCCAAAGCGCGTGCCGATAAAAATGCCACCATCCGTCCAGTCGGAGAAGCCATGCCCACGAAAGTTGGAATACTGGCGCAGGCGTTCGCTGATATCAGCCGGAATTTCAGGGATGTTCTCTTTAACGAGGTTTCCATCGGTCACCCGCTCCTCCGTCTCAGCCGCAGCTGAGCCGGTCAAAGCCAGCGCCAAAGCGGCAACACCTGCCAACACTCTGTTTCGCATTCCATCACTCCTGTTTTGGTTATGACTCGCCTATCAGGCGATCTTTCAATGTCCTACACCAACACTGTGACAGGACAAAGCCAAACTCGATTTTTTCGGCAATTAAAGGGCTGGCGCAACGTTAGTCTTGCAACTGAGCGCACTCCATTGCACGACAGAGATCAAAATAATGACAGGGAGGGCCGTCATGGGCCGGGTATCAGGAAAGAAAGCTTTCATCACAGGCGGCGCACAGGGCCTCGGCGAGGCCACCGCTCATATGCTGGCCAAGGAAGGCGCCAAGGTCACCGTCACCGACATTAACGGCCCCGGCGCAGCTGATGTGGCCGATGCGATCAACGCCAAATATGGCGACGGCACCGCTTTCGCGTGGCAGCAGGATGTGACCGACCCGGATCGCTGGCCGACCGTCCTGCAAGAGGCGCACGATGCGATGGGTGGCCTCAATATCCTTGTGAATAATGCCGGGATCGGCAGCCTCGGCAGCGTCGAGGATGAAGCCTATGAAACCTACCAGCACGTGATGAAAGTCGACGTCGACTCGATCTTTCTGGGCTGCAAATACGCGATCCCGCTCATGCGTGATCACGGCCTCGGCTCGATCATCAATATCAGCTCGATTGCGGGCATTGTCGCGAGCGGCAACTATGTCTCCTACAACACAGCCAAAGCCGCTGTGCGTCACCTGTCCAAATCGATCGCGCTGCACCTCGCCAAGACTGGTGGACAAATCCGATCCAACTCAGTGCACCCCGTCTTCGTTAACACGCCGATCCTTGATGGCGTGAAGCAGATGTTCGGTGAAGAAGAAGGCCTCGCCAAACTCGGCCGACAAATCCCGCTCGGCAAGGTCGGTGAGCCGGATGATATTGCTTACGCTGTGCTCTACCTCGCCAGCGATGAAAGCAAGCTTATCACAGGCGCAGAACTGAAAGTCGATGGCGGCATCAGCGCGATGTAATTGCTTGCCTTGTTGATTTGTTCGTGTATTGTTCCTGTCAATTTAAGGGAGCAAGAACATGATTGGGTATGTCACATTAGGCACGGCAGACATCGAGAAGAGCGCGGTCTTCTATGACGCCATTGCCAAAGAAATGGGCGTTGGGCGTATGATGGAAGAAGCAGGATCGTTCATCGCTTGGGGCACAATGGAAGGTGAAGCGGCCAGTATCGGGATTATCAAACCATTTGATGGCAATATTGCGTCTGTCGGAAATGGCGTGATGGTCGCTCTTCACGCCAAGGACAAAGGGCAAGTCGACGCGATCTATAAAACGGCGATCGCTCAAGGCGGCACATGCGAAGGGGAACCCGGGCCCCGTGGTGATAGTGGTTTCTATGCTGCTTACTTCCGTGATCTCGACGGCAATAAGCTTAACGCGTTCTGCATGGTTGCGCCGGACTGATTAGCGAGCACTACTCCGCGCGGACAAACTCCAAAGCATTGCCGCGCGGTAGGTAGATCAGCACCATGCGATCCGCCTCCAACGTGTCGATGGCATAGCAGAACACGTCACCGCCTTCCGGGCGCGTCACAATCGTGTCGCCATCAAGCGGCGCTTGCGGCGCGCTCGGGCAGCCTTGCTCAATCGTGTAGGGCTCATCTCCATCGCTATCGCCCTGATAGGCAAATGAGACAGTCGTCTCTGTGATCGTCATCGTGGATTGATCATCCTCTGCGGAGACCCAAGTCCCGATGTAAACCGCACTCTGATCGGTCTCTTCTGGTCGGACGCTGTCACCCCCACAGGCCGAAAGGGCAAACATACCGATCCCTAAGAATATTCCGTGAAACCTCATCGCATTCCTCCCTTCAACACATTCAGGCACGCGCCACTCGGCCGAGTTGCAGAGCGTAGACCCCAAGCCCTGCCATCACACTCGCCGCCACATAGAACGGCAAGGCAGGCGAAATTTGATACAGGCCTGCACCGATTAATGGCCCAAAAATAAAGCCCGACGGCGGCGCAGCCGATAACAAAGCCGCCGCACCCGCCTGCTCGTGGCGTTCCACTGAGAGAGACCCCAACGCATTCGCCGCTGGAACTGCTAATGCAGCCCCTGCCCCAACGACAATGAAGGCAACGCATAGCAACCAGAATGGCGCGACCAGATTGGCCATGACGTAGCCCGCGGCGACCAGAATTAATCCAACAGGCAACATCTTCGACGGATCAGGTCGAAACGGCTGCACAAAGCCAAACTGTATCACCACCATCATGACGGCCAGACACATGAAGGCCCGGCCGGTCAGATCAACCAGATCGGCCTCGCTCAAGGCCAAACTGTCACGATACCGGTCCTCAATGAACCAGCCCAAAGTCTGCTGGATCATCGCGACCGCGAGGAAATAGGTGAACAGAAACACCAGATGCGGCAGCACGCGGCGGTCACGCATTGATAGCGGCGCTGGCCGCTCCGCGCTTGGCGCACTCGCCCGCGTTTTCGGCAGGGTAAAACCGACTAGCAAACCGCATAAAATGCAGAAAACAATCGATCCCCATAGCGGGGCAAGCGCTCCAAAATTCGCCAAAACCGCCGCACCTGCCGGACCCAGGATAGACCCGATACTCATCGCCGCGCCCAACATGCCTAAGCCGCCGGCCCGCGTCGCTGCCGTCGTCGCATCCGTCATCGCCGCCATACTGGCAGGCTGTAGTCCCGGTGACAGCAAGCCAAACCAGATGCGCACAAAGACAAGCGTAAAGAACATTGTCAGGCCCGTCAGAACGCCCGCTAATGCGGCCTCCAACGCGAACAGAAAGACCATATTGGTCAGTCCCATGGCGAAGAGGGAAAACACCATGACCCGTTTGCGTCCGAACCGATCCGCCCATCGCCCCCATTGCGGGATCATCAGCGCATAAAGCGCAGCTGATAGCGTTAAAATCCCTGCAACTTGCAATTCCGTTAGGCCAGCCTTGCGCGCCAGCGGAGAGACGACCACAAAGTTGATCGTCATCCCTGCGCCCATCGCGACACTCGCCAGTGCGATCATCGCCTGCTGGAACCCGCTCAGCGGCCGCAGGGGCATTTCCGTATCAATAACAGCGTCACTCATAGTGTCTCACTCTCTAGGCGATACATGATACGCGCCCCCGCCCCCGGCAAGCACGCCGTAAGGGAAAGACATGCGCTTTACCTCTAACGGGTTTTGCGTCACTGTCCTTTCAACACCTGCACAGACAGGCGAATGGAGGACAATATGACCCTAACGCTAAATCCGATTCAGGGTGTCGGTGCGGAAATCACCGGCGTCGACATTACAGCGCTGACGGAAGACGACTTCAGCACAATCGAAACCGCGTTCGCGGACCACGGTGTCATCTTCTTCCGGGATCAAAAGACATCAGAAAATGACCATATTGCCTTCGCGCGGCGCTGGGGCGAGATCAATATCAACCGCTTCTTCGCCGCTCACCCTGACCACCCGGAAATCGCGATGGTCGCCAAAGAGCCCGATCAGAAAGACAATATTGGCGGCGGCTGGCATACGGACCATTCCTACGATCATGAGCCTGCCCTCGGTTCCATCCTCGTCGCGCGCGAACTGCCCGACAGTGGCGGCGACACAATGTTTGCGAGCATGTATACCGCGTATAAAACGCTCTCAGACGAGCTCAAAGCCCGCATAGATGGCAAATCCGCCGTCCACTCCGGCAAGCATATTTTCGGTGAAAGCTCCGACAGCTATTATAACACCACAGACGCTGGCACGCACGATGACGGCACCAACCGTATCGGCAATGCCAAGGCCGCCGAACAGCTGACAGACCCGGTCCATCCCATCGTCATTACACATCCCCTCTCAGGTAAAAAAGCGCTTTACGTGAACCCCGCCTTTACCCGCGAAATCGTCGGGATGAGCAAGCAAGACAGCGATGAACTCCTGTCCGAACTCTATGCCCACATCTTCAAAGGCAAACACTTTCACACCCGCTTCGAGTGGGCACCCGGCAGTATCGCGATGTGGGATAATCGCTCAACTTGGCACTGGGCGCTAAACGATTATCAGGGCCAGCGCCGCGTCATGCACCGCATCACAATTGAGGGCTGCGCCCTCTCGTCTTAAGCAAGAATATCGCCTGTTGCAGTCCCCCCTCTTGGCGCAGCGTAAGCCGTGTGCTTTATCCCCTCTGCTGCACTGCAAAAGACCACTTTCCCTTACGTAAGTGCATGCCCATATATGCATAGCGGAACCAACCGCGATCTGTAATTCTGATTGGGAGGGCACGCCTTTGCTGCTCAACATGCTAAAGGGGAAGCTGCACGCAGCGACCGTCACACAATGCGATGTCTATTATGAAGGCTCGGTCTCCATCGACCAAGACCTTCTGGATGCTGCCGGTATCCTGCCGCATGAGCATGTCCATATTTGGAATATCACGAACGGCGAGCGCATTGAGACCTATGCGATCGAGGCCCCGCGTGGCTCCCGCACGATCGGTATTAATGGCGGCGCGGCCCGTCGCTTCGCGGTTGGCGACAAAGTCGTCATCGCCGCTTTCACTCACGTCGAGGCTGAAAAAGCCCGCCAGCACAAGCCCATGGTCGCTCTCATGGGCGACGGGAATGAAGTGAAAGACCCAAGCGCAGCGTATTAGACCGCAGGTTTAAGGGCCGTGCGGATCATAATCTCTAGTGTTATTTTCCTGATCTTCGGTCTGATTTTTCTGACATCGCCGCTCACGCTGCTCATTTGGGCCTCCACACCAGTCGCATATGTTGGCCTGGTCTTCACGTCCACTGCATTGAGATCTGCCATCTTGGCTTGATGGTAGGTTACGTCCTGTCACACGCCAGCAAGAAATCCGAGCTGTTCTAGAAAACTCGACCGCCAATTATTCCGGTTTCGGACATATTTTAATCCGATATGGTTGCTTTCTTTGTTCTTATGGTTTATGTGACGGTTATATGACAGACTAAAGAAAGACAGAATATGCTCGTGGATCACAAACAGTTTGAAACCCTGAACGACCCTATTCTGAACCGCGATGCCATGACAGGGCACACCGCAATCCTGGTCTGGACACTTATTGGATCTGTTGGTCTGGTTTTAGCGACGTATCTCGTACGACTGGTCAGCTAACTCCCCGGCAGCGTTTCCGGCCGTTTGCGCTCATAATACTTTGCGCTTAGACGTGGAACGATGATCTACGCCATCTTGTCACGCGTCGCCGCCCTCATCACGCTCTACATTCTCCTATCTGTCAGCCATGTTGCATCTGCGCAGAACACGAAATTCACTGAAGATAAAATCGCAGACATCTCAGAATTTTTAAGCCGCACTCAAGACAGCCTGAACCTGCCCGGATACACCGCCATCCTGTTCGAGAACGGTGAGCCGGTTGCAACACTTGCAGAAGGCGTAGCCGATGCCTCCGGGCGCAGCGTAACCCCGGACACCCCTTTCCAACTTGCCTCGGTCAGCAAGAATTTCAGCGCGCTTGTCATGCTACAACTGCAGCAAGAGGGACGGCTCACCCTCGATGATCCTGTCATCAAACACCTGCCCGATTTCAAACTTCGCGCTGGAGAACCCGCCGACGCCATCACGATCCGCAACCTCATCATGCACCGCAGCGGCCTCTCAACGCTGGACGGCAATCTCTACCAGTTCACCACTGATCGTGGGGATGATGCTCCCGCAAAGGCCCTCAGAAAGTTGCAAAACACCAAACTGATCGCCGAACCCGGTACGCTGCATCAGTATTCGAATGCCAATTATGCGGTGCTCGCGAACCTGATCGAGACCGTTGAGCAAGCCCGGTTTGAGGACGTCATGAAACGACGTGTGTTCGATCCTCTGGGGCTGGAGGCCTGTTACGTTCAGGTCCCGGAGAATGACAGCCTGAAGCCCGCCATCGGCCACCAACAATGGTTTGGCATCTCACGTCAGCGCGAATTTATTCCCGGCCGCAAGATGATGTCCGCCGGTGGCGTGGTCTGCAGCGCGAACGATTTAGTGGCCTATATAATCGCGCTGGCAGAGCGCGATCCAAGGCTCCTCGACGAACAGGGCTATGAGATCTTTTTAAACACTGAGATTGCAGACCGGCCCGAAATCTATAGTTATGAGCTCGGCTGGATCATCGTTGGATTGGGCGAAAGCCGCTATCTGACACATACGGGCCTGAATGGCGGATTTCAGGCGATCGCAGCCTTTTATCCTGAAAGCGCCACCGGCTTTGTCTTCATGAGCAATGTCTCAAGCTATACACACGGGTCCCTCCAAAGCATTTTGAGACAGAAAATCATGGACGAGGTCGAGACCCCCGATCTCGTCAAACCGACATCGATGCCAATTCTATACGCCGGCGCAGGGCTGGTGTTCGGCTTGATGATCCTTTTTATCTGGTTAGGCTTAAGACTGCTCAGACAGAACCATCTCGCGCGGAAGACCTGGCTCGGCTTTAGTCTCAAAACAGCCGTCCCCGCCATAATCCTTGCCGGGCTCAGCTATGCAACCATCATAGCGCTCCCACAGATGAATGGGACCAACCTCCGATCCATGTTCGTGTTCTTCCCGGATATTGCGCTTTGCCTCTTGTTAATCGGCATTTTCTCAGGCCTGAGTGCGACAACGCTAATCCTGAAACGGGTCAGATCCTGAGCGGAACGTGAGTGATCTGATCGGGCATATTTTGTCGTATAGTCTCGGCCCTATCCACGTCCTCTTATAGCACCGCGAACATTGCCACCAGCGCAACCCTCTCCCGCGATCGGGAGAGGGAGGCGAGCCCCTCAAACTCTCCCTCTATCCCCCAAATTTCACCCAAAATCCCAAATTCCGCCAATCCCTGCGTAGGCAGGGATCCATTTCTGAACATCTCAACAAATACCACAGGTTCGTCAGATGCACCCCAGCTCAAGGCTGGGGTCGCGGGATGTGAGAAGCGCGCCCAAAATCCAAAAATCTATCCACCCCCACCAAGTGCGCCTATACTCGCCCCCAGTATGCAAATCCGCTTCAATCCCCGCGACTGGGCCCACGTCCCCGTCTGGCTCTGGCCATATGTCTGGTGGCAACTCATCCGCCTACGCACCCATGTGCGCAAAAGCGGCCAGGACGGGGTCTACCAAATCACGCACGACGGCCGCGTCGAGATCTACTTCGCGCCGGACAGATCAGACCTGAACGTCTGGCTCTATCAACAGCGCCGGAGCTATCTCGATCATTGGACGCCGATGCACGACACGAGCGGCGAAGCACACCTGAACGCCATTCGCTATTGGACCTCACGCTTCATGGAATGCGGAGAACGCATCCTCTATATCAGCTTGGGAAAGGACTTCACGCCAGCGCCCGCGATTGAGGATAGCTCGTAGAGGCATCAGCCCCCTCCGAGCGCTTCGCGCCCACCTCCCCCAAGACTGGGGGAGGAAAGTTCAGAGCCTAATCTAATCCGAAGCAGGATTTCCTCCCTCGCTTCAGCGGGGGAGGTGGGCCAGCCAAAGGCTGGGTCGGAGGGGGCTTCTGGAGTGGTCGCCCCGCGATCATTTGGTCCAGTGGACCAAATGAAGCGGCAGAAGGCCCGGAGGGCAAATCCCAAACTCACCAAAACCAAACCACCCCACCTTCCCGCACCCACGTCCGGCTGCGCGGAATTCAAATCAGGAGAAACAGCAGCGCCCGCGGCCTGGTTCATGGGCTGGCGAAGCCAGACCGGAACCCGCTTCGCCCGTCTGACGCGCAGCGTCTCAGAGACGGGCTTAAAAAAAGACCCCTACCCATTCCGCAACCACAAGAGCAGCAGCGGAATCCAAATCAAACTGAGCGTCAGAATTCCCTTAACCGCCTGATAGGTGACCCACCACCAGAAAAAACGCTTCTTATTGGCGTTCAGCCAGGCAATCCCATCGCGGAGTTTTCGAAACGGTCCACGTTTTTCAGCCTGCTCAACGGGGCCTGTCTCAGTCGGTGTCTCTGGCAAAGGAAGGGGCCTTCCGGATTTGCTTTTCGAGTTTCGGATGAAGGTCGGCATTGGCGGAGATGACCGAGCCCGTCAACAGGGCATTTCCGCCATCGATCTCGGTTGTCACACCCCCGGCCTCACGCACAAGGATCATACCCGCTGCAATGTCCCAGGCTTTCAGGTCACGCTCCCAGAAACCATCGAACCGACCAGCCGCGACCCAAGCCAGATCGAGCGCTGCAGACCCATTCCGACGAATACCAGCACAGATCGGCGTCATCGCTGCGATCTCTTGCGCAAATCGGGTGTGGGCTTCGGGTGGTTTGCCCACCCAGGGCGTTCCAGTCGCGAAAACGGATTGGTCCATTTGTTTGCGCCCCGCAACGCGAAGTTTGCGCTGGTCCAGCCATGCACCGCGCCCGGTCTCGGCCCAGAAAATCTCATTGCGGGAGACATCGTAAACCACACCGGAATAGAGCTGACCCTCACGCTCAAGAGCAATCGAAACCGCATAATGCGGCTGGCCATGAAGGAAGTTCAATGTCCCGTCGAGCGGATCAACGATGAAGCGATTGGACTTGTCCGTCCCAGCTACAATCCCACGCTCTTCCATGACGAAGCCATAGCCGGGACGTGCCTTGCTCAAATACTCAAAGATGATCTCTTCGGCGCGGTGATCGGCATTTGAAACGAAGTCACCGGGGCCCTTTTTCGAGACTTGCAAATACTCGACTTCGCCAAAATCACGCGCGAGCGAACGGCCGGCTTTGCGCGCAGCTTCGATCAGAACATTACCAAGGGCGGAGGGTTTGGACATTGCGTCTCTTCTCTAATCTGGTGTGACAGGTCTCGGAGTTTAATCCGCGCGACGCAGATACGTGCGGTCAGAGGTCTGAACAACGACCCGCTCACCAACTCCGATGAACGGCGGAACTGTTACCCGAACACCATTATCGCACGTCGCTGGCTTGAACGAATTCGCCGCCGTCTGGCCTTTGACCACAGGCTCGGTGTCCTCAACGGTGAGAACAACCTGATCGGGAATTTTCACGCCAATCGGAGTTTCGCCATAAAACTCAATCTCGACGCTCATTCCATCCTGCAGGAAATCACCGTCTTCGCCGACGAAATCCTTTTGCAGCTCAATCTGTTCGAACGTTTCCTGATCCATGAAGGCATAGGCCTCACCTGCATCGAACAAGTATTGATAATTCTTCTGCTCAAGGCGAACCCGTTCCACAGTTTCATTCGCACGGAAACGCTCATTGGCTTTCGATCCGTTGAAGAGATTGCGCATCTCGACCTGATTAAAGGCGCCGCCTTTTCCGGGCTTAACGGCATTGCATTTCATCGCGCGCCAGACAGAGCCATTATACTCAATGACCATATTCGGCTTGATCTCGTTTCCGTTGATTTTGACCATAAGAACTGTCCTGTCTTTTATGGGCGCGGCGTAGCCCTAGGGGCAGACCCGGTCAAGGCTCAGCCCTCAGGCCTAGATCGCTGTCGCGCCCATCGCTTCATCAATCGCGCGGTTGAACATCGCAACAGATGCGGCCGGCCCGTCTTTGTGGGACCACACACCGGAAGACACGGCGAGGAAGTCTGCCCCGGCTGCAACGAGAGGTGCTGCGTTCTGGATCGTAATACCGCCAATCGCGACGCAGGGTAGCGTCAGGAACATCTGGCACCAGGTCAGAATATCGGGCTCTGCCGGTGTTGTGTTTGATTTCGTCTCAGTCGGGTAGAATGCACCGAATGCGAGATAGTCAGCGCCTGCTTCCCCAGCCAGCAAGGCTGTGTGACGACTATTCTTGCAGGTCGCACCGATAATCACATCCTCGCCGAGCAAGTCGCGAGCCTCAGCAATATCCATATCGTCCGCGCCCAGATGCACACCATCAGCTTGCAAAGCGCGCGCGAGTTGCGGGCTGTCATTGATGAACAGTGCGATCTCATTGTCCTGGCAGATCGGCTTCACCGCCTGAGCGACAGCTCGCGTTGCGCCCGCATCGATGTGGCCGTCACGGTCCTTCAGCCGAACCTGCAGGCTGGCAATGTCGCCACCTGCAATCGCTGCCTCAAGCTGCGTGACAAAGGCCGTAACGTCGCGAACCTGCGGCGGCGTAATCAGATAGAGACGCGGACGTTCGCGGATCGGATCGTCAGACATGCCGTCAGTATATACGTTTCAGGACGGCGGGAAAACCGTTTAGGGCTAACCCGCGTTCGAGGCGTCGCAGATATTGTCGATGGAGCTTTTCAGCGTCGCATCGAACTGATCATTGCTCTGACCTGCATTTAGGCCTTCGGCCAGCGCCCGGGAAAAGCTCGCGACCATGCCGGTCTGGCGAGACAGGCGTGCACAGCTCTCTTCACGAGAATAACCACCAGACAGTGCCACAACACGCATTACGCGCGGATGATCAACCAGCGGCTTGTAGAGGTTATCAACCTCCGGAAGCGTCAGCTTAAGCATGACTTGCTGCGTCGCTGGCATTTTATCGAGATGGGCGGTCAGCTCTTCAAGCAGGATCGCTTCGGCTTCGGCCTTATCCGGGGCATTGATGTTGACCTCCGGCTCAATGATTGGAACCAGACCATGGCGCAGAATTTGGTGACCAACAGCAAATTGCTGAGCGACGACTTCACCGATGCCGCTTTTGTTCGCGGAGTTGATGACGGAGCGCATTTTTGTACCGAAAACGCCCTTGGAAACACCTTTTTCAAGCAGCTCATCGAGACCCGGCATCGGCTTCATAACCTGAACGCCGTCAGCCTCGTCCGCGAGGCCTTTGTCGACTTTCAGGAAAGGTACAACACTACACTCTTCCCAGAGGAAGTGTGCTGTCGGCTTGCCGTCAATCTCGCCATCCATCGTTCGTTCAAACAGGATCGCACCGATCACTTTATCGCCATTGAAGGCAGGCGACTTGATGATCCGGGTGCGCATCTGATGCACGAGGTCGAACATGCCTTCCTCATCGCTCCAGGCACTTGGCTCAATACCATAGAGACCGAGCGCTTTAGGCGTCGATCCGCCTGACTGATCCAGGGCGGCAATGAACCCCTCGCCTTGTGAAATCTGTGTTGTCATATCCGCTTTGGTCATAGGGATCTCCCTCTCATCGATCGTCTAGTGTTTCAGCGCTTCTACGCCAGGTAAGGCCTTGCCTTCCATCCATTCCAGGAAGGCCCCGCCTGCAGTTGAAATATGGGTAAAGTCTTGGGCCACGCCGGCATGATTGAGCGCGGCAACCGTGTCGCCACCGCCAGCAACTGCGATCAGTTTGCCAGCCTTGCAACGAGTTGCAGCCGCTTGAGCGGCTTGCACAGTGGCCTTATCGAACGGCTGCATTTCAAATGCGCCGAGCGGGCCGTTCCAGACCAGCGTTTTGGCCACATCCATCGCAGCCGCCATGATCGCAACGCTTTGCGTGCCCGCGTCGAGGATCATCTCATCATCTGCAACTTCATCCAGACCGCAGGTCCGGTGTGGTGCGTTCGCAGCGAAGTCTTTGGCAACGACAACATCCATCGGAAGCAGGATATCGCATCCGGCGGCCTTGGCGTTGCGTTCAATCTCTTTCGCCGTATCGGTCAAGTCATGCTCGCAAAGCGATTTGCCGACGCTGTAGCCACGGGCGGCGAGAAACGTATTGGCCATTCCGCCGCCGATCGCCAGTGCGTCGACTTTGGACACAAGATTCTTGAGAAGATCGATTTTTGAACTGACTTTTGCGCCACCGACAACAGCCATCACAGGACGCGTCGGCGTTCCCAGCGCAGCATCCAGCGCCTTGAGCTCCGCTCCCATCAGCAGGCCCGCGCAATTCGGCAACAGCTTCGCTACACCTTCAGTTGACGCATGCGCTCGGTGGGCGGCTGAGAATGC
The DNA here is from genome assembly GCA_038746145.1 of Pseudomonadota bacterium. Lineage (GTDB taxonomy): Bacteria > Pseudomonadota > Alphaproteobacteria > Caulobacterales > Hyphomonadaceae > Henriciella. The sequence goes on from JBCDKW010000006.1 coordinate 127,036, forward strand.
GTCATTGCAATAAACGTCGCCGAGCGTGGATAGGAAACCTGCCATTTTGGGATCGTTAGCCTCTTCCATGGACGAAAAGCGCGTGTTCTCGATCAGGATCACTGCGTCGGCCGCAGCGTCATCAATCGCACCGCGATCTGGGCGCTCGATAAAGGTCACAGGCTTGTCGAGCGCTGCCTCAAGGGCCGGAACCGTCACACGCAGCGACATATCAGGATTAGGCTGCCCTTTGGGGCGGCCAAAGTGCGCCAAAAGGACAGGCTTTCCGCCCTTCTCCAGAATTTTAAGAATCGTGGGCGCGACTTTGTCGATGCGCGTTGTATCTGTCACGCGCCCATCCTCGACCGGCACGTTTATATCGATCCGCGTCAGGACAGCCTTCCCGGCGAGGTCCATATCGTCGAGAGTGCTAAATTGGCTCATCCCACTACGGCCGCTTACAGAAACTTCGCCATGTGCAGCGCGGTATCGCTCATCCGCGTCGCGAAGCCCCATTCATTGTCATACCAGGACAAGACACGGACGAGTGTACCGTCAGTTACGTTCGTCCCATCAGCGGAGACTGTTGAGCTGTGCGCATCATGGTTGAAGTCCGCGCTAACCAGTGGTGCCGTGGTGTAACCAAGGACACCTTTCATCGGGCCTTCCGCTGCAGCTTTCAGTGCAGTGTTAATTTCTTCGACCGTTGTCGCGCGACCGGCATCAAAGACCAGATCGATCATAGAGACGTTCGGCGTTGGCACGCGCACAGCAGACCCATCGAGCTTTCCAGCGAGTTCCGGCAGAACCAAACCAACCGCTTTGGCCGCGCCTGTCGATGTCGGGATCATGGAGCTCGCCGCGGCACGCGCACGATAGAGATCCTTGTGCATGCGGTCGAGCGTTGGCTGGTCGCCTGTATAAGCATGGACCGTTGTCATATAGCCGCGCTCAATCCCGACGGTGTCGTGAAGGACTTTTGCGACAGGCGACAGGCAGTTTGTCGTGCAGGATGCGTTAGAGACGACAAGGTCATCTGCGCCAAGTGTCTCGTGGTTCACGCCGTAAACAATTGTCTTGTCCGCACCGCTGGCAGGCGCAGAGACAAGGACGCGCTTCGCCCCGGCTTTCAGGTGGGCTGCGGCTTTTTCTTTCGCTGTGAAGATACCGGTACACTCAAACGCAATATCGACACCCATTTCGCCGTGTGGAAGCTCTTCAGGGTTGCGAATGGCGGTACACTTAAAAGTTCGGCTGCCGACTTTGATGCTGTCGCCGTCCACTTCGACCGTTTCATTGAGCTTCCCGTGAACCGTGTCGTATTGCAGGAGGTGGGCGTTTGTTTCCACAGGGCCCAGATCGTTGATCGCGACGACTTCAATGTCTGTGCGATCATGCTCGATGATCGAGCGGAAAACGAGACGACCGATGCGGCCAAAACCATTAATTGCAACGCGAAGAGTCATAGAGAACCTCTTGATAAATGTCCTGAATTTGCGGGCGTCTTAGCCCTATGCTGCACCTGCGTCTATAGCGGCGCGGTATTGGGTGTGTCTGATTGCGCTGTCAGGTGTTTTTATCCCCCTGCCCCGTGATCTGTTCCCAGTCGATCCACGTCTTTTTTTTGCGGCGTAGACGCTGCCAGAAACGACGGCGTTCCGGTGTTGGAAGGGGCTGTAAGTTTTCAAGAAAGGCCAGCGCGACGGCTTTCCAGCTATACTCCTCCGCATAAGCCCGGCAGGTCGCGCGATCGAGATCGAGGCAAGCCCTTGCGCCTTCTGCCAGATCGCCGCCGATCGGTGTAATCGTCCCGGCATTCGATTCCGGGATCACATCTTTCGGCCCGGTTGCCTCAAAGGCTGCGACGGGTGTGCCGGACGCCATTGCTTCCAGTACAACAAGCCCGAACGTATCGGTGAGACTTGGGAAGACGAAAACATCGGCGCTCGCATAACAGGTTGCTAAGTCCTCGCCGAATTTTGCCCCAAGGAAGTGCACGTGCGGGTACTTCTTCTTCAAGTCTTTCAGCGCCGGGCCATCGCCAACCACGACCATGGAACCGGGTAAATCAAGCTCAACAAAAGCTTCGATATTTTTCTCAACGGCGACACGGCCGACATTGATAAAGACAGGACGCGGCAGGCCCTCAAAAGGATCACCGTCTTCACCTTCTTGAATGCGTTTGGACGGATGAAATTGCTGCGTATCTACGCCGCGTGTCCAGGCGACCAAATTGATGAACTTCTTGGCCTCGAGCTCTTCAACCATGCTGGGTGTCGGGACCATGACGCGACCAGAATACTGGTGGAACCAGCGCACATAGCTGTAGCCCGCCCCAACCGGGATCGGGAACCGCGCCGAGACATATTCCGGGAAACGGGTATGATAGGCGGTCGAAAACGGGTGCTTGATCTTCAGGCACATTTTCCGGCCCGCCATGCCAAGCGTGCCTTCTGTCACAACGTGGACGGCGTCCGGCTCAAACTTCTCAAAGCGCTCTCTGATTCGGCGTTCAGCGAAAAGCGCGAGTTTGATTTCAGGATAGGTCGGCAATGGCATCGTACGAAAGCCGTCACCCGGATGAACAATGTCGAATTCATGGCCTTCAGCTTCCAACTCGCCAATCACGCGCTGCATCGTGCGGACAACACCGTTGACTTGCGGTTCCCACGCATCGGTGACGATCATAATTTTCATGGTCGGTCCTTTGACGCGATTCCCCTTTGTTCTTCGCTTTTATCTTGCAGAGCTTTGGCGTAAAGTCTTGGCAAGTTTGACAACAGCTTTTCGGAGAGCGCTGCATGCCCGACACACAGACTGCAATGATAAGCGACTGGGACACATTGGACGCTCTGAAATTTGTGGATGAGGAAGCCTTTCTCGCCGATCTTTTGGATAACCCGCCGCTGAAAGAGACCCTACGCGGCGCGGCAGTTCGGCGCGGTCGCGAGATCGTCGAGATTGCCCGCGCGCAAGGGCGACGCAAAGGCCTGATGGAGAGCTTTCTGGAAGAGTTCGGCCTGTCGAACTCAGAAGGGCTCGCACTTATGTGCCTTGCCGAAGCGCTTTTGCGCATCCCAGATGCAGAAACGCGCGATGATCTGATCGCAGAGAAAATCAGGTCCGGCGATTGGAGCGCGCATAGCGGTCAATCCGATTCCTGGCTGGTCAATGCATCAACGCTCGGTCTTCTCCTGACAGGCCGCGTTATTGGTCCACCGCGTGCGGCCATGAAAGGCCCAGGCAAATTCGTGCAGGGCCTTGTGCGTGAAAGCGGCGAACCGGTGATCCGTGCCGCTATGATGCAGGCGATGCGTATTATGGGCGAACAGTTCGTTCTGGGCCGAAACGTCAAGGCGGCACTGAAGCGTGGCAAGCGCATGGTAAAGGCGGGAGACGCCGCGCATATGAGCTTTGACATGCTCGGCGAAGGTGCCCGCACCGCCGATGACGCCAACCGCTATTACAAAGCCTATGACGACGCCATCGATGCCGTCGCAGCGATTGAGCCAAAGGATATCGCGCCTGAAGACAAAAGTGGTATCTCGGTCAAACTCTCAGCGCTTCATCCGCGTTATGAGGCGATCAATGAAGCGCGTGTAATGGCCGAGATATATCCGAAGGTCCTCGCGCTCGCGGAAAAGGCGAAAGCCGCCAACATCAATTTCTGCATCGACGCCGAAGAAGCAGAGCGCCTCGTCCTTCAGCTCAAAATTCTGGATCGCCTTGCCCGCGAGCCGTCCTTGAAAGGCTGGAGTGGTCTTGGCCTTGCCCTGCAAGCCTATCAGAAGCGCGCGTTGGAAACAGTAGATCGCCTCGCCGCCCTCGCAGGTGAAACGGGCATGCGCCTGATGGTGCGCCTCGTTAAAGGCGCCTATTGGGACAGCGAGATCAAACACGCGCAGGAAGAAGGCCACCCAAACTTCCCGGTGTTTACGACGAAACAGGGCACAGACCTGAGCTATCTCGCGTGTGCGCGCCGCCTCCTGCAGGTGAACCCGCGCCTTTACCCGCAATTTGCGACCCATAATGCGCACACAGTCGCCGCGGTTAGCCTCATGGCGCAAGATGAGGACGTCAGCCATTTCGAGTTCCAACGCCTGCATGGCATGGGTGAGGCACTCTATTCGGCGGCTGAGCTTGGCAGCAAAGTCCGTATCTACGCCCCGGTTGGCGCGCACAAGGATCTGCTCCCCTATCTGGTTCGTCGCTTGCTGGAGAATGGCGCGAATACCAGCTTCGTGCACAGTTTCCTCGACCCGGATGTGCCCGTTGAACAGGTCGTTGAAGACCCCATTGCCAAAGTCGAAGTCGGCCCGCGCCGACACCCGCGTATCCCAACCCCGCCGCGCCTCTATGGGGCAACGCGGCGCAACTCTCTGGGCGCTGACCTATCACAGCAAAGCGCGCGCGATGGGATTGCAAACGCGATGAAAGCTTTGCGGGACAGCCCTGAGATTGCCGCAGGTCCGATTATTTCGGGTAAAGCCCAAACCGGAGGCGGCGATCTGATCCTCGTTCCGTTTGATACGGATACTGTCCTTGGTAGCGCCAAAGAAGCATCCGAAGCTGATATCAACCTCGCGCTCAATAAAGCGACCGCTTTCCAGCCTGAGTGGGATACGCTCGGTGGGTCAAAACGGGCTTACATCTTGCGCGACATGGCTGATGCGATGGAGGCGGACATGTCGCGCTTTATCGCGCTTATGGCGCGCGAAGCGGGAAAAACGCTCGCCGATGGCGTCGCTGAAGTTCGCGAAGCCGTTGATTTCTGTCGCTACTATGCGGTGCAAGCCGAAGAGCAGTTTGAAGACCCAACCCGCCTGCCGGGCCCTGCCGGAGAGACCAATCATATCAGTCTGCACGGTCGCGGCGTGTTCGCCTGCATCAGCCCATGGAATTTCCCGCTGGCCATCTTCACAGGCCAGATCGCCGCAGCGCTGGCTGCAGGAAACACCGTCGTCGCAAAACCGGCTGAACAGACACCGCTGATCGCATTTGAAGCCGTTACACTGTTCCAGAAAGCAGGCCTTCCAGCCGACGCGCTACACCTCCTGCCGGGACGCGGTGAGACGGTCGGCGCAGCCCTCTGCGCCGATCCACGCGTCGGCGGCGTGTGCTTCACAGGCGGCACGGATACAGCCCGCTTGATCAACCGAAGCCTCGCGGATCGAGACGGCCCGATCATCCCGCTGATCGCAGAGACAGGTGGCTTGAATGCCATGTTCGTCGACACAACGGCACTGCGCGAACAGGTGATTGACGATATGATCGTCTCAGCCTTTGGCTCTGCTGGCCAGCGTTGCTCGGCGCTGCGCATCGCCTTCCTGCCGCATGACACCGCCGATATGCTGATCGAGGGTTTGAAAGGCGCGATGGACGAGCTGACCCTCGCCGATCCGGGCGAAGCCGATACCGATGTCGGTCCTGTGATCGACGCAGAGGCGCACGGAATGCTGAGCGCTTATCTTGAGCGGATGGAGACAGAGGCCAGCGTCTTGAAACGCCTGCCCTCTCCTACGGGTGGTCATTTCTTCGGTCCTGCGCTTGTCGAACTCAAATCGCTCGATCAGATTGAGCGTGAGACATTTGGTCCGGTTCTACACGTCATCCGCTATGATCCAGACGACCTCGCAACAGTGGGCGCAGCGCTGAAGGCCAAAGGCTATGGCCTAACCCTCGGCATTCATTCGCGTCTGGAAAAGTTCGCGCGCGAGGTCCGCGCCGCCTGCCCGGTCGGCAACACCTATGTGAACCGAACCATAATCGGCGCAGTCGTCGGCGTACAGCCTTTCGGGGGCGAAGGCCTCTCCGGGACAGGTCCGAAAGCAGGTGGCCCCCACTATGTTCAGCGTTTTGCGTCGGAACGGGCGGTTACAGTGAATATTACAGCGCAGGGCGGCGATCCGGAGCTGCTCAGTTTGAGCTAGTCGATCACCAGCGCGCAGCCCAGCCCGCTCTGAAACCGCGCTGTCTGACTGATCAGGCCGCCAGCGGCGCTGGCTGTGACACGGTCTTCTTCGACCTCGAAGGAGAGCTGCGAAATATCGCGCAGCATATCGCTTTTGCAGCTTTCAAGAGAGCGCTCAGCCACAAACATGCAGGAACAAACATGCTTGGCCGCGAAGGCGGTTCCGATATTGGCCATCTCGACCTGACCCTTGGCCCAGAATTGCCAGACGGCCCCGGCAATCAGCACCAAAACAGCCAGCACGACAAAAAGCACTTTGACGATCTTCATCCCTCGCCCCTAGATAGCGTTAAGCGACTTAAACGCGGAGGCGGCGCATGGGCAAGATGGTTGTCGGAATTCTCGCATGGATTGCGCTTGCTGGCGGCGCGGTCGCTCAAGACCTGTTCCCACTGCAGCCGCACCCGGAAGGTGTGGCTTGGCCGACCTTGGAATGGGAAACAGGCGAGTTGCCAGAAGATAGCGCCGCAGGGGTCCAACGCCTGATCAATGAAGCCATGGCGCTCGATGTCGACGATGTGATGGGCCAAACGCGCGCCATCGTCATCATCCATCAGGGGCGACTGGTGGCGGAAAGCTATGCCGAGGGCTTTGGCCCCAATACGAAACAGATGAGTTGGTCACTCGCGAAATCCGTTACGCATGGTCTCGTTGGGCGCGCGGTGCAGCTCGGCCTGATCGAAGACATAGATGCACCGATGCCAACGCCGTTCCCGGACGATGATCCACGCAGCGAGATCAGCTGGCGCAACTGGTTACAGATGACGGATGGGCTTGAGTACAGCGAACTCGGTGAGCCCGATATTCTGAAGAACAATGTGGTTCAGATGATGTTTGGCGAGGGGAAACGCAGTATCGCAAGCTACTTAGCGGAAGAGACAGGAATCGCGCATGGGCCGGGTGAGGTCTGGAACTATTCCACGGGTGGGTATCATCTGGTGGGCTGGGCATTGAACACTGAAATGCGCGACATTGAAGATTTAAGACTACCGCATCGTAAGTGCACTGAAATGACGCCATTTGCAAAAAGCGCTGAAGTGAACAAGTTTTGCGAGAGTTTCTCACAGCGGGTTTTATTCGCCAATCACTCGTTAAAGGTCGCGAGAAAGAAATACCTGCGCGATCTTAAACTAAGCGTATTGCCTTTGCGAACTTTCATATCGGTCCAGACACGTCTCATCGGCATGAATGCCCAACCCGAGTTCGATCCCTCCGGCACCTATCTCGGCGGCTCGAACATCTGGGCGTCGGCCCATGATTTTGCGAAATTCGGCTATCTCTACCTGCGCGATGGCATTTGGGAGGGCGAGCGCCTGCTAGCTGAAGGCTGGGTTGATTTCGCCCGCATGCCGGGGCCGGATCAGAATATCAAAGTCTACGGTGCTGGCTTCTGGCTGGTTCTGCCCGAAGGCGAAGAGACAACGATGCAACGTGCACGCAAGACCGCACCTTTTGACCTGTTCGCAGCCAATGGCAGCGAGGGTCAAACGATCAGCATCGTCCCATCCCGCGACTTGGTCATCGTCCGCCTCGGTCTGATGGAGAACACAAATCCAAACTGGAGCACGCTTTACGAGTGGAACCAGAAATTGGCTCGTGCGTTTCCAGAAATTGTGATCGAATAGGTGCTTACGCCAGCCCTATCCTCCAAAATCACCCCAATTGCCAAGTTCCGCCGATACCAGCGAACGCTGGTATCCATCTCTGAACATCTCAACATTGACGAAAGGTTCAGAGATGGACCCCAGCTCAAGGCTGGAGTCGCCGGACTTGAGAAACGTGCCAAACCCTAAAAATCTATCCGTCCCCTCTCAAAGCGACCATCTACGAAACTTTGAGGAGCCTGCGCCGCTGCACAGAGCTCGGAATGCCCAAACTCTCACGATACTTGGCCACGGTCCGACGGGCGATTTCGATGCCGAACTCGGTCAGGATTTCAACGATCTTATCGTCAGAGAGGACCTTTTGGCCCTCTTCATCGATCAGCTGCTTGATCCGATGACGCACAGCTTCGGCTGAGTGGGCTTCGCCGCCGCCTGTCGACGGGATGGCCGCAGAGAAGAAGTATTTCAGCTCAAACAGGCCGCGCGGCGTCGCCATATATTTATTGCTGGTGACACGGCTAACGGTCGACTCGTGCATCTCGATTGCGTCGGCCACCTGCTTCAAGTTGAGCGGACGCAAATGCGCGACACCGTGGGCAAAGAACGCATCCTGCTGGCGCACAATTTCGCTGGCAACTTTCAGGATCGTGCGTGCACGCTGGTCGAGGGACTTGATCAGCCATGTCGCATTCGCAGCGCAGTCTGAGATAAACTCTTTCTCCTGATCGCGCATCGGCAGCGCGGAGACTTCGGCATAATAAGCCTTGTCCATCAACACTTTAGGCAGTGTTTCTGAATTCAATTCGACAGCAAACATGCCGTTCGGCATCTCGCGTACAAACACATCCGGCGCGACTGCAATCGTCGTATCGCTGGAAAACCCTGCGCCGGGACGTGGACTGAGCGTGCGTAGCTCCACCAACATGTCCATAACATCGTCTTTGTCGACATCGCACAGCTCTGCGAGGCCTTTGATGTCATGCTTGGCAACCATGTCGAGATTGTCGAGGAAGGTTTGCATCACCGGGTCATAGCGGTCGCATTCTTTGAGTTGCAGCGCCAGACACTCAGTCAGGTCACGAGCCATAACACCAGTTGGGTCGAAACCCTGACAGACCTCCAGAACGGCCGTAACATTGGCAGGATCGGTCCCAAGCGCAGCACCGACCTCATCAAAGTCAACCTTGCAATAACCCGCCTCATCGGTCTCATCGATCAAGCGCGCGGCAATCAAACGATCGGCCTGACTAAGGCCTGCCATGTTGAGCTGTTCATGCAGGTGCTCATGCAGGCTTTTCTCACTGCTGAGAGAGCCTTCAAAGTCGAAATCTTCACCACCCCGGCCTGAGGCGACATTTGACCAATCCGTGCTCGCGGATGGGCCGGATGCCGCATTGGCTGGGCGTGCTTCGTCGCTTCCAGTGCCCGCCTCGTACATATCCGAGTCAGACGCGTCGACAGCGTCGCGGGCTTTTTCATTGGAGCCGTCAAGGGCCAACTCTTCTCGTCCCGCGCCTTTGTCAGCTTCCGGGGCTTCAAATTCAGCGGCGTCTGTCGCCTCGCCGCGTTCAAGAAGCGGGTTGCGCTCAATCTCCTCAGCGACGAATTCCGCGAGTTCGATATTTGAAAGTTGCAACAGCTTGATCGCCTGCTGCAGCTGCGGCGTCATCACCAGCGACTGGCCCTGCCGCATATCGAGACGTTGATTAAAAGCCATCGGTCCAGACCCGCCTGTTACGCTGCGAAGCGCTCGCCGAGATAGACACGGCGTACATCTTCGCTGGCAAGCACGTCTTCCGGTGCACCTTCGAAAAGGACATTGCCTTCGTAAATGATCGACGCGCGATCGACGATCTGCAGCGTTTCACGGACCTGATGATCCGTAATCAAAACGCCGAGACCACGATCTTTCAAATATCCAACAAGCTCGGAAATGTCTGAAACGGCCAGTGGATCAATCCCCGTGAACGGTTCGTCCAAAAGCATAAAGCTCGGCTTTGATGCGAGCGCTCTTGCGATCTCCACGCGGCGGCGCTCACCACCGGACAAGCTGGTCGCGGCCTGTTTTGAAAGGTGGGCGATGTTCAATTCTTCAAGCAGCGCTTCAACCTGATTGCGGCGTTCGGTTTTGTCACGCTCGATCAATTCAACGACGGACATAACATTGTCATAGACGCTCATACCTCGGAAGATGCTTGCTTCCTGCGGTAGGTAACCGAGGCCGAGGCGCGCACGCTGATACATCGGCAGAACGGTAACATCAGCCCCATCAATCCGGACTTGCCCGCCATCGGCACCGATCAGTCCCATAATCATGTAGAAACAGGTCGTCTTGCCCGCACCGTTGGGCCCTAGAAGGCCCACAACTTCGCCGCGTTGAAGCGACAGGGATACATTATGGACGACCTGTCTCTTGCCGAATGTCTTGGCAAGTCCACTGGCAGTAAGGCCGGTTTCGGTCTGGTCCATTTACGGTGTTCCCTTTGATTCCTCTAAGATATGGGACTTAGCTCAACAGACTTAAAATCCGTTTATCAGGTTGAGTTGAATTTTACTCACCCGCTTCCTCACCCGGTATGATGACGAGGTTGACTTGTTCGCCATCCTTACCGTCAAGAACCGTGCGCCCGGCCTCAAGCTGCATAGTCAGACGCTCACCTTTACCGACGTCCTCACCGCGAACAAGAACGACATTTCCTGTGAGCGTGATCGTGTCGGTCTCAGCATTATAGACGCCGTTATCACCTGTCGCTTTCAAATCAGGCGTGACGTAGAAGACGCGGCCCTGCGCTGTCATGGTTTTGATATCGCCGAACCCCGATCCGAGCCCCGATGTCGTTGTTCCACCGCTCGGCCCGTAATTCAGCGTCACGCGGTCAGCGCGTAGGCGTGCATCGCCCTGAGTGATATCGACATTGTCGATCAGGATCACGCGGCTTTCGCGCTCCAGTACTTCGGACCGGTCTGCTTTGACCCGGATCGGCCCACCTTCGCCGGAGACCTGCGCGATCGCAGAAGGATTGAAGCTAAGGGCGAGGACCCCAGCCGCGAAAGGGATTGCAAAACCACGCATAAGTCTACTCCATAGGGTCCGGGGATGACGACGGTTCGCGCCCGCTAGGATAAATTGTCATATCAACATTTCCGCGAAGCACAACGCGGTCGCCTTCATCGAGAATTTCATACGTGTCGGCGCGAACGTCGCCAAGGGGACCGGTCCCCTGTAGCGGTTCGAGGCCGCGGACCCGGCCATCGCGAACAAAGGCGCGTGCGGCTGTCGTGTTGAATTCATAACCTTCTGAGTCAACAACACGGACATCCTCGAACAGGTCGAGATATTCTTCATTCTGGTGATAAGTCCCCGTCGGAGCGGTAATGACTGTTCCCAATTGATCGACCAGTTCCGGGTTTTCCAGATCGATAATACTCGGATCGCTGCGGCGTCGACGCGCGGTGTCTGCTGTGATCTCGAAGGTCTCGCCGGCAACATTGCGACCAGTAAAGCGCGCATTCACCATGGTGACGACTTGCTCGCCATCAAGCCGCTCCACTTCTGTCGAAGGCGAGGTCAGGGCACTCGCAATCACAGGACCGACAAAGATGCCGGCTGAGATCGAAGCTCCGGCGACAAAAATGATTCTCAGGAAATTCGTATAGACCGTACGTCTTTTCGCCTGTTTCAGCGTGATTTGACGCTGTGGAGCCCAGTTAAACAGGGTTTCGGAGGATGGCGATGAGTCCATGTGTAATGCCTACACCAGTGTCTTGCGCCACGATAGCGACGATATCATGACGAAACCGATAGCCACACTAGCTATGGCTGAAAATGTCATTGTCGCGCCAGCCTTCGAGATCGAGCGCTGCGCGGACAGGTAGAAAATCGAAACAGGCTTGCGCGAGTTCAGCGCGGCCCTCACGTTCCAGCATGGCCAACAGTCCTTCACGGATCTTGTGAAGGTGAAGCACATCGCTCGCCGCATAGTGGAGCTGCTGGTCGCTTAGGCTATCAGCGCCCCAGTCAGAGCTTTGCTGGGACTTATCCATATTCACGCCCACGATCTCACGCGTGACATCTTTCAGACCGTGACGATCGGTATAGGTGCGGGCGAGTTTAGATGCGATCTTGGTGCACCAGACAGGCGCACAAGTGATCCCTAACCATTTCTGCATCATGGCAACGTCAAATCTTGCAAAATGGAAGATTTTAAGAACGTCAGGGTCGGAGAGCAGATTTTTCAGGTTCGGGCAGTTAAAATCCCGCGCGAGCTGAACGACGTGTGCCTTTCCATCACCACTGGAAATCTGAACGACACAGAGCGCATCCCGCTCCGGGTTGAGCCCCATGGCTTCCGTATCGACGGCGATGATTGATCCAAGGTCAAGGTCGGCGGGCAGGTCGCCCTTATAGAGTTTAATTCCATTCATGCGCGCGATCTAAGCAGCTGCGTGTTTCGGCGCAAGAGGGGGTCTTATGCATTAGCCGTCATCATCGTCTTGCTCTGCCCCAGAACGCTGGGTCGCCGCCCGTTCAGCCAGTGCCTTAAGCGTCGCCTCAGTGCGTTCGGGCGGTGTGATCACTTCAGGCGCGTCCTGTTGCTGCATATACAGTGTTCGGCTTGGGAAGGCGAAACCGCTGCCTGCCCGTTCAACGATGTCGTAGATGCCTGTCGCCAATTCTTCCTTGATCGACAGCCACTCCGCCCAATTCGTTGTCTTGGTGAAGCAATAGATCAGGAAGTCGATTGAGCTGTCATTGAACGCATTGATACGCACAAACAGAGCAGCCTCAGGCGGACGGGCAAATCGCTCATCGTTCCAGATCAAGGCTTCAATTTCGTCGCGTATATAGCGGAGTTGTTCCACCGTGGTGCGATACTCAACCCCGATGACCCATTTGATCCGGCGATGCGTCATGCGGGAAAAGTTGGTTAGCGGGTTATCCGAGAGCAATCCGTTCGGGACATAGATCGGGCTCTTATCAAAGCGCTTAATCAGCGTTGAGCGAAAATTGATCTGCTGGACTGTGCCTTCCACAACGCCATCGACCTGGATCCATTCGCCGGGCGTAAAACGCTTTTCGGTCATGATCAGGATACCCGAAATCAGGTTCTTGAAGAGGTCTTGTGCGCCGAGACCAACTGCGATGCCGAAGATGCCGAGGCTTGCAATGATTGGCGCGACAGGGATGTTCCAGATCTGCGCCACGGCCAAAAATCCGAAGACAATCAACGCGCCTTCAAGCAACTTGACCATCCAATCTACGACAGCCGGTGAAAGTGAGCTGCGCAGCCCTGAAAAGACAAACTCAAATGCATGAACCGCGCGCGACAGAGTCCAAAAGACCGCCAGCGTAATGACAGATTGAAGAGCTTTGTACGCATTATCAGCGGCGTTCCCGTCAATATCGACGACTTGAAGCGCAAAATAGACGCCGACAATCAACGGAACCAGTTTGAGCGGCGTTGCTGTGGCTTCAATCAGAGCGTCATCGAGATTTGTCTCAGTCTTGTCTGCCATACGGCTGAACCAGCGCACAATGGTGCGTGCAAACAGGCCGCGGATAATCAGAGCGAAAAGGATGATCAGGACTGCGATTGTGATCTCGCCATAAGTCAAGCCAAACGCGCCTTCGTTCCAGATATCAGCAATAGCGCCGACTGGCTGTTGGGCCCAATCCGGAAGGCGATCTATCCAGCTTGGCGTGGTGATGGGTTGCATGGTCAATCTCCAGCACGTCGAAAGTCTTTTGCGCAGCTAGCCCGTTTCTGAAATTCGGGAAAGCGTCGAGACAGAATTATCTCTCTTTAGTGCGGATTTTCTTCGACTAATGGCAGTTTAACCGCATAAAAGGTGGTCAGAACGGCAACCTGCAAAACAGCAATCTGGAGCCTTTTTTGAACCATCAGGAGACCATCCGGGCCGTGCGCTCTGCAATCGCTGCCAAGCGACAGGATTTAGCAGTCGATCAAATCCGTCGTCTGGTTGGCAGCGGTGCTGCGATGGGAGCCGGTGGAGCGGAACTTCTACAGCTCTCGCTTGCCCTAGCCGATGAGGATATCGCGCTCGAGATTGCCAAAGCGATGCATCGCGAAACACAAGATGATCCCAAGCATGCTTTCATTCTGGCAGAACGATACTCGCGGGCTGGGCGATCGGATATCGCATTGCAGATTATCGTAGATCTGGAACGAACACTCCCGCCCAATCCAGCGCTCGACTATTTCAAGGCGGTCTATTCAGGTCATTTGGGTAGGCTCGAAGACGCCGCATCTCACGCGCGCCGCGCCATTCAGCGCAAGCCTGAGTTTGGAGATGCGTGGGCTGTTCTTGCGACGACCGGGCGGCATTCGAATGACGACCGGACAGTGTTGGAACGCCTGATGCGGGGATCACGGCCGCACGCCCTTCCCGGAGCGGCATATGCATTGGGTGCTGTGTATCATGCTAAGGGCGAACCTGATCTGGCATGGGAAGCATGGAGCAAGGCGAACCAGGGTGAGACGCAAAAGCAGCCCTATAATGCCAATCAGGATATTGCAGCGATGGCGGATATTACGACGGCGTTCTCAAGGCTTGCGGATAAAAAGCCAGCGGCGACATCTGGCTCAGTCAATGGCATGCCTCAGCCCATATTTGTGGTCGGTCCGCCGCGTTCCGGCACATCGCTGACAGAGCAGATTATCGGGCTCGCTCAAGGGACTTATGCGATGGGGGAAACCCTTTTCAGTCGCCTTGCAACCTGGCGTCTCGGGAATCTGACGCAGGCGGATCTTGAAAGAGTCGGCGGATTTCAGACCGGTCAGATCGACTGGCGACTGATCGGCACTGTTTATCGAACGCTAAGTCAGGCGCGGTCAGATGGCGCTGCCTTTGTAACCGACAAAGGCGCGGTCCTGAACCTTTTCGTTGGCGCTTTGGCTTATGCCCTACCAGAGGCCAAATTCATTTGGGTCAGACGTGACAAACGTGACACCGCGCTCTCGGCTTGGCGAACGTATCTGACAGGCGGTGCGAGATGGCGTCATTCGCTTCAAAACGCGGAGGCTTATCTATCCGCCCATGAAAAGATGATGGCTGATTGGTATGAGATGTTTCCGGACAGGATCTATCGCCTCAATTATGAGGATTTGGCTCGCTCGCCCCAAACAGAAGTGAATGCTCTGATGGGTTTCCTTGGCCTACCAGCGCCGGATTTGAGTATCAGCGACTTGTCGAGTGCGACCGTCTCAACGGCAAGCTTCGCGCAAATCCGAAGTAAGATTACAACACGCTCAGTCGGCGGTTGGAAAGCCTATGAGCGCTGGTTCAATCCTGTTTTCGATTAGGTGTTTCAGACAGATCGCTCTTTTGTCGTCGTGAATCGCAAATCAGGGTTCTTTTCCTGCGCATAACCGACATCCCACGCATTCTTCGCGAGATAGACAGGCGCTCCGTCAAGATCGGTGCCGCTGGCCGACTTATTCTTGTCGAGAAAGGCCTTGAGCGTGTCTTCGTCTCCGCTAATCCATCGCGCAACGTTATAAGGTGCAGGCTCAAACGTGACGTCCAGATTGTATTCCGTCACCATACGCTCCGCCATCACCTCAATCTGTAGCGCCCCGACTGCGCCGACGATCATATCAGACCCGATTGCAGGGATAAAAAGCTGGGTGACGCCCTCTTCTGACAGGCTTTCTAGCGCTTTGCGAAGGTGTTTGGCTTTCATGGGATCTGTCGGTCGGGCTCGGCGCAGGATTTCTGGTGCGAAGTTTGGGATACCGGCGAATTTGATATCGCCACTTTCGCTCAAGCTATCGCCAACGCGTAATTGCCCATGGTTTGGCACACCGATCACATCACCGGCATAGGCGGTCTCAGCGATCTCACGGTCCTGCGCGAGAAACATCATCGGGTTGTGGATATTCAGCTGTTTGCCTTCGGTCGTCTTGAGGCGCATGCCGCGCTTGAACTCACCGGAGACAAGTCGAAGGAAGGCGACGCGGTCGCGGTGGTTTGGGTCCATGTTCGCTTGGATCTTGAAAACGAAACCGGCAACGCCTTTGTCATCGCGCTCAACGGTATGATCCGCGCCTTTTTTCTCACAATCTTGCGGGCGTGGTGGAGGCGCGAACTCCTCAAGCGTTTGCAGCAATTCCCCAACGCCAAAATGGCGAAGGGCCGTTCCGAAAACGATGGGGGTCATGTGGCCCTCAAGGAAGGCCTGTTTATCAACCTTAGGCAGCATTTCGAGTGCCATCTCACTGCCCTCCTCCAGCTCTTCAAGCGCAGATGAGTCTACAGCCTCGCGGACATCATCGAGCACGACACGGGCACTCGTCCCAGGTGTCAGTCCTTCGGTCGCAGTTCGCTTTGAATAGTGCAGGAAGTCACCGGTTCGTAAGTCGACCATCCCGCCAAATCGCTGACCGCTCGCAGCGGGCCAATACAGAGGCGCCGTATCGAGTTGGAGCTGATCCTGAATCTGGTCGAGCAGTTCCAGCGGATCGAGCGCTTCGCGGTCCATCTTATTGATGAAGGTCACGATCGGAATATCGCGCATCCGACAGACTTCGAAGAGCTTCAATGTCTGTGGCTCAATACCCTTGGCCGCATCAAGCACCATGATGGCACAATCAGCTGCAGTCAGTGTACGGTAGGTATCCTCTGAAAAATCCTCGTGGCCCGGCGTATCCAGCAGGTTGTAGACATTGCCCTGATATTCAAACGTCATGACCGATGCACTGACAGAGATGCCGCGATCGCGTTCAATCTTCATCCAGTCAGATGTGGTCCGCCGCCTTTCACCGCGAGCAGCAACTTCACCCGCAGCCCGGATCGCACCGCCAGCCAGCAGCAGGTTCTCCGTCAGCGTCGTTTTGCCGGCATCCGGGTGAGAAATGATAGCAAACGTGCGCCGACGGTCAGCTTGTTGCGAAAGGGAGAGTGACATTAGGACTTTGCCTGTGATTGAACTTGCAGCTGACCTAATGAGTTTTGCAGCCGGTTCCAAGAAATAGAATGCTATTGTCAGGCTTCAATTCGAGACGCTGTGTCTGCGTTCTCATTATCAGCACCACGCTTATACGTTTCCAGCACCAGACGGGGCACGTCCTGCAAGCGCGGGTTCAGTGATCCATCGGCGCGCGGCGTCAGGACAATGCTGTTTGCGCCCGTCTTCGTAATGATCAGAGCTGCAAAATCTTTGAGTTCGCTTTCGGTCAGGCTGCGGCCTGATCCCAGTGCGCGCGATACCCGATCTCGGACAAAGTCGATCGCGTCCTGTGCTCTCAGCTCATGCGGATTACCACATCCCATAGCGCGCCATCGCGCGCCGAGGTGTGCTTCAGGAACGCTTAGTTCCACAATGTCGTTATTCAGTAGGAACAACATAATCGAATCCTTTATCACACCATGTCCACGATGTTGCATTAACAGAACGTTACTGAGACGAATAAGGTGCTATGACAGGCTCTCAACAGGCTCTGTTAAAAAGTGGCGACCGTCCCGATCTTCAATCTCGACGATCCAGAGATCTCTGTCGCGATCCTTAGCCCCCTGAATATAGCGATCGACGTCTTTTTCGTCCGGGTCTACGCCTTGCCGGGTCAAGTCGATGAAAACGCGCTCACCTGCCATATTGGTTTGCGGTCTGTAGAGCCGGGCTTCACCGTTCATGAGCGCAACTTTGAGAAGAACATCACCGCGCGATGGCTCCCCTTTTTGCAGGACGAAAGCACCGGCACCGGCCATTTGCGCCCTGCGGATCAGGGCATCAATCCAAAGAGAGGTCGGTAGACGATCATTAAACATGCAGCAGATGTCTGATCGCGGCATGGCCTTTGCAAGCTTAACGCTGTGACTTTCTACAGGACCGAGTGTTTGCTCAAGGATCGACAATGATTTCTCTGCCAAGTGTTGATGTTGTCCCGTTTATAGCGCCTCCGGTCATGCTGGGCCTGTTGGCTGTTGCACTGGTTAGCGGAGCGATTTTTGTTGCACTCGAAATCAGGGCTGAAACGCGCGATCGGTAAAAAAGTCGCCCCATTAGCTCTCACATTTAAGATCAGTAATTTACAGGGACCTGACTTTCCGGGCCTGTTATGATTTAGTCTGGGTATGAATCTCGGGGCTGAGACAGATTCGGGCGGGGGTCCTGAGACCTCGATTGCGGACCTCCTCAAGGTCGGAACCGATCGCGTCTGTCAGGCAGGCGATACGCTCTTCATGCAAGGCGATCCGTTCGAAGCACTGATCTATATTGTATCAGGACACGCGAAACTGGTTTCGATCACACAGACGGGCGAAGCCTTGTGGATCGGCTCGGTGGGATCTGGTCAGTTTATCGGTGAAACAGCGTTCTTTTCAGGGTCGGATCACACGTATGAGGCAACTGCTGAAACAGTCATGAAAATTATCTCGATTAGTTCAACTCGACTGGTTGAGACTTTGCGTCGCCATCCACAGCTGAACGCGATTATCGCAGCAGAGCTTGCAAAACAGCATAATCGCCTCGTTCAACACCATACTGAAGCGGCAACCCTTTCTGTGCGTGGCCGCATTCACCTGGAATTGATCAGGCTTTCCATTGAAAATGGCCTTGATCCTAGCCAGCACATTATCAGGCCTGTGCCCGTATTCAGCAAGCTCGCAGACCAATTGGGAACGTCGCGCGAAACCGTGTCGAGAGCGATTAGCGCCCTACAAAAAAAGGGTATTATCCAACGGGTTCCAGGGGCCATCATAGTTAAGCGATTAGCCGAATTGAAAAGCTCAATCAGTTAGAGCGACGTGAAGCTATCACCGGTTCTACCGAGACTATATACAGCTCGCTCTCCATCGGGCCCTGCATCCACGCGGCCAGCAAAATGCAACGAGAAGGCTGGTCCAGCTTCTACCGCCAGAAGAGCTGCGAAATCTTCAGACACGATGAGGCTTCCCGGAACGGCGGCCTCGGCAAGGGTCCTGGCAATATCCTGAATAGCGTACCCTCCATCATCAGTTCCGCTATGCAGTCCGATCGCTCGAGATCGCGGACTTGATTTGCGGACGTCGAGTGCAGTCGATGCGGCATCTGAAATTGACATCGCATCAAGAAAATCTGTTTGCGATCCATCATTCGTTTGAAGCGCGATTTTCAGTTCAGACTGAGCGATCTCGGATGGTTTTGTGTTTTCAGAGGGGCGTTCGATTGGCAGATCGAGAACATGTGTTTCAAATCCTGCTCTCTTCCAATCCGTGAAATGATCGTCGGTATAGCTTTCACCGCGTTCTCCGCTGAGAATCAGCATCTGTGTCTTCTCACTCGATAACAGATCGGCCTGCATGATCGCATGCCCCATAGCAATTTTGGCAGCATACTGGTTCAAAGATCGACTGGGCCAGTCTGAGTGAGGTTCGACCACTTTCACGCTTCGCGCTTCACAGAGGCAATCTTCAAACCTAGCATTCCAGTCACCACCGAATGCAGTGACGGAACTCGCTTTGAAACGGTCCACGTCGACCGGGAGAACGACATTCAGCTCTCCTCCCTCTTCCAGTAGGCACTCGGCAATTAGAATATCGGATCCCGCCGACAAAGCGCCGTATCCGAAGGCAATATCGTGCTTTTGAAGCGTATTTGAGATCTCGGCCTTTAATTTGGCTTCGTAATCACCAGTCATAGAATGGGGTTCTGCAGACCCGGTCGACATAGCATATGTATGACCCGCAAAATGCATGCATGAAGGCGGTGCGAAAGCGTTTAGCCAGTCTTGGGACTCCGCGCGTTTGCTGCAGATCATTTTCAGCTGTTTGAGCGTACTGGCCTGAGCGATGTAATTGACGGGGTCATGCTGCCAGGCGCTTCGTATGGCGTTTTCAGCAGAGTGAGTGTCTGAAAGAAGTAGGAACGCCTCTGCCCGCGTGGCTTCAATGAAATACAAGTCTGTTTTCGACACCGTACCTGCTTCAGGCAGACGATCGAGAACGATTTGCGCCATCTCCCTAATGGTTTCGGCAGGACCATCAGCCAGAAACGTCATAGTGGCGGCATTAATCCCAGAATAATAGCCGCCCGTCTGATGAAAAGCCTGCGCATACACATCTGCGGACTGCCGCGCGATGTGGCTACGATCTGGAGCGTCGTTCTGTATGAAAGCATCTTTCAGCAGGCGCGCTTTGAGACCGAGAACATCCTCATCGCTGGTAATTTGATCTAGTCCATATCGTTGGAACTCACTCTCTGCGAAGGCGAGCGATCCAGAACGGGCCAGAGCGAGGACCGCCTGATGCTTGTATTCGATATTGTCCGGATCATGAGCGAGTCCTTTGAGAGCTCGCTCATAGTCTTGCCGACAATCGAATAATGCATGTTCCATTTGATCGCCAGTCTACTCCAATTTAATCGCAAGATGAACCGTGCTGAAGTTTGCGAAATGCCCTTTAAGCTGAAGAAGCATTTCTCGACCGGATTTAAGGGTTATTCCCAACACCACCATTGTTATTTCCTGGATCGAAAATGATTGGTAATCGTCTCGGATTTGTCTGCGCTTCATCTTCACTGTTAACTCTCGCACCGTCAAAAACCATGTTATAGTTATGTACACTCAATTTCACAGGACCATGGTTTGGGCCAGCATCGTACTCACTTATCCAAGTGAGCACATGAGCCCTTCTTTCATTCAGGCTGCTTGCGCCCCAGATCGGATTGTTATCGTGAAACGCCCATCGCCTCGGCATGCTTTTACAGTTGGCATCGAGTGGTTTGAAGGACGGTTTATCATCGGCAAAGGACACTTTCGCCGTTATCGGTGGGTCATCGAACGTCAGAGATGGTGCCGGTGAAACCACGACCAATAAGGTCGGCACCAAAATATCGACATCCATCGGTGTTTGATTGCCATTAGTCGACTCCAGTCCTGGCTCGTAAATCCGCTCAAAATCCCTGAATAAACGGATGCTCTTGAGTGCAAAATCGTTCGCCTCTTTGACCGAGAGCACTTTTGGCTGGCCTCGATTTTCGAGCTTACTCCAGCGATAACCCTTCATACCGATTGTCCAGGGAAGTGCGCGTCCCGCACGTATGAACTTTTTCAACAAGGTCGGTCCGAAGACAACAACATCCCTGATGACAGGGTCTTTTCCTTTCTTGAGTATCTTAGTCTTGTCTAAACTGTAAATTTTTGGAGCGGGTCGGTTATATGTCGGCAATGCAATTGTTTGCTTTTTCTTCGCCATTCTAGAAGGGTCTCCATCGGAAATTGTCGGGTTTCACTCTACGAGGTTCTTTTGCGGCGCGAGCTCTATGAGGCCTTCCGCTTCAAGTTTCGCACGTTCCGAACGAAACTCATTCAGGCGCCTATTCCAGACCTTATTTGTCGGATCGGTACCGATTAGTTTTTCGAAGCGCGCGTCCAGATCGATGAATTCCGCTAGCGTTACGCGACCACCGGGTGACTTCGCCCGTATCCTCAGCATTACAAACTCAGCTTGCAGCGCTTTAAAATAGGATGGGTAATCAATCGATTTTGGATCAACACTAGACAGCGCGAGCATGATCTCATTCTCGCGACGTCTCAGATTGAATGCCTCTTCGAAAACATCGCTATTTTCAAGGATGCCGGCCTTCCAGCCATATAGGTTTGCGAGTGTATCGAACTTAGATTTATGGTTTCTAAGTTGCGACGCCTCAAACCGTAATTCGCCATTAGGAAGCAAAAGCTCACTTAAGGTCTCGATGGCCTCATCCAGATAAAGCGCAGCGACAT
Organism: Pseudomonadota bacterium; assembly: GCA_038746145.1. Classification (GTDB taxonomy): domain Bacteria; phylum Pseudomonadota; class Alphaproteobacteria; order Caulobacterales; family Hyphomonadaceae; genus Henriciella. The sequence goes on from JBCDKW010000006.1 coordinate 148,314, forward strand.
CAAATTCGCCCAGATAGTAATGCAAAGACGCAAAATTTGTCGCCAGGTCGGATTGCTCATGAAGATAGGTCGAACGTCGTTCTGGAAACCGTGCCAACGGCGTGATAGCTGCCTCATATCGCTCGTAATATGGCCGAAGCGAGTTGAGCAGACCAATCACCTCTTCGCTCAATGCTTCTTCATTGGACCGCAAATTGACAGCGCTCTGCCAAATCGGACTTGCCGCCCAATACTCGCTGTGCCCGTCAGCGATCATGAAATCGGGATCATCCGCGCAATCAGGCCTTTTAAGATCGATCAAATCGATCGCACGATTGGCCACAAAAGACGCACCTTCTAAATCATTTCGATTATTATGGATCATAGTTGCAAGATGGAACGCGTGCGCATTTCTGATCGCGGCATCACAGTCCAGTTCAGAAACATCGAGACGATCATAATAATCAATCACTTCGACAGCGACACCGTCCAAGACATCAAGGCGACCAACCGGCTCCAATTGCGATTTCAGATCCGTGAGCATGAAATCAACCATTCCTTCAACGTCGTCACGTCTTTCTTCTGCCTCTTGGCGCGCGGCGTTCGCGAACAGGGCCAAGCTCAACATTACTGTAGCAAGGAGCGCGGACGCGAGCGTGACGGCGGTCACGCGCCGATTGCGACGCTTTGTGTCTTTCTGCAGAAGCTGATTGAGAGGCACATCGGCAAGCGCTGAAACAAGCTTCAAGAAACCGAGATAAGAGCCGTCTCCGGAGCTGCGCATGTCGGCGGCCAGAGGCTCGTCATCACTGATTGACAGGGCTTCAGGGAAGAGAGACGTTGGACGTTCAGACTCTGCGTTTGGTTCGTTGAGGATTACAGGCAGAATAACCGCCTCTGGATGACACGCTCTGAATGCATTGATTTCCTTGTTCACCCACTCCGATGAGGCAGCCGCCTTTGAGCATAAGACAATCATGCATCGAGACTGCCTTATCCCCTCCAGAATGGACTCACTCAGACTGCCCGACGCGGCCAGTTCTTCGCGATCGATAAAAAAGTCCCCAAGTCGCCTGTCCTCAGTATGCTGATCATCCTTCGGCAATCGGTACGTTTGCAATCGATTGAGGAGTTTATTGGCGGCCTTTTGATCTGCATGGCTGTAGCTGATGAAGGCTGTAAACTTACCAGAATTATCAAAATCTTGAGACATCGTTTTCCCCGACACACACCTGTTCACAAAAGTGAGGAACAAGCCCACTGCCAAGTCAAGCTCCATCAAATGATCTCTGCACCCCAAACAACGCGCTGTTTCCTACCGCTAAGACTCAAATACGTGATAAAGGCGAAGGCGTGCTTAGCCCGTTCAGACGGCCGTATTGAAGACGCTGCACCGGAACCACAAAAAGTACGTGCAATTCAGGGTATCAGAGTGTAACACGCTGTTTTCCGTGCCCAGATGGCGGAATTGGTAGACGCGCTACGTTCAGGTCGTAGTGTCCTTATGGACGTGGAGGTTCGAGTCCTCTTCTGGGCACCATATTTCAGTCTCGAAAAATCCTAGGGTGTTTGTCGTACGCTACTTATTTCCTGTAATATCTGAACATCTCAGAAAGATTGCATCTCTGGTTGTCCGATAAGGTAGTTTATCATCCAGCGGAAAATGGGGTATTTTTCGGGGCAATATAGAAACCCTGCCTTACATAATCGAGAAATACCCTAAACCTATGCCGCTCTCTGATATTCAGATCCGCAACCTAAAACCTCGTGAAAAACCTTTCAAAATAAGCGACGGGGGTGGTCTGCCCCACTGAGGTGGTCCATTGCCTTTGTTAGTCCGGCGGTTTCAATGTAGCGGCGTTCATGCAGCTACACTCACACTGTACGGCAGTATGAACGCTGCGGGCAAGATAGCGTCTGGAGCGGGTGGTTTATAGTCCAA
>JBCDKW010000007.1:0-144844 GCA_038746145.1 Pseudomonadota bacterium
CTCGCCCTGGCTGAGGCGCACCTCCACCTCGCGCAGCTTTGCAATGATCTCTTCAGGTTTGGCTCTCTTGCCCATGATTCAACTCCATATCAGAGCCGATCCTAACTCAAACTATGGGCCAGTTTTTCTGAGGCAGACCAGCTTGCAATGAGTATGGCCTATGTCGGTACGCGCTCAGTCCCCGATCAATGCAATCTCGGCACAGTTCGCGATTTGCTAATGACCGCAGAGCCCGAAGCGCTCTGGTTAGCGATGGCGCGCAATGACGCTTTTCGAGGTCTCATCCGGAAGTTTGGTGAGAGCAATGAAAACCGCCACAAAGACGAGCTGAACTCGACAATGGAAATCGCGCGCACCGCTATGAAGTGGCTCGACAGCGAGCCTATGGAAGATTTTGTCAGCGACAGCTCATTCTCGATGCGTGATCTCAAAGAAGGCGAAACCTCGATCTATATCGTTCTTCCTGCAGGCATGGGCGACACTTACAAGGCTTGGCTACGCCTGCTCTTCAACGCCGCCTTTGAAGTCATGCAAGATACAAAAATCCCCAAACCAGATGATAGCGTGCGGTTCGTTATGGATGAGTTCCCACTGCTGGGACGCATGGACAGGATCAAGCGGGCCGCAGGAGAGGCGGCAAAGTTTGGGATTAAACTTTTTATCTGTGCTCAGGATATCTCTCAGCTCAAAGAAAATTACGGTGAAGCGTGGGAGACGTTCATCGCGAACTCTGGTCTTCTCATCATGTTTGCAAACAATGATCTTGAGACACAGCACTATCTCTCAAATCGTCTCGGGAAAGAGAAGTATCGCAAGGTCTCTTATACCTCTTCTTTCCAAGGCGGGAGTTCAACCTCTAGCAGCACCGAGCTCCAGGATGTTGCTCGCGCCGATCAGGTTGCAAAACAAGTCAGTAGACAGGCTGGAGATGCCTTCTTCTTCATTGCAGGTCATAAACCGCTAAGGCTCCCCCGTGCCAATTATGACCAGTGGCCAGTCTTCCAGAACGCTATTGTTGAGGCCGATCATATCGCGCGCAGAAAAAGCGAGATTTCTCAAACAAGCGATATGGAACCTGAAACGCTCGTGGCCGCTGAATAGGTGTTCCTATGAAACAGACCTTCAATCAAAACGCCGGGCAGACCTACGCTGACAGGAAAGAGGCCTTGGCAAAGCAGGCTGAGGCCATCGAGAAGCGGCTCAACACGCCCACGACGCCTCAACCTGAGCTCAAGCCCAAAGGTCCGCTCGCGGCTGCTGGTCAAGCCTATGCACGCAAAGCGATGCAAACTCAGAAAACCGATATTGAGGCAGAGCTAAAAGCAATCCAAAAAGAAATGGATCAGCGCAAAACCATCAAGCCGCCATCCAAGAGCAAAAGCTACTAGCGCTTTTACGTACCTACTGACCGCCAAGCATCGCGCGCCGACTTAAAATCAGCGACGCCAGGTTATCGTCTCCAAAAAATAAGTCTTGCATTTGCTCCGTATACGGAGTATATTCTTGTTTCGTTCTTATTCAACCAACAGCGTTTGATCAGAACACACATTCCCGAAAATTAAACCCAAACGTCTCAAGAAAGGAGAGGCGCACCATGAGTGATCATGACGACGGCTACCTCGTGCCAAAAATCGGGGAGGATCAGCATATCGAATGGCTGAGCGAAACCATCGATCCAATAATCGATCTAAAGCCCTACCGTGAACACATTAGTGACTTGGAGCTTAGTGACGAAGAGGCTGAGAAGTTCCTTGGGATCCTCTGGAACATCATGTCCCACTTTGTTGATCTCGGCTTCGGTGTCGATGCCGTGAGCCTGATTGAACATCTTGCTGACCAAGCATCCCGATGTGGAAAAGGCTCCGACGATTCTCGTCCTGAGTCCCCTGATATGGTAAAGAATGAAGAGACCCGTCCCTAGAAAGTGAACCTGTATGTCCAGTTTTTATAACGAGCCGAGTGCCAAACACGATTGTTCTGTTGCGGTCATTTACGCACGGGTGTCCTCCACAAAACAGGTTCGTGCGGGAGATGGCCTGAATTCACAAATAAACCGCTGCTCGGAATATGCGCGCCATAAAGGCTACGAGATTGTCCAGACCTTTAAGGATGACATGAGCGGGTCGGTGCTGGAACGCCCAGGCATGAAGGACATGCTTGAGTTCCTCAAACGCTATAGGAGAGCGACTGAACATGTCGTCATCATTGACGACATCTCGCGCCTCGCGAGAGGCATCGAAACACATCTGGCTCTACGCTCTGCAATATCAGAAGCAGGTGGCATTCTAGAAAGTCCATCGATCGAGTTCGGAGAGGACTCTGATAGCCAGCTCGTTGAAAATCTTCTCGCCGTGGTCTCACAACACCAAAGGCAGAAGAACGGTGAGCAAGTCATCCACCGGATGCGCGCTCGCATCATGAATGGGTACTATCCTTTCAGGCCACCGCTCGGCTTTCGCATGGAAACAAAGCGAGGCTGTGGCAAAGTCATGGTTCCCCATGAGCCAACGGCAAGCGTGATCCGAGAGTGCTTTGAAGGCTACGTTGCAGGACGTTATGAAACACAGGCAGAAATTCTAAGATATCTTGAAAGTCTTCCCTATTTCCCACGCGATGGCAGGGGCCTGATCCGTTTTGAGCGTATCCGTCAGATGATCGAAAATCCCCTTTACGCAGGTATGGTCCACGCGCCCAAATGGAATATCAAAGCCCGTCCCGGAAACCATGAAGGCCTTGTATCGGTCTCGACCTTCAAGCGCGTCAATGAAAAACTCAACGGCAAGCCCATCATCGTCAATCGCAAAAATATCAGCGAAGACTTTATCCTGCGCGGCTATGTGACCTGCTCTGAGTGCGGAACCAAACTCACCTCATGCTGGGCGAAAGGCCATACAAAGAAATACCCATATTACCACTGCCACAACAAACTCTGCTCCAGCTTTGGCAAGTCGATCAAACGCGCCGACCTCGAAAAAGAAGTCGAGGACACGATCAGGGCGCTTGTACCTAAGGCCTCGGTCATCGGAGCTGCACGAGCGATGTTCGATGTCTTGTGGAAGCGCAAACAGGATCGCCGCCATATTCATGCAGAAACGCTCCGACGCTCTATGACAGCAGCGGACAAGAAAATCGAAGGTCTATTGGAACGAATTGTCGAGACAGACAGCTCCCGTCTTATCAAAACCTATGAGGATAAGATCAACGAGCTAGAGCAAGAAAAGATTGTGATTTCCGAGAGATTGCAGTCTGCAGTCAAACCAAAAACCACTTACACAGAAAGTGTTAGAACCGCCCTAGAGTTCCTTCTAGACCCCATAAAACCTTATACTTCGGGGACATCGGCACAGCGCCGAACAGTGCTGAAATTGGCCTTTGGGAGCCCACTTTCATACTCAAGGGACACCGGACTTAGAACCGCCCAACCCTCTATGCCTTTCCAATTATTACAGGGACTTACAGCAGATTTAGAGCGGAAAAATATCGCAAATTACGAAATGGTGGAGCCAGACGGAATCGAACCGACGACCTCTTGCATGCCATGCAAGCGCTCTCCCAACTGAGCTATGGCCCCGACTTTCAGGAATAGGCGGGATAGGATTTCCCGCCTGCCCAATCAAGTCTTATTTTTCATCGTCCTCGACGTCGATATCGTCTGCATCAGGCTCGCCGAGGGTATTATCGTCATCCTCGCCAATGTCGATGTCATCGTCGATGCCGAACTCTTCGTCGAGGTCAATGTCGTCCTCGTCATCCTCGTCATCGTCGACACCGTCTTCGGTAAAGCCGGTCGGCACCTTGCCAGGCGCGTCATCATCGTCGTCACCGTCACCGCTCAGATCGAGCGCGACTTCGTTCTCGTCTCCACCAAGTTCTTTGGCTTCGTCCTCGCCATCGGACTCCTCGTCGCCATCAACCTCTTTGTTAGCGTCTTCGTCTTCGATATCCTCATCTTCATCCTCGTCCTCATCATCGCGGGCGGGAGATTTCTTGGCGGGCTTGTCTTCCTTCTTCGGCTTGTTCTTTTCATCCTCGAAGAAAGACAGCGGGAAGGAATTACCCGAATACGGCGAAACAATCGGATCCTTGTTCAGATCGTAAAAGTTCTTTCCCGTATCGGGGCATGTGCGTTTTGTGCCAAGTTCAGGATCAGCCATGCGTCAGCATCCCTTTTATCGTTATGTTTAATTGAGCGCGCTTGCCAGAAAGGGTCAGCCCTGTCAAAGCGCTTTTCATACGAAACTGCCTAAGGAAACATGGATTGGTTTGGACATCGCATCCTGTGGAGACAATTTCCGGCGTCATCACGGCACCTGCCGATAAATCCTGCTCGCATCGCGCCCTGATCCTTGCGGGTCTCGCAGAGGGTGTGAGCGAGATATCAGGCCTGTTAGAGGGCGAAGATGTTCTCAATACCGGCCGGGCTATGGCGGCTTTAGGCGCAGGGGTAGAGCAAGTCTCACAAGGCCAGTGGCGTGTGCACGGCGTCGGACAGAAAGGTCTGACACGATCCGATCATTCGCTGGATTTCGGCAATTCCGGCACAGGATCGCGGCTGATGATGGGCGTTGTGGCCGGCTATCCTATCCCGGCGCGTTTTATCGGTGACAAGAGCCTGTCAGCCCGACCGATGAAACGAGTGCTTGAGCCTTTGGCGAAAATGGGCGCGCTTTATGATGCGACCGATGGCGACCGACTTCCGCTTGTTCTTGAAGGGCAAGCTGATCTTCGTGCAATCACCTACGCCCCGCCGCAGGCGTCTGCACAGGTGAAGTCCTGCCTCTTATTCGCGGGGCTAAATGCTGTCGGTGAAACCGTGATCGAGGAAAGTCGACCGACCCGTGACCATAGCGAGAAAATGCTGCGCGGCTTTGGGGCCAATGTTAGTGTTCACGCCCACGGCGAAGGCAGGCGCGTGGCCATTCAAGGCAAGCAGCGCCTATCCGCTCAAGACGTGCGCGTTCCGGGCGATCCGTCTTCTGTGGCTTTCTTAGCGGCCGCCGCGATCCTCTCGCCCAAGGGCGGCGTGATGGTTGAAAACGTCATGTCGAATGAAACGCGCGACGGATTTCTCAGAGCCGCCGCGATGATGGGGGCACAAGTCGGCGCGGAAGAGCAAGGCGAGGCTGCTGGCGAACGCCTGATCCATATGAGCTTTGAAAGCGCAGGCTTGAACGGCCTGCAGGTTCCCGAAACGCTTGTCCCCAGCATGATTGACGAATTTCCAATTCTTGCTGTCCTGGCCGCGAATGCAAAAGGCGAAACCATAATCAGCGGTGCGGAAGAGTTACGCGTTAAAGAAAGCGACCGCATCACCGCTGTGGTCGAGATGCTGCGCGTAAACGGGGTGAATGTTGAAGAACGCGCAGACGGCATGGCCATTGAAGGTTGTGACGGTGCGATACCGGGGGGCGGCTTAGTCAAAACGCAGCATGATCACCGCATTGCCATGAGCGCTCTGATCATGGGAACAGCATCGCGTGAGCCTGTCAGCATCGATGACGCGTCAATGATTGCGACGAGTTACCCGGATTTCATGGCGCATATGCAGGCGCTGGGCGCAGATATTCGCGAGACTTAGACCCCGGCCTTCTCAAGCATTCTGTCAAAACCGGCCCAGAACTCGGCGCGCTTATCATCTTTTTCCATGAGAATTTCGTGCATCGCGTTTTCAAGCGTCACATGCTCGCAATCGGGAAGCAGGTTTGCGACCTGTCCATGCGCACGATTATCGACGAGTTTCTCTTCATCTGCGCTCGCGACAAAGATCGGCACTTTGATTTGAGACAGAATGGACGGTGCGCTGATCTGCTGAAACACGTCTAGAGACGCCCCGAGCCAGCCCCAGGTCACCGGGCCAAGCGAAAGCTCAGGCGCGGCATCGGTCAGGTTACGGTTGACCTGCCAGCGCCGCTCATCATGGGTCACGACGTTTTCTTCGAACCGCTCCGGCGGCCCGGGTTTCATGGCAAAATCATTTGAGCGGCCCATGACACGCATCGCCCAGATGAAGTAACGCTGCACGCGGCCGAGTGGCAAACCCCACATTGGCGCGCAGAAAGCAGCCGCTTTCACCTCAACCAGCTTTTGCCCAATCGCCGCCAAGGCAATCGCACCACCCATCGAATGCGCGAGCGAAACATAGGGTTTCGGCAATTCGTCGAAAGCACCAAGACCGTTCCTAAGGGCACCCATAAAGGTCTGGAAATTATCGATATGGCCCTTTTGCGGGTCTTTCAGAAGACGTTCCGAAAGCCCCTGACCCGGCCAATCCAGAATCAGGACCGCAAAGCCACGATCCTGAAGGTCCCGCGCGACTTCGAAATATTTCTCAATGTATTCGGTACGCCCGGGGCAAACAATACAGGTGCCGCGCGGACTTTCCACGGTCGCAGGTGACAGACACGCTCTCAGCCGACGCCCACCGACGCCCTCAAACCAGACAATGCGTGCACCGTCCGGGCGTGGATTGCCCTCAACATCAATAATTTCGCGGTCACTGCTATCGGCCATAGAACACCTTACAAAAAACCCCGCCCCGCAAGTGCGGAAGCGGGGCTTTGTTCAAATCGGTAAAGACTTATGAGAACTTGCTCATCAGGCCCTGCAGTTGCATTGCCACAGACATGTCGCCGAGCACTTTCAGCTTGCCCTGCATGAATGCCATTGTTGGGTCCATTTGACCCCCAGCAAGCTTCTGGAAATCTTCCCAGTCAACTTTGACCGTTGCGTCAGCTTCGCTGTCTGAATTGTCGACATTGCCAGCGGCTCCGTCGATGAAAAGTTTGCCAACGTCACCAAAGTCAAACTTGACTTTCTTGCTGAAGTCACCGCCGGCGGACACGGCGGAAGAGGCTTTGGCTGTGAGTTCTTCAAGCGTCATGGCGGTCTCCCTGTTTTATGCGCTGATTGGGATAAAGCAGGATGCAGCCAAGCGCGCAAGGGTATAATCATAGCGCCCGTTTCAGAGCGACTGGATCATATCGAGAAATTTGAGCTCAACGCAGCCTCTTTCACAGTGTGCTCATGAGAGCTGGTGCGTTGAAGGGTACCCCTACGGCGACTGATGATCTGCGCGGCGCCAACATAGAGTATTGATTTTTGATAACTTTCTTTGATGTCAATATTAAAGCAGAAAATAAAGTAAATTTTTTGCTTAGACATCAGTTTAGCCAGATACTACGACTACTCCTCAGAATGAGGGAGGAAGTATCGTGTTATTTAGTAAAAATTATCGTCTCGGCTCTGCCGCTTTCACTGCAGGCCTTGCGTCTACACTTGTGATGGGTGCAGTCGCCCAAGAGAAAACCGAGGACGAAAAACCATCAAGCACTGTTACCGAAGCACTGCAGAGCGAACAGCCTGAGAAGCTTAAAACCCAGAGACTCCAGCTACGCGACCCGCAAGTTCTGCGGGAAGGCCAACAGGTTCCACAAATGAGGCAGCTTGAAAGACCGCAGCTGGAGCGATTGCAACGCGTGGAGCAATCGGAGCAGAAGCTTGAGGAAGAAGGCGTTGATGAGCGACGCCAAGGCCTAGCTGAGGACCGTTTCAGAACAAACGTCAAAGTCGCTTTGCAATGGCTTGAAGAGAATCCTGAGCAGGCAGCTGGACAGTTTCTGCGTGAAGATATTGAGCAGATCCGAAAGGCCATGGAGTCTGAAACACTCGATGAATATATGAATGAACAAGAGCAGCTTTTCCGCAAAATGGCTGAAGATGGCCCGCCGCTACAACCGACTATTTACCTCATGTCGGATTTTGGCGGGACTATCCGAGCCGCAAGAGACACGGATGCCGAAATACAGAGACTGAGCGGATTTACGCGGCAAATCTACGGTGTCGAAGTTCAGAAACTCTACGCGGAAAAGTTCGGCCAAGTGCGCCGTCTTAGTCCTGATATATATTTAGAGATTAGGGATTTCTGGACGACATTTAAGCCGATTGAGCCACCACCAGAACCAGTCGACGACACGTCTGAAATGGACTGCACCCTAGAGCTCGGTTACCATTCTACGAACAGCGAAAGGGCCACTGCTTGCCTCCCGCCGGGTGTAACTGTCGCAAACGGCAACTCACGAAACTTCAGCTCCAACGGCCTTTTTGCAACACAGGAACTTCCGCTTGAACCGCACTTGACGTGCACCAAAAATCAAGCCCGGCGCGGATCATGTGTGGGCTTCGCAATAACGGCGAATCTAGAAACGCGGGCGTCTGTCGCTAGAGACAAAAAGTACAATTTCTCCGAGCAATATAATTACTTCAAGTCAGAGATTTACACGGGCAACAACCGTTATTTTTACGGCCTTTCGACCCATGATACAGTCAAGGACTGGGCCGATGATGATTGGAAGACCGGCCGTGAAACGACTTGGCGATACAATCCCAGCTGGAGCATTAAGGATATCGATACCGGAAGCAGCTCTACCGCGACTGATAATGTATATCCGGACTCGTGTGACGGTTACACGCCCTACTGCTCAGACTATGCTTTCCAGGGAACGGCTAACGCGTCGCACACGGTTTTCACACGACCGTCGCCACAGACAAATGTCGATAATCTTGGCGCGGTTCAGAATTTTCGCTGGACTTGGGACGCGGCGCACAAATCGCGCCAAGATGCTTTGATGCAAAATGTTGTACCACTGCTCAGAAATAAGGTTCCCGTTATTGTAAGTTACACTGTGACCGACAATTATATGGGATTAGGCGGCACTGACTATCTCGTCTGGAGTTCGTCTGACGGCCAGCAAACGGGGGGCCACGCAACCCTGATCGTTGGCTATGTTGATAAGGATGATATCCCGGAAGGGGCCCCAACCCCGGTCGGCAACGGCTATTTCATCATTAAAAATTCGTGGGGCGCAAACCGCGCGGATTGTGGCTATGAGTATATTGATGAAAGATGGCTGCGCCAACAAATGAAGGGGCTTTCTAGCCTGACTGTTGGTTAAATTTTCAAAGCAGGAGTGCCGAGACGATGAAAACGATTTTATTCAGCTCGGCACTTCTATTTTTAGCGACTGGTTGTGCGGCACCTGAAACACCCATGACTGACTATATCTTCAAAGCTGATACAAGCGATATGGAGATCGGAATTCCGACTGATCAGGACTTTTCAATCGAGTTTACCGAAACGGCTGGGACCGGATTTTTCTGGTCACCGGAGTTTGATCCAGATCTCGTGGAGCTCAACGCCAAGACCTATCACGCGGAGTCCTACAGCGGTGAAGGCGGGTCAGAATATGTCCGCTTCAGCTTCACTCTGAAAGCGCCTGAAGCGACAGAAATAAAGTTCGGATTGGGCCGAGCAGATGAAGCGCCAATAGAGACGCGTCTTGTGAAAGTTCAGCCGAATTTATCCGGCTAGCGCAAAAAATTCCTTGACCCGATCAGGCTATCCTTGTCCTAGCTCTGACTATGTCTTGGGAAAAATCGATTGAAGAATTGCGCCAACGGGAACGTTTGGCCGAAAATATGGGCGGGGACGAACCCGTCTCGCGCCAGCGGTCGCGTGGGAAACTGACCGTTCGAGAACGCGTCGCCTTCATGGCTGATCCGGGCAGCTTTCACGAGATAGGCAAGATCGCGGGCAAGGCGACCTATACTGCCGACGACGAACTTGAGAGTTTTATGGCCTCAAACTCAGTTATGGGGCGCGCAACAATTGAGGGCCGTCCTGCAGTTATTCTGGGCGACGATTTCACCGTTCGCGGCGGGGCCGCAGATGCCGCGATCTGGCAGAAAATGGTTCAGGCGATCAAACAGGCGCAGGAATACCGGATGCCGCTGGTCCAGCTGATTGATGGCACCGGCGGCGGTGGTTCGGTGAAAATGCTGGAAGCCGATCCGCGCACTTACATTCCTGAAACGCCGGGCTGGGAGTGGATTGTCTCCGGCCTCGGCGAGGTTCCCTTTATCTCGCTGGCGCTCGGCCCTTGCGCAGGCATGGGCGCCGGGCGCGTCGCCGCCAGCCACTATTCAGTGATGGTGAAAGAGCTGTCCCAAGTGTTTGTCGCCGGACCGCCTGTCAGCAGAGCACTGGGTGAAGACGTCACCAAGGAAGAGCTCGGCGGCTGGTCTATTCAAGCACGAAACGGCACAGTCGATGATGTCGTTGAGACCGAAGCCGAAGCGTTCGAATCCACGCGGGAATTTCTATCCTATCTGCCTTTAAGTGTGCATGAGCTGCCTCCCGTCTCTGCTACGACAGACGATCCCAATCGCCGGGAAGAGAGCCTGATCTCAATCGTCCCGAAGGATGGCAAAACCCCCTATATGCCGCGTAAAATTGTCGAAGCAGCGGTTGATCAGGACAGCTTCTTTGAGATCGGACGGCTTTGGGGGCGTGGCATCGTCACGGGATTTGCGCGCATTGACGGGCATCCCGTCGGCGTTCTTGCCGGCGATCCGTTCTTCCTTGACGGCGCATGGACGGCCGATGTCTGTGACAAAGTCGTACGCCATATGGACCTTTGCTCGACCTTCCATTTGCCAGTCGTGCACTTTGTTGACTGCCCCGGATTTGCAGTAGGTGTGAAGCATGAAACCGAGGGCGTGACCCGCAAGGGGGTTCGGGCCATGTCAGCGGTCTATCAAGCCAAAGTGCCGGTCTGTGCGGTTGTGATCCGTAAGGCTTATGGCTTGGCTGGAAGTGCGATGTTCAACCCCAGCAAAGCGAAATGGCGCTATTGCTGGCCGAGCGGGGACTGGGGCAGCCTGCCAATGGCAGGCGGGATCGAAGCCGCGTTCCGAAAAGAACTGGCTGAAGCCGAGGATCCTGAAGCGCTCCTGAAACAGCTCTACAAGAAGTTCGACGCGATCCGATCCCCGTTCAGGACGGCAGAAAGCTTCTACGCAGAAGAGATCATCGACCCACGGGACACGCGGCCTCTCTTGGTAGATTTTGTGCACCATGCCCGCCGGATCTTGGAGACGGGAAAAACAAGCTTTGGGCCGAGGCCCTGACAGAATGATAATCTTATCTGCGCAGTCAGGGCACTGGCGGCAAACAAAAGCGATGCTATAGAGGCGAACAAGATTCAAATTTCGACGGGATATGCGTTATGAAAGCAGTAAAAGCAGGGCTCGCAGCAATCGCAGGCGCATGTCTGCTGTCAGCCTGTTCGATGTTTGGCGGCGGCGGCGACACGACGGAACGACGTGTGGTTCAAGACGTTGCTGGCGGTTCTAACCCCTATCTCTGGCGGGCCAGCCTGGACACGTTCGCGGAAATGCCACTCGTCAGCGCCGATTCATTCGGCGGCACGATCATCTATGACTGGCGTGAGTTCCCTAATGCACCGGGGGAGCGCGTCAAAGCGACCGTCTTCATCCTCGACTCCCGCCTGCGCGCGGATGGTGTAAAAGTCTCTGTTTTCCGGCAAACCAATGAGACCGGGACATGGACAGATGCCTTGGTCGATCCGGAAACAGCGATTCAGCTTGAAAATGCGATCCTAGACCGCGCGCGCAATCTGAAAGCCGCTGAGATCGGTTAATCTAAGCCTTAAAGATCGCGACCGATGGCGTAGAAACGCTCCCGGCGCTGTGTCTTTAACTCGCTGTCGCTGAGCTGTGAAAGCTCATCGAGCGCTTTCTGGATGGCTTTACCCGCTGATTTGATGGCTTTTTCAGCATTTCGGTGCGCACCGCCGACGGGTTCTTTCACCACTTCATCGACCACTTTCATCTTTTTCAGGTTTGGTGCAGTGATTTTCATCGCTTCAGCCGCGTCTTTCGCCTTTGCCGCGTCACGGTAGAGGATTGACGCACAGCCTTCCGGAGAGATCACGGAATAGATCGAATGCTCCATCATCAGGACTTTATTGGCCGCAGCGATGGCAATCGCGCCACCGGACCCGCCTTCTCCAATGATAAGCGACACCATAGGCACAGACAGCGTCAGACAGCGCTCGGTTGAGCGCGCAATCGCCTCTGCCTGTCCACGCTCTTCGCCAGCCTTGCCCGGAAAAGCGCCTGCTGTGTCGACAAATGTGATCACAGGCAGCCTAAACCGTTCCGCCAAATTCATCAGGCGCACTGCTTTGCGATAGCCCTCGGGGTGGGCCATGCCGAAATTGTGGCGCAGGCGGCTTTCCGTCGTGCGGCCTTTTTCATGGCCCATGACAACGACAGACTGGCCGTTGAATTTCGCCAGACCGCCCAGAACTGCTTCATCATTGCCAAAGACGCGGTCGCCTGACAGCTCCTGATACTCTTCGAACAGCGCTTCGAGATAGTCGGTAAAATGCGGGCGTTCCGGATGACGTGCCACTTGGGTTTTGCGCCACGGCGTCAGCGACGAATACAGGTCTTTCAGCTGTTTCGCGGACTTCTCTTTCAGCCGGGTCAGCTCATCGGAGATTTGCGGCGCATCTTCCTGCGCGGAGACGGCCTCCAGCTCAGCAATCTTGGTATCCAGTTCCGCAAGCGGCTTTTCGAAGTCGAGATATGTCATAGGCATCCCCGCTAAATAGCGAGGGTCGCGCTGCACCGCTAGTCTTTTCGTGTTCGCGGCGACTGGCGCTCAAAAATATGGATCGGATCGCCGTCAACATCGGTCAGCGCGAAATCCTTGTATCCAAGCTTTTGCGCCACCCTGATCGAGGCGGCGTTATCGGGGCTGATTATGCAAGTTGATCGACCGGGTCGCACCTCATCCAGCCAATCATGGGCGGCTTGCATGGCCTCTGAGGCATAGCCCTGCCCCCAAACCTCCGGCGCGATGATCCATCCGGCTTCAGGAGTGCCTGAAATATCTGGCTCAATCCCGCGTTTGAAATCGGCAAATCCAACCTCGCCGATCAGAACACCCGTCTTGCGCTGCTCAGCGGTCCAATAGCCGTATCCGAGCATCGCCCAGAGCCCATGCGAGCGCAGCATGGTCATCCAGACATCTTGTGGGCTGCGTGTACCACCTGTGAATTGGCCGACACGCTCATCGGCTCGAATCTTACAAAGCTCTTCCCAGTCGCGTGCCTCGACCGGACGTATAATCAGGCGTTCAGTGACGAGGGTCGGCGCGTTCAAGCGCTTTCTTTCATCTTCGCCAGCATTGCACCCATGGCGGCATGAACGGTCTGAATGGCTTTTAGCGGCCGAACCATGACTTTGAAGTCGATGATTTTTCCGTCCGCGTCCCACTCGATCATGTCGATCCCGTTGATATGAATGCCATCCATCTGGCTTTCGAACTCCAGAACAGCCTTGTCGCCGCAATCGAAGATACGGGTATACTTGAAGGTATCATTGCCGAGCGTCCCGCCAGCTGCGGTCAGATAAGCAAAGGTGATGTCGCGGCCTTCCTGCGGCGTGTGCACGACGGGACTTTTGAAGACGACATCGGGATGCAGCATGTTGTAAAGGCGCGTGCGATCATGACCGCCCATCATATAGTCAAACCAAGCCTGCAAATGCGGGGTATATCCTGTCAATGATACATCGTGTTGATTGGCCATAGCGCGATCCTCCGAGGGTCTTTTCAGAAAGACTGAACGCTGGGAGCCGCTTTGTCTACAAAAACAGGTCTGCAGCGAGGCCCGGTAAGAAGGCAAAGAACCCACCGACGCAGAACGCAGCAACGCTGATACCCCAAAGCGCCCAGCTGATCCGACGCAGCCTTGTACAAGCGCGCGCTTTCGCGGGATCGGTCGGACACGGCAAGCTCCGCGCATGCCACTGCCATGCGCCCGATGCCAGCAAAACTATGGCGGTCACGCCAAATACGATCTCTTTATTCTCACCAAACACCGTAATGCCGGGTACCGCATTCAAGACACCGGCCCAGACCGCGCCCATGCCCGCCAAAACAAGCATGGCCGGAAGCGCACAGCAGATGAGTGTTCCAATACTGGTAAAGAGCGCCAGCGTCGCGGGCAGGACGCTCGGTGACTTTATATCTGGTTCAGCAGCGTTCATGCGGTATCGCGCAGGACGGAAACCAGATCATAACCGGACTTTTTCACCAGCTCGCTGACACGTTCATCGCTGATATCTGTGCCAGCCTTCAGCGCAACACGAATTTCACCTGCATCTAGATCGACATCGACGCTCTCAACCGCGTCTTCCTTGCCGAACACTTTCGTTACAGCCCGCGCGCAGAAGTCACAAACCATTCCGTTGACCTTGGCGATAATCTGAGTGGCGTTCGAGGTCTGCTCCGTCTCGGCACTTTCGGCGAGGCCTATAGGTGCAGCCATCATGAGAGCGGTCGCGATAAAAGCGGATTTGAAAACGGTCATAATAGCGCTGCACTCCTAAAGACGGATAATCCAGTTCAACATAAAACGATCTGTTTCAGGCGTATAGCCGATTTCCAGCAACTGAACATCATAAAAAAAGCGGATGAGCGGCGTCGCTGTCACAGGCGTATCGCTTTCAGGGTCATGATCGACCTGCACCATCAACCATGTGTGAAGGTCACCATAGTCCCCGATATAGGGCGCAACACCGACGCGAGCGAACTGACGAAAATCCTGATCGAATCCTAAATCGTAGGCCCGCGCGTCATAGGCAAGAAACCAACGCCGTGTCTCCCAATCGGCCGAAATATCAACAAATCCGGCGAGACTTTCTTCGCTATCGCCAAACGCATCGGCCTGTCCTGCGCCGAGTTTGAAGTAGAGATTGGCCTGACTGTCAGACGTGTTCCAACGCTTCACCAGCCGATTGTACTGCACGCCGGTAAACTGCCAGTCATTCGCCCAGTTCCTTTCCGCGTAGATGCCGAAAGAGTCCTGAAATGTCGGCGAATAGTGGACATGCGCGGAAGAAAAGTCGCCATTATTTTGCTGCATAATCGTCCAGCCCTCTGGATACGAGACAGGACGCGCATCCGCTGTTCGCCCCACAAAGAGCGCCAGCAAAGCAACACACAAAAAGTGATAGAAACGGCTCATACCGTGTGTTTAAGACTTCGCTCGGATCATGGAACGCCCGAGCAGCTTTACACTTGCATTCCTGAAGGTGCGCAGGGCCGGATAAATGAAAACCAGAAACGGCTTGCTGGAAAACAGGCGCATGA
Organism: Pseudomonadota bacterium; assembly: GCA_038746145.1. GTDB lineage: Bacteria > Pseudomonadota > Alphaproteobacteria > Caulobacterales > Hyphomonadaceae > Henriciella. The sequence goes on from JBCDKW010000007.1 coordinate 15,023, forward strand.
ACCAGCTTGGGCTCAGCAGCGCATTGATCGCCCACATGGCTTCTCCCCCAAAATACGGGACGCCGTCGATTTCGACGATCATACCCTGATCAATCTCGCGACCTTGGCTCGCATGATGAGCGACGAGGGACGGGTGCTGGCGGGCATCCAGCAGCTCGACTTGACCGCTCAATGATCTCAACCGCGCCATTTTCACATAGGCGGCGCAGAAAGGGCATTCCCCGTCATAGAGGATGCTGACTGTCTCAAACCGCTTTGCCTCAGGCATGAGCCGGCGCCTTTCCGATCACATATTTATCAATCTGGGCATCCAGCCAGTCCGGATCAACCACGAGCAGGTAAAGCGCCATCATGCTCGCAGAATAGGTCTGCACCGGAAGCATGACGTAAAAACCCGCATGCAAAGCAAACGCGACTGGGATCCAAATGTTCAACCGCCAACGCAGAAGGATCGCGACGGGCAAAACATATTCAATCGCCAGAACGGCCCAACTTCCAGTAATCAGGAAAACGCGGTTTGTGACGATCTCATAGGCTGGGTTCCCGGCATAAACCCACTCAAACACGCGCTCGAGCCAGTCCCCATGCAAATATCCCGCACTGGTCTTGTCCAAAGCCGCCCAGAAGTAGATGGCGCACAGTTGCAAGACCAGTAGAGCCTGCGGCCACGTCCGCGCGCGTTCTTCCTGCAACGGCAAAGACCGATACATACGAATGGCCCGATCAGCACTGAAAGACCGGCCCGCGCCTGAAAACGCGAGCACAGCACAACACACCATGAGCAGATAGTGATGATGATGTCCCCAACCGGGGGAATACCATCCCCAGAAATTTCCATAGTACATTAGAGCTAAAAGGACTGCAGAGCCTCCAAGAGCCCATCGCGTAAAGAGCCCGACAGTGACCATTGCTGCCGCTGCATAATAAGCCAAAGAGAACGTCTGCTCCCAAAAACTATCGGCCGCGTGGAGCGACAGTTCTTCGCCGAACCGCATATAAAGCAGAACCCCTAGGCAAATCCGAAAGAGCGCGACCGGGCGCGTTGATCCGGTCTCAACCAGCTTTTCGGAGATATAAGTCGTCACAGCACTCATGACCCGACCTCCGCAAGCAACTGCTCCTGCTTCGGACAAACATCATCGGCCTCGTAAAGCGCCCAGCCATTCTGTATGCCGACTCTGCCGATATAAGAGAGAACATCGTCTTGCCCGACATGTTCAGCACAGAATGTGCTTACGATGGGCGTTATTGCGTCACGATCCAGCAGCAAGCGATCGAATTCATAGTGAAAAGTGTTCGGATAGCGCTCAAGCGCCATGATTTCGAGCGGAGTATAGGTCTGCGTGGACCCATCGACTTTGGTCAGCGTGAACGTGCCCTTCATCGTGCCCTGCCCGACACCTGCAAACATCATCCAAGGCCTGACATAATCCTGACCCACGCCAAATACTTGAGGGATGGCAGGCCCAAGCGAAATAAAGGCAGCGGCGGCGAGAATGCCGACTTTCTGAAATCTGTTCACCTACGTCACCCTGTTTTTGTTCAGGGTTTCATACCATGTCGGGGTAAACGGGCCGCTAAAGGCGATTAAGCATCTTTCGCAGCGATTTGATCAGCGAGATCGACGATGACCTTCGCCTGTTTCCAGGTCGCATCGTCCTGCATCTTACCATCTAGCATCGCAACGCCTGCGCCGTCCGGAATCGATTCCAGAACGCGACGCGCGAAAGCGACTTCGTCCGGATCGGGGCTGAAGACCTTTTTAGCAATCGCGATCTGGTTCGGGTGCAGCGTCCAAGTGCCGACACAGCCCAACAGGAAGGCGTTGCGGAATTGCTGTTCGCAGGCCTCAAGGTCAGCAATATCACCAAACGGCCCGTAGAACGGCTTGATCCCCGCCATGCCGCAGGCATCGACCATTTTCGCAAGCGTATAGTGCCACGGGTCCTGCTGCGCGCTGGCACGCGGGCTGCCATCTTCATTCGGGTCTTCGATCACCTTATAGAATGGATGCCCGCCGCCGACGCGGGTCGTCTTCATCTTACGGCTCGCAGCGAGGTCAGCAGGCCCTAGCGAGATGCCCTGCATACGCGGGCTGGCAAGCGCGATGTCCTCAACGCGGGCCACGCCCTCTGCGGTTTCAAGGATCGCATGCAACAGGATCGGACGGCTCAAGCCCGCTTTCGCTTCCAATTGCGCGACGAGTTGATCGACATAGTGGATGTCCCAAGGTCCCTCGACTTTCGGGATCATCAGAACGTCAATCTGCTGACCCGCTTTGGTGATCAGCTCGGTCACATCATCCAGAAACCAAGGCGAATTCAAGCAGTTCACACGGCTCCAAAGCCCCGTGCCCTTTGCTTGCCAATCCAGCATGCCTGCCATCTCAATCACGCCTGCGCGCGCGGCCTCTTTTGCATCAGCCGGGATCGCATCCTCAAGATTACCCAGAACCACATCGCACGTGTCCGCCATGCCGGGGACTTTCGCGCGGACTTTATCGAGATGCGGCGGCACAAACTGGATCATCCGCTCAACGCGGACAGGCAGGTCGCGGAACGGCTCAGGCGCCCCTGCAGCCAAGGGTTGGAAGAATTGGCGCGGTGCTTTCTGGCTCATAGGGGGATCTCCATTTGTGCGGCGCACCATAGCGGCGCGAGCTGGGGTTGCAATGGAACTACAGATTTATGGGTGGCACGGGGTATAAAGAGCGACATTAGTTGGAATTTCGACGAAGCGTCTCTCGCTGAAACTATAGATATAGGCCTCTTCTTGTGTTCGTATCAAAGCATGTGGAGGACCGCTCTCGCGAAAGCCGCTTGTAAGAAGAATATCAAGGGTGGATTTGCGGCTTTGGCAGACGATTTTGACATCCGCAGCGGCCTGTGCGCGGGGGATTTCGTAAGTGAGATAGGCGCTGAATCCGGCGTAGAAGAGGGCGATTGTTGCGCTGAAAGACAAGAGAGCGACGAGACTGTCGGGTCTTCGTTTTAGACTGAATGCGACGAGCGCTGAAATCAGCGTCAGAAGCAATATAAAGAACGCAGGCACGTACCAAAATGGAGCTACGAACGTATGTAAAAAGATCAAAGGACCTGCAAACACCGTCCACGGCGCTGGCAGGACGATCATGGCTAAAACGTACGCGCAGAGAAACAAGGTGGCTAGGAAGCCAAGCGGCGTTGTTCGCCCGGCTAGAGCAAAATACAACATAGCCAAAATAATAATGCCCCAAAGGATGGGGAGGCCGTATATCAAGTAGTCCATACCTAAGTACCCGTTGCGAGAGGATGTGCTGTTTCCAGCAGCTCAGCCAGCTCATCGGTCAGGACATGCGTGTAGATTTGCGTCGTCGCAATATCGGCATGGCCCAGCAGGGTTTGCACACTGCGCAGGTCCGCACCGCCCTTCAAAAGATGAGTCGCATACGCGTGGCGGAGTGCATGCGGATGCACGCGCGATGGATCAATGTTTGCTTTGACTGCCAGAGCACCAAGCATTTGCCCAAGGCGGCGGCGTGTGAGGTGACCGGACTTGCCGCGTGATGGGAAAACGTAGCTCGCGCTGGCCGCCCCGTATTTGTCGCTATCACGCTGTTCTAGCCAAACGCTCAGGGCCGCGAGTGCTGGCGCGCCGAGCGGACAGAGGCGTTCCTTCCCGCCTTTACCCCGAATGATGATTTCTGCGGTCTCCCAGCGCCCTTCCCGCCGACGTGGCAAACTCCCAAGGGTCAGGCTAACCAGTTCCGAAACCCTTAATCCCGCTCCGTACAACAATTCCAATAAACACGTCAGACGCGGATCATCCGCGCAGGCCGATAAAAGCGCGCTCACCTCCTCACGGCTCAACACATCGGGCACGTCACGCCCGGCCTTGGGCCCTTCGAGGCGCGATGTTGGATTATCAGTCCGGTCTCCCTCCTCAAACAGAAACCGATAGAACCGCTTCAAAGCCGACAGCTTTCGCGCCTGAGTGCTGGCGGCGAGGCCGTCCTTGCCAAGGCTCTGCATCCAACCCGACAGATCGCGCTGGCTCGCCTCGGTCAGACCTCCGCCGAGATACCCGCTCGCATCGAGCAGATCACGTCCATAGGCATCCAGCGTATTCACAGATGCTCCGCGTTCAGCAGACATCATCTCCAGAAAAGCTTCGATGCGGGCATGATCAGACATGGGCAAACCGTAGCGCCGACCAGTTAGCCAAAAGAAAACAGGCGCCCCAATAGAGCGCCTGTCTTATTTCTTTCGCATGCGACCCTATTCAGCGGGCGAAGCCTCATACGGCTGACCATCCGTACCGAGCATGATGCTATCACCATCCTCGGTGTCTGGATCACCATTCTTCCGGTGGATCGCAAGTACGACACCCGACAGAGCGATCACCGCAATCAAGTTCGGCAAGACCATGGATGCATTCGCAATGTCGCCAAACCGCCAGAGGAAGCTGACTGGGAACGTGGTGCCGACAAAGATGATAATGACCCAAAAATAGCGGATCGGATGTGTCGCCCACTCTCCCAAAATATAGGTCGCAGCCTGCTCGGCATAATATGACCAGCCGAGGATGGTGGTGAAGGCAAACAGGGCCAGACAAATCGTGACAAATATGCCTCCAAAGCCACCCGGAAGCGCTTGGTTGAATGCCTCATTGGTAATCGCGGACGCTTTGAGACCCTTGGCCTGGAAAACGTATTGGGTTGTCTCTGCAACACCGAGCGCGACAAGATCAGGATCGGTCACATAGCTACCCGTGACGGACAGAATAACCAAAGCCGTCATCGTACAAATCACCAGCGTATCAATGAACACGCCGATCATGGCGATTTCACCTTGCTTGACCGGGTTTTTCGTTTGCGCCGCTGCGTGAGCAATCGGAGCAGAGCCTTGACCTGCCTCGTTTGAGAAGAGACCACGCGCGATGCCTTCCCGGATCGCAAACAAGACACCGTAACCGGCCATACCGCCTGCAACTTCCTGCATGCCAAATGCAGACTCAATAATCAGCATGAACGCCGCCGGGACGTTCTGAAAGTTCAGGATCAGTGCAATGAAAGCGACCAGAACATAAGCCCCCGCCATAACGGGAACGACTTTACCGGCAACGCTGCCAATCGACTGAATGCCGCCAATGATCACCGCGAAAGTCAGCCCAGCAATCACAAGCCCGACGATCCATGTTGGCATATCGAAGCCTGCAAACCGATCGACATCCGCCACCACTGTTTGGGTGATCGAGTTAGACTGGATCATACCCCCCGTCACAACTGCAGAGAACACACACCCGATGCAGAACAGGACCGCCAACCACGTCCAGTTTTTGCCGAGGCCGTTCTTAATGTAATACATCGGACCGCCATTCACGCGTCCGTATTCATCTTTCTCGCGATACTTGATCGCTAGAGAACTCTCAGCAAACGCCAACGCCATTCCGAACAGTGCCGTAACCCACATCCAGAAAATCGCGCCCGGTCCGCCGACAGAAATCGCCGTGGCAACACCCGCAAGGTTACCCGTCCCAACCTGGCCCGAAAGCGCGGTCGAAAGCGCTTGCCAAGGCGTAATCTGGTTCGGATCACCATTGCCTTTGCGTCCAGCCCAGACTTCTGCAACCGCAGGTCCAAAGCGCCTTAAAGGCCGGAACCCGAGCCGGATCATGAGATAAAGACCGGCACCGAGCAGGAAAACCGCAATCGGGCCAAATGAGAATATTTGTTCCCCGTACCAGCTACCACCCCAAAGGAAGTTACTGATTTCGATAATGAAGGTCTGAACGGCTTCCATAAGGCCTCCCCGGCAGGTTTGTTCTTTGCTCTGACGCCACCCTAAGACAGAAAGCCGGAGTGTGAAGCGTTTAGACACGCTTTTTACAGTTTTGATCCCGTATGACCGCCTTTGAGGGCCATCCGCCTTGATTGGCAGCACTTGGCACTGTAGCTCTGCACGTAATCTGGAGATACGCATGCACACGAAACGCCGCATTGAGCTGATTATCGAAAAAATGGCCTGGAAGCGGGCCGGGCGTGTGCTGGAAGCGGCTGGACTGACAGGCTACACGGTCACGCCCGCGATTGCTGGATATGGCGGCCAGAAGCACTGGGACAGAAATACGGACATCTCTGCGGCCAATGACATGGTGGTCGTAATTGCTATCGGCAGCGCAGACCGGGTCGAAAAAGCCCTGACCGACATTGAGAACATTCTGGGCTCTCATATCGGTGTTGTGTCCGTCAGTGACGTGCAGGTCCTTCGCGACGAGTTGTTTTAGCTTCTCTGCTCAGTGTCCACCCACTCCCCCGCCCAACCGCCCCAGCTTATGGCGACCATTGGGGCGGTTGGGCGGGGGAGCGGGTGGATCGTGATAGCGAAGAGCCAACCACCACACTTCGTTAACCCAAACGCTTTCATGACAGTTGCAACTGTAGAGCATGCGGGCGGCTGTCACGTTTCCGCCTGATTCTCTGCACATATCAGACTGGACCACGAACGGCCGCGAGGCGCGAAAAGGGATCAATGAGTATGGAAGATGGTGCGCTGGAACAGGTCATCGAAGCGAGTGGGTTCAACCTTTTTGAGCTGCTGATAGAAGCTGATCTGGTCGTTAAGATCGTCCTTGTGATGCTTGTGATTGCCTCGATCTGGTCATGGGCCGTGATCATTGAGAAGTTTTTCACCATCGGCAAAGCCAAGAAAAAAGCCATCGAATTCGAGGAAGCCTTCTGGTCAGGTCGCTCTGATGAATTTGAAATGCGTCCCGGTCAGTCACCTGACAATGCCGCCGGTCGCATGTTTGCAGCGATTTCGCGCGAGTGGCGCGATGCAAAATCAATCGGATTGACAGGGCACAGCGCTATGGTGGAACGCGCCCAACGCTCTATGCGCGCCGTCGTGGACCGCGAGGTCGGCAGACAAAGCCACGGCCTCGGCATTCTGGCCACGATTGGCTCCGCATCCGTCTTTATCGGCCTCTTCGGCACCGTTTGGGGCATTATGAATGCCTTCCTGAACATTGGCGCGCAGCAGGACACCTCGCTCGTCACGGTCGCCGGCCCGATCGCAGAAGCGCTGTTCGCAACAGGCCTCGGCCTCGTCGCAGCCATTCCGGCGGTGATTTTTTACAATAAGTTTTCAAGTGATCTGAACCGCTACGCGGACAGTCTGGACAGTTTCGCTCAGGATGTGCTGGTCCGTCTGTCACGCCGCGCCTCTGCAGAGAGCGGGAGCTAAGCCATGGGAATGCAAATGGATTCCGGTGGGGCAGGCCGCGGACGGCGCTCTATGAATGCAGAGATTAATGTGACGCCGCTGGTCGATGTCATGCTTGTTCTACTCATCGTGTTCATGATCACCGCGCCAATGCTGACCACAGGTGTCGATGTCAGCCTGCCAAATTCTAAAGCTCAGAATCTGCCCGCTCCTGATGAGCCTCCACTATCCGTTACTGTCGATAGTGCAGGCAAAATCTACATTCAGGAGACAGAGACGCCGCTCGTGGAACTCACCTCGAAACTCTACGCCATCACAGGCGAGGGGTATGAAGAGCGGATCTATCTGCGCGGCGATGAAAACGTCGATTATGGCCGCGTGATGCAAGTCATGACCCAGATGCAGCGCGCGGGCTTCCGCAACATCGCGATGGTCACCAATCCAAAAGCCCGCACATCGGAAAGAAACCCAGAGGCGCAGTAGCCCATGCAGCGTTTCGCCATACAGGCCGGATTAGCCCTCCTCTCGCTCCTCCTCCATATCTGGGTGGTCGGTGGCGTCTGGGCGGTTAATTTTACGCTCGTCTTTCTCGGCCTAATCACGCCTATGGAAGAGCGTGAACAGACTGAGCTGATTGTCGTACCGATTGAACTCGTCGATCTGGGCGAGATCAACAATATCGCCCCTGTCATCACTCCTCCGGAAGAAGAGCCGGAAGACGATGAGGTGATCGATCCGGAGGAAGAAGAGCTGCCCCCCGAAGAGGAAGAGGTCATCCCCGAAGACTCGGTCGATGAAACCCTGCCGGAAGATGAGATTGAACAAACGAACCCAGACAGCGCGCCTGAAGAGGCCGTGGAAGAAGACGTGGTTCCAGACCTCGACGCTGAACCTGTGACGGAGACCGAAGAGGAAGATTCTGAACCAGAGCCGGAGCCTGAACCCAAAGAAGAGCCACCCGTGCAGCGTCAGACGCGTGACCCGCTCGCGGGCTTCCTCGATGATGCCGACAGCACGTTCCAGTCAGAACGCCAGACACGCAAAAGAACACCTGAGCCTCAGACGCGGACACCGCCCAAACCGCTCCTCGAAGACACAAGACCAAAACCGCAAACACCAAGACGCGGCGCAGGCGAACGCACGGCGAATACAGCACGGTTGGAAGCTTTGCTCTATAATTACGTAAAACCCTGCTGGAATGGTGTCGACGATCTTCCCAACCCGTCACGCTTGAACATTCGGATGCGCGCTGAGCTTGATGACAATGGCAATATTATCGACCTAAGATTGGTCGAACCGGCACGGCGTCCGATCGGTCGCGATCCGATGGGCATTGCAGTCGACCGGGGCCTAAGAGCCGTGAGAAAATGCGCACCCTACAAATTACCCCGTGACGATTACAGCGAATGGCGGGACATTCGCATCAATCTCGGTCCGGCCTTTGAGCCGAACTAAGACAGGACAGGAGACCTGACATGATGAAACGATTATTCGCAGCCCTAGCATTGGGTCTATCTGTTCTATCACCCACCGCAATCGCGCAATTGGAAGTGAATATTGGACAGGGTAATTTCCAACCCACACCCGTCGCCATACCCGAGTTCGAGGCCAACGGGGTTGATCCGCAAGTTGCCCAACAGATCAGCGAAGTTGTCCGCAACAATCTCGAATCCACAGGCCTCTTCGTTGTGACGCCCCAAGAAGCGCACATTCAGAAAGACCTCGACATCGAAGTCGCGCCACGCTTCGCGGACTGGAAGATCATTAAAAGCGACGCCCTTGTCGTCGGCACGGTCGAGCAGGTTCAACGCGACGGGATCACCTATCTTCGCGGGTCTGTGCGCCTCTGGGATGTATTCGGCGAAGAGTTGATGCGCCTTGACGGTCAGCCCGGCAAACGCTTCCGCACCCAACCGGAAGACTGGCGCCGCATCGCGCACAAGATTTCCGATGCTATCTATACGCGCCTGACTGGTGAAACCGGCTATTTCGACACCCGCATCGTCTACATTGCAGAGACAGGACCGAAGACAAAGCGCGTCAAGCGCCTCGCCATCATGGATGCGGACGGCGCAAACAATCAATATCTCACCTCCGGTCGCTTCACCGTGCTGACCCCGCGTTTCAGCCCGGAAGCCCAGCAAATCACCTACATGTCCTATGAGGGCGGTATCCCACGCGTCTATCTCTACGATCTGCGCAGAGGTCGTCAGGAAGTCCTCGGCGATTTCCGCGCTATGACATTCGCACCGAGATTTTCCCGCGATGGCCAATCGGTCCTGCTCACACAGGCCGAGGATGGAAATTCTGAAGTTTACATAATGAACCTCGTCACGCGCCAGAAGCGCCGCCTGACGGATCACCCCGCGATCGATACTTCGCCGTCCATGTCACCGGATGGCCGCTCTATCGTGTTCAACTCTGATCGTGGCGGCAGCCCGCAGCTCTACATCATGAACACAGATGGCAGCCCACGCACATGTCCTTCGGGCGGTCGCGATGTCGCCTGTCGGATCACTTTTGGCCAAGGCCGCTATTCAACGCCTGTCTGGAGCCCACGCGGTGACCTGATCGCGTTTACAAAACAAACGCGCGGCAAGTTCCATATCGGCGTCATCGGCATTGATGGAGAGGGTGAGCGCCTCCTGACCGAATCCTATCTCGATGAAGGCCCAGACTGGTCACCGAATGGTCGTGTCATCACGTTCTTCCGTGAGCCATCACCCGGCGCGCCACCACGTTTGATGTCTGTTGACCTGACAGGGCGAAACCTGAAACGCGTCCAAACAGCGACTGACGCATCAGACCCAGCATGGTCGCCGCTCCTTCAGTAACGTTTATACTTAACTGGAATTCATCAAAAAACGCCTGTTTTCGTCTATAAAACAGGCGTTTTTTAATTGAATCCCGATTGAACTGACACACAGTTGACAAAATCCGCCCGTAATGCGCGAATAAAGACAATGAGCAAGGAGCAAACTATGCGTCGTTTTGTAATTCCGGCCAGCTTGGCCACTTCTCTCTTCGTTGTGGGATGTGCGTCCACACCGGAGCCGGTTGAACCAGCCGTCGTGGAAGCCCCCCCTGCTGTCGAAGAGCCAGCACCTGTCGTGATTGCAGAGGTTGCTGAAACACCAATCGCGCCGCCAGCACCTGTTCGCACCGGTCCAGTGCTTGGCTCTGTCGAAGATTTCACTGTGAATGTTGGTGATCGCGTCTATTTCGACCTGGACCAGTATCGTCTCGATGCAGACGATCAGGATATCCTCCAGCGTCAGGCCGCTTGGCTGTCATCTTATCCGGACGTGACGATTCTCGTGGCTGGAAACTGCGACGAGCGCGGCACACGCGAGTATAACCTCGCTCTCGGTGAGCGCCGCGCGGCCATCGTGAAAGACTATCTGGTCAGCCTCGGTGTCGATCCAGCCCGTGTGCAAACAGTGTCATACGGCAAGGAACGCCCAATTGCTGTTGGCTCTAATGATGCAGCATGGGCGCAGAACCGGAATGGGTTCACCCAAATTCTTGCAGGGGCGACCAGCTAAATAGCAGCTCTTGAACAGCTGAAGCGGTCGGGACGCCACATTTTGGCCCCGACCGTTTTCTATTTCAGACAAGATTTCCTAATTCTGGAGCCCAGCCTATGATCCGCGTCCTTGTTCTCGTCGCCTCACTCTTCACGCTTAGCGCCTCTCTATTCAGTGCGGACGCTCAAAGGGTTCGCCGTGAAGAGTTCGATCAGACGATGCAGCAACTTCAACAAGCCGACATGGATGGACGGGCCGCCACTGCTGAGGTCGGTGCACGTATAACGGACCTGAATGCCAAGAATGCTGAATTGAATGGCAAGGTCGAAACGCTGGAATTTCTCTTGTCGCAATCGCGCGATCAAGTGAACCAGATGCAGGCTGATGACGCTGAGATAGCCAAACTGATCAGCCGGCTCGAGAGCAGACTGGCAGCTCAGGACAAGAAAATCAGCGATCTGGAAGGCCAATTGGCAGGCGTTCAGTCCGCGGTTCGCAATTATTCCTCCATCGCACCGACACAATCCGCTGAACGATCAGAAAACGCGACAGAAACGGCTAATGGAACGACGACAGTCACGAGACGGACGGTCACGACCCAGCCTACCACCGATGGGACAACACGAACCGTCACGGTAACAGGCCAACCCACGCGTATCACGCGCACGACTGAGCCAGCAAGCAGCACAAGCGGACCGACGCGGATTACGCGCACAGTCAACGCCGACGAGGCTGGAACCCTCCCGCAAGGGACTCTTGGGGAGCTTCCCGCCAGTAATCTTCCCGGTGAAGCTGGGCCACTCTTTGCAGAGGCGAAATCGCGCCTCTTGCGCTTCGACTATGAGGGCGCGGAAATGGCCTTTGAAACCTTCCTCAACCAGTTCGGCGATGATCCGCAGGCGGGTGAGGCGCAATATTGGCTGGCCGAAGCACTTTATCAACAAGAAGCCTACGCCGAGTCCGGTCAGGCCTACACAGAGATGATCCGGACGTATCCAGACGATCCCCGCGCACCGGAAGCCCTTGCAAAACTCGCGCGGGCTATGCGTCTGGTCGGCGACACGGATCGCGCCTGCAATGCGCTCAACTTGCTGCCCCAACAGTATCCGAATGCCTCCGGCCTGACGCAAAACCTCGCCAGAGGAGAGCGCGTCCGCTCAGGCTGTGACAGCTAGACAAAGCGATCTCGACCTTCTCGGTCTGGACCTGATCCCGGCAGGCGCCCGGGTGACACTCGGCGTCTCTGGGGGTGGAGACAGTATCGCAATGCTGCATGCGGTGAGCGCATGGGCAACCAAAGAACATATCAAACTGAATGTTCTCACGGTCAATCATAGATTGCGCGATGAGAGCGCCGCCGAAGCAAATTTTGCCGCTTCGGTTTGCCATAAACTCACACTGCAGCACGAAACACTGGTCTGGAAAGATCCCAAACCCTCTCAAAATTCCGCACGACTGGCGCGCCATAGACTGCTTGCAAGCAGAGCATTTGACTTGAAATCAAACTACTTGCTTCTCGGGCATACGCTGGACGACGTTGCAGAAACACAAGCGATGCGGAACAATCGTGATATCACATCATTCAAACAGGTCGGCCCAATGCCCGTTTCCGTCAGTCCTGTCTGGCCGGAGGGACGTGGGATACTAATTGTGCGACCTCTCCTACTGAAATCACGCCAAGATCTGCGGCGCTGGCTCATGGAACGGGACCTAGAATGGATCGAGGATCCCTCAAACCAGAATGAGGCCTATGAGCGCCCCCGTATTCGCAAAGCACTCCGTGAAACGGCCTCTAACCTCACAATTAGCTTAGAAGCGCTGCAAGAACGGGGTAGAGATGAAGCGACGCTCGCACCGCTGCTGCGACAATGCGCTGAAAACTGCGACCCTTACGGTCTCATTAGAGTGCCAGCGAAAACAGACTGCTCAATCTTAAATCACCTTTTCTCAATCGTCATCCCGGCCGCCGCAGGGAGCGACCGCGCCTCTAGAGCCCATAGGCGACAAGACGCGATCACTCGGTTACTTGACCAAGGCACACCGCGTGTCACGCTAGGCGGCGCATGGTTACAACGTTCAAAGGACGATATCCTGATCGGGCGTGCGCCGTTTAAGCAGGATTTCACGACTGAAAATGGCCTCTTCGACGGACGGTTCGAGAGTAGCGGAGCAAGCAACCTACCTGAAGAAACAGCCCCATATCTTGTTCGCCACGCCCTGCCACCATCGCGATCAGGCTGGCGCTGCTTAGTCCCTGATCGGCTCAGGCTTCACGCCTCAGCTCTGGAGGCCAATCAGCGCCTGCTTACCACACCCCGCGCAGCAAGCCCGTCTTGAGATAGCCCCCAAGGGTCGGGGCAAAATATTGTTGCGAGGGCAGATCAACCGTGTAGGGCCGCAACCGATCATTCAGCGCGTCTGAAACCGCGCTCAAAACAATATCCCGGCTGCCCGCCGCCATGCGCCAAAGATAGGTGTGAAAATTATCCCGCTCATCCACGGCGACCCGCGACTGATAGAGAATGTCGCCTGTATCAACGCCTTGATCGACAAGATGCATTGTCGCCCCAAAATATTCCGGTTCGCCATTGGCCAGCGCAAAATAGCCGCCGAACATGCCTCTATAAGCCGGATTGATGCCCGAATGATAATTCAAGAATGGCGCGTCCACCGAATTGAGCGTCGCTTTCCCGATCATCCGCGTCGAAACCACGAACACGGCCTTCGGTGCGAGATCTTTGAGATAGTCTCTGCAAAGCTCTGAGTTGACAGACGGCACATCCAGTATCGCCTGATCATCATCCGCTTCGGGTTTGAGACCGTGCTCAGCAATCATCTCATCGATCAGCGCCTCAGTGCCGCGTTTTGTCAGCTTCATCGGCACGCGCGCCGCCATCATGCTGGCCACCTTCATGCGTCCAAGCAGTTTCAACCGGCGTTTCCAGAATATGGATGCCGGCTCGCCCGCCTCTTGAATCACCGGAAACGCGCCAAAACGCTCCCGCAAGGCGTTGATCATGATCCAGGCGTGCGGTCCGCCTGAGGTCAGGGCGACGAGGTCTGTTTTTCTATCAAGCTGTATCGTTTGCATGCACGCAGCGATGCAAAAGCGATGCCCAAATGAAAAGAGCGGCCCTTATAGACCGCTCTCTCACTTTGGATTGGGTGCGTGAGGCTTTACTTGCAGCCGCCACCGCAAGGATTGTGGCGTGGACGCCCATTATGATGACCTTTACCACCGCCACGCTTGCGTTGGTTGAACGTAAAGACAGAGGCCGAACTGCTGAGAACGCCTGAGAAGCGCTTGTCGCTGCCGAAGAAGATCGTTCCGCCGCCATAGACCGGCTCACCACCAAGACCAGCGCCGACGCCCCCGTCGAAGCCTGAAATGTCAATTTTCATTTGCTGTGGCGCAGACACGACACGGCGTGTCACAGGTGCTGAAACCGTGCGTGTTGAGGTCGCTCTGCGTGTCACTGTTGGTGCATGGGTCCGCGATGTCGTCGTGTACGTCCTATGAACAGGCGCGTGACGCGTTGTCGTCACCGGAGCATGCGTGAACCGCGCTGCCGGAACCGGGCAAGACCACTTATGGCCTTCGACGAGGACGCAACCTGGCTCAGGCGGTGTCATCATCTTCGCTGTGAGAGGCGCAGGGCCGCGATTAACCTGTTTGCCTGGCACACCATCGGCAAGAGCGGGTGCGCTAAACAGGCCGCCGACCAGAAAAATAGCGACAATCTTGTTCCAAACTGACATGCTTTTCGCCTCCTAAGCGAATAAATCCTAATCCGGAAAAAGCATCGCAATCACCGGGCCAGTAGACTAAACGCGCAACAGCAAATTTATGCAAACACCTTAACCTATCAGGCGAGTCTTATTCGCCTATCAGGTCACCGCGCTAGAAGTCGTAGGCCCGCCCGTCACGCTCCCAATCACCATAACGCACAGGCTCTTTTTTCTTTGGTCCGCCCTTTTCAGCTTCCCGCTGTTCTTCAAGGTCCTGCTCTTTCGCCTCTTGGGCTGCACGGCGTTCGGCTGCCTCAGCCAGCGCGCGCTGTGCGGCAGGGGTCAGGTCTTTTTTCGTGACATTCTCGTCATCTGACATCGCAAAGACTCCCAACAACGTTAACGCTTCTCTATATCTTCAAGAGGAAAGTTAAGCTTTCCGCCGACACGATCAAGGAGCCAGCACCATGGGCACAGCCAAGACATTTACGCTTCTCGCTGCCATGACAGCCCTTTTCATGGCCGTTGGCTTTCTCGTTGGCGGTGTCGCTGGCATGGGTATCGCCTTTGTGATCGCGGCTGGTTTGAATGTTTTTTCCTATTGGAACTCTGACAAAGTCGTTTTGAGAATGCAGGGCGCGCGTGAAGTGGATGAAGGCGACCCCAGCCCGGTTATTCGCACCTTTGTCAGCGACACCAAGGCGCTCGCCCGCAATGCAAACATGCCGGAGCCGAAGATCTACATCATGGAAACCCAGCAACCCAACGCCTTTGCCACCGGTCGTAATCCGCAAAACGCAGCTGTTGCGGCGACCACCGGCCTTCTCAGCATGCTCAGCCGGGAAGAAACCGCAGGTGTCATGGCGCATGAACTGGCCCATGTTCAGAACCGCGACACGCTGACCATGACGATCACAGCGACCATTGCAGGTGCGATCGGCATGCTGGCCTATTTTGCAATGTTTGCAGGCGGTCGTGACCGCGGTGGTCTTATTGCGAGACTTGCGATCATGTTTCTGGCTCCGATGGCAGCAAGCATCGTCCAAATGGCCATCAGCCGCGCACGCGAATACGAAGCCGACAAGCTCGGCGCGGAAATTTGCGGTCATCCAGAATGGCTGGCCTCGGCTCTGATGAAAATTGACCGCGGCGCTCGCGCAACGCTTAATCAACGCGCGGAGCAAAATCCTGCTCATGCGCACATGTACATCATTAATCCGCTCGCAGGCCGCAAAGGCGACAAACTGTTTTCAACGCACCCGGCCACACAAAACCGGATTGATGCGCTGATGAAAATGGTCGATGAGCGCGACATGTCTTATGAAACCTCGCCTTCGCTTGAACCGACGCACACCCCCGGACCTTGGGGGTGAGTGGGCCTGACGCGCGTCTCGCCGCAGCAGACCTCTTAATCATCGTCCTCGAAGAACGCCGGATGCTGGATGAGGCGCTCGGCAAAAGTGAACCCTTTAACGCGCTCAGCGGACCGGATCGCGGCTTTGCCCGCGCGATGGCGAGTGCAGTCCTCCGCCAGCTCGGTAGACTGGACGCAGGGCTCGCGCCTTTTCTCGACCGACCGATAGACACGGCCACACCGCCCGCTCGCGCGCTTCTCCGCCTAGGGGCCGCACAAGCCTGGCTGCTGGATACACCTGATCACGCCGTCGTCAGCGAAACTGTCGCAGCAGCGAAACAGTGGCCCCGCGCCCAACGCGCCACGGGTTTCCTGAATGCCGTTTTGCGTAAAGTCGTGGCGGATCGAAGCGGGTTCGACGCCGCCCCGATCACCGCGATTTGGCCGGACTGGCTTTATCAGGACCTCAAAGCGAGCCTAGGCGAAGAAGCAGCAAATGCACTTGCCGCTGCACAGACCGAAACGCCGGACCTGTACCTCATTCCCACGAACGGAGACGCCGAAACTCTGGCCGCCCGCGTCGAAGGCGAAGCTATCACACCGTACGCGATCAAAGTCGACCACACCCGTAATGTCGCCGATATCCCCGGCTACGAAGAAGGCGATTGGTGGGTGCAAGACGTCGCCGCCACGCTTCCGGCGCGCCTGCTCAACGCCAAGCCGGGTGAAACCGTGCTCGACATTTGTGCGGCACCGGGCGGCAAGACGATGCAACTTGCGGCGACCGGGGCAAGCGTCACCGCCATCGACCGCTCGAAACCCCGCCTCAAACGCCTCAAGCAAAATCTCTGGCGCACAGGATTTCACGGTAAAGTCGAAACGGTTCTCGCAGACGCGACTCAGTGGTCTCCGCCGGAACCCGTTGATAAAATCCTCATCGATGCCCCTTGCTCAGCGCTCGGGACACTGCGCCGTCACCCCGAAGGCGCCTATATAAAATCGGCCGAGGATATTGCCCGTTTCCCTGACATTCAGGCGAGACTGTTGAAGCATGCTGCATCGCTTCTTAAACTGGGTGGCACGCTTATCTATTGTGTCTGCTCCCCGCGAAAAGAAGAAGGGGAAGCCATTATCGACACCCACGCCTCCAAGGCCGGACTGACCCGCGCGCCGATTGATCAGACCGAAATCCCCCACTTTAGAGAAGCGCTGACCCCTAACGGCGATCTGCTCACTTTACCGCACGATGATATGAGACACGACGCGTTCTTTATTTGCCGATTAAAGCGCGAATTCTAACGTATATTTCATCCAGTCATTAAGACTTTGCCCTGAAAACGCCTTATCACGTTCATTTAGAGTTCAACGGCATTTGAAAGAATGTCCAACGTCAACGCGTGCAAAGGAGCACTTTATCATGACGACTACAGTTTCTACCCGCAAAGCGGGCAACACATTTTTCGCTGGCGCTTTTGCGGCCATGGCTCTCGCTGTCACAGGCTGTGCTAGCACCAATAGCGGGGCCGTTGTCGGCTCACAGGCTTCAGGCCAGTCCGTGACCGTCCGTGAAGGACAGGTTGCAGCGGTCCGTGAAGTCACGATCCGCCCTGACCGCTCTATCGTCGGCACGGCCACAGGTGCCGTCCTCGGCGGGATCGCCGGATCTGAAATCGGTGGCGGCGACAAAGCCAATACCGCTGGCGCAATCGCCGGTGCTGTAATTGGCGGCATCGCTGGTAACTTCATTGGCCAGAGTGCCGGCACGCAACAAGGTCAGGCTGTCACGGTCGACTTTGGCGGAACAGACGGTCTGCGCGCCTACATCCAGCCGCTGGACTACCAATTCCAGCCAGGCATGCCTGTCTTTGTCGAATTCCGTGAAGACGGTGCCTACGTGGTGCCAGCCCCGGCACGCCGTTACTAAACCCCTCTCTCCCCCGAGAGCAAAGGCCTCCGTTCGCGGGGGCCTTTTTTGGTGGCTAGACCTCCCACTCCCCCTGCCCAAACACCCCAATGGTACCCTGTGGGTGGTTGGGCAGGGGGAGTGGGAGGTCTAGCCTAATATCTAATGCCGGAAATGCCTCATCCCGGTCAGGACCATCGCCAAACCTGCCTCATCCGCCGCCGCAATGACCTCATCATCACGAATAGATCCACCCGGCTGAATGATCGCGCTTGCACCGGCCGCCGCAGCCGCCAGCATACCGTCCGGGAAAGGGAAAAACGCATCTGAGGCAGCAACGCATCCTGTCGTACGTAAAGTCTCAAAGCCTTCTTTCTCTTTTGCATCTTCAGCTTTGCGCGCTGCAATTCGCGCGGAATCAATCCGGCTCATCTGCCCCGCCCCGATCCCGACCGTGGCACGATCTTTTGCGTAAACAATCGTATTCGACTTCACATGCTTGGCCACACGCCACGCAAACAGGAGATCATCCAGTTGAGCCTCACTCGGCGCCAGTTTGGTAACGACTTTCAAATCATCGCGCTCAATCCGCCCGAAATCACGATCCTGAACCAACAGACCGCCAGCAACGGTTTTCATAAACGTCCCTGCCGATGACGGATCAGGCAGACCTTCCGTCAGCAAGAGCCGTAGATTTTTCTTCTTCGCAAAAACCTCAATCGCGGCCTCATCAGCACCGGGCGCGATCACGACCTCAGTGAATATCGATGTGATCTCTTTGGCCGTCTCCGCATCTAGAGGTCTGTTCAAAGCCACAATACCGCCAAACGCACTCGTCGAGTCGCAGGCCAGTGCCTCGCGATAGGCCTCAATCACAGAATCGCCCAGCGCTACACCGCAAGGATTGGCATGCTTGATGATCGCAACAGCCGGGGTTGCATCGCCCAGCTCACCGATCAGTTCATAGGCCGCGTCGGTGTCATTGATATTATTGTAAGACAGAGCCTTACCCTGCACCTGTCGCGCAGTCGCCACGCCCGGCCGGGCCTCACCCGAGACATAGAATCCCGCATTTTGGTGCGGGTTTTCGCCGTAGCGCAGTTTCTCCTGCAGCTTGCCGCCAAACGCCGCCCAATCTGGTGCGCTCTCGCCCAATTGACGCGCATACCAACCGCTGATCGCGGCGTCATAGGCGGCTGTTCTAGCATAAGTCTTCGCCGCCAACTCGCGCGACGTATCGCGGCTCACATGGCCGCCCGTCTCATCCATCTCTGCCAAGACGCGATCCAAATCACCGCCATCGGTACAGACGCTCACGCTGTCACCATTCTTGGCCGCTGCGCGCAGCATGGCAGGGCCGCCAATATCAATATTCTCGATACAATCCTCAAACCCCGCACCGGAGGCCACAGTCGCTTCAAACGGATAGAGATTGATATAGACCAGATCGATCGGCTCAATCCCGTGCTTTTCGGCATCGGCCTTGTGACTGTCATTGTCCCGCAGGAATAACAGACCACCATGTACGGCCGGATGCAGCGTCTTGACCCGGCCATCCATCATTTCCGGATAGCCCGTTAGGTCGGCGACGTCTTTGACCTCAAGGCCCGCGCCTTTCAACGCGCGCGATGTGCCGCCGGTTGAAACAAGCTCAACCCCATGCGCGGCGAGACGCTTTGCTCGTTCAACCAGGCCCTCCTTGTCAGAAACGGAAATCAAGGCACGGGCGATACGGGTTTGAGAGGTCATGAGCAGGCCTGCTAGTTAGGGCAATATCGATGGCCACGCCGTAGCATGACCGACACCCGCGTCAACGCTCATCCTGACTGTCACCATTCAGGCGATAGGCCGGGACCAGATCAGCGAGAGCGGAAAGCGCTGCATTGCGGTCGCGCGCCCTGGCATGGGTCAACAACGCATCCAGATCCTTCCAGAAGCCTTCCGGTTCAGAACGACGCGCCTCTGGGACCACGACGCGCAGCCCCTCCACGCCCGTTTCATCCAGTCGCTCATGCGGATAAGTCAGTGCTTCATGCAGCTTTTCGCCCGGTCGCAGACCTGTTGTTTCAATCTTGATATCGAGCTCCGGAACCATGCCCTTCATTCGGATCATTGCTTCAGCGAGGCTCTTGATTCGGATCGGCTGCCCCATATCCAAGACATATAGGTCAGCTTCCCCCTTCGTCTTGGTTTGCGCTGAGGCTTGGAGCACCAAACCGGCGGCTTCTTCCACCGTCATAAAGTATCGGGTCACTTCTTCATGTGTCAGCGTAACCGGCCCACCGGCACGGATCTGGCGCTCAAACAGCGGGACAACAGACCCCGAAGAGCCAAGCACATTTCCGAACCGGACCATGGAGACCGAGATCGGCTGACCCTGAGCGCGATAGGCAATGACAAGCTCCGCCAGTCGCTTCGTCGCGCCCATCACATTATCAGGATCGACCGCTTTGTCGGTGGAGATAAAGACAAACCGTTTCGCGCCAACCGCAATGGCCGCATCGATCGCGTGCATCGCGCCGCTGACATTCGTCAGGATCGCTTCACAGGGATTTTGTTCCATCAGCGGCACGTGTTTAAGGGCAGCCGCATGAATGACGGTTTCCGGACGCGCCGTCTCCATTGTCGCCTTGAGCAGGGTGCCATCGCGCACATCACCCAACTGCGCTATGACTGAAAACGCGGGCGCGCGTTCATGCAATTCGAGTTCGATGCTATAGAGATTGAACTCGCTGCCCTCATACAGCGTCATCTGGTTTGCGCCGTAAGTGAGACACTGACGCGCCAGCTCAGACCCAATCGTACCGCCTGCCCCCGTAATAAAGACATGCTGTCCGGAAAGCGCACTCTCGACAGGACGTGCGTCCAGCATACGCACAGGGCGCGCAAGCAAGTCTGCCGGCTTAACCGGCTGAAGATGCAGCCCCTCTTTGTCTGAGCCCAAAGCCATAACTTCAGCCTTACGGGCGGAGGCAACGGCAAGAATTTCGGTTTGGCCCAACTGTTTGCGTAACGACCCGGCCACAGCAACCCACGGCATACGATCATAGCGAACGGCAAGAACATCCAACACATTAGGAAGATCACTCAGCCCGCCAAGGACGGGAACACCGCGAATGGCCCGCCCGGGTTCTGCCCCTTCTGCCTCAATCACGCCGAGAATGCGGACCGCTGCACCACCCTCCATGGTCTGAAGATCGCGTAAAACTTCAGCCGCCTCAACCTGGCTAGCAATCAGTACAGCTGCAGGGGCATCGGCTCGGACCGGTTCAAAGAGCTGGAATGGTTGATTGGTTGATCGTGAAAGCGCGATCATCCTGCCGGAAAACATCAGTGCAAGCCAAAACAATACAGCCAGAAACAGGGCACTGCGCGGCACACCATTCAGGCGATTTAATAAGAAGACGATCGGCAAGAAGACCAGCAGCGTTAAAAGACCGGCTTGGATAAGCCGAAATGCATCCGGCCAGCCAGAATGTCGCCAGACTTGCTTATGCACCCCAAGCAAGACCAGCGCTGCAACACCGCAAATTGTAAAAATAATGCAGACATTAAAGGCCAGTGATAAGGCATCTTCCGGCCATCCTGCGCTCAGCGCCCACGGCACCACCAAGGCCAAACCCATCGCAATAAAGGCCATAACCGCATCAAAACTGAGCGTATAGGCCATGGCACGGCGGGCTTCTCCACGCGGCGTCATGTCCGCTTATCCTTTAGAAAAACCCAGCGCACACAATTGGGCGGCGCTGTCCCGTCCCCATTCGGATCAGCCTTACCGGACAGAACAATCTGTTCGCTTTGTTCAACAATGCCTCGGCCAAGATAAATCGTTGGCTCAAGACGTGCGCCCGAATGTGTGGTCTTGAACCGCCAGACCGCACCGCTTTCGCTGGTCAGTATGATGGAGTCACCTGCTGTCATCGCACTGACGGTCGGGTGCAGGTGGAACCGGATATCGAACGCAACAGGCGTTTCGTCTTCGCTGATTCCGGCTGACACAGGACGCGATAGTGAATCTTCACCGGTCAGCTTGCGCCCATCGCCAGTCATGAACAGCCGCCGACGATGTAACAGTCCGAATTTAGCCTTGTATCCACTGTGCTGGGCGTCAAGCCAGGTCTCATCGGCCTCCTCAAGACGCTTGGCAGATATCGCATCCGGACCATCCGGGTAAAGAAGCGCGCTATCCTCGTTGCGCAGGAAGGACGCAGAGTCCTCATTATCCAGAACCAGTGTCGAATGCGCGCTTGTTCGACGCACAGCCGCGCGCCAGTCAAGATCGGTTTCCGGGCTGTTCGCACACGACGTAACCAGCCGGGCCGCTCCATCAACCAATTCAAAGGATAACGCCCCAGAATGGGCCTTATCCCCATAAGGTCGCTCAGGTCCGCTGCCGCAATCGAGATAAACAACTGTCCCGGCCTTGGAGAGCTTCTGATATCCACTTTTCGGCACAACGCTGAACTGTCGCGGTGGGCCATCCAGTCTTTCCAGGACAGCTTCAACTTCGATATCCAGACGTTCATCGCCATCCTGAAACGGCACCAGAGCGCTGTTACCCACTCGGAAAAAGGCCACCATAGCGCCCGCGCGACCGATCCATTTCTGCAGAGATTCGGGAATTGGGCGATCTGCGCGCTCAAGAACATCCTGTATCACCAGAAGATCCGCTAAACAGCGCAAAGTCCGCGCTGGAGAGCGCGAAACATGTCCGCCATCCAACAGAAACTGAGCTGTACAGACGACTTCCAGCCGCTCAATGGCCTCTTCAAGCTGTTTGCTTTTGCCAACGCAGGCCGCCCACGCCGTCGATAGAGTTGCACTTCGGAACACACCGATTGGGTCGCGGTCAGCATCAACGAGCGCAGCAACATGGCGAACCTGACGTGCCAGCGTTTCCAGCCGCGCCTCAATCGCCTTGTCATCGCCTTCATCAAACAGCGCCGATCCGCAGCACATCCAGTTCCAGGCCCGATCCGCCGCACAGGAGGGACGCCATGAAAATCCATCAAACCGCCCAAAATTCTCAATCCAGTCATCCACCAGATAGCGCGCCCGATCTGCCCCCATATCGCCTTGGGTAAAAATATCCGGCAGCCAGTCAAAACGGTGAATGCGATCTGCATAGTGACGACAAGGCATCTGGGCGCGCCAGGGCGCCAAACCATCGGCCAGAACCATTCGGTCCATCCCGATCCGCCACACGCCTTTCATCAACTGCTCGCCGCGCATCTCATTGGCTGGCAGAATGGGTTTGATGAACAGACCGAGACCTTCCGGCTTGGCACCGGCAATTTTCAGGCGATGGCCCGCAGTCGCTTTCACATCTTCACCGCTCTTGCCCTGAAAACGTGCCCAAAGCTCTGCGTCGGCGTCTTCTGCGCGACGCGGAGATGTCTGTGGTGGAAGCGGTGCTGTACTCATGGGAAACCGGATTAGCCCGCGCGCAAAGCGGCAATATTATCAGCATACTGTCCGGGATCGCCTTTAAACACGGCAGACCCTGCAACCATCGAGGTCACACCCGCGTCAATGCAGCGGGCCGCAGTTTCAGGATTCACCCCGCCATCGACCTGCAGAACGATATCACGTCCGGACGCATCAATCTTGTCCCTAATAGAGGCCACTTTAGCGAGCTGACTCTCAATGAAGGACTGTCCGCCGAATCCGGGATTGACCGTCATCACAAGGATCAGATCAACATCGCCAATCAGGGGATCAACCACATCGGCAGGCGTTCCGGGATTGAGCGCAAGTCCTGTTTTCATACCCGCAGCGCGAATGGCCTGAAGCGTGCGATGTGTATGCACGCCAGCCTCAACATGGACCGTCAACCGATCCGCACCGGCATCAGCATAGTCCTGAATATAAGGGTCGACCGGCGAAATCATCAAGTGAACATCGAACGTCTTATTCGTGTGGGGCCTCAGCTTTTTAATCACCGGGGGCCCAAAGGTCAGGTTCGGCACGAAATGACCGTCCATGACATCGATGTGGATCCAGTCGGCCCCCGCCTCATCGATCCGGCGGACCTCCTCGCCCAATTCGGCGAAATCTGCGGACAAGATAGAAGGAGCAATAAACACGTCTGACATGTTTGACGCCTAGAAGGAAAGCCCAGCCAAGACAAGGTTTAGCGGCAGGCAGAACGGGCCAAATCGACCAATCACCGCGCTTTGCAGCACTTGCGTAAAATTTCACAGATTACTCTCATCCGATTTCAACGCTGATGGGCCATGCTTGAAGCCAATTCTAAAGGTGTCTCATGTTCGCTCTACAGCTGACTGCAATCGCTCTTCTTTGCCTTTCGGCCCTGCTCTTCTTCGGGCCGCAGATTGTCGCTTATGGTCCGCGCGCCATTCCGTCGCTGTCCCGGCGTCGCGATGTCCGCTTCGTGGCAACCACGTTTGCGAGCCTGATTGTCCTGGCTCTCATCGCACCGTCATTCAGCACCGCATTGTATACGGGCGGAAGCACGATTTATGCGATGGCTGCCGAACTGACCTCAATGAATTTTGGTGTAGTCTAGAGACACGTCTCACACAGAACACGAAACGTGGCTTGACCGAAGTGCGCATGCCCGCCTAGGTGACGGCCATGACAGAGCACACCTCCCAAGCCTTTGCGGACAAGTCCTTCGCTGGCAACTATTTCGAAGATTTCTATGTCGGCATGGTCCTGAACCATGCCACACCGCTAACCGTCAGTGACGGCGATATCGCGCTGTATCGCGGCCTCACAGGCAGTCGTTTTGCCATCTACAGCTCAGCAGAGTTCGCCAAGACGAACGGCTTTGACCAGCTCCCGGTTGATCCAATCCTCGCTTTCCATGTCGTTTTCGGGAAAACCGTCCCTGACATCTCGCTCAATGCCGTCGCCAATCTCGGCTACGCAGACGGCAGATTCCCAATCGGCGTTTATCCGGGAGACACACTCCGCGCGGTCTCCGAAGTCATCGGGGTAAAGCAAAATTCAAACGGCAAAACCGGCGTGGTTTATGTCCGCACCAAAGGTTTCAACCAGAAGGATGAGGAAGTCCTCTCCTATGTCCGATGGGTCATGGTCAATAAACGTGACGCCGCTTCACCTGCGCCTGAAACAGTCATCCCGGACCTGCCCAAAGCGGTCGATCCGAAGGTCTTTGACGCGCATTGGTCTTACGCAAATTGGGACGATACGCTGTCAGGATCACCCCATCGCTATGATGATTATGCCATCGGTGAGAAGATCAACCACGTCGACGGTATGACCGTTGAAGAGGCCGAACATCAGATTGCCACCCGCCTCTACCAGAACACCGCGAAAGTCCACTTTGACGGTCACAATCAGAAGCAAAGCCGGTTCGGCAAGCGCCTGATCTATGGCGGTGTCGTCATCTCAATCGCACGCGCGCTGTCGTTTAACGGCCTCGCCAACGCAGCCGAATTGCTCGCGATTAATGGCGGAACCCATACAGGCCCTCTCTTCGCGGGTGATACAGTCTATGCGTGGAGCGAAGTGCTCGACAAGGCTGAGCTGTCAGACACAGTCGGCGCGCTCCGCCTGCGCCTTGTTGCCGTCAAGGATCAGGATCCCGGTGACTTCGCCCTGCGCGGTGAAGACGGCAAATACGCGCCCGGTGTCTGCCTCGATTTCGACTATTGGGCGGCCATTCCGCGCTAGTCATGCGCCTTGAGACCGACCGCACCGTCCTATCTCTACTGCACGAACGCGATGCCCAAGCAATCGCTGATTATTATCACATCAATGCAGCCCATCTCGACCCGTGGGAACCTGCAAGACCGAGCGACTTTCACGGCCCCCGCAGCTGGAAAGCACGGGCAAGAAAGGCACAACTCGATGCCAGAGAAGGCCGGTCCCTACGCCTGGTCGCGCGCCTGAGAGCCGGAAGCGAGATCATCGGCGTCTGCAATTTCACCAATGTCCAAAGAGGCCCCGCCCAGTCGGCCTATCTCGGCTATTCCATTGGCGCCTCATATGAGGGCCGAGGCCTAATGTCGGAAATCGTCGAGGCAGGATGTACGTATATGCTTAGTGAAGCTGGACTCCACCGCATCCAAGCCGCGTGCATCCCGAAAAACACACGAAGCGCTAAACTTCTCCAGAGGCTTGGATTCCGCATGATTGGTCGCGCAGAAAAATACCTGCAGATCAATGGGGCATGGATGGACCACGACCTTTGGCAACGGCTTGCTTAAAGCCGACGATCACCCCTAGGGGTTATAGTGTCTCAAAGTGTTTGCTGATATCGTCTTCTCTAGGAGAGATTTATTGCGCATTTTATTATACATTTTCATCTGTATATTCACAGCGTCGAGTGCCTCAAGTCAGGTCGCCGATTGGTCAAAGTTCGAAATCAAAGCCCAATCAATTGCCTTGAGTTGCGCTCAGGATCGCCCGGTCATCTCAATACCCGATGGAAGAAGTGGTTTCAGAGAAGACCCTGTCAGTCGCGCTCTGTACTGCAGCTTAAAACGCCAAACTCTGGAATCTGCTTTCAAAGCTCTAAACGATCCGACCTATGACGATATCGCAGCGTACCACTTCAATACTGGACTGATCGAAGTCCTTCGCGCGGGCGATATAACTCAGAATGAGCCAGAAAACGGCGATGTTGCCTGTCGCGCAACGACTGCCGCCCACCGCGCTTTTGAGGCGATGCCTGAGAACACAAGAGCCTTCAAAGATGCCCCGGATATCGTCTCAAGTGTCGAAGATGAAAGCCAGCAATGCATCCGCAAATTCAAGCCTTTCACACCGCCCTTGCGCATGGGCGGTATGTCGATCCGGGATGAACTTCTCTGGGTTGCTGAACCCTGTATGACCGCCTACGATGACTTTAACAGTAACTATCGCGAACCCTGCGAAAAAGCTCATAAGAGCCTTCTTCAAACCAGTACAGCAACTACATTTGTAACTCCCAAAGCAAAATCTGAGCTTTACCTCTACCGCACGATCGCTGGCGTAGCCTACGCTGAAGCGCTTTATGAGGAGGCTCTGGAGACAAACAGCCCTATTGATATATCTTGCACCATTCAAGAACAGCGCTGGGCGCAATTAAGACAGATCAATCGAACTCTGTTGCACCCAATCGATGCCAAGAGATTCGATCAGCAAGTCGAAGAGTTCATATTTGCCCTTCCAGAGTGCAGAACAGAAACCAACGTGCTTGCTACAGCAGCGCTCACTCTGGCTCCATTACCGCTCGACCCCCTGAAAGACCTCGCCGGGATCAGCAGAAAAGCAGTCGAAAGATGCAACATCATTAGCCAATCCAAAAATACAAACTTCAGAATTGGCATTTGCGAAAATCAGCTCGAACAAATCAAAGCGTCACGTTCAGCTCAGATCGCCATCAATCCAGACGATCTTATCGTCTATTGGCACGCTCTCGCGAAAGTGCGGAATATATTGGCCGAAGCCTATGCCGCACATGACTTTGACCGTTTGCCATCAGCACGCTCATGCATGCAAACGGAACTCAGTGCAGACGCCATAGAAACTCTGTTGCTGAGCCCTGCAGCCTCAACGGTAAGCGATCTAAAGCGGTTAACTGCCAAGGTTCGACCTCGTTTAGAGGCCTGCCGGAGAGATTTTATTACCCCGCAATGGGGGGCGTATCTTCCTTAAAGCCTCTGGCAGAGTGGTTATACGTATCTTATAGTCACACCCATGAATGCGCCTCTCTACGGTCTCTCCCTCTACGCCATCGCACTCGCTACACTGCTGTCGGCCTTCATCCGCTTTGTACAGTCGACCCAGCTGAGACGCCGCGTCGAGTGGCAAATGACCGGCCCACGAGAGCTCGCTGAATTGTCAGGCATTACCGATCCGCGCGATTTACAGGACGCGTTCGGCCCGCCCGGCATGGACCGCGTCTGGAGGCATATAACTCTGCCTCAAATCGAGGAAAAGCGCCTCTTCGCAGGCCATTTAATGAGCGACCCACGCGTACAGGCGATGTCAGCCGCCTTCGCCATCTTGGCGCTCCTTTTACAAAACTGGGTCACACAAATTTTCCTGATTGCGGCAGCGATTGCTCAGGCCGGAGCATGGCTCGCGGCAACACGCCTTCCAAAATAAGGCTTTTGCTTTTTGTCCAATTTGTATACCTAGCCGACCGATCTGTATGGAGAAGCGTATGCGCGTCTGGAAAATGAACGGGGCTGGAAATGCTTTCGCCGTCTTTGACGCGCGTAACACCAGATTTACGCCATCTGAAGCCCAGATCCGCGATATCGCTGCGACCATGAGAGCCGATCAGGTCATGTCGATAGAACGCGATCTACGCGCCGATGCCTTCCTGCGCATCTGGAATGCCGACGGCGGCGAGGTCAAAGCCTGCGGCAATGGCACCCGCGCGGTCGCCCACCTCCTACTGGAAGAAAACGGCGCCGATGAAATCCGCATTCAGACCGAAGCTGACATTCTAAAAGGCAGCCGTGCCGAAGGCGGCCTTGTCAGTGTCGATATGGGCTCACCCCTGATGGGCTGGGAGGACATTCCGCTCTCGGAAAAAATGGATGTGCGCGGTGTGGACGTCAAAATCGGCCCGATGGACAATCCCTATCTCTGGGGGCCAGCCGTCGTCAGCATGGGCAATCCGCATGCGGTTTTCTTCGTTGATGATGTCGATGCCTATGACATCAAGGCCATCGGCCCGCTGGTAGAATGGCACCCGACCTTTCCGGAAGGCGTCAATGTCGGCTTTGCTCAGGTCATCGACCGTGAGACGATCCGCTTGCGCGTCTGGGAACGCGGTGCAGGCCTCACCAAAGCTTGCGGAACAGGTGCTTGTGCGGCGCTCGTCTGTGCCGCGCGCGCTAACAAAACAGAGCGAAAAGCCCGCCTGATCCTAGATGGCGGCGACCTCATCATCCATTGGGATGAAGCGACAGACCACGTCATCATGACCGGTCCGGTCGAGCTGGAACAGGTGCTGGACGTTTAATTGCAGTGCGAGTGATTTCGTGAGATATCTATCTGATGAACTATCAAGACATCATAACGGTGGAACCTGATAAACGCGGCGGCAAGCCCTGCGTTCGAGGGATTAGAATAACTGTAGATGAGGTGCTCAGCTATCTAGCAGGCGGAATGACCGTGGAGGAATTCCTGTCAGATTTTCCGTATCTGACCCATGAAGATGTGCTCGCTTGCATGGCTTATGCGGCGGCCAAACTGCCAAAGACCTATACTAAGATTGATACTGAAGCAGTCGCATGAAGCTGCTCTTTGATGAGAATCTCTCACCAAAGCTCTGCCGAATGCTGGAGGATTTGGAGGCAGAGCTCTCACATGTCAGCACTCTAAAACTCAATGAAACACCTGATCAGACGATTTGGAAACATGCGCGACGCACGGGCCAAATGATTGTAACGCGCGATAGACACTTTATCGAGATCGCAAATCGATTCGGAGCCCCTCCGAAGGTGTTCGTTATACTGCTCCCCAATCCAACAAGCGCAGCGATAGCCGACATCATCCGGGACAATTTCAAACAGTTGAAGCTCTACTATGAGGCAGCGAATGATACAGTGCTGATCATTCAATCCTCTTGAGTTGGATGAATGAAAGCGCAATATCGTCTCACCAATGCCCACGGCCAAAACCGCCACCAGACCTTCAGAAGTCATCACGCTCGGCTGTCGCCTGAACAGCTATGAGAGCGAGGTCATGCGCGGCCATGCTGAAAAAGCGGGCCTGGAAGGCGCTGTGATCGTCAACACCTGCGCGGTCACCTCGGAAGCCATGCGCACAGCCCGCCAAACCATCCGTCGCGCCAAGCGGGATCGTCCGGATGCCCACATCATCGTTACAGGCTGCGGCGCGCAAGTTGATGCGAGAATGTTCGCCGACATGCCCGAAGTCGACCGCGTCATCGGCAACCACGAAAAAATGCAGGCCGAAACGTGGAAACCCGTCAGCTTGCTAGGCGATACTGAAAAAATTCGCGTCAACGACATCATGTCAGTCAAGGAAACTGCGGGCCACCTGATCGACGGCATGGGCGGGCGGGCCCGCGCCTATGTGCAGGTTCAGAATGGCTGCGACCATCGCTGCACGTTCTGCATTATCCCTTACGGACGCGGCAATTCCCGCTCGGTACCGGCAGGTGAAGTCGTCAACATGGTCCGCCGCCTCGTTCAGACCGGCCATTATGAAGTCGTCCTGACAGGCGTCGACCTGACCAGTTGGGGCCAGGACCTGCCGCGTGAACCGAAGCTCGGTAATCTGGTCCAGCGCATCCTGAAACTCGTACCGGAATTAAAGCAGCTGCGCATTTCATCCATCGACGCGATTGAAATGGATGACGCCCTGTTCGAGGTTATGGCCGATCCGCGCCTCGCCCCCTTCATGCATCTCAGCCTGCAGCACGGCGATAATCTCATCCTTAGACGCATGAAACGCCGTCACAAGCGCGATGAAGCGATTTCCCTGTGCGAGCGCCTTCGCGATGTGCGCCCTGATATTGCCCTAGGCGCCGATTTCATCGCGGGCTTCCCAAGTGAAACCGAAGAGGCATTTGAGAACTCACTCAACCTCATCGACGAGTGCAATATCGCCTTCGTCCATGCGTTTCCGTATAGCCCACGCCCCGGAACGCCCGCCGCGCGACTTCCCCAACTGCCAAAGCCCCTCATCAAGGAACGCGCTGCCCGGATGAGGTCGAAAGCGGCAACATCGCTGTCGCGCCACCTCGACCATTATCAAGGCCGCGAGGTCATCGCCCTGATTGAAAAAGGCGAGAATGGCCGCCTTCCCGACTTTACGCCCATCACCGTCAGCGGCGTCACAGACAGTGAGGCTGGACGCATTCAGACGGCGCGTATAACCGGACATGACGGTAAAAAACTGATAGCGACGGCGATATGATCCTCTGGTTCGGCAAGAAAAAACAAAAAGAAGAGGCGCTCAAAGCGGGCGCAGAAATGGAAGCCCCGGAGCTTTCTGCAGAAGAGCTCGCGGCGAAAAAAGCGGCCGAAGAAGAAGCCGAACGCCTCGCCAAGGAAGAGGCAGAGCGCAAAGCAGCCGAACAAGCCGAAATTGAGCGCAAAGTCGCCGAAGCCAATGCGGCCTGGGAAGAACGCCAAAAGCGCGAAGCTGCGGAGGCCGAAGCCGAAGCCGCGCGCCTCGCAGAAGAAGCAAAGCAACGCGAAGCCGCACGCCTTGAAGCTGAACGACTGGCGGCTGAGGCCCGCGCTAAAGCTGAAGCCGATGCAACCGCAGCGGAAGAAGCCAAAAGGGCGGAGGAAGAAGCCGCGCGCTTGGCCGCAGAGGCTGAAGCCGCGCGAATAGCCGAAGAAGAGCGGCGCGCCCGCGAAGAAAAAGCAAAAGCGGAACTCGCGCGTCTGGAACAACGCCGCGAAGATGAAGCCCTACGCCAACACCTCGCTGAAGAGCGCGCACGCAAAGAGGCCGAACGCCAAGCCGCCATCGCGCGCGGCGAACCCGATCCGTATGCGGAGGTTTCTGAACCCGGCTTCTTCACAAAGCTCACATCGGGCCTCGCCAAATCCTCATCCAAAATGGGCGACGGCATCACGAGCCTGTTCACCAAACGCAAGCTGGATGATGAGGCATTGGAAGACCTCGAAGACATCCTGCTGACCTCCGACATGGGCGGCAAAGTCACCTCACGCATCGTGACCAATTTCGCCAAAACGCGCATGGATAAGGACGTCACAGGCGACGAAATCAAGGCTGCACTGGCCGATGAAATCGAAGCCATCATGGGCCCGCGAGAAGAAATCGTGGATTGGTCGGATGGCACGAGCCCGCGCGTCGTCCTCTTCGTTGGCGTCAACGGATCAGGCAAAACGACAACCATCGGTAAGATCGCATCAAAACTTCAGGAACAGGGTGCAAAAGCCCTCCTCGTCGCGGGCGATACGTTCCGTGCCGCCGCAATCGAGCAGCTCTCCGTCTGGGGTGAACGCGCAGGCATTCCCGTGCTCGCGAAAGAACCGGGCGCAGATGCGGCAGGCCTTGTCTATGAGGCTATCGAGAAGGCGCGTCAGGAAAACATCGACCTCGTCCTCGTCGATACGGCAGGCCGCCTTCAGAATAAAAAGGAGCTGATGGCCGAGCTTGAGAAAATCGTGCGCGTCACACGCAAACTGGATGAAAGCGCCCCGCACGATGTCATCCTCGTGCTCGACGCCACGGTCGGACAGAATGCGCTTAGCCAGGTCGAAGCCTTCCGCGAAGCCGCCGATGTCTCAGGCATCGTGATGACCAAGCTGGACGGAACAGCAAAAGGCGGTGTCCTCGTCGCCGTTGCTGAAGCGCATGAACTCCCGATCCACTTTGTCGGCGTCGGTGAAAAGGCGGAAGACCTTCAGCCCTTCTCCGCACGCGCCTATGCCCGCGCCCTTGTCGGCCTGTCGGACATCACCGAAGACGCAGATCTCGAGCCAGCATGAGCGAAGAGAAACACGCGCTCCGTACACAGATGAAAGCACTGCGCGAAGAACTCGCAGCACGCGACCCCGATGCCGGGGAGACGCTCGCAGACAAATTCCCGCTAAAGCTGCTTGAGCGTTACGGCCCAACCGTCGCAACCTATCTGCCCATCGGAAGCGAGATCGATCCGCGCCCACTGATGGACAAACTGACCCGCGCAGGCGCGAAACTCGCCCTGCCCTGCGTTCTGCAAAACGGCTCCATGATCTACCGCCACTACAAGCGCGGCGACCCGCTCGAAAAAGCGAAATTCGGCCTGCTTGAACCCTTCCATGAAGTGCCGGAAGTCCAGCCAACTCTCATCCTGACCCCACTTCTCGCTTTCGACAGACAGGGTAATCGTCTTGGCTATGGTAAAGGCCATTATGACCGCGCCATTTCACGTCTGCGCGCAAACGGCCGCGCCTTTGTCTGCGGCCTCGCTTTTCACGGTCAGGAAGTCGACGCGATCCCCGCCGAACCGCATGACATTCCCCTCGATTGGGTGATGACAGAGCGCGGGTCCATCCCGCTTTTCATGATGCGCGCGATGGGACAACCCGACAAAGATTAAACCCTAATCGCCTTCATCCATCGCCAGAATAATCTGCGTATAGCCACGCGCCATCCGCCCCATATTCTCAACGCTGATCCGCTCATTCGTCCCATGAAACCCGGACAGCTCATCCAGATTCATCAGTGCGGGCATGAAGCGATAAACATTGTCAGTAATTGCGTTCGCGTACCGGCTATCCGTCGCGCCCAACACTAGCCCCGGTGCAACGCTCGCCCCGCCCGTCGCGTCCTTTGCCACCGCATGCAGCACCGCATAAGCGCGATTGTCCATCGGGCTGACTGGCGATGCTCCGGTCCCGCGAATACCGCTGCGACCCCGCGTAATTGTCAGGCCATCAATCCCCGCCGTGACCCGCTCAATGTGTGCGACAATGTCGTCTTCGGTATCATTTGGATGAATCCGGAAATTTATGATCGCGGTGGCCCGCTGTGCGAGCACATTCTCTTTCGTTGAGCCAACCAGCATGGTTGGGGCTGTCGTCGTGCGGATCATCGCATTCAGGGGCGGATTGTCGGCCGCAGCACCTTCAATCGCAAAGCCGAGCAACCATTGATTTGCAAAGGCCATCCTCTGAGCAAAGGGCATATCAGGCCCGGCGGATTCCAAGAGTGTCTTGATCGGCTCCTTCGACAAATCGGACGGCATCTGGTTCTCTTCCAATGCCAAAAGCGCGCGCGAGAGCCTGATCGTTGCGCTATCACGCGGCGGCGTTGAACTGTGTCCACCCTGCGCGCTCGCAGTGATCTCAATCGTGATATAGCCCTTCTCTGCAACCCCGATAAAGGCCAGCGTATCGCCGGTCAGCGGATTCGCCTCAATCGCCATGAAGCCCTCATCCAGAACCATAGCCGGAACCATGTCCCGCGACCGGATCAGTTCAATGCCGGCGGCAGCGCCCGATCCGGACACTTCCTCATCATGACCCAGCATAAACAGAATAGTGCGACGCGGCTGAAAGCCTTCGCTGGCCAGACGCTCAAGTGCCTCAAACTGGCCGACCATCGAGCCCTTATCATCAATCGCACCGCGCCCGAATACGAAGCCGTCTTGAACCACTCCGGAAAATGGCCGCGCCTCCCAATCGCCCTCCGTACCGATATTCACAGGAACAACATCCTGATGCGCCATCAGCAGAATAGGCGCGAGCGTGGCGTCACTGCCCTGCCACGTGTAGAGCAGGCTGTATCCGCCGGGTATGGTCTCTTTGCTTACTGCCGC
This sequence comes from Pseudomonadota bacterium, assembly GCA_038746145.1. Classification (GTDB taxonomy): domain Bacteria; phylum Pseudomonadota; class Alphaproteobacteria; order Caulobacterales; family Hyphomonadaceae; genus Henriciella. The sequence goes on from JBCDKW010000007.1 coordinate 48,978, forward strand.
ATGGAACGCTGGATAGGTCTCTTCCATCCATGCCTGCATCTCAAGCCATGGACCTTCCAGACCGGGACGCGGATCGCCCGGCGCGACAGTAATCGTGCGAAACCTGATCGCCTCACCCAACCGCTCAGCGATCAGGTCAGCATCAAACGCGCCAACATCGCTCAGCGTGATCTCCTGCACACTGTCAGCTGGCCCGCCGTAATTCAGTGTACGGATAATCACGATCGCAACTAATAAGATCAGAGCGGCAAATACTGCTCCAAGCCCGAACAGAAATATCTTCAGCATTCGCTCCTCCCAAACGCTTAAGGTATCATCCTCCTGCAAAGCCTTCGACGCAAGAGCATAACAGCCCTGAGCTTGGTTCATGTGAGGCGCGCAGCGCCGATACGGAACCCGCTTCCACCGCGTCGCCCGAAGGGCGTCAGCGCGGTGATAAAAAGAGCCCAGACGGCCTGTAAGCCGGGTTCTGTCCCCCTTCTTGCGAAGGATGAGCAGCCATTCCTCTGCGACGCACGTTACCGCACGCCTGACGCGACACACCCGGGACGCGGGCCAGAGACAGCCCATACGCATCCCCTATTCGGTCTTGCTCCAGGCGGGGTTTACCATGCGGGCCGCATCGCTGAGGCCCCGGTGGGCTCTTACCCCACCCTTTCACCCTTACCTCAGTGCTGAGGCGGTTTGCTTTCTGTGGCACTTTCCCTCGGCTCACGCCGGGTGGACGTTATCCACCGCCTTGTCTCCATGGAGCCCGGACTTTCCTCCAGCATGCCGTTACCAACATACCAGCGACTGCCCAGCCGTCTGGACTTGCTCAGATACCAACAAGCTGGCAAAAATGATAGCGTCAATTCAGGGGGACTCGAGCATGCGGTGTCTTTGTTCGCTACTTACCTTTATCATGTGCCATGGCGTAGCAACTGCTTCACCACTGTGCGACTCTGTTAAAACTGTCATCGGTGAAGCAGACACAGAGTTTCAGGCTTTGCTCGGCGACCCTATAGAAAGCGATGATATGCCCGCAGGCATCGCACTTTACGCAGGTCTGGAAATGCTACCTCAAGCAAAATCCTGCACAATCGGGCAAGTCAGTATGGACTCTATTAGAACATCGACCAGCTATACGTGCGGTTTTGAATTTGAAGACATTGCTCAGGACACAGCGAATTTGATCCTATCAGTTGGAGAGTGCCTTTCTATTTCCGAATGGACTGAGCAGGATATGCCCGGCGACGCGTCATCTACATTCCTTGGTCAGTATGGAATGTTTCGTCTTTCATTCGCGGTCCATCCGGACGCAAATAGCGTTGGCTTCGGGGTAGAGAGTTTTCGCGATGAAAATGGTGAGGTGTACGGATCACCTTTGCGTGGAAACAGGGAATTTCCGGACGGTCGAAACCTATGCACGCCCAAAACACAGGAGCAGATAATGGCATTTTACGAAAAATATCGAGACTTAGATGGTGCAATGCCCTTTGAGAACAATCTCTTCAAAGGCTTCACGAATCAAGTATCCAGCCCGGCAGTCGCTTTCAAAACACGCCCAAGCCACCGCGCACATCCGGCAATTATCGTGCGAGACATCACCGAAATAGACGGCAGGGCCGGGCTATCTGCGGGAGGTGATTTCGCCGGTGACTGCGTCGCATTTCAAGAGCTTTTGGGAGAAGTTATTGCGATGAACCAGGCAGCTGGACAGCAATAACGCCCGGTTCAACGCGCAACCTTTTTACCTATTCCGTATCGAACAGAACGTCCGGGTTCTTCATGCTTTTAATCTCGAGCACATTATTGTTCGGGTCGGCAATGAAGAAGGTTTCCTGCTCGAACTTGTCGCCTTTGAAACGGCGATAGGGATCGTCAATATATTCAAGACCCGCTTCCGCGATCCGGTCTTTCACCCCGTCAAAGTCGTCTTGGGTCAAGTGAATCCCGAAATGCGGCACCAGAACCGCACCCATGTCGACGTCGTGGCGCACACTTGGCAGCTGTTCCTCACTCTGGTGAAGCGTCAGCTCATTGCCCCAGAAGTTTACGTCGATCCAACGGCCTTCCTCAAAGTTGCCCGTCGTACAGCCCAGCACGTCAGTGTAGAATTTCAGCGTCTTCGGCAAATCGCCCGCAGGGATCGCGAGGTGAACAATAGCAGACATGGGAAACCTTCCAAAAAATTAGTTGTGATCACAACCAATACGACATGTCTTAACAAGATGGAAGCGCCTAAAACCGTTCGATGCGGAATGACCGCGTACATGTCATGCCCGCTGCTTATCAGGACGGATGCGCTATAGCAGAGGCTCTACTTTCGCTCTCAGAAGATCGATAAGCTCTTGGTCCATGTATCGATAGTCGTCAGGAATATCGAGAACATATAAGGTCTTATATCGAACCTCGTCACGGAACTGGGCTTGAAGCCGGGTTTTATGCTTCTGCTCCATCACGAGGACAACATCTGCCCACCTCAAATCTTTGACTGAAACCGTCCGCTTGGCCCGACTTGATGTTCCCGCAGACCGAACATTTATCCCTGTCCCACGTCGGAAAATAGCTTCGGCTGTTGGACTGCGCCACTGGTTCATCGAACAAATGAAGAGAACGTGGGTCACCTGACTATTCAACAGGGTACCCGCCCCATTTGACGCTCATTAAGCCAGCCATTTAATCTGATCTCTCATAAAGCGCTTGCACCCGATCGATCACTTGCAGTGTCATTAAATCAGCGAGACCCGTCACTTGATCCTGTACCCAGCGTCGCTGGAACGCCCGTACAGCCGCCTCCGTCTGCGCATCATAAGCACCGTCCTCTTGGACCAAGTACCCGATACCGGATAGCATGCCCTGCAAACGCAAAACACTGTCGCCCTTGTCACTCAGACCCAATCCCCGCCCGATGAGATTGAGCTGATCGCTCTCAACTTTTTCCGGCCAAAGCCCAATCCCGGCCTCAGCCAGCCGAGCCCACGGGAAATGCTCACCCGGATCATCCTTGCGATCCGTAGCGATATCGGAATGTCCGACAATGCCTGTTTGCGAAATGGTCCAGCGCTCCAGAATGCCCTGACAGAGCTCGATCACCGCGTCGACCTGCACATCCGGATAAGGCGGCAATGTCCCATCCGCAAGCGGCCAATCATGCCCGCCATTCACAATCTCAATCCCGATAGAACGCGAATTCAGATCGCTCTCCCCGCGCCAGCTCGACACGCCCGCATGCCAGGCGCGCTTATCCTCCCCGACAAGCTGCATCACGCGTCCGTCTTCCCAGACCATATAATGCGCTGATACTTCAGAGGCTGGATCGCACATCCGTTCCAACGCAGCTTGCCCCGTTTCCATACCCGTATAGTGCAGGACCAGCAGGCTGACATCGGCCTTGCGATCGTTAAAGTTTGGGCTGGGGACGGCTTCAATCTTCACGGCGCATACTCCCGGCTTTGTCCCCAAAGGCCGCTTCAGGCATCGCCTGATTTGGCCGCACCAGAATAATGAAAACCCCACCAAGCGAAATCGCCGCGCCCACAACCAACTGCAAAGTTAGCTGCTCATTTAACAAAGCCACAGACAAGACCACCCCCCAAATCGGCGTCATCAGGGTCAGCGGCGAGAGCAGGGACACATCATACTTCTTGATCAGCGTATAAAATCCACCATGCCCAAAAACGCTCACGCCCAAAACCGCGAACGCTGTCGCCAGCCAGACCAACCAACCGCCCTCAATGAAAGCGCCCCAGCCATTCGCATCCGCTTCGAAAATCCCTGACACCGCAAACAGGGGCGCAAAACTGAACAGGCCAATCCAGGCCTGCATTTGCAGGGCCGTAATCGGCGGCATTTGCTTCATCAGGATGCCCGCCGCAGACGCCACAATCATCGCCACAACAACATACATCAAGCCGTAGCTAAAACTGAACGTGGTCGGATCCACAGCAATCAGAACCGCCCCGGCAAAGGCCAGCATGATGCCAAGGCCACGCCGCCACCCAACCGTCTCTCCAAGAAACACCATGCTCATCAGGGTCGAAAATGGAACACCAAGCTGACCAACAACGCTCACCGCGCTCGCCTCTGACGTGGCGAGCCCCAGAAATAAAAGCGCAAAATGAACTGCGCCCATCCCCATCGCAATGAAAAACAGGGTGACGATATTCTTTGGCAGAGGCCTCAAAAACCAGAACAGAACTAGCGCAATGCCTGCAAATCTCAGCGCAGCAAAAAAGAGCGGCGGCACACCCGCGTCCGCAATCACCCAGCGCGTCACAACAAGGTTCAGCCCCCAAACAAAACAGATGACGGCCAGTAAAAGGAAATCGCGGAAGATCATGGCCTGAAGACAATCCTAACGTCTTGTTTTCCTCCCCCGCTTGCGGGGGAGGTGGGCCGCGAAGCGGGTCGGAGGGGGCACTTTCGAATGAAAATACTGGAATTTTGTTTAGTCCGGCTTTCCCCCCTCCGCCCTTCAGGCACCTCCCCCGCAGGCGGGGGAGGATAAAGAGCTGAGGTCGAAGCCACCAAGCTAACCAAGCATCCTCTCCGCATTGGCCTCGGCGCGCTGATAGACTGAGGCAAAAAACTCACGCGCAGCCGCATCGGCCAATCCACCGCCGCCCGGTGATTTTGTCATCTCTTCCATATCGTGGATACGCTCTAATAGGCGCACCAGATGCGGCACGGGCCAGAGTTTCAGACGCGCTTCAAATTCGGGCCATTTGTCTGGCCAGATCGGCGGCTTCATCTGTTTGCCAACATTGCCACCACCGCGCCTGCCCTGCAGAGCGCGAGCAGACAGCATCTGCTTTGCTTCACGTTCAATCCCACGCAATAATCCAATCGCTGACAGGCCCGCATCCACGACACGATCAAGCTCGGCCTGCGCCAGATCCGATTTGCCGGACAAGGCAAGCTGCACAGCCGCATAGATATCCTCATCCGCATTCGTCTCACAAAGCGCGCAAACATCTTCAACTGTCACGGCGCGCCCAAGCCCATGCGCATAAATCGCCAATTTCTCCGTCTCAGCATTCGCCAAACTGCGATGGCCCGGCAAACCCGCCACAAAGACCGCCAGTGCGTCATCCTCGATCGCCACATTTCGCGCGCTCAGCATGTCGCGCACCAGACCAGACATATCCGCATCACTATCAGCAAAAACTTGCAGTGCAGCGCTATTCGCTCCCGCCTCAAACGCCGTGCGCATTTTAGAACGCGTATTCAGTATCCCGTTCTGCACGATCAGCTTGGCGGCGACACGTTCCGTTGGCAGCGCCAAAACATCTTTCAGCACAGAAAACAGCTTCTCACCGCTCGTCCGAAGCCGCAGGATCGTCCCCTCACCCAACAGCGACACCGCCTCCAGCGCGTCAAACAGAACCGGCGGATCACGGCGAACTTCATCCTCATCGAGCGTCAGGACATTCGCAGGCCCGGCTTTCTGCCAGGCCGCAATCAGATCGCGCGCAAGGTCGCCAACGACGCCCTCGTCTTCCCCGAAGATCAGCACAAAAGGGACAATCTCATCGGGCCTTTTCGCGAACCGCGCCGCGTTATTGCCCGAAAATTTCATTCCTCGTCCGCCAGCTGCAGCCGCATATCATCGACAAGGCGGCGCGCCAGAACCGTCATCAAGCGCTCACCGATATCAATCTGCGCCGTAATATCAGCGAATGGGGCATTTGGGACGTTGTAAGCTGTTTCAGCGCTTACTTTGCCGCTAATCGCTGTGTCCGCGGTGGCCAAAACATATTCTGCTTCCCCGACAACATCAGTTCGCGATGCCGCGCCGTCCGGACGTAGCGCGAGGCGTCTAAGATTCTCATCCAGAATAACGGTCAAAGTCGCTTCACCTTCCAGACCGGGCAATCCAGGGCCAAGTTCTTGGATCAAAGCTTTGCGCAAAGCGTGGCCAGAACGCCCATCAATCTGCTCAACCACGATCGGCTTGGACGCCTCTCCACCAGCATACATCGGCTGGAACCCACAGCCGCTCAGGGGTGCAATCAAGCCAAGTGCGAATAGAGCGATCAAACCCTGCTTCATGATAAGAGATCCTTTTGAAGCGTCAGACAACGATATTCACGATCCGGCCGGGAACGACAATGATTTTCTTCGGCGTTTTGCCTTCAATATGGCTTTGCAGGTCAGGCGCAGCCAAGGCAATCGCTTCAACCTCATCCTTGCTGGCCGTCTTGGAGACCTCAATCTCAGCGCGCCGTTTACCATTCACTTGGATCGGCAACGTGACGGTATCATCCACCGTCAGAGCGATATCCACTTCAGGCCAAGAGACAGCAGAGACGAGGCCCGTGCCGCCAATTCGCGCCCAGCATTCCTCCGCCAGATGCGGCATGAAGGGCGGCAGGCAGCGTGCGAGCATACTTCCCGCCTCATACCGGTTCGCTTCGCTCTCGCCCGCACCCTTCTTGATGGCATTCAACCACGTATAAAACTCAGCAATCGCCGCGTTAAAACGAAACTCTTCAATCGCCTTATCGATCGCGGCAACCGCCTTGTGAGACGCTTTGCGAAGATCGGTTTTGCCCTCAGGTTCACCCGGATTTTTACCCGGCAACTCATCAAACATCGCCCAAACCCGCTGCACAAACCGCGCAGCACCCTCAGCCCCGGCCTGCGTCCACTCAATATCGCGTTCTGGCGGACTATCGGACAGAACAAACCAGCGCGCTGTATCGGCCCCGAAAGTCGCAATGATTTCATCAGGGTCAACGACATTCTTCTTCGATTTCGACATCTTGACGATGTCACCGACCTCAACCCGCTCTCCCGTCGCGATCTCAATCACACTATCGCCACGCCGCTCGATTGACGCTGGTTCCAGCCATTTTCCATCAGAGGACTTATACGTCTCATGCGTCACCATGCCTTGCGTGAAAAGACCTGCAAACGGCTCCCCACTCGGCAAATCGACCTCACCAACATCGCGCATCGCGCGGGTGAAGAAGCGCGCATAGAGCAAATGTAGAACCGCATGCTCGACCCCGCCCACATACTGATCCACAGGCAACCAATAGGCCCGCTCAGCCTGATCAGACACGCTCGCAAAGCGCGCAAAATACCAGCTGGAATCGTTAAACGTATCCAGCGTATCCGTCTCGCGCGTGGCTGGCCCGCCGCATTTCGGGCAGGTGCAATGCTTCCAGGTCGGATGATGCGACAACGGGTTCCCGGGCAGTTGAAAACTCACATCCTCAGGCAGTTTCACCGGCAAATCAGCCTCAGGAACGGGAACAATCCCGCATTCAGGCTCAGGACAATGCACAACAGGGATCGGACAGCCCCAATAGCGCTGACGGCTCACACCCCAGTCACGCAGGCGGTAATTCGTCGTCCCCTGCCCCAGCGCCAGCTCTTCAATGCGAGCAATGGCAGCCGTTTTCGCTGGGCCGATCTCCAAAGTGTCGAGGAAATCCGAATTCATGATAACACCCGGCCCGGTATAGGCCGCATCCATATCGTCACCCAGCCCGGATCGAACCCACATTTCTTCGGCCGCATCTTTGTCGGACGGCTTCACCACAGGCAGGATTGGTAGACCATACTTGCGCGCAAAATCGAAATCGCGCTGGTCATGCGCCGGACAGGCAAAGATCGCGCCCGTGCCGTATCCCATCAGAACAAAATTCGCGATCCAGACCGGAAGCGGCTCACTGGTAAAAGGATGCTCAACGGTCAGCCCCGTATCAAAGCCCATTTTCGGGGCTTTTTCGATGTCGGCTTCCGACGTGCCGACCTGCGCGCATTTCTGGCGGAAATCTTCAAGTTCAACACATAATCCGCCTAGCGTTTCCACAATTGGATGATCAGGTGATAAAGCTATAAAGCTTGCCCCAAAAAGGGTGTCAGGTCTTGTCGTGAAAATCTCCACGCCGTCCATAAATTCTGTGAGAATGTAGTCTAAATCGTCGAGGTCTACCGCCCCATTTCGTTTATCCAGTGATCTAAATGTAGATGGTTCAGCCCACTCAAACCGCATCTGCAAGCCCTCAGAGCGCCCGATCCAGTTCGCCTGCATCGTGCGGACCTTTTCCGGCCAGCGCTTCAGCTTTTGCACTTCTTCCAGCAGGTCTTCTGCATAATCAGTGATCCGGAAAAACCACTGCACCAACTCGCGCTGCTCAACCGGCGCGCCGGATCGCCAGCCCTTGCCATCGACGACCTGCTCATTCGCCAGAACCGTATTGTCGACGGGGTCCCAGTTCACCTTGGCCTTCTTCTGATAGACGAGACCCTTCTCCATGAATTTCAGGAATAGCCGCTGCTGCTCCCCATAATAATCCGGATCGCAGGTCGCAAACTCGCGTGACCAATCCAAGGAAAGCCCAAGCTTCTCAAACTGCGCCTTCATCGACGCGATGTTCTGATAGGTCCATTCACCCGGATGAACACCGCGCTCCATCGCAGCATTTTCCGCGGGCATACCGAACGCATCCCAGCCCATCGGGTGCAGCACATTGTGCCCCTTGGCCTTCTTGTGGCGCGCCACCACATCGCCCATCGCATAATTGCGAACATGGCCCATATGCAGCCGCCCCGACGGATACGGAAACATCTCTAGCACGTAGGCTTTCGGCGCATCGCCCGCCTCATCCGGCGTTTTCGCCTTGAATAGCTCAGCCTCCGCCCAGGCCTGCCGCCATTTCGGTTCCGCACTTTGAGGATCGTATTTGCTAGCCATCACGCATTCCGCATCATCATAAAACTCAAGACCGCGACTAGCGGCACTCTGAGCGAAGGGTCAACGGGGTATTGTGCAGATCAATAGTGATAACGGCATTGAGCGATTTCTATACCGCCCTCGATTTGTCGATAAATCATTCGGTGTTCCTTATCGATCCGACGCGACCACCATCCTGACAAATTACCTCTAAGAGGCTCAGGTTTCCCCAAACCTTCGAATGGCATTCTTTGCGCATCTTTGATCAGGGCGTTTAGTTTTTTCATGATCTTGGCATCTGTTTTCTGCCAGTAAAGGTAATCAGACCAAGCCTTTTGATGAAAAACGAGCTTCACTCGATCAACTCTCGCTCAACACCGCCGCCATTCTCAAGATCTTCGATGGCTTCCAACAACCGCTTCGCATTCTTCGGGCTGCGCAAGAGGTACCGCGTCTCTTCATAAGAGGCATAATCCTCAAGCGACATAATCACCGCAGCAGGCTTACCGGACCCGCGGGTGATAAAGACAGGCTCGTGCTCGTCCGCGATTTGATCAAGTGTCGCGGCTAGTGTTTTGCGAAGTTCAGTGACAGATTTCGTATTCATGATGCTAATGTACACAAAAGCGTACAGAAATACAATCTAAAATCTCCCAACCGCACCCCAAACCTAAAGTCTGATTGCCAGTCGCGCCCGCGTGTTCTAGGGGACAGGCCATTCTGGTAAAGACTGACAGGAGACCTCCCATGGCCCGTAAAAAAATTGCGCTGATCGGCTCAGGCATGATCGGCGGCACACTTGCTCACGTATCGGCTCGCGAAGAACTCGGCGACGTGATCCTCTTCGACATTCAGGAAGGCATCCCGGAAGGCAAAGCCCTCGACATCGCCGAGTCCACGCCGGTCTATAACAGCTCCGTCGATCTTAAAGGCACACAGAGTTACGCCGATATCGCTGGCGCAGACGTCTGCATCGTGACAGCCGGTGTCCCACGCAAACCGGGCATGAGCCGCGATGACCTGCTCGGCATCAATCTGAAAGTCATGAAAGCCGTCGGCGAAGGCATCAAAGCCCACGCGCCAAACGCCTTTGTGATCTGTATCACCAACCCGTTAGACGCGATGGTATGGGCCCTACAGCAATTCTCCGGCCTCCCGACAAACAAAGTCGTCGGCATGGCAGGCGTTCTCGACTCTAGCCGTTTTGCTTACTTCCTTTCAGAGGCAACCGGCGTTTCTGTCGCCGACATTCACGCATGGACGCTGGCTGGCCACGGCGACTCAATGGTCCCGATGGTACGCCATTCCACAGTTGGCGGCTTGCCTCTGCCACAGTTGGTCAAGCAAGGCTGGATGACCCAGGAAAAACTCGACTCCATCGTGGACCGCACTCGCAAAGGCGGCGGTGAGATTGTCGGACTGCTGAAAACCGGGTCAGCCTATTACGCGCCGGCTGAAAGCGCGATCTCTATGGCGAGGTCCTATCTCTCAGACCAGAAGCGCGTCCTGCCAGCCGCGGCCTGGTGTGACGGCGAATATGGCCTCGGCGGCATGTATGTCGGCGTCCCAACGCTGATCGGCGCAAACGGTGCAGAAAAAGTCGTTGAGTTCGATTTCAATGACGAAGAAGCGGCGATGTTCAACACGTCTGTCGCGGCCGTCAAAGGCCTCGTTGAAGACTGCAAGAAGCTTGAGCCTGCGCTGGCATAAGCGAATTCCGGCCCTCACAAAGACGTGAGGGCCGCGCAATTTCTCTTTGCGTATCACCCAGCCCTGCTATGCAGCCCCAAATCATAGCAGGAGCCCCAAATGATCCGTTCTTTCCTCGCCGCAAGCGCCGCAGCATCCATCCTTCTCACCGCCTGCGGACAAGAAGCAGCACCCACCGAAGAGGTTGAGGCCGAAGTCCCGGCAGCTGAAGAAACCGTAGAAACAGTCGCTGAGACCGTCACCGAACCGGAAGCCCCAAGCATCGGCCCGGATATTGGCAGCGCCGCACCGGCCATCACAGCAACCCTGACAGACGGCACTGCGACAGACCTCGCCGGAATTTCAGGAGCCGAAGGGGCGGTCCTCGTCTTCTCCCGCTCGCTCGACTGGTGCCCATTCTGCAAAACGCAGGCGAACGATCTTGAGTCCATCGCAGCTGATCTGGCAACCGCCGGCTACCCGCTCAGCCTGATTACCTATGACAGCACAGATGTCTTGAGCGCCTACGCCGACGCCGAAGGCCTGTCCTACACACTCCTGTCTGACGCGGACTCCGCTGTCATAGACGGCTTCAACCTGCGCAATGCCGAAGTACCCGCCGATAGCCGTTTCGACGGAATCCCGCATCCGGCCGTCGTTTTCGTTGGAACAGACGGCACTGTCGAAGCCGTCCTGCGCGAGGAAGGCTACCGTACGCGCCCATCCAATGACGCGATCCTGGCACAAGCCGCAAGCCTGACGACGGCCGAGTAATTTATACGATTATCGCATAACTGTTTGCGATATCGTGGCACTATGGTTGAAAAACCGCATATCCTAAATTGAGGGCATCACCAGAAACGGAGATGCCCTCAATGGCAAACCACATCCTTCACATAAACAGTTCAGCCCGCACCGACGGTTCGCAGTCCCGCGCCCTGTCAGAAAAACTCGTCGCGCGCTTGAGTGGCCCCAGCACGATAATCACACAGCGCGATGTCGGCACTACTCCACCCGCTATCCTGACCGAGGACTGGGTCAACGCGAACTTCACGCCTGCTGAAAGCCGCACCAACACGCAAAACGAAACGCTCGCGCTATCGGATAAATTGATCGCGGAAATTGAGGCTGCAGACACGCTCGTCCTTGCCGTCCCGATCTATAATTTCGGGGTCGCAGCCGCCTTCAAAGCCTGGATCGACCAAGTCGCCCGCGCCGGAAAAACGTTCAAATACACAGAAAACGGGCCCGTCGGATTACTCGAAGACAAACAGGCCTATGTCGTCATCACATCCGGCGGCACCGAGGCTAATTCAGCCATCGACTTCGCCACACCTTATCTGAGACATGTCCTAGGATTTATCGGCATTAAAGAGGTCAATGTCATCGCAGCTGACCAGCTCATGCTCGACGCCGAAGGCACACTCAAAAAGGCCAATGACGCGATTGAGGCAGTAACGGTTTAACGTCAGTGTCCGCCCGCTCCCCCTGCCCAACCACCCATACAGGGTACCCTTGGGGTGGTTGGGCAGGGGGAGTGGGCGGATCATGACACTCAAAAAAACTCCCTAAACTCAGTCGTCCCGGAACCAACCCACAATTGAATAGCGCCCATCTCCGGCAAAATTGGAGATGGGGCTGACGCTGTGAACCTTGCGCCCGTCAAAGAGCGTCAGTGTATTCCAGCGTGGAATCCATGCACTCGTCACATCCGTCGTCTCGCGATCAACAAATTGCAGCAGACCGCCCCAGTCGGTCTGCCAGTTCTGACAGAAACTTAACGTATAGGCCGCGCGCCGCTCATTATGGCTGCCCTCATCGACATGGCGCGTTAAGAAGCTGCCCCGATCAAACAGGCTCGCCTGCGCATCGATCTGTGTCAGTGGGCTGACCCCAATCACCTTCTCACCAAAATCTAGAAACGCGCGCGAGCTTAGAAACTCTGTAATCGCATGCACGGGATGGCCCGGATCGACGCCATCTCTGACCGCATGCGTCATGTGATAGCCCTTATAGCAAAACCCGATATTGCGCGTCGCGAGCTGCATCACCTGTCCCATGCGGCGTTGCATTTCCTGCGGGCCGAGTTGCGCAGCCTCTTGCTGAGAAAGCTGAACAACGCCTGCTTGCTGGTCAACATAGATCAGCTTCCACGGCATCTGCTCGCGCAAAAGCTTTGAGATCGCCTGCGCTGTTTCCTCAGCAAAAATGCCTTTGATCTGAACAAATTGCGTCTCCCGATATTCTGCCGCAAGAGCATCGAGATCGAGATCAGGGTTAAGCCTAAGTGCCGGAAGCGTTGTCGATACAGTCATGCCATCATTACAAGCCGCCAAGCGGACTGGACGCAAGGGGTAATTCCGCTAATTCCATCTGTGGAGACTGGAGTAAGACATGAGACAGCACGCACTTGCCGCTGCTACGGCGTTGAGCATGACTTTTGGCTATGCAAGCGCACAAAGCGCGACACCGCTCACGCCCGAGCTTGAAAGCGCCGTCGAGGCTCTGATTGAAACCAGCCTGAGCGACACAGTGGGCCTGCAATTCGTCGAAGACCTTACTACAGAAGTCGGTCCACGCCTCGCTGGGTCAGAACAAGAGCAACGCGCCCGCGACTGGTCTGTCCGTGAATTGGCCGACCTCGGATTTCAGAATATCCGTGTCGAGACGTTCACCATTCCGTTTTGGTCGCGCATTGAGGACGAAGTCGCTATCACCGCCCCGGTCCCGCAAGAAGTCGTCGCAACCGCACTCGGCGGGTCTGCCCCGACAGCGGACGGCGGGGTCGAAGCCCACGTCATCCGTTTCGAAAATCTACGCGAGCTCGCCACCGCCGACTCCAGCACCATCGCTGGTAAAATCGTTTTCATCGATGAGGGCATGACCCGCACAATGACCGGCGCAGGCTATGGCATGGCGGTGCGCAAACGCAGTCAATGCGCCATCGTGGCGTCTGAAAAAGGCGCGCTTGCTTGCCTGATCCGCTCTGTCGGCACACAACCGCATCGCATGCCCCATACCGGCATTATGGCGCGCGAAGGGGCAGAAGGCGCGCTCGCAGCTGCTGCGATTTCAGGCCCAGACGCAGACCAGCTGACACGTCTATTGGAACGCGGCCCTGTCACAGCCAGCGTCAACATCCAGACTGATACCCGCCCCAACGCGCCCTCGGGAAATGTCATTGCCGAAATCCCGGGCACCGACCTCGCCGATGAGATTGTGCTTATTTCCTGCCACCTCGACAGTTGGGACTTGAGCCCCGGCGCACTGGATGATGCGGCCGGATGCGGTATCGTCGTCGGCGCGGCCAAGCAAATCATGGCACTCGGCCAATCGCCGCGGCGTACCATCCGCGTCGTTCTCTATGGTGCAGAAGAAGTCGGCCTGTTCGGTGCGGACGCTTATGCCCGCCGCCACTCAGAAAACCTGACAAACCATGTCCTCGCAGCCGAAAGCGATTTTGGCGCAGGCCCTATCTGGCAGTTCCAGACCAATTTCGGCGACGCCGCCCTACCCTATGCCCGCGCGATCCAGACCATGCTTATGCCCATCGGCGTTGTTCCGGGCAATAATGAAGCTCGTGGCGGCCCGGACGTCGGCGTCCTGCGCCGCTCAGGTGTCCCTGTCGTCACGCCAGCCCAAAACGGCCTCGACTATTTTGACTACCACCACACGCCTGATGACACATTCGACAAGATCGACCCGGAAGAATTCCAGCAAAATGTCGCTGTCTACGCCGCCTTCACCTACATGGCCGCGTTCACAGATTGGGATTTCCGCAAAGAACCGGATATGAGCGTTGGAAGCGAATAAGACGCTCCTCGAAACAGCGCAATTCAGCGCGCATCAGGCGCGCCTCTATGCCGATGCGCCGGATAAAAGCGCGCCGTGGCTGGTGACAGGGTCGGTCCTCATGGCCCAACAAGCCGCCGCGCTGGCTCTAAAGGCGGCCGACGATACAATCCCAGCCCAATCCGGCGCAACCGAGCTGCTCCTGCGCGCGGCGAATAGAGACCGACTTCCGGCCCCCTATACGCTTCCATTTGGCATGGTCTCACGACAAAACTTTGACCGTCTCGTCGATGCACGAAACAGCTTCATGCACCCACGCGGCTTGGCGTGGTTTGTCTCAGAAGAAACCCTCGCCCGCGGCCTCCCAGTCGCGGCAGGGACAGTGCGTCACCTCATGCTGACTCAGCCTGTGACACCGGATTTATGCTCTGACCCAGCGATGCTTAGCGGAGTCCTCGCCGACATAGACGCCCTCGCAGGGTTCCTATCCTGAAAGCCTCAAGCGGCGCATCATAAGCCCGCATGGTGAGCGGAGACGAACCACGCGGGCGGGATACGGAGAACATAATCAACAGCGCAGTCCCGCGCCCTTCGTCTCCGCTCAGGGTGCGGGACGACTTGAGAAAGAAACATGATTTGGAGAGAAACAGCCCTGAGCCTGGTTCATGCGCCAAAAGGGCGCGGAACCTGCTTCATGAGGCGTGCGCAAAGCGCTCAGCGCCTCATCAAACAACTAAGCCTGCTTCGCCTCGCTCGCCCAAAGGGCGTCAGCGCGAGGCAAAAAATAAAGCGCCTAAGCGCTCAACGCCTCTTCCGCATAATCCAAACGATCGTGCCCAAAGAACATCTCGTCGCCGACAAAGAAGGTCGGTGCACCAAACGCCCCGCGTTCCACCGCTTCTTCGGTATTCGCGCGCAGCATCTGTTTCGTCTCGGGATCATTGCCAAGCGCCCACAACGTATCGGCATCCAGCCCTTCACCGCCAAAGGCCGCCTTAAACTCAGCTTCATCAGCGGCATTAATCCCATCGGGACGACCCCAGAGGTGTTTCCAGCCCGCATTGAACAGCTTCATCTGTTCCTCGGGCTGATCATCCAACCGGATCATCGCCCCGGTCAAAATCCGCGTATTCATCATCGGAAAGTGCGGGTTGAAATGCATGGTTAGGCCGTAGCGTTTACAGTTACGCGCAAGGTCCTGACCCATATATTTGCCCTTGGCCGGAACGGTGCCCGGCGGTTTATTCCCAGTGGCCTGCATGACACCGCCCAGAAACATCGGCCGCAATTTCAGGTCCGCGCCGGTGCGCTCAATCACGCCGGGAACAACCGCCTGCGCGACATAGGCTGTGGGGCTGATAAAATCGAAAAAGAATTCAAGTGTTTTGCCCATTGCGGCACCTCCCAATCTCTAGAATTTTTCCATCCATGGCCGCAGGTCCAGCTCATGCGTCCAGGCGCTGCGCGGCTGTAGGTGCAGCTGCCAATACGCTTCCGCAATCGCATCGGGATTGAGGATCCCGTCCTGATCCTTCAGCGCATAGCGATCCGGGAAATTCTGCTTGATCCATTCGGTATCAATCGCACCGTCAATGATCGTATGCGCGACATGAATACCTTGCGGACCCAGTTCTCGCGCCATGCTTTGGGCCAGAGCGCGCAGCGCAAACTTTGCCCCGGAAAAGGCTGAAAATCCTGCAGCACCGCGCATGGAGGCCGTCGCCCCTGTAAAAATAATCGTTCCCCGCCCGCGCGGGACCATCCGGCGCGCAGCCTCTCTTCCTGTTAAGAACCCAGCAAACGCGGCCATTTCCCAGACCTTGCGATAGACCCGCGCGGTCGTCTCCGTGATCGGAAAAAAGACATTCGCCCCGATATTGAAAACCAGCACCTCAATCGGTGCGATCTCGCTCTCAATGCGTTCGAACAGGGCTTCAACCTGTTCTTCATCGCGGGCGTCAGACCCCATTCCAACAGCGCGACCCCCTTCGGCCTCAATTTGCTTCACCAGAGGCTCCAGCGCATCTGCTGTTCGCCGCGTTCCCACGGTGATATAGCCTTCGCGGGCAAATCGCCGCGCGATAGCACCGCCCGTCGCATCCCCTGCACCAATGACCAAAGCAACCTTATCTGACATGCGATCTCCAGTTCTGATTTGGAACTTTATGCAAATCAGTCTACATAGCAAGTATGAAATGGTCTGATCTTGATGATAATTGGTGCCCGGTCGCGCGAACCCTCTCTTTAGTGGGTGATCGCTGGACACTCCTGATCCTGCGCGATTGCTTCTTGGGGCTCAGTAAATTCGACGAATTCGCCAACAGCACCGGCGCAACACGGCACGTCATCTCAGACCGCCTCAAACGCCTCGTAGAAGCTGGCATTCTCGAAAAACAAGCCTATTCGGACCGCCCGAAGCGCTACGAATACATCTTGACAGAAAAAGGCCGCGAATTCGGTCCAGCGCTGAGCGCATTCAAAGACTGGGGTAAAAAACACCTGCCCATCCGTCGGGCAAGCGGCGCGGTCTAGCCTGTTGAGCGCTAATCCTCATCCAGATCGCGCGCCACTTCGGCACGCCGGAAAACCGCGTCCATATCACTCGCATCGTCATAGGAATGATCAGCAATAAAGTGCAGCTGCGGGGTAAACTTCATATCGATCTGACGGCCAAGCTTGCCACGAAGGAACGGCGCAGCCCGATTGAGCGCCTCCGCAACCGCATCGATCTGCTCGCGCGATCCCGCCCCCAGCGGCGAACAAAAGACGTGCGCGTGCCGCAAATCCGGCGAACAGCGCACCTCGCCAATCGTCACCATAACCCCGCTTAGATCGACATCGTGCAGCTCCTCGCGCGCCAGCACATCGACAAGCGCATGGCGCACCAATTCACCGGCGCGCAGCTGGCGCTGGCTCGGCTCTCCTGCACTCTGACCGCTGCGACGGGCCATTCCTAAATCCTCTTCAGGTGCGCCAGAAACGCTTTGCGCGCCTGTTTGTCTTTTGCAAACCAGCGGTCCGGAATGATCAAGGGGTCAACGCCCTCAAATCGAACGATTGTAAACCCGCGTTTCTCGATCACTTCATTGATTCCGGCACTCGCAATCCGCGTCTCAACAGGTCCGCGGGTCAAAACAAGAGCATCGTCTTCAAGACGCACATTCGAGACATCGGTCAGTTCATTGCCGCGCCCGACCTTGTGACGATACGACCAGCGCATGAAAATCAGATACCAGACAATCCCGGCAAAGGCCGCAATCAAGGCCGACAACATCAATTGCCAATATGACGTCGCCCCAAGCATGGTCAGCGCATTTTTCACAACCAGAGCCATACTCGCTGAAATAATCGGCGCGGTCACACCGGCATAATAGAGCGCCGTAGGCCCAACCACGCTGGTCCGCGAGGCCCTGGCTAGCTTCTTGATGTCTTTATCAAGCAACTGGCCTTCAACTGTCAGTACAGGTCCGCTCATATAGCCGCCTTAGCCGACAAGCCTTTTAAATTCGCAAAGATCAAAGCGTAAATCTTAATCGAGTGTCCGCGCGATCATCTCAATCTCGAAGCACTCGATCTTATCGCCTTCGCGAATGTCTTCATACTTCTCGAACGCCATGCCGCATTCCATTCCGTTAGAGACTTCCGGCACTTCATCCTTGAACCGCTTCAGCGTTTTCAGATTGCCCTCGTGAATAACGACATCATCGCGCAGCAGACGCACGCCGCAACCCCGTTTCACAACGCCTTCTGTCACCTTACAGCCGGCAACCTTACCAACCTTGGTAATGTTGAAGACCTCCAGAATATCGGCATAGCCAATAAACGTCTCTTTCTTCTCAGGCGCGAGCATGCCGGATAGCGACGCTTTCACATCATCAATCAGCTCGTAAATGATTGAGTAATAGCGGATCTCGACGCCTTCTTTCTCGGCCAGATCACGCGCCTGCTTGTTTGCACGCACGTTGAAGGCAAAGACAGGCGATCCCGTGGACTGCGCCAGCAAAATATCACTCTCTGAGATACCACCCGCCGCGCCGTAAACGACGTTGGCGCGAACTTCATCGGTCGCCAGTTTCTCAAGCGATTGCGTAATCGCCTCAACAGAACCTTGAACGTCGCCTTTCAGAACGATTGGCAGGTCTTGGACATTGCCAGCACCATCTTTCAGGTTGGTCATGAACTGCTCGAGCGATGCACGCTGTGTTGCAACGCCCTGCTTCTGACGCTTCATCCGCTCACGATACTCGGTGATTTCACGCGCGCGGGCTTCATTGTCGACCACATTAAACGCGTCGCCTGGCTCCGGCGTGCCATCCATGCCGAGAATCTCAACCGGTTGAGCCGGACCCGCCTCTTTCATCTGTTGCCCGCGCTCATTGACCAGTGCGCGAACCTTGCCCCATTGCGCACCGGCAACCACGATATCACCGCGCTTCAGCGTACCGCGTTTCACCAGAACCGTGGCAACAGAGCCGCGACCTTTATCAAGCTGAGACTCAACAACAACACCGTCAGCAGCTCGCTTCGGATTGGCTTGAAGGTCTAACAATTCCGCCTGCAGCGTGATCGCCTCGGTCAGGTCATCCAGACCCTTCTTCTTAAGCGCAGACACCTCAACGGCCTGAATTTCACCGCCCATCGCCTCGACTTGAATGTCGTGCTGCAGCAGGTCGGTAAGAACCTTGTTGGCATCCGCTTCAGGCAGATCGATCTTGTTGACCGCAATGATGATCGGCACTTCAGCCGCCTTAGCATGACTGATTGCTTCAATCGTTTGCGGCATGACGGAGTCATTCGCCGCCACAACAATGATCGCGATATCCGTCACGTTCGCACCGCGTGCACGCATCGCTGAGAAGGCTGCGTGGCCCGGCGTATCGAGGAAGCTGATCTTATCGCCGGATTTCAGCTGAACCTGATAGGCCCCGATATGCTGGGTAATCCCGCCAGCCTCACCGGAGACCACATCGGTCGAGCGCAGCGCATCCAGAAGCGACGTCTTACCGTGGTCAACGTGACCCATAATCGTCACGATTGGCGGACGTCCCGTCAGATCCTTTGGATCATCCTCTTCACCTTCAAGACCAATCTCAACGTCGGCCTCGGACACGCGTTTCGCTGTGTGTCCAAATTCTTCGATGATGAGCTCAGCGGTATCGGCATCGATGATATCGTTCGCACGCATCATCTCGCCCTGCTGCATCATGTATTTCACGACGTCGCCGACGCGTTCTTTCATCCGTTGGGACAGATCAGACAGCGTAATCGTTTCCGGCAGAGTGACCTCTTGAGCAACTTTCTCCTGCTGATCACCGCCCGCACGGCGTTCACGTTCGCGCTCGCGGGCCCGTTTGACAGATGCGAGTGAACGCTGGCGATCCCCGTCATCGCCCAGCGCGGACGCAATCGTCAGCTTGCCACGGCGACGCTTGTCGCCACCACGACCACGGCCACCGCCGTCGCGATTATCACGATTATCGCGGTCATTTCCACGACCACCTTTGCGCCGCGATGACCCGGCAGAACTTGCCGCGGCTTCAAGATCGGCTTGGCTCGGCGCTGCCGCACCACCGCCGCGTCCGCTTTTACCACGCGACTTTTCAGCCTTACGCGCTTCCACTTCGGCCTTTTTGGCTTCCGCTTCAGCCTTTTTGCGCTCTTCTTCTTCGCGTTTACGACGCGCTTCCGCTTCTTCGCGCTCTTTCTTTTCCTGGACTTTTTCAGCCTGCTTATCGCTCAGAGCCTTGGTGCGTGCGGCCTGCTTTTCCTGCTCGGCTTTGCGTTTCTCTTCCGCGTCACGTCGCTGTTTCAGGACCTTCTGACGCGCAATCAGTTCTTCGACCGTAATACCGAGCTTTTTCGCCGCAAGTTCCAGCTTGCTCGGCTCTTTGCCGCCAGCCTTCTTGGCTGCTGGACGCGCAGATGCACCCGGCTTCGGCGCAGCACCGCCACGCTTCTTCTTGGTCTCAACCACGACCTGCTTGGAGCGACCATGGCTGAAGCTCTGCTTCACAGTTCCGGTGCTTCCGCCCCGTGAAACTGAAAGCGGCTTGCGCCCTGACGTGCCTTTGTCTTTCGTATCGCTCATGCGCGGTGTCTAACCTTCCAATTTTGACGACTTACCAGTCGCCTCCAATATTCTCATGCCTTCCGGCAAACCATTCCGTTTCGGGCGCCGGACGAAAGCCGGTCAAGCGCCGATAGGCAACAGAGAAGGCTTCCGAGAGCGAGCCCGGATGCAAGAGCGCGTGTATCACATGCTCGCGTCCAAAGGCCATGCCCAATTCCGCAGACGAAAGCGCGCCCGCGACTTTGACATCCTCATATATCGCCTTGGCCAAAAAATGAACCTTGTTGCGGCCATCTTTTGCACCATCGCTCGCTTCTAATAGCCAGCCCGGCTCGTCCTTGCGGATATAGGTGCGCACCTGATCGAAACCAAGCACCACCTGCCCGCCCTTTTTCGCCATACCGAGCAGCCCGATACAGCGTTGAACCATCTGGGATTCAATCTCATCGCTCAGCGCTTCCATCGGCTCGGTCTTCTGCTTGAAGCCCCGTGAGAACACATCCGTTTTTAGCCCTTTTTCGAGCGTGCCACGATAGGCCTTCACCCAAACGCCGCGCCCCGGCAGCTTTCCGGCAACATCCGGGACCGCCACCCCGTCCGGTGAGCGGACAAAGCGGATCATTGCCGTCTGCGGGTGAAGCTCGCGCGTGACAGCGCACTGACGCAGAGGCCCTGCGCCAGCCGCAGTTTCCGATTGCGCCTCTAGGCGCTGACGGCGATCATTCTTTCGGTGCGGCATCGTCGCCGCCCTCCGCCAAGAGGTCTTCATCCAGATCAAGACCTTCGATTTCCGCCATCAGATCCTCATCAGAGAGGTCCAGTTCGAGATCACCCGCATCTGCGCTATCATCAGAGCTTCCAAGCTCACCCAGCGCCATCAGTGCGCGCTCTTCCTCAGACAGCTCCAGCTCTTCAGCGACCGTTTCAGCCGCCATTTCAGCTTCCAGCTGCTCCAGCGCTTCCGGCTCAATCCAGCCCGCAATCACGCGCGCTTTCATGATGAAGAGTTGCGCATCATCCTTACGCATCTCGCCTTTCTTAAGGATGCCGTCTTGCCACGCTGGCTTGCCGTCCGGGCCATTCTCACGCCATCCGGTAATGTCGTCCGGCACCAGACCGGCCACATCATCGACGCTGAAAATCTCGTTCTCACCGAGTTTCACAGCAAAGGCAGGCGTCATGCCCTCAAGCTCCATAACCGCATCTTCAACGCCAAGCTCAGTGCGCTTCGCATTCAGTTCAGCGGCCAGTTTCTCAAGATATTCCCGCGCGCGCTCTTGCAGCTCGGCCGCGATTTCCTCGTCAAAGCCTTCAATCTGCATGAAGTCTTCGGCTGCGATATAGGCAATCTCTTCAACGCTCTCAAAACCCTCAGACGCCAACAGTTGCGCCAGCGTTTCGTCCGCATCGAGGGCTGCCATAAACAGCTCTGTGCGACGTTGGAAGTCCTTCTGATAACGCTCAGAATCATCGGTTTCCGTCGTCAGATCGATCTGCCAACCCGTCAGCTGTGACGCCAAACGCACATTCTGACCACGACGGCCAATCGCCAGCGGGAACTGGTCATCGGCAACAACAACCTCAACACGCTCTTCTTCCTCGTCCAGGATCACTTTCGTGACCTCAGCGGGCTGCAGCGCGTTCACGATGAAGGTCGCATCGTCGTAGTTCCATGGGATGATGTCGATCTTCTCGCCGGAAAGCTCACCAACAACCGCCTGAACCCGCGCGCCACGCATACCAACGCACGCACCGACCGGATCAATCGAGTTATCGTTCGAGAACACACCGATCTTCGCGCGTGAGCCCGGATCGCGCGCACAGGATTTAATCTCGATCACGCCCTCATAAACCTCAGGCACTTCAGCCGCGAATAGCTTGATCATGAAGTCAGGATGCGCGCGCGACAGGAAGATTTGCGGCCCCTTAATCTCGCGGCTCACCTTGTAAAGATATGCACGAACCCGGTCATTCGGCTGGAAGTTCTCGCGCGGAATCCCGTCATTGCGGCGGATAATGCCTTCCGCACGGCCCAGATCGACGATCACATGACCATACTCAACGCGCTTGACGATACCGTTGATGATCTCGCCTTCGCGATCCTTATACTCATCATAGTGGCGCTGACGTTCCGCATCGCGCACTTTCTGCATGATGACCTGTTTCGCGGTCTGTGCCGCAACACGACCAAAATCGAACGGCGGCAGCTCTTCCTTGATCTCATCGCCCAACTCAAGGCTCGCATCAATCTTCTTCGCATCAGACAGGCGCAGCTGCTGATCCTGATCCTCAACCTCGTCATCTTCGACAACCGTCTGCACGCGCCACAGGCTCTGCTCGCCCGTGTCGACATCGATGATCGCGCGGATGTCATGTTCCTGGCCGTAGCGGGACTTGGCCGCCTTCTCGATCGCCTCTTGCATCGCTTCGATTACGATGGACCGGTCAATCGCTTTTTCCTCTGCCACCGCTTTCGCGATCTGCAGGATTTCCAGCCGGTTTGCGGAAACGCCAACATTACTCATGGGCTTCAGGCTCCACTTCTAGTTCAATCTCACTGTCTTCATTCGCGGCCAATTGCAAAGAGGCCGCATCAATCAATTCATCGGTCAGGATCAGGCTCGCTTTGGTCATCTCATGGACCTGCGCGACCAGTTCGCTCTCATCATCGAGTTCAATCGCGACGCCGGCCTCATCCTCGCGGGTAATCACGCCCTGAAAACGCCGACGCCCTTGCAGCGGCATGGCCAGCTCAATCTTTGCCAGATGCCCGACCCAGCGACCGAAATCGCCTTTACGAGTCAAAGGCCGATCAATGCCCGGCGTAGACACTTCCAGCCGATAAGCCTCAGAAATCGGATCCTCGACCTCCAAGATCGGCGACAATTGGCGCGAAAATCTCGCGCAATCCTCAACATCGGTGAGCGCGCCGCCCGCTTTCTCAATCATGATCTGCAAGAGCGGCCGCTTCCCGCCCATCACCCGAATGCGCACAATCTCAAGCCCGAGATCGCTGGCAAGCGGCTCGGCCAAAGCAAGGATGCGTTCCTCTTGTGGGCTGATCGTAATCAAGACGGGACCTTCAGACAAAGAAAAGCGGCGGCCCCGTTCCCGGAACCGCCGCCGATATGTTTCGACTTGAAGGTTAAATACGCGCGATGAGGGCAAATGTCTACAGGGGGTGTGAGTCGGGTCATGTTTTCATATTTCACTTTGTGAAACACGGGATCTGTGAGATATAAGTCCTGTCATGTAACTGGCGATGAGAGGTGGAACACCACTGGGGAGCATGACTGAATCTGCCGTTCGCCTGGGCATCCAACGAGAAAGGATGCCAAAATGCATGATCCATCGACAATCTATCAGTGGCGCCGCGTGAATGATAGACTCACGACGTCCGGACAACCGACCGAAGAACACCTTGCAGAGCTTAAAGCACTCGGCGTTAGCTATGTGATTAATCTTGGAATGCACGATCACGAGCGCGCTCTGGAAGATGAGGCATCCAGTGTGGCCAAGCTGGGAATGGTTTACGTCCATATTCCCGTTGAGATGACGAACCCTAAAGAGACAGACTTCGAGCAATTCTGTACAGCAATGGCAGACGCTGAAGACTCAACGGTCCACGTGCATTGTATTGCAAATCTTCGTGTAACGGCGTTCTTATACCGCTTTCATAGAGATGTTTTGGGCTTAGATGAAGAGCAAGCCCGAAAAATAATGGATACGGTTTGGCAACCGGGAGGTATTTGGGCCGCGTTTATCGGTGACGAAGAAAGCATCGCTTTAGATCATAGACCTCCAAGGAATCATCCAGGGAGCTAAGCTTGCCACGTCTCTATTTAGGCAAGTTTCGACAGCCCAAACCAGACGCACCTGATCGCTTGTCGGATGGAAAGCCTCTCCTCCTCGCATGCGCCCATGCCGTCGGCAACTGCGCGATCATATGCACCGCTCATCATCGACGCCAAAGCCCGGCTCGGAATATCGTCTGGTAGGCGTCCAGCTGCCTGGGCGGCCTCAATGCCTTCAAGCAAGCTTTTCGTTGTCGTCTGACTATCCAGCGTCAGCATCCCTTCGCTGGTCAAAACCGTAGGTCCCTCAAGAAATAGGATGCGCTGAGTGATCGGGTCAGACGCAGCGCTTATAAAATTGTCACCGCCCTCAATCAGGACTTCAAGCGGATCAGTAGTCTCCAAAATGTTGCGATCAATCTCTTTCTCCAAATGCTCATACTCTGCTTTGACAACCGCCGCGAACAAGGCGGCTTTATCCTCAAAGTGATGGTAGAGTGCGCCACGCGAGACACCGGCCGCTTCTGCAATCATCGGCGTGCTGGTAGCTACAAACCCATGCTCACCAAACAGTGCCCGGCCCGCTTTAAGTAAGCGGCGGCGGCTTTCACGTGTACGAACAGTATTTGATCTTGACATACAAACAAACATACAGTCTGTTTGTTTTTAGTCAAGGAGACGATCATGCCTAAACTGTCTGGCGGCTGCCTATGTGGAAAAGTTCGATTTGAAGTCTACGGAGACGCGCACTTTTCCGCAGTGTGTCACTGTCCGTCGTGCAGAAAATCAGCGGGCGCCCCAATCGTCGGTTGGGTCATGTATGATAGAGCTGCGCTAACATGCGATCGATCCAACCTCACTGTCCATGAGTCCTCCCCGGGCGTCCGCCGATCATTTTGCCGCGACTGTGGAACAACTCTATTCTTTGAGGCCGACTACATTCCGGGCCTGATCGACATCACGACCGAAAGTTTCGATGATCCCGCGACCGTCCTTCCCCATACGCAAATATGGGCCAAACACGAAACTGACTGCGTCAGAGGGCTGGAGGACATGACCAAATTTCAAGAACTGCCGCCGCAAGGCTGAGAACGTGGCAGAATATCCAGCCCTACCCCTCCCGCGCGCCAAAAAACGCTGTCCCGACCCGCACGTGGGTTGCGCCGAGCCTTGCTGCGAGTGCGTAGTCGCCGCTCATGCCCATGCTGACCTGTGCGAGGTCATGCCGGTCCGCGAGCTTTTTCAGCAAAGCAAAATGCGGCCCTGCGGGCTCGTCGGCGGGTGGAATGCACATCAGGCCGACCACCCGTCCCGGCCAATCGGCGCGCGCCATCTCCAAAAGCGCGGGCAGACCCTTAACCGACACTCCACCCTTTTGCGGTTCATCGCCTGTATTCACCTGAATGAACAGGTCCGGGGGCATGACGAAAGTATCGTCTACCGCTTTTATCAAAGCTCTCAGAAGCTTTTCACGGTCCAGTGTTTCAATCACACTGAAGAGGTGAACGGCATCTTTGGCCTTGTTCGTTTGCAGGGGACCAATGAGGCGTAATTCCACATCCTCATACTCATCAAATTGCTTGCGCCAGCGCAGCTCAGCTTCCTGCACACGATTCTCTCCGAACACACGTTGACCTGCTTCGAGCGCTTCGCGGAGACGCCAATGCGGCTGGCGTTTGCACGCCGCCACCAAAGTCACGCCCTCCCCGATCTCGGAAAGAATGCGCGCGCGGGCTTCTGCGATGGTTTCGGGCGGTGTATCTGTGCTCATCATGGCCTTGAACCACGCCGCGACCCCACCTGCCAAGAGGGCACTCAAATTGCGCGCAGCCGCCCGCGCCATCACCCGCCATTTTCCGACACACCTGCCGCCCTTCCTGTTCCTGACAGATCCCGTCCGCACCCCAACGCCGGAAGCCGAGATGATGACCCTTCCACCAGAGTGCGGCATCGTCTTCCGCCACTTTGGCGACGAGGCCGAAATCGACTTCATCCACGAATTTAGCACCATTTTGCACCGCGAAGGCCGTATTTTCCTGATTGCAGCCGACCCAGAGCTCGCGCTGGAAACAGGCGCAACCGGCGTCCACTGGCCCGAAAAGCGCTTGAAAAAGACTCGCCACTGGCGCGGCAAATTCCAACTCCAAACCGCCAGTGCCCACAGCGCCCGTGCTCTGCGCGCCGCCGCCAAAGCCGAGATGGATGCCGTTCTTCTCTCCCCCATCTTCCCCTCAAACAGCCCGAGTGCAGGACGCCTCCTTAGCCCCGCACGTTTCCGTTCACTGGCCGAAAGCGCAGACCTCCCAATCTACGGACTCGGCGGCCTGAACATGAGGAATTTCAACCGAATTACCTCATCGGCAGGCATCGCTGCAATCGACGGATTCGGAGAAAAACAGCCCTGAGCCCGGTTCATGTGAGGCGCGCAGCGCCGATACGGAACCTGCTTATCCCCGTTGCGGCAAAGCCGCTCAGGGCGGGGATTAAATCAAACTTAACCCTTCCGCGCCGCAGGGGGCACAACCGCGGCCCGCACATCACGACCAGAGCCAACCCTCGGCCCGCCACCACCATAGCGTGGCGCACCTGCCCCTGCCCCGCTCACTGCCGATCCGCCTGGCCGCGCAAGATCCCGCGTCAGCGGCGGCACAGCCATCGCTTCCGGCTTCGGCGCATCACCATTCTCATCAAACAGACTCGCCAACTGCTCGGTCATCACGCCGCCCAGCTGTTCAGCATCCACAATTGTCACGGCGCGCTTATAGTAGCGCGTCACGTCATGCCCGATGCCGATCGCGATCAGCTCAACCGGAGAGCGCCCCTCAATCTCGGCAATCACCTGCCGCAGGTGCCGCTCCAAATAATTCCCAACATTCACTGAAAGCGTCGAGTCATCCACAGGCGCGCCATCCGAAATCACCATCAGAATCTTACGCTGCTCGCTTCGTCCAAGCAGGCGATCATGCGCCCAGAGCAGGGCCTCGCCGTCAATATTCTCCTTCAACAGCCCTTCGCGCATCATCAAGCCGAGATTCTTGCGCGCACGCCGCCATGGCGCATCCGCTTGCTTGTAGATGATATGACGCAAATCATTTAGGCGCCCCGGACCGGCAGGCTTATTCGCCTTGACCCAGTCCTCACGCGACAGCCCGCCCTTCCAGGCTTTCGTCGTAAAGCCGAGAATCTCAACCTTCACGCCACACCGCTCTAGCGTCCGCGCGAGAATATCTGCACACAAAGCAGCAACCATAATCGGCCGCCCGCGCATAGAGCCTGAATTATCCAGCAGCAACGTCACAACCGTATCGCGGAAATTGCTGTCGTCTTCCTGCTTGAACGATAGAGGCGCGGTCGGATCGATGATCACCCGCGTCAGGCGCGCAGTATCCAGAACGCCCTCTTCCAGATCAAATGACCAGCTGCGATTCTGCTGCGCCATCAGACGACGCTGCAGCTTGTTCGCCAGTTTGGACACCGCCCCTTGCAAGCTCTCCAACTGATGATCCAGATAGGCCCGCAGCCTCGCCAACTCCTCAGCATCACACAGGTCGGCCGCCTGCGCGATCTCATCATTCGCCTTGGTGAACGCCTTATAGACGAACCGGTCCGCGTCATCACCCTCGCGATAGTTCGGGCGCAGCGGTTTCGCCCCGTCATCGGTCTCTTCAGGATCGTCATCGGCCTCCATATCGACATCGGAGTCGACAGAGACATTGGTCTCTTCGCCGTCCATGTCTTCAGCGTCACCGGCTTCCATCTCCTCCATGGTCGCGCCTTGGGTTTCTTCCCCGGCCTCACCATCATCGGATGAGTTTTGCTGATTATTGTCGTCGGCGTCTTCCGGTGCGTCCTCATCCTCTTGACCATCATCCTGACCGGCCTCATCGCCCGCTGTATAATCGCGAATGATCCGCTGCACCGTCTCCGCAAATGCCGCTTGGTCATCCAGCTCGCGCACCAACTGATCTTCAAGCTCAGCAATCATACCATCCAGAGCCCGCACGCCGTCGGCCCCAACCTCACCGCGCCATAGGTCAACAAAGGTCTCCAGCGGCTGTGGCACAGGCCGCCCGGTTAGCCGCTCGCGCAGAAGCAGCTCGACCGCTGGCGCAATCGGCGCCTCTTTGCGATCCGTCACCCGCGTATAGCCCGCCTTCTCACTGCGCGCGACCAACGCCGCATCCAGATTATCCGCCGTGCCGTCCATAGCGCGCGCCCCAAGGCTTTCAATCCGCGCCCGTTCCGCCGCTTCATAGACCTGACGCCCGACCTCACCGTCCGGCCGTGCTTCCGCATGCGCCAAAGGATCATGATGGGCCAATCGAAGCGCCGCCGCATCCGCTTCCCCCCGCGCCCGCGCTGCCATTGTCGGCGACATCTCACGCGGCGGAGGCGGCAGCGTAATCCGCTTGCCCTCAGCGCGTGATCCATCACCGGAAAACGTCACCTCAACCTCCTGCTCGGCACTCATCGCCTTCGCAGTGGTCATCAAGGCCTGCTTGAACAGCTCGTAAGGGGCATCATCGGTCTTCGACATGGTAAGAGACTTAGCGCGCTGTTTCGCATTTGCGAAGAGCCAACTGCCACGTTTTGGGACGTGCTGAAGGATAAGAGGGTAGCGAGCCTATTCGCGCTCTCTCCCCACGCTCTCCACGCCTCGCGCGTGGAGCCCATCCCCTCTAGGGCCTCTAGGGAAAAGGGTTAACTCAACGCGCCCCCTTCTCCCGGATGCGGGCTTCGAGGGCTAAAAGATAAAAGATTGATCCAGTGAATCAATCTGCCCGAGAAGGGTCGGGGATGAGGGCGAGAAAAGTGATTAAGCGCGCGGGTATTGAGACGGCAGCAAGCTTTGCTTTTGCCTCTTCCAGAGGACGTATAAGCCAGATTAAGCGCCCTCACCCTCGTTCCCTCTCCCGCGTCCGGGAGAGGGAGGCGACGGTAGCGATGCCTGCTCTATCCCCGAAAAATTCCCCGCCATCGTTGAGAAATCACAAAACTTATCCCCACCCTCCAAACCTAGCGTATACTCAAACACATCTCCCCTCTGAAAAGGGCCTTTCTAGAGCGGCTGGAAATGAGGGCGAGAGCGGCGGTCTGCGGCTGCTGCGTAGCGCCCGGAAATTGATCCAGTGGATCAATTTCAGCGGAGCAGGCCCCGGCAGGGGCTGGGGGTCCGAACCCACGCAAGCGGTCACAGTCGGGTAGAGCAATGGGATACCGGTCAGCAATCTGATACGGTTGGGGCGAGAACCCCCGTAAAACCGACCAAGCCCGGACCTCTGACAGGCCTCGACCTGTCAGAGGAACAGAAAACACACCGCCGTGGGTGCATCCAGATCGGATGCTAAAGCCTCGCTGAAAGGCAGGCACAATGATCGCGTTCGTTCTGGATGCACTCGGCCTTTATACCGTGAGGTGGCAACACCGTCCGATGCGTGCAGCTGCGCGCAATTCTAAGCCCGCATGGTGAGCGGAGACGAACCATCGGGCGAAACAAAGAGAACACAATCAACACCGCAGTCCCACGCCCTTCGTCCCTCATGCCTCAAGCGAAGTCGAAGGACGCTCAGGGTGCGGGACAACGAGAGAGAGGCTTATAATTTGGAGAGAGCGCCCGCGGCCTGGTTCATCGGAGGAGCGCAGCGACGATCGGGAACCCGCTTCCACTGCGTCGCCCGAAGGGCGTTAGCGCAGTGGTAAAAGAGACACCCTCCAATCTTGCAAAATCAAGAGAGCCCGCGCAGGAATGAGCCATGAAACTCCTTTTCGACTGCGATCCCGGGCTCGACGATGCCGTTGCACTCCTTGCAGCTATGTCCTCACCACGCTTTGATATTCAAGCCATCACAACGGTGGCAGGCAACGTCGCAGGAACCCAAACAGCACTGAACGCCTGCATTATTCGAACGATTGCAGAAGCCGAACAGATTCCAATTTACGAAGGCGCATCACACCCCCTGAACCGCGAGCCGGTTACCGCTGAAGACTTTCACGGCACAACCGGCCTCGGTGGCATCAATGTTCCGCCTCCGAGCGGTCCCCTATCAGACATCCACGGCGTAGCCGCTCTCATCCAGTCTGCGAATACCGCTAAAAACGACCCGTTCACACTCGTCCAAACCGGGCCAATGACCAATCTCGCCAGCGCCCTGAAAACCGACCCAGAGATAACCGAAGGAATCGCTGAAATCGTCATGATGGCAGGAGGCTCAAAAACGGCAGGCAATATCACTCCGTATGCGGAGTTTAATGTCTTCGCCGATCCCCATGCGGCCGACATTGTCTTCAATTGCGGCCTTCCGATCCGGTGCCTCAGTCTCGATGTGACCCATGATATTCGCACCACGACTGAACGGCTCGAACAGGTTAAAGCCGTTGGCACAGATTTAGCTATGTATGCCGCGAAATTCCTCGAAGCATCGTGCGGCTTGGAACTCAAAGCCGCCGGAAATCCTGCTGCCCCGCTACACGATCCAAGTACGATCATCGCTCTGGCCAAGCCTGATCTCTTCAAAGGCAAACATGCACATGTTTCAGTGGTCACAACACCCGGCGAAACATTCGGCCACACGGACGTAACCTTTGCAGAGGACGGCGCCGTCATGTGGTATCAAAGCGCGGATGTGGACGGCGTTTATGCAACGCTATGCGACCTATTAGGAGGACAAGGATGAGCGTAAGAATCGGCGTCGTCGGGTCCGTCAATCTTGACCTCGTTGCGAGTGGTGCACCCCTGCCACGCGCAGGCGAAACTGTAACAGGGGCAAGGTTTTCACAGCATCCGGGCGGCAAAGGTGCCAATCAGGCGCTGGCGGCGCAACGCCTTGGCGCAGACGTCTTCATGGTTGGACGGACAGGCGATGACGCGCTCGCAGAACCTGCCCTAGAGCTGCTGCGCCGAGACGGCGTCGATGTGTCTCGCGTGATGTCGGAAATCGGTCAGAGCACGGGCGTTGCGCTAATCTCTGTCGCGCCGGATGGCGAGAACCAAATCACAGTCGCAAGCGGCGCAAATGGTATGCTCGGAGAGGATGCAGCGGCGGACCTTCCAGACTGTCACGCCGTCCTTTGCCAGCTTGAAGTTCCGATCGCAGCGATCGAGAGCGCAGCTCAAAGAGCAAAAGCATGCGGGGCACTGTTCGCCGTCAATCTCGCCCCCGCAATCGAACTTGAAGCCAAACTCCTGGCCCAAATAGATCTGGTCATCGTCAATGAGTTAGAAGCAGCCTTCTATGGTGATAGTCTGTATGCTGATAATCGACTTGTGGCAGTTACACTCGGCGCAAAAGGATCAGCCTTTTTCAAGGGAAAACAGGAAATCTCGCGCGCACCGTCTTACGATGTCCCAGTCTTAGATACAACCGGCGCAGGCGACACATTTTGCGCGGCATTGGTTTTAGCCCTGGCAGAAGGAAAACAGCCGGAGGACGCGCTGGAATTCGCATCCGCCGCCGCAGCATTATCCGTCACCCAACAGGGTGCGCAAACAAGCCTGCCATGGCGCGCTGATGTGGAGGACTTGTTAGAGGATAATAAAACCTAAGCCGCCAGACCAATCTCGCGCAGGCGCTCCATGAGATAGTCCTGCGCCGTAATCGCTGGCTCAGCTTTCCCGCCCTCTTCAACGCATTGCGGCAGAGCCTCAATCAGGAAATCCTGATTGAAGTGCAAGAAGAAGGGTGTGGAATAGCGCGGAAACTTAGCGCGCTCGCGCGATGGATTGAGAACACGGTGCGTCGTCGACGGCAGGATTCCGCCCGTCAGACGCTGCAACATATCCCCGCAATTGATCACCAGCGATCCAGCCGGAGGACTAATGTCGAGCCACTCACCGGAGCGATGCAGAGCCTGCAGCCCCGCTTCTTCCGCCCCCAATAGAAGCGTGATCACATTGATGTCCTCATGCGCCCCAGCGCGAACAGTTCCCTCCGGCGGCGGGTCCTTCTGAGGCGGGTAGTGCAAGAGACGAAGAATGGAGTTGCCATTATTTACTTTGTTATCAAACCAATTTTCATCCAGCCCGAGGTGAAGCGCCACACCGCGCAGAAGATCGGCCCCGAACGTGTCCATCGCCTCATAAAACGTGCGGGTTGCATCATCGAACGTCTCAACCTCACCCACCGAAGGCGTTTCTTTCATGCTCGCGCGGTAAGGACTGTCCTCTGGAAGAGATCGCCCGGTATGCCAGAACTCTTTCTGATCGGCGTTCGGGTTGCCCTTGGCGCTTTCAACCCCAAACGGGGTATAGCCGCGCTGACGTCCGCTCGTCGCGTCGTGATAGGTTTCTTTTGTATCCTCTGACAGCGCGAAGAACTCCTTCGACGCATCAATCATTTCAGTGATGATGTCATCTGTTACAGGATGCTCGGAAATAACGGCAAATCCGGTCTCCCGGAAGGATCGGCCAAGGGCGTCTGCAAAGGCCGCTTTGTCAGTTTTCCAAAGCGGATACGGGATCGGCGTAAAGTATTCGGTCATGCGCTTCTCATACGCCCAATTCCTACGAATTGGAAGCATTCACTGCGCTTATCCGCGCTCACCGGGATAGATTTCTTCGCCATCCACCTCGAGGCGGAAAATATCAGGCCGCGAATAGTGCCCGGCCGGATCGCTTGCGACTTTACAAGCTCGCGCGAGCGCCAGATCGGCGTCTGCAACCAGCAGGCCTTCCTCATCATTCAGAGGGCCCGTCACGACTTTACCGCGCGGGTCAATAATGGCTGCACCGCCATTGTGATCGAACTCGTAAAGCGGCTGGAAGCGTTCCGGCACGTGCTTTTTCAGACGCAGCCCAGCCGAGCAGATCACCCATGCCCCGGCCTGACTGGCAAAGGCGCGACTGAGCAGCAATTGGCGCGCCCATACCGGTTGGCTTGGCGCTGTTTCCGGCTCGCGACCCGGCCATGCGGCGACGTGAACGTCCACGCCTTGCGCCATCAGAGCGTAGGCCGGCAGAACCGCGTTGTGTTCCCAACAGTTCAGGCTGGACAGACGACCCCAGTCCCGCTGGACAGGTTTCAAGCCCTTTGCATCGCCATCGCCCCAGACGGAGCGCTCATGATGCGTCGGCTTCAGCTTCCGGTGGCGATTAATAATGCTGCCATCGCGCCCAATCGTCAGCATTGTGCAATAAAGCGTCGAGCGGGTCTGCGGATCGAGTTCGTTCATCCCG
Source organism: Pseudomonadota bacterium (assembly GCA_038746145.1). Classification (GTDB taxonomy): domain Bacteria; phylum Pseudomonadota; class Alphaproteobacteria; order Caulobacterales; family Hyphomonadaceae; genus Henriciella. Next base: position 82,166 of record JBCDKW010000007.1, read on the forward strand.
ATGACAATGTCGGAATTCGCGCGCTTCGCCGCTTTGCAAAGCGCGGCGACTTCGGGCCCGTCCATCAGAATGCCGTTGGCGAGCAGTTCGGCCGCGGCCTTCCACCAAATGTCGGACAGCGGACTATCGATGAAGAACGGATAGCCCGGCAGCCAGGCTTCTCCGAACGCGATCACGTCGGGTTTTTCTTTCGCGGCGCGGTCAATCCAGTCGAGCGCGGTCTGCAAACTTGCGGCTTTATCGAAATAGGCGGGCGCGGCCTGAACGGCGCAGAGGCGGATCGTATCGGTCATGGTCGAGCATCTGCGCCAGAGCTGCGCCGTAAGCAAGCCTTAGAGACGATCACCTTTTCGTTTATTGCAGACCGCGTGGGCGAGCTGCAGGTTTTCTGGCGCATCGCTGCCGCCTTTCGAGCGCGGATGGATATGATCTAGCGTGGCACGCCGTTTCGCCCAAATACTCGCATGAGGCGCCTCAAACCGGGATTTCAGCATTGGCTCATGACACAAGGCGCAGAGGCCGTTTTGCTTCAGCCAAAGCGATTGTACCAGCGGCGTATCCGGGATCGCGTAAGGCTGGCTCAATCGCGCCACCGACCGCGTGGGTGCTTCAAGGAACGGTTCGCGCAGGCCCACATCAGGCTCAGCAGACCTAAACCTGCTAAGGCAATCCCAAACGGAACTGGCATCCACTGGCCGGAGAGCGCATTCAGCGCAGCCACATTCATCCCTATGATTATCGAAAGGAGGCAGGCGAGAAGGATGACGCCACCCGTCCAGCCCGCTGGCATATATTTCGTCCCGCGAACGCGCCAGAACCAAGGTTTCGTATCGGTCATCGGATTTAACTTAAGCCTCAACTGCTTGTGTGATATCATATAACTAGAACAGGAGATCGTAAAAATGAGCTTGCTGGCCTCTATCGGATTGATCGTATCGAGCCCAATTATTGGGGAGGTCGTAATTCTTCCGAAGCTAGACACGCCTTCACCCTTCGAAGACTGCGAAGAGACCAGTGAGATACTTATGCATGATGGAGACAGCTCAATTATTCGGGGTGCTGAGGACAGCGTCATAAGAAATCTTGCACCATCGGCATGCGCGAGCGGTCGAACCATTTACGAGACTAACCTCGTCCATCGCGACCCTAGCAATGCGCGCATTTATCATGTGGAAATCATACCATTTGAGGGTAACTCGAGACCAGAAAACGAATAATCTAATCAGCCCTAGCGGCTTTTTCATCCAGACCCGAAATGCCCTGACGCTTGGCCAGTGCTTCAGCGACCTCATCAAGGCTGACGCCTTTTGAGCGTAGTCCAACCAACATATGATACAGCAAATCGGCAGCTTCAGACGCTGTCTCAGCTTCACCTTGAGCCGCAAGAGCAAGGGCGAGTTCGGCGCCTTCCTCGGCAATCTTTTTCCCACAGTGGAGCGGGCCTTCTGATAGGAGCTTTGCAGTGTAGGAGGCAGACGGATCACTGCCCGCGCGCGCGTCGACTGTCTCCGCTAAATAGGTGAGCATTTCAGCGAGGGATTGACTGGAACCGAGGGGGGATTGGCTCATGGATTTGGCCTTTATGGAAACGGACGGACAGGCGCGCCAGCTTTAGACAGCGCAGCCCGCGCCTTATCTAGCGTGACTTCGCCGAAATGGAAAATCGAGGCGGCCAGAACGGCACTTGCACCGCCTTCGAGAATTGCAGGTGGCAGATCATCGGCTTTCCCTGCACCGCCACTTGCGATGACGGGAATGTTCACAGCCGAGGTGATCGCCTTTAGCAGCGGCAGATCATAGCCAGCCTTCGTGCCGTCGCGGTCCATACTGGTTAGCAGGATTTCCCCAGCGCCTTTGCTTTCAGCCGTTTTGGCGAATTCAACCGCATCAATTCCGGTCGGTTTGCGGCCACCGTGGGTGAAAATTTCCCAGCTATCCCCGCTTTGGCGCGCATCAATCGCAACCACGACGCATTGGCGACCGGCACGCGCGGCGCAATCTGAAATCACTTGCGGATCAGCGACGGCGGCTGAATTGATGGCGACTTTATCAGCCCCGGCGCGCAACAAGGCGAGCATATTGTCCGCGCTGCGCACTCCGCCGCCGACTGTGAGCGGCATAAAACACTGCTCGGCTGTCGCGCTAACAATATCAAGCAGCGTTCCGCGATCCTCATGGCTCGCCGTAATGTCAAGGAAACAGAGCTCATCCGCGCCCTGCTCATCATAGGCTTTTGCCAGCGCAACAGGGTCGCCCGCATCACGCAAATCGACGAAGTTCACGCCTTTAACCGTGCGGCCATCCTTCACATCGAGGCAGGGAATGATGCGGGTTTTTAGGGTCATGGCTGCCACAACACGAAATTCGAGAGTATTTTCAGGCCAACTCGCTGGCTTTTCTCCGGGTGGAACTGGGTGGCGAAGATATTGTCGCGCGCAACAGCGGCGATCAGGCTTTCGCCATAGATCGTTCGTGCAGCAACATGATCTTCCGCAGCGTTTGAGTAGGCATAGGAGTGGGTGAAATAAACGTGCGGGTCTTCGCCGAGGTCTGCAAGGACCGGATGCGGCCGCGTCGGGGTGAGGGCATTCCAGCCCATATGGGGGACACGATAGCCATTGCCCGGCTGAATGCGGTCAACAGTTCCCGCTATCCAATTCAACCCAGGCGTGTCGCCATCTTCCAAGCCATTTGTCGCCAAAAGTTGCTGACCAACGCAGATGCCGAGGAAGGGCACACCGCGCCTTAAAACCGCCTCTTCAAGGCCTTCAATCAGGCCGTCATGCTTTCGCAAGTTGGCTGCACAATCCGCGAAATGGCCAACACCGGGGAGCACGATCCGGTCCGCATATTGGAGCACTGCGGGATCATGCGTGATGCGAATTTCGCGCGTTTTCTTCGACTCATTCGACGCGACGCGCAGCGCACGGGCTGCACTGTGCAGATTGCCGGAACCGTAATCGATAAGCGCGATCGTCTTCATCGCGCCGATGTGGCCTAAAGACTGCCCTTTGTCGAGGCCACAGCGCCGCCGAGACGAGGCTCTAGCGTAACGGCCATTTTTAAGGCGCGCGCGACAGCCTTGAAACATGTCTCAGCGATGTGGTGATTATTCTCACCGTATAGATTTTCGACGTGCAGGCACATGCCACCATTCATGGCGAGCGCAAGGAAGAACTCGCGAAATAGTTCGGTATCAAACTCACCGATCTTATCGCGGCTGAATTCGACATTGAAAATGCAATAGGGCCGGTTGCAAAGATCGATGGCCCCACGCGAGAGCGTTTCATCCATCGGCAAATAGGCATGACCAAACCGAGTAATGCCGGCGAAATCACCGAGCGCTTGCTTTATCGCTTGGCCGATTACAATGCCTGTATCCTCAACAGTGTGGTGGCCGTCGATGTGCAGATCACCTTTGGTGCGCACGCGCAGATCAATGAAACTGTGACGACCCAACGCATCGAGCATGTGATCAAAGAAACCGATCCCGGTTTCAATATCGGTTTTTCCGGTTCCATCAATATTCACAGAAACCGTAATGTCGGTTTCTTTTGTCTTGCGGGAGACGGTGGCAGTTCGATCAGTCATGGGTGTCATCTAAGCTGTAATAATCACTGCAGCTAGAGCGTTTATCTTCAGAAATCCCTAAAGTTTTTCAAGTATGCCTCAACACGGGCGGGAATATGTGCTGATTTAGGACATTGGTTTTGAGTAGATTTGCAACTCTGAAACGACGCTTTTCACGCGCCAGTTTTGTAGATGTACTTCCCATCTCAGCCTTTATTCTGGCTAGCTTTCTGGCAATCGTCTTCACAGTATTTTATCAACTAAGGTGGGCGAATGAATACAATCGCCAAGTCGACAGCTATGCTCAAAGCACTGTGGAACTCACCCGGCAGAGCCTGCTGAATGATGACATTGAAGGCCTCCGCTCAAACCTCGGCACGATTGTGCCTGACGGCGCTATTCTGACGACTGCGGACGGCCGGATCATCACGCTGGTCGAAGGCAGACGAATGCTCGACTACAGTCGCAGCTATAAGATTACGGATGATGGTAAGCATTTAGGAGAGCTGGCCCTAGTGCCGCCGCTACCATATCGCCCTCCTATGCCACACCTATTGACCTTTCTCCTGATCGCGCTTTGCGCGGTTCTGGCAACATGGATGATCCGATTACTGTCAAAAATGGCAGCGAGAAACCTCAATTATGTCAAATCCTATGTCGACAATTACGATATTGGCGACCTGAACGAGCTTGAGCTTCCAAACGTCTCATTCAAGGAATTCAGAGGCCTTAATGCGGTTGCCCTTCAGACCACGCGAAGACTGAACCGTGAGATCAAACGCTATCGCAATCTCGCACGGCGCGACGAGCGTACGGGCCTGCCAAACCGTTATGACTTCGAACAACACCTTCAAGACGCCGTCGATAAAGCGAGTATGGAAACACCTTATGCTGTTTTGATGATCAAACTTCAGAACTGGTCTTCTCAGCGTAACCGCTTCAGTCATGGCGACGCTGAAATGGCTCTCAAGCTCTTTGGCAACAAAATTGTCGAAGCCAGTAATCAACCTGATGTGACGGAACATGGCCTGCATTTGGAGGCGTTTGCCCGGGTCGGAGAACAGACCTTCACAATCCTGATGTCCGGTATGCGAAATAGGGATGACCTGTCTTCCCTAGTGCGGCCTTTCAGGCGCGAGCTTAGCAAAGCAATCGAGATCGGTAATGTTTCATTCGAACCGGAAATCGCAGCCTCAATCGTCATGGTCCCTCAAGACGGTGAGACGGTTCAACGCGTGTTTCATGCTCTTCATATCACTCTACAGAACCTCAGTGAAACATCGAGAATCGGCTACAAATTCTACTCGCCCAAGCTTGATCGCCAGAATGATGCTCGGCGCAAACTGGAACATGAATTACGCGAAGCTGTGGCGAACGACGCCTTTGTTCCGATCTTCCAGCCCAAAGTGGATCTCAAAACAGGACGCATATACGGCGTTGAAGCGCTCGCCCGATGGCAGACAGAGAGCGGTCGCCTCGCCTCGCCTTACGTCTTTATCGATCTCGCTGAAGAGCTGGGTCTGATTGATAGCATTGGTGAGCAAATCCTGAAAAAATCGACCAAGGCTGCTGCTGTATGGGTCAAGTCTGGCCATGACATCAATCTTGCCGTCAATGTTTCACCGATCCAGTTCAACGACCCGTACCTCTCGCAAAAAATACTGAAATCGATCGCAGAAAGCGGCTTACCACCGCGGCATCTTGAATTAGAAATTACTGAAAGCGTTGCCGTTCAGAAACCGGAAGCCGTCAGGGCGATTCTGGCGCCGCTACGCAGACTGGGCGTGAGGCTGGCTGTGGACGATTTCGGGACCGGGCACTCCAATCTCGCCATCCTGACTCAATTCAAGTTTGATACGTTCAAAATCGATCGATCCTTCATCGACGGAACCCCTCATGATGCCCAAGCAACCGCGATCGTCGATATGATGCTGGGCATGGCCCGTTCGCTCGAAATGGACATTGTCGGAGAAGGCATCGAGACCCTTCAGCAAGGGCAATATCTGGCGCAGCGTGGATGCCATATCGGGCAAGGCTATTTCTTCAGTAAGCCTGTTTCTGCTGATGATATCGGTACGCTTTTGGCGCAGGAAACCCAGCGCAAAGCCTCCTGATTTTATTTAGAGCTTGCAATCATCTCGATCATCGTCCATATCGATAAACGATGAGAAACACTTCAGATACACACCCGGACTGGCACGGAACAACAATCCTGGCCGTCCGTACAGACACGCAGATTGCGATGCTCTCAGATGGTCAGGTTTCGATGGGCCAGACCGTCATGAAGGGAAATGCAAGGAAAGTCAGGCGCATTGGTAACGGTGATATCATTGCAGGTTTTGCCGGTGCGACAGCCGACGCTTTCACGCTTTTTGAGCGTCTGGAACAAAAGCTGGAACGCTTTCCCAACCAGTTGCAACGCGCCGCTGTCGAACTCGCCAAGGAATGGCGCACGGAGAAATACCTCCAGAAACTTGAAGCGCTCCTAATTGTTGCCGACAAAGAAACCACGCTGGTGATTACCGGCGCAGGCGATGTACTGGAACCTGAATATCCCGTCGTCGCTGTCGGGTCCGGTGGGAATTACGCGCTATCTGCGGCCCGCGCTCTTATCGACTATGAGAAAGATGCGGAAACGCTCGGCCGCAAAGCGATGCAGATTGCGGCTGATATCTGCGTCTACACGAACGCGCATTTTACTGTGGAAGTTATGGATGTTTGATCGCGCGGGTCTTCGTGCCGCTGTTGGCGCCAATGTGATCACCGCAGATCAGGCTTCGCGGTTGGAAGCCTTTCTGATTTCGCGGATGGATGGCGATGAGAAACCGGTCGCAGGTCAGGAAAACTTGCGCTTCCTTGCCAATTTCAACGACATTTTCATCACGCTCGGCCTTATTATTCTCTTCATCGGCCTCACGACTTTTGTCAGCATGATCGCCACACCGAGCGTTGCTAGTGGGAGCATTATCTCGGGCATTATCGCGGCTTTGGTCATCGGCGGTACAGCCTGGCTCATGCTGGAATATTTTGCAGGGCGTCGACGCCTCTTATTGCCCAGTATGGCGCTGACACTGATGTTCTGTATGTTCATGTCAATCGGATTAACGGCTCTCTATGGTAGAATGAGCGTCGGTCCGGATTTTATCGCGACATTTGATGCCGATGAGATGATCCAGCTTACGGGGAATATGGGTATTGTCGGTCTGCTCTCTTCGTTGCTTGCCTCAGGACTTGTATTCCTGCGCTTTAGGCTACCGTTTTCCTTAGCGGTGATGGCGATCAGTCTTTCAGCGGCGATCTATACTTCCCTTAGCCTATATGGCGGCCTTGGACTGATATTAGGCGGCACCGCATTCCTGCTTCTCGGCGTTGTGACATTCGTGGCGGCCGTGTTGTTCGACATGCAGGACCCGGAGCGGATTCGGAAGCCATCAGACCACGCCTTCTGGCTACATCTGGCGGCTGCACCGCAAATCATATGGGGCGTCAGCACGATCGTCACCGGCTCGAATATTCTGGCCGGCTCCACGAGCGGGACTGATAATGCGACACAGAGCGTGGTCCTCTTGGGCGTCCTGATCGTGATTGGGATTTTGTCGCTGGCGATCAACCGTAGAGCTTTAATCGCTGCCAGCCTTGCCACGTTTATTTTCGGCCTAAGCTTCGTCCTGAGTGAAGCCGGTCTCGATGCCTCAAATATCTTTATTATGGTGACGATCATCATAGGCTCCGGCGTCGTCCTACTCGGGGCCGGATGGAAGACAGCGCGCAGGGCTGTGCTTGTATTTTTCCCGAAAGGCGGCACATGGAACCGTGTGTTTCCTGCTGAGCCAGCCTAATCAAATTCGGACACCTGTATGACCCATCTCACCCCAGCCGAGATCGTCTCGGAGCTAGATCGCCATATTGTCGGACAGAATGATGCCAAGCGCGCTGTCGCCTTGGCGCTGCGCAATCGCTGGCGGCGCAAGCAGGCACCCGAAGGCCTTCGTGAAGAGATTACGCCGAAGAACATCCTGATGATCGGGCCAACCGGTGTCGGTAAGACCGAAGTCTCCCGCAGGCTGGCAAAGCTCGCGAATGCGCCCTTCCTGAAGGTTGAGGCCACGAAGTTTACTGAAGTGGGCTATGTCGGGCGCGACGTTGAACAGATTGTCCGCGACCTGGTTGAAGCGGCCATCGGCATGATTAAGGAGACCAAACGCAAAACCGTTGAGGATCAGGCGCGCGATGCGGCAGAGAAACGCCTGCTTGATGCGCTGGTCGGTGAGGACGCGCAAACCTCAACGCGTGAAGTGTTTCGCCGCAAACTGCGTGAAGGCGATCTGGACGACAAAGAAGTTGATATCGATCTCGCCGATACGGGCAGCGGCATGCCGATGATGGAGCTTCCGGGCGGTGGCGGCTCGATGGGCATGATCAATCTGTCAGACATGCTCGGCAAAGCGATGGGCAGCAAGACAAAGCGCGTGCGAACCACGGTCAAAGAGGCTTACACGCCTCTGATCGAGGAAGAAGCCGACAAGCTGATCGATGAGGATGCGATTACGCGCGAAGCGATCCGGGCGGTTGAAGAGGACGGGATCGTCTTTCTGGATGAAATCGATAAAGTCGCGGGCTCATCCGGCCGATCCGGCGCAGACGTTAGCCGCGAGGGCGTACAGCGCGATCTCCTGCCTTTGATCGAAGGCACGACGGTTTCAACCAAGCGCGGTGCAGTGAAGACCGATCATATCCTCTTCATCGCCTCCGGCGCGTTTCACGTTGCCAAGCCGTCTGATCTCTTACCCGAATTACAGGGTCGTTTGCCCATCCGGGTCGAGCTTTCTGCGCTCAGCCGCGATGATATGCGCCGCATTCTGGTCGAACCGGAAGCCAGCCTGATCAAGCAGCATGAAGCGCTGATGGATGCGGAAGGCGTCGACCTCAAATTTGATGAGGCCGCGATTGATGCGCTAGCTGACTTGGCCGTGAAAGTGAATGACACGGTCGAGAATATCGGCGCGCGGCGGCTACAGACTGTGTTGGAGCGCCTGCTTGATGAAATCAGCTTCACCGCCCCGGATCGAAGCGGTGAAACCGTGACGATTACGGCTGACTATGTTGAGGCGCAGCTCTCTGATCTTGCTGGCAACGCGGATCTGTCAAAGTTTATTCTTTAAGTCCGACTACTCAGCCGCCTGTTGTACGGCATATTCATCATCGAAAATCTCTTCAATCGTGCAGTCAAATAGGCGCGCCAGAGCAAACGCGAGGGGGAGAGACGGATCATACTTGCCCGTCTCAATCGCATTCACGGATTGTCGCGAAACACCGAGCTGATCGGCCAGGGTCGCCTGACTCCACTTTCGCTCGGCGCGTAGGACTCGAAGGCGGTTCTTCATAGACACTCCTTACCGCCTAAGAAGCGATAAGTCAGGCCATAGGCGAGGAAGAAAGCGGGCCCGAACCAGAAGACTTGAACGCTGCCAATGACATCAAAGAGTTGTAGAAAGCCAACCAACATGATCGCGCTAACGGTGAAGACAGCGCCGTAGGCAAATGCTTTATACTGTAGGAGACGCGAATACTCATCTGTCTCTGCGAAGTATCGCAGCATCACGAACAGAACTGCGACAACCGGGACAGCACTGGCAACCGCAAGCGCCACCTGCAACCAGACAGGCTGCGTCTCAAGACTGGCAAGATAGAACGATCCCGCAAGGACAATCACTGTGTAAATCGCCATCAAAGGCCAAAATACGCGCACATAGCGACGGCGAGCGGACTTGTAAGTGTGTTGTGTCATCTGTCACTCCATGACTAGCATGAATGTCATTTAGACAAGTATACTTTACATGTCAAGTCTGGTTGACAGATTTTACCTAAGGCATGCCAAAATGCTTGCTGAGCTTGAGACCTTGGCCCTGATAATTGCTCGTCTTGCCGCCATAAAGCGCGCTGGGTTTCGACGACATGGCTTCATAAATCAGTTTCGCAACCGGCTGGCCATGCTCGAGAATGAATGGCACATCGCGGGAGCGAACCTCCAGCACAGCGCGGCTACCGCCATCATTCATGCCGAAGCCCGGATCAAAGAAGCCAGCATAATGCGCGCGAAACTCTCCCAGCTCCGGCGCAATCGGGGCCATTTCAGCCGCTTTGCCCGGTACGACTTTGACCGGCTCACGACTGGCGAGGATGTAAAACTCCTCCGGGTCCAGAACCAAGCGCCCGCCACTCGCATAGAGCGGTTCCCAGAAATCGCGCACCGCGTGCTGCCCAATCGCGCGCAGGTCGATCACACCGCTATGGCGTTTGGCGCGCCAGCCGACCGGGCCATTATCCTCGCTTTCCAGATCAATAGAGACCGTCTGCTCGTGGCTGACATCATGTTTGCCGCGTCGCAGGCGCAATTGAGCAAGACGGTCGCCCGGGCGAACCTTGACCGGGAATGTCCGCGGACTGATTTCCAACCAGAGTGGGCCGGAATATCCCGGATCAACCGTATCGAACTGCTTGGATTTATTCGTCACAACGCGGGTGAACACGTCGATCCGCCCGGTCGAGCTTTTCGGGTTGGTGCGCCCGTAAATACCGCTCGGCAGCTTCAGGCTTTCCATCAGCGGAACGAGATAGACGCATCCGGTTTCCAGCAAGGCTGAGCCACCGCGCTCAATCCTCAGGCGTTGGAGTTCGAGATCGGAGTTCTGCAGGACATCCGCAACCTTGCGGTCTTTCCCTGGCAGGAAACTCGCACGCACACGATAGACCGTATCCGATAGTCGCAAGTCCAGACTGGCGGGCTGAATCTGATCGCTATCCAGCTCCATCTCATTTCGGATCGCACCGTCTTGAAACAGCGCTTTGAGTTCCTGATCCGGTAAAACGCCTTTTGTCCCGTCAGCCATGACTTGATTCCTCTTCTCCTGCAGGCTTATGACGGCGGAGCCGAATTGCAAGGACGCAAACATGACAGAGCGCAGGAAAGACTGGAAAGACGCCACAAAATTGGTGCGCGGCGGCACCATACGCTCAGAATTTGGCGAAACGTCCGAGGCAATGTTTCTAACCTCCGGTTACGCGTATGACAGCGCGGAGCAGGCCGCGGCCCGTATGAGCGGTGATGAAGAGGGCTATGTCTACTCGCGCTATGGCAACCCGACCAATCAAATGCTGGCGGAGCGTTTGGCGATGCTGGAAGGCGCGGAAACGTGCCGCGTGACGTCCTCAGGCATGGGCGCGATTTCGAGCGCCATGATTGCGCCGTGTTCAGCGGGCGACCGCGTTGTGGCGGCAAGCGCTCTGTTCGGGTCGTGCCGCCATATCTGCTCAACAATCCTGCCCCGCTATGGCGTGGAGACAGAGTTTGTGAATGGCGCAGATATGGATGCGTGGGAACGCGCGCTCTCAAAGCCAACGCGACTTGTTCTAATTGAAAGCCCATCCAACCCGCTCCTCGACGCCGTCGATATTGCTGCCGTGGCAGAGCTTGCGCACGCGGCGGGAGCGAAGCTGGTCGTCGACAATGTGTTTGCGACGCCGATCCTACAAAAGTCATTCGATCTCGGCGCAGACGTTGTCGTCTATTCCGCGACCAAGCATATGGACGGCCAAGGCCGCGTTCTGGCGGGCGCAATTCTCGGCGACAGCGATTTTATCGAAGAACATATCGACCCGTGGCTGCGTCATACGGGACCTGCCTGTTCTCCGTTTAACGCGTGGGTCGTATTGAAGGGTCTTGAAACGATGGAGCTGCGCGTTCGTCAAGCAAGCGCGAATGCCGCGCGGCTCGCGGATACGATTGCAGAGCATAGAAATGTGGCCACTGTGCGCTATCCGAAGCGGCGGGATCATCCTCACTTCGCCATTCATGACAAACAGATGAGCGCAGGCGGGACATTGATTGCGTTCTCGGTAAAAGGTGCGCGCGAGCAGGTCTTCCGTATACTGAATGCTTTGCAACTCGTCGACATTTCAAACAATCTCGGTGACACGAAGTCGCTCGCCTGCCATCCGGCCTCAACCACGCACCGCGCGCTGACTGCTGAAGAGCAGACCGAAATGGGTCTGGATGAAAGCTGGATCAGGCTGTCGGTTGGGCTTGAGGATGTCCGCGATCTGGAGCGGGATTTGGTTCGGGCGCTGGAAGTGATGTAGGTGAAGCAGCTCTGAGCGCGATCCATCGCGGAGTGGACCGTAGTGAGTGATCAAACAAAGAATCATCTTCCGCGGGAAAAGGTCGGGCCCCTGCCGGGGCATTCAAAACGTAAAATCGATCCATCGGATCGATTTTTTGAGCATAGCTCAACCCGTTTTGAATGGTGCGGATGGAGGGACTTGAACCCCCACGCCTCGCGGCGCCAGAACCTAAATCTGGTGCGTCTACCAATTTCGCCACATCCGCACGTTGGAGGCTCATAGCCAAAGAGTGATTAAAACGCGAGGGTTTTCATCAGCTTTTTTGAAAACGGGTCTCGCCTTACTGATCCGGCCGCAACCAGCCAAACCAATCTTCATCCACGGCAATCGCAATGCCCCAATACAGACCGCGTACATCGTATCCCCTTGGATCAAGATCGCGGTCCCGGAAGCCTGTGAAATTGTATCCAAGGGTCAGGCGGACATCATCGCGTGGCTGCCACGATCCGGCGAGCCCGAAACTCTGTTGGTAGGAATCGCCCCACTGCACCGAACGCACAGATGCTCGCGCCTCTATGTCGAAATCGTCAGAGATATTGCGAATGATACGTCCACCAAGAAGCTGTGCTGAGCTTTCCACGCCAAGCGCTCGTTCCCATTTCGTGACAGCGCGACCTGAGGCGATCCAGCGATCTGTGAACTGACGATTAGCATGGGTAGACACAATATTGACCGTCCGGCGCTCTGCATTCTCAAGCTCTGAATGCCACTGATAGAGCGCGAAGAAATCAGTTTTCTCATGATCTGCAGGACGACGAGCGATGCCTGTTGTCAGACGCAGGCGCTCAATGTCATCGGCTTCAGAAATATTGTCGCGCGCGGCGTCAATTTTGACAGCACCTGTCCAAGTCGGCGTGAACCGCTGCGCCCAACCGGCTCGGGCGGCATAGAAGGTTGAGACATCGGTATTGCGGACCTCCAGGCGCGCCGTCCTGCGCGCATCTTTTGAACGACGATCCGCGATGGCGAACGATATCGCTGTGGAGTCGGTCGCAGCGAAGGCTGTTTCTTCTTCATCCGTACCGGGATCAAACGTGTCGACGATCTCAAGATGGGGCGCAATCGAAAGACCTTCGATCACATCCCATTGCGCGCGAATACCGTAAGCGGCTTCACCCGTACCGGCATCAAGCGCGCCGGGCTCCCTCCACTCGCCGTAAACATCCGTATTCGGAAGAATGCTTGTCTCAAGGCCAAGGATCGTCTTATTGCGTCCAATATCGCCCTGATTGTCTGTCAGGCCCTGCGCAAATGTCTGATCCGGCAATTCGTCCAGAATGCGATGATTGGCGTAGAGACGCGTGTCATCACGCAGCAAGAGGTCGCCGCCAACCTGAAGGCGTGTCCGGTTATCATCAAGGGAGCGCTCAATTTCCACGCCAGTCGTGGCTGGACGCCCAAACGCCTCAACCGCTTTGTCTGCGCGCAGCAGGACAGAGGTAAAGCTGGCTTCATTCGTCGTGTTTTCATCACGGGTAAATTTAGGGCCTGCTGCGAAGCTCCACTCGTCCAGCTGTGTCACGCCGAGGGCCTGAACGCTGGTTCGAGTGGTTTCCGAACGCAGATCTTCAGAGGCGAACGCGCCCAGACGCAGATTGGACGTCGCGCCGAGCGGACGATCAAATTCAGCCCGCGCTTCACGGCGACCGGCGAGGATCGGAGCATCCGGATTTTCAAACGCCGCATCTGCCTGAGCAATTTCAGCCGTGAGGACGCCACCGATAACATTGGCTTCAATGCCTGCACGCAGCGCCTCACCCATGCTACTCGTATCATCGCCTAAATGATTATCCGAAACACCGGCTTCGAGATAGGCACGACCGCCCTCAAAGCGGCGTTCCGCGCCGAGTGATCCATACATACGGCGATCAACATCGACCTGAGCCTCATCGTACGTAAAGCCACCCCAAAGCGATCCCAGCTGCCCTTCCCGGCGGGCGCGGACACCCGCCACAATGGCATCAGCTTCATCGCTGTTGACTTCATACCTTGCCAGCAGGAAGACCGGATTGCCCGCCTCGTCCATCGATGGCAGCGGCGCTTTCAGGATCAAACGGCCCGTATCATCGTCCAGCAGGTAGTCTGCAAAGCGAACCAGCGTGCGCTCCTCTACGATCAGGCCCGGATTGTTGCGGTCGCGTGTCTCGACTGTCAGGACTTCCGCATTACGAACCAAGGGCGCGCCCGGCAGGGTAATGTTCAGCGCGAGACCGGTCCCACGAATGCGTTCTGTGCGCTGCTGGCGGGATGCTTCAGCCGCAAAGCCTTGGAAGGTCCATTCGCCATGGCGTGAGTAGGCATTTGCCCCGGTCAGAGCACGACGTGTGCGGATGAGTGAATCCTCAGAGTAAGCATCCGTGCGGAAATCCCCCCACATGATCGAGCTTTCACCCTTCTCAAGTCGGACATAGAGCTTCGAGCGGGACTGCGCCTCGAAGCCTTTCTCACTGCTGTCGCCATAAATAGGGTAATAAGCTTCCGGATCGATATCGCGGAACAGCCCTTCGCTGCGGGACTTTTCGCTATCATAGGCAAAGGTCAGCAAAGCATCGCCTTTAACGCGGCCCTTTAGGAAGACGGCCGTGCGCCCATCGGTTTCCAATGTTTCGGAGAACAGATCCTCTTCGGCAGGCTCAAGCAAACCGCCAAGGTCGGACACTGTGCCATTGAGCTCGATCAGGCCGACAGCGATCAGGTCACGCATTGGAGCGCTGAAACGAACACGCGCTTCATTGGTCAGAAGCCCGCCATTTGTGGCCTCAACGAGCACCTCGCCCGGTGTTTCAGGAGCAATCAATCGAACGATGACCGCACCATTCTGTAAGCGGACTTGATGGCCGGGCTCGCTCGGCTGGACATCCTGCCCGGCAAACTGGACGCGCGTTTCACTGCCCGGGATTGAGGCATTCAGAGTGATGAACTGGTTGCCCATTGCAGGGATGCCGTCCTCGTCCAAAGCCCTCAAGGTTAGCTCGGCGAGTGAGCGGCCATCGGCCGCAATTTGTTCAATCGGCGGCTCAATATGGAGGTGTACCGCCTCACCCGGACGCACGACACGGGCGCGGGCAAGCACGCGCTCATTGCCAAACATGTCGTTTCCGCGCACTTCGACAAAGTGATGGCCGGGGGCGAGTTGAACACCATACCATGCTGCGACAGTGGCACCTTTCTCTTTATTCTCGATCAGAGCGCCAAGTGTTTCGGAGCTAACTGGCTCGTCATTGATATAAAGTGTTGGCTCAATCCCGGACCGGATCGCGGCCATGAAGCGACCATCGCGTGAATAGGTCGTCACGGTCTCGGCATCCGGCAGGGGCCACAGCCATGCGCCTTCTTTCACATCGATCCGACCGAGCGTTGCAGCCGCCGTTTCAGGATCAGTTGGGCCAATTGGTGCTGCTTCGATTGACTCATCAGCCTCAAAAAAGACTTCCGCCTGAGATGCACTCAAACCCGGTGCGCCCGTAACTGTGAGCAAGCCGTTCGAAATATCGCCATCCGGGCCGGGTTGTTCGCGCAGGCGTGACAGATCGCGGGTGACTGTCTCACCGATCAGGCCTTCATAAGCCAATGCCTGATCCAGCATCGCGTCCGGTGATTGGCGCGCAGCACGCTCTGCAGCCAGCGTCGCAAACGCTGAGGCGATGCCGCACTCTGTCTCTTCAGGACAGGACAGCGGGAAATCTGCGCGGTGCAGGTCGCCTGCGATCAGATCGACAAAGCGTTGCTCGCCATCGCCAAGCTGTCGCGATGTCGTGCGGTGCGGCTCATATCCGATTGGCAGAGTTTCTGGATCAATGCGTGCGATACGCAGGCCGGGCTTTAATCCGTACAAAGAATAACGACCCAATTCGTCCGTCTCGACCCATGTGCCATCTTCCAGCCAGATACGGGCTCCGGGCAGTCCAACTTCCAGCTCATCGCGAACACCATCCCTGTCAGCATCAGCCCACACTGATCCGATTAGATAGGCACGGTCTGACAACAGACCATCATCACGGACGCGCACACTTTCAGTCGCACGCGGGCTGCGCGCAGGAACAAATCCGCCTGTACGGCCGGTCGTGACGGCAACGTTGACGCGATCACCCGGGCGAGCCTCCGGACCCACCTGAAGACGATAGGTCACGATTGCGGTTTCACCGATCTCAAGACGGCCTATCGGGAAGGTCAGCGAGCGCGCATGAGGACCGCGGATAATTGCCAAAGGGTCGCCGTTCAGCGTCGCACTGCTCTCAACAAACCGGAATCCCGGTGGAGGCGCGTCAACGATTTCAACATCAAGCAATACGGCATCCGTCCCATTGCGCGTTGTCAGCGTGTAAGTCAGCGTATCGCCAAAGCCGGCGGTTTCTCTTGAGGATTCTTTTGTCAGCGACAGCTGGCCAAGGGTAAGATCAGGATCAATTGGAACATCAATCACAGGCGGCGCACTGACGAAACCCGCATCGAACAGACCGCTGCCCGCGATGCCATCAAACCCGTTGCGACCATAGGAGCGATCATCCACCATGCGGCGGCCAGCAAAGACATCTGGATCGACGATGGACGGGAATGTGTAGTCCTGCGGGGGGATCACGAAGACTTCGTACTGGCCCATTGCAAGGCGCGGGATCGTGTATCGACCGTCTGCATCTGTTGTTTGAGGCGGGAACGCGAGACCTGTGTCGGGGTCTGTCGCCGAAACGCCTGTTGGAGTGCGAATGAAGACCTGCGCCGTTGCAACGGGATCAAGACTGGTCGAGTCGAAAACAATGCCCAGCGGGTCTACGACCGCCAAATCCTCAAGCTCAATCTGCATACCGGGATCAAAGATCGTCGCTTGCAGACGATCACCTGAAACGCTGCGCAGAATGCACTGCTCGACGACGACAGGCGCACAATCGCGCCCTTGGCCAGACTCGCTTTCAGACAGACGGAACGGCACTTCGGCTCTGAACAGACCGGAATTCGGCGCTGTTTCCAGCAGGCGAACAAAAATTGTATCGCCGGTTCCAGACGACTGAACCCGTACACGGATAAAGGCGTTGCCATACTCATCTTCAGAGATAAAGCCGGATGTGTTCAGCGCCGTGGAGCGAACCTCAAGATACACGCCGTCTCGTGCAAGGATATAGCCCGGATAAGAATCAAGCCGATAAACAGGAGCGTCGACATAATCAGAGTCGATCACATGCTGGGGTTTATCGACACTGCCCGTCGTGAGCGATGTTCGCACAGGCTGGGAGGGTTCAAGAAAGCGCAGGCGGGCATTCACGCCCTGAGAGTCGACCGTATTGCAGGTCTGATTTGAGAGCGTATCGACCGACCCATCACCGTCGGTATCAACCGAAATTGCGTTTGTGATAATCGTGCCCGGTGTGATCGTGTTGCTGACACGAACCTGAAACGAAAAGCGCCCGGACTGACCACCGCTTAAGCTAGCTTCGGGAATAAACAGGCCCACAGAGCGGATCAGATCATTTTCAGAATATGTGGTATAGCTCCTGAACGTCTGGTCACTGGCAAACGCGTCGCGAACCACCAGAACCGCATCCTGCGGCGATTGCGGCAAGGCGTTCCCGGAAACCAAAACCGTGTTCGCCGGGATCGTATCCTCGATCAGGAATCCTCTGCGGGTAATGCCATCAATCGTGAAGTTAGACGCCGCGCCGGCGAGTTCATCAATGTTCAGAAGATCGATGTCGTAATCGATCAGACTACCTGGATTGATCGGTGTAGAACAGGCTGGAAAGGATGATTTATTGATCCGAAATGGCGTGACCGTCGCCACACGAACGGTATCCTGTCGTGTCTGAGCGTTGGATGCATCCAATTCCGATGTCGCGGAAACATCGTAAGTGTAGACCTGCCCAGGCGCAGCGAGCGCTGGAACGCGACCCACCAAGACAAGCGAGATAGACTGGCCCGGATCAAGATACGGCGTTTGCGAGATTTGTGGCTCATTTGGATCGAGCGCGCCATTCTCATTCAGGTCATGAAAAATCGCCGCAGAGCTTAAGGGCTGCGATGTGTTTGTCGGGGCAAATGTCAACGCATAACGGTCTGTCTCATTGCCCGTATTGCTCAACGTATGAGGGAATGTGACGACCTCATCCACGCTGGCGAAGAGATCATTATCGGTCAGAAGTTCATAATTGGGAGCAGATCGGACGCGCACAGTTGCAATCGTCGACGTCACCGCAAAGGCACGATCCTGCACAGGATCGAAATAGGTTGCCTGCGCCTGATTACGGATTACAGAACCCGCTGGCGTCGTCGCACTGGCTGTCATCAGGGGCTGCAACAGGGCAAACAAACCCAACACAGCACCCAGAAGGGCACGTTTAATCATCTCACCATCACCTGCCGCGCGTTTGTTTTTAGGGCGCGGTCATTGTGTCAGCAGCGTCAGGTCTTTATCGCCATCAGTCTGCTAGGGGTTTGCTCCATTCTGGAGGTGGCCATCCGGGTCTATTGCGACCCGAATGACTAGAATTCAGCGAGCTATTCGACTTCGCTGGAGAAACGGACGGTTACACTTTCGCCCGATGGGATTGTCGCAATTACGGTTCCGCCATTGCGAAGCTTCGGATTGCTCCCTGCACCGAGCGTGTAGCGGATATCACCGGAGGTGAATTGACCTTCATCATCGCCGGTTCCATCTGACAGTATTTCGAAGTTACAAGTCGGTGCGGGCACAACGCCTTGTCCGGCATTGCCTTCACAGATGCGGAGTGTACCGGTCTCATAAGTTGAGAAGTCAGGGATAGAGTCGGTAATCTCGACATCGGTTAGCGTGTCGACACCGGCATTTGTAGCAACAACCTGCCAGACGACACAGTCACCTGGGTCCGCCTGATTGGTATTCTCCGTAAACGGACCGTCCGGACCAAGATCAGCCGTGGCTGAGCCGGCGCAGTTTTCATCAACGGAAGCCGTTTTCAGGAGGCGAAGCTGTGCCTCAACCACTTCTGAGCGGTCAACATTGGTCACATCATTGGTGCCACCATTATAGCTCGCGGTGACGGTCACGATGTCTAGCTGTCCATTTGGCGCGCTTGTCGGTGCGAAGACGCGGACCGTGAAGTCAACACTTTCACCCGGTAGAAGCGGGAAGGTCAGATCCGCATCCAAAGTCACCGACTTTGGCGTACCTGTCTCATCGAGAATGAAGAAACTGTCGCCATTTCCAAGGCTTGCAAACGGGGTATCCGGCAGACCGTCACCATCCGTGTCCACCAACAGATTGTTCGACCAATTATTGGTTCCATTCGCTGCTGAGAGAGCCACACGCTCATCAGTGTTGCCGTCATTTTGCAACGTATGCGGATAGTCGATTGAACCACCGGGCTGAATTTGTCCGGCATTGTCCTGAAGCAGCGTCAGCTCTTCGTTTGGAAGCACGTCGACAGCATCGAGTTTGACGTCAGCTGCGCCCGAATTCACCGAAACGACGCGGAAGAAGATACCGTAATCGCCATCACCATCCCCGGCACCGGTGCCAGAACCACCATCAAGGCTTCTCGAACCGCTGCCATCAATGTCGGCCTCATAGTCAGCGAGCGCTTGAGACTCCAGCGAGGGGATCATCACCTCGGCTGAAATCTGAAGGCTATCACCGGACGCAATCGATGGTGTCGTCGTAATCACAGAGCCACCACTATCGCGGAAGGTCACAGACCAGCCGGACGGTAAAGCCCCGAGCGGATTGTTCACGCTCGTAAATGTTCCGCCGGCTGAAAGCTGGAAGCTGTCGGCGACCTGACTATCATTCTGAATGAAGAGCGGGAAGGTCACCATGTCGCCGGGATTAGCCGACTGTGTCGTGATCGGATTGTCACCCGCATTGAAGACGTGAAGGTTGGCTGAAATATCGCTGTCTGATGTCGTATTCGACAGGTCGACCGTCGGCGCGATAATCTCCAGCAACTCACCTTCAGTATTATCTGTCGCTGGCGTGGAAGACGGATCTTCCGCAGACGTAGCAACCAGATCATATGTGCTTGCTGTTGAGCGGCTACCATTCGGCGGCAACTGTACCTGAACAGTTACAGTAAGAACTTCACCGGCATCCATTGGACCCGTGTCGACACCGCCTTCACTATTTGTATTGAGCAGTTGAACCGTCCCGGTCTCATTCCAGATCGTGTAGCTTGTCCCTGCCGGGAAGCCGGAAATATTGTCGATCTCAAGCTCAAATGTATCCGTGCCATTGCCCGTATTCGTAATGATGTGCGTGAACACGACGAGTTCACCGGCTTGAGCGGTATCAACCTGCTGGCTGTCATTGCTGGTCGCATCATCGTCGCCACCATCATTGGCTGTCGCATTCGCACCTGTGCCCGTATCGGTCACTGTTACAGCGAAGTTTTGCGGGACAGTGTCTGTGGTCTTGGTCGACGGAATGCTGCCATCTGTCGTGCCATCGCCATCCAGATCGGCAGATACGTGACCGATATTCTCGATCAACTCATCGGCGCCGAGGACTGCGGGATCATATGATACCGTGAAATTGAACTCGACAGAGGTCGCAGGCGGTAGGACGTCATCGACACCATAAACGCCGCTTATGCCACTGTCAGAGGTATCCCCATCAGTGTTCAGATCGAGGCCAAGAGCACTTTCATCAGCATCAGACGGATCACCGTCACCATTCAGGTCGAGGCCGATTGTAATCTCATTCAGTGTTCCGAATGTAATGCTGGTATCGTTTGCGTCGATGCCCGTACCGAAGCCGGACGCTGTGACTGTGCCGCCAACCAGGGTCGTGCCTTCCGGCAGACCGTCGAGCAAGACAACGTCTTGCGCGTCGGTATTACCGGTATTGGTCACCGTCACTGTATAGGTAATCTGATTGTTCACCTCATCATGCACAGAGGATTTAAAGACGTTCAGAACAGCGTCACCAGAAACCGTCGCGCGGTCTTCGTTTGTACCATCTGCACCGTCAATGCCGCCACTGGCTGTCAGGTCTTCGACTGTACCATTTGAAGTTGTAACCGTTAAAGTCGAGTCGAACGTTGCGCCCGGCGTTGCAGTAGGAACCAGACCCGCAACAACGAGGCTAACCTGCTCACCAGCCGCCAGAGTGTAAGACGTAACCGGAAGCTCGCCGGCATCGACAACACCATTATCATTCTCATCGACATAAACCTCGAGCGTCGTAAAATCGCCGCTGTCAGTGGCACCTACAATGTCCTGCGCAACGCTGATGGTATAGGTGTCTTCGCCATTACCTGTATTGGTCAGAGTATGCTGGAAATAAGCCGTTTGATTTGACGCAACCGTACGCGTCGCATCACTCTCAAGGGTCGCGAAATAAACCTGTTTGACCTCAACCGATGCCAGATTTGACTGCGCCGTATAGTCGTTTCCGAGCGCGTCCTTATAGGTCGCTGTCGCCTGGTTCTGGATACGTTGACCCGCATCGGTGAGCGCTGAAGCAGCGCCGGCAGTAAAGAGAAGCGCTGAAACGGCTGCGCTTGCGGTCAGTGTTGCACGAAGCGTTCGAGCAGATTTGAATTGAGGCATGTCCTGTTCCCATCAGCAAAGACTATTGACCCGATCAGGCTTAGGAATTCAGGGTAAATGACGACTTAATTTAGCTGCTTTTTACTACTTTAAATTGCACAAAAGCCTGCATTTTTACCAGTCAGTAACCCATGAAAAAGGGCTCTGAAGAGCCCTTTGTAATTGATCATTGATGATCGCAAGTCAGTCTACACTGGTACGATATTCAAACCGCCATGTCTCACCGGCTGCGATCGCGCCATTTGGCACCCAGCGCACAACATCATATTCGTTCACCGGAATTTCTTCTTCACCTTCATCAGTTGGCAGCATAAGCGGCATCTCACCCCATGTCGCGCCATCGTCAGCGCTAACTTCAAAGACGGATTCTGTCCCTTCCGTCTGGCTACCGACCACAAAGGTCGTAGAAGCCGGGATAGGTGCACTGATGACGAGGCCATTCAGGTCATTCTCGCTCAGGTTTTCGTAGGTCAGAACATATTCGATCGTCTCACCCGGCGTAATTTCTTCCGTAGGCGTCAGCGTTTCAGTGCCGTCCTCATCAGTGCCAACAATGTAAGCCTCAAGCGTGCTTTTCAGCGGCCCATTGGCATGAGCAGACCCTGCGATCAAAAAGACAGATGCCAGTGCGGATGCAAGCAATTTCAACATATCAGATCTCCTATTCAATACTGACCGAGAATTGAACTTGTGCTTCCTCACCACCGCGCAGACAGTGATTTTCATCGGTGGAATCGCCATCAATATCGATGGAATTTCCAAGGGTGCACGCGAACTCATTCCCGTTTACGTTGCAAAGACCAGTGCCCGGATTGGGTTGCTGAGTGATTAACACACTGCCGAAAATTGACGTAAATGCAGGCGCAGCGTCACGTGCTGTCACGTCACAAACCGGCTCAACACCGGCATTCTTGAGGGTGATCTGCCAAATCACGCAGTCGCCAGGCCCGGCCTGAACACGCGCATCATCGAAAGCGGTGTCAGCACCGCCCAGACAGGAGGTATCCAAAGCGCCGAGCTTCATGATGTCGAGACGCGCATTGGCCACAGTCGTCGTATCGGTCACCCGCGCGTCTGCGTCACCATCCAGCGTTTCTGCTTCCAAGATGAGGACATCAACTGTACCCGGCGCGGCATCACAACTTGCCAGAATACGCGCTATAATACGCGTTTCATCACCGGAACTGAGCGGGATCGCGACACCGCCGGACCCGTCTGTGATCAAGCTGACCGTCGCCCAAGATCCTGAGCTCAGCACGGCGATCGGGTCACCGGGCGCGAGCAAAGCGACATCCTGATACGTCGCCGGACCGCCAGATAAGACGGATGTTGGCAATCGAATTTCTGAGGCCAGTGCGCTTTGACTGACAACGGTGAAAGTCACGCTTTCGCCTGTCCCGCCAGAATTTCGCAGCGTATGAAAATGCTCTTTGCGTCCACAAGCTGCGATCTGGCCGAACTGATCCGGAGTCAAAGTAATAGCGGGTATGGCGCTAACGCTCACCGCATCCTGTTTGATATCACTGACACCGGTATCGAATGAGGACGCTTGGAAAAAGACGCTCTGCGTTGCGCCATCAACCGCATTTGCATCAACGGTCACGCGCGCCTGATAGGCAAACACGGTTCCAGCATTGACACGACCGGTCGCCGTGATTGGTGTTCCATCAAGCGCAATAAAAACAACGCTCCATCCGTCCGGTAAATCATTTGTTGCCGCTGCATTGGCAAAAGCTGCCAGTGCAAAATTGTCCGGTCCAGACCCCTCATTCGCGATGAAAAGATCAAACACGACTGTGTTTCCGGGCGCTCCGCTAAGCGTTGTTGTCACAGCAGTATCGGGATCAGCATTCACTGCACCGCCATCATTCAGGCCGGTCGCACCTGCAGAATTTGCGATGTCGACAGCCGGCGCCAATCCACTCCCGATCGCAAGGGTTGTCGGATCACTGACATTCACAGCGCCGCCGCTCAAATCAGCTGTCGATGTCGCCAGCAAACCCAACGTATGCGGTGATGCTGGTTCGGTAAAAGGAAGCGCAGCCTCGACCATGAAGGTCAGGCTCTCACCCGGCGCCAGAGGACCAGTGTCGGAAATGCCATCCCCAGTCGTATCGAGTAGCGGTGTCGCGAAATCAGCGTTCAGATAGCGAAGCCCTGCCCCATTGAACCAGCCTGCGCGGCTGGTCTCGGTCAGATTAAACGTATCCGTGGTATTGCCGTTATTTGTGATCGTCAGAGTGAAGCGGACGGTGTCCCCCGGCGCAGCCGTATCGACCAGCTGAATATCATTCACTGTACCATCATCGTCAGCGCCGTCATTAGCGCCCGGGCTTGCCGCGCCGCCAATGTCAGACAGAATCACCGCGTAAACGGGGTCGATCTCATCACGTACAGTATTGGACTCGATAGCAGCTTCACGACCAGCAACACCGTCTGTATCCGCCTCAGCGCTCGCTGTGTTTTCAATGATCAGTGGACCGCCAGTAAACCCGAGCGTTGAATCTACGTTCACCGTAAACCGGATTTCGATTTCATCGTTTACGGCCAGTGTTGCGGCGCTCGCCGTCACCTCGCCTGAAAGATGCGTCTCACCATTGGTCGTAGTGGTGAAACTGTCAAAGGTCACACTTGTCGGCAGAACGTCCGTGATGAGGACGTCTGCGGCATCGATCACACCTGTGTTCCGCACACGGATAATATAGTCGATTTGATCATCACTCAGATCATTTGCGAGACCAGGATTGTACTCCGACGCTTTGGTAACCTCCAACACAGCATCGGATGTGACCGTCGCGATATCGCGGTTCGTGCCATCTGTACTGTCAGCATCTGCACCGAGATCTTCGGGCAGGCCTGTGCCGCATGTTCCGGTTCCATCTTGAGAGCTAACGGATAAATCCAAACCGTACGTCTGGCCGGCGCTTGCACCAGCCGGAATACGTCCAACTGCGATCAGTCCAACGGCCTGACCACCATTAACGACAAGCTCACCTGCCGCACTTGCGGAGCTGGAAAACACGATCTGCTCATCCGAGTTGGCTTCGCCGTCGCCATTCGCGTCCAACACAATATCGATGCGCTCAAAATCGCCGCTATCACTGCCTAGATCGCTCGCGCTGATACAGAACGTATTACTCGAGTTGCCTGTATTGGTCAGCGTGTGAATGAACCGCGCATCACCGCCAGCGGCTACATTGCGCGACTGATCCGCCTCCAGCGTTGAGGAATAGACCGCCTGAACGAACAGGATGACCTCATTCGTCGTCGCCTCGCGGTCAGTGCCCTCAGCATCCGTATACAGAACAGTTGCCTGATTGACGATATTCGTACCCGCCTCAGGCGTGTCTGCAAACGCCAACCAAGCTGTTCCGTCCAGCAAGGCTGCGCTCAAGGCAACGAGTGCGCCAAGTCGTAATCCGCCCTTAATCACCAACTCGAACTCCATAAGTCACAGCGCCCTCATCGCCTGAAGACAGGCTTCCTGTGTAAGGGAAGGACAGCGCGCCATTATCATTAGCTGCCGGCGTACTCGCGGTTCCAGAAACAAGTCCCGACGGCGTCGTCTCATAAGCGGCCGATCCACCGACATAGACCGTGAAGGCAGGTGTCATGTCGCGCACATCAACATTGGTCACTGCGCCCGTGCCTTCATTGCGGAAACTGATGCGATAGATCACGCATTCGCCCGGAGCAGCGCCCTTGGCGATCTCGAACGTCGCATCGCCTGCGCTTTCATCACTCAGGCTGCCATCACAGTCGCGGTCAATCGCCATGAATTTCCCAGCAGACAGCTCGCCCGCCTGAAGGCTGGACACGTTCGTAATGTCAGTGACTTGTCCGCTCAACGTCACGCCGCCGAACCCGACACTCGCCGTCACTGTTGTAATATCGCGCCAGCCGTCATGAGCCGTATTCGGAACCTGCGCCTGCACAAAGAATTGCAGATCGCCCGTGCCCGGCAGTGTTGCGCCATTGGTCCAGCGGCTATCGCCACCGCTCAGTGTCCCGCTGCCATCTGCGTCATACCAAATCTGCCAGCCCAGACCACGTGAGCTAGACGTCACAAAATCAAGCGTGCTGCCCGCGAGGCTCGTCGGCACTTGCAGGATGTGAGGGTAAATCACCGTTGATCCCGGCTGGGTCGAGGAGAGCTGGTCTGGGATAAACGCGATCTCAGGCGCGCCCAGTGTGACAATCGCAATATTGCTTCGCTCATATTGGCGCCGCTCAATCGGCTGACTGCTCGATTGTGAGTAGTAAGCGGCCACTTCGAATGCATTGGTGTGCACACTGCCCGGTGTGACCGTTGCATCCGCAGTCGCGGTATACACGATCTGAATATCATCGCCTGGTAGCAATGGGTCACCATCACCAAAACTCCAGCGCGCCAGACCGGTCGTCGCATTGTAGCTCAACACTGGGGAAGACGTGGGAGCCGCGCCATCAACCGTAATTGACACAGCGCTCAAGCCATTAGCACGCAGCGCTGGGGGCAGCGTATCTTCCAGAACGGGATTATAAGCTGGCCCCGTTCCGGCATTGCTGGCCGTTAGCGTGTATGTCACTGCTTCACCGCCAGACAGGATACCGTCTGTATCATTGCTGGATTTCGTGACCGTAATTTCCGGCTCAACGATCGTGGCGTAGACATTCCCACCGGTCTGAAAGCCGATGCTTGTATCATCACCGTCATAGGGACGCATCTGCGCCTGATCGCGCAGACGGAGCGCCTCAGAATTCTCCGTCACGTCACGAACGCGCAGCGTATATTCGACAACGAAGCTCTCAATATCGCGCCCATTATTGAAGGCACCGCTGGTTCCGGCATGTGTCACATCGCCAAGCTCAAGAGTGAAACTCGTCCACGATCCGCTGGTGCCTTCAACGATGAGAGAGGTGACATCCACATAAGTGCCGACCGCTGTGGTATTAATGCCTCCGGGGTCTTCCTCAGCCGTCAGTCCTTCATTGGTCCGGCGGATACGCGCGGAAATCAGCTCCATGTCCGCTGGGATGTTTGTAGTTTCCAGACGAACGCGCTCACGCGAAGTTACACGCCGCGTCAGGCCCTCGTCGAAGCGATAGGTCAGTTCAGCCGTGTAGGTCTCGCCGATTGCAACATTGATCGCGGACCCGGTTTCAGGGCTGGTATTGGCGTCACTTGTCGCTGTGAACGCCTTTTGCGGGTTCGGGACATTGCGGGAAGCAAGATCATCACTCGCTGTCTGCGTATAGTAAGTATTCGAGGTCGGATCATTTGCGGCCGTGCGTTCATAATCATCGTCGCCAAAGCTGCTCACACTGCTAGGCAGAGAAGTCGCTTCGGCGAGCGTAGCCAGAATATAGTCCGTTTCCAGAACAATATTGGCATCCGCGCGATAGGTTGTGGTAAAGGTCAAACTCGATCCAGAGGCAAAACCGTTCGTGGACAGATTTTGATACAGACTGCGGCAATCAGCATCCTCATCATTGCCATCATCGTCGCCGTCACCCTCATCGTGACTGAACAGGAAATCGCCAGGCGACGCTGTCGTATCATTGACAGTCGCGACTTCGCAGCTGAGTAGCTCAACATCGCGCGCGGCATCACCGAAGGCGACGGTCATATTGACGTCGCCATCCGCGCCATCATCGACGCCATTGTCATTTAACAGGGTCGCCAAATCAACATTGAAAGCCGGCGCATTCCCGGAATTGCCCAACGTATAAGTCACCGTCACAAGCTGACCTGCATCAATATTGCTGGTCGGCGAAGCGACGAGGCTTAAAGTCAAATTGGGTTCAACAATGGTCAAATCGACCGGCACTGCGACGATGGGATCGCTCAAGCCATCATGATTGAACTGAGCCGCATTGGTAAGCGTATCGCCATCTTCGACCGCCGCGATATTCTCAACCTGTCCTGTATATCCCACCGTCACAGTCCGATCAGCATCCGCAACAGGATTGATCGTACAGGTTCCAAAATCCCAACTGGCTGACAAAGGATCGCCCGACGCTGGCAAGCTGGCTGGTAGCGTGTTCGATGTCGCACACGACACACCGCTACCGAAGACGACAGCATCACGGGCCACCAGCGCAAGGCCTTCAGGTAGCGCATCCTCGACAATAAAGTTCTCAACCGTTCCCGCTGGCAAGACGATGGCCAGCTCAAACGAGGCCTGCTCGCCAACCACAAGATCCGTCGACGTATCCGCACCGACAGAGGTGAGCGTCAGCGTTTTCGTCAGGTCCACAGCCACAATCGTAATGGTCGCTGTAACAGTGTCTCCGTCTTCGAAAGCGCCGTTGGACGTATTATTCGCCCCCGTTGGCGATGTCTGACTTCCACTCGCACCATCCAGTGTATCGAAGAGGTAATCAGCCGAATTGACGAGGTCCTCACTTGGGCTGACAGACGCATTTGCTGTCGCGCGGTAGAGCAGCGTCAGCGTCTCCCCGTCATCAAGTTGGGCAAGCTTCCCCTCATCCGTTGTCGTGCGATTGAACGTGATAACCTGTCCTGCAACATTGCCTTCATCAGTTTCCTCAGAGGCACCGTCACCATCATTATCGATCGTGTCTGTTGCGAAATCCAGAACAGTGAGATCGTCAGGCACTGTGTCGATAATGGAGAGATCAAAGGCGGGCGCAGAGCCGGTATTTTCCAGCGTAATGCGATATTCAAACACGTCAGACGCGTCGCCTTCCGCAGTGACGTCGAACGTTCCGCTCAGTGTGACGTTTCGGACTTCTTTCACAACGGTAAGTGCGGGACGCTCGAACTCGAGGGTGACGGTTCGGCCAGACTCAGCCGGGAAGCCCGTCGCCGTTTCATCGTAGACGATCCCTGCAAATTCGCTACTCGCAGCAGAGACAACGTCGAAATCAGATCCGGCCGTGTTGGCCGCGTTGTTCAGTGCACGGACTGTGACATCAATCGTGATTGTATCACCGCCAGTGAAGTCCGCGAAATCATAGAGAATGGAATTTGGCGCACCGGTCCCGAACTGTGTTTCTGCTGTGATCGTCTGTCCCGTCGTGACGGTCTCGCTGATTGGCGTGAAACCTGTCAGTCGCTCAAAATCCAGCTCGATTTGAGGATCGCTGATGGTCGACGTGCCGCCGCCAAACCAGACCGATTCAATGCGCAGGGTCGCTTCTTCGCCGATTTGAAGGTCGGTATCGTTATCGAAATCGGTCTCTGACGTGCTTTGCAATGTCAGGCTTTGGCGAAAGCCGAGCGTCTGAGCCTCTATCGCATCAAAGCTGTAATTGCCGCCGGTAGACGCATTGGCTGCATTCAGGATTTCGCCTGTAACGCTTGCTGCAACGCCGAGATCGCCTGTCTCATTATCAACGCTGAGCGCAAGATTGAACGTCCGCGAGGCCCCTGTGCCGAGCGCTGCGCCGCCAGACAGGCTGCAGGTCAGCGTACCGGGAATAGGGCCTGTACAGCCGGTTGGAACAGTGCCGCTCCATCCTGTGCCCAGCGTAATCTCTAGCGTGCCATTCTCAGCCGCCGTTTCTCCATTATTGGTAACGACAATCGCGTAAGTCTCATTTGCACCAACGCCGGAAACGATGCGTGAAATCGGATCGGAAATATCCACGTCCAGATCAGGCGTTAGAGGTGCTACGGCCTGACTGACTGACTTGGAGCCCGATATCCCACATCCGCTTTCATAGTTTAGTGTGACTTGATTAGAGCTGTCGACCGGTACTGCAGGGTCAGAATCACCGACATCTTCTTCGCGCACTGTCGCATCAGAAGTCGTATCCAGAGAGCCGTCCTGATAGATGGCAAACTCGACGACAATCGTCTCACCATGGCGCAGATAACCGGCTGAACCGCCGCGATTGAACGTCAGGACTGGCGCGCTCGGCGTCGTCGCATCAATTGATACAGCGTCATAAGCATCCGCGCCTGTATCTGTGTTCGTGAAGGTCGGCGCGATAGAAGCATCATAACGAAAGCCCGTCGGCAGCGTGTTCGTGATCGCTGCTGCAGTGAACGGGGCGCTATTGTTGGTAATCTCAAGGCGGACACGGCCATTGGTTGTTGGTGCGCCTGTGCCGAGCGCGTTGGTAATCGTCTGCTGAATATCAATGTCAGCACTCAGCGGGATCATAGCGAGGTCAGCATCATCCTCATTGTCAGTCGGGCTGGAGAGTTCAGAAGCGCTTCCCGTCGCAGTCGCGACACAGCCCCATGTCACATCCGCTGTATTCGGCGCGGTGACGCAGGTTGAGCCAAGCACTTCTGTAATCGTGTACGTCGCGCTGCTACCGGCTGCGATCTCGGTAATGGCGACATAATCAGAGGTGACGCTCTGGCTGATGCCCGGCCCGACAATCGTGGCCGTGCCATTTGAGCCAGCCAATATATCGCGAATACGTAGCTCGTTCGTGGCGATTTCACCCTGATTTCGAACAGTGACTGTCCAGACAATTGTATCGCCCGGCGCCGCGTAGACTGTTTCTCCGTCGCTGCCGCCCGTTGTGCTATTGCGCCCAACTTTGCTGACCCGCATGCGGGGTTTGTCGACTGGAATCGTGAAGGCTGAGCCGGGGCTAGTAACCGAGTTTCCGCAATGAAGCTTGCCCTCCCCAGAGACCGTAATCCCGGCATTTCCATTGGTCAGAGCGGTCGTGTTAATCCCGAAGCGAATGCGAACCTCATCGCCGTTTTCACCATTGGCACTCAGCAAGGCGAGTGGCGGGATATTCGTGGAATCAAACGTGAGCGTCGAGCTAGCTGTCACGCTACCCGCAGGAGTCCATGTACTGCTTCCGCTAACCTGATACTCAACGCTGTTTGCAACCAAGCTGATGCCAGTGGACGCGGTGCTCAGAAGTTCCGTGACCTCAACATTTGTGATCTCTGCAACGCCGGTATTGCGCGCGATGATAACCACTTCTCCGGTCCCACAGAGCGACGCGAAAGCGCCTGTGGTGTCGTGAATGACTTCCATTTTGCCCGTGGGAAATGTCAGATCCGGTCGCGTATTAACGGCGGTCTGGGCCAGAAACCCGCCACAGCCCCATTGCGCATTGACCAAATTAGCCCCGCTCGGAATGGAACATGTCGTGCCTTCAACTGAGGCAATAACGTTCAGAATAGTCGATCCACCGGGCGCCAAATCCCCGATGGCCCATTCCACCGTGTCGCCAGACACGCTCGCGCTCGCCGAATTCGCAGCATCCATGGCCGCAATGTCAGCGGCATCAAAGACAAGCCCTGCCGGAATTGTATCAGAGACAACAGCATTAAAAGCCGTTCCAGCATCAACATTGCGAACCGTGATCGCCCAACTCACCGTATCCGTCGTGACGGGCAGCGTTGAGGGCGCAACGAAAATGTCGAGTTCTGCGGTATTTACGAGGGTCGGTGCATCACTCGCGCTGTCAGAAAAAACACGGCTGCCTGCAGGTGCCGTTTCCATATCGTCATAGGTCAGTGTCGTGCTCAAAGCGCCGCCTTGATTTGACGCACTCGCACGGCGGCGAACCTGTACACGGGCCGTTCCTTGAGACGACAGGCTTTCATCATTCAGGGTAAAATCAGGTCCGGTATCATCGTTGGTTACGCTGGCACTTCCACCGAATCCACCGGAATAAGTTGGCGTAGACGGTGTCACCAACTCATAATCGCTGCCCAGATTAAGCGCGGCGAGAACATTGCGGATCGGGAATGCATTATTGCGATTATTGACCGTTATATCGGCATTCAGAACCTCACAGACGTCGACGATATTGTCGTTCAGGGTGATGCCAACTTCACCAACAGCGCGCTGCCATGTGACCCGGTCGCCTTGTGCATAGACCGCATTCGTACTTACCGCGCAGGACGTACTGTTTTGCAGACCTGTCTGAACCTCAAGCCGACTAAACTGATCCACACGGCGGAATTCCGCGCCATTCAAAACAGAATCCGGTGCTGTCAGCTGATAACGAATGCGGAGGCTATCGCCACCAACGGTCGAGTCCGTATCAACGCTATCCAGAAACCCAAGATCAATTGAAAACGTGCCAGTCCCGCCGGAGATTGATGCAGACGGCACAGTCGTCCAGGCACCGCTATTGAAGCTGTATTCCAGCGAGGACGCATTCAGGGCAACATCGGCGAGGCCGCCAAAATCGTCTTCATAGGTTGATCCAATCCAAACCCCCGTGTCGGCTGGATCAAACTCATATTCGGCTTCGAAGAAGGCCTGCTCTCCCTCGCCTTCTTGCTGAGTGTCATCGCCATCATCGGGCGCACCCGTCTCAAACGGAGAGCCTGTTTGATTAAACCGCTGGGTCGCTTGAAAGAAGGTGTTGTTCGACAGCAGGAAACCGCGTTGCTCAGTATCGTCCAGGGCACACTGGCCCGCCGCAAAACTGGTCGAGACACTTGCAGGGCCTGTATAAGTCGCGCCCGCGTCGCACGGATCAGATGAGGTTGTGATCCCGACCTGCAGGGTCTGCGATGAGGCAAGATTTGCACGCGGGATTGACCATTCAACCGTATCGCCAGCGCCGCACAAGCCCGAACACGTATAGGTTCCGCTAGACGGCGTCAGGAGCGCCCCGTCCTCAATCGCACCCGGCAATTTATAGGTCACAATCACAGGATCGTCGTCCAAGGAAGACGCATTGGTCGCGCTGACGGTCACCAGATAGCTACCTGACTGGGCCGTCTCTAAACGCGGGTCGGTTCCTTCCTCAATGTTGATGCCCGGAACCTGATTGAATGAAATCGTTGCGAGGTCTGCCGGGGTTGTAAATTCCGTCCCGCAATCGTCTTCAAATGTAGAGAGGAATGTCGCTGTAACGCTCTGTGCGACGGAGCATTTATTCGCATCGTCCTCAACCGTGATGACGACTGTTTCTGTAGCTCCAGCCGCGAACGCCCCAGCGTCATAGCTCACCTCGCCAGTACCCGCATTATAAGTCCAGCCAGATGACACAGACACGACATTCAGCGCCTGTCCGTTCAAATTCGTGTCGAGGCGAAAATTGCTGGCATCCCCTGCACCGCTATTGGTGATTTCAACAGAGTAAGTCCCGGTTCCCCCAAACGGCACAGGCGTCGAACTGATCGTGTAACTGATCTCTGGCGTTTGCAGATCGAGCTGAACACTCGCATCCGCGCTGTCACTCAAGAGACCTGTACGTTCGCTCAAGGCTGCAAGATTAGTAAGCGCGTCACACTGGGCAACCGTCGCATCAACCGTGACTGAAAACGTCTCTCCGGGTGCGAGATATGGTAAAGTTGCCGTTGATCCGGACACGATCGTGCTCGGCGAAGCCGGTCCCACGGGCGTTATGCTATCAAAGCTGAGACCCGCGCCGATGCCGCTCTCATCGATCGCGACATCAAATAAGCCCCCCAGGCCGCTATTTCTGGCCGTGAGCGTCCAGCTGACAGAGTCGCCGAATTGAGCAGTTGTCACTGCGGGCGTCTTTTCAAAGATCACCGCGCCATTATTGACGACAAAGCTCTCATCTGAGTTTCGAGTCGTATCTGCCGGATCGCCCTCAATACTTGACGATTGCGCGGTAAACCCAACGGAATATGTCCCGCTGGCCGTCCCTGACGGAGCAATCAGGCCAAAGTCCAAGTCCAGCGCACAATCGGCGGGCAGGTCATAACCCGATGTATCAAAGATCAAATCATCGCCGACTCGCGTAACGGAGATTGATGGCGCAAGACCGCATGTCCCGCTTCCAGACACCGCAACGTTCAAGCTCGACGTGATTTCTGTAAATCCGGTCGGCACACTTGCAGAAAGGACGAGATCATAAGCTGTCTCAGTCGCGCTTGTATTCGTCACGCTTAGGCTAAACCGGTCGCCTATTGCAGTTACATCGGCCGTCCCATCCCATGCACCACCAACATCCATAGATGTCCGCGCGCTATCAGCAGGATCAAAAGAGACGCTCGCAGAAATCTGCGCCTCAGCCACAGCCGCCAAAGAGAACAGGCACACCCCTGCGAGAAGACCATGACGCAACATGTGCACTCCAACCTAAGATCTGAGTGCAAAATCGCGCCCCAAGGTTAGGACGGTCTTAATTCTACTAGAAATTGTGCAGTGGTGTACGGTTATCAAATTCTGGAAAGCCCACGCGATCAAGCCGCGCCAAATGGGACACGTCATGATCATAGCGGAAGACGCGGCCCCAGCTTAAAACAGGTTGCGCCATAGCGGACCTGTCAAATCATAAGCGAAGATCAGCGTGACCATGCTCAGCATGACCAGACTGGTTTTGTCTTTGAACGCATAAACAACCGGATCGTCGCTCACCTCGCCTCGCCAAGCTAGCAGCCAAAACCGGAGAAGCCAGGCAAGAAGGATTGCTGAGCCGACCAGAACGACCGTCTCTGACTGGAAAACCGTAATCGGCGCGGAAAGACCGTAGATCAGCACAGCGAGCACCGGGATCGTGCCAATCGCAACCCCGGCGGTGAGCATCGGGATCGCATCGTCCGACGTATAGCCCTGCCCCGCTACGGCTGTGTTCGGGGCAAGCGCGCGAATCTCTACAAACCGTTTTCCGATGGCAAGGGAGAGAAAAAAGCTGCCGATAAAGGTCAACAGCCATCCAGAAGGCGGAAAACCGACAACATAGGCCCCTGCAATCACGCGCAATGAAAAAAGGCCCGACAGCGTGAAAACGTCAGCCACGGCTAAACGCTTCAATCGGAACGAATAAGCCGCCGCCACGCTGAAATAGGCGACAGACGCCCATCCAAAAGCTGACTCGATTAGAAAGGCGAGCGCGAGAGAAGTCGGGATCGCAAACAGGACAAACCAAACCGCGATAGGGACGCTGAGATGACCGCTCGCCAGTGGGCGATGACGCTTCGTGCGGTGTTTGCGATCATCCTGAAGGTCAAACAGGTCATTCAGAACATACGTTGCGCTGGCCAAAAGGGAAAAGCAGAAGAAAGCCCAAAACAGCTTGATGAAGTCAAACTGGGTCAGATTGACGACCTGGATCGCCGGAACAACAAACAGGAGGGCGTTCTTCGCCCATTGATGCATGCGCAGGCTTTTGATCAGTGCAGGCAACTCGCTGCGGCGCGCTTTGAGCTGTTTGACCTGCACCTCTGAGCCATCATCGCGCGTGAGCTGATAAGACTTCGACGGCGCGCTGATGCCATAACCGCCCTGCCCTGCCCGCCAGACAGCATAGTCCGCGGTCGAATTCCCCGCATACAGGAAATCCTCGCCGTGACGCTCGCGAAGATATGCAGCCTTATTGTGTGATGTCAGGTTCTTGCCAGGCTCTGTCCCCCGATAGGCCGAAAATCCGTGATAATCTGAAATGGCTTTGACCAGGGTCTCATCAGAGCCCGACACCAGTTCGACGTCATGGCCGTCATTTTTGTACTGCTTAGCGAGGTCCAGGACCTCGTCCTGATAAGGCAGATCAGCCGGATCAATCTGGTCTTTAAACCGATCCGCCAACATCCGCTTCGCGCCAGGTCGGTCTCCGATCGCCCTAAACAGCGCATAAATCAGCAGAAACGGGTTCCATCTCGCGCACAGAACGAAAAGCTCAAACGTCAAATCGTTGCGGATCAGTGTTCCGTCAAGATCAAGGATCAACGGTGGTTTTTTCAAATCGCCCATTCCTGTTATCGACCCTGGATGCACTCGCGAGGTTCAGCGCGTCTTATGCACAAACAGTGTAAAGATGCGGTTGAAATGGCCGTCAGGCCGGTGGTGAAATATAGGCGGCTCACGGCTGGCTCATCTCAGCTGTGACACCCGCCGCGATATCCGGCAAAACCGGCTGGAAGAGCATGTAAGATCCAAAATGGTCACCGCCGAGCCCTGCATCGGCGAGTGACGGGTGTCAGACCGCAAATGGGAAAACGGGCGCGATATGAAACCGCGCCCGCCAAACTACCGTCTTTGAATAACCGCTAGATCAGTTCACACGAGACATCGTATAGCGCGCCGCCCCATCAGCAGAAATCCATTGACCTGTCGTGGCATTGGTAAAGGCGAGACGCTGCCCGTCAGCCGCGACATAGTTTCCTGATGCAGATCGCGTATAGGTCGTTTGCTCTGTAGAGTTGGCACGCTGCACGCTAATCGTGTTCGAACGCTGATCCGTGACTTTCAGGTAGAACTTATTTCCCTGAATCTCGAACATCCAGAGACTGCCAACCAGTGAAACAGGGGCTGCGCTGACACTTTGAGCCACCCGAGATCCATAGCTTGCCGTTACGGTCAATGGTACACTGGCGCTTGAGGGCTCCCAATCGTCACAGTCGCCTGCATCGGGGATTTCGATACCGCCAACAAGATCACCATCGTCATTTGGCGCTGTGGCCCAAGAAAATCCACCGCGTTCGCAAGGGTGCAAGAGCGCTTCGTGGTTCGGCGTTTCACTCGTCGTCAAACCGAAATCCGGACGATAGTCTTCACCCCAATAGGCAACCCAGCCTTTGCGCTGTGGCAGATTATAGGCCCAAGCGTGCACGCCAAACTCTGCGAGGTCGCCATTTGGGTCTCTTAAATCCCGATAGACGTTGAACAACCACAGGGAAACAGCGTCCGTTGCCGAAGACACACCCGGGACCGGAATGAGCCCATTCGTCACCTTTGCAACGGCTTTTCCTCCACCGTATTCCATCATGATCTGTATTACTGAGCCAACAAGTGCGTTTTCGACGGCCCATTTCACGCGATCGAATTCATCTGACCAGAACAGCACCTGAAAATGTTGCGCGGCGCATGTGTCACGCAGCCGGTCACCGAAAATGACCTGAACGATATTGCTCGGATCATAGGCTGACCCAGAATTATACTTCTCCGTCGTACAGGTGCGCTCTCCTGCGATCCAGAACTCATGCGTTGAATTGGCGGCAATCTCTGCCTCATCCATGATCCACAATTCGTCATTCGTCGCATACCAGTGGACGGTCGCATAGACAGAGCTTGAGGAATAATTGGTGACGTAAAACGGATCGTCATACTCCCCCGGCTTCAGGTAACACCGCTTGTCACCCAAATCGTATTCATAGCCCTCATTGCAAAATCCTTGACCGCTGCGCGTGGCTTCACAGCCGATCTGGTTTTCTCCGCCGCAAGCGGTGCAATATTTCTCACCTTCAGCATTCTTGCGCCAGTTGAAGCCCGGACGGCAGTCAAACCCGATGCCTGATAAGATCGGCTGACCTTCGCCGCCACGCGGCTCGCAAATTCTATCATCATTGGCTTGAGTATAGGCGGCTGTGCAGCGGGTCCCGGGGCGGGTGGCTTCACAGGCAACCTGTCCGGTGCCACCACAAGCGGTACAGATTTTCTCGCCATCATCATCCTTTTGCCAGTTAAAGCCAGGACGACAGTCAAAGCCGATGCCTGACATGATCGGCTGGCCTTCGCCGCCGCGAGGTTCGCAAATGCCGTCGCTATTGGCTTGCGTGTAAGCGGCGGTGCAGCGGTCTCCCGGACGCGTGGCCTCGCACGCAACCTGATCTGTGCCACCGCATGTGGTGCACTTCCCGTCAGATCCAACATTGAAACCGGGACGGCAATCATAGCCAATCCCTTTCAGCTTGGGTTGGTTATTGCCACCTCTTGGCTCGCAAATCCCGTCACTATTTTTTTGGTTATAAGCGACCGTGCACTGTTTACCCGGTCGTGTAGCTTCGCAGGCCACCTGATTGGTGCCACCGCATTTTGTGCATTTTCCGTTTGAGCCGACATTGTGACCGGGACGGCAATCATATCCGATGCCGCGAAGTTTCGGCTGATTATTTCCGCCTCTCGCTTCGCAAATGTCGTTACTGTTTTTCTGGGTGTAAGCGGCTGTGCATCGTTTTCCGGGACGCAAAGCTTCACAGGCGGGCTGCCCCTTTCCGCCGCATCGCACGCACTTGTCGCTACTGTTCGGCGCATAATTCTTGTCGCATTTGAAAACTTTCCAACTGCAAACAGATTCGTTCTTTCCCCCGCAGGCAGCGGCTGTGCCCTGCCCGATAAAAGCAACCGCCAGACATAAGACGGCGAGCTTTAAGACAATGGTGAATTTCGATGCCATTCCGAACATGACTTGGTTCCTCCACAAGCGATAACTTTGATCGAAGCATCGCAGGATTGAT
Organism: Pseudomonadota bacterium; assembly: GCA_038746145.1. GTDB lineage: Bacteria > Pseudomonadota > Alphaproteobacteria > Caulobacterales > Hyphomonadaceae > Henriciella. The sequence goes on from JBCDKW010000007.1 coordinate 119,520, forward strand.
GAAAAAAAGTATGGGGGAAGATACCCAATTTGGGAGACGGCGAGACCAAACCGCTATCGACCGATAAATTGAAATCGCCGGAATCGCTTGTTTTCGCGTCTAAAACCCTATCATAATGTTCGTGGGGATGAGGGAGGAAGACATCGCCACCAAGCAGACCGCCTATAGAGCTGTCCTTGCTGACGATCATGCGATCGTTCGGGAAGGTGTAAAAAACGTGCTGACTGAGATCGGTCAAATCATCGTCGCAGCGGAAGTTGCCGACGGGTTAAGCGCGATCAGCGCGGTCAAACAGCATCAACCGGACCTTCTCGTTGTGGACTCCGCCATGCCGCACGCCAAAGGCATAGAAGTGCTGGCAGAAGCCCGCCGCTGGAGCAAACAAACCTCAGTTGTACTGCTGACGGGATTTACCTCAGCCGGCGTTCTCGCCAGTTGGCTCGACGCTGAAGTTGAAGGCATTCTTCTCAAATCGTGCAGCCCTAGCGAGATGAAGACGTGTTTCGAAACCGTGCTACAGGGCGGGCGCTATTTCGCGAAAGACGCTTTGACCATTCTTGACGAGGCCACCGGAAAAACCGCGCTGACGAATAGAGAGCGCGAAGTCCTGTCCCTAATCGCTATGGGCTATCAGAATGCCGGCATCGGAGAGCGTTTAAGTATCAGCCCCCGCACCGTTGAAAAGCATCGCGCCAGTTTGATGGAGAAAGTCGGCGTCAGCTCTCTAGCCGAGCTGATCGCTTACGCCCTGCGTGAAGGCTTGATCGCGGAACAGACGCAACTGTGACCGCACCATTTGGGTAGTCGTCCCCATAGTCGCTGATCAGGAAAGGAGGCAAATGAAGGTATGGCTGGCCACCTGTCGATAAGCATCCTTGAGAATAAAAACGCGGTGCGCGGCGTGATCACGCTTGTCGTGATCTTTCTCATCTCTCTTCTTGTCTGTTTCCTGCTATCGACCCGTGAAAATGCGCCTCCGATAAATGATGGCGTCATTGATCTACCCGTTGAAGACTTCTCCAGCCGGTTTCTAGGACTGTATGGCGAGGCCCTATTAGACATAGAACCCACAGTCCCAATCTCGCAGATCAGCCAGTCCGACGACTGGCAGAAACTCAACACGCGCTATATCAGCTTTGACGCCATTTCACGGCCGGTCTGGCTGCGCGTGAAACTGCGTAATTTCAAGGATGAACCCATCACAGTGCGCTTTGATACGCGAAGGGTCGCGTTCAAGAGCATGCAGTTCTTTCTGACCCCCGACGACGGGCAAACCGTCACCCAGTTCCTGGATTACACCTATGAAGCGCCCTTCTCTGATCGACCGGTCGATCACCGAATTCTAGTTGCAGATGCAGAGCTTCAACCCAATGAGGAGACCACGCTCTACGTCCATTATGAGGGGCTGTACAACTCCGTTTTGCCCATGCGGATTTCGCATCCGGCCGCCTTTGAACGCGCCGACAAGCATGAAATTTTCTGGGCCTCGATTTTTTACGGGGTCATCGGCGCGACCTTCTTCCTGACCATTCTGACATGGTGGCTCACCGGATGGCGGCTGAGTGTCAGCTTTGGCCTGTTTTTGATGACCAGCCTTCTGTCGGTCTGGTCGGTCGAGGGCTATGTCGATCAATTAGTGATCCCGACAAAGAATGCTGTGACCACCCACCTGACCGACGCGATTTACCTCTGGACTTATGGCGCGATCCTGTTGTTGAGCCGCAACCTTTTCGATTTGAAGGGCAAGGCCCCGATTTTGGACCTCCTGCTCCGAAGTGTGATTATCGGAATTTTTGCCTTCTCATTCTTTCACCTCTTGATTGGCGTCGATTCAAGAAACGTCTTCGTACCCATCGCACTCTCCTGCCGTGTCGCCTCACTGGCTTTGCACGCGTGGGTCGGCATCTGGGCAATTTTCAATCGCGAAAAAGGCGGCTCGATCTTCACCATGAGCGCTGTGCTCCTGACCATGGCCTCAGCCTATATGGTTTTGGATGAGACGTTCGGCTTCCCGTATGGCGGTATTCCTTTCACGCTGCGCTGGTTGGTGACGATTGAAGTCATCGCGTTTGCCACCGCCATTGTTCTGAATGTGGCAAGCGTCCGGCGAGAGCGCGATGCAGCCTTGATCGCAGACCTTCGGGCAACGCGGGAAAAACTGAGATTGAATGAAGCTCTACGCGACAGCCAATCGGCCTATGAGCGAGCGCGCCTTCGCGCCTTTGACTATCGCAATCGCCTACAGAACGTGAGCCATGATATTTTACAGCCATTAAGCTCTCTGCAAGCGGCGCTGCATGAGAACCTTCCCGACGATAGTGAGGCCCGAAAACCGCTTTCAGAGGCCTTCGAATACTTGCAGGCTCTGGCTCATAAAAACCTGCCGCCTGCCCAACGAAATACCCATTCTAAAGCCGATGTCGAAGAAACCCCGATCGCGCTCGTCCTAGAAGCCGTGGTTGCCATGTTCATTCGTGAGGCCGTCGCCAAAGGCCTCGATCTAAAGCTTCAGCTTGAAATCGATGACACCACATCCTCGAACCCTGTTCTCTTGATGCGGACCGTCAGCAACCTCGTGGCCAACGCCATTCGCTACACAGACAAAGGGACCGTCACGGTATCTGCCGAGACGATGGATGATACGGTCACGATTGACGTAAGCGATACTGGTCCGGGCCTGTCCCGCCAGCAAATCGAAGACGTTATGAAACGCGGTGTCAGCGGCAACCATTCAGGAGGTTCCGGCCTAGGCCTCTCAATCGTTCAGGACGCCGTAGAAGAACTGGGCGGCTCATTCGAGCTCATCTCGACACCCGGAAAGGGAACGACGGCACGCTGCGATATCCCCGTGAAGCAGATCGAAAAGATTGGGTAGTCACCCCCATATCCTCAAAAACCGGACGGCGTAGTCTCTCCTCATAGACTTTATATTAAGGGAGACTTTTCCATGAGTATCAAACCAAAATCAGCGCGAAACATCGTGGCAGGAGTTGCAGCCTTAGGCCTATTGGCAAGTGCAGGCTGCGCCGGAACCGAAGCCCTTGCAGCCGGCCCGATGGGCGATGCATTCGCCGCGGCCGCCGGCATTCCACAGATGGATGCCTTCCTTGAATATGAAACCCAAGTCCCACCGACCGAAGCCCTTCCAATTGATGGCGACTATACGATTTCCACACTGGGCAAGCGCATTCGCATTGACCGCGGGCGCTCCTATGCGCTCGACCCTTGGACGCATGCCATGACCCTGAAAATCCGCCCCAACATGGTCATAGGCAAAGACTTCCGGCAGATCAGCGCGACGGAGTACACAAGCCAAGACCTGCCCCTGCTTGGAACCGCAACAATGCTTGTGCAGCCGGACGGGCGTATCGATGTCAGTGTCGCGAGCATCCCGCCCTATAAGTACACGCTGCTTCCCGTTAACGGCCCAAGCACCACGGCTCCAGGCACCGCCGAGGAGCCAAAAGACACTGAGAATTGCCAGAATCTCGACATCGATCCGGCAAGTGGTGACTTGGTTTGCCTTGATTAGAGCGAACGGACCGAGGTGCAGACCATGCGTATCATCCCAATCAGCCTAGCCGTCATGGCGATGAGTCTCTTCCTGTCAGTCTGGGCTGGGCCTGAAGGACAGACGCAATCTGTGCCTGACCTCACGCCAGAAAAAAGCGAACATCTACTGATCGCGCCGAACGCCAGTGTCAGCCTCGATTCACAAACAAAGACGATGACTGTCGCTCTAAGTTTATCGCGCTGTACTGGCGGCTTGAGGGAGCCGGTCGATGACGATCTGATGGTCGCCGTAAACACGAAGGCCCGCAAAATTCTTGTGTTCGGGGCCTTCAGGTATGAAGCACCAACCGGACCCGTGCCCAAATTTTGCAAGGTCAATCCGGACAATCCAAAACGGGTTTTCACGTTCGAGAATATCGAGCCGGGGGAATACGAAATCCTGTATGAGAGACACAGGACTTTCGGAAAGTTAGGCGCCGCACCCCGTGTCCTCAAAGGCGCTCAACAAGCGCGGGTGGAGCTCTCCGTCGCAAAACCAATCCGCGCAATTCAGCCTGGCAGGATGCGCATCTCACAGGATGAAACAGGGCAGGCTTTACGCGTGGAGGTCACCTATCCCCGATGCAAATCGGACTTTGCCTATGACCACAATACGCTCGAGCTTGACCTCGACCGCTCTGATCGCAGCATCGGCCTAACCGGCAGTGTAAACTATACCGACCCTGTCCCGGGCGATGAAACAGCCTGCTCAACGCGCCCGGAGCCGCTCGTCTTCACGCTGGAGGACTACGAACCGGAAGCCTACGTCATCAAGAATGTCAGCGCCTGGATGGGGCGCGGTGGCAATGGGATCGACGGCCGCGTCATCGATTTCAGAACACCTGAACGCGTTGAGCAAGACAAGCAGGACTGCCTCGCACAAGATGGATCAGACATCGGTGACATATCCGGCATCTGGTTCCTGCAAAGCGACCCCTCGATGGCGATGAGCCTGTCCGGCGGTGAAACGACGCTAGTGCCCGAAGCGATCCTGCGGACCTGGGTTGGATCAACGATGCCTTGGATCATCGAAGCAGACGCGCCTTATACGTTTAAGACCTCGTCCTTTGGGAGCATTGAGTTCCGCTCGCCATCCTGCGCGCTCGTCTATAGTCCGCTCACCGGCGAGCAAATCGATTTTCTATTCCGACAAACGCCAGAAAACCCGTAAGTGATACTCTTTAGACCCGAAAATCGGTCCTAACAGCGTGAAACCAATAGGACTGACCCATCGGTGAATACTGCGGATCTTAAGCTAAACATTACTAAGGAAAAAATGGCGGTGAGACAGGGATTCGAACCCTGGAGACATTGCTGCCTACACGCGTTCCAGGCGTGCGCCTTCGACCACTCGGCCACCTCACCGTGAGCGCGCATCCATACCGAACTCATCACAGAACTCAAGCATAGGCGTTGCGGCGCACTGCTAAAGCCCCATATGAGTCGTCAACCTCAACGAAAGTCATGCTCCATGTTCTTTTCCCGCAAGCCTGCCGCCGTGCCAACCCGCGCCGATGCTCTGCCCGGTCGCGCCATCGCCATTCCGACGGAAACAACCCACTTTGTGAATGGTCGCGACATGAGCGTGCCCACGCCAGACGGCATGGAAGAGATCATTGTTGCTCTGGGCTGCTTCTGGGGCGCGGAGCGCGTCTTCTGGCAGATGGACGGCGTCCATATCACTCAAGTCGGCTATGCGGGCGGCTATACCCCAAATCCGACCTATGAAGAGGCCTGCAGCGGCCTGACGGGCCATACGGAAGTTGTGCGCGTTGTGTTTGACCCAGCTATTGTATCGCTCAATGACATCCTAAAAATGTTCTGGGAAAGCCATGATCCGACCCAGGGCATGCGCCAAGGAAATGATGTCGGCACGCAATACCGCTCGGCGATTTATACCACGACGGACGCTCAGATACAGACTGTGCTCGCAAGCCGCGATGCTTATCAATCCGCTCTCAAAGCGGCTGGGCGCGATGCGATCACAACAGAAATCAAGCCGCTCGACGGGTTCTATCACGCCGAGGGCTATCACCAGCAATATCTGGCAAAGAACCCCGCAGGCTATTGCGGAATTGGCGGCACCGGCGTGTCATGCCCGATGCCCGGCGCGCATGCGATTTAGTCCCGCATGAGCGCTTTGCCCGAGCCTTTCGACGAGTTTGGTCAGCATTGGCTGAAGCTGCGCGTCTATTACGAAGACACCGATTTCACGGGTATGGTCTACCACGCCAATTACCTGCGCTTCTTTGAGCGCGGGCGCTCTGATTTCCTGCGCGATGCGGGCGTTAGCCATACCGCTCTGCTCGACCGTCCTGACCCAGCCGCGTTCACGCTGACGCGCGTCGAGGTGGACTATAAACAGGCTGCAAAAGTCGATGATCTGCTCACCATCCGAACCCGCAGCATAGGCATAAAAGGCGTACGCATGTTCTTTCAGCAGGCCTGCCTGCGCGACGACACCCTGATCGCGCAAGCCACCATTACGGCTGTCATGATCCATGCCGATGGCCGCCCGCGAAAACCCATACCGGAAATGGTCGAGCAGCTCGCTCCATTTCACTATACGGGAGACTAGGGTCAGGACCCATCAACGGAAAGGGCGTTACCCAAAAACACTTCCTGCGGCTGTCCTTTCAACTGATAGGACACATAATTACGCATGGATTCGGTTACTGCGTTCGTCTCCCCCGCCAGCGCGTCTGGCTGGATCAGGGGGCCAAATGTCATATCAAACCGGCTCTTCTTCTTATTCAGAAGCTCATGGAAGAGCGTAATATCGCGCAATTCTCCATTCAGACGCGCAAAGAAATAATAGAGCCAGGAATTCAACGCATCGACATTTAGCGGCTGAACGGGCGCTTTATACTTGCGTGCCAGTGAAATGACCGATGACATCCATTCCTGTTCGGTCAGCTGCCCATCGACCATTTTTGCCAATTTTCCCGATGGGAAAATGACAATGCACTTCTCCTCCTCAAACGCCGCCTTGGCCAATCGCAGCGTCTCACGCGTCTTTGCCGGAGTGCGTTTATCCATCACCCACTCAACGGGAATGACCACATCATCAAAGCGTGGATTGACCCGGATGGCATCCGCATTGGCAAAGAAAACAATGTCCCTGCGCACACGACGCAGCGCATCCCAAACCGCAACCCCATCGGCCAGTCCCGTTGGATGGTTCGCGGCAACCACAAGGCGTCCGGTCTTTGGCATCCGCTCAATATGATCGAGCGTCAGTTTGACGCTCAATTCCTCAGATAAATAATCAAACCCATCCTGACCCCGCAGGGTTTGCAGATAGCCCGCTGTCTTGCGCGCCTTCTTATACCCCAGCAGTGAATACAGGATCGGGCGCATCACGGGCCATGACCAGTGCGCCACAAAACTCGGACAGCGCTCCATGATCAGTTCGTCTATGATATGTTTGTCAGTTTTTTTTATGCCGTCCAAGAAAGCCGATTGCGGCGCTGAAACAGGCAGCGTTTCATCTGTCATATCCCTCGCCTCCATTGGCTTTTCGCCGATTTAAGAAGCTTATCACAGATTTGCATCGATTGGCGACAGCACGGCTGAAACCAGCAAAAACATAACATTGTCAACACTTTGGTCATTTTCGCTTTACCATCCCGTAAGGCGCGTGTGGCAAAACTGTGTTCAAGAAAAGGGCGGGCGAGAAACGCCAGAGCATTACTGTAGAGTTACAAGGATCGTCTTATGAAAGTTCTCTGGGTTGAAGATCATGAACCGGTACGCGACTTATTGATTGTCGCCGCGGATAAAGCGGCACGCGCGCGGGTTCCTGTCGACCTGGTCATGGCGTCCACACTGATGGAAGCCGAGAACAGGCTCCGGCTTGAGCGCTTCGATCTCGTTGTTCTCGACCTCACACTGCCTGACAGCTTCGACGCAGACATGACGATCGCGCGCGTCGCCAATATGGGCAAACACCGCATCGCGGTCTGCTCTGCCGGTGCCGAGCGCGATAAAGCGGTTGAAACCGCCGTGAAGTGCGGGGCTAACATCGCTCCGGCAGCGGTTTTCAAGGCAAAACTGCCGTTTAACCGCTTCATTCAGCGCGCTGAGACGTTCTACGATTTCCTACTGGAGCAGATGCCAGGCGCCGAAGACGGACGCCGCGTCGCCGCCTAAGACACCTCAAACGGCCTGCATCAAACGGCTCGCGGCTAAGCGCGCAAACCGAAGCGTAACCGCCTTGCGTCGCGCGCCTGCAATCTTGTCCAAAGGAGCGGGCCGCAGGATTGCTCCCCCAAACGCATCCGCTACGATCAACCCGACATCTTCAGGGATCACATCGCGCGGAAAATCATGGCCGACAGCAAAGTAGAAGCGATCACAATAGGGCTGATATTCCGGCCACTTCTGATCGCTGCGAAAGTCATTCAAGCAGGATTTGATCTCAACAATCGTGACTTCGCCCCCTGCCCCAATCGCCGCAACATCGGCACGCCGCCCATTCGCCAGCGTCATCTCTGTCACCCCGGCATAGCCATGATCACTCATCAAGCGAAGAACACCGCACGCGATCTGTGAAGCATCCGGACTGAGCGATGGTTTTAGATCTAGCGCTTCCTGCATCGGACCCTCCGATATGTTCTATTCTTGTTCTTAAATCGCGGGAGACATCACAAGTCAAACAAAAAGCCCCGGCGCTAAGGCCGGGGCTTTGGAATTTCAGAATTCGCTACGCTTTATTCGCGCGATGCGAGCAGCATCAGGACAAAGCGGAACATGTTCACGAACATGATGAAGAAGTTCAGCGCGCCCCAGTTTGTCATCACGGCCATGCCGCGCTGATCCCCTGCAAATGCGTAGTAGCCTTCTTTCAGCTCCTGAGTCTGCCATGCAACAAGCACAGCTGAAAGCAATGCAAAGCCGCCGGAAATGACCCAGTCCATCATCGGCGACGGTGACAAGATGCCCAGCGCTGGCAGGATTGCGTAAACGATCGCAAGCGCAAACAAGCCCCAGATGGCCATAATCGCAAAACTTCCAATCGCGCTGAGGTCGCGTTTCGTGCTGTACCCCCAGAGCGACAATGCCGCGAAGGCTGATGCAGTAATAAAGAAGGCTTTGGCGATCACACCATAATTGACCGCCATTTCAATTCCGCCTCGCGTGGATCCAGAGACGCCCAACTCGGCCATAGCGACATAGACACCCATGCCGAGGCCGATCGTGCTGACAATGGCCCAGTACAATATAGCCGAACCCGTAGGGCTCGGATTTTTCATGAAGAACATTGAGCCAATAATCAGCACGGCTGGCGTGAAAGCGACAATGTAGTAGACTGGCGGCGCTAACACCACATCGCGAATTGCAGGCACCGCACCAGCAATAAATGCAAGCAGACCCGCCAAAGCAATGCCTAGCGTCAGCTTGGTGTAAACCCCCACCATGAACGTGCGGAGGCCAGCATCCGTGCTGGCATCCATCGTCCGACCGCGGGCGACAGATTGATTAAAATCGTTCATTTCATCCTCTTTCAAAAGGCCGTGCACTATCCACACGGGTTGCCAATAATATGCGACAAGTTTTATCGCTTTTCAAGAAGAACCGAATAATCACGATGGGTTTACGCTTCGTATCGCGTGCGCCTATCGCAATGAGAGGAAACACCGATGGCAATTGAATACCGAAAACTGGGGCGCACAGATCTGAAGGTTACCTCCTGCTGCCTCGGCACAATGACCTGGGGACAGCAAAACACCGAAGCTGAAGGCCACGCCCAGATGGACTATGCCATGGATCGCGGCGTGACCTTTTGGGACACCGCTGAAATGTACTCGATCCCACCGCAGCCGGACACACAGGGCTCGACTGAGCGCATTATCGGGACATGGTTCGCCAAAACAGGCCGCCGGGACGAGGTGATCCTTGCGACGAAGATCGCTGGTCTCTCCAAAATGCTCTGGACCCGCGATGCCGAGGTCGAATGGACCCGCCACACTAAAGAGCAGATCGATGAGGCCGTCGAAAAAAGCCTGAAACGCCTCCAAACCGATTATCTCGACCTCTACCAATTGCATTGGCCGGATCGCCCGGTTGGCCTGTTCGGTGAGAAGATGGACGCAAAAGCCTACGGTCACGCCTATGAGAAGTTCGAAGACATTCTCGATCACTTGAACGCTCACGTTAAAGCGGGCCGCATCCGCCATATCGGTGTTTCGAATGAAACCCCGTTCGGGGTGATGCGCTTCGTTGCAGAAAGCGAAAAACACGACCTGCCCCGCATGGCGTCCATCCAAAACGCCTACAATCTCGTGAATCGAACGTTCGAAGAGGGTCTGGATGAGGTCTGCATCCGTGAAGATGTCGGCCTTCTGGCCTATTCACCGCTCGGACAAGGCTATCTCACCGGCAAATATCGAAACGGAGCGCTCCCACAAGGTTCGCGAAAGCAACTGTTTGAGCGTCTGCAGCGCTATGAAAGCACAGAAGCCCTCAATGCAATCGATCGCTATCTCGACCTCGCAGACGAGCACGGTGTCGATCCCGCCCATCTCGCCATCAAGTTCTGCGACACACGCCACTTTATGTGTTCGACGATTATCGGGGCGACCAGTATGGAGCAGTTGAAAACCTGCATCGACGCCTTCGACGTGGACTGGACTGACGAATTGGAAACCGCCGTCGACGCGCTCCACAAAGCCCAACCGAATCCGTGTCCGTAGACCTCTTTCCTTGTTTTGTTTGACTTGCGGCAAATAAACAGGCAGTTGTGCGACCACTGCAGCTTTAATTACAGGTTGCGGACTAAATTAAAGGGGAACTAAAATGGCAGACGCCTCAAAATACGAAGACAACATCAAGAAATACGCAAGCGGCTATAATCAGGCTGCAGCAGAGAAAATCGTGGGACACCTCGGTATTGCTCTGCGCAACCGTGACAGCTCGCTCGTCTCTTGTTCAGACGAAACAGAGCTTCAGCGCGTTCGCGAAAAATGGTGCCGCGGCAAGCTCGGTCTGGCACAGTCTAATGATGACCTTGACGCAGCCATCGCGAAAATCTGCGAAGTCCTGAAACCAGAAGGCGGCAATAAAGGCCGTGTCACATTCTACTATCTGCTCGCTGAGCACTTTGGTAAACTGGACGACCTCGCGGGCTAAACACCAATCCGAGATAATTTCGAGGGCCCGGTTGTGAAAACGATCGGGCTCTTTGGTTTCATGCACGCACTCAGTTAAAATCCATGCACCGTATTTTCGCCGCTCTCCCTATTCCAGATACAATTGCCGAACGTCTTCTCCACCTACAGGAAGACCTCCCCGGCGCTCGCTGGCGTCAACGCGACCAGTTTCACATCACGCTCCACTTTTATGGGGAAGTTGACCCTGAAATCGCAGAAGAAATCGCGACCTGTCTCGAAGAGGTCACGGCAAAACCGATGACGCTGAACCTGTCAGGCGTCGGCTGGTTTGGGCGCAAAGCCCCGCATAATCTACACGCCGTCATTGCTGATTCGCCGGATCTCACCGCGCTCGCCAAAGCCTGCCGTAAGATCGCGCGCCAGCTCAATCTCAAACTCGATGACAGAGCTTTCAAGCCGCACATCACGCTGGCCTATTGTAAGGATACGCCGCTGGAGATGGTCCGCACATGGAGCGAGACCTATCAAACGCTGCGCTCCGAGCCATTCCTAGCAGACCGCTTCCATCTCTATGAAAGCTTCACGGGTAAGTACCGTCAGAGCCAGTATGTCGCTCAGGCCGACTACGCGCTGAGATAGGTGCAAAAACCCGCAAGCCGCTTGCACCAAATCACCAAGCAACTTACGCAAAACATCTCTAACCTATGGGGTGCCTAAATATGTCACTGCGCAAAACCGCTCTCATCGTCATGGCGATCCCGTGCTTGAGCATGGTGACTTCACACGCGCAAACGCGCCCGGACACGTTCGGCATTGAGCGCGGCACCGGCAACGTCATCTGCACCAATGATGCGGATGAAAGCGCGATCAATCCTGATGATCCGTCCTATGCCATCGCCGCGATGTGGGACCAGATGGTGCTTGGCGCATCTGCCGCTTGCGGCGAACAGCTAACCCAGATCGACAATGGTACATGGGGTGAAAGCCGTCCCTTCACCGCGACAGACAGTGCGGGCCTGAGTGCCGATTTCCGCCTCTATGTCCTGCATGACAAATACACATGGGCGAATGGCTCAGACCGTCAGGTCCTCAATGATGGCGAGCCGATCATGTTCAACACGATCCTGCGGACACCCCAATTTTTCGAGCGGTTCTGCAGCGCCAAGGCTGTCCTTAGTGTCGGAACCGCCTCACAGGGCGGCCCAACGGCAGTCAATCACCGCTTGGCCACAGAACGCGGCAAAATCGTCGGTAGCGCGCTGACCTCCTACCGCCCTGACTGCACCACCGAGACAGCACCTATCATGTATGCGCTCAGCCTCGGACAGCATCGCGGCGACCGCCAAGGAGACCGCCCAACACAGAGACGCGTCGTCATCGTCGCTGCCGAAGACCTGACCATCGGCGTCAATCTCGAAGAGGCACTCAAGCGCGGCCTCGATGAGCAAAACGTCTTCGGCGATATGAGCGTCGACAGCTATGATCGCTTCGATCTGATCTCGTTCTAGCTTGTCTTGAAGTTGGCGAAGACATCGTCAGCTGACAGCTCTTCGTCCGGTTTCGTCTCGGCAGGCTCTGTCGGCGCTTCAACCGCTTCGGCAGACGCAAGACCCGGTCCTTCCTCAGCCGCAGCGCGTTCCGCATCCATTTTACGACGCCGATCAGACGCTTTGGAGATAATCTCATCCAGCTCGATCTGAGTACACAGCCCCAAAGTCACCGGATCAACAGGCTTAATGTTCTGACTGTTCCAATGCGTTTTCTCGCGAACATTGGTAATAGTGGCCTTCGTGGTGCCAATCAGTTTGCCGATCTGAGAGTCTTTGACCTCAGGGTGATTACGGATGAACCAGGCGATGGCATCAGGCTTGTCACCGCGACGTGCAACAGGCGTATAACGCGCACCCTTGCGCTTTGGCTGCGGAATGTGGGCGATCTTGGACGGCGCTGTTTTCAGGCGGTAATCCGGATCATCCTCACCTTTTTGAATTTCCTCACGCGTCAGCTCACCGCCGGAAATCGGATCCACACCGCGCATCGTTTCAGCAACATCACCGTCAGCAATGCCCTTCACCTCGAGATGGTGCAGTCCGCAAAGCTCCGCAATCTGATCAAATGTCAGCGTCGTATTGTCGATCAGCCAGACGGCCGTTGCTTTCGGCATAAGAATATCGGCCATGATGTGCCTCCTTGAAGCGAGCCCTGAAAACACTTCCGCCCGGCACTTTAGGCCGGGCGGTCAGGTTTCGGGACGAAATTTATCCTAACAATCTCGCATATAGCGCGCTTCAAACGCCTTGCCTAGCTGGAGGAAACCGCACGACTCAAAAGAATCTTCCCGACATGGCCGCCTTTCGCCAGATGGGCCTGAGCAGCTTCTGCCTCTTCAAACGCATAGACCGTATCGATCACAGGCTTGATCTCGCCTTTCGCGACCAGAGGCCAGAACCGATCCTCAACAGCTTGACGAAGCCGCGACTTTTCCTCAACCGGGCGCGCCCGAAGCGTTGTTCCGGTCAGGATCAACCGCTTCAACATAACCGGCAGCAGATTCAGCTCCACAACAGGCCCATTCATATACGCAATATTGCAAATCCGCCCGTCCGGCTTGGCCACGGAAATATTCTTCTGAACATAGTCTGCGCCAACCATGTCGAGGATCACATCCGCCCCGCCTTCCGCACGCACGACTTCTTCGAAATCCTGAGTCTTGTAGTTGATCGCGACATCCGCCCCCAGCGCTTTGGCGGCTGCGCATTTCTCATCTGACCCTGCCGTCACCATGATCTTCCCGGCGCCAAAGTGACATGCCATTTGAATCGCCATCGTGCCAATACCACTCGTGCCGCCATGCACCAGCAGGCTCTCACCCTCTTCCAGGCCACAGCGCACAAAAATATTTGCCCAGACGGTCAGCATCACCTCAGGCAGCGCCGCAGCCTCTTCAAAAGACAGATTAGCCGGAATGGCCAGCAAGGACCCCGCATCCACCGCTGCAATCTCCGCATATCCACCACCCGCGAGCAGCGCACAAACCCGATCCCCAACGGCCCAGCCAGCAACCTCGCTGCCTACTTCAGCCACCACGCCGGCAACTTCCAGTCCCATAATCTCAGACGCACCCTTCGGTGGCGGATACCGCCCGGACCGCTGCACCAGATCCGCTCGGTTCAATCCGGCAGCATGCACCTTCACAAGAACCTCATGCGGCCCACAATCCGGCACCGCAACATCGCCCAGCCTTAGAGGCTGCCCCTCCTCCGCGATGACAGCTTTCATCATATCACCCATATCTGTCCTTCTTCACTCTTGATCTTTCGCTCTAAATGAGGCTCCTGACATCCAGTTGTCCACACCCAATTCCATGAGGCCTGCAATGTTGAATGAAGAGCCCGCACCCGCCCCGAAACCTCAGGACCTTGAACGCCTGTCCGTTGATGAACTGCAGCAGCGTATCGAAGACCTGAAAGCCGAAATCGCCGCCTGCGAAACCGAGCTTTCGAAAAAATCCGCGCATAAATCTGCAGCAGATGCGCTTTTTGGTGGCGACAGTTAAGACGCTCGAAAGGCTATCCGCCTACCCTGCCCAAATTGTAGAGTAACAGATCATATCATGGCCAACACCACACCCATCAAAGCCGTCAACAGTCCGGACATGACCTTCACCGAAGGCAAAGTGTTCGAGAAAGTGTTTACTGACGGCATGGCACTGGTTGAGGAAACCGCCGCCTATCTCGATGGGCCCGGTCGCAAACTCTCCCAAACCCTGCCGCGCGAGGCATCTCTGACCTATGCCGCTTGGAGCATGGAACTCACCACACGCCTGATGCAGGCTGCAAGTTGGCTCGTTATGCAGAAGGCCGTTCAGGACGGCGATATGGATCGCAAGGACGCCGTACAGGACAAATACCGTATCTCGCGCGATGAACCCCCGCTCGACGCCAGCGCCCAGCGCGATCGCGGTTTGCCAGATGCCTTCCTCGACCTGGTAGAGCGCTCCGAAAGCCTGTTTGAGCGCATTTGTCGTCTGGATTCAGCCATTTATGGCAACGGCCCACAAACCGTCGAAAGCCCTGTCAGCCTGCAGATGGAAGAGCTCCGCCGCGCTGCAGAAACCGGTGCTTTTGATCCGCTGCGTGTCTGGAGCAACGCTAAGTAAGCGCCGCAAACGCAAACCCGCGCGGAACATATCGTTATAGATCAAGCGCTTGACGCTCTCCCAAAACCTGCCACGCTGATTTCGGGAGAGGCAATAATGATCCATTTCAGCTCGAAAGTGATTGTAACGACTGTTTTCGCAGTCCTTTACATCGCATTTTTAGTCGAAACCGGCGCGCTCTTCCTTGAGTTTGAGCCGCACGGACTTGGCATCCGAATGGCGACGCTGTTCGCGCACAATTTCCTCTTCTTCCCGATCGTCGGCTTTCTGGCCCTGATCGCCTTCTGGAAACCGACAGTTCTCGTCGTCGACGCGCTCCTATGGGGCAAAATAAAATACGGACAGGCCGTGTTGGCAGGCGTTGCGATTTTCATCACCATTTTCGCCATTCTGCTATCCAACGCATTCGGCTCCAGTAATTCCAGATCGCTCTTCGAGGTCGCCCCACAAACCATCTTGGCCGATCAAGGCACGCCCTCATCTGACCCGACGCAGAACCGCGCGTCGGTTCAGGAAATCCTGATCAAAATGAAAATCAACACGCTCTCAGAGGGCGGCCTCAGCGCATTTCAGTCCAATTGCGATCCGGACTGGCTGCAATTTTCTGTCAGCGCCGAGGAACAGAAATTCTGTTTCCCAACCGGAACCGACATTTCCGTCAAAGCCTGCTGCGAAGCCCGCACAAGGCTGCGCTCTTACATCAATACACTGCACGAAAGCGCCCCGTCAGACGTCAGCACTGTCCACCGTCTCGTCATTCCCTTCAAGATGACTTTTCTTCTGACGCTTCTCGCTGTTGGCATCCTGCTCGTGCGCCTGCGCAAGCGACTCACCTCGCTTTATGGCACAGCTGTGCAGGACGTCTCCTTTCCGATCGCGGTTGGGGGAGCCCTCATGCTATTATGGCCGCTGATGAATGCGTCCTACCTCGACACATTCGCGCTGCTCACCGATGACGGATCATCGAATTCGTATCGCATTTCAGCACCGCTTTTCGCTCTGGGCTTCGGCTTCTGGACGATGCTGCTCATCTTCTTCCACTTGCGCACTTATCCAAGCCAGATGGAAGTCGCGCTAAAGGCCGCTGGCGCCCTCGCTGCAGCGCTGGGCGTCCTGCAATATGAGCAGATTATCGGGTATCTCTCCAAGACGCTCGGCATTGGCGGCGGGCTTGTCGGCGTCGTCGTGTTCACCGTTGGCATAGGCGCACTGGTCGCGACCGTGCTGATGGGCAAGCGCCCGGACTTCATCGACCCGAAAGCACCGGAACCCGAGTCAGAAACGCCAAATCAGCCCTGATCTTTACCCGTATGCTTGAGCTTCAGCATAATGATCACCGAAAACTGGATCATCGCAAAACTATTCCAGAAAATGATGCTCGGCGCCTGCTCAAGCCAGCCATAAATCGCCCACAGCACGGCACCGCAAAACGCCATCAGGAACATGGTCAAAGAAATATCCTCAGCCCGCCCAGTCCTGATAATCTTGATCGCCTGAGGCAGCGCCGCACAGGTCGCGATCAAACCGGCAAAAAGGCCGAGCCATTCGGTTGGAGCCATAAAAAGGCCCTCCTATAGATTGTCATGGAAAAGGGGCTGTTTAAGCAAACAGCCCCCTCCTAAAAGCATAGATTCTGGAATTCACCAAATCAGCACCCTAAGCGCCCATTGGCAAACCCTGCTCTTTCGCCATTTTCTGCATCGCTTTCTGTAGCTTCTCAAATGCGCGCACTTCAATCTGGCGGATGCGCTCGCGAGAGACATTGTAGACCTCAGACAACTGTTCCAGCGTCTGCGGTTCATCGGTCAGGCGACGCTCTTGCAGGATATGCTGCTCACGCTCTGACAGATCGGCCATTGCGGTCTGCAACAGCTCCATGCGTGCATCAAACTCCTGATTGTCGGCAAATTCCTGTGCCTGATTGGAGTCTTCATCTTCCAACCAGTCCATCCATTCAGCATCGCCTTCAGCACCCATGGGCGCATTCAGGGAGGCATCGCCGCCACTCATGCGGCCATTCATGGAAATCACGTCTTTTTCAGGCACATTCAGCTTGGTCGCGATTTGCTCGACCTGGTCTGGCGTCAGTTGCGCATTATCAATCGCATCAATCTCACCTTTCATGCGGCGAAGGTTGAAGAAGAGCTTCTTCTGCGCGGCCGTTGTGCCCAATTTTACAAGGCTCCAGGAGCGCAGGATATATTCCTGAATGCTCGCGCGGATCCACCACATCGCATAGGTTGCGAGGCGGAAGCCCTTATCGGGATCAAACTTCTTCACCGACTGCATCAGGCCAACATTGCCCTCTGAGATCACCTCAGCCATCGGCAGGCCATAGCCGCGATAGCCCATGGCAATTTTCGCCACAAGGCGCAGGTGCGATGTCACCATTTTCTCGGCAGCCTCAGAGTCCTCATGCTCCTGCCAGCGCTTGGCGAGCATAAATTCCTCGTCCTTAGCGAGCATCGGGAATTTTCGAATTTCTGAAAGATAGCGGCTCAAACCCTGCTCTGGGCTAAGGGTGAGCGCACGGCTTGCGGCTTTATTCGCCATGTCAAAGTCCTCCTTGTCTCTTCGCGAACCCACAGTATGCGGCATCCGGTCCAAAACTCAGCTTGGGGAGTCTAATAGCCCCGACCATCGGCAGCGTCTCTCCCCGAATAGCGCATAGTATCTATCACGCTTTTGTATAAATAGGAGCGCATAGACCGATTTTGAAGGGCGTTGGAATTGTAAAACAGGTCTCAAGAACCGCCGCTTTAGCCGGACTTAGCCGGACGCCTCATCACGCTTTGCCGTTAGAAGCAGGTAGATCACCATAATATATGGAATCATCGCTGTGATCACGAGCAATGCAATTCCCGGATAATCGGCCTCGGTGACGTGCTCCACGGCATGATAGCCATGCATCGCAAACAGCAAGACAGACAGCACAATCGTTAACCATTTCGTCACCGCGGAAGGCTTCAAAACCATCAGCAGGATCGGCAGCGCTGAAATCGTATAAAGAATGGTCATGATTGGCGCAAAATCATGCATGCCTGGATAGAAATACTCGAAGGCATTTCCGCCCTCTTCGGCGACTTTTCCAGCATACCCGATAATCCCCATCAGACCGACCTGCGTCAGCGCCAGACCGCCCCCTAAAAATGGCACAACAGCCGCTAGACCCGCACGCTGAAAATTGGACTCATAACTCATAGCATTCTCCCTCTAAAAAGAGCCTGATGGATAACACTTTACGAATGAAAGTCATGTGCAAATTTCATGACCCTGTCTCTTACCTCATCCGTCGTATAATTGAGCGACGGCACCCAGACAGATCCGATCAAATTATGGTGGAGCCCCTAAGCATTGCACCCGGGAAACACCTAAAAAACTGCATTGCGATCAATGGACTCATGTTTTATCCCTCGAGATTGGGTTATGTTGGGCAGTGTAGATTAAATGGTCTTCTCGTCGGCTGAATTTCTATTTATTTTCCTGCCTCTGTTCCTGATTGCCTATGTGCTTGGGCACAGGATCAGGAATCTGGCACTCCTCTTATTCAGCCTCCTGTTCTACTATGTCGGCGAGGGCTACTTCCTCATGGTTATGCTCGTCAGCATAACTGCAAACTACACAGCGGGCCTGTTTCTAGGTTCACAGTCCGAAAATACGCGAAAAATAGCGCTTTGGCTGGGCTTAGCCGCCAACTTGCTGATGCTGATATACTATAAATATATCGGCTTCCTCTTTTACGACGTCTTTCAGCTGCCTGAAAATGAGGTCATTTCCAATGTCCACCTCCCGATCGGCATCTCCTTCTTCACGTTCCAGGGCATGTCCTACCTGATCGATGTCTATCGAGGAGATGCGAAATCCGAGAAATCAATTCTTAGACTGGCGACTTATATCGCAATGTTCCCGCAGCTTATCGCAGGGCCTATTGTCCGGTTTTCAACCGTGGCTCGCGACCTCAAGAGGCGCCTTGTCCGGCCACGACACATCTATTTCGGCTTTATCTTTTTCTGTGTCGGTCTCGCTGAAAAAGTCCTCCTCGCTGATACGGTCGCTGAGATCGCCGATCAGATTTACGCCCAAACCCCCGCAGACCTGAATGCAAGTGCTGCGCTCTTGGGAGGCATCGCCTATTTCTTCCAGATTTTCTTCGACTTTTCCGGCTATTCAGCCATGGCCATCGGGCTTGGCCTGATCCTTGGGTTCAAGTTCCCAAGAAACTTCAATTTTCCGTATATCTCCCAATCGATCACAGAGTTCTGGCGCCGCTGGCATATCTCCCTATCGTCATGGTTTCGCGACTATGTTTACATCCCGCTCGGCGGCAATCGGCTCGGCGTCCAGAAGACATACCGAAATCTCGTCGCAATCTTCCTTCTCACCGGGATCTGGCACGGCGCCTCATGGAACTTTGTCATCTGGGGATTATGGCATGGCCTGTTCATGCTCATCGAACGCGCTGGCTTTTCAGCGGTCCTTAAAAAGTGCTGGATCGGCCTGCGTATCATTTACATGCTTCTGGTTGTTTACATCGGCTGGATCCTCTTCCGGGCCAATGATTTGGGGCACGCTCTCGAAATGATGGGTCAGCACTTTGATTTCAATTCCTCGAAAATGTCGGCTTGGATGTTCCTGGACAATGAGAAAATGCTAGTGCTTGCAGCCAGCGTCATCTTCTGTACGCCACTTGTCATGACGCTATCAAAGACCTTCCTCGCGCCACCGGAGTATGGCGCTTGGAATAAGAAGACCATCCCGACCCGCAAATATGTCATTGGGTGCACTGTCTGCGTGATCCTTTTAGTCTTATCGAGCCTGAAAATCCTGTCCGGCGCGTATAGCCCCTTCATCTACTTCCGCTTTTAAGACATAGTACTTTAATGAGTAAGCCGAACACGACCATTACGCCTCTATCTCAGGCCATTGTCCTTTTAGTCGGGCTGCTTCTCCTCATTCCGTCTGTCATGGCGCTGACCTCAGATGAGAAAGAGCTCTCAATCAAACACAGCCGTGCTCTGGAAGAATTTCCGAGTTATAGCATGCTTCAAGGCGAACCGGTTTCGTTCTTTGACGACTTCCGAAGCTGGTATGCAGATCGTGTTGGCTTTGGAACGGACGCGTCAATGGTCTATCGAAAACTCTCTTATTATGCTTTCCGCGATTCCGGAGCACCCAATGCGCTTGTCGGGAAAAATTCATCCGTCTTCCTGACAGCACACAATGCCAGCGACGCGAGTGATTTTGGCAGCATAAAAGCGTCATGCCCGGCACAAAGCACTTGGCCCAAACGACAAAAAAGAATGATCAGCGATTGGCAGACGATTCAGGATAAATTCAATGCCGCCGGGATCAAAGTCTCTCTGCTCATTTATCCGAGCAAGAAAACGCTGTATCCGGAACTGCTTCCCTATCAAATCCCATCGGATCTGCTTGAGCGATGCGCCACTTTCCGCGATAGCTACAATCCGCTGAAAGTCCTTCAAGAAGAGTTCCCAGATAGCGTATTTGACGCGTATAAGACGCTGGCTGAACATAAAGCCACACCAAACTTCTACCCCCTTCAAAACTTCCACCCGGATGGCGAGTCCGTGGTTCGCGGGGTTGATGCGTTTGTGTCCTTCGTTGGCTATGAAGCAGAGATCGACAAGCTTCGCTCCCAAGAGTTTGTTCCAAAAACCACCAATGCAGACATGGTCAGCGTCATGGGATTTGACAGACGCGTCGCGGTGAACACCCCCGCAGACTTCGATGCGGCTGCGGTTCGCGAAGATGATGGATTTAGGGAAAGGTTTCTGGAAAAAGCCGATGATACCAGCGCGGTCAAACGATTTGTAAACGAGAACGCCCCCATCCAGAAACGAGTGCTCCTCATAACAAACTCATTCGGAAATCGGCCAGCACCCTACTTTTCAAAATATTTCTCCGATGTCGAGTTCATTCAAACGAACCGATATCGCTCGGAACAGAAAAACAGGGACTTCTTCGAAAATTATGCGCTTGTCTCTGGCCACGACCACGCCTTCTTCATTTTGGAAGATCAGGCCGTCATGGGATACCGTTTACACCTCTTCAAGAAGAGTATTACCCCGGTCGGCAACTAGATACCGGTCACACCCCAAAATGGCGATCCCGACGCGATTCGAACGCGTGACCTACAGATTAGGAATCTGTTGCTCTATCCTGCTGAGCTACGGGACCGCTCGACAAAGACCCTACACCGCCGCCAGATCGGCGCAAACCGCAATCAGGCGCTGAATATCTTCTTCGCGCGACAGGCGGTGATCCCCGTCCTTGACCAGATGCATGATCACATCCCCGCCCTCAATCGCCTCAACCAGCCGCAAAGCATGCTGCCACGGCACGTCGACGTCCTGCATCCCCTGTAAAATCCGGATCGGCATGTTTAGCGCAATCGGCGCATCCAGCAGGCTCCATTCCGCCCCGTCTTCAATCAGCTCGCGCGTAATCACATAAGGCTCATCATAGTCGGATGGCCGCAATGTGCGCCCCTGCTCCATGATCTCCGTCTGCTGCTCAGCCGAAAACTCAGGCCACATAAGCTTTTGCGTAAAATCCGGCGCAGGCGCGATCAGCGTCATCGCCTGAACCCGATCCCCAAGCACCAAAGCCGCCAAGAGCGCCATCCAGCCGCCCATGCTCGACCCAACCAAGACCAAAGGCCCGTCCGTCAGCCCCTCAATCGCCGCCAGCGCATCCTCCCGCCAAGCCGAAATCGTCCCGTCTTCAAATGCCCCATCCGACTGCCCATGCCCGGAATAATCAAACGCCAAAAAGCCATATCCGGCCCCTTTCGCCCAAGCCTCTGACCGCGTGACTTTCGATCCAGACATGTCAGATTTGAACCCGGACAGCCAAACATAAGTCGGCCCTGAAACGGGCGGCGAATAGCGATAAGCGAGGCGTCGATTTTGCGGTGTGGTCAGAAATTCAGTCATAGCACAAAATTAGCACTCATCCTGAGCGAAGTCGAAGGATGCAGTGCGGAAGTCCGCTATAGGTCTTCGATTCCGCTTCATCCTTCGACTTCGCTCAGGATGAGCTCAGACTTCGCAACCTGCCAACACGCCATTTGTTTCGACGGAGAACACAGCTAAACAAAGCCAATGACCGAGATCCACCCCAACCTCTCCGGCAAAATCATCCTGCAGGTCATCCCTGATCTCGCGGCTGGCGGGGCTGAGCGCACCACAGTTGAGATGGCCGAAGCCGTCACAGGCGCTGGTGGAAAAGCCCTCGTCGCAAGCGCTGGTGGGCGTCTCGAAGAGGACCTCAAAGCCGCAGGCGGCGAACTCATCCGCATGAACGCCGCCTCTAAAAACCCGTTCACCATCCGCACCAATGCAAGAAAACTCGCCCGCCTCGTCACGGAACGCCAGATTGACCTGATCCACGCCCGCTCCCGCGCGCCGGGCTGGAGCGCCTACATGGCCGCGCAGCGCACAGATACGCCCTTCGTCACAACCTATCACGGCGCCTATTCCGGAACCTCAGGCCTGAAACGCAAGTACAATTCCGTCATGGCCAAAGGCGATCTCGTCATCGCCAATTCCGAGTGGACCGCCGCGCATGTTCATGAGGTCCATGGCACGGCGAAAGAGCGCCTCATCACCATCCCGCGCGGCGTTGATTTCTCGGTCTTCGATCCTGGAAAGGTCACGATGCGGCGAACCTCAAAGCTGGCTGCGTCCTGGGGAATTCCCGAAGATGACACACGGCTGACCCTTGTCCTGCCCGGTCGCCTGACAGACTGGAAAGGCCAGAAAGTCGCCATCGAGGCGCTATCCCTCCTCGACCGGGAAGAACGTGCAAACCTTCACCTCGCCCTGCCCGGAGATGACCAAGGGCGCGCGAAGTATCGCGGCGACCTCATAGACATGAATGAAACGCGCCATTTGAGCGCAAACGTCTCCATTACGGGCCATTGCGAGGACATGCCCGCCGCCTACGCCCTCGCCGACATCGTCCTCGCGCCCTCAAAACGTCCGGAAGCGTTCGGTCGCGTCGCGGCTGAGGCCTCCGCGATGGGGAAACCCGTCATAGTCGCCGATCATGGCGGGCAGCGCGAAACCGTCGTCGAAGGTGAAACCGGCATCCGCGTTGATCCCGGCTCAGCGCCATCGCTCGCCGCCGCGATCCGCACGCTGATCCATCTTCCCAAAGACGCCCGCGAAGCCATGGGCCAAGCTGGCAGGGATTATGTCCTCACCCGCTTCAGCAAAAAACAGCTGCAAACCGCAACGCTCGGCGTCTACGCGCGTGTTTTGAAGCTGAAATCCTAGTCTGTATCCGCCCTCTCCTCCGCCCGATCGCCCCATGGCTCCCATAGGCTGGGGCGGCCCACGCGGTGGAGAGAGCGGATCATGACGCAAACACATACCCTAGTTGAATCTTAACGCCACAAATGGCATATTAAGCTCGCAAACACTGGCAATATAGGAGAACCGCCATAGCCCGCAGACCATACGGCCGCCCCGAGCGCGCCAAACCCACCGGCCCCCGCACAAACAGAGATATCCGTGCATCCCGCGTCCTACTGATTGACGAAAACGGCGAAAAACAGGGTGAAATGCCCATTGAAGCCGCCTTAGACGCCGCCCGCGAAGCCGGTCTCGACCTCGTCGAGGTCTCTCCAAATCAAGAAATTCCGGTCTGCAAGATCATCGACTATGGCAAAATGCGTTTCGAAGCGCAGAAGAAAAAAGCCGCTGCCAAGAAAAAGCAAAAAACGCAGGAACTCAAAGAGATCAAGTTCCGTCCCAACATCGATAATCACGATTACGAAGTGAAAGCGAAGAAGATCAGGGAATTCTTCGATAAGGGCGACAAGGTCAAAATCACACTGCGCTTCCGTGGCCGCGAAATGGCCCACCAGCACCTCGGCATGGAGCTCCTCGACAAGGTCAAATCCGACTTTGAAGAAGACATGAAAATCGAGCTCGAGCCAAAACTCGAAGGCCGCCAGATGACCATGGTCATGTCGCCGGTGAAGTAGCGCGACGATCATGCTGGGATCATTGCTCAAAACATTCCAGCGGCCACAAAAACGCGATTTCAGACTTGTAACTGATACGTCGACGATCTGTATCTTCGATCCAGACTGTCTTGAGCATCGTCTCGATGATAGAGGCGACTGGTGGACAATTCCGGAAGATGAACTGCTGGAGCTGAATCAGAAGAATGTCATGATTGTAGCGCTTCCAGAAGACAGCTTTTATGACGTTTGCTTCGCAAAAGACTTTGACCCAAATCCAGACGATATGGTGCAAGCTTTTGTTCAGTGTAAGTCAGGAGAATTTTTCGTCGGCGCTGGGGAATATATCCCAGGCGAAGATATGACGCTTTCGGACTGGCGCCATGAATACATTTCCGGCGTTATAGTAAAGGCTGAAAAGGGCACTCACTTGGCGGTGCTTAAATTTTATCACCCGAATAAAATTCAGGTCCAAGTGAGTAGCGCTGATGACTTCAGCACAAACACTTTCAAACAACTTTTGAGTCTGGGGCGCTGAGGACCAAGCTCAATCCAAACCTCGTCACCCTCGGCAAATCCCCCATTATCCCTATTTAGGGCTATGACGTCTCCGAAAAGCCCGCTATCGTTTCTTTGGGATCTAAGGGAGGGCATTCATGTCAGATCAATCTAGCAGCCGTAATCCACTGAATGGTATCGTCGGCTTCGTCGTCATCGCGGCCATCTGGACCGGCGTAAATCACTGGCGGCAAAGCTCCAGCATTCAAAGTCAATGCGAGGGTCAGATGCTGGGCGAAGTTTTCTGCTCGTGCTTTAAAAAAGAAATCATGTCGGACCTCGGCATTCAAAGCTCAATTCCGTTCATTGGTCAGATCTTCAAATCCGATGAAAAATGGAACAGCGCGCAGGATAAAGCAGGCTCGGTTTGCCTGGCTGGTGAATCCTGACGCCATCCTGCCAAGGGACCTTGATTCCCACACTCTTTTACGCTTTATGCAGCGCTTCCGCAGCGGCTCAGGCCAAAAGGCATGCCTGCCCGCTCTAAATGACTGAAAATGGGGCTTAAACGCCCATAGGAGATCAAAATGCCGAAGATGAAGACCAAAAAGGCCGCTGCAAAGCGGTTCAAGATTACGGCTACTGGTAAACTCAAGCACGGCGTCGCGGGCAAGCGTCACCGCCTGATCAGCCACAATGGCAAATACATTCGCCAGAACCGCGGCACCGAAGTCGCCGCCAAGGCTGACACCCAGCGTGTCATCAAAAAGTTTCTGCCGAACGGCCTGAAATAGACAGCCCTTAACAGTCTCATCCTGAGCGAAGTCGAAGGATTAGAGGCGTAATCTGAACCGAATTAGTAGTAAGGAGCCTTCCCATGGCCCGTTCCCGTAACAAAGTACCCGCCCACGCGCGTCACAAGAAAATCATCAAAGCCGCAAAAGGCTATCGCGGTCGCCGCAAAAACACCTTCCGCACAGCCAATGATGCGGTCTGGAAAGCTGGCCAGTAC
>JBCDKW010000008.1:0-143825 GCA_038746145.1 Pseudomonadota bacterium
CTATAAACCACCCGCTCCAGACGCTATCTTGCCCGCAGCGTTCATACTGCCGTACAGTGTGAGTGTAGCTGCATGAACGCCGCTACATTGAAACCGCCGGACTAACAAAGGCAATGGACCACCTCAGTGGGGCAGAACATCGAGAACGTTCATAAACGTCTACTCCAGCAACACATACTCAACGGCTTTCTCAAGTGCCGGGTCACGTTTGTCTCTGAATGCACCGACAGTCATGGGTGCAAGAATATCGGGTTGTACGCCTACGCTTACGAAGTCTGATCCGTCGGGATAGTGGTCACGCTTGGTGGTTACCCGTCCCCAGCCACCGCCAGGAAGGTCGAACGCGAGCGGCTGACCCGTGCTGCCACCGCTTGGCGTTCCGATGATTGGACCGCGATCCATAATATCAAAAGCCATTAGAAAATTCTCTGCCGCCGAGAATGATTTCGGTCCGGATAGAACTGCAACGGGTCCGGTATAGTGCTGTTGACCATGAGGCTGCTGATAGTTTTCAGGCCACTCATGTCGCCCGGTCAATTCTCCCCACGCCCGGTATGTCGGCTTGTAATCGAGCGTCCATGCCGAGTTGATCCGATAAGGCTGATCGGTCAGGCGAGACAGGACAGCGTAGCCGACGCTATCACTGCCGCCGCCATTTTGGCGAACATCTATGACGATCCCGTTCGCTTGTGAGAGGGCCTCAAAATTGTCAGCGAAACCTTGTGCCGCTTCGTCATTGCCAAAAGAGTTGAGTTCGACATACGCGATTTCATTGTCCAGCATTGTCCATTGGAAATTTGGGGGAAGCTGGCCGATATCTCCCATTAGTCGCCTATACTCCGGCCAGTCAGGTCGCGATGACTTTACTGTGACGATCTCCCCATCCCGCTTTCGAATTGTAAAGCTTACCGGGCCTTTGGCGCCTGTCATGAGGCGCCAGGAGTAAACCACCGTGTCGATATTGGCCTTTATTGAGCCACTGACGAAAGGGCGTCTTTCGCGATCTGCATAGGCGGTGATCGCCTCGCCATTGATCGCGACGATTTCATCGCCCCGCATGATGCCTTTCGCTTTGAATTCTTCGCCCGGAACATGATCGAGCAGCAGTTTGTTTTCGATCCAGGAATAGCTGATAGCGGGGACGTGTTGCAGACTGCTTTGGCCCGAGTGAAACGCTTTGGCGCGCGGGAAATAGACATTGGAGTGCCCATCCTCCAATTTCGCGATGAACGCTTGAAGCAGGCGATAATAACTGTGAGTATCTTCGGTCGCGATCACTCTTGGGATCATTTTCAAGTACTCTGCATCCCAATCCAAATCCGGAACGAGATCAAAATTTGCGAAGTTGTATTTCACTTCCGACCAGACAACCGATAAACCTGCTAATCGCTCTTCGACAGGTAATTCAGGCTGGTAGTCTGTCTGGAAAGCTTCACCTGCCCATCTTCGATTGCTTTCGACAAGTTTCTTTTCTGCGAGCGCTATAATCTCCGCATAGCGTGGATCGTCGCGAATACTATCGAGATCCTGATCTGCCGCCATATGCTCGATATCAACGAAGCCAAGCGATACAGCCCTCTCCAGCCAATCGAGCGCCAAGCTCTGTTTGCCATCGGAGCGTGCGTAAGAATAGGCAACGCCATAGGCAGCGCTGCGCTTCGCCCGATTTGAGGCATCCTCCATGTCGATGACAGATTGATATGCTCTAGCGGCCGCAATAAAGCGCTCATCGCTGTATGCCTCCTCAGCGATCGAGAAGGCGTTATCCGATGTCACTTTTGGGACTGCCGTTTGGCAGGCGGGAACAAGGAGGCTTATACAAACCAATGCCAGATTTGAGCGAACCTTGGCATCCTTGAAAAGGATCGAACTATGACGATTCACAAAGGCGCGAGTAGGAAGTAACAGGCGGATCAAAACCGCAACTAGCCTCATGGCCTAGTTCTCCTGCTCTCGCTCGAGAAGAATTTCTCAAACAGGTAGTGGAAGATCTTGGTATAGTATTGATCCTCATCGAGGAGGTCGACCACGCTGACATACATCTGAATGCCTTCAGGGTTCGGGGCGTTGATAAACACGATCATTCCGTCACGCGTGTCGGTCTTGAAGTAAGCTGTGGCGGCCTCGCTCATATCGTTGCCGCCGTGCTGTATGTTCAGGCGATCACCATAGCCGTAAACAAACCAGCCAACGCTGTGCCCATAAGGAGACGGGCATGGGTCTATACCGCCATCATCGCACTCCCATACCGGATCATTTGTCAGATCACTTTGTACCGTTTGCCTTAGCTGAATGGCATCTTCAGACAGACCTTCATTATTCATGACTGCAATCAGGAAGCGTGCATAATCTTCAACAGTCACAAAGAGATCATCAGCAGGGTTCCAATAGCCTAAATCCAAGCCGATATCATCGCGAAACTGTCCGGTTTCATCGAGTGGGCGCACCATGAAGGGGTGCATCCATTCTTCCTGATGTTGGGATGCTTTTGTCATGTTGAGAGGGGTGTAAAGCTCATCCTTGACGATTTGCGGGAAAGGCTTCCCCAGTTTTTGTTCGAGGAAGTAGGCAAAAATATCGAAACCAACGCCGGAATAGCCATAGGCTTCACCTGGATCGCGGATGAAAGCGAGCTTGCCGTCTTCATAGCTGTGAGGCCAGTTCAGGAAGCCTGTCTTATGGGTGAGGAGTATTCGCGGCGTAAGTTGAGTGTGGCGCGGATCGTCTTTGATATCAGGATGCACGTAATAGCCCGAAATAGCCTCATCGAGATTGATGACGCCCCGATCAATCAGCCTAATCGCGACCTCGGATGTAATCGCTTTACTGACCGATGCGGTATTGAACATTGTATCAGAAGAAGCAGGAATGCCGGGCGCTTGTTCGCCGTAATAACGCGTCAGAACGAGTTCGCCGTCGCGGATAATACCGATGCCTAAAGTGCGTGCTTTGTGTTTCTCCATTAGGCGCAAAAGCTCGGCGTTTTCTGTCTCGCTTATTTCGATTGCTGGCGGCTCAGGATTTGTCGTCTTACTCGACTGTGACTCAGCTTGTATAGTGCAAGCTGGCAGGGCTATGGCGCAGAAAAGGCAGAATGCTTGAGTCTTCGATCTAAAGCGTGTGGCGTTCAAGGAATGCCTCCAAAAGTGTAAAGTGTATAATATCACTAATACACAAAATCGAGACATAGGCGTGTTGTCAACTTAATTCTGATCCCGCCCATTTTGCCTCGAGTAATATTTAAAAATGGGTCGATCCTTAAGTGCTCATAGTGGCTGTGCAGGCATACTTGTACACCGCTACATTGTCCTTGTGCGGTGACTCGGTGTACTTTAGACCATCACAGAATTGGGCAGATTTTCAGTAGATAAGAGTGAGCTTAGATGAGCGCTAGAAAGACATCTTCGCCCGACTGGAGGCCGGAAACCCCGATCTATCTTCAGATTTTGGATTTGTTGATTGATGGAATTCTGGATGGCTCTTTTGCTGAGGGAGATCTGTTACCGTCCGTTCGACAATTGGCTCAGGACCATGATGTCAGCACAATTACCGCTGCCAAAGTTTTGAAGGAGTTGGATGCGTCTGGGGCGACTGTGAAGCGCCGCGGGATCGGCTGGCAAATAAAAAAGGGAAGTCGCGCAAAACTTGTGAAACAGCGGCAATCCGATTTTCTGAAATCAGAGTGGCCGGACCTGCAAAGGCGTCTCAAGCTTATCGATATTGATCCGGCTGATTTGCTCAAAGAGCTTGTAAACTCGAAGCGTTAAGCCCGTATTCGGCGCGTTTTTAGAGTCTTCGGTTCAATTAAGGGCTACTTTTACACTAAACCCGAAACCTCATATCGGTTGCTCTGGGAAATCTTGACAGGTCGAAAATGCAAATATAGGTGTATAACTTGGGTTATACACTAAGGAGGCGGGAGTGAAGCCACTGCCTAAGCGCCCTCAGCATCAGCAGCAAAACGCACTCGCGGAAGACATTGTCGAACTTCACCCAATGGACGAGGTTGTCGAAAATCGAAATCGCAAGTCAGTATGGGTGTGGAGTGTTGCAGGCCTTGGATTTGTTTTTCTTTCATACTTTGGTGTCGTGCTAGGCAAAAACTATTTGCCGGGGTCCTACCCGATCATCGCGACGGACAGACTTCAAATTGCGAAAGTTGCACCGACGACTTTCGCGGAGACAGTGCCTATCAATGGTGTGATTGTTCCAGAGCGAACAAATTTTCTCGACACCGTTAGTGGGGGCAGTGTTGTTGAAGTGTTCGTTGATGATGGAGAATTGGTCGAAGCTGGTCAGCCTATTCTTCAACTTCTGAACACGGACTTGGAATTGCAGCTCATTGCGCGTGAAGCTCAGTACACAGAACAGTTGAGTAATCTGACGCGTGCACAAATCCAGTACGATCAATCGCAACTAAATTATGAGCGTCAGCTATCCGATTCTGATCTCGACATTCAGCTTGCTGAAGCGGCCTTGCAGATTCGGCTACCGATTGAAAAGACAGGTGTTCCGCAGGCTGAAATTCATCGCCTTGAAGCTGAATTGGCACATAAAAGGCGGACATATGACATGTTGTTAGCTGCGCGTGACCGCGATCAGACCCAGTCTCGCCAGAACCTGTCTCAACTCAAGCAATCTATTACCCGAATGGGTGAGAGCCTGGACCTAATGCGTTCAACGCTCGACCGGTTGGTTATTGTCGCGCCGATGGACGGCCAGCTAACTTCGCTTTCTAAGCAGGTTGGGGAAGTCGTCGCACCGGGAGCACGCATTGCGGAAATTCATCAATCGGGTCGATACAAAATGACAGCGCTGATCGACGAGTTCTATTTGGGGCGTGTCGTTTCTGGACAGTCAGCGTCTGCCACCATCAATGGGCAAGCGGTCGAACTAAACGTCAGTAAAGTCTATTCAAATGTGGAGGATCGGCGTTTTCGGATCGATCTGACTCTATCCGATAGTGCCATGAAAGGTTTAAAAGCGGGGCAGTCCGTCCGCTCTCGTTTATCGCTGAGCGCGCCCGATGATACGTTGACGATCCCCGTGGGTGATTTCTTGGACCATACTGGAGGCCAGAGCGTTTATCTCGTAAATCCTCAAACTCAGCAGGCCGATCTGCGCGAAATCCGCTTGGGGCGGCGGGGTGTCGATGAGGTTGAAATTCTATCAGGACTCTCGGAAGGGGATATGATCATTATCGGAGGCTATGAGAGTCTTTCGGGATCTGAACGGGTCGTACTCAAAGGTGATTTGTAAGCGAGGGCGAAATGATTGAGCTGAAGAACCTGAGAAAGTCCTATTTTTCCGGCGACACTGAGACCATTGCGCTTCGAGATGTCAGTTTGTCGATTTCAGCAGGTGAATTCATTGCTGTTATGGGACCATCCGGTTGCGGAAAATCCACGCTGATGAACGTTCTCGGCATGATTGATACGCCGTCGGATGGGCAATACCTGTTCAATGGTGCTGACATCTCTAACTATGGCGAAAGCCAGCTGGTTGATCTTCGCAAGAATAATCTGGGCTATATCTTTCAGAGCTTCAATTTGATTGATGATCTGTCTGTTGAGGACAACATCGCGCTTCCTCTGAAGTATCTCGGTCTGAATAAAAAACGTAGAAAGGCTCGCGTGCGAGAAGCCTTGGAACTCGTGGGGCTAGCTCACCGTGCGCAGCACAAGCCGTCACAATTATCAGGTGGCCAACAGCAACGTGCCGCCGTCGCGCGTGCCATAATTGTCGATCCAAAATTGATACTCGCTGACGAACCGACAGGAAATCTCGATAGTCAGAATGGCGCTGAAGTCATGGAGCTGCTCCATCTTTTGAATGCGCAGGGGTCAACGATCCTCATGGTGACGCACTCTAAGGAAAACGCCAAAGAGGCTCAGCGGGTCGTCCAAATGCTGGACGGGCGGGTCGTATCCGCTGATGAGCATGGGTCTGAACTCAATGCTTAGTGCATCATTGGGGGCAGCGCTGCGAAACTATCGCCGTGCCCCTCTGACTTTCCTGTTGAATTTGCTGGCGCTGAGTCTGGGGCTCTTTTGCTTTCTGGCCGCTTGGGCAACCTCAAATTATTGGCAGAGCAGCGACAAACATTTTTCAAACGCTGACCGTATCGAAATCATTACGCAGGGTTTTGACTCGACCGCGATCAAAACAGGTCAGCTATTGAGGACCAGCGATGCTGTCGCGAAGTATTTGGATACAGAGCGCCGCGATATTGAGGCCGTGGCGCGCTTTTCCGGTACATCCATGACAGGCCTGCGGGTCGGTGAAAGAGCGGCTAATCTCTATGGCAGCATGGCGGATCCTGCACTGTTTAAAATTTTCGATTTTGCTTTTGTGGAAGGCGATCCAGTCACAGCTTTGTCCAAGCCGGATAGCCTAGTCCTGACCCACTCAGCAGCACGAAAACTGTTCGGTGATCAAAACGCGCTTGGCCGCGATGTGACAATGGCGAACGACCAGACCTTGACTGTCGCAGGTGTTTTAACGGTCTCGGAAGCCCTCTCGCATTTTGGAGATTATCCGGGTGCGATTAAGCGCTTCGACTACATCACCGCATTTGAAGCACCTCCAGAAGGGGCAGCGGATATCTGGTTTTCCGTCGACGGAATCACCTATGTTCTACTTTCAGATAAAAACCTGAGGCATGCGTTTCGAGCGGGTCTCAATAATGATCTGCAGGGTCGCATTCCAGATAACCAAGCTGAGCTTGGGATTAGTTTTAGCGCTTTGAAGCTTCCAGAGCTGCAATCTCGGGTTCTGGATTTCAGGCTCTTCAAAGATCACATAGCGCCGATCTCTGTGGTCGACATTCTCTATGCATTTGGGGCGATCATTCTGCTGATTTCATGCTTAAACTATACCAATATGTCGATTGCGCAGGCGACGCGCCAGGCGCGTCATGTGGCCATGCAAAAGGTCCTCGGCGCCCGGCGCGCAAGACTTTTGATGCAAGCCATGATCGAGGCGATTATCATTGCTGTGATCGCAGGCCTTATTGCACTCGTATGTCTATGGATGGCCTCCCCGGCATTTGAGGCCTTCGCATCAATCAATATCCGGCAGGGTCTGTTTCAGACAGCTGGGACATGGGTTGTGCTCTTGTTTCTGATCCCAGCCCTAGGCATAACAGCCAGCTTTTATACCGGCGCCTATTTGCTGAGTATTCCACCTGTAGCCGCACTTAGGTCCGCAGCGATCAAGGGCGGATCGTCGATCTTGCGTAACCTATTGGTTGGTGTTCAGTTCTTCGCTGCAAGCGTTCTGTTGATCTTTCTTCTCTTGGTGTCAGCGCAAAATCAATTTCTGATGAAGAGAGGACAGCCTGAAAATCTGGAGCATATATTGCTTCTGACAGATCCGGGATCGAGAGATATTTCCGCTGAGACTTGGCGCAATGTTCTGCGCAACCAAACAGGCATAGAAGCCGTCTCGACGCTCGATTTTGTACCTTGGACGGACCGTTTCACCGCCTCTTATTTTGAAACGGAGAGAGATGGCCAAGATCGGCGCATCGCGACACGTACTTCTGTGAGTTCAGATTTTTGTGCTGTCTTCCAATGCGAGTTGAAGCACGGGCAGGTGTTCGATCCATCCAAGCATGTCCCAAGCAATGACCGCAAATTTGTCCTCGTCGACACCGATTTTGCGAATGCGCTTGATCTGGGGAATATGAGTGAGGCCGTAGGACGCTATTTATATGGCGATGGTGACAATGGGCCTGCGGAAGATCAGCTTCAGATCGTTGGCTTCATAGAGCCGATCACGCTCAATTTCGGTGTTTCACCGGTTGATCCTGTTGGTCAGATTTTCGTTTTGGAAAACCCGGAAGGCAGTTATCCCGCAATACGCATTTCTCCAAACCAAGATGCGCAGGCACGTGCCAGCATAGAAAGCGCTTTGTCCGAGTTGAACCCGAATGCCGTGATGAGGACGACCTACGCCTCAGAGAGTTTCGAGCAAAGTTTCAGAATTTATCGCCGGATTGGACAGGGCATTTTAGCGCTATCTGGCATGGCGTTCATAATCGCATTGCTAGGCCTGTTCGGTCTGGCGAGCTTTCTTGCAGCTAGACGCAGACACGAAATTGGGGTGAGGAAAACACTCGGCGCTAAAACTTCTCAAATTATCATTCTTTTGGTCGGAGATTTTCTTAAACCTATTGTCATCGCCAATCTGATGGCATGGCCCGTGGCATGGTTTGCTGCCCGAGCCTATCTCTCAGGTTTCAGTGAGACGATCACCTTGACGCTTTGGCCTTGGCTGAGCGCGCTTTTGATAACGTTTTTCTTGGGCGCGCTTGCTGTTGGCGGGCAGGCCTATCGAGCCGCTCGCGTAAGCCCGACGCTTGTCCTGCGACATGACTAATATGCGCATCGCGTGGATTGTGGGCATGCTTCTCCTGACCGGGTGCGCGTTCAATCGACAGTCTGATCCTCCAGACCTTCTGACGACCTCTATACCTGTGTCTTGGCACATGGCGACAGATGCTGAGGGAGCTTCGGCGGATAATTGGGTCGCGAGTTATGGGGATGCAGCATTGTCTCAGCTTGTCGACGAAGCATTTGAGCATAGTCCCTCGCTGGAGGCTGGCAGAGCGCGCTTGCGACGCGCGCGTGCCTTAACCCGCCAGGCGACCGCGTCGCTTAGGCCTGAGCTTAATGCAACTGCCCGTATGGCAGGATCAAGACGTGGGGCAGGCGATACGGATCGCGTTTCGGTGATCGGTCTAACAGCAGCATGGGAAGCTGATGTATGGGGGCGTCTGTCATCTGCGCGCCGCTCTGCCTTATTCACTGAACTTGCGATTGCGAATGATGTTCGCGCCGCCGAATTTGCACTCGCATCCGGGGTTGTAGAAAGCTATTTCGTGGCGATTGAATCCATGCTTCAAACTCAGGAAGCGGCGGCGAATTTCAATGCCTTGGCCAAGAAGCTCGAATTCATAGAGGTTCAATATGATCGTGGCCTGCGGTCTGGTCAGGAGATTGCGCTGATCCGCGCCGATGTTGCGCGTGCCCGTGCGCGAAAATCGGCCGCTGAAAATGCTGAGCGCGAGAGTTTGCGTGCGTTGGAAATTCTGATTGGGCGATATCCGTCGACATCACTTGACATCTCGCAAAAGTTACCGGCGGTGCCGCCTGTTCAGAACCCGGGTTTGCCTGCAGATTTGTTGCGGCAACGGCCTGACCTGCTGGCGGCCGAGGCACGTTTCAGGAGTGCTGTCGCAGATGTTGACGAAGCGATTGCTGATAGGATGCCGTCCCTGATATTGAGCGGCAGTCTGTTGTCCGATGATGGTCCTGAGAGGCTCTTCCGACCTGACGCCATAGTTTGGAAGGTTGCAGGAGATGTGTTGGCCCCAATCTTTGACGGCGGACGACGTGAAGCGACCGTTGAAGCCAACCACGCGGCTCTAGAAGAGCAGGGGGCTCTTTATCGGGAAACGGCTCTTGCGGCTTTCTCAGAGGTTGAGAATCTGCTCGATCGGCAGTCCGCTTTGAATGCGCAAATATCTGATATTGCTTCTGCGCTTGGTGAAGCCCGCAATGCTCTATCTTTCACAACATTCCAGTTTGAAAATGGCGAGGGTGATCTGTTCGACGTTCTGTCGGTTCAACAGCGTGTATCTTCTCTGGAAAGCAATCTGATCCGTCTGAGACAGGCACGCCTCGTTCAACATGCCCGATTGTCCCTGGCGCTTTGTGGGACACCTTAAGAGGGGCTTGGTCAAATCGTCAGGATGATAATCGTTGTGATTAGCGTTGAGAACGCTCCAAAAGTGCCGATCACTCGGCCTGGAAACCAGACACCAAATGCCATTGATACAAAGTGAATCCCACGTGTCAAAACAAACCAGAATCCAAGCGCCAGAATATAGTTTGGATCGTCTTCATTAAGCGCAAGAAGCGCCAGACCAATCAGGATAAAAGGCGCGTACTCAGCAAAGTTCGCTTGGGCGCGCATCGCCCTGATAACGCGTTCGTTTCCATTATCGCCAAGCGTCACCCCTTCAGATCTGCGGACACGAATAACATTTGTGCTAAGGACGATCAAAAACGCGAAGACTGTGGCTGTGACGATAATCAGCGCACTCATTTGGGGGACTGCGATTGTCATTCCTTTGAGGCTTGAAAGGTCATTGGTAAAGCCTCTCCGCCTTGAACAAATTCACCGGACCAACTTCTGTTTTCTGCGTTCCACAGCCCTTGAAATATGGCTCCAATCTGCGGAACGATCAGGCTGATTTCGTTTGCTGACATGGTAATATCAGAGGCACCGAAAAACGTGTCTGGAGCCTGCGACGGGCTCTCGATCATTGCTTTCAGGCGATACGGTGTTTTTTCGAGTGTTAAAACCAGCGGTAGATCACCGTTGGGTGTCGCCAAAATGCCTTCGAAGTCGCCCAGATATTGATCTTGCCCTGACGAAACAATCTCCAGTGCAGGATCGGTGAAGCGCTCAAATTCGACCGACAGACGGTAACCGCCCTGTTTCCATATAGCCTCTATCCTCCCGTCATTGTTCAAGCTGCCGGTCATAATGGCTGAAACAGCTGCGAAGTCAGCCTCGATTTTGGCGTTGGAGCAGAATGGCTCGACGGCCGCGAGCTCCAAGTATGGTTGCTCATCGCGGCTCTCATATGCGATAGAACAGCTCTCCGCAAAGTCTTCGATGTTAAGAAATAGTCTTGGACGCTGACCTTCAACTGAGAGCGTTCCTGCCCACAATCCGGTAAGTGTTTCTTGTCCTTCTGCCTCTTCAGCGCCGACTGGGTAAGCTTGGTGTATGCCAATGGTTAGTCCGCTTGCGATCAGTGTGATGAGTGTCTTCTGCATTGGGTGCGCCTTTCGCAATTAGGATTAGAGGACAGGTGTATATGTTGACTTATACACCACTACTGGTAGTGAGCATTAGATGTCAACCCAACTTTCAGGAGAATGGCTTATGCTGATCCGTCTCTTCGTTCTTGCTGTTCTGCTGGTCTTTACGAAAGTCGCTCAAGCGGAGTCCTCATTTCAGCAAAAAGAGTGGGAAGGCACACTTCAGTCCTCCATACCTCTTCCATTACTCCTGAAAATTGAAACTGATGGTCATGCCTTGTCGGGACATTTGGAGGCCCCTTCGCAAGCGCCGGATCAGCCTATCGCTATTTCAGGTCTGCACCGCAACACGTCGCGATTGAGTTTCTCTGTTCCATCATTGCTGGTCTCCTATGAAGGTGAATGGGACGACCGCACGCAATGCTGGAAAGGGCAATGGACGCAAGCAGCGGAGACCAATGACTTAACATTCTGTGCCCGCCCAACACTGCTTGAGCGTCGCCCACAGACCCCTGTTGCACCTTTTCCATACCATGTTGAGGACGTGACTTTCGAAAGTCGAACAGAGCCCTTCAAGCTGTCTGGTACACTGACTTATCAACTTTCGAGCGACACTGTTCCATATGTCATTTTGCTCTCCGGGTCCGGCCCGCAAGATCGCGATGAGAGGATTTTTGAGCATAAGCCCTTTGCCGTTCTCGCAGATCAATTAACGCGGCGGGGAATCGGAGTTCTGCGCTATGATGATCGTGGTGTTGGACAATCGGAGGGAACATTTAGTGAGGCATCAGTATTCGATTTTGCTGAGGATGCGGCAGGCGCTGTCAGCTATCTTCGCTCACGTGAGGACCTTAACGTTGAGTCTATCGGCCTGATTGGTCACAGTGAAGGTGGGTTAGTCGCGCCAGTCGCGGCTGCATCTTCGGCAGAGATTGATCATATCATCCTGCTCGCTGGCCCGGCAGAGCCCTTGGAAGAAACACTCCTCTACCAATTGCGTCAGGTCCTTCCTCGGGCGCACCTGTCGGATGAAAAGCGAGCGTCGGAAGATCAACGTATCCTGGACCTCTATCGTAGCGTTTCCCGATACGATTCTGCGGGCGACGCGAAAGTCTTTCTGGAGGACGCCTTAACACCCGGCATGCTCGCGATCATGGGTAACTCACCGGCAGCGAAACCTGAAATGATAGAGGCGCTGTCTAGTAAGTGGATGCGTGATGGGCTTAGATTGGAGAGTGATGCGCTCTGGGGGCCGATTGGCATACCCGTGTTGGCTCTGTTTGGGGAAGTGGATCAGCAAGTCCCGGCACAATCGAATGCAGACAGTCTCGCAAAAGCTTTGGACCACAATTCCGCTTTGACGATCCAGATTTTGCCGCAGCTGAACCATCTTTTCCAGACAGCTGATACCGGCGCGGTATCCGAGTACGCGACGATCCGCGAAACAATGTCGCCTCAAATCTGGGATCTTATCGATCAGCACATTAAGGACTTGGAGAGAAACAAATGATGAGTTTTAAATTATGGGCGGCGGCGCTTTCCGGGTTTGTGATCATGGCTCAATCGGCTCTTGCCGCGGACTTGGTTGTTCAGCTATCGACAAAAGAAGCTTCCCTTCAGGATGCCGGGTGTCGGTTGTATACTTCCCCTGTAGGATTTCCTCTCAAAGCTGAGACGGCCGCGACTGAAATTTGGGCGAAGGCCGGCGCCGAGGATCAGCAAGCAAGGATACGCTTTGAAGGCTTATCTGCCGGTACATACGGTGTGGCGTGCTTTATTGATAATAATCGCGATGGCATTGTGAATCTATCATGGACGGGTCGCCCCAAAGAGCCCTGGGGTGTTTCCAAGAATAAACGCGCGACCTTTCGGGCCCCTCGTTTTGATGAGGCGAGCGTGTCTCTAAATGCCTCGGAAAATCTGGCTATCAACATCACGTTGAAAAAGTGACTCGCCAGTAAGCTGACGAAAGAGTTTCGCATGGTCCTTATACTCACTCCGTCACCGGGAGCCAATGCGCTATCTGCCCGCAAGAGGATATATGGCATTGTCAGTGGAACAGTCGATTAATTTGAGTTCGCTAGGATAGGGATGCGCAAAAGCTCATTTCGCTATTTCAAAACATCGTTAGGGATCATCGAGCTTGCGATGATGATGTATGTCCGGTTTCCGCTCTCATTACGAAACGTCGAAGACCTGTTGCAGAAGTGCGGGATCGGTATCTGTCATGAAAGTGTGAGACTGCGGTCGATCAGTTCGGGCCAATTGCAGAAATTCGCCTCGACTCACGCTTCATCTCACAATCACTTCAATCGAGACCGCCAAATCAATCACCGCGCCACATTCAAATTTATGAGGAATGCCGCCCTGACCGAATGGCATCAACTTCTAGCTGGATAGGGGTAGGGCGTATCAATAGATGCCAGAGACTGGTGTCGTTTTAGAGACATAGTTCACTCTCCTCATCTATGCCGCGCGCGCATTCAAAACGCTCGCCTAATTGGGTCAGTTGCCAGCCGGGAAACTCAGCTTCAGCGTTCCAGGAATAGATGGCGCGATAGGCAATGCCGATTAGAGCATCATCGTCTGCAACAGGGTGGTGATAATCCGTCACCATGTCGGTGATCCCGATCTGGCAAAATGACTTTGTGAGCGGTGCTGGAATGTCCTGGCGCGACAAACTCCCAGCCAACCAATACTCAATCGGCGCTGTGGCCCGTACGGGCTCAGCATCCGGCAACTCGATAAAGGCCATCTGGTCCATCGCTCTGAAGCCCGCCATCGGATTGTTCGGGTCAATATCACATAGGGGCGGCGGCGCGGGTAGAGCGGATGTCTCCACAACGGGAGGCGCTTCCAGCATCAATACATCGGCACCGTACTCATCATGGTCATCTGCCTGTGCTGGCAGTGCCAAACTTAGCCCGGCGGCGATAACGACGGGGAATGCGTATCGCATTTAATGTCTCCTCTGACATGTCGGATTGGTGCACCTTAAGGCTTGCACTGGTTCCAATTCTTGCCGCAGCTCAGGCGACAGGAGCTCTCTTGTGGCGAGAGCGTTCCACTGGCTTGCTTGCTGGCAAGGCAAACTTTCGCAGCGCAAGAGCAATCGCACGCACCGCCAGCCTCGCGCACTGTACAAGACCCAGGCGGACCAGTGTCGCCGACCACGACCGTATCATCCCCGCCCGCAATGGGTGGTGAACCGCCCTGGCCCGGAAGCGAGGGGGCGCTAATCGGTGTCAGCGCACCACCAAACCGTGAATTGATCGCCGCCATGCGCAGTTTGACCAGTCCGCGATAGGTCTCTGTCTCTTCTGGCTCCAAAGCGGTATCGCTGCGCCGGGTGGGCGGGAATGCAAGCGTCCCCTGTCCCTTGGCCGTGACCTGCTCGCCGAACTCACAGATATCGCTGATATTCTGAGCGATCATCTTCGGTAAATCTTCTGCAGGTACCATGCAGAAGCGTTCTTCGGCTGTGAAATAGAAGGTGTCACGCGTGTTCTCTATGATCTCGATCGCGCCATCATAGCCGTCATCCGGAATACCGATATAGCCATCTTTAGCCACAAACGGGATGACCGCGTCCGTCTTGCCCGTAAAGCCAGGCTTTAATACGTTCGGATCTGTCACGATGTAGCCAAAACCGTCACCTATATCGTCAACAATGGAGAGCATCATATCCATTGTCGCACCAGCACCCTGCATGATCTCATCAGATACGGGGGAGGCCATGCCTTCAAATATGTTCGTCCAGCTAAAATCGGGTGTTTTTCCTGATGTGCCGATCGGGGCGAGACCAACCTTAGAGCCGTGATCGACAGTCGCGGTCGACATGTCCATTAGTTCAAACTCACCGGGTGAGCCATCGCCCATATCGGCGAGATCGCCTGGCTCCCCGATAACGGCATCAAGCGACCAAGTCAGCTCAACATTCACGCCAGGCCGGCTCTCCGCGCCGCCGGGGCGAGCATCGGTCGGCACATAGGAGACAAGGAAAACAGTCCACTGCTTATCGTCTGGCGACTCGCGCTGCAGCGGCATGTTGTAGAAGGTCTGTAAGACACCTGTATCATCACGGCTTGGGGGCGTAGACGGTATGTAGATACAGCGTGTTTCATCACCGCTATCGATCAAACTTTTACAATCACGCTCCGATTTCACGATGTTATTTTCACCGATTGCAGCACCCGAAAAGAAGACGTCATCAATGCGATCATCGCCGGCCTGTCCACCGGCGACCTTCGCTCGAATCTGTATATCGCCTTTCCAACCAGCATGTTTGGCCTCGTAGCGAAGAATGAAACATCGTGCAGCAAAGGGAAGAACTTCTACCGTGCGGCTCTGGCTTTGGTCGACTTCATTGACGACAACGTCTGGACAGTCACCGAATGCGTCCGCCAGCCACATTGTCGGGTTCACCCGACCTTTAAATTCGCTGAATCCGCGACTACCATGATAGGCAACGAAAGACGGAAAAGCATGCTCCAGTCCACGATAAAGGTCACCATCGTGAGCGTCGATGTATTGATGGATGACCGATACGGGATTGTCGGCGCGTGTGGCGGCGTCCAGCATTTTTGGTAGATGGGTCCAGTCATCTTCAAGATGCACCTCAATCAGGTATCGAATGAGTGCCCCTTTGGTCTCCTCTTCCTTTTGATCCTGCGCTAATAGAAGTGGGGCAGCTACGTCATCGGTTGTGATTGCCATCCCAGTGGCAGCTGGGCGTGGCACAGAACCACGAGCAATCGAAGAAAATTCACCTTTCCAATCCGTCAATCGCCGTGAATAGTTACCCTGAAGATACGGAAAGCGCTGCTCCATATCTTCGTAGTCGCCAAGCAAGTATTCGTCTGAATCCTCAAGCGCTGCAACAGCAATCGCATCAACAGCTGCGGCAGTCAGAAACTCAGGTGCAGGCCCCAAGCCAGTCGATACTTGGCGTGAGAAGTCCCAAAGCTGGGCTGTATTCCAAGACGCACCGAGAAGTACACGCGAACGCCAGTTGTAACCCAGTGGTTTTTCTAGGCCTTCAAAAACGACGTCCACGACCGCTTTCATAACGGCGTGTCGATAGCTTGGATCGGTCTCAAAATTGAAGAAGATCGGCCGTAACCGGCCCGCCAAATCCATGACTTCACTTAAAGGACGCAACATACAGAAGATCGGATATCCGGACGGCGCGCGCTTATCAGCGATCTCGAGCGTGGTGCCCACAAAAGGCTCTAGCCCCTTTTCTTCCATCCAGTCGATACCGATGGATGACCCGAGGATGGCTAGGTCACTATAATCCGACGTGAAATTGAGCTGTGCGCCTTCAGGTATATCTTCTGAGCTGAGATTTTCGCAAACACCGCTTGAACTGATTAGCGGCTCAACGCCCTGCCAAAAGGAGACATCTGTGTTCGCGATCAGACTATCACTATTCGCGCCAACATGCCGATCCGCTTGTGCCGAGTCAGCCCGTACTGCATAGAAATTACTTTGGCTATCGGCAGTCTGCAGCGTTCCGACCCCAATGGTTACTAGGAACGCAGCACAGAGACCTTTAGCCCGCCTCATTGGCCGTTCCCCATATCCGGCATCCCTGGGAAAGCCGGCATTTGCGGCATTCCGCCCATGCACTGCATCATGGCAGCGCCCATACCCATGCTGGCGCCGATAATAGCAGGATTGTTCATCAGGGCCTGTTCAGCTTCCTCAACGGATAAACCACGCTCAGCTGCAACCTCTGCGAATGCGTCCTCAGCGCCGCGATATTCAGCCTCGCGAATATCAACCATCAACTCAAAGTCGTCCGGGTTGAACTGCGCTTCCATCTTGGTGACCATGCAGTCGCAGAGCGCCTCGTCCTCATTCTCCGCGATACAGACTTTCAGCATGCGCTCGCGCGGCGTGCCGGTCAACTTCGGAGCCGCCGCGGCGGGGCCTTGGGTGCAGTTTTTGCCAATATCCATTGTCTCCATGAACATCATCGCAGCGGCTTGATTGTCGGCCTGAGAGATTGATTGCATCAGCGTGACTTGCTCACTAGTCGCCATGCCTGAAGATCCGTTCGCCATAACCGCCCAAGCGAGTGTAATGCTCGGCGAAGCCGCCTTAGCGACGACCTCGCTTTCAAATTCCGCTTTGTAACAGGTGCAGTATTGATCGCTATTTCCATCATTTGTGCAGGCCGTTGCCACGATAGCGCGTGCTTTTTCCAAAGGCCCCGCGACAGCATCTGAGACAACGGAGCTGTTGAGCGATTGCGGCGCTAGGCGGCCAACAAGACCCGGTTCAAACCCAGCTTCCAGACGCGTTTCAGCGTCTACACCAAGCTCATCATCTGCCCAGGTTACAGCCGAACAGTAAGCGTTATCCTCGGTTTCATGTTCGCTCATCTTGTTACGGGCGCTTGATTGCAAACTGTCGAATCGCGCTGGGCTTATGTCCATTTTCTCGGCGCGCGCCGCAGTCATTTCAGTACTCGTCGTTGCATCACTGTCGGAGAAGTCGGAAAATGAACGAAAGTAGGCTTCGAACTCTAAGTCCGAAATACGCGACGTTTTGCGAACCGCATCGCAAGCGCAGAAACGCTCATTGCCTGTTGCTGCAGTGCAAGCAGCAACATACTCGCCAGCAATCGCCGGTTCAGTCGGAATTGGTAGCGCGAGGGGCAGGGCACCCGCGATGACACAACCTTCCTCATAATCCGTAATGTTTTCCGGGCGTCCCCCGGCCTTATCATATAATTCCTCGGCTAGCATCGCAGCCATTGGGTCGCCCATATAGGCCGCCATTGAAGCGTCATAGGCATCATCAAGCCCAAGCGCGTAGAGATAGCCTTCAGCGATCAGGGGCCGGGCGTCGTCTGTTGATATCCGCTCATAAACAGCTGCACGGCTCGCCACACAAGCGCAATCAATATTTGGCCGCTCAAATGAAGCACATGCTTCGGCGACAGTCGGTTGAGCAAAACTAAGTGGGCTTAGACCGATAGATACAAAGCCGACAAACGCCGCGAAAATGGCTTTATGCATAATTTTCCTCCGAGAGCATTTTCATTGACACGGTAAAGAAGCGGCTGCTCTGGCGCATACGTCAAATGGCGCATGCGCTGAAATTTTTGCTGAGATACTTAAGCGGACAAAGGTTTTATGGAGATAAATATGCGTTTA
This sequence comes from Pseudomonadota bacterium, assembly GCA_038746145.1. Lineage (GTDB taxonomy): Bacteria > Pseudomonadota > Alphaproteobacteria > Caulobacterales > Hyphomonadaceae > Henriciella. The sequence goes on from JBCDKW010000008.1 coordinate 18,005, forward strand.
GAGACAGTCTTAATCTCGGCAGTTGCTATTATCGCGCTCGGAGCCTGCGGTGCAGGTGATGAAATGGGCGTCTCAAGCTCAAAAACGTCCGCAGCAACTGATTGCCCACCTGAGCAGAAGGGCAATGGCATCATGGTTAGCTCACGCTATGACATAGATGATGTTATGGCAGCTAATAGCTGGCGAGACGAGATGTATTCGAAGGCCTGCGCCGGTGATCTTGCCGCTTACGTCCCCAATATGCCCGCCGGATTTGGCCTCGTCCCGACGGTGCAGCCTTACATCATGAATAATGATCAAGTGTATCTTCACTATGGTGAAATTCCGAACAAGCGCATTGACGAGATGTCGGGGCAACCGAACGTTCCGAGAGACATGGACAGTATCGATATTGAAATCCGCCGCTTCAGCGCTGATGAACTTGCGGTGGCGCGGCGCTGGCTGGCTGAAAATCCTAGCGATTATTTCACTGCCGAAATCGGCAGCCAGCCAGTTTATATGCTCAACGGCCTCGGCATGGACCGAGTAGGCAAAGGCGACAAACTCTTGACGGCGTTACACGCATTCCTTGATGAGGGCGTTGTCCTTCGTGTACATCATAGTAGCCTATACAGCCAACACGGTAGTGTAAGCATTTCACCTCTGGTCGAAACAGTGATGAGCGATATGCTCAATAACGATCAGTAGATTTGAAAAGGTTTTTCACTACTAATCAAAAAGAGAAAGACGTCATGGCCCGCCTTGCTGCCACTGGAGTGATAAGCGGCTTGAATGAAGCAATAGCCGACTATGACGCGCATTTTCTTGGTGGTTTAGGTCGCGGATGCCTAGGTAAGAATGACCGTCTAGTGACATTTCTACACGTGCTTCTTGATGGCAATGTCGTTGTCCGAATTCGTCACAAGGGCCTGTTTTCTCAACGCGGTGGACTTGACGTCGCGCCTCTGTTGGAAACTGTGTTGGGAGATATTACAGCACGGTCCGGCCTTGGCTGAGACCTGTAACGTTAGAGGGATGAATGCAGGATCGAGATATGTTGGCGAAGCAAGCTGCAACACAAGTCTTGGGCGGCCTCTATGAAGCGATCGCTGACCATTCGCAAGTTGATGCGATTCTGACAGCTATGGATGAATTCCTTGACGTAAATCCCGACGGTTTAGAATCGGGAGATGCGGATTGGAAACAGATGTTCCGCGATCACTTTGGGCGTATGGGACAATTCCTGAACATTGACTCAAGTACAAGTGAAGAAAGTCCGATCATCCATGTCGACAAACAAGTTATTCCTGCAGCTGTTATAGACCGAAATTACGGCATAGTTGCGCGTAACGAGATGTTCGAAAGGGTCCACCCGGCAGATTATGATAATCTGGTTGAAATGTTCACCACACCCAATGACCGGCGACGGCTCGATCAGCTCTTCAAAGCGAATGGGACTGCCGAACCAGCTCTGGTTTCATTGACACTACCGAAGTCTGAATCCCCAGTATTTGCAGTTGCTTCGAGATCAGAACTTCTCGACCTGTGTGGCAGTGTTAGCGCCTTCGTGACACTTCAAGTTGCCAAGGCGACGTGGAACGCTAACCTTGTCCCACTTTTAGAGAGCGCTTACGGGCTGACCACGGCTGAGATCGAAATCTTAGAGGGTTTGGTTGAGACGGGCGCCATTAGCCAAGTCGCCGAGTTAAGGGGTCGCTCGGTGCGAACGGTACGTACTCAATTGACCCATGTGTTCGGAAAACTTGGGTTGTCGAGCCAGACGGAATTGGCTTTGTTTCTTGCCACGCTGACGCAATTAATGACGAAGACGGGCCAGCCGTCTGACGTTGGGAAATCGTGGATCCACCCTATGTCAAAAGAACTGACGCGACACACATTGTCTGTTGGATCTAGAGACCTCGCATATGTGAAATACGGTGCCCCTGAAGGGACGCCCGTTTTACTTATTCATTCAACGACCCCACCGCAAATGACACCGGAGTTTCGACGGGCGTGTACGCAGGCCAATATTCGTGTGATCGGAGTACATAAGCCTGGATCCGGTGGTGCGAGCGTGCGTTCGGCCAAGAATGGGCCAGCGGAACTCAGCAGTGATTATGAGGCGATAATGCAAGCTGAGGGGTGGGATCGAGCACTTATAGCTGGGCACTGTTCAGGAGGACTTTATGCCTTGCAGTTCGCGAAAGATTATCCGGCGCGCGCGGCTGGACTAATTTTGATCGATACAGGAGTTCCATTCAAGGGTCGCGGTGAACTCATGGCTCTGCCAAAATCCTTCCGCCGAACGTTTTTACCAGCTCGCTACATTCCAGAAGTCTTAATCATCCCACACCGCATTTTTGTAGCGAACTTTAGACGTTCACAAGCCGGTGAAGCCCGGGTCGTCGACTATTTCTTTGACGATTGTCCCGTGGACCAAAACCTGACAAGGACCGACAGAACCTATTATGAAATTACCCGACAGATCATCGAATACTCGTTCGAAGATGTTGATCGCTTGGTCGCCGATGTTTGTCGCTGGGCGCAAGATTGGTCATCACTCCTCGAAGGAGTTTCCGGGCCGATTGTGTTCTGTCATGGTAACGAAAACCGCTTATTCAGCGTATCGAGAATAGAGGCCTTCGCAGAAAACCGCGAAAACATTGAGCTTGTCGTCGTTGAAGGCGGCGGTCAGTTGCAAGTGTATTATGATACAGATTCATTTCCACGCGCCGTTCGTACGATTCTGGTCCACGCGTAATCGAAGTATGTATTATGGGATTGTCAGCGGAAAAGTCATTTAATTTGGGTTCGCTAGGGTAGGGGATGCCCAATTCTCCTTTCCGCTATTTCAAGACATCGCCTGAGATCATCCAACTCGCGGTGATGATGTATGTCCGATTTCCTCTTTCGCTTCGCAACTTCGAGGACCTTCACTGTGCATGACACGTGACCTGCTCCCCTGAAATGCCCTCGTTTTGAGGTTAGTCTTTTCCGTGAGAGGAAAGACGAATGAGAAAGAGCAGATTTTCGGAAGAGCAGATTATTGGCATCCTGAAGGAGCACGCCGCTGGTATGAGTGCCGCGGAGCTTTGCCGCAAGCACGGCATATCGGATGCAACGTTTTACAAATGGCGTTCGAAGTATGGCGGCATGAGCGTGTCGGATGCCAAGCGGCTCAAAGCCATGGAGGCCGAGAACGCCAAGCTGAAGAAAATGCTGACTGAGCAGATGTTGGATAATGCAACGCTCAAAGAGATGCTGGCAAAAAACTTTTAACGCCCAAGTCGAGGAGAGATGCCGTGACCTGGGCAATCGAAGAAAAAGAGTATAGCCAGCGCCGCGATTGCAGACTAGTTGGCATTGCGCCGAAGACGTATCGCTATCAGCCAAAGTGCGGGCATGATGCGGACATCCCAAAGCGCATGCGTGAGATTGCCTCTCAGCGAAGGCGGTTCGGGTATCGCCGGATCGGGCTGATGCTGGAGCGTGAAGGTATCTGTCTCAATCACAAGAAGCTGTATCGGCTCTACAAGGAAGAGCGGCTTACCGTGCGCAAGCGCGGTGGTCGCAAACGTGCCATCGGCACACGCAGGCCGATGCTGGTGCCTGCCGAACCTAACCAGCGATGGAGCCTCGACTTTGTATCTGACACGCTGAGTGATGGCAGGCGGTTCAGGATACTCGCCGTGATTGATGACTGCTCGCGCGAATGCCTGACGCTCCTGGCTGACACATCCATCTCAGGAAGTCGTGTGGCGCGCCAGCTAAGCCAGCTCATTGAGATGCGCGGGCGGCCACGCCTTATCGTCTCTGATAATGGCACAGAGTTTACATCGAATGCCATCCTGAAATGGAGCCAGGATAGCGGCGTCGGCTGGCACTATATCGCGCCCGGCAAACCGATGTGAGACACGGCTTCTGCGAAAGCTTCATTGGCCGGTTACGTGACGAGTGCCTGAACGAGCACCTGTTCGAGAGCCTCAGCCACGCCAGACAGTTCATCAACACATGGAGGAGAGACTTCAACCAAATTAGACCCCACACACCCCTTGGCGGCCTAACCCACGCCGAATACGCAAACACAGATCAAATATGGAACAGAGCTAACTTATAAACGGGTACCTTTGGGGGAGCAGGTCACTTTCAATGGTTGGTGCAGCAAAGACAAAGCAATTGAGCGAAACACCCGTCCCGCCGAGGAAGTTTGCAGCCCCCGCTTGAAGTGTGCCAATGCACGCGTCATGTTCACCGTCAATCTGCTCATAAGATCCGTCTTTTATATCTTCGACATAGCGTGCGCCGAGTGTCAGGCTTAATTGATCTGTGACAGAAATGACATTGTGAGTGAAGATTGAGAAAGATTCGCTGTCTTGCAAGAATTGGCTGGTCGCAAAATCGCCTGTTGCATCAATACCACCAGCGGCAAGGAAAAGCGGATTTGATTGCAATGGGACAGATCCGAATAAACCGCTGCTAACGCCTCTTTGAAAGTCCTGCAGCAAAGTCAAAGAGCCGGTCTGGTCAATTTTTTCATCTGAGTAATAGAGACCAATCAACCAGTCGAGACGGTTGTCGAAGGCTGTATCTTGGAGACGTAACTCATGCGTGGTGGTCTCTATATCAGTGAGGTTATTATTCGGATCAAAATTCTGTCCGCCTAGGGCGCGAGCCTCCTGCGAAGCGCCGACAGTATAAATATCAAGGGCTGTGAAATCTGCTTCACGCGCTGTTTGGGCTTCATAGTCCCGGAAGGATCCAATATAGGTCAAGGCGCCTACGGGCGTATCCACGTCGTATTGCAAAGAAACGCCGAACTGTTCGAACGGATTGATAAATTCACCGTCATTAGAATTATAATCTCCCAATTCCGGACCTGGAATATTTGGCGCACCGGCCTGTTCTGGCAATCCAAATGCTGGGAAATTGGCAGTAGCGCTTTCATTATGCCAAATCGCATGACAGCATTTGTCGTCACCATCAGCATAGTCGACGATTAAGCGAACCTCACCGGCCTCACCGCCATCCCATAGCGCCTGACCGCGCAATACGAGGCGATCAAGTGTGTGGCTTTCATTACCATCCAGACCGGTCACAAAACCATCGCGTTGGCGCACCGCACCTGAAAGTCGCACCGCAAGTGCATCTTCTGCGATGGGAATATTCAGTCCGCCTTGCACATTATACAGCCCGTAATTTCCAACCGTCGCATTCGCAAACCCGCCAAATTCATCGAGGTCGGGCGCTTTAGTTCGGATCACTAATGCACCGGCTGAGGTGTTACGGCCAAAAAGCGTGCCTTGCGGGCCGCGCAGAACCTCAATTTGCTGAAGGTCAAGTAGGTCTGCCAGAGCTGCTCCGGGGCGCGAGAGGTATACGCCATCAATGAAGACGCCGACAGCGCTCTCCAGACCAATATTATTACCCGTTGTGCCAACACCCCGGATGCGCAGAACGATGCCGCCGGTTTGCGTCCCTGATGTGCTTAAACCAAAACTCGGAGCAACAGATTCCAGATTTGTAATATCCGCAACACCTTCTTGCTGAAGCTGAATCGGATCCAAAGCAGTCACAGCAATCGGTACGCTTTGAATGTCGCTTTCACGTTGGGTCGCTGTTACAGTAACTGTATTCAGGCGTTTTGTATCATCACTGTCCTGTTTTTGCGCGTGAACCGTCGGCATTGCCATTGACAGAACGAGGGTTGATGCTCCTAAGATGCACTTTGAGTTACAGATATGTTTGATTATCACGATGTTCTCCCTTCGCGGTCTTTTTGCAAGTCTAAAGACTCATTCGATACCGATCGGTATATTTGTTACCGAGCGGTATTATTTGCGCAAGACCGATTCTGCTGGCTTCGGGAAGTAGGCAGATGAGTATTGTAAAAAAGAGACGGAATGCGGTCGACCAGAACGAGCGGCGTGAACGTATCGCGAAGCTAGCTGCTCGTATGTTTCGCGAACGCGGTCTTCAAAATGTAAGCATGAATGACATTGCGCAGGCGTCTGATCTCGCCAAACCGGTTCTTTATCGCGCTTTTGAGTCTAGAGAGGCGTTGGAAGCAGCAATCTTTGAACCGATCATCAAGCTTTTCGAGCGCGCTCCAGATTACCCCTTTGAGGGCGCTGGTAGTCAGACATTCTTACTGTTCAAACTCTTACAAAAACAACAGGACGCTGCGCTATTAATTTTACGCGACTGTCGGACAAGCCCCCAGCACGCTCATTGGTTCGAGACTTTTCGTGACAATGTGACAGAACGCGTCCGCCTTGCTTTCAAACCGGAACCGAAGGCACCTCGTGGTGCAAATCAGCGCGCCGATACTGCGGCTCGGTGGATGACGTCTTTATATCTCGAAACACTTGCGGGATGGCTTGAAGACATTGACGGTCTTAATGATGATCAGAGAAAAGCCTGGTTTCGGGATGTTGTAGATGCTTGGTGGACGGCAGCGAGGCGAGAGTATCGCCTTGAAGCCAAATAAACCGCACCTCGCTTGTTTGATCAAAACTGCTGTAAAATCAGCGATCAAGTAAAGCAAATAGACACTCAATCAGCTGCCGCTCTTTTTCGTCTGCAAAGAGACGAGGCTTGGGGTGCGAATCTTTTGCCAGAGCTTGAAATTTTTATTATAGACATTTTTGTCAATTTGAAGTCAGAGAAACATTGGAAGCAATAGAACTGGCGATCCGGACCTTTGTTCGCGCATCGCCGGCCTGACCAAACGGAAGGGAAAGTATGAAACGGCTGATAAAATCGAGAAGAGTTGGGCCAGTACTCGCTGCCCTATTGCTTGGACTCGGCGCCTGTGAGCGTTCGGCCGATGATGGACCACCGGTTGTTGAGCCTTTGCAAGTTGAAGGCGCGCTATCCTATGATGCACCTCCAGTTGGTGTTTCTACGGCTTATACAGTGGCTGCAAATGATCGGATTAAAGCCAATTTTATAGGCCCGCTCGATATCCCGCGCCAACGCGCTGAACGCGGTTTCATTGCAACAATCGGTAAAAAGGAAATCCTGACAAAGGATGGGCGCGCTGTCTGGAGCGCTGATCTAGCAAACGCGCTAACCGGAGACGCGCCTAGCACTGTTCATCCCCTGCTATGGCAACAATCACAACTTACGGCATTGCACGGACTGTTTGAGGTCACGGATGGGATCTACCAAGTTCGCGGGTTTGATCTCGCCGTGATGACCGTTATCCGCGGAGAGTCCGGCTGGATCATAATTGACCCTCTGACAACTGTTGAAACGGCGAGCGCCGCATTAGAGCTTGTCCAAACGACCTTGGGCGAGCGCCCAGTTTCGGCGATGCTATACACGCATAGCCACGCAGATCACTTTGGGGGCGCAGAAGCAATCGTCGAAGCACATGGCAGCGAAAACCCTCCATTTCCTATTTTCGCGCCAATTGGATTTTCCGAGGAAGCAATATCTGAAAACTTATTGGCTGGTCCACATATGGCGCGGCGTTCTATGCTGATGTACGGAGCGCCACTTCCAATTGGTTCAGAAGCGGCTGTCGGAATCGGTTTGGGACCAACTCTATCGTCTGGGCGGATTAGCTTAGTGCTCCCGACAGAAGAAATCGGCCCGGAGCGCACGACGCGCATGATTGACGGTGTGGAATTTCAATTCATGGACGCAGGTGGAACAGAAGCGCCTGCGGAGTTTGTTTTCTATCTTCCCGACTTTAAAGCGCTATGCACATCCGAGGTCGTCACAGGCACATTCCACAATATCCTGACAATGCGCGGGGCTAAAGCACGTGATGCGTTACGCTGGAGTCAGGTCGTGGATGAAATTCTTCTCGAGTTTTCTGACGAAGCGGAAGTTTTATTCGCGTCTCATCATTGGCCCGTCTGGAAGAAAGATGAAGTTGAACAGCATCTTCGTTTACACAGGAATCTATATCGCAGGCTTCACGATCAAACTCTTCGCCTCGCAAATAGCGGTGCAACAATTGATGAGATTAGTGCGCTGCTTCAGCCGCTATCGTTTCAAGAAGATCAGCTTTCTGTACGCAATTTTTACGGTACGACAGAGCATAATGTAAAAGGCGTATACCAGTTTTATTTCGGGTGGTGGGACGGCGTACCCGCAAATTTTTATCGTCATCCGCCGGAAGCCCGCGCAAAACGTTTCATTGAGAGTATTGGTGGTGTAGACAAAGCAATTGAAATTGGAAAATCCGCTTTTAATGACGGTGATTATCGCTGGGCAGCAGAGGTCTTCAATGCGGCGGTTTTCGCTGGAAATGAAGGCGAAGCACATGAGTGGCTTGCTGCAACATATGAGCAATTAGGGTTTCAAGCTGAAAGTGGAGCCTGGCGAAACTACTTCTTGAGCGCTGCTTTGGAACTACGAAGTGGCGAACGCGCCGGAAGCCGGATCGGGGAAGGTACAACCGCCTTTGTCGCAACGATCCCAACCGGAGTTTTATTTGATGCTCTGGTCACAAGATATAACCCACAAAAACTCGATCGCGATCCTTTCACGCTCAACTTCCGTTTCACGGACACTGACGAAGTGCTTAGCATTGAAGTCGGCCGAGATGTCGCCTTTCCTCGGATGGGCATTTCAGCCGAAGACCCCATCGCGACCTTCTCGACAACGCGTGAGATATTTGATGGGCTCATCACCGGACAGCACAATGCGATGGGCTTGGTTGTAACCGGGAAACTTAAAATCAGCGGCAATCGAGGCGCTGTCTCTGATTTCTTTGATGCATTGGATGACCCAAAAAGTGATTTCCCTGTTGTTACGCCATGAGCTCAATATTCGGTTATTCAGCAACGCTTTAGAGGCATAAGAGAGATGCCTTTAAAGCGCCGATAATCGATTAGAAATTGTCCGACTTTATAAAATCAGCGGCACGCTCACCCACCGGTCGGTTACGATCCTTGGAACCACATCAAACATAGTGCTTCAATCCAATCGAATGCTGGGCTTTACCTCAAGACGGCGTGTACCAAATCGGCGATGACCAAGCCCGTTCCTGGATTGTAGCTTCGATGTTGTAGCGGGGCTCAACATTGGCCCGTAGAGCATCCCATGTAGACCAACGACAGGTTGGATTTTGCAAGACCCGCACATAGTAGAATGCCGCTTCTATGTCATCGAATTCTGAATCTACCCAAGCCGTTTTGATCTCATCAGAGCCCACGTCGGCGCTGATAGAACAATCGGTCAGGTTCACGGCCGCGCCATTATCTGGACAGCGATGGGTCTCTGGGTCGACACTCAGACCGTCGGAACAAGCGACATCAAAGACTTTTTCTTGCGTCATGCCGTTACCATCGGACCAGCCTTTAACAATCTGAACACGCTGTAGAGGAGCTTCGAGTGGGTCGCGAAGAGCCCAAACATGAAAAACTGGCGCGCCTGCTCCATCATCTCCGTAAAGATCTCCCCCCATTGGAACCCCTTGTGCATAAGCATTGCTGAGATAGTCGGCATCATCCATCAAGAGCCCTCCAAGACCATTGCCTGCAAAAAAGCGGACGCGTATTCGCGGGCCGGATGTCGCGAATGTTTCTTTACGGCGCATGGCATCAAATATGGAAGCACGCGTATTCTCTTCTGCCCAAACCCCTGCAAGACCTGAAGCGCCCCATGTGTGGTAGTACGTGTCGCGGTAAATCCGCCCTGAACCATCTCTGGTTCGGGCGCCAGCGGCCTCTTCAGCTTCTCCGGTTGTGCTGACACTCGTGGATTGATTGACGCCTTCACCCGGGATCGAGCCACGAAGCTCTGCGGTTGCGTCAATAATCCCAACTTTCGACCAGTAATTGTCTTCTTAGAATGAGCCGGCAGCAACATGCGTGTCACTCGCGCCGATCAGTCCGAATTTGTACGGATTGCCAACGCCTTGTTCCGCAAGCTCCAGGCCGCGCTGATAAGCGTCTCGAACATAGCTTCCCTGCACGGCACTCACGATATTAGTGGCAATTTTATAAGGCATGATTTCAAAACCAGCCCATTCATCATTGGGGGAAAGCGCGGGATGGGTTTCCGATGTCCCTTTGACCTGAGTGATTTCTACGATTGGCTCATTACGCATACGTGTTTCGACATAGGCGCTGTCAATCGGAGAACCATCATAATAAGTCCGCTGGAACATACGCCCCCCCCCCGGAACCGTTTGAGTTGTGAGGGATTGCAATCGACTCCACTCCGGCCTCCCGCCAGATGTCCATCTCGCGCCAGAGATCTTCGGGATTTTCAGAGTCCATCCGCGAAAACGGAACAATTGGAGCGCGATCGCCGGCAAAGATGACGTTACGGTGTAGATTGTCTCTCAAGCCGCCCGCAGAGGTGTATTCATAAGCAATAAAAGCGGTAAAGTTGCCAGGGTCATTGTGGCGATTGGCGGAGCGAACAATGTCGGCCCAAGCACTGCGCACAACATCCATGCTAACATATTGTTCGTTGCCTGGTGTATCGGCAAGATACGGGATCATCGCCGCGAACATCGCGCGGCGTTCATCAACACTTTCAGCATTTCGAAGCGCCTCAGCTTCAGGGTGCATGTAAGCGGGCGACTCTGGATCAGTCATCGCTGGCAGCATCCCGAGATACATTCCGTGATCTGTCACACCTTGAAAATCGAGCGGGCGATCAAGCTTCATTTCAAAGCCTGCCGGATGCAGAAGCGGTTCACCTTTAGCGAACTCATACGACTCATCAGGTGTTGCGACAGTGCCGAACGCAAAGGCATCAAAAGAGTATCTGGTGTGTACGTGAAGATCGCCGAAGTAAGCATCGCGGGTCGGGTTGCCAGCCACAGCTTCTTCAGCGGTCTCGGCAATCGAAACATCTGCCGACCCCGCTGTTTCGCCGGGCGCGACGTCTGATGTGTCGACAGGCTCTTGCTGCGTACATCCTGTTAAAAATAGTCCAAGCGCTATGAGACTGACGCTTTTTCTCATGATGTCCTCCCGGTCGATGCCCTGTCCGTGCATCATTTCTCACCTCCAAACAGCGACAAAGCGCGTAGGTTTGGACATGCTTCGGTGACACGCTTCAAGCCTATGGTCTGTCACCTAGTTGACAACTGAAAGTAGAATTCAACTCGCCACGGGGTAGACACCGATGCTAAATGTCACCCTTAGGAAAGATCGGAATTTTCGCTCCCGTATCTCTCAAGACCAGCCCGATCGATAATTCGAACTCGACGATAGCCGACTGAAACCAGTTCAGCTTGTTTGAAGTCTTTCAAAGCCTTGCTGAGGGCAAAGCGTGAAACCCCAAGAAAGTCAGCAAGCTCAGTTTGATTGAGCGGAAGAACCCCGTCCGGGTCTGCAATTTCGCACATTCGCAACGCAAGCCTATGGCGAAGCGGCAGCATACGCTCATCGTGGAGCGCGAGTGTGACACGTTTAAGCCGCTTCGACAGACTGTTTATCACCGCCCAGCGCACATCAGGATCGCGATCGATGAGTGAATTTAAGTTTTCACGATCAATTCGCACGACAAAAGCAGGTTCTATACACTCGCAATGGTAAACCATTGGGATCCCCAAGAGGAGGGGATACAGGCCGAAACTCTCACCTATCCCCATGATACCGAAGGTGCCTCGCCGGCCACTTTTGCCGATCCTTGAGGACGAGAAACGCCCTGATTCTACCAGGTAGAGATAAGGGTGAAGATCGCCCGATGTGTAGACATGTTGACCCACCTGAAAGCTCAGCTTCGTTCCTAGCGGACGAATTCTATCCTGAACGAAGCGATCCAGACTTGAGCCTACAAGCGCGTCGGAAACCGCCTTCTGTTCATCGTAGATCATAAGAATTATCAGTAAGCTCGCACAACGTTCAAATCGATTAACGAACGCACTATGGGAAATCAATAATAGCCAGTAGGTCTAAGCTATTCGGCTTAATGATCCGACCTATAGCGGCGCATTGCTTCAGGATTTATTGGGAGAGCATACCACAGTTGGCGTTTCATGTGTTTATTGACGAGATTTAGGTATCTTTCCGGCATTAATCGCGTGATGAAATCCAAGCGTTTCGCTTCTGGTTGGATGGGGCAGGGCACATCAACAGATGCTGGAGACGGGTTCGCTTTAGACTGATAGCACTAGCGTTTGTCCTAGCTCAGCTTATGCCGCTTTTTGCTCGTGATCAGACGTCAGTGAAAGTTTCTGCCTTTAGGAATGACCCGCGTATTGCGTGGATGGCCACCAAGGACTTTTCGGTTGCGAGGTGCTGAAGCGCGATCTTCTGGAATAGGTTTACGGACTTCATCAGCGTTTGAAAGCACAGTTAAAAGTGGATCGTCGCGGCGGAGGTTTTTAAGCCGTTTCTCTAGGTCTCTGCCTTTCTCTGGAAGAGGGCTACGGCCGTGATCAGCATGCGCGAGAACGCCACCTAGCGGATCATTCACTGCCTCCTCTGTAAGGAAATTGAGGTCATCTGTGCGGTCAATAATCTGATCTGCAACAATGTGCGTGACATTGTCTGCGCGCTGGACTCGGCCCTTAATTAGCATGATCCGAGCGCCCATCAGGACTGGCCGATAAACTTCGCCAACCCGTGGCCAAATCACGATGTTCGCGATGCCTGTCTCATCTTCTATCGTGACAAAGAAGACGCCATTGGCTGAGCCTGGTCGCTGGCGGACGAGGACAATACCGGCTGTTTCAACGCGCATGCCTGTCGGTGCTTCCACGGCTTCTATCGTCGGGCGTACGCCAATGGCCTGATAGCGCTCTCGCAAGAAAGTCATGGGATGATCTTTCAGAGACAGCCGTGATATTTGATAATCTTGGATAACATGCTCAGACGAGGGCATTTTCGGTAAGGTCGTTTGTATTTCAAAACCTTGTTCAGCTGTATCCATTGCTGCAAATAATGGAAGCGCTTTACCAGAGGCTTCCCCACGAACAGCCCAAAGCGCTTCACGACGGTCTAACCCCATCGACCGGAAGGCATCTGCTGCGGCTAAGACTTCCAAGGCGCGCCGCGAAATGCCACTGCGACGGCGAATATCGTCCGGTGTCTCAAAGCCTGAACCTCGCGCAGCCATAAGACTTTCCATTTCATCTTCACGCAGGCCGTCAATCTGTCGAAACCCAAGCCGAACGGAATGTTGTGTTTCTGGATCAATCGACGCGCACCAATTATCCTCTGACATATCAACCAGATGCGGATCTTCATCGGGCACGAGGGTATTATCCCAATCAGACAGGTTCACATCCACGGGCAAGATACGCACACCGTTCTTTCGGGCATCGCTGACAATCTGCGCGGGTGCATAAAAGCCCATAGGCTGACTATTGAGCAAGGCGGCGCAAAAGACATCCGGATGGTGGCATTTGAGCCAGCAGGAGACATAAACCAGAAGGGCAAAACTGGCGGCATGGCTTTCCGGAAAACCATATTCACCAAAGCCTTTGACTTGGTCAAAACAGCGTTGCGCGAAGACTGGATCATAGCCGCGCTCCACCATGCGATCGACCATCATACGCTCATAATTCTGGATCGTACCAACCTTGCGAAACGTCGCCATGGCGCGGCGCAAGCCATTAGCCTCATCAGGAGAGAACTTTGCCGCATCCATAGCGATTTGCATGGCCTGCTCTTGGAAAAGCGGCACACCGAGTGTGCGGCCTAGAATCTGCTGCAGCTCGTCGGGCGGTCCGTGTTCTGGAGCTGGTTGGGGATACTCGACCCTTTCTAAGCGCTGACGCCGACGTAGGTAGGGATGCACCATATCTCCTTGAATTGGACCGGGACGTACAATCGCAACCTCAATGACAAGGTCGTAAAACTTACGCGGACGCAAACGCGGCAGCATATTCATTTGCGCCCGGCTTTCGACTTGAAAAACGCCGAGGCTTTCTCCGGCACAGAGCATGTCATAGGTCGCCTTGTCGCCAACAGGCAGGCTAGCCAGTGTATGGTGTATGCCCTTATGCACATTCAGCAACTCAAACGCCTTGCGAATGCAGGTCAGCATACCAAGTGCGAGGACATCGACTTTCAGGATGCCCAGCGCATTAATGTCATCCTTGTCCCACTCAATAAATGTGCGATCCTCCATGGCGGCATTACCGATGGGAACTGTCTCGATGAGCGGGCCACGGGTCAGAACAAAGCCGCCAACGTGCTGACTGAGATGGCGCGGAAAACCAATCAATTGCCGCGTGAGAAGAATGGCGCGTCTCAGTGTTGGATTGGTTGGGTCAAGTCCGCTTTGGCGGATCTGATCCTCTTTAATATCGCTTCCCCAACTCCCCCAGACTGTATTGGCAAGCGCTGAAGAGATATCTTCGCTTAGCCCAAGTGCTTTGCAGACCTCTCGGACAGCCGAGCGCGGACGATAAGAGATGACTGTCGCTGTTAGCGCAGCTTTCTCACGGCCATAACGCCGATAGACATACTGGATGACTTCCTCGCGGCGTTCATGCTCAAAATCGACATCAATGTCTGGTGGCTCGCGGCGCTCTTTCGAGAGAAAGCGTTCAAATAGAAGGCTCGTCTCGTCAGGATTCACACTCGTGATGCCGAGGCAATAACATACCGCGGAATTTGCCGCTGAACCTCGCCCCTGACACAGGATATTTTGCTCACGCGCCCAAGCAACAATATCATGAACTGTCAGGAAGTATGGCGCATAGTCCAGTTCATCAATTAAGGTAAGCTCTTTATTAAGCGCAGTCTTCACCTTTTCCGGCACACCGTCCGGATAGCGCCAGTCTGCCCCCTTCCACGTCAAATCTATTAAATGCTTTTGCGGTGTCTTACCTTTAGGAACAGGTTCATCAGGATACTCATAAGCGAGCTCATCTAGGCTGAAATTACACTTGCTAAGGATTTCCTGCGTGTGCTTTAGGGCCGGTTCAAACCCCTCGAAGAGCCTCGCCATTTCTTCAGGCGCTTTTAGGTGACGCTCTGCATTCGCTTCAAGACGAAAGCCTGCCTCATCAATTGTACAATGGTCGCGGATACAGGTCAGGACATCCTGTAAAGGGCGGCGCTCCGGGACGTGGTAAAGCACATCATTGATCGCCACAATTGGGACGCCGATTTTCGCTCCGAAGTCTGCAAGTCGGGCGAGATATTCCCGATTGCGACCCTGATAGGTGTAGCGCGCTCCGAGGTAGAGCCGGTCACCGCAGTACTCGCGAAAGTGTTCTAGGATGGATTTGAAAGCATGATCGAGCTTTAGAGGTGGCAAAGCGATGAAAATCTGATCCTCCGCATGCTCTAAAATGTCTTCGATGTAGATCTCGCAGTCACCTTTCTCAGCATGCAACTTGCCGCGTGTGAGAAGCCTGGAAAGTCTTCCATAAGCGGTTCGGTTTTGTGGGTAACAGATCAATTCTGGCCCATCTCTAGGAACCAATCTGGCCCCAACCAGTAACCGAAGACCTGCTTCTTTTGCTGCTATGTGAGCCCGCACAATACCGGCAAGCGTATTACGGTCAGCGACTCCAATCGCAGAAAGTCCTAGCTTCGAGGCTTGGATCGCCAATTCTTCAGCGTGGGAGGCCCCGCGCAGAAAGGAGAAATTTGTTGTAATAGCGAGTTCAGCATAGTCGGTCATGCAAATAATCCATGCACGTACCAATCCGGTGCCCCGCCGCGCCCATCGTTATAAAGCCCCTCTCGAAACACCCAATAGCGTCGCCCTTCGTCATCCTCGACGCGGTAATAGTCGCGTGCGCGGGGGAGGTTCCTGACAGTTTCAGCAGTCTGCATCTGCTCGAATTCTGTACGGGTTTTCGCGATCAGCGCCGCATCGGCGCGCGGGTCAAACTTCGGAGTGAGCCATTTCCGTGGGGCATCTTCTTGTGGCGCAGCTGAAGGCGGCGGTGCAGTATAAGTCCACCATTCAGGCGCGATCCGCTCTGGCCCGTCTGCCTTAGCGACTTTCCGCGCAACCCGTCGCCAGACGAACCGTAGAGGCGGGCCTTCCGGGACCTCAGCGAGCACCTGGACACGTTCAGGCTGGCGCAAAAGCCGCAAAGGCCGAGGGCCAGCTTGTGGATTAGAGGACAGCTGTTTCGGGATATCTCCTTCGAATGGACGCTTTTGCTCAGCCAGATCCGGCCTATGGCTCTCCTGAAAAGCGGTCACTTGTACCGCGCCTTCGCCAAGTTTTGCCGCCACGCGGTCAGCCAATGCTGAAAGGGCGACTATGTCGGTGTCTTGCGCAGCAAGGTCACCCGAAAGTGCAACTGCGCTTTCATCCATAGGCCCAGTGCGTCTGGCTTCTAGCGTTAGAAGATCAATCCCAAAGCCTGGATCAATTTGGTCGATCCGCTCGCTGAAGAGCTGCACGATATGGCTCGGCATATTCACTGGTCGGGCTGCAGAAACCTCAATGCTAGCAAGTGTTCCATCGCTTCTATAGGCGGTCAGTGTGAAATGGCGTGCGCCTTGACCGAAACTTTTTAAATCCTTGCAAAGCTGGATCGTCAGCGTCTCAAGCCCAATCTCGATAGCTCCACCCGTCGCAATAGGCTCGAGACATTTTAACTCCACACGTTTCGCTGGCGCGGGCCTAAGCGGCTTAATCGGATCACAGCGATAGCCAAGCGCCTGGTCAAGTTTTAGCAAAACCGCATCTGCATTGGATTTCGATTGAAAGCGTCGCGCTAAGGCTTTGCGATCGATGTCGTAAAGCTGACCAATTCGGTTCAGCCCAAACCTGCGGAGCAGGGTTTCAGCCTCATTGGACACTCGCAATGCCGAGATTTGCAGATCAGCAAGCCCATCTTTCTCACAGCCTATGGGCAAGACTCGGCCGCTCGCTCCACGGGCCACGGCTGATGCTGCAACCTGCGTGCTTGCCAGTCCCATGCGATGCGGAATCTGTTCGCGCGACAAGATTCTTGAAACGTCCGCTACCATGGCGGCCTCGCCACCATAAAGATGGTCACAGCCGGTTGTTTCCAGCATGATGCCGTTGCGTCCATCTAATGCTACAAGTGGCGCAAAACGGATCAGCCATTTGGCGAGTGCCTCAAGCGCTTTTGCATCAGCGGCGCGGTCAATGTCTTGATGGTGCAGATGAGGCGCGCGTGCTTTGGCGTCGGTGAAAGCGAGACCTTCTGTAAGACCAATCGCTTGGGCAGCTTTATTCGCGCTCGCGACGCATAGGCCATGTGCTCCAGTTTCTACCAGCACAAAGGGAAGAGGTCCTGTCTTATCCGTATCGTAGGAGCTGGCCTGGGTCTGAGCGGCCAGATGGTTTGTCTGCGCGCGCCTCAGTCTGGTGAGCGGCCAGTTTGGGAGCCATAGTGAGAGATAGCGTTTCATCATTCCATTCCAGATCAAAGCGTCGTCCGGCAAAATGCGGGGCTTGGCGTGAGCGTTCCAAAACTGCATGCCAGCGCGCGGCCCCAAGGCCGCGTGGATCAAATTGGTTATTAGCAGACAAACGGGGACGAACCCGCCAGCGGGCCGTTGCAGCGGTTGTACCCTCCCTCATGTACGGCATGAGCAAAATCACAGGCACGCCATACCGACTTGAGGCCAGGACGAGACGACGGCTCGCAGTAAAATCGCAATCTACAATTTCAGCGATCACCAGCCCAACAGCAGCTGACTTGATCCCTTCCTCTATGGCCCAAAGCGCATCTGTTCCCTTGCGCGTAAAGACTGAGAGGACTGAGTTTGCCTGCGACTGAAATCCTTCTGCACCAGCAGTTAAAATATCGCCGTGTTCAATCCCCAAAGTTGATTGTTGAACATGCAGAATTACCCCGCGACGCCTTGCGCTCGCCGCAAGCGAAAACCCAAACAAAGCTGGAAGATCACCATGCTGTGTTTCACAAACTTCATGCACTCCAGATGCGCCAAACCCAAAAGGAAACGTGATAGGCGCTATCTCCGGAGACGGCTTCAGCCTGAAAATATCCTGTCTATGAGCGTTAAATGTTGCCATTTTGTTCTAATCGCTGAAAAGCACGCGGTCGTCAAGCTGATGTGGTTCGGCCGATGGCTCGAACGTAAACCAATCATGGTGTTGTGACTGCGATGGCGAATGGTGAGGATAAACTGTCATTAGCCAAAAAGCGGCCGAACAGGTGCATGACCCGGATTCTGATAATTAGAGGACAGAAGTTCAATTTGGCAAAGCAGATGCCTTACGCTCCAGCACAATTCCGGGAGTTGGAGCGCGGTGCTTGTATGCGCCATTCTGACAGGCATTGCGATTGCTTCAGCGCTCATCTGGGGTGGTGGTCCCGGCTCGCCTTAGAGCATAGCTTTTCGACTGACCATGCCGGGTCTGGAAGAGGAAGTTTTCTATCGCGGCGCATTGCTGGCAAGCCTGTCATTGGCGTTTCCAATTCGGTGGACGGTTTTCGGGGCTGAGACGACGCCGGCATTCCTTTTGAACAGTCTCCTCTTCGGGATGCTTCATGGTTTCTGGATGACTTCGTCTGGCCTGGGGTTTACGGCTGGCGCGGTTTTATTCTCAACCGTTTCAGGTCTTGTTTTCAGTTGGCTTCGCGAAAGAACCGGAAGCCTCTTACTACCCATTTACATGCACATTGCTTAGAACACCGCCTATGCGGTTTTTTGATATAGAAAGTGACGGTCGATACATGCCTAGAAGAATCCGGTTTAGCGCCATTTGTTGTCTTATCCTTGCTGCTTGTCAGCCAACCATATCGACATCAAACAATCCCGCGCCAAGCAACGCAGGAAATGATATCGAAGCAAGCTCTGAGTCACACGCCGAGCTCTTCGCGGACATTGAAGCACTCGTTGAGGCGAAAATGGACGAGGAAAAGTTACCCGGGGTCGCGGTGATCCTGGTCAAGGAGGGACAGACGATTTTCTCCCGTGGGTACGGTTATGCCGACTATTTCGAGCAGACGCCTGTTTCTCCAGACGATAGCGTTTTTCGGATTGGCTCAATCACAAAGCCCCTGACCGCCTTGGGGATCATGAAATTGGTCGAACAGGAGCGCCTCTCTCTCAATGACGATATCGGCCAATACTTAGGCGATATAGAAATTTCAGTCGTTCCGGGTGTTTCCGGTGACCCGATCAAAATCTGGAACCTGCTGACCCATACATCAGGGTTCGATCAGATCGGTGTGAACCGCTTTGATCCTGATCTACTCAAAGATTTTGATGAGCGGCGTGCTGAGCGACCTTCGCTTCAGGCCTATCTGGCAGACAATAATTTGCGCCAAACAGTTCCGGCCGGAAGCCATTATCGATATGACACTTACGGGATCACCCTTGCCGGTCACATCCTTGAGCAGATCACGGGTAAACCGTATGACGACGCTATGGATGAGCTAGTCTTTGAACCGGCTGGTATGTCAACGACATCTGTCGGTTTAGACCCTGACAATCGCACCGGATTGGTAAGACCGCATGGACTGGTGGAGGGTGAGTTCGCCTACGGGCCTTACGAACTCTACTATACTCAACCTGCCTCATCGATCGAGGCGACACCGAGCGATATGGGGCGGTTGCTTGAGGCGTTGACGGGTGGAGGCATAACCTCAGAAGGGAACCGATTATTCTCAGCAGAAACGGTCGAGGATATTCTGTCTGTTCATTATCGCCCGCATCCGGATTTTTCGGGCATGACGCATGGTTTTGTTGATGAGGGTGGATACGCAACCGCAAACGGAGCTTTCCCAAGAGAGGTCGGTCATGGTGGGACGACATATGGCTTCAGGACCAGTCTAACGATTTTTCCAGAGAAAAATGTGGCCTTGTTCGTCGCCGTTAATCGCAATTTCGAGACCGGAGGCGATCGGGTCATGTTGAACGGCGACGTGTTCCGCTTGGTTCGCGCAGCTTTCTTTGACGTTCCAGAAGAGCCGCGCTTTGAGGTCCCAGCCCATAATCCTGACGACTCAGTCTCCGAATACATAGGGAACTATTTTTACGACGTATTTTGCAGCACGTGCTCGCCAACAGAGATCGAATCGGGCGCTTGGCAGCAAGGCTCTCCTGTTAAGGTGTCAGTCGAAGCGGGTGCTCTCATCATATCAGGTAAGCGCTATGTCCGTCAGGCGGGTGACCTATTTGTAAGTGATGACGGGACACGCCGTGTCTTTTTCCGACGAGACCTCGATCAACAGGTTCTGTCTTTCTCGTGGAATTCATCCCCAGACGCGTTTGCGAGATATGGCCGAGAATGAATGCGGTGAGCACGCGCTGCAAAACGCGATAGCTGCATTATTTTTCGTTCTTAGCTACGACCATCAAACGAAGACACAAACGGCTGCGCGGCTCTGGCTTTAGACGGCGAGAGTTCTACGTGCTGCTTCGTGATAGCAAATTATATAAGGCTCAGACGTATTCGTCGCTTGGGTCACGGTAGAGGCCTATGACGAATACGATCCGCCAGCATATGACGCCGAAAGAGATCGGTTTGCTCCTTCTCATTGCATTGCTTTGGGGTGGAGCATTTTTCTTTGTGGAGATCTTGGTTGAGTCGCTGCGGCCCCTTACGATTGTGACAGCGCGTGTTGGTTTGGCCGCAAGCCTCATGTGGTTGCTTATCCTGATTGGGAAAGTTCAAGGTCCAAAGGGGTGGGCTCAGTGGCGTGCCTTCTTGGTGATCGGTATTTTAAGCAGCGCTCTGCCATTCTGTTTGATTACATGGGCGCAAACGCGGATCGATTCCGGCATTGCGTCGATCCTGAATGCAACGGCGCCGCTTTTTGTCGTGCTGATTGCTGGGGCGACACTTTCAGATGAACGACTGACGACCAACAAGCTGATCGGAGTTATAACCGGGATTGCTGGCGTGTCCGTGTTGATTGGACCTGAAGCTTTAACAGATCTGGGTGGCTCAGCGCTCGGGCAGCTCGCAGTGATCGGGGCAGCATTATCTTATGGGTCTTCAGCGGTCTATTCGCGCCGCTTTGCCAAAATGAGTATATCGCCGATGACTGTTGTGACGGGTCAGCTGACGATGGCGACGGTTCTACTCCTTCCACTTGTGATAGTCTTCGAAGGCGGTGACTTACCGGCGTCGTTACCGCTCTCAGCGATTGCATCAATTGTATGCCTTGCTGTTTTCAGTACATTTCTGGCCAATGTCCTATACTTCCGTTTGCTCGAGACGGCAGGCGCAACCAATTCTGCCCTCGTGGGATTTTTGATGCCTGTGACGGCGACGGCACTGGGTATTGTCTTCCTCAATGAGACGCTCTCAGTCACTCAAGTCGCTGGGGCGGTGCTCATCGCAATCGGACTGCTCGTGATGGACGGGCGCATTTTCGGCAAGGCGGCTGACAGGTCTTAATCGAGGCCTGATGGAACTTCGATGTTTGCTAGATTCCGCGCTTTATTGAACTCTCGCAGTCGTGCAAGAACATCAACGCCGACTTGCCTGTAGAGATCCAACAGGTCGACCAGTACCCAATTCTCTCTGATCAGGCCATTTTCGACACGCCAGAAATCGAGGCTGCGCAGCAGGACTTCTTTTCCTGCAGGTGCGATCCCCATCCAGCCATCATCGCTTAGCGTCAGGCGCATATTGGGCCAGCCGGTTTCACAGACATAATTCCCCTCACCGACCCAGTGCGACATCAAATCGCCCATTCCATCGAGCTTCCGGTCAGGCATAGCCCGCAAGAATGGAATCTGGTGCCAATTGCGAAAGCCGGAAATGCCTCGTCCGGTCCCGATCCCACATGGCCCGTACCAATTGAAGCGGGGATGCCAGTAGTCTTCGAGATTCATGACACTTGGATCGGGGTTTGCAGGGTGCTTGCAGAGATCTTCAAGCATATTCAGGACAATGTCGTGAGCTGTCTGACCGTCGCCACTGACAAATAGACCATCGACGCTCATCGGCGCAGGTGTGCATAGAAATGCCCCGAGTTGCGGGGCCATCGGCCATAGGCGAGCCTGCATCATGAGTTCAGGAATGTCCCAGATCGCCTGAACCTCGACGATCTTGTTGTCTGCGATGCGATAGAATTCGTGGTAGCGCATGTGCGCGAGATGACCGGTCGGTGGGATATCTAAAAATGGGGCGATGAACGTGCCCATATAATTTCCCATTGTGCCGACCCAGTCATGCCCTTCAGGCGTTGTCCCGGCCATAACGATCATGTCGCGGCGCTCCAGATCGGGCATCGCTTTCAAAAGCGGACTGTAGCACATCTCGAAATAAGCATTTGGTCCGACAAGGCTGCCAAACGGATGACAGAGTTTAACGTCTACATCGCCCGCCATAACGGTATGGAGTGCTTCACGCACGGCAGCCTCTTCAAATGTCGCGGCAGCTTTTTGTAGAGGTGAAAGGACGTTTTTGAGTTCGTGCGGGGTCATGGTGTGGGTCCTTCGACTGCTATGGTATCGTTATCGGTCTCGCACTGGATTTCATAGGTCGATTTCTTGATAAGACGCTGTTGACCTAGCAGGATTGCATTCGAAGTCAAATTCAGTAAACCTCAGATTTGAGAGGGATAAATGGATAAGATTGCGCAAGCTAAAAACGTCGTTCGAGCGCATACTTCAGCGTTTGACTCCGCTTCAATTGACGCTTTGCTCACAGAAGGATGTGGGGCGCTGGCGGACGACTTCCTATGGCGCAGCATGCACCCTTTCTATGTCCAGCAGGGAGCAGCTGACGTTGTCGAGACGTTTTGGCGACCGTTGCGAACCTCGATGGCGCATCTGCAGCGTCGCGAAGACATTTTCTTTGCCGGGCTCAATGATGTGGACGATGGAGCGTCTGTTTGGACCTGCAGCATGGGTCACTTCGTTGGCCTATTCGATCAGGATTGGCTGAATATCCCCAAGACCGGGCGCTTGGCGCATTTGCGCTATGCTGAGTTCATGCGTGTCGCGGACGGTAAGATCGTTGAGAGCGCACTCTTCTTCGATTTAATTGGGCTGATGCATCAGGCGGGTGTTTACCCGCTACCGCCCATGACGGGCGAGTACTTCATCTATCCCGGGCCGCAGACACATGATGGTCTGATCTTGGGGAGGAAACCTGACACCGAAACCGCCGAAACAATGACGTTGATTAACCAGATGATCGCCGATCTAAATTCGATCAATCACCTGACGTCTGAAAAGTGCCCAGCCGATCTTCTCAGGCGAACCTGGCAAGAGAATATGATCTGGTACGGGCCTTGTGGCATCGGCGCCTCTTACACGATTGAGCGATATCAGGAGCAGCACCAGTATCCGTTCCGCCTCAACTTGGCTGACAAAACCTATAACGGGCATGTCGCGCGATTTGCTGAGGGCCACTATGGCGGCTTCTTTGGATGGGCCAATCTCAGCAATAGAAACACTGGGGGCTTCCTTGGACTACCGGAAGCGGCAGGTTCGAGTGAAATGCGCATCGTTGATGTCTACCGTCGCGAGGGTGACAAACTCGCAGAGAATTGGGTCATCATCGACCTCCCATACTATCTGAAACAGCAGGGATTGGACGTTTTGGAGCGTCTAGCAGAATTGCGCCGGGTTTGATGATGCGTATGGCCCAGTCGCTCATTTTTCTCCCTGGGTTCATGTGTGACGAGCGTCTGTTTGCGCCTCAGGTAAAAACGCTCTCTAAAAGTGGAATCACGTGTTCAGTGGGTGACCTCACGCGGGGCGCTTCAATCGAGCGTATGGCGGAGCAGGTTCTTGCAAACGCGCCAAAGCGCTTTGCGCTCGCGGGGCTCTCTATGGGCGGCATTGTTGCGTTTGAAATCTGCAAGCAAGCCCCTGAACGCGTAACCCATCTCGCGCTCCTGAACACAACCGCGCGGGCTGATGCAGCGGGTGCGGCGCGTAAGAAGCAATTAGGACGCGTTGCTGCTGGCGAGTTAGACCTCGTCCTCAAAGAGGAACTCAAACCACAATACTTGGCGCCCATGAACCGGACGCCAGAGCGCCTGAGTGTTCTTGAAGCGATGGGCGTTGACTTGGGTGAGGATGTCTTCTGTCGTCAGACCATGGCCCTAACGATCAGAGACTCGTATCTGGATTTCGCATCTCAGGTTCTTTGCCCAACCTTACTTCTCGCAGGTGCGCAGGACACGGTTTGTCCTGTTGATCGTCACGAAGAGATCGCGGCGCGCATTCCGCACGCGTCACTACAGGTTCTGGACAATTGCGGGCACATATCCACGCTAGAGCGGCCCGATGCCGTTTCTCAAGCCATTACGGACCTGCTTGCTAAGCCAGCCGCCCACATTACGCGGAGCGGAAATGCAGACCTAAAAATCGTCTCAAAACAAAATTGACTTCGAATGCAAAATGGATAGTCTCAATCTCAGAAAAGGATATTGATCATGTCTGAGACCGCTTCTTTCGCGCACTCGAGCATTGAGAACCGCATCGTTCGCTACAGTGAATTGAAGCCTTGCACAGATGCCTTTATCGACACGCGAACGCCCGGTTCTGATAAGAAAGAGAATTTCACAATCATCGGCCCCGGCGTGTCCGAGAATCCAAACCAGCATGTCCACATTGCGGAGGCGCATGGCTTCAATATCGGTGGCGCACGCCAGCCCCCACGCTGCACCAATTCCCAGCACAGCCACGAGACGGCTGAGGTGTTCTATGTCCACTCTGGCCAGTGGCGTTTCGATATGGGCGAGCACGCAGACGACGCACACGTCCATTTGAATCCCGGCGATTTGATCTCCATTCCGACGAATGCATTTCGCGGCTTCACCAATATTGGCGAAGAAAGCGGTTTCCTCTGGGCGATCCTTGGCGGTGACGACCCGGGCAGCGTTTTGTGGGCTCCGAAAGTCTTCGACTTGGCCAGTGAATACGGTTTGATCCTGTTAGAAGACGGAATGCTGATCGACACCAACAAAGGTGAGACGGTCCCTGAGGGGAAATCACCCATGCCAGTGACGACGGCGAACCAGATCGCCCAACTTGATGTCTTTTCAGATGCTGATTTGGAGAATTGCGTCCTGCGCTCAGGTAAGAGCCAACATGAAGGCGCCTTCAATGGTCTGCCCGGGATTTCAGAAGTTGAATTGATCGGTCCGAAACCAATTGACTGGGAGCACGGCTTTACGGTTAGTGAAATCAGGATGGACGCAGGCACCTCAATTTCGTCCCACCAGCTCGATGTCGCGGACGTGCAATTCGTTCAGTCGGGTCAGGTCGTTGCAACTTTGGACGGCGAAGAGATCACATTGACCGCTGGTGATACGGTGACGTTTCCGGCAGGGGCTTCCCGTTCGCTGGTGAACTCGGGTGAGCAATCTGCCTGTCTGGTCGCAGTTCGGGGCGGCAATGAACGGCCAGCGATACACTGGGCATGAGCACAGATCTCAGCGGTAAACGGGCCCTCGTGACGGGGGCGAGCCGCGGCATTGGGCGCGCAATTTGCGAAACACTGCATGCTGCGGGAGCTGAAATCATCCCAGTCGCGCGGCCTTCAGAAGCGCTTGATGAGCTTGTAGGGGCATGTTCAGGGCGTTGCTTTCCGTGGGCGGGAGATGCCATGTCAGACGCGTTTCTGGACTTTTTGCACGCGCAAGACCGCATTGATATCCTCGTCAATAACGTTGGCACAAACGTGCCCAAACCGATGCAGGACATCTCCGATGATGAGCTTGATCTCATGCTCAACTTGAATGTGCGCACGACCTATCGTGTTTCCCGTGCTGTTCTGAAAGTGGTGCCAAACGGGGGACGGATCGTTCATATGAGTTCGCAAATGGGCCATGTTGGATCTCCCAATCGCACCGTCTATTGCATGACTAAGCATGCGATCGAGGGCCTTACAAAAGCGATGGCGGTCGAACTCGCGCCGCGCGGGATCAGAGTAAATTCTGTCGCTCCCACATTTGTGGAAACCCCAATGACGAAGCCAATGCTGGACGATCCTCAGTTTTCAGAATTTGTAAAACGAATGATCCCGCTCGGCACTGTTGCGAGCACTCATGACATTGCTGAAGCAGTTTTGTATCTTTGTGGGCCGGCAGGTAGAATGATCACCGGGCACTCGCTCGTCGTCGATGGCGGCTGGACCGCTCAATAGGATAAACATGACCTTAAAACCGATCACGCACGTCGCCACGACCGATATTTCGGACATGATGTCCCCTGGACCAGAGCGCCGCATGAACTTGCCGGGCTTCGCCGCCGAATTTGTCGATTTTCCGCATTATATAATCAGGATAACAGAACGAATTTGGCACGACCGCGATGTTGAGAAATGCCTTGATTGGTACGCCGAGGACTGCGCGATCCACACAATGGCGGGCGACATTAGCGGCGCCCAAACTGTCGTCGACAACACCTGGGCGACCTTAAAAGCCTTTCCCGACCGCCGCCTGGATGGCGACAATGTCATATGGTCTGATGAAGGCGATGGCGCGTTTTACTCCTCGCACTTGATTACATCAAAAATGACCAATGAGGGCGCAAGTGAGTTTGGCCCTGCTACCGGAAAATCAATTCGTATACAGACAATTGCAGAATGTCTGTGTAAGGACAATAAGGTCATCAAGGAATGGTTGGTTCGTGATAATCTGGCATCGGTCATGCAGCTCGGCTTTGATCCCGATACTGTCGCCGCAGACCAGGCCGCAGCGGATAAAGCGAGTGGTTTCAGCCTGATCGAGTTTCACGCGCCTAATCGTGCGGCCGTCCTTGAAGGGGATCAGGTCAGCACCGATCAAAGTGAAGCCGTCCAGATTGCTGCGCGTGCCTTGCGCTCATGCTTCGCGGGCGAGGGTGTTGAGACATTGCGGTCTGTCTACGATTTCCGGGCGTCAGCGACATTTCACGGGGATGTCTCGTTGTACGGGCCTGATCAGATCGAGGCTTGGTTCGCTGATACCATGGGCGGTTTTTCCGATCTCTCGCTGTCTATCGATCACGTGGCTGAAATTCCGTATCTCGGTGATGCGAAAGACGTCTCGTTACGATGGAGTGTTGTTGCGGACCATACCGGCGGCGGCCCATATGGCGAACCAACCAATGCGCCGATTTATATTTTAGGCGTCAGCCACTTTCGGATCATAAACCGCCGCGTGCGCGAGCAGGTCACGATTTGGGACGATATTGCTCTGCGCCGCCAAATTGCGACGGCGCGTCATGCGCAGCGCTGATCTTTCCTACATCGTTGATGCCCATCACCATCTCTGGGACTTACAAGCATGCCGTCATACTTGGCTCGCTGAGCGCGGTGTAGTGCGCTTCTTTGGGGATCCGGCGCCAATTCAGAAGAACTATCACGTCGACAATTTCAGAACCGATATTGGCGGTCTGCCCGTTAAAAAGTCTGTGCATATACAGGTCGGTGTAGAGCCTGATGACAGCGTTACCGAGACCGCTTGGCTGCAGGATCAGGCGAACCGATTCGGCCTCCCAAACGCGATCATTCCCTTTTGTGATCTGGCGAGCACGACACTCGAAGCAGACTTAGCCGCACACGCGGCGCATAAAAACGTACGTGGTGTCCGCCAGATCATCGGACGGAGTGCTGAGGAGGATCGAAAGACCGGGACGTCCGCACTCCTCACCAATCCTGATTTCAAGCGCGGTCTCAATCTGCTGGCGGGGCAGGGGCTCTCATTTGATTTGCAGCTTACCCCGCCTCTCATGCAGGCGACGGCGAAACTGTTCTCGACTGTGCCGGACTTGAAGGTTGCCCTGTGTCATTGTGGGTCCCTGAGCGCTTATGACCAAGCCAGTCTGGAAGAGTGGGAGCAGGGGCTTAAGGCGCTGGCCGAGCTACCGAGTCTCATCTGTAAAATTTCGGGCTTTGGCATGTTCGATTACGACTGGATGCCAAGTTCGATTACGCCGCTCGTTCACAAAGTGATCGACATTTTTGGGCCTCGACGCATCGCCTTCGGCTCAAACTTTCCTGTCGATAAGCTTTATGCCTCTTACGAAGAGACGATGGGCGCTTACCTGAAAATTTGTGAGAGGTATTCCGCTGATGAACGGGACGCCATGTTCCGAACCACGGCAGAGAAATTCTATCGGATTTAAAAGTGTGACCGCACCTTTGAGGTTAGCTCAGCGGCCCCCTTGAGCATAAAGCTGTGATCGGACCCCAGT
The DNA here is from genome assembly GCA_038746145.1 of Pseudomonadota bacterium. Classification (GTDB taxonomy): domain Bacteria; phylum Pseudomonadota; class Alphaproteobacteria; order Caulobacterales; family Hyphomonadaceae; genus Henriciella. The sequence continues at coordinate 45,973 of JBCDKW010000008.1, forward strand.
AGGAAAAGGCTTGCCCCGGAAGCGCGCCATTTCGGCAACTCATCCAAGTTGGCTGTAAACATTCCGATACAGACGCCCGCCTCGCGGCCTTTGGCGCAGATCGCTTCGACGGCCTCTATGACGGCCGTATCATTAGGGCCTTCCGCGCCCAGCGAAACCGATAAGTCCGCGCGTCCGATAAAGAATGCGTCCACCCCATCCACGGCGAATATGTCGTCTAAATGATCGAGCGCTTCGGCGTCTTCGATTTGGGCAATAACGACTGTGCTCTCATCGCTTTTTGCCTTGTGTTCTGCCATTTTTCGCGCGCCGTAACTGGCCGCGCGGGTCGATCCCGCATAGCCACGCCCGGTGCCAAAGTGCGCATTGCCAGCCAGTGCCGCGGCATCTTCGCCGGTGATGACGTGCGGCACCAAAACACCAGACGTCCCACAGTCGAGTGCGTTCAAAATGTATTCCGGACGATTGGCCGGGACACGCACGAGACTTGGTTTGCCGACATGCTCAAGTGCCAGAACGCAATCATTGATGTCGCGCCGATCAAACGGCGAATGTTCCGCGTCCAGGCAAATCACGTCGAGATCACTACGGCCCAGGACTTCGCAGATCATCGCTGACGGGGTCTTCATAAACGTCCCGATCAGAGGCGTTTTTTCGCGCAGGCTTTGCTTCAAACTCATGCCCAAATCCTTTTCGATGCGATCTCTGCCCCCTCAGCCAGTGCGCCGAGCTTCGCGTAGACAATGTCTTCATCTACCGCTCCGAAGCCGGCAAATGTTGAGAACCCGCAATCGGTTCCAGCGATTACGCGGTCCGGTCCGACAATATCTGTGAAGCGCTCAATCCGCTGGGCGACAAGTTCTGGATGCTCAATAAAATTTGTCGTGGAGTCGATCACGCCGGGGATCAGGATTTTATCTTTCAATTCACCGTTTTGCTCAGCGTCCGCAAAAACGGTCCACTCATGGGCATGTCGCGGATTTGCATTCTCGAAGAGGATGCCCTGCGGCTTCGCTTTCAGCGCGATTGGTAAAACCTCGTCCATCGCGGCATCGCAATGGTGCGGCCCTTCATAATTGCCCCAGCAAATGTGCATCCGCACGCGATCACCCGGTACATTGCGAAGCGCGTGGTTCAACACCTCAACATGTTGGCTCGCAAGACGATGATAGTCCTCCAATGGCTTGTCCTTGAACATCATGTGGCGGCCAAGACCCAAATCAGGCGTATCGAGCTGCAGGATATGCCCAGCCTCAACGATGGCCTCATACTCAGGGCGCATCGCCTCTGCCAAGGCTTCGAGATAGTCATCTTGCGACGGGTAGTATTCGTTTGGTTGAAACAGCGCGATCACACCCGGGCTAGCGGCATTCATAAAGCTTTCAGTGTGGCCTGCACCATCAAGCGCGCTTGCAAAATGGCGAAGATCGTCTTCCAGAGCGGCCATGCTCTTCACACGGATTTCGCCGACACATTTCGGCCGGCGATAGGTTGGCGTGCCGCCACCTTTGGCCTGGCGCTCAAGAAAATCCGGAAAGTCTTCGAGATCAGCTGGCGCGCGCCTCGGGCTGTCACCGTCAAAGCCAGTAATTCTGTCCTTGATATAGGTCGCGTAGGAAATCTTGCTCATCTCGCCATCGCTGACCACGTCGATGGCAGATGCGCACTGCCGCCTGACCGTTTCAGAAACCGCGCTTGAGATGGCCTCATCGAATTCTGTCTTGTCGAGTGTTTCCCCGGCCTCGTGCGCGAAAACCAGCTCAGTCACTGTTTTGGAGCGCGGCAGGCTTCCAACATGCGTGGTCAGAATTCGATTTTCACTGGTTTTCATCTGGCTTTGCCCTCGAATATGCATTCGAAGTCATATGTCTATGTCGGCGCGCGAGCAATAGAACCACCGGGGATAACCGCACCTTGGAAAACACGCTTCTCGTGAGATTGTTCTGGATCATCAACGCGATCAGTGATCATTTTGACGGCAGCCTCAGACATGCGTCCGATCGGCTGGCGGATCGTGGTGAGTTCATAGCTTGAAAACTGGCTCATCCCCATGCCGTCAAAGCTGACAATAGAGAGATCAGAAGGCACCTTCAGTCCGAGGACGGAACGCGCTTCATCCATGCATCCCATCGCCATCATATCATTGATGCAGATGATGACGGTTGGGTGTGCCCCCGCGCGTTTGATGTCCTGAAGGCCGGACGCGCCGCTTTCATAGGAGAAGTCGCCTTCCGCCTCGGCTACGATTTCGAGACCTGACCTCGTAAGCGCCTCTCTCGTCATTCGGGCGCGCTCACGGCTCACCATATTATCGACCGGTCCAGCGATCAGGGCTGCGCGTTTATGCCCGAGTTCTGCAAGTTGCTCTGCCAAGGCGTCAATCTGTTCGGAAGGGTCGCAATACACAACGGTATTCGGATGATCTGCGAAATAGCGATTGAAGAACACGACCGGAATTTGCCGCTTCCGGAGCAGATCATACTGCGCCTGAGACATGTGTGAGGCTGAGATCACACCGTCGACCTGAAACTGCCATGCCTGTTCTATGACGCTTTCAGCATCGTCCTCGCTCTCAACCGTGAACAGAAGCGCCTGCAGACCTGCGGTTGAAAGCTCTTCCGTGATTTTGAAAAGCGCTTCCGGATAGTACAGGTTAAGCCGTCCTGATACCAAAACCGCAACAAGATTTGAGCGCTGTGTAATTAGCCCGCGCGCAATCGCATTGGGTTGGTATTCCACCTCTTTCGCGGCTTTCATAACCCGTTTGCGCATCTTTTCTGAGATGCTGGAGCCGGGCTTGAAACAACGCGACACCGCTGATTGTGAGACCCCCGCCAGCCGCGCCACATCATAGGACGTCGCGCGGCGCCCCTTGATCAGCGGGACAACATTATCATCGGCCTTAGGCGGGTTCTTTTTCTGCCGGTTGCTGGCCATAGCGTCTCACACGAATGTCTGCCTGTTCTTTGTGACCCGCAAAGCCTTCCAGTGCGCAGAGGCGAGAGCAATATTCGCCAACCATGACGGAGGCTTCTCGCGTAACACGCTGGAACGTGCAGGTCTTGATGAACTTACCAACCCAAAGACCACCTGTATAGCGCGCGGCCTTCATCGTCGGAAGCGTGTGATTGGTCCCGATAACTTTGTCGCCGTAAGAAACATTGGTTTCCTGACCCAGGAAGAGCGCGCCGTAATTGGTCATATTATCAAGGAAATAGTTCGGGTCCTTGGTCATAACCTGAACGTGCTCCGAGGCGATATCGTCTGCGACTGCGACCATTTCCTCATAGCTGTCGCAAACGATGACCTGACCATATTCGCGCCAAGCCTCACCAGCAACATCGGCTGTCGGCAGCCATTTCAACTGGCGATCAACCGCTTCCATCGTGCGACGCGCGAGGCCCTCTGAATTGGTCAAGAAGACAGCAGGCGAAGTCGGTCCGTGCTCGGCCTGACCCAATAAGTCTGCCGCACAGAAGTCCTCATCGACGGTTTCATCGGCAATGATCAGCGTCTCTGTGGGGCCTGCAAACAGATCAATCCCAACCCGTCCGAACAATTGGCGCTTGGCTTCGGCTACAAAAGCGTTGCCGGGGCCGACAATCATATCGACCGGGTCAATCGTCTCGGTTCCAATCGCCATTGCGCCGATACCTTGAACACCGCCGAGCGTATAAATCTCGTCCGCGCCGGCCATATCCATGGCGACAACGATGGCCGGGTGAGGGCGGCCATCAAAAGGCGGAGCGGTCGCGATGATACGGGGGACGCCCGCGACTTTTGCTGTCACGACACTCATATGCGCAGATGCGATGAGTGGATATTTGCCGCCCGGAATGTAACAACCGACGGAGTTCACAGGCACGTTTTTGTGGCCAAGCGTGACGCCCGGAAGCGTTTCGACCTCGACATCCTGTAGTGCGTTCTTCTGAATTTGCGCGAAGTTGCGGACCTGTTCTTGTGCGAACTTGATGTCGCTGATCGCTTGCTCGTCGAGCTCGGCATAGCACGCGTCAATCTCTTCGCGGCTCAGGCGATAGCTTTCTGGGCTCCAGCTATCGAATTTCTCTGACAGTTCGCGAACGGCGGCGTCGCCACGCGCATCGATGCTTTCCAGAATATCTTCGACGGTTTTGCGAACCTGGGCATCCGCTTTCTGTTTAATGTCGGGGTCGATCCCCTCTTTTAGCCATCGCGCCATAAAAATCTCCTTCTTTCGGCGAAGATTTTAGCATTATTGCATTCGAATGCAAACTGAATTCAGGGAGTGATCACGCCGCACTTCCAAGCGTTCCGAACCACGCGAGAAAGGCGATAATCAGGACAAAGAATCCGATCAGATACCAAGCAATGTTATCTACCCGACCCGGCACGACGTACCAACCATCCTGCTTCTCCGCCAAGCCCTGCGCTTTGAACCGACGCAGCTGACCAATCACGGTTTGCTCGTGCCAGTCTGACTGGAAGCCGTCAATCAGGACACTGGCTGACCAGGATACAACGATGTTGATGACGCCACCGATCACGACATACCAGGGCCAAGCGACATTCGCTCCCTCCAGGCCGAGGACGGGTAAGCCGGCAACAATTGCGAAAAGGCCCAAGAAACCTGCAGCAACACCGACGAGCAGTCCCCGCTCGCTTGTGTGCTTGGACAGGAACCCAAGTCCGAACATCGCGAGTTTGGCACCGACAAAATAAGAGGCAACACGGCTTAGTGTTTCCAATATCGAACCGCCACTATTGATGAATGCAAACGCAATCGGAATAGCGACTGCGGCCCATACGAATGTGAATAACCTCGATGCACCAAGGAAATGTGCCTGGCTCGCCTCTCGCTTGAAGAAGCGCTGATAGAAGTCTGAGACTGAGATCGTAGCGAGTGAATTTAATGCCGAAGACAGGCTGGACATGGAGGCCGAAAGAACAGCGGCAGCCAAAATGCCCATCAAACCGGGAATGGCAAGGGTTTGGGCAAACACGAGGATAATCTCGTTGGTTTGTTCAAACGGTCTGCCTTCGAAAAACACATACAGCAGGGCGCCGATGAAAAAGAATAGGAAATAGATAAAGAACGCAGCGAAACCCATCATCAGATAGGATTTCTTGGCATCGCCCAAAGTCTTGGCCGCGAGCGCGCGCTGCACCATCATCTGGTTGGTGCCATAGACCGTGATGTGGAACAGTGTCATCGCGAACACTCCAGCCCATACTGTGGGCGCGACAGAGAAATCCAATTCTGTGCGGATTGGATTGAGCTTTCCATCCTGTGCGAGGGTATCCAGCGCGCTGGATAGTGGGCTGACCTCACCAAGCAGACCCCATAAAACAATGCCCGCGCCGAGAAAGAGGATCACCCCCTGCAAAACGTCGGTCCAGATCACGGCATTCATGCCACCGAGCAGGGTATAAACCAGAACGATCAGGGTCATACCAATAATGGCGATACTGACATCAATTCCCGTCGCGAACGTGATAACCACCGCTGTTGCTGTCAGGATTGAAGCGGTCGTGATTGTCTGCGTGATAAGAAAAATCGCCGACATCACCGTGCGCGAAGCAACGCCGAACCTTTGTTCCAGATACTCATAGATGGAGGCGACGCCGCTATTATAGAAAAAGGGCAGGAACAGGATGACGACAACGAATATGACCAGCGGATAGTTGATGTGGATGGCCAGCGCCGCCATGCCGTCACCATAGGCCCAAGCCGGACCGCCTAAAAATGAGAGCGCACTGACATAGGTCGCGATCACCGATATCCCGATCGCCCACCATGGCGCTGATCTGTCGCCGATTTGATAGTCCGTAGCCGTCTTGACCCGTCGGCTCATCATATAGCCTAGAAAGAGGTTTCCGAGCAGATACGTTCCGACAATCGCCCAGTTCAATGCTCCGAAGGATTCCATGCAGCCGCTCGCTTCATCTTTAAGGTGTTTGACAAAAGGAATTGGGGGAGACGGTCCGTCAAGACCTCTCCCCCAATCTTAGTGCTCAATTTGGTTAGGTTGGAGGAGCGGCTAGAACCGCGCTCTTACCCGTACACCATAGTTTTGCGGATATAGATATCCGGTCTGAACAACGTCACTGGAGTTGTTGTTACCCCGGGCCAGAACCGCCTCATCTTCGACGTTTTGAACGAACCCTTCAACGGAGTAGTCACCGGTTGGGGAGTCCCAACGTAGACGCAGATCTGTTTTGGAGTAGCTACCTTGAAGCTGGTTTGGATCTGGTGAGTACAGGTTCGACGTAAAGTACTCGTCGCTATAATAGAACGAAATACCGGGTGTCAGCGTACCCTTTTCACCAAGATCAATCGTGTAATCACCAGAGATGTTGAAGGTCAGTTCCGGTGACCAAGGCGTTGTCTCGCCTGCAACTTCAATAGATGGAACCACCTGTCCATCGAATAGCTGATACGGGTTACCTTGGAAGAAGCCATCGCCGAATTCAGAGTCGAGGTAAGCCAGCGTACCGCTAATACGTAGCTCATCGACTGGGAAGTATGTTGCCTCCAGCTCGATACCCCAAGCCTCGATTTCACCGCCATTATCCGAAGAGGTAACGGCGACACCGCCGATAATCTCCTGAACCTGACGAAGCAGGTTGGTATACTCGGTGATGTGTACAGCACCATTGAAGAGCAGATTATTATCGAGAAGATTGGACTTGAAGCCGACCTCGATGACTTGGCTTTCTTGCTCGTCAGTTGCAGCTCCACCATTTGAGATCGCCCCCGACAGGAAGCCTGTCGCGGCATTCGCGTAGAGGAGGACTTGATCGTTCAAGTCATATTCCGCACCGAGACGCCAGCTGATATTGTCAAAGCTCACATCACCCGTGATCGCGTCGGTTGAATTTGGATTGAGCAGGAACACGGTGTTCGGATTGCTCGGCACGACAGTCGGCGTTGGGTTGTTCAGCACTTGCTGTGTGAATGATACGACAGGGTCGACAGTGCCGTTACCGTTCGTGTCGCCTGTGAAGTTGCTACCCGCACCGACAAGTGTCCGGCTTTCATCATTGAAACGCAGCCCACCGACTAAGCGGAAGCTGTCCGAGATAGAGTATTCCGCCTGACCGAAGACGCCAAAGTACTCGACTTCGCGGACGCCGACATCAGCGAACTCACCGCCTGGAATGACAATGTCATTTGAAGCAATCGGTGTTCCAATCAGAAGCGGGAAGGTCGCCCCGCCCGGTCCAATAACGCTTGGACGATTTGCGATTTCAGCTGTCTGATCGATCAGGGCAAAGCTGAAGAAGCTCTCATCCTCAGAATAATAAGCGCCGGCCGTCCACTGAAGCGGGCTGTCATAGTCTGAGGCAAACAGGAACTCCTGAGAGAAGCTCTCGTTTTCCTCATTGAACCAGAAGCGTGTGTGACCCGTCGGACTGAAGTCGCCGTCAAAACCGAGCAGGTTAGCGAAGTCAGTGTAGGCTGTGATCGATTTCACAGTGACCGGGCCGAAATCGTAGTTCACTTCCAATGAGAACTGGTTCTGCTCAAGATCGCCTTCTGGAGCGAAGTCCTGTGCCACTTCATAGGGACCAAACTGATCCGCACTTGGCTCGCCGCTCGATCCTTGAAGTGGGTTTGCACAATCCTCAAAATCACCAAGCGGGTCAGTTAGACCTTGAGCTGTCACATTGCGGCAAACAAACGTGTATCCAAACAGGCCTGCTTCGACGCCGCGTTCCGTGACGTTTGAATAGCGCGCGAGAATATCGAGATCATCGCTTGGTTCCCACAGCGCACTGATCCGGATGCCAACATCATCAGGCGCGCCCAGATTGTGTCCGGCACTGTTTTCGATGTAACCGTCGCCTGTTTCAGTGAAAGCGGCGACCCGAACACCGAACGTGTCAGTGAGCGGGATATTAGCATAGCCTTCAACACGACGTGTATTGAAGCGCTCATAGCTGGCGTCGACGCCTGCGCTGAAGCCGGACAGATCCGGTGCGTTTGTGTAAAGGTTCAGAGCGCCTGCGAATGTATTGCGACCGTAAAGTGTGCCTTGCGGACCTTTCAGGAATTCGAGGCGCTGCACATCAAAGAAGCCCCGCGATTGCATGGAGGCCCGTGGCTGGTAAACGCCATCAACGAACGTACCCACGATTGAGGATACGTCACCAAACGTATTCGTGGAGTTTGCGCCGCGGACATTGAACTTTGCGTCATTGCCAACAAATGCGAAATTGACGCCGGAGACGATCTGATCGAGGCGAGAAACATCATCGACACCTGCTCGCTCGAGGCCGGCTTCATCAAAGGCCTGGATCGACTGACCAACGTCTTGGGTGCTTTCAGATCTCTTCTCCGCGGTAACCGTAATTACACCAAGTTTTTTCTCGCCGTCGCTGACATCCGTCCCGTCTTGAGAATTTGCCAGCGATAATGATGACGTCAACGCGACTGCTGCCGTTGTGCCGAGCATTAGCCGTGTCAATTTTGAGCGATTAGACATAAGGATCCTCCACTTATAGTTATACTCGACCATCACGATGCATTTTTTGACTTCGAATGCAAGTTGTCACCCTTTTTCACTTTGCATGCGAAGTCATTTTTATCTCACGTGTTGCAAATTCAGCTCAATTGGAACTGTTGGATATGGTCAGAGGAACGCCGCCTTTATGACTGCGGCGTTCATATTTTAGGCATTATCAAATCTATGTGTCGCTACATTCTGGCAGAAAAATATGGTTTTTCGATGAGGCCGCTGAGCATCTATAAGTGATTATGGAGCCCAGCTTCTTTCTCCTAATACTCTCAAAATCACATCCTGACACCTGGAACGAACTTACCTTTTGCAGCTTGAGTTGCAGTGATTTGAATTCGCTTAGTCCGAGTCTTTTCAGTTTTAGCCAACTTGATCCAGCGCAGTGTAAATCTCTGAGCCGACGGTGCGAAATTTGCAAAATTCTCAGCTGCTGGAGGGATTTGCCCAAAGGCTTCAACCAGATCCGGTGGGCAGACAAGCGCATCAACGTCATCCATGAATGTCCACAGGCCGGACGCTTTTCCATCTTCAATCGACTTAAGGCCCGGCTCAGCCATGCGTCCCTCTTCAATGAGCTTGGTTGCCCGGTCTTTGTAGGATTTAGCCCAGTGCTGAACCTTGCGGGGTGAGATCAGTTGCATTGTGCGCGTTTCGTCTAATTTCCGGCGAACGCCGTCGATCCAGCCAAAGGCGATCAACTCATCCAACATGGCGTCTCGAGAGACGTACTTATCTGGCTGCGAGCTCTTATAGGTGACAAGCCAGACGCTGTCTTCTTGGCTGTGATGTTCGGACAACCAGTCCCTCAGCGCCTTGCTTGAAGTGATTTCGACTGTCTCGAACCGATCGGTTTTAATTCCTTTTGACATCAATCGTCACTTAAACGGACACGAAACGGATGAAAGACTGACATTTGAGGGCTGTGTCACTCACGATATTAACCGCCTCGCCGCTCGTGAAGGCTGCTTTAGGTAAGTCTATACGCACCATCATATTTTTGAGTTTCAGCTCATCAGAAAATTCGTGCTTATCATGCTCAGAATATCCCCGCGGCATGGATTTGAGTGTGCTGTCACGGTCAAGGTCCAAGTCATGATCTCTCAACGCTGCGAGGATTTTTCCGAACGTCTTCGATTCTCCCAGAATACGATCTCTAATCGGTCCCAGTGCGGCAGGTCGCAAATTGTATCGACCAAACGCCGCAAACCCGCCTTCGGCATCCATTTGCATATAAACAAAACCATTGCGCTCGCTCTTGGCGCCACTCGGTGTCAGCATGCCAGACACATTCGTTTTGTAAGGCGACTTATCCTTCGAGAAGCGAACGTCGCGGTTCATTCGGAAGACGGTTTTAGGCCCGCCTCGAAAGTCCACATTATACGCCATCAGACGCTCTGACATGACCTCTAACATTGCCCCAAAAGGTTGGATGATTTTGGCTTTGAAGTCATCTTTATGCTCGGCGTACCAGTCACGAGTATTGTTTTTTGCGAGCTCTGCGAGAAGCGAAAAACCAGCCGGAGATATCTTGGTCATGGATCATTGGTTCCTTAAAAATACCGGGTCAACCGGATAAGTAAATTGTCATCGGCGTCTTGAGCGGCGATGAAGGGGTCGTCTTCGGCCACAAAGCTACGGGCCTCAATCTCGAGCAGTAGATTATCGCCGATACGGCGCTGAAATTCAGCGGATGCGATGACGCCTCCGGTCTGGTCATCAATGATTGCGCCGGCAAGAAATTCCGTGTCCTGAATATCATTCAGGGTGATGCGCGTACCCAGAAAGACATCATTCTCAAACACGGTGATTGGCAAACGGGACTGGTCTCTATCATCGTAGAGATACTCGCCGATTAGGCCCAAATCCCATCCGTTCCCGCCAATGTCGAAGAATGTGTATTCGAATCCGCCAACCACGCTTGTATAAGTATCATCCAGCATTTCACCTATAACGACCTCGCCCTTTAAGAGCCATGCATCGCGGGTCCATTGAAGATCAAGTCCGCCTTGCGTGAGTTCAGGGTAGAACGGCTCTAAAAGGCCCGAGCCCGGGTTGAAATCGAGGCGGGGATCGCGGCTGGTGCCGTAAAAGCCGTGCACGCCGACATCAAAACCACCAAACCGGTTGGTATAACGCAGCGCGAAATCGCCTGCAGTTTCATCACCGCCGCGCTCATAAGTGGCTTCGCTCGCTTCAACCCGCGGCTGCGTGCGAAGCCGTCCATCTTGGCCTGGAAACTGACGCTCGCGGAATAATGGCAGATAGTAAGCCTCCAGCGTGCCGAAATCGCCGCGCCGCGTCACGCGGATCATGGGCTGGCCGAGCTTTTCGCCCTCATCGGCGTCTTCAACTGTGTCGAATTGATTGATCACGTCGACAACATTTCGGCTTTCTGCAACGCCCCAGAAGACTTGGCTGACCCCAACCAATATGTCCCAATCGCGATTAATTTCACGGCTGAGGCTAGCCTCGCGGATATCGATATAGGTGCGCTCATCATCTTCGCTGTCGAGCCGGATATAGGGCTCAAACAGGATGCGAGTATCGCGATCTTTTGAACGCCATTGTGCCTCGCCAGACAGAATGAACCCGCTTTGAAACGTCTCGAACTGCTCCGGAAATTGAGGGTTATCAGCGAAGATACGGGCTTCGACAGAGACTTCTGGATTAATATCCAACCGCTGAGCTGCGGCCGGGACAGATACAATGAGAGCCGCCCCGGCCGTACAAAAGAGAGCTTTTGCGATCATGCTACAGCCGCTCAAGCGCCTCGGGTTCAAAGTCGCGCTCATTGAGGTCGACACCAAACTCATAGTCGCTGAACTCGAGAACCGTCTCTTTGCCTGTGATATGATTGGTCATCGTCTGGCGATGCGCGCGCCAGAATCCGCCGTCATATTCGCGGTAGTCGTCCAGGATTAGCGTTTTCAAATGCTGCCCGCCACGATCGTAGAATTTGAACTTGCGAGCCTGATAGATTTCAGTGTCGAAATGGCAGTGGATTTTGGAGTATCCTGATCGCTTATAAGCAGGGATACATTCGAGGACATCCAATTCCAGAGCTTCGCTAGCAATCTCTTCGGTAATCGTCTCAAGATAGGTGTACTCGTATTTGCCAAGCTCTGAGCCAGCAATGTCCTCGAATGAAAATTCAGAGCCGACAAAGGGGCCTGATTTATTGGACGATGAGATCCGTTTTGTTCGCCTAAGCGCTGGCAAAAATAGCCACTGATTATCGCTTTCGAGTACCTTGGAGTGGGTCAGAAGTGCTGTTCCTTCAACATCGCGAGGCGAGTAGAAGACCGTAACAGAGCGATCCCCATTGCCTTCGCCTTCTTTTTCACGCGTATCAATGCGCAGATCCCGGGTTGTGGTGCGGCCACTAGGATCAGCCAGCGTCATAGTCAGTTCAACCGTTGAGGTCGCAAAGCCGGCATCGGAGACGTCATTGCGTTCTGCGATCTCGAAGCCTTTCTCTTCAGCTGTTGTAGCAAGGGCTGGCACGCAAAGCGCGAGCGCTGCAAGACTAGTGAAAGTTGTTTTGAAGAGTGACATTGTCTGTCTCCTTTCAGTTGAAAATTAGCGTGATTATTCAGCCGGGACGGCCGTTTGAGAGCCGTCAGCCGCTTCGCCGTCCTCGCCCCGCTTGCCGAATGTCAAGAACATGCTCGGCAAGAGCAACAAGTTGATCAGCATTGCGAAGATCACGGCGAGGGCAGTCAGCAGACCAAGGTCAGCATTCAATTTGAAGCTGGATGTGACGAGCACAGCAAACCCGGCTGCCAGAATAATCGTGGTGACAAAGATCGCAGCCCCGGCTGTGCGGAAAGCGTAACGCACAGAGTCTTCAATCGACTTCTCATCCTCACGACGTGCCCGCAGATATTTTGAGAGGAAGTGCACTGTGAAATCGACGACCAAGCCAACCGCGACTGCACCGACAGCTGCAACTGAGAAGCCAACCACGCCGACCAGTATCGCCCAGACGCCGAATGTTGTCAGGATTGGCAGCGCGTTCGGCAGGATCGAAATCGCACCAACCGAGATCGACCGGAAGGAAATTGCGAGGATCACAAAAATAGCCAGGATCAAATAAATCGCGCCCTGAAACATCGCCTCGATATTACGCTGCGCTACGAAAGAGAACAGCACTTTCGAGCCCGTCGCTGTATAGCCGAAGCCGTTGCCATTCTCTTCCCACCATGCCTCGGTCTCAGCCAGAAACGCTTTGGTGCGCTCAGTTGAGATGTCCTTCATGCTCGCCGTAACGCGGGTCGACTGGCGGTCAATGTCAACGCGATTATTAAGATCAAGACCGTAGGGAAGCGATAACTCGTACACGAGGAGATATTGGCTCGCGAGCGTCTGATCATCGGGGATTTGATAGAATGCCGGATCGTCCGCATTCAAGTTTCGATTGACCCGCTTCATGATGTCCGAGAGCGCAAAGACATGCGCGACGTTGTCTTCCTTGCTGCGCAGATACTCAGCAAAGGCATCTACGGTCTGCAAGAATGTCGGGTCTACGACAGCGCCTGGACTGCCGGGATCAAGCACAAACTCGATAGTGTCTGATCCAAAGTACGGATCAGCCGCATCGATCGCTTTGCGAAATTCAAGAGACTTGCCGAAATAGTTCGACCACTGATCGTTCAGCGTCATCGTTGGCACGGCAGCGATCATCGCAAAACAAAAGACGAGCGTCCCGATCATGATTTCCTTGGGCCGTCTGATGACAAATTCTGCGACACGGTCAGTGATTTGAACGCGTGGCGCATCGCCGGAGGCTTTGCCCAGACCGAGCTTTGCGAAAGTTGTCCGCTCCGTGCTGAAATTTAGCGGCAGCAGTGACAGCAATGCTGGTAAGAACGTCACCGACAGGATCCAGGCCGCAAAAATGCCAGCCGCAGATATATTCCCTAAATGGTGGAAAGGCGGACTGTCAGAAAAGTTCAGCGTCAAAAAGCCGACAATCGTTGTAATCGACGTAATCATGATGGGCGTAAAGTTGAGTCCCGTCGAGGCGACGATGGCTTCGCGTTTGTCTAAGCCATCACGCATTTTGGTGCGGATTCCAGAGATCAAGTGAATCGCGTCTGCAACAGCAATGGTCAGGATAATTGTGGGCGCTGACAGTGAAATCGGAGTCAGCTCAACCCCTGTCCAACCTCCTAATCCCATACCGAAAAGGGTCGAGAGCGCTATAACCGTCAGGCTCGCGAACACAGAGCTGATTGAGCGCAATGCAAAGAACATCACGATCAAGATGAAGAGATAAACGAGCGGGATAAGCGTTGAACTGTCGCGCACACCAGCCTCTTCAAAGGCCGCGCTCAAGCTTGCAACGCCGGTGATGTAAATGTCGTTGTCTGGAAAAGCTTCTAAGACTTCGGAGCGAATATTGCGGGCCTTCGCAGCAACCGTAGAAGCGGCAGATTGCACGTCGCTAGGCATTTGCACAACTGCATTGATGATCGTCGCCTCACCATCGCGCGACACAACAAAGCCATTGATCAGCGGCTCGGTCGTCGCAACGCTTTCGATATATTCAATTCGATCAGGGGAGAGTTCATCGACGCTCCACAGAAGGTCCTCGACGATCAGATCATTGTCTTCGCCAATCGTATTTTGGAAATTTGTTAGACTGTCGACGCGCGAAACATAAGGCAGTGTCCACGATTTCTCCGTCAGCATGTGAACCGCGCGGATCGTATCATCGGTGTAAATGTCTTTATCGTCTGGAATCAGAACAAACGCGACATTATCCGGCTTTCCAAACGTCCCTTGTGCGTTCTCATTCGCAACAAAGTCAGGATTATCCGCCCCAAAGAAAACGCGGTAGTCGCCAGCGAATTTTAGGTTCAATGCGCCGTAGTACGTCGCTGCAATAACCAGAATCGTGAGCGGGATCAGTAACCAGCGCCATTGGATGCTCCAATTTGCTGTTCCTTGCCCTAGCGCATCGCGCGACCCTTTGTCCAACATGTCTTGCTCCAGTCTAACAAGATACGATATAGTATCATTGATACGGAGACGTATCTGTTATGAATCGATTTTTTGACAAGGGTGCTATGGAAAAATTTATCAGCTTAGATGATAAGGGTCGCATGGAAGACATCGATTTTACGCAACCGAAACAGAGCTTAAGCCTCAGCGAGGCGCGTATCATAGATGCCGCCAGAAAACTCTTTTTCGCGAACGGCTTCTCTGCGATCTCTGGTGATCAGCTTTGTAGAGAAGCGCGCGTTTCAAAGACGACTTTGTACAAATACTTCGGAGATATGACCGGCGTGCTTACAGCGGTCGTCATCAATGAAGGCGAAATGTTCGATCTACGTGTCGATAGCCACCCGGACACGGAAGATGCGTTTTGGGATGCGTTAGAAGGATACGGAACGCGCTTGCTCAAACTGCTCAACCGCCCGTTTTGTATTCGACTGGATCGAATGCTTCATGAAGAAGCTCGTAGCAATCCAGCACTTGCTAAGGCGTTTTATGATAACGCATATGGCAAATCGCATCGCGACATGACGGCGCTTATTGCTCATGGTCAGGACAAAGGGTTTATGTCAGGTCAGGAAGCCGCTGACGATCTTGCAGATAATTTGATTAGCATGTGGGAAGGACTTCGATTTATCCGAACGAGGCTTGGGCTGATTAAAAAGCCTTTTCCCGATCCGGAGAAGTGGTCCAAGCAATGCGTTGATACATTGCTGCGCTCATAAATTCGGAGCGCATACGGCCTGCTCTGACGACACTGAATCCCGATTAAAGGCAATCGTTGGAAATCAGACTGGCTAAGGATACGAAATTTCTCGTGCTGCCAAACGCAGTTAAAATAGAAGGCGCGACGATGAATGCCGCGCCCTTCCAGATCATGTTTAGATGCCTCAGCTACCTAAAGGTGTAGGTGAAGCTGAGACGTATCCCCGTGTTTTGGAACTCGTCCGTGCCCAGTCCATCGAAGAAGAGGGCGGCACTTCCCGAAAGTTGTTCAGACTGCAGGAAGTCTGTACCGGCTTCCAATCGCAATCTCAGATCATTTCCTAAGAGATCACCAATCTCGTCACCATAGGCATAGATGCCCTCAGCTTCCGCAT
This sequence comes from Pseudomonadota bacterium, assembly GCA_038746145.1. Lineage (GTDB taxonomy): Bacteria > Pseudomonadota > Alphaproteobacteria > Caulobacterales > Hyphomonadaceae > Henriciella. The sequence goes on from JBCDKW010000008.1 coordinate 61,574, forward strand.
ACGGACGGATGGTGATGTCATCGCTCAAGAGCATTTGGGTTTGATAACGCGGCGCAAATGAAATCTCACCCTGATCAATGCTTTGCTCAGGGATGACGACCCCTAGACTGTCTCTATACTGATTTTGTGTTTCAGAGATGTGTCTGACCGTTATGGCTGGTCTGAACACGGATGTCTCATCCAGTGGGAAGTCACCGATCAGGGACCCCGCAAAGAGCTGGCGATCAGTATCGAACTCATCGGTATAAGTCCCAAGCGGGGAGATCGTGTTCTCTGACGTTCCAATCGCAAACCGAGCGTCGGCATAGAAATTATCCGACAGTCTTGCCGTAATGTACGGGCCGACCATGAAGCCATCGCCATCTGCCGCGCCAACGCCGTCCTGACGTCCGTCAAGGTCGATCTGATCATACTGGACCAGCGCACCGATCAAAACGTCATCGCTCAGCATATAGTCTGCCCCGGCATAGAGCACGGAGAAGTCACCGTTTTGGCCTGCAATCTCAAAGCGCGAGAGTGTGCCTTCAACCCATACATCGACGGAGCCTTTGCCGCCAAGCTCGGTCTGACCGGTACTCTTGCGCATCTGCATAAGGCTGGTTGAGAAGCTCGCATCCCGCTCTGTCACCTTTGCCAGTACGGGCAGGCGTTGCGATCCCGGCATCGTGAAGCCTGCAGCGGAGACACCACCGGACTCGACCGTTCCATTTAGGCGATCGAGACGTCTGTCACGATCAGGTTCACTGGACAGCAGGAGTGTGTTCCGCGCCGAGAGGAAGCGAGCAATCTCTTTCTGGGCTGCATCGCGGCTATTCACGCTGGTAAAGGTACAGGTCACATCCTCACCCGCATCAAGGCGAACACTAACGGATCGGTTCGCGAGGTTCGCTGTTGAGTCCGTATCCGAGCAAACCAGCCCCGTCAGCGCGAAACCAGCATCACGGGTATCTGCTGCCGTAACGGCGTAAGTCCCTGTCGGAACCCTCAGCGCGACGCGTTGTCCGCTTCCGTTGGTGGTTGCGATATTGCCGTTCAGATCGCTTAGGCCGGACATGAAACCAAACGTCTCGTCACCGCCCTGTGCGATTTGCACAATCGTGATTGATCCCACCGGGCGGACGCTAACAGTCACGCGGTCTGTCGCGGTCAAAGAGCCGTCGGAGACCTCGACTTCGAATTCGAGACTGGTCAGGTTTGCAACATCAGGCGCGGTAAAGGTCGGGCTGACGCTGGTCGTATCAGACAGTGTCACGCTTGGACCTGACACTTGCGTCCAAGTGTAAGACAGCGTGTCGCCGTCGGGGTCTGAAGACCCGCCTGCGTTCAGGGTCGCAGTCGAGAAAGCATCGATATTGGTGATGTCACTCCCGGCATCCGCCACTGGAGCCTGATTATTGATCGCGGTGATCGTCACGCTGTCAGCCACAGAGTCGCTGAACCCGTCATTCACAACAAGGTCGAACGTAAAGGTTTCGCTCGACGCTGTACCGGACGTATACGTCACGGTTGGACTGACGTCCGTCGCACTCGAAAGGGCCAAATTCCGTCCAGCCGATTGCGTCCAGCTATAGGTTAGGGTGTCGCCCTGAGGGTCACTAGAGCCAGAGCCATCAAGCGTAATTGTTGAATTGTTGGCTGGATTGTTGAGTGTTTGATCAGCCCCCGCATCCGCGACCGGTGGATCATTTACTGTGATCTCGATGTCGACCGTATCCGTGCGGGTCAGGTCGCCGTCCGATACATCAATCGCAAAGCGAAGATTGACGGTCCCAGTTGTTCCAGCTGGCAAAGTGAAGGTTGGCATGATCGCTGCTGGATCACTAATACCAACTGACGGACCGGAGAGCTGTCGCCAAGTATAGGTCAGCGGATCATTATTAACGTCGACCGTCGCGCTGGCGTCCAGTTGGACAGCACTTCGAGTAACATAGTTCGCGATGGTCTGATCCGCTCCTGCATCCGGATCTGGCGCATTGTTTGGATTGATCGTGAACGTAATGTCGTCAGATACAGGCGCGTTGTTCCCGTCATCCGCTGTCAGTCTAAGCGTCACAACGCGTTGTGACGGATCCTGCAGCGGATCAAGCGTGAACGAGGCATTTGCCTGGCTCGTATTGCTGAGTCTCACAGCCGGCCCTGAAACTTGTGACCATATCAGAGTTAAAGCGTCACCCTCAGGATCCGATACGCTTGGCGTCAGGCCAAACGTCGAATTCACCCCGAAGCGATTGAGGGTTGTATCTGCGCCAGCGTCTACAACAGGGGCACCGTTAGGGGGTGGCGGAGCCGGCGTGAGGTTAATCGTCACCACATCAGCCAATGAGGGTGAAACACCATCATCAACGATGAGCTCAAACTCATAAACGGTTTGCGTTGTCAGATTAGCGATGCTGAAGGTCGGCGATACCGTTGCAGGATCGGACAAAGTCACAGTCGGACCTGTTGTCTGTCTCCACCGATACGTAAGCGTGTCACCGTTAATGTCAGAAGAGTTTGTCCCATCAAGCGTAATCGCACTGCCGTTGACATAGGACGCAACCGTCTGATCTGTTCCCGCATCCGATAAAGGACGATTATTCGGGATCAGGACGACAGGGGCTTCATCGAATACGGGCGGGTTGATACCATCATCAGCAGTCAGGCGAACGATCGCAGTCTGCTGCGAGGGGTCTTGGCCCGGATCATAGAAGAGAGCCCCACCCCTAACAGAATTGGGATTGGTAATCGTAAGTCCAGACGGACCAGACGACACACTCCAAACCGTCGTCAAAGGATCCCCATCAGGATCACTGACCCGACCAGCCAACAAAAATGACGTATTGAACGCTGCCGGATTGAGTGTCCCGCCTTGGCCAATATCCACCGTTGGTGGCTGATTGTTTGAGATGGCCGCGGGTGTAAGATCGATTGTAACGCTGTCTGCAACAGATGCCGTCGTGCCGTCATCTACGATAAGCTCAAATGTATAGGCGGTCTGAGCCGTCAGATTGGCGACGCTAAACGTTGGGGACGCCGCTGTGGCACTCGATAGAGATACTGATGGCCCTGCCGTCTGCGTCCAGGAATAGGCGATTGGGTCGCCATCCGGGTCAGACGAGCTTGTTCCATCAAGTGTGATTGTGTCACCATTCGTATAGGAGGTAACGATTTGATCTGGACCGGCGTCAGCCGTTGGTGCTTGGTTCGCTGGTGCTCGTTGAAGGGTCACTATGATCGAGTCGTTCGCAACGTTTCCATTCCCGTCATTGACTTCCAAATTCACAATGAATTGCGCCTGCGACTGGCTCCCAAAGAAGGCTTGAGAGACAGATAGCGTAGGCGTTGCACTGTTAGGATCAGAGAATGAAATCCCGCTTAGGCCTGTCGGATTTGACCATGTGTAGGTGAGCGGATCGCCGTCTGGATCACTGGAATTTGTGCCGTCCAGCTGGACCGGATCACCAGGCACATAATTCGAGAGATTTACATCCTGCCCAGCATCCGCAACAGGCGGTTGGTTCGTCGCCGCCTGCGCTGGGATTGTGATGACGACTTCATCACGCGCTGTTTCATTGAAGCCGTCATCAGCCGCTAATTGGAGCGTCACAAACTGCTGTGACGTGGTCGGGGCCAAGACGAAGGATGTATTGACTGAACTGTTCCCGATCAGCGTCACATTGGGGCCTGCCAATTGGGTCCACGTGTACGTGAGCGCGTCACCATCGGCGTCAGTTGTGCTGCTACCGTCTAATTGGATCGTATTACTTGCGGCGGTGTATGCTGCGAGCGCCGGGGCCTGATCAGGTCCCGCATCCGCATCAGGCTGAGCATTGAAATCGATCGGGACAGTCACTTGCGTACTGTCGCTTATGGTTCCGTCATTGACGCTCAGATTAAAGTCTACAGAACTGTCACGAGTGAATAAAACAACAGGGCTTGCGGTGACCTGCACACCAGACGTCGCGCTAAGCGTGAAGTCAGACCCACCGTTCGCTTCGCTCCAACTATATGTCAGTGGATCCCCATCAGGATCAGATGAACTGGATCCGCTCAAAGAGATGGACGGAGCTGGCGCTCCCGTAATCGGCACTTCAGCAATAATAAGAGTTGATGGGGTCGCCGCTGCGACGGCTGTTGGAGACTGATTTGCGCCCGACAATGCAGATGCAACCGCAGAACAGGCACCTCCAGCAGCATTCAGGGCATTAATGTCGAGCGCTGCCGAAGCGGCCACGGGAGCGGCGGTCTGACCTTGACGACCTATGAGGTCACGGATGCCAAAGTTCAGAGCTCTCGACGAGACTGACGTAACATCCGACACAGTCAGATTGACGTTAAACCGGGATGTTCTGGACATCCCCGGTTGAACGATATTGCCTGCTCCAGATTGATCGGCAAGGATATTACCGGATGCGTCGGTGATAACACCCTCGATGAAATCTTCGCCAAGCCCTGTGTCATCCGACGCGGCAAAGATGGTGGAGTCGCCCTCGATGCGACAGACGGATGTTTGGTCCGTATAAGAGAAATTATTCGGCGTTCCGATTGAGGTCTGCGCGAAGTTCGCAGTGACGCTGACTGTGTCAGCGGGTGAGTCAACGGTTCCATCATTCACGATGAGTTCCAACACGACGACCTGCTGAGTCCCCTGCAAGTTTGTCGAATTGAATGTAAAATCGGGATCGGGACGGTTTGGGTTATCAAACGTTACGGGCGTCCCAGAAACCTGACGCCACCTATAGGTTAAAGGATCGCCATCAGGATCCAGAGAATTCGTTCCGTTTAGCGAAACCCGCGACTGCCCGGATAAAAAGTTATTGAGTGTTTGATCCGGCCCAGCATCTGCAATGGGCGACTGATTGGCCTGAGCAGGCGTTAAATTGATTCTAACTGTGTCAGTTGAAGTCAAACTACCGTCGCTGGCAGTCAACTCGACGTCAACAAAATACTGCTGCACAGGAAGAGAAGACGTGCCCGGCACGCTCAGCGTCGGCGAGACACTATTCGCGTTATTTATAGTAATATTTACGGCAACAGCACTTGGGATATTTGTCCCATTTAAAGACCATGAATAGGTCAAGTTTGTATTTGGATCAGGGTCTGAAGACGCGGATCCGTCGAGCGTTATGCCAGAACCATCTACATAGGATGCAAGTGTCTGATCCGGGCCTGCGTCAGCAGTCGGTGCCTGGTTCACACCAAAACCACTATTCGCCGCTATGGTCGCGCAATCGCCACCCGCAGCGTTGAGATCCGCCAAAGAGACCGCTGTTACAGCTCTCACGCGTCCTGTTTGATTGCTCGGCGACGTCGTATCAATAATGTTCCAGCTGATGCCATTTGGAAGCACCGTGCTGGCAGGGATAGATATGATCTCTGTTGTCTGGTCACTCCAGCTTCCCGCAAAAAAGGTCGCTGCGCTACCCGATCCCGACCGGAAAATTTGCGAGGATGTAAGCGTTGAGTTCCTCGTAGAATTTGTAGTCAGGCTGACGCGATAATAGTCTGTATTCGTTGTATCTGATCGATTACCAATGACATCTGCGACGACAGAAAACTCACACTGTCCATTTCCAACTGATCCATAGTTTACCGAGCTTAGAACTTCGCTGGTTGTCGCAGCGGCTGGTGCCGCCATCACGACACTCGCAAACGCCAAAGATGTCAGCGCCGTTGTATTCTTCCAGATTCGCATAGGATTCCCTCAAATTTACACTTGAGAGAGCTGCTGCTTGAGCCGCCGAATTTTTTGAATGTCCCATTTGGTACAAAAAATGGAAAAACTGAGTTATTCGAGCGATTTTTTGAACCCGAAAGCTAAGGCTGCTCAGCAGTGTTCGATGCGCGGACTACATCTCACTGATCGCATCTGCAAAGAGATCAGGACGCTGAAAAAAGACCATGCTGCCTGCGTTCTGGACGATCTGCACCTTTGGGGCTGTCAGCGTCTCAGCAAAGGAGCGGACTCTGTGTTCCGGATGCTGCACTTCTTCAGCACCGTAGATCAGACGCGTATCAACTTTCAGGTCCATCGTGAGATGTGACCAATCCCGAGCATTAATAAAGAAATCCGACATGACCGCTTCTGGCCCCTCCAGGAAGCTGTAGCTCATCGCCTCACGGGCGCGTTCCAAAAAATCGTCGTCTTCGACGACTGCAATGTCAGACGGTGAGCCCTGAAAGAAATTGCGCACGTAGGACACCTCATAGCCAGCTTCTATCTTCCCAACCAAAGAGCGAAGATAGAAACGCAGGATACCCGGCGCATGAGCAGACAGGTAATACGGCACACGCTGTGGCGCTGTCATTTCCTTGAGGCTCTCATTGCCGCGCACAGGAAGTGTCCCGGCCGCAATTAGGAGACTGCTGCAACGGTCCGGATAGCGTTTTGCAAAGTCAAACCCGTACGGTGCAGCTCCGTTGGCTGCGATGATTGAGCAAGATGCGATATTGGCCTCATCCAACAAACGGTTCAGCGCGCCGGAGTAGTTTGCAAGCAGCGTATCCTTCTCACCAGGGAGTTTAGTATCTCCAAAAAAAGGCCGCCATGGCATGATAAGGCGAAGATTGGCGCGGTTGAAAACCTGCTTAATCTTATCGGTGATAAAATTCCCACCAATCACAGGGTGGAGGTAGATGACCGGCTGCGCTGATGACGCCCCCCAGTAATCAACCGCGAGCGTGACATCGTCGCTGGGCTTAAGGATTTTAAAGGAGCGCTCTGGATCGTGGCGGAACGGGCGCCCCTGACTGGGCGGTCGAAGCTCCGATAGTTTTGCAAAGCCGGCATACAAACAGACCAATTCCGTCTGCGAATTGAGGTCCAGCTTCGCGAGCAGAGCCTTCAATTGATTCCGCACGGTTCCGATTGATCGACCACGATCTTCGGCCAGCGTGCGCAAGCTTTGGCCTGTCACAATCGCCTTGCATATCGCATGCTCTGCAGCAGTGAGGGATAGCCTTTCTGCGAATGCCCGTCCGGAATACTCATCCCAAACCATGTTCAGCCGCCTGATATATCCCACAGGTCCATCAGGGTCATCGACATCCCACTCCAGGACATAGCGACCGGTTTTACCACTATCAGGCTCTTCAATCTCGAGGATAGGAGACGTAGCAACTGTAGCGCCCGGCGATGGAATTTGTTGTTTTTTACCATTTTTCGATTTCGGCAGGCGTTGTCTCAATGCGTCGCCCGTCTTGAGTTTAATCGCCTTTTGGGCTTCCTCACCTATGTCACGGATCAATCCAGCATTGTTGACAGACAAGGAATAGGCACCAATAGCACGCGCTTTTGAACGGGCGGATTGAATAGCCGTCAGGGTGTCTTTCTCAAACAGTTCAAGCGCACTTTCAAAATAAGGAACAAGGGTGCGCAACTCATCATCCTTGCCATCGAGCAGCTCATCGCCCGCTTCCGCCGCCGCCTTCACACGCTCATCAAGGATATCATCAAGCTCAAAAAGTTTACTCGGCTCAAGCACAAGCTCATAGGCCAGCTTTATGAGGCTCGTATTTGCGTTCCCCTCACTGTCCTGCGGCAACCTATTTCTCCTAAGCCGTACAAGCGTTTGGGGTCATCATCACAATACTAACATTATGGCAATTAAGAGTGACAGCACTAGCGCATCGAATTTTGCGGATTTTCAATGTTGTTCTCGTAATGACCCGACCCCTATAGCATAGCCATTTTCTGTTTGGTGTTTTTGCCTTGGATTTGGAAAGGTGATTTCGTTTCCGGCGCTGGCGGGTGATATCCGAGGGATGAGTAAGGCCGCACCGTATTGTAGTGTTGGCGCCATTGTTTGATGAGGATCTGTGCTTCTTTGAGCGAGCAGAAAATCTCTCCGTTTAGTAACTCATCTCTGAGCTTGCCATTGAGCCGCAGGCAGGCGCAGCCAACCTCTCATTATAGCCGTTCGACCTACAATCGATCCTCGATCGATTGCTTAACATTACTTTCCCTTAATCATGATGCGTCCTGGCTCTAGAGGCAAGAGTGCTGGGTCGATTTCGTTAAAATTATTGAGGTGAAAGGAAGCGTTTCAAGTGTCGCGTTTTGATTACAAAAGTTTGCGTATCACAGTGGGATCGGGATTAAATACGCTTCAAAAAACGTACAGAAGTGTCATCAATTGGGTTTGATAAAACGGTCTATTTCGATTTGATGGACGCTTCTAAAGAGCGTTGGTGGTCCTCACGGAAAGAACCAAAAATGCCAAAGGGAACATCCGGATGAGTGTATTTTCTCCCTCTAATCTTGCGATATTCCTCATTAAAAGTCGCAAATTTTTCTTCTTTAGAGCTCGTCGCGACGCCGCCATGAACCTGGTGGAAGGTCGCTTCGCCAGCGAGTAAAACGACATCGCTCTGCGCGTTCATGCATGCCCGTTTCCACATGTCGAGATTAGCAAGACCTCCACCCAGAGATACGAAGTTTCGATCGAAACCACCCAGCTCAGACCACATGACATCAGACATGAAGAGCGCGTTGGTCTCAGCAGGAAGCGTAAACCAACCGTCCCGCGATGAGCTTGCAAAAACCGAAATATCGAACAGGCGATATCCCTGTTTCCGCCACGGGACTGACTTCAAGAGGCCATTCTCCACCACCTGATTATAGCCGGAGAGGATTGATTTCATTTGAACGTCTGGCCCGAGATGAAAAGCGATGCTGTCGACGATTGTTTCGTACGAGCTCTGCAGAGCTTTGAGACCAGTTGCCAGTAATCCGGGAGAGGCCATTCGCGCGCCATCAATCATGACACAGGTGTAGGCCCCTTTCGCTAGTGCCAAGCCATGATTTATGGCTTCCACAGGCGAGACACTTGCGGGCTTATATCTGACAACTCTGATGTTCGGAGCGATCCTCTGGTACTTTGCCTCGTCAAAAGGCTGACTTGAGCCATTGTCGACAAGAATGATCTCGTACTCGTCTTCCTCTATGCCGATTTGAAACTACGGCGATAAAGTGAAAAGCGTGCGGGGCAATTCACGCGCCATATTATAGGAAATGACGACGACAGAGAGGCTAGGGCGAGAAGACATAGCGACAGGGGGTGTGAGCGACATTCGAGAGACCTAAGCCTCCGATGTCACCATCGCTTCCGCGGGCTTGATGATACCTGTAATAGAACGCTTTGGAGCAGATAAGGAAGCAATATACGCCTCGAAATCTATGTCCCAAGTAACCTGCACCAGATCTTCAAGAGCCTTGATCGAGTCAACATTATAAGCGTGGCCGATCATACCAGCAGAAATTTCATCGTACTTCTCGGACAGGGTTGTGTTCTTCGGATCCAAATTCTTAATGACTGCCAGACCTTTGCGGTACGGCCCGATGAATGCTTCGAAGACGCGCACTTCCAAGTCTGGTCTATATTTCCTGAGAGCGGGGATCAATTTGTAAACGTCGCCGCACCAGGCGTTATACTCACGATCCCTGGCAGCCATCTCCATCTGTTCTGGCAAGACATCGTCAATAACAATCACGCCTTCAGGATTGCACCATTTTTCAACATTGATGAAGTCCCGCAAGACGTATTCTGAAAGATGCATGCCATCAATGAAGCTTAGGTCGATCCCGGTTCGCAAGAGGCGACTGGATTGCGCTTCATCTTCGAAGAATTTATCGCTCGTAATCCTGAAAAGACGAGCCGGGGCGGTGATGCTGGACGTTATGTGATAAGCGGGATCAACGCCAATAGATCGACACTTAGAGAGGCTCATACTCGCCCCGGTTCAAAATAGAGATTTGGCGCGACGGCCTTGTGTAGCTTGGCCAGATAACCGGCATAGCTAACATCTGCGGTCGTTTTACTCTCAAATCTTGCTTCACTGTCGACGAGGTTCAAAGGACTTAATGGCTTGAACGCTTTACGCTCAATCGGTGTACCCTTGACGGCCAACATCGGATGATTGTCGTCCTCAATGCCGGCTTGAGCTCTAAGCGCGTAAATATCAGCGAGTTCCTGAAGGAGTTTTGTTCGCTGTTGGCCAAACTCTATGGAGATCGTCGGAATGAGATGAACGGCCCTGCGAACGTGCCCATACAAAAAAGGGCTGCGCGGATTTAACAATATCTCGTTTCCGACAATCTTTCTATATTTTGCTTTGAAGCGTTGCACGGCGGCTTCGCGCGTCTGAGGAGATTTCCCTGTCGTTGTTCCATCATGATCTTGATGAAAGCTCCCTTCGCCCGGGAGGATCACATAATTATTTTGCGGGTGGTTTGCCAGCCTTAGAAAAATCTCGAGGTTGGCAAAGCCTGCGCCGGGTTCATCAAAGCGTTCATCAAACGCACCGCAATCGTCAAACACGTTTTTCGTGGTGATTAGACAGTTTGATTCCGGCGTTGAGATATAGTCCCTTAGAGGCTCCTCGCCCGGCCTATGAGCGAAATCGAAAAGAGCATACCCGTTTTTCGGCCAGTCTCGACGCTTCAAAAACCATTCTTCCAGCCGATAAGCTTCTTCTCGTGATTTCAAGCCCTGCGAGACATGGCCAAGGAGGTATTGCGGCACATTAATGACGGGTCGATCAAAGGCTTCGTAAATTTCCCGAGTAAGCTTTACGATGCCGGGCGAGAGCATATGCGCACCATCAATCATCATCGCCACGATAGGAAAGCGCGCCTCGCCAATCGCTTGGTTAAGCCCGAATACAGGCGATGGCTTTCCTTCGACCCGGATAATCTTCGAAACGAAGGGATAGCGCTCCTGTATACCGTCGTGCATCGGTATGTTCGATCCATTATCAATGATGATGACCTCTATCTGATCGTCATCCATGTTCTGATATTCAGGGGCGCAGCTTTTGAGAGTTCGCTCGATTTGATCGGGTATGTCATAATAGGCCATGATAAAACTCACGCCCTCGAAGTGCTTACCATCGCTTTGTTTGGGGAGACGGCCTTTGGAGAATGAGTGAATGGTCGTATCAAGAGTAGACTGAAGTAACGTTTTTGTCTGGCGAAGCTGGCGCATTTCTGTTTCGGCTAATTCAGCGCGCAGGACAGCTTACTCAAGCTCCGCCTTCATTTCATCCATTTTACTCATGATAATCTACTCTCTAGTTCAGAATATCGGGGCCTATAAATTAAAGGGCTATTACCCCAATAACGCGACAGGGATCTGATTTGCCGCGTTATGAGAGCGCGCAAAAAACCAAGTTTCTATCGCATAGCGCTTCTTCTTGAAGCTCTCGTCAAATGAGGTCGCATGCAGATTTAAGTGATCGAAAAATATTCCATCTCCGACCCCAAAGTGCGGTCGCACGGGCGGTGATTCAGTAAAATCCTATTTGATCGTTGCAGGTGAGACGGTCCAGTCAAATGCCGCTCCGTTCGTTCCCGGTTTCACAACCTCGTTCAATCGTCTCGGAATAAGGTCCATACCCGGGCTTTGTGTGCCCGTACCGCAATCGGTTAGTGACATCCAAAAGTTCAGGCTCTTGATGCCTGAGTTCATGAACGCCCCATCCTGATGCCAGTCGGCAGGCGCTTTGAGAGGCTGTGTCCGCCGCAGCACGGACTTGCGGAATGAAATGCAAGGTTCGTCTTCAAAATAACCTTGGAGAAGGGGTTTCAGGCCTGCGGCCAGAAAGAACTTTGAAAGCGTGTTGGCTGCCATCGGCGACAATTGCGTATAAACATCGCCGGCCGCACTCAAGAAGGTCACTTCTTTATGAGAAAAATGCTCGGCGACCTCATCGCAGGGTGTAAACTATTTAGGACCATGCTTTGATTTGGTATCGACGTCTTCGACCTTCGCACCCCCCAAGACTCAAAGAATAAATCACACAACTCCAGGACGCGATCGATCTGAAACCGCATTTTTCGAGCAAATGCCTCATTCGCCATACCTCTGACGATAAGCGCGCCGTGATGGCGAACGGCACCGGCAAGAATATCCAAGTTCAGCTCAGATGCTTTGATTTCAGGAATCTGGTTTTTCATTCTAGGAAATGGATCATCGGCCATAGGTGGACACGAGGTCATGACTTGTTCGCTTGCCTCGGCCGCGCTTTCCAACCCCAGTCTGACCCGTTTATCCCTCATGGCGATGAGCATTTCGACATTAGGGCCATCATACTCGTCCAAACCCGCACCCTGATTTAAGATGTGGCGACACCTCCAAGACCCTGTAATGCATCTTCAACACCGTTTCTCTCGTCAGCCTATTGTCCATATGAAATGCATGTGGCCGCAAAGTGAGGAAGGCAGAGATCAACTGCTCGGTAACTTAAACTCCGGAAGGCCATTTAACGCCTCTTTCAACGCGTCGCTCCAGCCATCAGAGAGAGCGGTGAAGGCCGGATCGCCCTCTTCAATTCTGAATTTTGTACCGGTTTGCAATGTGTCCGTCTCGTAAACATGCGCGTCCAGTGGCATCCCAACTGACAGATTAGCCCTGAGCGTGGAGTCAAACGAGACGCACAGCAAACGCAAGGCTTCTTCGACGCTCATCGCCGGATCGAAAGCTCGCAAAATAATTGGCCGCCCATATTTGGTTTCTCCAATTTGGAAAAACGGCGTCTCAGCGCTCGCTTCAATAAAATTTCCTTCAGGATAAATCAGGAAGAGGCGCGGTTCGATCCCCTTAATCTGCCCACCCATGATAAGCGTTGCCCGGAAGGCATCCTCGGCGGCCTGACCCTCATCGGCGTGCTCATCTACGACCTCTTTGAGTGTATCGGCGATCAAGCGCGCCGCCTGGAACATGGTTGGCACTTTCAAAAGCGTGGGATTGCGTTCTTCCGGCACTTTGGATCGCTCATCAAGGAGGCTCACGACCGCTTGAGTGGTCGCAAGATTACCTGCCGTCATCAGCGTAATGACACGCTCGCCCGGGACTGACCACGTAAACATTTTCGGGAACTTTGAAATGTTATCAACGCCCGCATTTGTTCGCGTGTCCGACATGAAGATGAGATTTCTGTCCATCTTGAGGGCCGCACAGTAGGTCATGATGTTTGTTCCAGAAGTCTGTTCGAAAGCGCTATTGCTGAACCTGAATGGATACAATCAGATTCTCTTCACCAGCACCAAGAGTAAGCCCTTTTGTCGGCGCGGCATCTGAATAATCCAGTCCTTGTGCAATTCGCACATAGCGCTCGTCCGGACTGATCCCGTTTGAGATATCAAACCCAACCCAGCCAAGGCCGTCCAGGTACACTTCTGCCCAGGCATGGCTCGCCTCTTGGAAAACCTGAGCGTCCATGTGCAGATACCCACTGACATAGCGTGCGCAGTAGCCTTTTTGGCGAACAGCGCTCAGAAAAATGTGACTATGATCCTGACAGACGCCTGTCTTGTTCTCGAGGGCGTCTCCGGCGGTCGTCGTCGCTGTCGTTTGTCCCGGCGTATATGTCACTTTTTCACGGATAAGAGCGCTAAGATCGTGAAGCGCGCTAAGAGCGTGCTCTGAGGCAGGTATGAGCGTTTCCGCCAGCACGCGTAGCCCGTCAGTCGGTTTGGTCAGCTGCGTTTGGCGGCGATAGTATGAGAGCGGCATTGCGCAATCGTGCGAGCCCAAAATCCCATCCTGACTATGGGTTTCAACATCGCCTGAAACGGTAAGCTCCAGTAATTGTGCCCCGGCCATGACCTCAATCAGGGCTGTCTGATTGCCATGCTGATCTATGAAACGCGCCTGTTCGATGGCTCCTGTAAGGTCTGTTTTCCAAGTCCTGACGGTCTGGGCGCTTGACGATATCGGCGATGTGCGCAGCTGTAATAGACCATAGGCCGGTGGCTCATCGTAATGAAATTGCGTCGTATGCTTAATCTGGAGATGCATATCAGCCTGAAAACCTGTAATCTTCTTCGATCTGGCGTGACAGGGCTTCATTTCGGGCAATGAAGTCGACCAGAAATTCATGCAGACCTGAGCCGATAATCGTATCACGCGTTGAGCCGGTCAGATGCGCCTCATGATCGGCCGCCAGATCATGCGCGGGAGTGCGCCGATCATACTCCGTTTCAAGTTCGCCCAGCGTTTGAATGATCTCATCATAACAATAGGCAATAGAGCGCGGTAAACGCACATCATGGATCAGAAACTCAATAATCTCGGACGGATTGACCTCCCCGCCATTCAACCAGTGAAATGATCTCTCTGCCGATGCCGACCGCAAAATCATCTCCCATTGGATTCGATCCAATGATGATCCGACCGAGGCGCTCGACGGTAAGAGGACATAGTATTTCGTGTCGAGGATCCGCGCCGTGTTGTCTGCGCGCTCAATAAGCGCGCCTAACTGCGCGAAGCGATAAATATCGTTGCGCAGCATCGTTGCCGAAATACTGCCTCTAACGAGCGCTGATTGCTGACGGATTGAGGACAGGACATCCTGAACGTCGCTTTGATAGGCTTTTTCGGCGAGGTTTTGTTTGAATTGAAGCCAGGTTTCGTTGATCGCCTCCCAGACATCCCGGGTGAGTGCCGTCCTTGTCATCCGGGCGTTTTCGCGCGCGCCCTTAATTGAATTGAGAAGACTGCTGGGATTATCGTCGCCGGTAAACAGGAAGTCGATCACCTCGCGCGTGCGAAATCCATCATGGTTTTGCAAATAGGCGTCGCGCGTTCCCGCTGTTGTTAGAACAGATTCCCATTCTCCCGCCGGCGTCCTGACACGCGTGAGCGACATCCGAAATCCTGCATCGATCAAGCGCGCTGTGTTCTCAAATCGCTCAAGATAGCGCATCATCCAGAACAAGCCGGAGGCCGTGCGTCCAAGCATCTTAGCCATCGCTCAGCACCCATGTGTCCTTTGTTCCACCGCCTTGACTGGAATTTACGACGAGTGATCCCTCCTTCATGGCGACGCGCGTCAGCCCGCCTGGCACAACATCAATGGCGTTTGGTGAGACGAGGACGAAAGGGCGTAGATCAACATGGCGGGGCGCTAATCCAGCGTCTGTAAAGACAGGGACCGTCGAGAGCGCGAGCGTCGGCTGCGCAATGTAATTGGCTGGATTGGCCGTCAGTTTCGCGCGGAATGTCTCAATTTCGGCCTGACTGGCAGCAGGGCCGACGAGCATTCCGTATCCCCCCGATCCATGGACCTCTTTCACAACGAGCTCCGGCAAATTGTCGAGAACGTATTTTAGAGAGGACGGATCGGAACATCGCCACGTCTCAACATTTTTCAAGAGCGGCTTTTGGCCCGTATAGAATTCGATGATGTCAGGCATGTAGGAATACAGCGCCTTATCATCGGAAATGCCGGTTCCGGGTGCATTGGCAATCGTCACGCCGCCAGCGCGATAAATATCGAAGATGCCAGGCACACCAAGCAGCGAATTAGGATTGAAGTTCAGTGGATCGAGGAATTCGTCATCAACACGTCGATAGATGACATCAATCGGTTGGAAGCCGCAGGTTGTCCGCATGCAGACGCGCCCGTCAGCGATTTTCAGGTCCTGGCCCTCAACAAGCTGCACGCCCATCTGATCGGCCAAAAATGCGTGCTCATAATAGGCCGAGTTGTGAATGCCCGGGGTCAGCACGGCGATCGTCGGTTTCCCATCGCAGCCTTGAGGCGCAGCGGCTGCAAGCGCCTTTCGCAACAAGGACGGATAATCGCTTACCGTCTCAACGCCAACGCTTGAAAATAGATCAGGAAACATTTTCAGCATCGTTTCCCGGTTTTCGAGCATGTAGGAAACGCCCGATGGCGTGCGCGCATTATCCTCCAGAACAAAAAACTCATCCGGGCCTGTGCGAACCAAATCGGTCCCGACAATATGGGTGTAAATATCGCCGGGCGGATTGACGCCGACCATCTGTCCGAGAAACGCTTCATTCTCTAGAATGAGAGACGCAGGCACGCGACCGGCTCTTAGAATTTCCTGACGATGATAAATGTCATGCAAAAACGCGTTCAGCGCTTTGACCCGTTGTTCGATGCCTTTGGTTAGGGTGCGCCATTCTTTTGCGTCGATGATCCGCGGGAGAATATCAAACGGGATCAGGCGCTCTTCGGCATCGGCATCGCCATACACATTAAACGTGATCCCCGTGCGGCGAAAAAAGGCCTCTGCTTTGTCCGATTGGCGTTTCAAATGCGCTGGATCGATGTTTGATAGAAGCTCTGAATATCCTTTGTAGGCGGGGCGTAAATCATCGCCAAAGCCATACATTTCATCAAACACTTCGGATCGATCCGGCATGCCCAAATAAAACATACCTTTAAGAGAGTTCAAGCTTGAGGTCTTAAGCCTCTCTCGGTTTCAAATAGATGCCTTAAACGCGTGCAAAGTTTCGTCTCGAGTAAAGCGGTTTTGCATATTTGGCGAGCAACCGGGCAGACAAAGCTTGTGAAAGTGGCTTAAAGTTCAAAGTATACAACCAGCCCAATCGCTTCAGCCCACTGAGAGGTTTTCTACAATGTCAGGTATGAGTCACCACGTCGATCAGGCTTTAGCGAGATTGGATACATCAGGCGATGATCGCCTTCAGCGTTTGTTCCGGCTTTTGGAGATTCCATCGATCTCCACCGATCCTGACTATAAAGCCGATTGCAAGCGGGCTGCTGAGCTTCTCTCCGAAGAGCTGAGCGAGCTGGGGTTTGACAGCCGCTTGGTCCCAACCGAGGGCCATCCGATGGTGCTGGCCCACAAAGAGGCTGCCTCACCCGATACGCCTCATGTTCTCTTTTACGGACATTATGACGTACAGCCGGTTGATCCTCTCGATCTGTGGGACGATGACCCTTTCGCACCGGCGCTTCTAAAGCGTGAGGACGGAACCCAATATATCCGCGCGCGCGGTGCCTCCGATGACAAAGGGCAAGTGCGCACGTTCATTGAAGCCTGTCGTGCATGGATTGAGGCCACGGGCAGCCTTCCATGCGGCGTCACGGTCTTCCTAGAAGGAGAAGAAGAATCAGGCTCGCCCAGCATGCCACGCTTTCTGGCCGATTATGGCGATGAGCTGAAGCGTGCAGACATCGCGCTCATCTGTGACACAACCATGTGGGACAAAACCACTCCCGCAATCACGGTTAGCTTACGCGGTATGGCTGCAGGTGAGGTGACAATTACCGGCCCGAACCGGGATCTACATTCCGGTCTGTATGGCGGAGCCGCGATTAATCCGCTTCACGTTCTGTCGCAGATTTTAGGGGATTTGTGGACCGAAGACGGACAAGTCGCCTTGGATGGATTTTATGATGGCTTGGAAGAGCCAAGCGACGATATGAAAGCTGCCTGGCAGGGTGCTGATTTCGATGAAGCGGCCTTTTTAGGGGCGGTAGGACTTGAGCATTCTGGCGGCGAGCGCGGCCTTTCTGTCCTTGAGAAAACGTGGGTGCGCCCCACGGCTGAAATCAATGGCTTATCGGGTGGCTATACCGGTGCTGGGTTCAAGACCGTTATTCCATCCAAAGCATCTGCTAAAATTTCCTTCCGTCTCGTTCCGGGCCAGGACCCGGCTGCGGTCTGGGCAAGCTTTGAAAGCTTTGTCACATCGAGGCTGCCTGCGGGCGCGACAGTTACTTTCGACAATCGGGGCGGTGAACCGGGACATGCTATTTCAACTGATAATGATCTGCTGCGCTCGGCGATCACGGCCCTCGAAGATGAGTGGCAAACGGAGCCTCTCCTGATGGGATGCGGCGGCTCCATTCCGATTGTTGGCGACATTAAGCGACATTTGAACATGGACTCTATCCTCGCCGGCTTTGCGCTGGAAGACGATGCCATTCACTCTCCGAACGAAAAGTATGAGCTGAGCAGTTTCGAAAAGGGCACTCGGTCTTGGGTTAGGATACTGGGCGCGCTGAAGATGTCCGGCTAGTTGGCATCTTCAGCGCTCCTATGCGCTTAACCAGCTCAAGTTAGTCTAAGCCTGATATTTATAATCATTGGAGCTCCGGTCGCGCGGATGTCGTAGTGGTCGACTTCTTCGTACCACTTCCGAAACCGAATGCCTTTGACAGTTCTTTGACATCCTTGACCGTCAAATTGACCAGAGCCACGGCGATTTCACTATTCCCGCTGGCTCTTGCTTTGATGTCTAAATCACCGCCGCCAGTTGAGGTTAAATCGCCCAAACCGGAACTACCTTCGATAGAGAAGAAAGCCTGTATCTCTGCTTTATCGGGCTCAGTCGATGCAAGATCAAACTCGGTCCCACCATCATCCGGGTCAATCCGGCTAAGAAGGAAAGCGTAGCCCGGACTGGAGGTGAATCGCACGGCCGCTCTATCTGTGCGAGCGCCTTTCGCTCGCAAAGTAAAGGTCTCACCATCCTCATTCAGGCTCAATGCGACGCCAATCCGGTTTTCGCCCGCATAGGTTATGGTGAGAGCTTCCTCAGGGTTTTCACTTCCAACCACGAAAGCCCGGACCTCTTCAACAAATTCTCCCTCCGGCGAGATAACTTCAAACACAGCGATATATTCCATATCGACGACATTATCCGGTTCAATCGCATTCAAATTGGTCCAGACCGCGCCGCTTTCTCGCCACGTCGGCGTTACGCCTGTTCGGTCAATCAATGCCGTCCCGGTCGTCGTGTTCTGCGCCGCGACATTGATTTTGAAAGCATCATCAGATTCTTCCCCAAGAAGATCATTTTCCACGATTTCATAAAGCATGCCGTACTTGCTAGTACTCTCGGCTTGAACGCTCACAGACGTGTCAAATTGCAGGTTTCCTGCGTCTGACGGGGCGATAAAGCTTCGGCCAAATTGCAAGCCGACCGCTGACACATCATCCTCTCCGCCGATGCCCTCTACCGTGCTGATATCGATAATCTCGCCATTCGCGTTAAACGACGTTGTGCTTAACTGGTAGCCCTGCCCATCCAATACCGAAGGTGATGCAGTCGGGGGTTCCTCAACCCAAATGCGGTCTTCATCAAACTCGATCGGATCACCACTGATTAGGATTTCACCGTAGAGCGCCGTACTGAAAACAGTATCGCCAAAGGCTTGAGGGCGGCCTGACACTGAAATTTTCAAGCGGCTACCGTCGCCACGTTTATCAATCGCGGCGATGCGGACAGGTTTGCAGCCACGTGGCTTCTCTTCAACCACAACGCCGTCGCAAATGATTGTACCCATCTGCCCGTCTTCGCGCTCGGCCGCCGGTGGCAGGAGGTCAAGATTAAGCTCGATCGGGCCATAGACTGGGCTGTCCCAGATCACCGGCAGCAATTCATCATCAGTGATATCACCCGAGCTGATGTCGGCATTCAATCTAATGCGCTGTGGGGTCGTAGATAGAACTGGAATCTCCTCGATCTGTTCGCTAAAACTGTTTGTATAGCTGAGTTTGAACTCAACAGAATCAGCCGTGGTTTCCGGTTCATTCAAAATTGAACCCGTCGCAGCTCTCATTCGGAAAAGGCCATTATTGCGCTGCTTCAGCTTATTTCGCCTAATGTTTGCGAACACCACGCTTGGACGCGGTACGGCGGGCTCAATCTCTATAGAAGAGCTATCCAGAACTTGCCCGTCTGCGTCAAAAGCGGTGACCGTCGCAAATTCAGGATCGTCCGCCCCGGGTGGGGCGACATCCCCCAAACGCCAATTGCGAACCCAGGTTGTATTAAGACGCTCAAACGTGCCTGAGGATTCCCCACCCCCTGATGATTTCAGAACAGACCCCTCGGAATCCCGCAGGATCAGCGTCGCAGGTTCCTCAGCTGTCAGTCCACCTATCGTCTCAGCAGCACCTTTAATCGCGATCTTGATTTGACTATTCTCGCGCAGTCTTACCGTCGCGCTGGCAGCGCATTCAGGGTCCTCAATTGTTTCGCTGTTACCCTCAAGGATTGAAGATTTGATACTAAGATCGAGCGGGAAATTGAGATCGCACCAGCCATCTCTCGGATTTAAGTGGAACTCCATCTTGTCAACGCCGTCCAAGCTAAGATCAGACATATAAACCGCCGTGACGGTGTCAGGGGTATCAATATCCAGTACGACCGATTGCTGATCGCCACCGTCGCCGAACGTGATAGGGACATTGATCTCAATGCGAGCTATTTCGGTGGTATCGTCAGGATCCGTTTGAGTTTTGACACTCGATTTGAAAAGCCCGTTAGCACGCTGTTTGAGCCTAGTGCGGTTTATCGTGCTTGCTTCAGCTGTTTGTTCAAAAACGCTGGGCGCACTCGCTCCCAAAAGCTCCGGCACAACTGGTAGTGCGACAGTTGCAAGTGCGAGCGCTGATAAGCTGGTTGCGGATTTCAAGAATGGTCGACGAGTCATGGTTTTCCCCTTCAGTTTTGAAGGCAGAAAGCCACAAGACGGTAGGCCCGTAATCTACCATTTGGGATATTTCAAATTGGCACAGCGCGTCGTCGTTGAAGCATGGCGTCATTTGTGCATTCTACCGCCCATGGGATCGGCAAACTCTAATATCAGCGATGAAGAACTGATCCAGCTTGCCTATGCAATGGCCCTGGGCCCGCAACGCTATGAAGAGTTATTCACCACACTTAAAGACCGAATTTCAACCACGCTGGACGATGAAGCGATTTCACCTGAGGACATGGGCGCTGCGCTGAAACGCGACCTCTCACCTCTGGAAACGCACTTCGACAAGGCGCTGTCTCTTATGCAAGATCGCGGACGTCAGCGCGATACAGCGCCCGGATCTATCCGGGTCGTTGAGTCCGATACGAAGCCGAGCCTGTTACTCGACACCAATGGCAAAGTTCATTTTGCGAACGATGCGGCTTTGTCACTTTTTGATTTAAGGATCGGAGTTCCTTTATCGGATGAGACACTGGACGCGGGTCATCGCAACCGCTTGCTATCAGAGCTCTCCAGATTAGACGCTCAATCGCTCGGCACTGCGGTGTCCATCTTCGATTTTGTCTCCTGTGATGATCAGGAATTCGTCAAAATGGCGCTTAGCCATGTGAAGGGGGGGACCGGCGAAACGCTCGGCCTTTTGACCACGGTTCATATCAGCTGGTACCCGAAAATCGCTCAACGGTTCAAAGAGTTATTCGACCTGACGAAGGTTGAGCTTGAAATCACGAAAGCTGTTGTCACAGGCATGGGGCTGACCCAGCTCGCGACATCCCGGCGTCGCTCTGTTGGAACGGTGCGCCAGCAAGCCAAAAAGCTTTTGTCAAAACTCAACCTTCACTCTCAAACAGAGCTTGTCAGTCTATACTCAGGATTTTCCAAGTTCACGTTAAGCACGGTTATCGAAGATAGCGAGCTTGAGGCGCTTGGGATCACTGTCTCGCAGCACATTCTAACCCGACCGGATCAACGGATTATCGACTATGAATGCGTCGGGCCGGAAGAGGGGAATCCGGTCATTTTTATTCCTGCACTGCTTGGCGGGAACACGGTTACGGAGCCTATTTATAAAGCTCTGACTGAGCTGAATATCAGACTGATCATGCCGTGGCGTCCGGGCCTATCCCAGAGCGGCCTATCAGGCGAGCCGGACATGGCCTCTTTCGAGCGATATGCGAATGATCTGTCGGCCCTTATGGGTCGTCTAGAGATCCATGCCTGTCCAATTATCGGTCACATCACAGGAACACTGTTCGCTTATGCTGCTGCCAAATACGTCCCGGATCGTGTTCAGGCGCTGACAATTGTAAACGGCATCGTCCCAACAGCAAAAGGCGCACATGTTTCCAAACTGGAGCGTGGCGAACGCGTGCGCCTGCAACTCATCCGAAGCGTGCCTCGCGTCGGCCGCATGATCGTTCACGGGATGATGGCAAAAGTCGATGCGGGCTTCGATGAAGAGTTCTTAGCGACCTTTCTCGACAATGAACTTGACCTGCAGACCGTTCAGGACCCGCTCATTCGCTCCCAATTCAGGAAAGCGTTTTCCCGCACAACGCTCCAAGGCTATAACTCCTTCATGGATGAATTGATCCAATCGACATTGGATTGGAGACCATTGATGCAGGATATCCAGACACCGATTACTTGGTTAGTCGGCGCGAATAATCCGATTTATACGCCGGATTTTATATCGGCCTACATGCGCGAAAATGATCCTTTTGACCTTCAGATCATTCCTGAAACGGCCCACCTCTTATATTATCAGAGACCCAGAACTGTTCTGCAGACAGCGCTGCGCCGATAATCGATGCTTGGGAATAGGCCAAAGTCCATTGTCCTGATCGGTGCAGGTCACACGCATGCGCTCGTCATGCTGCGTTTACAAAATACTCTACCTAAAGGCACTGACCTCACGATTATCGATCCAATGGCAGATGCGATCTATTCCGGCATGCTGCCGGGCTTTGTGGCCGGGCATTACGAAAGCGACGATCTAAAGATCAATCTTCTGTCTCTGAGCCAGCGCGTCGGGGCCACTTTTATTCAGGATCGTGTGCGCGCAATTGATCCGGCCTCTAAACAGGTCAATCTAGAGAGCGGGGAGAATATTTCATACGATGTCGCCTCATTCGACATTGGTATCACCTCGAAACTAAGCCGTCTGAGCGGCTTTGATGATCATGCGGTCCCGGTCAAGCCGCTGGGGTCCTTTACGAAGATTTGGGAGACTTACCTGACGCGAAGAGACACTGCCCGCATCGCAGTGATTGGCGGCGGTGTCGCCGGCAGTGAGCTTGCCATGGCCATGGCTTTCGCGCTTCAGCAACGGAATTTAAAATACCAGATTACCGTGATTGATCGCGGTGGGGTGCTAGCCGACCTCTCAAAATCAACACGGAGGCGTATTCTGAAAGCCTCTCAGACGTTTGGTATCATCACTTCAGAGCACGCACATGTGCGTGAAGTCACCGCAGACGGTCTGGTGCTTGAGACTGGAGAAACCGTCGATGCAGACTTGGTGATTGGGGCGGCCGGTGCTGTGCCGCATCAATGGATCGAGACGACGCCATTGTACCATCAAAACGGATACATAGACGTCAATGCGCAGCTTCAAACCAGCGATCCCAATGTCTTCGCAGTTGGCGATTGCGCACACTTTACCGAGCGCCCTCTGCCGAAAGCGGGTGTATTCGCCGTGCGCCAGGCGCCTACTCTGTCGCATAATCTAATCGCCGCGATTTCCGGCGACCAATTGAAAGAGTACAAACCGCAATCCGATTTTCTGAAACTGATCACCCTCGGCGGCAAAACAGCACTTGCTGAAAAGTTTGGAATCACAATGTCGGGCAAATGGGTCTGGGCGCTCAAAAACCGAATTGATAGCGATTTCATGCGGCGCTTTCGCTAAAAACTCAGCGATACTTGGTGATCGCCTCGTCCAGTACGGCCATGAGGTCGGTTTGCTGTTGACGGGTGAGTAATTGGCGACCACTCGCACCACCTTGGTCCATCGCTTTGACAATCTCTGAATAGAGCGTTTGTCCGCTCGTCGTCAGGAAGAGATGAGACAGCCGACCGTCCTCCTTCGAAGAGCGTCTCTCGATAATCTCTTTCTCCACCAATGTCCGTACGGCTCTAGAGACAATTCCCTTATCCATTGGAGTCAGATCCACCACAGCACTTGCCGTCCGGCCCGGCTGATCAGCCACCGCGATCATGACCCGCCATTGGCTGAGGTTCAGGTCCGAAAACTCGTGCAGAACGGTCGACACTTTCCTTGAAATCAGGTCCGCCAGCAGGACGGTTTTATAGGTCCAGCTATCGTCAAGGCTCAGCACAGTGATATCGTCAGGCGCGTCCATTACAGCTCCGGATTTTTAGTTGCAATCACAACTAATTGTGATAACAACTTAATTAACGGATAATTGCGTTTCGAACAAGGAGTTGATCATGGCGGACCTATTTGAAAACCCTGCAGGGCTGGATGGATTTGAATTTATTGAGTTTTCGGCCCCTGAAAAGGGTGTTCTTGAGCCGATCTTCGAAACGATGGGCTTCACCAAAGTCGCGCGTCACCGCTCCAAGGATGTTGAGCTTTGGCGTCAGGGCGGCATCAACTTCATCACCAATTATGAGCCGCACTCTCCAGCATGGTATTTCGCGCGCGAGCACGGCGCTGCGGCCTGCGGCATGGGCTTCCGCGTCCGCAATGCTCAGAAAGCCTACACGCACCTGATCGAAAACGGTGCTGAGCCGGTCACCGTAGAGATCGGCCCCATGGAACTTCACATTCCCGGTATTCGCGGCATCGGGAACTCCATTATCTATTTCATCGACCGCTATGAGGATGGCGAGGGCAGTCACTCGATCTACGACATCGACTTTGACTACCTGCCGGACGTTGAGTGCAACCCAGAAGGCTGCGGCTTCAAACTGGTCGATCACCTGACCCACAATGTCTATGGCGGACGCATGGCCTATTGGGCTGACTTCTATCAGCGCCTCTTCAACTTCCGGGAAATCCGCTATTTCGACATCAAGGGCGAATATACTGGCCTCACCTCAAAAGCGCTGACAGCCCCAGATGGCAAGATCCGCATCCCGCTGAACGAAGAAGGCGATAGCGGCAAAGGACAGATCGAAGAATTCCTGCGCGAGTTCAACGGCGAAGGCATTCAGCATATCGCCTTGATCTGCGACGACATTGTTGCCGCTTGGGACAAGCTGAAAGAGGCGGGCATCCCGTTCATGACGCCTCCGCCGGACACCTATTACAGCATGCTGGACGAGCGCCTGCCGGGCCATGGTGAGCCTGTCGATGAGCTGAAATCCCGCGGTATCCTGCTCGACGGCACAACAGAAGGCGGTCAACCGCGTCTCCTGCTTCAAATCTTTGCTCAACCGCAACTCGGCCCGGTCTTCTTTGAGTTTATCCAACGCAAAGGCGACTACAAAGACGGCTTCGGCGAAGGAAACTTCAAAGCCCTGTTTGAAAGCATCGAGCGCGACCAGATCGAGCGCGGCGTTCTGGAAACGGCATAGGAGGGCAGGCGATGACCCCAGCTCCAAAAATCAAAGGCGTTCACCACGTCGCTTATCGCTGCAAGGATGCGAAAGAGACCGTTGAGTTCTATCGCGATGTTCTGGGCATGGATTTTCAGCTCGCAATCGCTGAGGATCACGTCCCCTCAACAGGAGCGTACGATCCGTACATGCACATCTTCATGGATGCGGGGGAGGGCAATGTCCTCGCCTTCTTCGAGCTGCCGCAGCAGCCGGACATGGGCCGCGATGAAAACACGCCACTATGGGTGCAGCATATCGCCTTCAAGCTGGATACGCTGGAGGACCTGATGGCGGCCAAAGCCCGCGCTGAGGCACATGGCCTCGATGTCGTCGGCCCGACCCATCACGGCATCTTCAAGTCGATCTACTTCTTCGATCCAAATGGCCACCGCCTCGAATTTGCCTGCAATATCGGTACGCCGGAGCAGTATGAAGAGCTTGCGCGTGTCGCACAGCCGATGCTGGATGAGTGGACAGAGACCAAGAAAGCGCCTCAACACGCCGCCTGGCTCCACGAGCTCGCCCGCGCAGAGCACGACACCTAAGCATGAAGCTGTATAGCTATTACCGGTCGTCGACGAGCTATCGCGTCCGCATCGCACTAAATCTCAAACGGTTGGATTATGAGATCCAGCCGATAAATTTGAAAACCGGTGAACAACGCGAAGCGGATTTCGCGGCCCTCAACGCGTATCAGACCTTGCCTGTGCTGATGACAGGCGGCCAACAGCTCGCCCAATCGCTCGCGATCTTGGACTGGTTGGAGCAGACCTATCCGTCACCATCCTTCCTACCGGGTGATGCGGGCAGCGCTCAGCTCTGCCGTGAGCTCTATTACGCTATCGCGACTGAAATCCATGCGCCGAATAACTTGCCCATTTTGAAATACTTACGATCTGAATTTGAAGCGGACCAAGAGGCTCTGGAGAAGTGGAACGCCCGCTGGATTCATCGCACTTTTGAGCCGGTTGAACGACGGCTTGAAACTCATTCATGGGCGAAAGATGATCTGCTGTTTGGCAAACCTGGACTTCTGGAAATCGTTCTGATCCCGCAGATCTACAATGCCCGGCGTTGGAATGTTGACCTGTCTACATTCCCGAACCTCCTAAAAATTGATGCGCATTGCGCCGCGCTTGAGGCTTTCAAAGCGGCTCACCCGGACGCGCAACCTGATGCCCCAAAGGATAATTCATGAAACTCGCGACTTTAAAAAACGGAACACGCGATGGACGCCTCGTCGTGGTCAGCAAAGACGTCCGTACTTGCGTTGATGCCTCCACAGTGGCGCCGACCTTACAGGCCGCCCTCGATGATTGGTCAGTCTGCGGACCAAAGCTGGAAGCTCTAGCCGAGCAACTCGTGATGGGCTCTGTTCCAAGAGAACGCTTTCACGAGGCCGACTGTGAAAGCCCGCTACCTCGCGCTTACCAATGGGCGGACGGCTCGGCCTATATCAACCATGTAGAGCTGGTCCGCAAAGCCCGCGGGGCCGAAGTGCCCGCAAGTTTCTACGAAGACCCATTGATGTATCAGGGCGTTTCAGGCCCGAATCTCGGCCCGCGCGATCCGATCCCGTTTGTGGATCAAGCGTGGGGCTATGACATGGAGGCCGAAGTCTGTGTGATTACAGACGATGTGCCAATGGGCGTGTCTGAAGCCGATGCGGCAGATCACATCAAGCTGATAATGCTCTGTAATGATGTCAGTTTACGTGGCCTGATCCCGGCAGAGCTTGGCAAGGGCTTCGGCTTTTTCCAATCCAAGCCGCCATGCGCCTTCTCGCCAGTGGCGGTCACGCCTGACGAGCTGGACGACGCGTGGAAAGATGCCTTGATCCACCTACCCATGATGGTCGACTATAATGGCGACGCTTTCGGGCGAGCGAATGCCGGTGTGGACGCGACATTCTCCATGGCGCGTCTCGTCGCTCACGCCGCCAAAACGAGACCGCTGGTGGCCGGTTCAATCGTCGGATCAGGAACCGTCTCGAATAAGGGTAACGATGGTGGACCAGGCAAACCGGTTAGCGAAGGCGGTCTCGGCTATTCCTGCATCGCGGAAATCCGGATGATCGAGACGATCACAAACGGATCACCGAGCACGCCGTTCATGTCGGATGGTGATACGGTCAGGATCGAAATGCAGGACACATCCGGCCAGTCTATTTTCGGCGCGATAGAACAGAAAGTTCAGGCGATTTAAGTCGGGCATTCACTCTGCTGAACCTGTCCTATTCCGCGATTAGCTCATCTGAAATGTCTCTCAGATCATAGGGATGATGCTCGAACTCAAACGAGTAGAACCGATCCGGCAGCAGAGGAACATCCTGACCCGTCAGTTCACGGAAGATCAGCCTGAAATTGTTCACCGGTGACCTCAGAGCAGCCGCATCCTCATAGGTCTGGCTGGGCAGATAGATCGCATTGAACACACCGTGCTTCTGACGTTTCTCGTCCTGAGACGCCTCCCAGAAATTATAGGGCGGTTGATTTGCCCCATGCACGGCGCGCACAAGCTCTTTCGGGAAGGGGCCTTCGTCTGACTGAATGACGAAAATAACCTCTCTGTCGGAGTCACGCATCACGGCCTCGATCAGGTCAATCATGACGGCGTTAAAGTGACCAATGTGCTTGATATATTCGGCTTTGCGCTCGTCATAGTGTGTGATGAATAGGCGTTCTTCATCCAGCCCCCTGCAGGTGCCATCGTCATTAAAGATATAAGGCGCATGGGTCATAAGTGTGTGCCACAGGATGAATTGAGGCGTCTCAGACTGTATCTGCTCGCGAATAAAGCTGATTTTCTCTTCAGCGATCTCGCACGGCGTTTTTCGCTGCTGGGCTCTGCCAATCAACAGTTTCAGCGGCGTGACCTGGAAATACGCGCTTGTAATTTCATCAAAGGGCAGGGTGACATCTTTGAAACTTTCATCCGCCCATTCATTCTCCCGCGTGGGTTCCCACCACGCCCCAATATGCTTGTAAGAATAGCCCTGCGCCTGCAGCGCTCGCTGCGCAGCAAAATCTTTGATCAGCGGGGTGATATAGCTGTAGGAGCGCTCGCTCGGGTCTAAGCCGTCAAGCGCAGGGTCTAGGTAATCGCTGTTCAGAGACGACGTCAAAGACTGAAATGTTTTCGGATAGTTCGAGTACTGATCATCCCAGATATGAAAACCAAACGCTTCGAGTTTCGACGTGAAGTCTTCATTTGAAAACTCGTATTGTGATCTCAGGACAGCATTGCTCGCATACCTGTCCGGCATGATGTAGATGATGTGCGGCAGAGGCTCGCTTGTCTCGCTTGAAAGACCGGCCTCCAACCCGCTTAGAGGCTCTTGCACGGTCTGTGTCGTCAGGGCTGCAAAGACGCCGGGGAGCTGAAGACAACATAGAAAAGCCCCATAGAGGGCAACGAGCAGTCCCGCCGGTTCAGGATACTTTTTGATCACATAGCCAGCGACAAATCTCAGCCCGATAATCAGCGCGATGTAAATCGCGGCCTGAAGATACGCACCAGAAGCCACAGCGGAGACTAAAGCCCCGCCAAATAGCCAAAGAATGATAAAGAAACTCAGCCCGATTAGCGTCGGCTGAACACGCCTAGTGATGGCGAACAGACCTAAGAATAGCGCGGCAAACGCAACTGTCTTCCATGCAAAGAGCTGTAAAACATCACCCCCCATCAAATAGGGATGGTTATGCGATGTAACGCTGAATAGGCCCAAATTCCATAGAAGGAAAAGACCGAGCAGAAGAAGCAATTCTGCCCGGCTTATTCTCTTAAGTGCAAGCCACATGGGAGGCTATCTTGACGCGAAAAGTCCGCGGAAGGCCGTGGTCACTTTTGACCACCAGTACTTGATTGTAACCAGTGCTGTCGCAACTGCGCCAATTGCGGCCTGGACCATCAGGGCACCGGTGCCTGGGTCAATGTATGCATGCGCGGCTGGCGCAAACACAGCAGCTAGGAACCCGATCATCACGAAATTATATGTAGTTGTTATAGGCATGAAACGCTCTCTTTGAGGTAAAGATACCAGTTGTTTAGAATGTTCGACTAGCAGCAATTCATGAAAATCAATTTAACGAAATGGTTCCGGTCTCATGAATAGTTCTGCACGCACCCAAGACAGTCTTTCACCAGTAGGGGGATCTTTCAGAGACCCAAAAGGCCATGT
Source organism: Pseudomonadota bacterium (assembly GCA_038746145.1). Classification (GTDB taxonomy): domain Bacteria; phylum Pseudomonadota; class Alphaproteobacteria; order Caulobacterales; family Hyphomonadaceae; genus Henriciella. Next base: position 90,573 of record JBCDKW010000008.1, read on the forward strand.
CGCCAAGGGCGGTAGCGGGGACATTTTCCGGCTCATTACCAAAGCAGGCGACGCAGATTTTTCAGCGGTCGAAACATCCGGACTCTTCGATCATCTGATTGAACAGAACAAGCTGATCGGCCATCAGCGCGCTGTGCCATGGGACCAAATGGAAGCCGCCGACGTGCAGACGCTTTTGCGTCATCCTGAACTTCCGATGATCACCTATCCGTATGAGTGGTGTTTCGAGCAGATGAAGCAGGCCGCGCTCCTACAGCTTGATCTCTATCTGGAAAGCCTTGAGTTCGGCGTAACGCTATCTGATGCCACCGCTTTCAATGTTCAATTCGTGAATGGCAAACCGATCTTTATCGATACGCTCTCCTTCATTCCGTATACTGAGGGACAGTTTTGGGCGGGCCAGGAACAGTTCACGGAGCAATTCCTGAACCCGCTCCTGCTGACCGCCTTCGCAGGGCTTCCCTTTAATGAAATCTATCGCGGTTCCATAACGGGCGTTTCGTCTGAGATGATCAGTGCGATCACGCCTTTCCGACGCAAGATCTCGTGGAAGTATTTCAATTACATCCACCTACCGATGCAGTCGAAGAAGCGTTCCTTGAAAGGGGGGGCTGCCGGGGTCCGTAAAGTGAACGGAAACCTACCTAAGGAAGGCTTCAAATTTATCCTGAAACAGCTACGCAGCTGGGTAGCGTCACTATCGGCACCGGTGAAGCCGTCCACGTGGATCGCTTACACCAATACGCGGACCTATGAAGATCAGTCGGTCGCGCAAAAGGTCAAATTTGTCGCCGAATGCGTTGAACAGTCGCGCCCGAAACAAGTCCTCGACTTGGGCTGTAACACAGGTGAGTTCAGCTTCCTCGCACTGGATGCCGGTGCATCGCATGTCGTCGGACTGGAATCCGACCATCAGGCGCTGTCTGCTGCCTATGCTCAGGCGTCAGACAAAGGCGCGAAATTCTTGCCGATCTATCAGAACATCACGAATCCATCGCCCTCACAGGGATGGGCGAATGAAGAACGCGATGACATCACAGATCGCATGAATGCCGACTTCCTGCTGGCACTCGCGATCCTTCATCATGTTATCATCTCAGGGAATATCCCGCTGGAGCGTGCTGTCGGCTATCTGGCGAAATGCGCCCCCAAAGGCGTTGTTGAATGGGTGCCGAAGTCTGACCCTATGGTCCAGACACTTCTCAGAAACCGCGAAGATATCTTTGAGACTTACAGTGAAGAGGGCTTTGAGAAAGCGCTCGCGGATCATGGTTTGAGCGTAAAGAAGAAGCAAAAAATCGAGAACGGTCGGACGCTCTATCTGTATGAAAAATAGGCGGTCCGGCGTTTAACGGCGCCTATCTGGCCTTCAATGCCCAATCGCTTGAAGGGTCTGCGTCGCGATTTCCAACTCTTCATCCGTCGGGACGACGAGCAGGGCCGCGGCGCTGTCCGGAGCAGAAATCTCTCTTACGCCGGATGCGCCTGTCCCTCGACCATGATTACGCTCTGGATCGATAGAGAGGCTAAATCCTGACAGCCCAGCGGCAATACGTGCTCTCACAGGCCCTGAATTCTCCCCGATGCCGGCCGTGAACGCAATTGCGTCGATCCTGCCAAGCGTCGCCATATAAGCGCCAACGGTGCTCCTGATCCGATGCACGTAGACATCCATCGCAAGCTTAGCGGCCTGATCACCATTCTGAATCAGCTCTTCAACGGCCCGCATATCCGCCTCACCGCAGAGCCCCAGCATGCCGCTATCCCGATTCAGCGCTGTCTCAACCTCTTCGACCGATAGACCGGCCACCCGTCCAAGATGGCTGAAAATCGCCGGGTCAACGTCACCGCTCCGCGTTCCCATGACCAGACCGGGCAAGGGGGTCAGCCCCATGGATGTGTCTATGCTTCTCCCGCCCAAAACCGCACACGCGCTCGCTCCATTGCCCAAATGCAAAACGATGATTCGGCTATCTTCGGGCTCGATGCCGCGCTCTGCCTTGAGCCAGTCTGCGCAGCGTCGGCTTACAAACTGATGCGACGTACCATGAAAGCCGTAGCGGCGAACGCCGTATTTTTCTTCCCACTCTACTGGTACAGCGTACGTGCGATGCGCTTCCGGTAGCGTCGCGTGGAATGCTGTATCGAAAACCGCAACTTGCGGCAGGCCGGGGAAGCTTTCTGCTGCGGCCCTTATTCCAATCGCATTGGCTGGGTTGTGCAGCGGCGCCAGAACAGAGAGGCGGTCAATCGTCTCAATAACCTCGGGCGTAATCACGGTCGGCTGAGAATATTCCGCCCCGCCATGAACCACACGATGACCTATCGCGACTAGCGCATCGCCTGTCTTAGCGAGGTGGGCCTGAACCGTTTTCGCAACTTCGGCCATAGCCGTCTTGTGGTCTGGAATGTCTGTCCCAATCCGCTCGATCAGGCCTTTCAGCTCGCTATCACCCTCATCCGCTCGCCCATCACGCCCGGGCTCAATCAGCTGATATTTCACAGAAGACGACCCGCAATTCACAACCAGAACGCTCATGGCGGAGACCTCTACCTCGCTTTTGATGTCTGGTGTCGGATCGCATCGGCTTGAATGGCCGTCACCGCAATCGTCATGATGATATCGTCGACCGTAGACCCTCGGGAGAGATCATTGACCGGCTTATTTAAGCCCTGAAGCACGGGCCCAACAGCAATCGCACCGGAACTGCGCTGTACCGCCTTGTAAGTATTGTTGCCGGTATTCAAATCAGGGAAAATGAGAACGCTCGCATGGCCCGCAACCGCCGAGTCCGGCATCTTCGTCTTGGCCACTGAGGGCACCACCGCGGCATCGTATTGAAGCGGCCCTTCAACGCGTAAGTCCGATCTCCGCTGTTTAACAAGCTCTGTTGCCGCGCGGACCTTCTCCACGTCTGCACCAGTGCCGGATGCCCCCGTAGAGTAGGACAGCATCGCAATGCGCGGATCAACGCCGAACATGTCCGCACTTCCCGCTGATGAGATTGCGATATCAGCGAGCTGCTCGACCGTCGGGTCCGGGATCACCGCACAATCTCCATAGACCAGAACGCGGTCCGGAAGCAGCATAAAGAATACGCTGGACACAACATTTGTGCCGGGCGCGGTTTTGATCACTTCAAAAGACGGCCGTATCGTATGCGCGGTCGTGTGGATCGATCCGGACACCATGCCATCGGCGAGGTCGAGATGCACCATCATCGTTCCGAAATAGGAAACATCCGCGACCACATCCCAAGCTTGTTCAAATGTGACCTGTTTGTGCGCGCGGGCCTTTGCATAGGCCTTGGCCAGCCGCTCACGCAGCGGATCACTGACCGGATCAATGATCTTGGCCCCGCTGATGTCGGCGCCGCACGATCGCGCGATCTGAGTGACCTTTTCGGGATCACCGAGCAGCGTGATAGAGGCTAGTCCGCGGCTGAGGATACGCTCCGTCGCCTTGAGAATTCTCGGCTCAATGCCCTCGGGTAGGACTATGTGCTGTTTAACCCCAGCGGCACGCTCAAACACGTCGTGAGAGAACATGAGCGGCGTCACCGCTGTCGTTGGTGTTGTTGCAATACGATCAACCAGATCGGCCGCCGGGAACCACTGACGGGTATGGTCCAGCGCCGCCTCGATTTTGCGAGCCGAAGAGGCGTGAATGCGCCCACTTAGGGACGTGATCGTGGTGGCAAGATCAATGGTCTGTTTTTCACTGGCAAGGACAGGAATGTCCCCTGCAATGTCACTCAGCAATCTGATCGTCACTGGGTCAGGATCGAAACCACCGCTCAGGACAATGCCATTCGGGCTTGGAAACCCTGACGCCTTGGTCGCTGCCAGCATCGCAATAATCATCTCAATCCGGTCACCCGCAACAATGACCAGCGCATCATTCTTCAAGTGCTCCAGCGCTCTTGGCAGTCTCATCGCCGCAACAGTCGGATGGGCAGCAACTTTGCTCATATGATCTTCGCTGCCGGAGACCATCTCGCCTTCAATCGCCTTGGCGACATCGCGCAGGGTTGGCGCTGACAGAATCGGGAGCTCCGGCACCACCGAAACAGGAATATCCAGCGACACATTAGCGACGGCCTGTCCCAATTGCCGCTTTGTCTTGTCAGTCTCATCGCCTGACACACGATTAGCCACGACACTGATCATGGGCAGCTTTGCTTCCACCAAATGCTCAAGGGCGTGCTCGGCCGCTGACCCAATGTCACGCGCACTGCGCGGCCCGCGACTGCTCCGTCCTGATATGATCGTAATCACGGGCGTCCCGAGGTCGCGCGCAATCGCGATATTATGGTCCAGCTCTGTATTCGCCCCGACATCGGTATAGTCGCTGCCGATGACGAGAATGCCGTCATAGTCGGCTTTTAGATCACGGAATTTCTCCAAAATTCTCTGACGCGCCGCGTCGGTGTCATCGTGGCGATCCTGATAGGTGACGCCAAAGCAGGCTTCCGGATCTGGCCTCTGCGCGTCCGGTAAGCGTGAAAGCAGCAGCTCAACCAAATGATCGTCTGATCCGCCCTGCGTCACAGGACGGAAAACTGCGGGCCGGGCAACTTTCTTGGCCAGATTCTCAAACAAGGCGAGCGCAAGCGCGGTCTTCCCGCTGCCCGCTTCGGTGCTGAGGAGGTATAAAGCTGAAGACACCGGACACATCTCCCTTTGCGTCGAATAGAGTTGACAGAACTCAATGTTCTTAAGCGAAAATTCTGTGGCGATGACAAGCTCACTGACGAAATAAAACGCTCAGACTCCGTGAATTTTCACCTGCGTATCTATGCATCGGTTTCTTTTGGGGCCTCAAATACAGAAAACAGACATCTTAACGAGGCGTTAGTCAAAGTTTCTCATAAATGGCCCATTAGGCGGAGAATACAGAATGATTAAACACTCTTTATTTGCATTTGGAGTTGCCGCAGCAATGGCACTTCCAGCGCATGCATCTGGTCTGCTCGCAACGCAAACCGTTGAAGTTGCTCAGATTGAAATCGATGAAAGCGGCGATGAAGTGAAAACCTTCGTTGAGGCGACAGAGATCGCGCCCGGTGATGAGGTTCGCTATCGTTTGAGCTATGACAATCAAGGCGAAAACGATGCGGTTGCGGTCAATCTTGTCATGCCGGTCCCAGTTGAAATCAACTATATCGAAGGGTCCGCCGCGACGGAGCTTGCGAGCGTTGCTTTTTCTGTCGACAACGGAGAGTCCTTCGTCGATCGAGGCAGTCTACGCGTACAAAGCGACGGCGAAGACCGTGTCGCAACATCTGAAGATATAACGCACATCAGATGGACGTTCACAGAGGCGATCGAGAGCGGTGAAACCGGTCAGGTCAGCTTCCGGGGTGTCCTGCAGTAAGTGCTGTAGAATAAAGAGAGCGGACAATGAAAAACATTAGATACATGGCTGCGCGGTACGCAATTGCTGCATGTGCAGGCCTTAGCCTGGCTGGAACGGCACTGGCGGCAAACACACTGACAGAAGCCGGTCAGGAAGTCTCGAACACATTTGTTCTGAACTATGATGTCGGCACAACAGCTCAGGACCCGATCACGAACGATACGGCGACGGTAATCCCTGACGCTGTCATTCAAGGGACGCCAACGCAGTTCACAGTTGACCGTAAAGTCGACCATTCCTTGACGGCCACCAATACGCCACTGAACAACACGGCACCGTCATCGACGACAACGCTAACGTTCGAATTACTGAATGAGGGCAATGATACGCAAGCTTACAGTTTCTCGCTTGCCGATCTCGATAACGGGACCGACACGTTTGATGCGTCGAGTTACGTCATTCAATATACACTTGACGTGAATGACGACGGTAATTTTATTGTCGTCGATGACGGAAGTCCAACTGTTATTGCTTCAACACCAACCGGCACAGCAGCGAGTCCCGCTAATATCACAGTAGATGTACCGAAGGGCGTGCGTATGCTCGTTGAGGTTATAGCCACAATCCCAAGCTCGACTGAAACATCCGGCTCGCCGGACGATCAAACAAGCGCGGATGATGGTGAAACCGACAATGTCATCCTAGTTGCTGAAGCGCGTAACCCAACCGCATGGTTGAACGACACGATCAGTGGTGCCGGTGACGTTACAGCGAATTCTTCCGGTGCCAATGTCCTTGTCGGTGACGCTCAGAACGTTCTTGCCGATGATGTCGGCGTCGCATCTGTCGAAGATGCTGCAAATTCTGACGGCTTGCATGCCGCTGAAGCCGTCATCGTCGTTGCCAGCCCCGATCTGGAAGCAACGAAGTCTGTCACGGTCATCTCGGAATTGATTGACGCGCTCGGCACAGCCCCTGCGGATCCTGCCGCCGACTGCGACTCGGCTACGGTCGTTGCCGACGCCAAGTCGATCCCCGGTGCGTGCATTGAGTACGTTATTGAAGTCTCGAACACAGGGACGACGGCGACGGCATCTAACCTCAACATCCAAGACATCCTGCCAGATAATGTGACCTTTGTGGACGCTGAGTTTACCGGTGACTTTGTTGATGATCCAGGCGTAACTGGAACGGGTCCAAGCTTGGCAGAGCCTGCTTCTGATACAAGCTGTGATGGGACATCGGGCACATGCTCTGTCGTCCTAAGTGACGCTGCGCTTGCTGCAGGCGATACCGGGCAGGTTCGCATCCGCGCGCTCGTCGAATAGATCTTACGGACAAACCGAAACACAAAGCCCCGGTTGCAATGACCGGGGCTTTTATTTTGGCATAATCTTTGAGCGGTCCGATCTCGACTGAACGGCGCTATTTAGAAACATGAGTTAAAAAGTGAACAGTGTTCACTTTTTCTTTTCCCGCCCTATGTAGCTGATGATAACAGTTTGGAGAATGTAGAATGCGGACCGTTAAATATGCATTGTCAGTGATGGCTTTGAGCGGTGTTCTTGGCGTGAGTGGCGCTCAAGCGGATACTTTGAAAGAGGCGATCCAGACAGCCTACTCACAAAACCCGCAACTTGCCGCACAGCGCAAACAGACTGCGCAGGCTCAGGAGCAGCTATCCCAGGCCCGGGCAGCATGGCGTCCGCAAGTCACCGCATCCGGTTCCTACGGCTATGAAAGCATCGACACGACGCGGACTTTTGCGCTCGATATCGGGGACCGTCCGATTGCGACGGCGCAGCTGCAGGCAACCCAGCCGGTCTACGCCGGTGGGCGGATCAATTCAGGCATCCGCCAAGCGAAAGCGGGGATTGGTGCCGCAAATGCCCAACTCGAAGGGACAGGCCAGGACCTGATCCTTCAAGTGGTCACAGCCTATGTCGATGTGCTCCGCGACCGCGAAACAATTACCATACGCCAGAACAGTGTCGAGCTATTGGAAAGACAGCTAACCGCTTCACAAGACCGCTTTGATGTCGGTGTCGTGACCCGTACCGATGTCGCGCAATCCCAAGCCCGGCTGGAAGGCGCAAAAGCGGCTTTAGCATCCGCCGAGGCTGCTTTGGAAAGCAGCGAGTCATTCTACACGTTCCTGGTCGGTGGTCCTGCAGATGATCTGACCCCCGTCCCGCCGGTCCCCGTTCTGCCGCAGAGCGTCGAGGAAGCGATTGCAGCAGCCTTCTCAGACAGCCCTGACCTGCAGGCCTCCAGATTGAATGAGCAGATCGCAAAGGAAGGCGTAAAGTCCGCATACGGCGCGCTTAAGCCAAGTCTCTCCGTCGTCGCAACCGCCGGCCTTTTTGAAACCTATGTGAACGATTTCAGGGATACGAGCGTCTCCGCCGTTGCACAGGCCAGTGTGCCGCTGTTCGAAGGTGGCCTGATCCGCTCGCAGGTTCGCTCAGCCAAGCTGGAACGCGACGCTGCCCGCTTCCAAACTGAAAACGTAGAGCGCCAGATCAGAGCGCAGGTCGCGCAAGCTTTCTTCGCTCACCAAGCCGCTCTCAAAGCCATTGAGGCCTCAGAACGTCAGGTCGAAGCGGCCGAGATCGCGTTCGATGGCGCGCGTGAAGAATTGCGTACGGGCGTGCGCACGACCCTCGATTTACTGGATCAGGAACAACAGCTTCTGGAGGCGCGCCTGAGCTTGGTCACCGCTCAGAGAGATGCCTATGTCGCTGCCCACCAGCTCTTGCGCGTGATGGGTGCGCTTCAATTTGATCGCTTAAATCTCGATTTGGTTGCTTATGATCCAGACAATTATGGTGACTTTGTTCGCCGTAATTGGTTGTTAACCGACGTAGAATAGCGAATACTTGATAAATTAAAGCGCATTACGAGGTTAACGCCATGGCGGAGAAGGCCCAACAAGAACCGACAATGGAGGAAATTCTGTCCTCTATTCGCAAAATCATTTCTGATGATGGGCCGCCAGAGGATACCTCAGCAGCAGAACCGCAAGGCGAAACTGTCGCTTTTGAAGTGCGCGATGATGATACCGGTGATTTCGATGATCTCGCCTTCGATGATGATGATACGTTCGAAGCGACATTGCCGGAGGGTGAAGCCAGCGTCCTGGAAGCGCTGACTGCTGAGCCGGACGAAACCTTCAATGACGATGTGTTTGATACAGAGCCTACAGACTTTGAAGCCTCTGAAGATTCCTTCGACGAACTGCCACCGCTGGATGATCTCAGCAGTTTCGAGATCGACGAGCCGCAAGACGATGGCATCGTAGAGGCCGCTGCCTTTGAAGCGCCAACCCCCGAGCCAGAACCCGAAATTGAAGACCTAACGGCATTTACGCCGGAGCCGGAGGTTGAAGACATCCCGGAGCCGGTCTTTGTGGCTGAGCCAATCCCTGAACCAGAACCCGTAATCGAAGAGGAGGTCGCACCGATGGCGGCGTCGACCCTGACAGATGACAAGACAGCAGCCGCGGCTGCAGGATCCCTCAGCAAACTGCTCTCCAAAGTGGAGTTCGGCGAAGACGCTGGCGGTGACAATACAATCGAGGGACTCGTGCGCGAGATGTTGCGTCCGATGCTGAAAGAGTGGCTGGACGAAAACCTTCCGGGCATTGTCGACAAGCATGTCGAAGCTGAAGTGAAACGTATTGCAAGCAGAGCTGGCTAGAGTTTAAACTAAAGGCCGCCCGCTCCCCCTGCCCAACCACCCACAGAGGGTACCATTGGGGTGGTTGGGCAGGGGGAGCGGGTGGACCAGCGGTCAAGACCGCTGGACCATGTGAAACGAAATGCTATGAACACGGGGCGCGCCAGAGATGGCGCGCCTTTTCTTTATCCCGACCGACCGGACCAAAATGATGATCGACCAACGCTTTGACCCCAAAGATCACGAACAGCGCACTTTTAAGCGCTGGGAAGACGCTGGATGCTTCAAGCCGTCCGGTGTGGGCGATCCGTATGCGATCATGATCCCGCCGCCCAACGTTACCGGTAGCCTGCACATGGGCCACGCCCTGAACAATACGATTCAGGACATTCTTTGCCGGTTTGAGCGGATGCGCGGCAAGAATGTCCGTTGGCAGCCGGGCATGGACCATGCGGGAATCGCGACGCAGATGGTGGTCGAGCGCAAACTGGCCGCTGAAGGAAACACAGACCGCCGGTCCCTAGGGCGCGCCGCCTTCATCGATAAGGTCTGGGAATGGAAAGAAGAGTCCGGTGGGACCATCCTGAACCAGCTCAAACGCCTAGGCGCGAGCTGTGATTTCGACAATACGAAATTCACGCTCGACGAAGACATGTCGAAGGCGGTTACAAAGGTTTTCGTTGAACTCTTTAATCAGGGCCTGATCTATCGCGACAAACGCCTCGTGAACTGGGACCCGCACTTTGAAACCGCGATTTCTGACCTTGAGGTCGAGCAGAAAGAAGTCGACGGGCATTTCTGGCATCTGCGTTATCCGCTCGCGGATGGCGTGACCTATGAGCATCCGATTTTCGATGAAGAGGGCGAGCCAGCAGGTACTGAAACGCGGAACTATCTCGTCGTCGCAACCACAAGACCTGAGACGATGCTGGGCGATACCGGCGTTGCTGTGAACCCAAGTGATGAGCGCTATGCGGGTCTCGTTGGCAAGTTCGTGGACCTGCCCATGGTCGGACGGCGTATTCCAATTGTTGCGGACGAGCATGCCGACCCCGAAAAGGGCTCCGGCGCGGTGAAAATCACACCGGCGCACGACTTCAACGACTTCGAGGTTGGCAAACGCCAGCACCTCGATTGCCGTATGAACATCCTTACCTCAAAAGCCGCGATTGTCGGTGGGGACGAGGCAGAGGAGGCCGGAATCCCTGAGGACTATATCGGTCTTGATCGTTTCGAAGCACGCAAGAAAATTGTCGCCGCGTTCGATACCCTCGGCCTGCTGCAAGAGATCGAAGCCAAGAAGATCGAACAACCCTTCGGCGACCGTTCCGGGGTCGTCATTGAGCCGTGGCTGACAGACCAATGGTATGTAGACGCGAAAACGCTCGCCCAGCCCGCGATCGAAGCGGTCGAAAGCGGACGCACAAAATTCGTCCCGGAAAACTGGAAGAAGACCTTTGACAATTGGATGAAGGACATTCAGCCTTGGTGCGTCTCCCGACAGCTCTGGTGGGGTCACCGCATCCCCGTCTGGTACGGGCCTGCCATCCCTGAAGGCCAGAACCGTTTTGATGAGTTCATGTCGATCCTGAATATGCAGGGCCAGCCGCCCATGCAGGCTTTCTGCGCTGAAACGTGGGAAGAAGCCAAGGCGCAAGCCGACGAATATTACCGCGAGCGGGTCAGCATTTGGGGCTTCAGCTTCCTCGTTGATAAACAGGAATCCGATCAATCAGCCTGCACGCTGAATGAAGAGCATAGCCTTCTAAACATCTCACTCTCGCGAGACGAAGACGTTCTCGACACGTGGTTCTCCTCAGCGCTCTGGCCGTTCAGTACGCAGGGCTGGCCGGAAAATACGGTCGATCTCTGGCGCTTTTATCCCGGCGCTGTCCTTGTCACGGCGTTTGACATCATCTTTTTTTGGGTCGCCCGCATGATGATGATGGGCCTGCACTTCATGAAGGGCGAAATCCCGTTCAAGGACGTCTACATCCACGCCATCGTCCGCGATGAGAACGGTAAGAAAATGTCCAAGTCTGAGGGCAATGTCATCGACCCGGTCGACCTGATTGACGGCATCGACGCTGACACCCTCGTCACGAAACGTACCACAGGCCTGCGCCAACCGGAAAAGGCCCCCAAGGTCGAAAAAGAAACGCGCAAGAAATACCCGAACGGGTTTGAGCCCTTCGGCGCTGACGCTCTACGCTTCACGCTAGCCGCAATGGCGACCAAGGGCCGCGATATCAATCTTTCAGTCGATCGCATCGCGGGCTATCGCAATTTCGGCACGAAACTCTGGAACGCCACCCGTTTCGCGCAGATGAATGAAGCCACCTTCGGGCAGACGCTCGAGCCTGCCACGCTGCAATCCCCGATCAATCGCTGGATCGTGGACGAGCTCTACACCTGCGCGGCCGCTGTCACCGAAGCCATCGAAGACTACCGCTTCAATGACGCGGCAGGCGCGGTTTATCGCTACATTTGGGACATTTTCTGCGACTGGTTCGTTGAACTCTCCAAGCCCATCCTGAATGGCGAAGACGAAGCCGCAAAAGTCGAAACACGCCTGACGCTCGGCTGGACGCTGGAGCGGATCTACGCGCTGCTGCATCCTTTCTGCCCCTTCATCACAGAGGTTCTATGGGAACAGACAATGGAGCGCTCAGACTTCGTCATACAGCAGGATTGGGTTGGCCTGAATGGCGGCTTCACCGATGAGGCTGCACGCGCCGAAATGCAGTGGGTCCTAAACTTGGTCTCTGAAATCAGATCCGTCCGCGCCGACGTAAACGTCCCCGCAGGCGCCAAGGTCCCTGCCTCCCTTATCGGTGCAAGTGATGAAACCAAACGCCGTGTGGACGCGCATCACGATGTGATCTGCCGTCTCGCACGCCTTGAAGGCCTTAGCGTTGCCGACAGTGCCCCCGGCGGGTCTGTCAAAAGCGTCGTCGACGAAGCAACACTCGTGCTCGAAGTCGCTGAATTCCTCGATGTCTCCGCGGAAGTCGAACGCCTTGGCAAAGCGCTCGATAAGCTCAAGAAAGAGATTGGCGGCCTGTCAGGGCGATTGAATAATGAGGCGTTTGTCGCGAAGGCCCCTGCCGAAGTCGTCGCTGAGCAGCGCGTCAAACTCGCAGACTTAGAAACCACGCAGGCCAAGCTACAGGCCGCGCGCGATCAACTGTCAGGGGCGGAGGCATAAATGCGAATTCTGATTGGAACACTGTTGATGCTCGCGGTGGCCTGTGCCGCTCCGACCGCAGATACAACGAGCGAACAAGCCACTACACCTGCTGAAACGGACCGCCCGGAATGGCGCCTCGTGATCCATGGCGGGGCAGGGGTCATCCTGCGCGAAAACCTCAGCGATGAACAGGAAGCCGCGTACCGTGCCGCATTAGACGATGCGCTTGAGGCCGGGGCCACAGTCCTGCGCGACGGTGGCTCAGCCGTCGATGCCGTCCAAGCTGCCGTCATTCCTATGGAAGACAACCCGCTCTTCAATGCCGGCGTCGGCTCGGTCTACACCGCCGCCTATGAGCACGAGCTCGATGCCTCCATCATGGATGGGCGCGACCGTAATGCTGGCTCTGTCGCAGGTGTAAAACGTGTTAAGAACCCGGTCCTCGCCGCCCGTGCCGTGATGGACCAATCCGAGCATGTCATGTTCGCCGGTGAAGGCGCGGACGCGTTCGCCGAATCCGTAGGCTTGGACATGGTTGCTAACTCCCACTTCAATACAGAACGCCGCCTACGTTCTCTCGAGGGCGTCCTTGAACGCCGCGCACGCACGAGCGCTGAAAAAGCCGGAACTGTCGGTGCAATCGCGATCGACAAAGACGGCAATGTCGCCGCGACGACCACAACCGGCGGCATGACCGCCAAGGCCGCAGGCCGGATCGGAGATGCCCCGCTCATTGGCGCAGCGACCTATGCTCAGAACGGGGTCTGCGCCGTCTCGGCCACCGGACACGGCGAGTACTTCATCCGCGTGGGCGTGGCAAAGACCGTCTGCGCGCGCGCTGAGCTCGCGGGCGATGATATTGGCGCGGCGGCCCAATCCGCGCTGGATCAAGTCGCAGAGCTTGGCGGCGATGGCGGCGTCATCGTCATGGATGGAAATGGCCACTACGAATATGTCTTCAATTCGCCCGGCATGTATCGCGGCATGATCGACCCAAAGGGCAGCGAAACCGCAATCTTTGCCGAAACTCAATAGAAAAACCCGCCCTTGTTCGAGAGCGGGTCAATCTTAGATGTCGAGTGATGGTTATTCGCCTGCACCCGGCAAAACGACACTGTCAATGACGTGGATAACACCATTAGATGCATCGACGTCTGTCGCGACGACAGTGGCTGTTCCGCCATTCTCGTCGGTCAGGATAACATTCTCGCCATCAAGGCTAACGGTCAGCGTGCCGCCTTGAACGGTTGTCGCTTCAAATGACCCACCACCATCGGTAATCGCTGCGACAACGTCAGCGGCCATGACTTCGCCTGCCACAACATGATAGGTCAGCACGCCTTGCAGGTCGGCTTTGTTCTCAGGGAGAAGCAGGGTCTCAACTGTTCCTTCCGGAAGCGCCGCAAACGCATCATTGACGGGCGCAAACACGGTAAACGGACCGGCGCTGTTTAGCGTATCAACCAGTTCAGCGGCCTGGACCGCAGCAACCAGCGTTGAGAAGTCTGGATTGCCAACAGCAACCTCAACAATAGTGCCAACGGCTGCTGGTTCTTCCGCAGGCGCTTCCGGCTCAACGACCTCAGCGACTTCTTCAACGGCCTCTTCGACCTCCACAGGCGCTTCAGCTTCAACCGGGGCTGTATCGTCGGTCTCCGCGCCTCCGCAGGCGGCAATAAGCGCGAAAGCGGATGCGCCAAACAGGGTTTTGATCGACAATGTTTTCATGAGGGAAACTCCTTTTGTATGACCTCAAACCAGCAAATAGGGCGAAATCTGCACCTGACGACACTCTGCCGCTTGGCAGACTGTCGCGTCTTCGCTTATGGCAGCGATGGAATGGAGACTCTCAATGAGTAAAGACTGGGACAAATCCCGCCTGCCCAGCAGGCATGTCACGGAGGGCACCGCCCGTGCGCCGCACCGCAGCTATTACTATGCAATGGGCCTGTCCACGTCTGACATTAAAAAGCCGTTCGTTGGTGTGGCGAGCTGCTGGAATGAAGCCGCGCCTTGTAACACCGCGCTCATGCGTCAGGCCCATGCCGTCAGCGCTGGCGTCAAAGCCGCCGACGGCACCCCGCGCGAGTTCTGCACGATCACAGTCACAGACGGCATCGCGATGGGGCATGAAGGCATGCGCTCATCGCTCGTCTCGCGTGACTGGATCGCCGACACGGTCGAGCTCTCCATGCGCGGCCACAGCTATGACGCGCTGGTCGGTGTCGCCGGATGCGATAAGTCTCTGCCCGGCATGATGATGGCCATGCTGCGCCTGAATGTGCCCAGCGTCTTCCTCTATGGCGGATCGATCTTGCCGGGGCAGTTTGAGGGCAAAGACATCACCGTCCTCGACGTGTTTGAAGCGGTTGGCAGTCATGCTGCCGGCTCAAATGATATGACGGAAGAAAAACTCCGCGCACTGGAAAAGCTTGCCTGTCCCGGTGATGGGGCGTGTGGTGGCCAGTTCACCGCAAATACCATGGCCTGCGTCAGCGAAGCGATTGGTCTGGCTCTGCCGCTCTCCTCGAGCCTTCCTGCACCTTACCTTGACCGCGACGAATATGCCGTTGCCAGCGGTAAGGCGGTTATGCATTTGCTCGAAAGCGGCCTGCGCCCGCGCGATATCTGCACGCGCGAAGCCTTTGAAAACGCCGCCATCGTCGTTGCCGCCACGGGCGGGTCAACCAATGCAGGCCTGCATCTCCCCGCGATGGCACATGAGTGCGGCGTACAGTTCGAACTCAAAGACGTCGCCGAAATCTTCGCCAAGACACCCTACATTGCCGACCTCAAGCCCGGCGGAAACTATGTCGCCAAGGATTTCGGCGAAGCGGGCGGTGTCCCTATGCTGATGAAAACGCTGCACGAAAACGGTCTGATCAATGCCGATTGCATGACGGTCGCTGGCAAAACCTGGCGCGAAATCCTTGAAGACGTCACCTGGGACCCGGATCAGAAAGTCATTTATCCCGCCAGCGCACCCATCACCAAAACCGGCGGTGTCGTCGGCCTCTGGGGATCGCTCGCGCCGAATGGGGCCATCGTGAAAGTTGCGGGCCTGCATAGTCTGAAATTCACCGGTCCAGCCCGTGTCTTCGACGGCGAACAAGCCTGTTTCGAAGCCGTCGAGAAACGTGAATACAAAGAAGGTGACGTCCTGATCATCCGCTATGAAGGCCCCAAAGGCGGCCCAGGCATGCGCGAAATGCTGTCCACTACGGCTGCGCTCTACGGGCAGGGCATGGGCGACAAAGTCGCGCTGATCACTGATGGCCGTTTCAGTGGCGCGACACGCGGCTTCTGCATCGGTCATGTTGGCCCGGAAGCGGCTGAGGGTGGTCCCATTGGTCTGCTCGAAGATGGCGATATGATCACCATCGATGCCGAAAAAGGCACGATTGATGTCCACATGACGCCCGCGCAACTGGAAGATCGCAAGCGCAAATGGACCCCACGCCAAACCGCCTATGGCAGCGGCACGCTCTCTAAATTTGCCAAACTCGTAGGCCCGGCCCATCTTGGTGCAACGACCCATGAAGGGTTCGCCGGAGAGCGCCATGTCTACGCCGATATCTGACCCAGATAAGACGCCAATCGACCCTCTGATCCAGCAGGCCATGAACGGCCTGCCTGATGATTTTTCGGACTTCGCGCGCATCTATCAGAATGAGCTACGCCCAACGCTTTTAGGTCGTGAGGGCGAGCGACAAACCGCAGCGCAAGAGGCCTCACGCTGGACATGGATCGGCACGTCTATCGGCATTGTCGGTGCAGCCCTCGCCTTGATGATCGCGCGCGTGCCTCAACTCGCCATCGTCGCAGGCGTTATTGGCTTTGCCGTGGTCGGGGCAGGGCGCTCCAAGCTCCGCAAATTCTCCCGCGAAGCTAAAACACTGCTCGTCCAGCCTGTCGCGCAACAGTTCGATCTCGCCTTCACGGAAGACCCCGGCCACCAATCCACCATCCTGCATATCCACAAGCAAGGCCTCGTCCCCGGCTGGGATCGCGCGAATTTCGAGGACCGGATCACAGGTGTGCGTCGCGGCGTCGAGTTCGAATTCTTTGAAGCCCACCTCGAAGACAAGCGGACGACGACAGACTCCAGAGGCCGCACCCGCACGCGTTGGGTTACCGTCTTTAATGGCCAATGCCTGCGCTTCCGCTTCCACAAGGACTTTCTCGGCCAAACCCTCGTTACGCGCGATAGCGGCATCTTCAATATCTTCGGCAGAGGCGGTGAGTTGGATCGCGTTCGTCTGGAATCCCCGCAATTTGAAAAAGCGTTTGAGGTCTATTCCACCGATCAGGTCGAGGCGCGCTACCTCCTGACACCCGACCTGATGCAGCGCTTGGTCGAGCTTGAGAAGACCTTTCGCGGCGGTGGCCTACGCTGTGCCTTTGTCGGTGGCGAAATGCTCATTGCCCTCGAGGGCGGCGACCTGTTCGAACCGGGCAGCATGTTTACTCCGCTCGACAATC
Organism: Pseudomonadota bacterium; assembly: GCA_038746145.1. Taxonomy (GTDB): domain Bacteria; phylum Pseudomonadota; class Alphaproteobacteria; order Caulobacterales; family Hyphomonadaceae; genus Henriciella. The sequence continues at coordinate 107,282 of JBCDKW010000008.1, forward strand.
CGGACCGTATCCGCGAACTCCTCGACGATTTCGCCGCGATCTTCAATCTCATCGACAGCTTCGCCGATCCGGATGAACGCTTACGTTTGGGGCGCAGCAAACCATCACGTTAGCCGCGCCCCATTTAGGTTGCGTTATCGCATCGCAATACGCGTCCCACCCACACTGCTCGGTGTGACCTTGAACGTCTCATCAGCGTAGCCATTGTCCAACATGAACCTGGCGAGTGACTCATAAGACACTGTACGGATCGGTTTGCCACGATGGTCGCCCAGCTTCACCTGCTCATCAACGAGAGGGCCAAACAAACGCGCGAGTGGCCCTGTCTTAACCGTACTGGCTTCAAAATGCGCTGAGAGGTTCAGTTTGAGCTGTTGATAATCCGTTGTCTGCCAAGCCGCCGCCGCAACCACATCCAGCAGGAATTCTGTGCAGTTCTGATACTTGTCATCAAACGGCGATGCGATGACAGAATAGTCGGCGTCATGCACAGCTTCATAGCGACCGTCCGCCATCATGGTCATGATCCGTTTCTGCATGCTCGGCGTCGGAACGATGACAGCGAGATCCTCTGCCTTGGCTCCGGTCACGAAATCGAATGGGAAATCCTGGACCAGCTCGGATTGTGTTCGCGGTAAAGTCTCACCGTCGCCGTGGAACAGGTTCCAGACAACATAGCCCTTCATCGTCGAGCCATCCTCGCGCTGGATCGGTTGATAGACCCAGAACGCGCCGTGTGTGTAATCGATGCCATCGGGTAGCTTGTCCCGGCTACGCCCAGCGCGAAATACAATCGCGACGCGCGTCCCGCTCTCTGCGAGCCTTTTCTCAACGTCTTTTGAGTAGTCGGCGGCTTCTTCAGAGGTGAAGTACGCATCGCCATCGCTGCGACTCGAACCGCTATCCGCTAGTGCAGGGGCAGCGCCACTGATTGCAAGCGCCGCCAAAGCAAGCCCCGCGAGAGTGGATTTAAAAGATCGTCTCATGCCTATTGCTCCCCGGATTTGGTGTCTGGATCCGGTGTGCGCGGCACATGCGGGATCGGTTGAGCCATCGCGATATCGTCATCGACGCTCAGAGGCGTATTCGCTGTGTCCCATAGATCACCTGCAATCGTGGTCGCTGCACTGCCCGCGCTTTCAGTTGTTGCGCCGACAAGGGCCAGTGGAACAGCAACGGCACCCAACGCGACTTGCCCGCCGGACGCAACAATGCGCGCAGACGCTTCAGCGCTGTCACCGGTCGCTTCTGATAAATTGCCGAAACTATCAGCGGCGGCAACGCCGCTTAGGCCCAGTGATGTCAGGCCGATCAGGGTTACTTTGATGGTCTTTCTCATCCTGCTCTCCTCTGTTAGTGAGCGATTGCTCATATAAACGGGAGCTCAAAATATGCAATCAATTACTCACAAATTTCAGATTAAACTTTTACAAGGTTCGCCCGATCACAGATCCATATCCGTTGAATACCGAAGGATTGCCCCTGTCTGTGCGCTGCAAATTTTAAGAAATGGCGGAGCAGCATCTTCATGCGTTTTTAGCTTGGACTTTGAGAATCCAATCTGCTTAAACAGCGCTTCAATCCACATGCCGGTGTGGCGGAATTGGTAGACGCGCGGGATTCAAAATCCCGTTTTCTCACGAAAGTGTCGGTTCGAGCCCGACCACCGGTACCAAAAGACAATCAAGTGGCCAGAATGCCCCGGGCAGGTGCGTTCGTCGAATTAAAATTCCGGGATTTAGAAAATGGCGCTCTGGGGAGGATTCGAACCCCCGACCCCTTGATTCGTAGTCAAGTACTCTATCCAACTGAGCTACCAGAGCAGGCCGAAGGCGGACACATACAGACAGTGTTTGGGTCTGGCAACCGCCGAGGTCAGCTTTTTGCTGTGCCTTTTCCTGCTTCATAAACCCCGCGCGCAATGGAGCGGGCCAGTGTGCTGGCGGCTAACTCCCCGATACGCGCCAGCGCACCTGCTTCAGGCTCAGGTAACGTAATTTTACCCGTCGACAGAACAAAGACCGCATCTCCATCAAACGGCGCGAAAACGGGCCTAATTGCGCGTGAAAAGCCTGACAGCGCCATTTGCGCAACGCGCTTAGCTTGGCCGGCCGTTAGTGCCACGTCGGTCGCAACACAGGCAATCGTGGTGTTCTGACCCGGTTGCGGACCGATTTTCGCCGCGCCCCAATCTTCCGCGTCAGCTGCGTAATCCGCTGCAGGACGCACCCCGCCAAACTCAACCCCCTCTTCAAACGGCCAGGCCCAGAACGCTTCAGTCCCCGGCATAAAGACCGACCCGAAACAGTTCACCGCGGCCAGCGCGCCAATGCTCCAGCCGTCCTGTGTCACAATACTTGCAGAGCCAAGCCCACCGCGATGCTGTCCGGCCAGCGCGCCAAATCCCGCCCCGGCCGCGCCTAGATCAAAGCTCTCTCCCACCAATCCCAGTGCCTCGCGCCCCAATCGCTGATAAGGTGGTTCGGTCCCCCAATCCTTATCTCCGCGATTGGCGAGATCATAGAGGATCGCGGCAGGCACAATCGGCGTTTTCGGCACGCCTTGACGATCCACCAAACCAAAGCCTCGATCTTGTGCGCCAAGCTCAGCCGCCACCCCGTCCGCGGCCGCCAGTCCATAAGCACTTCCGCCCGATAGCACAATCGCATCGACCTGATCGACCAGCGTATCCGCCGCCAGTAAGTCCGTCTCACGCGTTCCTGGTCCCCCGCCAGCCACGGCCACGGCTGCCACCGCAGGCGTTTCGGCTAAGATCACGGTCGTACCCGTCCTCACGCGCTCATCCTGAGCATTTCCAACGCGAAGATCCGCAACATCTGTGATCAAATTCATCGCGCCGGGTTTTGACATATCTTCGCCCTTTTCAAACTGGTCGTTTAGGCTCTACGGTGGGCTCATGAAAACGCCAAGTCTTATCCCCGCCTTCGCTCTGAAAAGTCTTGCAGCTTCTGCAGTGCTCCTCCTTTCTGCCTGTCAGCCTGCGGCAACGCCGTCGCCCGCTCCGCAAGCCGATCCGGAGCCTGCACCCGTTGAAGAAACGCGAGCGCCCTGGACGAAAGGCGCAATGGTTGCTGCTGCTGATCCGCGCGCGGTCGAGGCGGCTGTCAAAGTGCTGCGCGAAGGCGGTCATGCCGTTGATGCAGCGATTGCCGCCCACACTGTTTTGGGTCTGGTCGAACCCCAAAGCTCCGGCATTGGCGGTGGAGCCTTCATGGTCGTTTATGATCGCGGGCTGGACGAAACCTTCGTCTACGATGGGCGCGAAACCGCACCGATGGCGGAGACGCCTGACTTGTTCATGCAGGACGGCAAGCCGCTCGGTTTTCTTGATGCGTGGCAGTCCGGCAAGTCCACCGGTGTCCCATCTGTCGTTGCCCTCTATGGCGCGGCTCATGCCGCCCATGGTGAAGCGGCTTGGCCAAGCCTTTTTAGCGACGCAATCACGCTCGCTGAAGAGGGCTTCGAGGTTCGCCCGCGTCTCGCCGGTCTGCTCGCCAATGAGCGCATACGCCGCTTCACACGTCTCGACGATCACCCGGTCAGTGCCGCTTATTTTTATCCAGAAGGCGAGCCGCTTAAGGTCGGCGATATCCGCGATAATCCTGATTATGCTGAAACATTGCGCTTGATCGCGGCTGAAGGCGCAGCTGCTTTCTACGAGGGCGATATTCCTGCAGCCGTCGTCGCGGCCGTGCAAGAAGAACCTAACCCCGGCGCGCTCAGCGTTGAAGATTTCGCCGCTTATGAAGTCAAAGTCCGCCCACCGCTCTGCGGCCCATGGCGCGAGTATAAAATTTGCTCCGCCCCGCCCCCAAGTTCAGGTGGCGTCACCCAAGTCATGATCCCAAACCTTTATGATCGCCTCCTGCCAACTGATGAGGAGGAGATGTCGGAAGAAGCGTTTCTGCAGGCCTTCGTGGACGCACAACGCCTCGCTTATGCCGACCGCGATCACTATGTCGCTGACGCCGATCAAGTGCCGGTTCCAGCGCGTGACCTGATCGACCCGGTCTATCTCGATGCCCGCGCGCAGCAGCGTTTCGCACCGGATGCGCCGTCCAAGCCCGGCGATCCGGGGGAAGTCCTAGGCCGTGGCTCGATGATCGGAATGTGGGGGCAAGACCCAACCGAGGACGCACCAGGCACAACGCATCTCTCTATTATCGATGCTGAGGGCAACGCCGTCTCCATGACGGCAACAGTGGAAGCGCCTTTCGGCTCGTCGCGCATGGTGAAAGGCTTTCTGTTGAATAATGAGCTAACCGATTTTTCCCGCCAACCAACCAAATCAGGCTTACCTGTCGCAAACGCCCCGGACGCCGGAAAACGCCCGCGCAGCTCCATGTCTCCGACGATCATTTTTGATGGCGAGGGTGAGGTCAAACTGGTGACCGGCTCGCCGGGTGGAAACTCAATTATTGCTTATACATCAAAGACCGTGATCGGCATTCTAGATTGGGGCAAGACCCCGCAGGAAGCGGTCAATTTGCCCAATATCATCGCGCGCGGCAATAGAGTTGGCGTCGAAATCGATGTCGAAGGCGGCCCGCAATCGGCCGAAGCGCTCCGCGAAATGGGCTACACAGTCGATGAGCGCGAGGGCGAAAATAGCGGCCTGCACGTTATTCTGGTGACTGAGGATGGATTGGTGGGGGCTGCTGATCCGAGGAGAGAGGGCTTGGCCCGTGGTCTGGCGCAGCCAGAATAATTGATCCGGGGGATCAATTATAACGGGCCAAGGCCACGGCAGTGGCTCTCAAATTTAGAAGTCTAAAAAACGAACCTATCCGCCCCTAAAGCATAGCCGGGATCACCCGATCCGGTGGCCGGTGCCCATCCGCAAAGGTCTTGATATTGATAATGACCTTCTCGCCCATCTCAACCCGGCCTTCAATTGTTGCTGACCCCATATGCGGCATCAGGATAACATTCGGTAATCCGATCAGATCAGGGTTGGCCTGAGGCTCGCGCTCAAACACGTCAAGGCCAGCCCCAGCGAGTTCTCCAGCCTGAATCGCCCGTGCGAGCGCGGCTTCATCAATCACCTCGCCACGCGCTGTGTTCACAATGAAGGCATCCGGCTTCATCAGCTTCAAACGACGCGAGTTCAGTAAGTGAAACGTCGCCGGCGTATGCGGGCAGTTCACGGACACAATGTCCATTCGTGCCAGCATCTGATCCAGGCTATCCCAGAACGTCGCCTCAAGCTCTTGCTCAATATGGCGGGAGACCTGTTTGCGGTTATGGTAGTGGATCTGCATGCCGAACGCTTTAGCACGGCGCGCAACGGCCTGACCAATCCGGCCCATACCGATAATGCCCAGACGCTTGCCGGCCAGCCGACGCCCCATCATCCAAGTCGGCGACCAGCCCTCAAACTTGCCGTCCGACATCGCCTGAATGCCCTCATGCAGCCGACGCGGCACCGCCAGGATCAGCGCCATCGTGACATCGGCGGTATCATCGGTCAGAACGCCCGGCGTATTGGTGACCGTAATGCCGCGCTGCACCGCGCTCTGAACATCGATATTGTCCACGCCCGCACCGAATTGTGCAATCAAGCGGAGCTGATCACCGGCCTGCGCCAGAACCCGCCCGTCGATCTGGTCCGTCACAGTCGGCACCAAAACATCGGCGGTCTGCACCGCTTCTGCCAGCTGATCCGCGCTCATCGGCACGTCACGCTCATTCAGGGTCGTGTCGAATAATTCCTTCAAGCGGATTTCGACCGGATCGGGCAGGCGCCGGGTAACAATCACTTTCAGGCGTTTCGCGGACATACAACCTCACTCAGGCTCAGGGCTAATTCTCATGCGCTGCGATTAGCAGAGCAAACCCGCGCCGCCAATCCACACTTTTACGTTGGATTCACTACATTGCGCAATTTATCTCGGCATGCAGTCTCATCTCGTTCGAATTTTCCTAGCGTTCGCTGTTAACGTCGCTCTGATCGCGCCATTCAGTTCGGCGCAAGAAACGCCGCCCGTGACGCAGGTCAGCAAGTTTTCCGGCGAGCCTGTCCCGCGCTTTGCCTCTCTGCGATTTTCAGCCGTCCATGGGCGACAAGGCCCCAGCCTCGATCATGCCATCCTCTGGCGTTATGAGGCCGAGGGCATGCCTGTCCTGATTATTCGTGAAACCCGTGGCTGGCGACGTGTGCGCGATCAGGACGGCGATGAGGTCTGGGTCCAAGCCCGTATGCTCTCAGGCGCACGCACCGCGGTAACGACCCGTCAGACAACACTCCACCGACGCGCTGACCCGGACAGCAATGCCCGCGCGATGATCAAGGCAGGGGTCATTGCAACGCTGGAGCAATGCGACGCTGGCTGGTGCAAAGTCGAAATTGGAAAGCGCAAAGGCTGGGTCAAAGAGAGCGATCTTTGGGGCACCCGGTTCGGCACAGACGGCGTGTAGTCCGCCTCACACGCAACCTTAGTCTCAACCCGTATCGCTTGCCGCCCCAGCCGGACACGGTTAGGACACCCCAAACATAGAAAAGATGGCAAGGACCTACTTATGAGCGGACCGCACGACTTTCACACGCCGAAGAGCGCCTACACAAAAGAAGACCTGTTAGTCTCAGGTGAGGGCAAACTGTTCGGCCCCGGCAATGCACAACTTCCGGCTCCACCAATGCTGATGATGGACCGCATTACTGAGATCAGTCTTGATGGCGGCGAGTATGGCAAAGGTCATGTCATTGGTGAAATGGACGTTGATCCTTCGCTCTGGTTTTTCGACTGTCACTTCCCGGGCGATCCAGTCATGCCCGGCTGCCTCGGCCTTGATGCCATGTGGCAGGCGGTTGGGTATTGGCTTGGCTGGTCTGGCTCACCGGGTAAGGGCAGGGCGCTCGGCGTTGGCGAAGTCCGCTTTACCGGAGAGATCACGCCCGACAATAAACTGGTGCGTTACGAAATCGATATCCATCGCGTGCGCCGTGGACGGTTGATCCTCGGCATCGCAGATGGGCGCGTCTATGCCGATGATGAAAAGATCTACACCGCCAAAGACATGCGCGTCGGATTAGTCGATAAATCTTAATCCTGGATAAGCTTATGCGCTTCCTCTGAGAGGATGTCGGCCATAGCGGAGAACACGTTGTCCAGCGGTGTGGTTACCCGCCACGCCAGCTGCACCTCGCGCTGCATGTCTGAGGCATCGATCCGGCGAACAACAACACCGTCATCATTGCGGGTCTCGGAGGCTGCATAGAGACTTGGCACCACGGCGATGCCGGTACCCATAGCCGCCATCTGTCGCAGCGCGTCCAGACTGTTTCCTTCATACTCATCGCTAATATGCGCGCCCGTCACAGCTGCGAGATCACGGACAGTGCGGCTCAAAACAAAATCCTGGCCCAGTGTTAAAAGCGTCGCCCCCTTCAACTCACTGGCCTTGATCGGACCGCTCGTTTGCGCAAGCTCAGCATCCGGCGCGAGGCAGGTATAGAGATTTTCAGTCAGGATTGATCGTGTCACCAGCCCTTCCTGTTCCCCACCGACGGTCAGGATCAGGTCAAAACGGCCGTCATTAATCTTCTCAAACAGAGCCTGACGACTTTCTTCTCTCACACTCAGCTTCAAGGCCGGAAATTGCGCGTGCAACCGCTTCGCCGCCATAGGTAGCAGATAAGGACCAATCGACGGCAAGACGCCCAGCCGTACCCGCCCGGCCATTTCTCCTGAATATTGCTGTGCGGCGGCTTTCAGATCATCCATATCTTTCAGGACAACCCGCGCGCGGTGCAGCACGTCTTCACCGGCTGGGGTAAGGATAGAGCCTGCGCGCCCCCGCTCAACCAATTGCGTGCCCAATTGGGCTTCCATATCGGCAATTTGCGCTGACAGGCTCGGCTGGCTGACATGGACCTTTTTCGCCGCGTCGCCAAAGCGTCCTGTTTCTGCAATCGCGACGAGGTATTGCAGTTGCCTCAATGTCGGTTTCATAGTCCCACCCTATCGAAACGGAAATTACTTTCGATTTGAGATATGTCTGAAGCCTCCCATGTCTAGTCTGTCTTAACGGACAAAACAGATTGATCGACTTAGGCTGACGGACCTCTCATTCTCATTCACCTTCAGCCAATGAGATCAAGCCGCAGGCGTCTAACTCCCTCCCCCCTTCCTATAGGCGTCTGCGGTGTTTCTGTTTGTTAGTTTCACGATCCACTTTCTCCTCATCCTGAGCGAAGTCGAAGGGCCAACCACTCATATAAGGTACCCTTGGAGTGGTTGGGCAGGGGGAGTGGGTGGATCGTGACCCCAAAAAAATCAGAAAAAGCTACGGCGCGTAAGCCGTGTATGTCACTTCAACTGTGAAATCGAACGTGCCGAGCGACAGGTCATAGCCTGTCAGGCTCGCCGCACTGATCGCATATTCTGCATCAAACCGAACAGATTGATCGGCAATTGATCCGGGCGTTGCGGCTGTGCGCTGATTGCCGGTGAACAAAGTCTGCGCAAACCGCAAGTTCCACAAGTTCGTCGTTGCCGCAAACCCCGTATCAGGCCCGCCGGTATGCGCGGCCTGCGCCGAGTCCCCAAAATCCACGCCACCATCCGTCCCGGTGACCGTGCTGGAAAGGTCCAGACTGATAATATTCAACAAGATAAAATCCAAGAACGTGCCCGGTGGTGTTGAAACTGCATCAATGTTGAAGGCCGTATTAGACGCCACATAGAAACTCGAATACTGGCGGCTCGCATCAACACGCGCATCCGTAATGCCTTGAAGGCCCAAAGGCGTAAACGAGTCCGCTTCTGTTATGCGTCCATCACCGTTTGTATCCGTATTGATATCGCCGCTTGTCGTGTCTGTAATCACAAAGGGCATGCCGCCCGTTGCCGTTGCATCTTCAGTCGGGTCCAGCGTTCCCGTCACAACCGCGCGGGCGTCAATCCCAATCAGGTCCGGCGCGCTTGAGTCATTGCCCACAATAAAGTCCGCAACCACAGGCGCTGTGCCGCTTTGATCGGCTGCCCAGACGATGATCACGCCATCGACTTTGAAATTCGGATTGTCCAGCGTCAGGGCGCTCGACGCACCACTTGCCAAGGCTGACCCCAGGCAGGCCAGCGCATATCTCCGCCACGCACTCATACCTTATCTAAGCATAGAGGCTTTAAATCTGCGTAAAAACAAAGCGTCGGATTATGGGACCCAAACTGTATAAACCACTTCAGCTTCAACCTCATAGACGCCTTCTGCAAGGTTGGTGTGCCGTGTATGCAGGCCGTATCCTTGCCAGCTCCCAAGGACATAAGTCACATCAAATCGGACAGATTGATCTGCAAGACTTCCAGGCGACGCTGCAGTACGCAGGTCTCCTTGAAAAACGGTTTGTTGGGTCTGCATATCGAGCAGACTCGCAACCGAGCTAATGCCCCCGGTCGGTCCACCTGAATGCGGCAGCTGAGCGCTCGCGCCGAAGCTAATCCCGTCTGTGCCGGATTGCGCAACTTCCATATCCCAATAGATTTTGCCGAGCACCCAGTCATCACGGCCAACCACCCGGATCGCCTGAGCGTCAATATTGAAGGCCGTATTTGAGGCGACATAGAAGCTCGATCGCGCTTCACTGTCGCGCAGTCCGAAATTGGTTCGGTCATTCAGGGCAAACCGATTGATTGTGTCACCAACATCAGTGTTGCCGTTACCATTGCTATCGATATCGAAATTACCGCTTGGCGAATTGTAAACATTGATCAATCGGCTCGGCACATCATCAGAGCCGGATCCGTCAAAGGCGGGCGTCAGCGTGCCTGTCACGACAGATGCGACATTGCCGCTTATCACATCAGTGCCGCCCGCCCCTGGTGGCGCGATGATAAAGTCGGAAACAAGTGGTGCGGTCCCGCTTTCATCCGAGCCCCAGACAACCACCAGTCCCGGCACTGAAAATTTGGGCGTATCCAAGGTGCCCGCCATGGCTGGCAGACTCAATGCAGACGCGAACGCCGCGAACGCAAAACTGTAAACCGCTCTCATTCTGTAACGCTTATTACAGGATAAAGATGTGAGCGTGGTGAAAGACCGTTCTCGACTTCGCGTGTATCGTTAACGCTCAATTAACCTTATTCATGTGCCTCGATGATGAGGGGAAGGGCCGCTGCCTCTCCCGTGCGGACAATTTCGAAGCTTACTGATTGATCGGACGGCGAGCCCGGCTTTCGCGCTGTGCGTGCTGACAAGGTGAGAACCGTTGCGCTACCCCCAAACGTGTAATCCCGCTCAATGCGAGGGGCCCCGCCATATTGCGCAGCCGCACCAACACTGATCAATCGCACTTCAACCGTGCCAGTCAGTGGCTGGCTATCAAAGCGTACAGAGACTGGCGCATTCGAAGCGAGGGTGAGCGTCTCAACCCGCGGGGTGCCTGGGGATGACGTGTAAGACATCGGCTGAAGGACACCACCACCGGCCCAGTCATGCGTCAAGGTAGCGGCCGCATCTGCCTCCAGCACAACCGTCTCACCCTGACCCACAGCCTGCCCATCCTGCCAAACCAGAACGACCGGCACTTGCCCAAACTTCACTTTGTGCGTCACGCTCGCTTGCGCAGGAACGACGGCCGTAACAGTAAGACAAAATAACGCAAACAGGCGAAACAAAACGGCTCCTTCCAACCCCTGACAGGGGCGCAATGAACCGTCTCAATTCAAACGCCGTGCCAAAGTCAGGGTCCTGACCCTGCCAATTCCTTGACGGATTCGGCGCGCCGCAATAGCCATCAGCGCAAAGAGAAACGAGAAACAGGAGGCCGATATGGCTGACTATGGAGACATGCCGACCGGAACCCTGATGGCGGGCAAGCGCGGCATCATCATGGGCGTTGCAAACAAGAATTCAATCGCCTGGGGCATTGCTCAGCAACTCGCCGCCCAAGGCGCAGAAATCGCCTTCACCTATCAAGGCGAAAGCCTCGAGCGCCGCGTCCGTCCTCTCGTTGAGAGCATCGGCATGGACACGATGATCCCCGCGGATGTCACCGATGATGCCAGCATGGACGCCGCCTTCGCCGCCATCAAAGACAAGTGGGGCAAGATCGATTTCCTCGTCCACTCCATCGCCTTTGCCGGCAAGGAGGAGCTGCAAGGCTCTATGGTCGCCAATACCACCCGCGAGGGCTTTCGCCGTGCGATGGACATTTCCGTTTACAGCTTCATCGACGCCTCACGCCGCGCGAGCGAGATCATGCTCGATGGCGGCGCGATCATCTGCATGACCTATCTCGGCGCAGAACGTACCGTGCCAAGCTATAACGTTATGGGCGTTGCCAAAGCCGCACTGGAGGCCTCCACCCGCTACGCCGCCCGCGATCTCGGCACCCAGGGCATCCGCGTCAACGCGATCAGTGCTGGCGCCATGCGCACACTCTCTCTTGCTGGCATTCGTGGCGGCAAATCCCTCATGGGCACAGGCAAAGACTGGTCGCTGCTAAAAGAGGACACCCGCATGGAAGGCGTCGCAGGCTGCGCCCTCTACCTCCTCTCCCCCCTCGGCCACTCCATCGCAGGCGAAGTCCTCCACGTCGACGCAGGCTTCCACGCCGTGGGTGTGCCGGACTTGCCGGAGGAGTAGGGTTTCTCCGCGCCTGTGAAAGACTGATTGCTCCTCTTAAGTTAAGCGCGTGTTTTCGAAATCCAACTTTGTATCCAATATAATTATTTTGCTAGCAAAATGATTTTTCTCGGGGTACGAATATTGAAAACAGGGAGGTAAATATGAGCTGGTTACTGTCAAAGTCTGGGGAACTTCCAATTGGAGCGGACGCAGGATCTGCCGTGCGCGCTGCTGTTCTTGAACTGGTTAAGAATAAGGGAGGTGATTATCAAACCGTCCTCAATAACTTTATCCAAGGCAAAACCGGTTTAGAACGGTCTCTTACCGACGCGCTTCTTGTGCTCGTCGGAAAACAGGATGGCTATCAGTTCTTAGGGGATCTGGTTGTCGATCTCAGTGACTTGGAAGGGCGTGTCGCCGGCCGTGATTATAAAAAAGATGGCAAGATAAGTTGGGGAGGGCTGGATTGGTCTGAGTCTGTTCAACAAGCGGCTCCTCCCCTTGACCTGAGTTTAAGTGTCGGCGCAGCAGTTGATGCCTATTTTCAGGTTCTCAAAGATGATGGCGAGTTTTCCAAGCCATTACCCGTGACAACAAGCGACGGACAAGCAGCGCTAGGCAGTTTAGTTTTTGAGGGCAAACTAAATGCGTCTGCCGGTCTTAAAGTGACACCCGGCGCTGTCCTGAAATCCGCGAGCCTCTCTGCTGAGGCTGATGCGAAACGATCCTTCAAAGTTCATATGAGCTATCCAGGGAAATCAGATCCTGCTGGTTTAGCACTTGCTTCTGCCCTGTCCCGCGTTCCAAACATAGCCGATTTGGTCTCCGTTTCAGAGAAGCTCGTCTCCTCAGAAGCAAAAATTTTAGAAGGCGAGCCTGTCGCATTTGAGTATTCTGGGAATGAGGGGCTGGGCGGCTCTGTGGGCGTTAAGGCAAATGTCCTCATCCCAAACACGCCCATACCGATATCGATCTCGCTCGGCGCTAAGATTAAGTATGGTCGCGGATTCAGTATTATATGCGCGCCGGCCTCAAGCTCACCTGACCCAAATGATGTCCGTGTGACGCTCAAGAATGACCGGTCTCTGGATTATTCCGGCGACATAGGCATCGGCGTCAAAATCGGCCTCAGTGACCTCCTCCCGGGCGCTGCAACCGACCTCGTCAAACACATCACCAATGCGGACAAAGTCATATCCGAGATCAATAAGTCACTCAAAGACGCTATGGCTTTCGACAAATGGCTAAAGCCTGGCGCTTTGGTGCAAAAAGAGATCGAAAAAGGACTTCAGGATCTCTTCAAAGTCTCAAATACGTCCGGCGATGATGACAAGAAGGCTGCAGAAGTCGCACTGCCTGCTTTTGTAGCCCTCTTCGGATTTTCAGTCGGGGATTATTCTGACGACAATGAAGCGGCAGATGCTCTCGCTGAGCAAGCGACCGGCTTATTCTCCGGCCTCGTTGATGAACTCTTCCAAGTGGATGATCCAAATCAAGATGGCTTGAAATCGGGTCTGGCAAACGCGCTGAAAACAGCCTTTGCCGATGACGTCGTTGAGAGCGTGAAAGCTAAGGTCATCGAAAAGATACCCAACCTGCAGACTAAGCTTTCGACAGCCGCGAAGAAACTCGATGCCAAGGCTGTAAGCGAATTACAAAAAGCACTCGGTAAGGCAGGGGTTACCGACAAAGTCGAATTGTTCCAATCCTATCTTGGCGAAGCACGTAAATTCCTCAAGACCACGCTTGGACTAATTGAGAAAAGCCAGACACAGCTTCTGACCGCAGAGATTTCCGCGTGGTATAAGCAGGAACTTGATGATGGTTTTGCGTTCGCTTTATCGCTCGATCCGGACGAAAAAGACGCGTGCGATGTTCATCGCGATATCATTCTGAAACCTGGACAAGCTGGAGATATTCTTCGCAAGCGCGATGATCTTCCAGAGGGCGTTATTCTAGAGGGTGACTGGACACGATATGCTTCTCTACACGAGGAAACAGGTATGCGATGGGGCCTTACGCTCATCGATGCCACTTTGGTTTACAAAAAATCGCGCATTATTGATGTTGAAGTCAAAGAGAGTGACGCTGGTATAGCTGCATACTCCAAAGGCGTTTCCAAAGAGGAGGTTAGCTTCCTAAGCGAGAGCCGTTTGGCAAGCTTCGTGAGCGCTTTCAGGCTCTGGTACTCTACAGACGCCACAGCTATCCAAGAAGCCTCAGAAGCGAATGATGCGTCTCTTAAAGCGGAACCTGCTGCTGCTCCTGTTTTCGACCTCACGTTCAAACAAACGGATAATAATTTGCGCGCGCGAGAAGTTCGCTCTCTTCTGGATAAATTTAAGAACCCAATCAAAGGCTACCAACTTGTTACCGAAGAGACGATTTCCGAAGTCGCAAATTTCGTTCATAAGCTTGAACAACAGGATGGTGACTTTCCAGCATCGTTCTCAATCGCACTCGGAATTGCGCCTTCTGACATCGAGCGCCTCGTTTACGAGTCTGCTCTGCATATGCCGCAAATTGAACAGGCAACAATTGAGTCTCTCAGTTACTCTGATTTTGGCTACTTTGAGGACATTCTAGATAAAGCCATAAGTGGTCGCGTAGCACTGGATGAGTTCTTTGAAGAAGATACCATTGGATCAACAATGGGCGTAAACCTTCGAGGACTTGGGCGGGCAAAAGTTAAGACGCCTCAGGATGTTCGTTTCCTTATAGAAAATTTGGATGCGCTTGTGGCCACAACGTCTGCAACAGTCCGGAGCCTTGGCATCCGAAACTCAGGGAGTAGGCAAGCTAGAAATGCTGAGAAGCAACTTATGCGACTTGTAAACGCAAAAACGGCAATTCGAAGGGCGCTAAGCATTGCGCTTTCAATTTTTGAAATGGACCCGAAAACTGTCAGCCGCGGATCACTAAAGCGAAAACAAAAAGAACTTCAAAAGTCTCTGGAGCCTTTCCTCAAAGCTGGGGTGCCGTGGCCCGAAATGTTCAAGAAATTTGGTTTTGAGGATGTCGCACCAAGCCGCCTAGTCGGTTTGTTCTACGCTCTTAGTGAAGTGACGGACATTGTTTTAGGGCAGCGCCCGATTGCAATCATTACGGTCAAACCTGAAAAAGGTGCGCCAGGTGTTTTCCTTTCGCCCGGGCGGCAGTCCTAGACCCTAAAAATTCACTCGGTTGCTCACCGCCCCGTCGACGATCAGGTTCACGCCCGTCGTATAGCTCGACACTGGACTGCTCAAAAACACAGCTGCGTCGGCCACCTCCTGCGGGGTGGCGCAGCGGCCCATTGGGTTGCGCGAATTGGCCTGTTCAAAGAATTGAGGGGCATTCTGTTTCACCGTATCCCAAATGCCGCCTTCAAAGAAGACCATGCCCGGTGAGACGACATTCACGCGCAAACCGGCGGCCGCATTTTCCCGCGCGAGCCCCTTCGCCATATGGATCAGTGACGCCTTGATCGGGCCATAGCTGCTCGCATTATCCGCCTGCGCAGCTGAGATCGAGGAGATCAAAACAAAAGCCGCATCGCCGCTCGCTTCTGCCGCCTTGGTCAAATGCGGCTTGGCGGCCTCAAATGAGTTCACCGCGCCCAGCACGTCTAGCTCAAAATTCTGCTTCCAGGCCGCCGGATCATAGCCCTGCGCCATCGCGCCCGCATTCGAAACGAGAATATCAACGCTCCCCATCTCCTCGCCGACAGAGCTCACCCACGCCTTCAACCCGTCTGCATCGGTAATATCGACCGCCGCACCCGTTGCTTTCACACCCATTGCGGACAGGTCACCTACAGCCTCCGCGACTTGTTCCGAATTGCGCGCACAGATCGCAACATTCGCGCCTTCATTTGCAAATGTCTCAGCAATTGAGCGCCCAATCCCGCGCGTCCCGCCAAGCACGATCGCTGTTTTCCCTGTCAGTCTGAGGTCCATAGCCTGTTCCTTTTTGTCTGGTCTTCGCCTAACCTAAACCGCGAGGGAAAGAAGGATAGGGCAAACCTATGAGTGCGAAACTGTTTGTGTTCGTCGGTCATCCGCGCGCGGACTCGCTCAGTCATGGCATGGCGGGGGCCTATGCTCGCGGGGCTGAGAGCGAGGGCGCAGAAATCCGCTGGCAGGCGCTCTCAGACATGAACTTCGACCCCGACCTGACAGAGGGCTATCACAGCCGTAAAACGCTGGAGCCATGCCTTGAGGAGTGGCGCGAGAACATCCAGTGGTGCACGCATACCTGCTGGGCTTATCCGGTCTGGTGGGGCGGTATGCCCGCCAAGATGAAAGGCGTCATCGACCGGGCCTTCCTGCCGGGCTTCGCGATGGAGTATCATGAGAATGACCCCTGGTGGGATCGTCTTTTGAAAGGGCGCAGCGCCGACCTACTCCTCACTTCAGACGCGCCTGCTTTCTTCGACCAGCTCGCCTATGGCCGCCCGGCGAAAAATCAGGCTGTGCGCGCGGTGATGAAATTCTCCGGCATCAAGCCCGTGCGCACCCTTCAGGTCGGCACAGTCAAAGGCGCGAAAGAAGCCAAAATCAAAGATTGGCTCCGCAAAGCCTACAATCGCGGCGCAGATGCGGGGCGGCGATAACTGTTTCAGGCCCCAGAATCTTCAGGCGATGCTACGAGTGTCACACGCGGGCCTGAAAAAAATGAAGAAAACCTCGCATCGCGATTAAGACGTCCATCCTGTCTAAAGAATGTGACGGTCTCACCACGAACAGCGATTGCGGCATCCTCCACGGCGTTTTTCGGCAAGCGCTTTCGGGATAGTACTGTAACCTGATCGTTATAGGACAGCGATAAACGCGTTGACCGATACCCGCTAAGTCGAATGTCGATCGCGAAATTGTCCCCCGCGACCATATTAACAGGTACCGGCTCAGAAAACTCTCCGACCGTCGCGGTGAAGAGCTGGGTCACGTAAATGCCTTCAGGTGAGACCGCGACCCCAATAGCGGCCTCAGACGCATTTGGCGACAGTATGTTTTTTCTATGGACGGAGCTGTTCATGAGCCTCGTATGGAGCTCCCGGACATCGCTTGGGGCCGCTAGGCGAGGTGGTTTTGCGTCTGGTCCACACGGTATGGTTTCGAGCGTCGCCGTTCTACACGTCCGCTTAAACTCAATCTTAGCAACATTTTCTGCAGTTGCCCTTGTAACAAGTGTTCGATCAAATGCCGCGACCCGAAACGCTGGGGTTCGACCCTGTGGACTGACATGTCCAAAAAAGTCATTCACGCCCATATCTAAGCTATGGAACCGCGCCGCCGGGCGCATCGTATCCCGAACCGCTACAGGCGTCAGACCAATTCTTTCACGCTCTTCGTTGATGAGGCGGATAAACTGGCCCTCCATCTCATCACTAAAGTGAAACTCGCTTGGACTATTGTCCAAACAGGCCTGTGCGCGCTCGACATAGTCTGAGAGGGATCCAGCCGCAGCCACTGATCGGACTTCACATGCGGTTGCTGAACCGATAAGGCCGTAGAGCAGAAACAGTGCAGCGATTAAAGCTCTCATACGCAAGAAAGTACTGTTCGCCTGTCAAAAGTAAATATTGTTCCACCATTACGGATTGTTGAGATGAAAACCTCACCCGACACCCACGTCCCGCTCACTGCTGACTTTCCGCACTATCCGGAAAGCGAGATGCAGGCGCGCGCCGTCGCCTTCCACAAAGCGATGCAAACCCGCCGCTCTGTTCGGGCGTTCAGTGACAAGCCTGTGCCTCAAGACATCATCGAACATTGCGTCCTGACCGCTGGCACCGCGCCAAGCGGGGCAAACCACCAGCCTTGGTTCTTCTCATGCGTCGGCTCAGCGGAGAAAAAGGCTGAAATCCGCGCGGCGGCGGAGGCTGAAGAGCGAGAATTCTACACCAGCCGCGCCAATAAAGCTTGGCTCGATGCACTCGCGCCCATCGGAACCGACGCCCAGAAGCCCTATATGGAAATCGCGCCATGGCTGATCTGTATTTTCGCCCAACGCAAAGGCGGCGCGCGCGCAGGCGATGAGAAGAAGAATTACTACATCCATGAAAGCGTCGGCATCGCCACAGGCATGCTCATGGCCGCCTGCCACAATGCGGGGCTCGCCACGCTGGTGCATACGCCTAATCCGATGAAGTTCCTGAACGGGCTGTGCGGTCGACCGCAAGGTGAAAAGCCGTTCCTGATCTTGGTCGCGGGCTATCCGGCAGATGACGCGATGGTCCCGAACCATGCGCTCGTTAAAAAGCCACTCGGCGAAATCGCTAGCTTCCTGTAGCGGGGTCTGAGTCGACGACCGTTACAGAGGGACCCGGTAAATAAATGACATTGAATACCTGGCTTACACGACCGCCGTCTTTGATTGTCTTAGTGCTTTCCCCTCTGACCGCCAGCTCAAGATCACCTCTCGCTTCATCCGGTAGATCAGCATCAAACAAATCTTTGACTTTAGAGCCTTCCATGAGAGCAAATCTTTTGAAGTCATAGCCATCTAACTCAACGTCTGCGTCGATCCCTCGTCCTGCTACAAGCCGAAGCGGTAATGGAGACAGAAACCGTCCAATCGGCTTGGCGAATAATTGCGTAACGTAAATGCCCGTATCGGATGTCGCGACGCCGAGTGAAATGTGGGTCGACTTGGGGGATAGAATGTTATCGCGGTGTCCCGGACTGTTCATCAGGTCGGTGTGCAGGCGCTCTACAGCACCTGCGAATGGACTGTTTAACTCATCCACCATTCCCGCGCATGAAATCGTTTCGCCAGTGCCGTTCGTACAGGTCCATTTCGTTTCCAGCTGCGCAACGTTTTCGGCGCTCAATTGCGTAAGCAATGTTCGATCAAACGCGGAAATTCGGAATGCGGATGTTCGTCCTTTTGGTGTTTCATGACCGAAGAAATTATTGATGCCCATGTCGAGGCTATGAAACCGTGCGGCCGGACGCATATCATCTCGCAAGATCAGAGGCTGCAAGCCGCGCGAGACGCGCTCCTCATTTATCAAGCGGATGAACGCGAGTTCCATCTGCTCATCAAAAGCAAATCCTTGTGGGGAAGCGGCAAGGCAGGATCGTGCATCCTCAACATAATCCGCAACGCTGTCCGACCGCGCGTTTGTGCTCATATCGCAAGCAAGGGCTGTAACGGGCAACGCCAGTGCTAAACTCAAAAGAACAAGGAGCCGATGCATAGCGGTCAACCTAAGCGCAAAATAGTTAAAGCAAACCCACGGCTTCCAGTCGCGCTGTAATCGGCGCCAGCATACGTTCAACCGCTTCAGGGGCCGGCCTGACTTTGCCATAGGCCGGCAGGCCTTCATCCGCGATGACCAGATCAGCCTCAAACTTTGCTGGAAACGTGAAGGCATAGTGTGCCGCGCGAACCGTGCCCAAATATTGCGCCAGAACGCTTTCAACACTGCGCCCGCGTTCCGTCACATCCCGTCTAATTCGTCGTGCCAGACGCAAATCATCCGGCGTATCAACATAGATTGAGAGATCAATCAGCGGTGTGATCTCCGGGATCGACAGCGCGTGTATGCCCTCCAGAATAATCAGCGCAGACGGCGTCAGCTCCAGCGTTTCCGTCTTTCTGTCATGGCGATCATAGTCATAGATCGGCTGCTCAATTGTGCGACCGGCTTTCAGATCAGCAAGATGGCGCGCCATAAGGCTGGTCTCTTTACTGGCCGGATCATCATAATTGACCCGCGCAATAATGGCCTCACGCTGCGCCTCTGTCTCTGCCGGACCGTAATGCGACATCGGCCAGTAATAGCCGTCTTCGGCAAACACGGTGACGCCTAGATGGCTGCAGCGTTCAAGCAAAGCATCTGCAACAGTGGACTTACCGGACCCCGATCCACCGGTCATTGCGATAAGGTAGGGCGACATCTCGCGGCTTATTTTTCAGAGTCGTCCAAAGGCACCGCATAAAGCTCCAGCCGCGCATCGACGAGTTTGTACCCAAGTGAACGTGCAATCTCGACCTGCAGCTCTTCAATCTCTTTATTCTGAAACTCAAGAATATTGCCTGACTTGATATCGATCAGGTGATCGTGAGGCTCGCTCATCACTTCTTCATAGCGTGCGCGCCCATCACGGAACTCGTGGCGGTCAACAATCCCGTATTCTTCAAACAGCTTCACTGTCCGATAAACTGTTGCCAGAGAGATCGTCTTGTCGACGGCATTCGCGCGGCGATGCAGTTCCTCTGCGTCCGGGTGATCGTCCGCCTCCGACAGGACGCGCGCGATGACGCGGCGCTGTTCTGTCATACGCAAACCTTTTTCGGCGCAGAGTTGTTGAATTCTATCCATGTCTGTCTTTTGCCTATTCTATGCGGGGCCTGCAAGCACCCCGCGGGACATTAAGATTGCATCACGATGAGTGCCATCACGGTGTTTATAATAGTTCACCCGCCACCCGTCTTCAACAAATCCCATTCTTTCGTAGAAACTTACCGCAGCGGCGTTGTTTTGGGCAACCTCTAATGTGATCCGCGTGACATTTCGTGCCGAAAGCAGCGGTTGAGACGCATTCAAAAGTGCTGTGGCCCAACCCTGACGCTGCTTCGACGGAGCCACTCCAAAGGTCAAAAGGTCAGCCGTATCAACCGCAATGCGAAACAGCGCCAAACTGATCAGCTGATCATGCGCCTCATGGGCCACTCCAAGACTGCTCTCTTGCTCCAGCAGCGACTGAAACGCTTTCGGCGTCCAGACATCGTCCTGAAAGAACGCTTTGGCGTGTAACTCAGCCGCACGCCCAGAATCACTGGCTTTCAGAATGATCACATCTTTCATTGCGAACGGCCTTGTTTCGGCAAGGCCGCATCCGGAGCACGGGCATAGGCTGGACGCGGCGGATGCTCATCCGGTTCAAACAGAGTGGTCAGCTGCGCAGCGCGAACTGCTGAGGGCTGCGCTGGCCGAACTTGAAGATCGGGCAGGGTGCTTTGCAAAGCCCCAGCCTCCCCAAACACCATATGCGGATACGCCTCCAAAAGTGACACGAGCGCATCCAAATCCATCTCTTCCGGCAACCCAGTCGCCGAGCCACTGCGAAACCGCTGCGTCCAATAGGTAATATCAGGCGGTCGCTTCTGCGCTGGCAAGGCCACGATCGCCGACCCTTGCTGACCATCCGGCAGAGCAGCCTCCAAACTCGTAATCCCAACACAAGGCGCACCCGTCGCCAGCGCCAGACCCCGCGCAAAAGCAACGCCCACGCGCACGCCCGTGAAACTACCCGGCCCTGTCACCACCCCAAACCGGTCAATCTCCTTCAGATTGATCCCCGCCGTTTCACAACATGCCTGCACAAGGCCCGGCAAGCGCGCATCCTGCCCTTTGCGCATCGCTTCGGCCCGTTCCGCCAAAACTGCCCCATCCCGGATGAGTGCAATTTCGCACCCCGCCATGGCCGTATGGATCGCCAAGCTCAGCATAGCCCGCAGCCAATAATGCCAGCGCTAGAGAATCTCACACGCCTCTTCAAACGCCAAACGCGGGCTGCGGGGGAAGATCGTTGAGTCATCGCCAATGCCGATATTGCAAAGCCAGTTCGAACGCCAGTTCTTCGTCTCCTCCTTGCTGAGGAAAAACTCTTTATCGACGCCGGCATTGTCAAACCCTGACATCGGCCCGCAATCGAGACCGAGCGCACGCGCCGCCAGCATCAGATAAGCCCCCGACAGCGTGCCATTGCGAAACGCCGTCAGATGCCGGTTCTCCTCATCGGCAAACCAGTCTTTCGCGCCCGGATTATGCGGGAAAAGCTGCGGAATTTTCTCGTGGAACTCCAGATCATGACTGATGATCACAACCCATGGCGCCGCCATCGTCTTCTCGACATTGCCCTCCATCAGAAACGGTTTCAGCCGCTCCTTGCCTTCGCTTGACCCAATGAACGTAAACCGCGCGGGCGAACAGTTTGCGCTCGTCATCCCCATTTTTGTCAGATCATAGACCGCGCGGATCAGGGTTTCAGGCACGCTTTCATCCTGCCAACCATTATAAGAGCGCCCGTCGCGCCAGATCAGATCAAACGCGTAATCATTGACAGGGTTTTTCATTGTGCGTGTCCTTCATCATGCTCTGACACACCATATGATTGTATTGCTGGGCCTGAAAAGGGAAATATTCGAGCTTATCGGCAAGCTGCGGCCGCACGATCGATGGCGGCCGCCGATCCTGATAGTGAGAAATGATAGGACACGCGCGTATTGCGCTGTGAGGTTGCCTCAACCCGTAATTCTGATCCTCGTTTCAGCGCCGCGACGAGTTTCGGGTCGTCGCTGTCATCGGTAAAGGCCTCGTCGCCCACTCCGTAAAGCGTATAGCTTGATCGGCCGATCTTTGCTTTGCCAGGCAGGTCAGGGCGTAACTGATAGCCGACCCGCAAACTCGGCTGGCTGCGCGCTTTTCCCGACTGCGAGTTAGAGACATAGAACCAGACATCGCCATGCTCAGCTGAGCGGGGCGCTTTATCGGTCGCCGGTGTGGCCGCATAGCACAGCAATTCGTCGCCGCTTTGATCGGTAAAAACTTTCCAATCTTTGTACTGCCCCACAGCGCTGGGCATTGCATGCGATACCCCAACACTCGCCATGAGTGCAAAAATGACAGAAAAGTATCTCGACATTGTATATTATCTCCGATACACAATAATAAATAAGGTTTCGTTATAAACACTGACTGCAACAGGGTTAAGGCCGAAATAAGACACACGGTATCGGAGTTGAAAATGAATTTATTGTCTCGCGATGGTTGCATTTCTTCAAAAACAAGCGCTTTATACGAGTATGGAGCGCGAAAGGACACGGATGTGTCTTTACAAAGCATAGGAACTGACCCGTTTGAGCGGGATCGAATGGCGGATTGTATCGAAGCAATCGCCAGTACGAAGTCGCGCTCGGCGTTCTCGCATGTCTTTGAATATTTCGCGCCACGCCTGAAGTCTTATCTCATTCGTCTCGGAAGCGATGATGTCGGCGCTGAGGAAATCGTTCAGGAAGTCATGCTCAATGTCTGGCGCAAGGCAGAGCAGTATGACCGCAAGCAAGCGTCCGTCTCGACATGGATCTTCCGGATCGCTCGCAACCGCCGCATTGATAGCCATCGCCGCCTGAATAAACCGGATCTCGATGCCCAAGATCCGATGCTGCAGCCATCGCCGGTCGAAGAACCGGATATCACGGTCAACCGTGCGCAGATTGAGGTTGTGGTTAGGAAAGAACTTGAAACCCTCCCAGAAGATCAACTGGTCCTGCTCAAGGCCGCTTTTTACGAAGGATTATCGCACTCCCAAATTGCCAAGAAATTCAGTCTGCCGCTCGGCACAGTCAAATCCCGAATCCGCATCGCGTTCCAGCGCCTCAAAGGCCAGCTAGAACGCGACCTTCATTAGTATAAGTGCAATCGGAGGCTGCGTTTGCTTGACGATAACCATCATAAGTCAATATCGCTGAAAGAAGAAAAAAATACTGCAGCGACTGAGACTATGCGTAAAGCAAATATAAACGATTTCGGTGAGGTTTATAGCGCCTATGCCGCAGGTTGCTTAGACCCAGCCTTCGCGCTGCTTGTTGAAACACAAGCCGCCATCAAACCTGAGGTTAGCCGCGCTGTGGCGCGTGCCGAAACCATCGCTGGCATCATGTTCGAGAATGAAGGCTGCGAAGCGCTTTCCGATGACGCGCTCGACGAAGCGCTTGCCATCATTGATGCCCACGAAGCCCGTCCGCAAATGCAGGAAAGAGCGGCAACACAGGCTTGCGCCGCACTCGAAGAACTTCTCGCGCTCCCCGATCCCCTTCGCGATCATGCGATTGATGCCGCGGGAAGCAAGGGCTGGAAGAACCTGAAGTCCGGTATCCGCAGGCTTGAACTCGACATTGGCAGCGACGCTGAGGTCGAGCTCTACCGCATTGAACCCGGAGCAACCGTCCCCGCTCACAAGCATAAAGGCGATGAGTTCACCCTCGTTGTATCAGGCGCTTTCTCGGATGCTGACGGGCGCTACGGTCCCGGCGATCTCTGCGTCAAAGGCGAAAATGATCTGCACCAGCCGACAGGTGAGGATGAGGGGATCTGTTTCGCCCTCGCCGTACACGAAGGTGGCTTGCGCTTCACCGGCGTGCTCGGCGTCGTCCAGCGCCTGATGGGTCAATAGGCGCCAAACATCTAATTCAAACCCGTGCTCGTAAACAGCCTAAACATCAAAGGCTGTTCGATGATCACCGTCCACCATCTGGAAAACTCCCGCTCGCAGCGCGTTCTGTGGTTGCTCGAAGAATTAGCGCGGCTCTATGAGGTCAAGCGCTATGAGCGCGATCCTGAAACAAATCTCGGCCCGCCTGAACTCTACGCAGTCCACCCTCTCGGCAAATCTCCCGTGATCACAGATGGAGACATCACAGTCGCTGAAACCGGTGCGATCTTCGAGTATCTGGTCAACACTTACGACAAAGACTTCAAACTCCGCCCGACACCTGAAGACCCGAAGTCCCGCGATTACACCTATTGGCTTCACTATGCCGAAGGCTCCGCGATGACCTATCTTCTGCTGAAGCTCGTCTTTAGCCGTATGCCCGAAAGCGCTCCGATGCTCGTAAAGCCCGTCGTGAAGGGCATCTCGTCGCGCGCCGAAAGCGGCTTTATTGATCCGCGTATCACTGAACACGCCACGTGGTGGAACCGTGCACTAGACAAGACAGGCCACTTCGTCGGCGATGATCTCAGCGCAGCAGACATCATGATGAGCTTCCCCTTGGAAGCCGCGGCCACCCGGTCTGACTTTTCAAACTTGCCCAATGTCAAAGCCTTCATCGCCAATATGCAGGCCCGCGAAAAATATAAGATCGCTCTCGAGAGGGGCGGCCCTTATGCTTATGCTTGAGGTTAAACGCTAACATCTGAAACGGAGCGAAACAGATGAAACGACTAAGCGCAGCCTTCGCCTTACTGATCACCACCGCGTGTCAAACGGTTCAGGATCCCGCGCTCAACTTGACATCTGCTCCAATCCTGCAGGGCGATCCTGTAGAGATCACGCTGACAAATCTCGAACCCGGTTCATCCGTCACACTCACGCTCGAAGAGATCAAACTCCGCCGCGGTGCGCCCGCTTTCTATACCAGCACCGCAACCTTCACGGTTCCTGACAATGGAACCCTCGATACCGCAACCAGTGCGCCAATCTCTGGCAGCTATGAAGGCGTCGACCAAGCCGGCCTCTTCTGGTCGCGCCGTCGTCCCGATGACCGCCAGCCCACAGAAGACACCCCACTAGATCCGCTTACGCTGAGCGTCGATCTCGGAAGCGACGGCACCGCCGATTTTACCCAGGACATTGATTTGATCACAAGCCTGCCCGACGTCGAGCCAAAGCCCCTAGGCGAAGACTTCCCCGGCGCGATTTATGCGACACCGCCATCCGGCGAAGGCCCATGGCCCGTCCTCTTCATATTCGGCGGATCAGAAGGCCACGATACCACCGCGAAGCGCATGACCCCGATCTTCGCCTCTCACGGCTATTTCGCGGTCGGTGTGCCCTATCATTCGCCAGCATGGGGCGATCAGCCTCAACGCGTGCCCGGTCTTCCGAAAGCTTTCGCCAATATCGATGTCGCCTACCTCGAAACCGTCATGCAAGCGGTCGCAGAGTTACCCAGCGCAGACATGGAGCGTGTCGGCCTATGGGGCGTCTCAAAGGGCGCTGAATACGTCTTGATCGCCGGTGAGCGCATCGAAGGGATAGACGCCATCGCCGCCATCGTTCCCACAGACGTTGTCTGGGAAGGCTGGGGTGCAGGCGAGACGGTGTCCTCTTTTGCATGGCGCGGCGACCCGCTTCCTTTTGTGCCGTATGAAGGCATGGCTGAGGAATTCCAGAAAGACACACCCCAACTCGTCATCCCGCATGAAGCAGGTCGTAAAGCCAATCCGGACCGTGTAGAGCCCGCACGCATCCTTGTTGAAACCATTGATGAGCCGGTCTTCCTCGTCGGCGGTGACGCCGATACGGTTTGGGCCTCCGGTTCCATGGCGCGAAAAGTCGAAGCCACCCGCGACGCTGCGGGTCTCGACACCGAAATCTACACCTCCGAAACCGCAGGCCACTATCTCTCCGGCGATGGGTACGCGCCCGCGTTCGAACCAGAGGCCAAAGTCAAAACCGTGGCGTGGCCTGCCATGCTGGACTTCTTCGAAAAGCATCTGCAGCCGCGATAGCCAAAGAAGCCGCGTGATAAATATATCACATCGGCGCGCGCTTTGACCCAGAAACCCCATTTGAGAATTGCCTAATGCCGTGAGGCCGCTACTTGCCATCGCGACTTATTCTCATTTGTAGAGGGCCTCTCATGACATCCTTTAAATCAAGCGTCGCGTTTTGCGCGCTTCTTGCCGCATGCGGTTCTGCATTCGCCCAAGATGGCACATCTGATCAGGACGGCGAGCTGCGGGAAGATACGATCATCGTTCTCGGCACAAAGCTCGAGCAAGACCTTCAGGATTTCGAAGTGTCCGCGGAAATTTTCGACTCTGAACGTCTCGCCCGCGAGCAGATTACGGAGCTGTCTGAGCTTCTTCTAAAGGTCCCGAACGTTACAACAGTCGGCGGTGCTGACTCGAACTTCTCCATTCGCGGCATCGGTCGCGCGGGCGTCGGCGGTGCAGGCCAGGGCGTCACGTCTAGCGTCTACGTTGATGGCTCCCCCATCACGAGCTTAAACTTCAACCGCGGACCGATTGGCCTTTGGGATACAGAACAGGTAGAAGTCCTCCGCGGGCCGCAATCTTCAGTTCAGGGGCGTAATGCTCTCGCTGGTGGGATTTTCATCAAAACGGCTGACCCGACTTTTGAAACTGAAGGCAAAGCCCGAGTGACCCTGGCTGAAGGCAATACCTACCAGTATGCGGGCGCTTTGGGCGGGCCACTCATCGACGGTTTGCTGGCGGGCCGTATCGCGGTCGACTTCCAGGGGTCAGACGGGTTCCTGACAAGCCGGGTGCTCGACGGCGATGATTTCAATAAAACTGAGAGCCTAATGCTGCGCGGCAAGTTGCTTTTGGCGCCCGAAAGCGTCCCGCAATTCTCGACCAAGTTGACGGTTGATTATGGTGAATCAGAAGTCTTTGGTGAAGATGCACTGATTGTAAGGACACCCGACACTTTGCGGTCTCCAAACTTCTTTGATTTCGATCCGAGCGACCGCGAAACAGCGAGGAACGAGCTGGTCGGTAATGACAATGAAGGCCTCAGATTTGTCAGCGAAACGCAATACGATTTCACCGACGCTCTCACAGGTCGAGCGATCATCACCTATGAGGATTATTCGACATTAAGAACATTTGGCGACGGTAATGATGTTCAGCGGTTTGGCGGGTTTACGCAAAACCAATTCGACGAAATCATCTTTTCGACCGAAGCTCGCGTGGAATTTGATTTCGGAACATTCCGGGGGTTGGTTGGCGGATATTACCTTGAAGAAGAACGTAAATCTGACCGCGATCAACGTGCGAATCTGCTCGATCAGGGACTAATCCTCGTGCAACCGCTCGCCGATGCCTTTGGCGTTCCGGCAACCAATTTCATTAGCGTTACGCCACCTGAAACACTGCTATTGCTGCGCAATGGTGAAACCTTCGACACTGAGAACTATGCTATTTTCGGTCAGTTTGATTGGGAATTTGCACCTAAATGGACCTTTGGCCTTGCTGCCCGTTATGACGCGGAAGAATTTGCGGAAAGTGGCCGCTTTTTTACCTCCGGTGTCGATGAACCGACATGCATGATTACAGCACCTGGCATTATTCTCGGTATTCCGGGTGGGACAACGACCCAGCCCTGCGGTGTCGCGGTTGAACGCTTCTTTGGTCCAAATAACGAACCAACCACGGCAGCAGATTTTGAAGCCTTCCTTCCCCGGGCGTCTTTGACCTACGACATCAATGATAACAGCTCGGTATTTGTCTCTCTGTCACGCGGCTATCGCGCGGGCGGGGCATTTGTCGCTGTCAGAGAAAATGAAAATATCGTCGGAAACGAACAATTTGTCGGGCAATATGATCCTGAGTTCCTGAACACGGTCGAAATTGGCATGCGAAACGAGCTGCTCGACGGTCGACTGATCTTTAACGCCAATGTGTTTTACTCAGAGTACGAAGACCAGCAAGTTCGCGTTGATGGCTTTAATCCAGCGCGAACCGATGACGATTTGCTTGTCAATGCCGGTGAAAGTAAACTCTACGGTCTTGAAATGGTCGCTGACTATGATGTGACCGACAATTGGGGGGCCTTCATAACGCTCGGCCTGCTCGAGACGGAGTTCACCGATTTTCCATTCGCCGTGGATGCTGATGGAAATCCACAGAATGCAAACGACCCTCAATTTGCAAATCTTGCGGGCAATTCCTTCCCAAGTGCGCCTAATTTGACCTTCACAATTGGTACCGACTGGGACGGCGACAATGGCCTGTTTGCCAATGCCAGCCTTAGCTACACGGGCGAAACAGAATCATCGTCGCTCAATATCAGCAATGCTGATCTTCGCCAGGCGCTCAGTGAACTTGGCGATCCGGCTATCAGTCCTGATTTTGCAGGCGATCTTGAATCAACAGGTGAGGAGCGAACGGATCTTACAGGCCGCTTCGGCTATCGAAATGATCAGCTTCAGGTCTATGTCTTTGGCTCGAACCTGCTCGACAGCGATAACTTTACCTCCCGCGGCTTTGCCAATGTCGGCGCGCAGTCAGGCCAGATCAATCTCACAACCCCAACCTTCACCGTACAGGCTCCTCGCGTCATCGGTGTCGGTATCGACGTGAACTTTTAGCGCTGATCAAGTTCATCACTGTCAGCGCCTTTCTCCGCAAAGGCGCTGATTGCGCGTGTCTGTTTAATTATTAACTTTCGGCCACGTGCTTTCGGTGCTGTTATAACAGCACAACCCAATAGGAGTCCTCCCAGATGAAATCCCGTCTACTGTCTTGCGCTGCTGCCCTTTGCCTGATTGCGTCCCCGATTGCCGTCGCTCAACCCGACATGGGCCCAATGTTCGATGATCACTCAGAAGCAGGAGCAGAATCAGAGCGCGAGCCGGTCGAATGGGACCTGACCAAACTCTATCCCGATGTCGAAGCCTGGGATGCCGCGCGCCTCGGCCTACTTGACCAGCTCGAACCGGTCAAAGCCATGGGCGATGATTTCGAACCAAGTGCTGGAAACCTCGCAGACCTCTACGAAAAGACCTCTGCCATCGCCAAAGAGGGACTGCGCGTTTCGACTTATGCCTTCCTCGGCTCCGATACCGACCTGCGCGACAGTGAAAAGCTCGCACGCCGCGGACAGGCTCAGGCCATGTTTGCGACCTATGGCGAAGCGACGGCTTGGATCAGTCCGATGATCCAAACTGTCGGTGAGACCGAAATTGAAGCCTGGATCGCCTCAGAACCGCGCCTCGCCCCTTACACGTTCGGCCTGCGTGAAACCCTACGTATGACTCCGCACACGCTCTCTCCGGAAGGCGAACAGTTGATGGCTGCCTCCAGCGTCGCGCTTAGCAGCGCACAGCAAATTTACTCCCAGCTGAAGAACTCAGACATTCCATGGCCCACTGTCACACTCAGCACAGGCGAGGACATCCGCCTTGACGCCGCCGGCTATGTTAAAGGGCGCGCCGCTGAAAACCGCGAAGACCGCATGAAAGTCTTCGAAGCTTTCTTTGAAACCTACCAGCAATTCGAGAGCTCGCTAGGTGCCGCTCTTTCCGGACATGTTCAGGGCCAAGTCTTCCGCGCCTCACAGCGCAATTACGACTCTGCACTGGAAGCCGCCCTCGCTGACGATAACATCCCGCGCGAGGTCTACGATACGCTGCTGGCTGAAGTGAATGCAGCCCTGCCAACGCTGCACCGCTATTTCAAACTCCGCGCGCGGATCATGGGCGTCGAAGAGTTCGGCTTCCACGACATCTATCCCGATCTCGTCAGCACAGATCAGGTCTTCGATCTCGAACGCTCTGCTCAGATCACAGCCGTCGCTTCAGAACCGCTCGGTGAAGACTATGTTCAGGCCCTCTGCAGCGCGATGGAGGGCGATTGGACCCACGCTTATCCAAGCCAGGGCAAGCGCAGCGGCGCCTACATGTCCGGCAGCGTCTATGACCTCGGGCCGTTCGTTCTCCTGAACCATCAGGACACCTATAATAGCGCCTCCACCTTCGTGCACGAGTTCGGCCATGCCATGCACACCATCCTGGCGAACGACGCACAGCCGTTTGAGACCGCGCGCTATTCCATCTTCATTGCTGAAACGGCCGCGATTACAAAGGAAATCCTTGCGCAGGAACGCCTGCTTGATGCGGCGCAGACCGATGCCGAACGCCTTTTCTATCTCGGCTACGCGCTCGAACAAATGCGCGGCACCTATTTCCGCCAGACCCAGTTCGCTGAGTTTGAAGCCGCCATCCATGCCGAGGTCGAAAAAGGCGAAAGCCTGACCGGCGCGCGCATGACGGAAATCTACAAGGACATTTTCAACCGCTATTACGGTGTGGAAGAGGGCGTCACCGTCGTGCCTGAATCCTACAATCTCGAATGGGCCTACATCCCGCACTTCTTCTTCGACTTCTATGTCTACCAGTACTCCACCTCGCTTGCGGCCGGCGTCTATTTCGCCGACGAAATCCGCGCGGGCGATGAAGACGCGATTGCAGCCTACCTCGAAATGCTTGAAGCGGGCGGCTCAGCTCACCCGTATGACCTCAAGCTCAAAGCCGGCCTCGATATGGCAAGCCCTGCACCGTACCAAGCTGTAGAAGCCCGCATGAACCGCATCATGGACGAAATCGAAACCATCCTCGACCGCCAAGAAAACGGCGGCACCAGCCCCATGCGAACCGTCCTCCCACTCTCCAATCCGTGCGGTGGGACGCGCGAGAGTTAGGGGCTTCTCAAGTCGCGCAAAGACGAGAGCACGTCATGATCAAAATTTATGGAACCCGTGACTCACGAGCATTTCGATGCTTGTGGGCACTGGAAGAGGCTGGCTTGAAATACCAGCTGATAAGTGTTGACTGGAAAACAGGCGAGACGAGAACACCAGAATTTCTTGCTAAAAACCCGAACGGTCATGTCCCTGTTTTTGAGGATAATGGTCTGGTTCTGGTCGAGTCTCTCGCCATCAATCTGCACATTAGCGACGTCACGCAAACATCTTTTGCTCTCTCGACGTCGTCAGAGAAAACGCTAGCGAAACAGTGGACCATATGGGCCATGGGCGAGCTTGAAGGCCCTCATGATGCAGCCAACCGACAAGACACGGATGTTGATGGCGCAATACGAACACAGGCGTTTGGTGTCCTAGATCAATATTTGAGTGACAAGTCTTATCTCATTGCTGATCGTTTCACGGTCGCTGATTTGAATGTCGCATCCGTTCTGATGCGTCCTAAATATATGCCTTATATAAACGATTACGATCATGTCGGGGATTGGTTTAAGCAAACCGCATCGCGACCCGCGCTCGCAAGAGCGCTTGGCCGCTCTTCATAAAGACGTCGTTTTCGTCTCAGCAGCGGTTTAAAGCTACGCTCCGATTTCATCCAGCGGAGCGCGAGATCATTAGGGCCACCTTTCAACCTGAAAAAGAGGATAGATGGTTTCATACGATCCAAAGACATGGCGTATACCCCAAATAGTCTCCTTGGAATGTCAAGGTCTGCGACCGCTTTCGAGCTGTTGATTAAGTTTCGATAAAGAAGATTTAAAGGCGATTTTCTCAGTCTTCGATAGGTTCGAGAATAGCTTTGCAACCTCATCGCGATGTTGATCCCGGTCTTTCAGTATCTCATCTTTACGCGCGCGAGTCAGTTCAATCAAAACGACGCGTCGGTCTCTGTCACTTGTGCGGCGCTGAACAGTCCCCTCTCTTTCTAACGCATCAATGAGTCCGGTTAAATTCTGGGCTGAGCCTCCTGTCTTATGACGGAGTTCCGACATGTTTAAAGGCCCTGCTTCAGACAAAGCCGCCAGAATTCGCAACCGGGCGGGGCTGATACCTTTTGGAAGCAAGGATGACACGTGCTCTCGGTACAGGGGACCGAAAATTTCAAGCAACAGGACAAGGTCTGTGTCCGATGGATCAGCATGTTTCATGCTGTATTTTTATGTCGTTTCAAGAAAATATTCAACCACTTGACTATCAGGTAATGAATAATTATTTCGGAGACTGATAGTCAGGGAGTGAAGTAAATGAAAACCGTTATTGTCGGGGCGACAGGATTGCTCGGTGGCCAAGTTGCCCAAAACCTTATTGATCTCGGGCACGACGTTCATGCGATCGTTCGTGATTTTGATCGCGCGTCAACATTGGCAGAGAAGGGCATTAAGCTTCATCGTGGAGACCTGAAAGATGCTCTCAGCCTCAATCGTGCTTTGAATGAGATCGGGCCTGGAATTGATGCCCTGATAACCACCGCATATGGCTATAGCCGCCGTCAAAAGGGCGACACCTTGCAGAGTGTTGACGACGTCGGAAACCGGAATCTCATCGCCGCTTCAAAGCAAGCGGGCGTGAAACGCTTTGTGTTTACAAGCATTTTGACAGCGGACCTGGCCACTAGCGTTCCCCACTTTCATCAGAAAGCAAAAACTGAATCTGTGTTGGAAAAGTCCGGCTTGAATTGGGTTTCTCTTCGCCCGGGTGGTTTCCTCGATACGCTTTTAGAATTTAATCTGGACAGTATCAAAAAAGGAAATCTTGTTGTTCCCACAGATCACGAAGCGCTCGCTACAACGATCCTGTCGCGCGATGTCGCTGATTGCCTTACAAAATCAGCGCTTATCCCCAATTTGCAAAATGAGCGCATAGACCTCGGCATGGACAAACCCACCAACATTATCGAGATCGCGGCTGCTCTCTCAAAGGCTTTAGGGAAACCCATAAAGCCGAACCGGCCTCCACAATTCATGATGAACATTATGGCCCTCTTCAACACCACGCTGAAAGAAAACCTCACCGCCATGAAATACGTAGCCAGCGGTCAATACGTCGCCGATACCACGCGCCAGACTGAGCTCTTTGGCCCGCCGTCAACACTGGAGGCCTCCATAGAAAAGTGGGTCGAGGATAACCATGATAAGGTTTGAGCTGCTGTCCACTCCATGAACGTCACCCAAACACGCCACTCACACTAGGTTGCATCGCCTCATGCTTTCCTGCAGCCATGATGAAAGGCATCATGAATACCCGAGTGGCCGCGCTGGCTTTGGCGGCGTCCGCCCTCTTCACCCCGATGGCTCTTGCCGACCACGGGAAACGCTCCGGCGTGTCTGTCTCTGTCAGCACGGGCAATGGCGCGTTTATCTACCGGACAGGCTCAACAAGCCACGTCTATGACGGGCGCTATTCCCAGTCGCGTTATCACTCCGGTGATCGCTATTATGGGCGCCGCGGCCTGAACCAGTACGGTCAGACCCGCAGCGAAGTCCGCCAACTCCGGCGCACAGCTGCCCGTGCCTGCCGTGCCGCGATCCGCGACAAAGCGAGCTATCTCGGCTTCCGCGATGTTGACTTTGACGATGGTCGCAACGCCTATCAGATCGGCCCGCGCGGCTTCGTGATCACCTTCAATGAGGTCGAGTTCGAAAGCCGCCGCCGCGAGATTGAGACCCCGGTCCGCTGCACAGTCCGCCGCGGAACACGGGTCACCCAACTCGAAGGCATCCCGGAGCGTGGTCGTCGTCACAACCGGGACTATTATCCCTACAGCAATAACCAGCACGTTTGGTAACGCCTAGATCAAACCCGAAAGGATAAGCGCCCCGCCCGGCATCCGTCGCGGCGGGGTGTTTTTTTGTGTTGTTTGTTTTGCCGTCATGATCCACCCGCTCCCCCGCCCAACCACCCCAATGGTCCCCATAGGCTGAGGCGGTTGGGCGGGGGAGCGGGTGGATCGTGACACTGTAAATGCCTTGCCCTTCGCGTCCGCAACATTAAGACAATCCCAGACAGTTTCTGGAGACCTGCCCCATGCAAGACGTGATCGACGCTCTGAATGCCCGCCGCGAACAAGCCCGCCTCGGAGGCGGAGAGAAACGCATCGCCCGCCAGCACGAGAAAGGCAAACTCACCGCCCGTGAGCGCATCTCCCTCCTGCTCGATGAGGACAGCTTCGAAGAATACGACATGTTCGTCGAGCATCAGTGCACCGATTTCGGCATGGGGGACCAAAAAATCCCCGGCGACGGCGTCGTTACCGGCCAGGGCACCATCAATGGCCGCCTCGTCTATGTCTTCTCCAAGGATTTCACCGTCTTCGGCGGGTCGCTCTCCAAAACCCACGCCGCCAAGATCGTCAAAGTCCAGAAATTCGCCGTTCAGAACGGCGCACCTTGCATCGGCATCTTCGACGCAGGCGGCGCGCGCATTCAGGAAGGCGTCGACAGTCTCGCCGGATACGCCGACATCTTCATGGAAAACGTGCTCTCCAGCGGTGTGATCCCGCAAATCTCTGTCATCATGGGCCCATGCGCAGGCGGCGACGTCTACTCCCCCGCGCTGACCGATTTCATCTTCATGGTGAAGGACACATCCTACATGTACGTCACCGGCCCGGACGTTGTAAAAACCGTGACAAATGAAGAGGTTACGCACGAAACGCTAGGCGGTGCCTCGGTCCACGCGGCCAAGTCCGGCGTCGTCGACGGCGCGTTTGAAAATGACATTGAGGCGCTAACCCAGATGCGCCGCCTGATTGATTTCCTGCCGGGCTCTAACCGCGAAGAGGCCCCGGAACGCCCGAGCTTCGACACGATTGAGCGCGCCGACAATAGCCTCGACACGCTGATCCCCGACAATCCGAACCAGCCCTATGACATGAAAGAGCTGATCGAAAAAACCGTCGACGAGGGCGACTTCTTTGAGATCAGTCCGGCATTCGGCGGCAATATCATCGTCGGCTTCGGCCGGATGGAGGGCACCACCGTCGGCTTCGTCGCCAACCAGCCGATGACGCTCGCCGGTGTTCTCGACATTGATGCCTCCCGCAAGGCCGCGCGCTTTGTCCGCTTCTGCGACTGTTTCAACATTCCGATCGTGACCTTCGTGGATGTGCCGGGCTTCATGCCGGGCACCAAGCAGGAATATGGCGGGCTTATTAAGCACGGCGCGAAGCTCCTGTTTGCCTATGCCGAAGCCACCGTGCCGAAAGTCACCGTCATCACCCGCAAAGCATACGGCGGCGCCTATGACGTGATGAGTTCCAAACACCTGCGCGGCGACATCAACTATGCCTGGCCGACCGCGGAAATCGCGGTGATGGGGGCCAAAGGCGCGGTCGAAATCATCTTCCGCAAAGACCTGGGCGACGCCGACAAAATCGCCGCCCACACCAAGGAATACGAAGACAATTTCGCCAACCCCTACGTCGCCGCCCGCAAAGGCTACATAGACGACATCATCATGCCCCACTCAACGCGCCGCCGCGTGGCCAAAGCGCTGCGCACACTGAAGGGGAAAGAGATGAGTAATCCTTGGAAAAAGCACGATAATATTCCGCTATGACTAAACACACCATCAATGCGGCGCAGCAAATTCATAAATTTCTGAGTTCTGCACAATTTCGTGGACGTGACCGTCCGAACAACGAAATTCTGCTCAACAGGTTGAAACGTTCTTTGCCGGGCAAACTCGAAACTTTTGAACTGCTTTGCGTACTGCAGGATTGGTCTGACAAGCTTGCAGTAATGGTGGATCACTTTCTGCAATCTGGGCTCAATCCCGAAGAGGAACAAGCTTACACAGCGCCGCTGTTGTCTCTCAAAGATGCATTATCGCCTGTAAAGGTCATGCACGTCTTCAACTACGAAGCACAAGAAGCCAATATTAGGCACTTGTTGATTATTAGTCCCGTCCTGAATGTGGAACGGAAGCTCGTAGAACAAAAAATTGATCCTAGCACTTACTTAGAACGTTTCACGCAATTAATCGAAGAGGCAGCTCTCATCGGCATAGAGGAGCCAATAAAAACGAGAGTGTTAAAGTTACTAAGAAGTTCACTCACATTTTATAGCGAGGTTGAAAGTTTGGGTGCAGACCTAGCGTGGGCCCGCTTATCCGAAGTTTTACTTATCGTTATGCGAGAAGCTAATCGCGAAGAAGATGAGAGAAAGAAAGATTGGCTCGTTTCTGCTGGAAGGATTGCTATGGCTGGTCTAGCCGGCCTAGCTGTCGTTAATGCTGCCACAGACGATTTTGAACAGTTAGGTAATAAGGGTCAAAAACTCATCGAAAGCATATTTCAAGATGACGCAGAAGGTATAACTCCACAAGCGATTGATGATGGTGTGACCTAGCATGGTATTCTGTTAGCCTGCTCTATCCCACACCCAAACCACCACCAATATTGAGAAATCCAAAAACTTATCCGCACCCTCCAGAATGAGCGTATACTTTCAGTCATCTCCCCTCTTAAGTGGGCCTTTCTAGAGCGGCTGGAAACGAGGGCGAGAGCGGCGGTCTGTGGCTTTAGGACGGGATCCGAACCCCTCCAACGCAGTCACAGTCGGGTGGTGCAAAAGGGACACCGGTCAGCGATCTGACACGGTTGGGGCGCGAGCCCTGTAAAACCGACCAAGCCCGGACCTCGAGACAGGCTTCACCCTGTCAGAGGAAGCAAAAAACACACCGCCGTGGGTGCATCCAGACCGGATGCTAAAGCCTCGCTGAAAGGCAGGCAGTCATGTCGCGTTCGTTCTGGATGCACTCGGACTTTATAACGTGACGCATAGATGCGGTCCGAGCCTCCCGGCTGTGCTTAACACTTAGCCCGCATGGTGAGCGGAGTCGAACCATCGGGCGGGGTAGGGCGACTAATTCAAACAACGCAGTCCCGAATGGTTCGTCTCCGCTCACCAGGCGGGGCGACGCGAGAAAGGAAAGAGATTTAGAGCGCC
>JBCDKW010000009.1:0-138752 GCA_038746145.1 Pseudomonadota bacterium
TAGTCGCCATCCATCCAGATATAGCCGTCGCGGTCATCATAGGGCAGGTCTGCCATTTGCGTCTTCCTGTCTTGCACTTTTATGCGTTTCAACGGCATTGTCCGATCACTATGCCTGATGTCAACCAGATGAGACGCTATGAGGCCGATTTGAAGATGCGGTTAAGTGTATCTGCATGTCTCAGTGTGCGTGATGAGGAGCGATCATGAGCGAGGGTGAAGGCAAGCACCTTCTGATCGTTGATGACGATGATCGTATCCGCGATCTGCTGAAGCGGTTTATGGCGATGGGCGGTTATCAAATCACGACGGCACAGGATGCAGCCGCGGCGCGCAAACTTTTTCAGACCTTCGATTTTGATCTGACCATTCTGGATATCATGATGCCCGGCGAGGATGGGCTAAGCTTGCTTGCGGCTTTGCGTGACGAAGGGAATCTGACGCCTGTTTTACTGCTCACGGCGCGGGGTAATGCGGAGGACCGGATCGAGGGTCTTCGCTTGGGCGCAGATGATTATCTGCCGAAACCTTTCGAGCCGGAAGAATTGGCCCTGCGTGTCGCGGCAATTCTGCGGCGTACGCATACGCCGGAACCCCCCGGCGAGGTTGAAATGTCTGGCCTTGTCTTTGACGTCCAAAAAGGTGTTCTGAACGGGCCTGAAGGCCCGATCCGCCTGACAGATGGTGAGTTGCAGCTCCTGACACTTATGGCGGCCGTGCCTGGTGAGGCGTTTCGGCGCGAAGACCTCGCAGAGCGCGCCTCGAATGGCAGCGAACGCAGCGTTGATGTTCAAGTCACGCGCTTGCGCAAAAAGATCGAGCCGGACCCGAAGAACCCGATTCACCTGCAGACGGTGCGCGGTGTCGGCTATCGATTGATGCCGGACTAGGAGCGAAACATGAGTTCTTTCCGTCTTCGCAACTACACCCCACGCGGTCTGAATGCGCGTTTGGCGCTTTT
The DNA here is from genome assembly GCA_038746145.1 of Pseudomonadota bacterium. GTDB lineage: Bacteria > Pseudomonadota > Alphaproteobacteria > Caulobacterales > Hyphomonadaceae > Henriciella. Next base: position 961 of record JBCDKW010000009.1, read on the forward strand.
GGTTGCCTTGCCGGTTGTGCTCGTTTTCGCGATTTTCGCGGTCTATTACTATCAAGAACACATCAAGGATGTGAACGAGAAACTGTCCCAGTCGATTGCCCGCGAGGTCGGTTTAATCTTTCAGGTCTGTGATCGCGAAGAGGGCGGTCTGGCGCTCGAAATGGCGATGGAAGACCAGTTGGGCCACAGCGTTGAGTGCGACTATGCCGGCGAGATGACTTGGCCACCCGAGGCTAACCCAAATTTCGGCTATTACGATGTGCTGCGCCTCCAGCTCGAAACTTTTGTGATGCGCCCGGTTGAGGTTCGCTTGATAGACGCCGGTGACGTTCTGGATTTCCGCACCCAGATCGGAGACGCGACCGCGCGGGTTCTGGTGGATCGCAAACGCGCTCTCGCCACAAATACGCATTTCACGATCGTCTGGGTTCTTGCCGGCACTTTGCTGATGCTGGCTTTGGCCTTTGCCTTCCTGCGCAATCAGGTTCGATCGATCCTGCAACTGACAGAAGCGGCTAAAGCTTTTGGCACAGGCCGTGATCTGCCCGGATATCGTCCGTCCGGGGCAACAGAGATCAGGGACGCCGCAAGAGCTGTCACGAACATGCGCGCCCGACTGACAGCGTTTGCGGATCAGCGCACAGCGATGTTGGCGGCTGTCAGCCATGATCTGCGAACCCCGCTGACGCGTTTGAAATTGCAATTCGCCATGATGGAAAACACTGAGGAAATTGAGGGCGCGCGGGCCGACCTCGATGACATGGCGAAAATGCTGGACGAATATCTTGCCTTTGCGAGTGGTGAGGAGGTTGAGAAACCCGAAGAGCTTCGGCTCGATCACATGGCGCGCACAGTTGTGGACCGGATTGATGGCGCAGACGTAATTGAAAGTGCGGAAGTGTCAGTTACGGTTCGGCCAATGGCGCTTTCAAGGTCCCTTTCGAATTTGGTCAGCAATGCCTTGGGTTACGCAGATCGCTGTGCAGTTCGACTGATCAAAGGGCCGCGCATGGCCGAAATCCTGATTGATGATAACGGTCCGGGCATTCCTGAAGAGAAGCGCGAAGATGCATTCAAACCGTTCCACCGCCTTGATGAAGCGCGAACCCAGAACATTGCCGGCAGTGGACTGGGCCTCACTTTAGCGCGCGACTTTGCTCGGGCGCATGGCGGCGATATCCGCCTTGAGGATAGCCCTATGGGCGGCCTGCGTGTGCGTTTGCGCTTGCCTTATTAAGTTGTTTCCTCTGATGAGTCCGAAGGCTCTTCGCCGTCTTTTTCCGCTTTAGAGCGCGTTTTTCTGCTCTGAAACCATTCCGCACGGGCCTCGAGCTTGAGCAATTCCGCGTCCAGAGCCGCCATTGTACGCGTGAGGTCGGGGCTGGTTTCCTGTTTCCAGGCGCGCTCTGCGCTGGCAATCGCCCAACCGAGTGCTCCAATCTGAATTGGGAGCGGTATGGATTTCCCGCCATCGAGGCCGCACGAGGCAAGCGCCCATCGCGCTGTCGCGGTGCGTCCAGACACACGCATTTTGAGGCCGGTTAGATTGCTATCGCGCCATTTTAGATAGGATTTTGTGCCGTCACGCGTGTCTTCCATAGCCTCAAACCGCATCATCAGCACATCGAACAGGCGTGTGCGCGGGCTTTCATCGGCATCAAAAGCGCCCTCGCTCATCGCTTTGTCGAAATGTCCTTCAATAGCCGCGGAGAGATCGATTTTATCCGCAAGACCGTGAAAGTCGGCCAGTTTCAGCCCCGCTTCATCCGCGATTTGCTTTAGCGTCAGGTCTGACCAGCGCGTCTCGGCGGCGAGTTTCAAGGCGGCTGGGATGGCTTTGGAGAGTAAATCTTCGCGGGTCATTTCGTTTCCTCGGTCAGGGCTTGATCGCGCGCAATTGCGGCTGCGACAGCGTCTCTGAAGAGAGATGGCATGGCTGCCTCGTCCATCAAGACCTCAAGCGCGGCCTGTGTCACCCCTTTTGGCGAGGTCACGTTCTGGCGGAGTGTGGCTGCGCTTTCAGGCGAGCCCTCCATCAGAGCGCCTGCGCCTTCGACGGTTTTGCGCGCGAGGCGGCCTGCGAGATCAGCGTCGAGTCCGTGCGCTATGCCGGCCGCAGCCATAACCTCAGCCAGTAAAAAGCCATAGGCTGGGCCGCATCCTGAAATCGCTGTTGCTGCTGGAAGAAACGTTTCGGGGATCGGGCCTTCGACGGCACCGAGGGGTGTGAGCAAGCTTGAAAGATGTGCGCGGACCTCTTCGCTGGTGTCATCCTTGAAACTGGTGAGCGTGACGCCCTTGCCGACAAGGCCCGGCGTATTGGGCATCGCGCGCGCGACATTTGGGGTTCCGAGGCGGACTTCAAGGGTTTCGAGGGATACGCCGGCCATAACAGACAGGACTTGCGTTTCAGGCCCGATATGGGCGCGGATCGTGTCGCTGACGGACGCGAAGATTTGCGGTTTTACGGCGACGATGAGCGTTTTTGCAGGCGTCGGCGTGTCATTCAGCTTGATATCACCGGAAGTGGCCAGGTTCTGCAGAGCCTCGCTCGGATTTGGCTCATGAACCGATACTTGTCCTTTCAGCCCTTGTTTCAGCCAGCCGCCGAGCATGGCCGACCCCATCCGGCCCGCGCCGATTAAAGTGAGGTGTGGCTGGCTCATGATCTGCTCCTGTGTTGCGGGGTATGTAGGGCGTGTGAGTGCGATCTGGAAGCTTGGTTTTGGTGTTTTTGACGAAGCGCTAAGCTGCTTCGCAGCACGCTTCGTGAAGCAGGTTCCCGATCCTCGCTGCGCTCGTCCGATGAACCAGGCCGCGGGCGCTCTCTCCAAATCAGAATGCGGGCTAAGAGTTGCGCGCAGCCGCAAGCGCCGGACGGTGTTGCCACCTCACGTTATGATGGGCCGGGTGCGCTCTTTGTGAACGCTGGTCTAATGCCTGCCGTCTCAGCAGGCGATCGCGCCCAAAAAGAGCGCACCCGCGGCGGTGTGTTGTTTGCTTCCTCTGACAGGTCGGTGCCTGTTCGAGGTCCGGGCTTGGTCGGTTTTACGGGGTTTCTCGCCCCAACCGTATCAGACTGCTGACCGGTATCCCATTGCTCTGCCCGACTGTGACCGCCCTCCGGACGTGCGGAACGTTCCGAAGCAGCCGCAGACCGCCGCTCTCCACCTAGTTTCCAGCCGCTCTAGAAAGGCCCTTCTCAGAGGGGAGACGTGTTTGAGTATAAGGCCATTCTGGAGGGCGGGGATAAGTTTCGGGATTTCTCAATGCTGGCGGAGGGCTGGGTGGGGGATACAAGGCGATTTTGACGTTTGCGCCTCTCTCTCCCGGACGCGGGAGAGGGATTGAGGGTGAGGGCGCTTAATCTAGCTTAGACGTGCTTCGGCAGAGGCAAAAGCACAGGTTGCTGCCGTCTCAAAAGCCTCGCGCTTAATCACTTTTCTCGCCCTCATCCCCGACCCTTCTCGGGCAGATTGATTCACTGGATCAATCTTTTATCCCTCGAAGCCCGCATCCGGGAGAAGGGCGCGCGTTGAGTTACCGGTTGCGCTGGAGGACCAAATGAAGTTGGAGAAAGCAACGGCAGTGGCGATTTTGGGCGTTCGCACCGGTCTCTCGTCCGGCGATACCTGCGCAGGCAGGTATCCATCTCTGGGCCTCTCCACCTAGACGATGGGTTCAGAGATGGACCCCTGTTTTCACAGGGGTCGACGGATGTGGGGGTGAGGCGATACTCTACCCCTCTTCACGAAGGCACTCGCGGGAGATGGGCTCCACGCGCAAGGCGTGGAGAACGTGAGGCGGCAATAGATGCTGTAAAGTCGGTAAATGTCGCCTAATCCAGTTCGCGATAACCGCTGACGCTTGTTGCGCAGCCGAAGAAATGTTTTTTGAAACGAACATGGAGACCATGTGCTTTTAGCATTTCGCAGAAGTCGGACGCGTCTCCGAAATTTGTGCTGTATGTTCCGATCATGGCGAAATCTTCTGCGCCACCGAGGAAGAGCTTCTCAATCACTGGCAAAACGCTTTTTAGGTGGAACAGGTAGAGGGGGCGGAGCCACCATCCGCGCGGATCAGAGGCTTCGATCAAGGCGAACTGACCGCCTGGCTTGAGGGCGGCAGCGATCTCTGCGGCCAAAGCTTCCAACTGTTCAGAATTGAAGGTTTTCAGGCCGAACGTGGACAGGATGAAATCGGCGCTTTTCGGTTGTAACTCCGTTCTGAGAACGTCTTGTTCAAGATGGCTAATTTTGTGGGCTCGCATCTTGTGGAGGCGGTCCATTGCGCGTTTGTGCATCCCCTCTGAGATATCAACGGCCTGAATCTGATCGATTTCGGGAAAACGTTTCAGGAGATGCGGCCAAGCCTCTCCAGTTCCCGCCACGAGATCGTATCCGGTTGCTCCATTGGGCAAATTATCCTTGAAAAGCTCAACACATTGGCGTCGCCAGCGCTCTGTAAAGCCCATCGAGCAGACATAGCTGAAGGCGATGTATTTCTCAGAACAGCGATCAAATACGCCCTTCACGAAGGAGGGGTCGTAAATGTCTGCTTGCTTTGGCATGTGAAGCTTTTCCAGTTCGTTTTCTTGCGCCCACGGATTGGACGCTAAACGACTTCCATCAAAAAGAAATCTGTATCTTCGGGCATTGTTCCAGCGGCCGTTAAGAGTGCGTGGGTTTGACCGCGATGGTGGGTTTGGTGGTTGAACATGTGGGTGACGAGTTGCCAGGCTGGGCGGGTCGTGGTGCGGGTTCCGGCGATGTTTGACCATGTGAAATCGCTGTTCAGCCAGTCTTCGCTTAAGGTGTTCGCCCAGTTTCGGATCGTTTTGTCGAAGGCGACGCGGTCAATCTTCAATTGCTCCCAATCGGCATAATCGGGGCTTTGGCCTTGATCGGTTGTGGGGGAGACGGGCGGGGTCTGGTTGAAGCGATGCATCCAGACGCGGTCGGCCCAGAGGATGTGGGCGAGCGTGTTGTGAATGCCGCCGAAGAAGGCACCTTTATCGGTGCGGCGGACCTCATCGCTGAGCGTATCGGTGGCGGTGTAGAGCGATCGGTTCTGCCACGCATTATAGCGTGCCATATTGATCGCCCAGGACCGCCTCAAGGCTAGTTTCCTGCGCTGAGGACCCGCCGTGCGATGACCATGGCTTGCACTTCGCCGGCGCCCTCAAAGATGTTGAGGATGCGGGCGTCCTGGAGGACCCGGCTGATCGGATATTCCAGCGCGAAGCCGTTGCCGCCGTGAATCTGAAGCGCGTTGTCGGCGGCTGCCCATGCGGCCCGTGCGGCCAGCAGTTTGGCCATGCCGGCTTCCAAGTCACACCGCTTATCCTGATCTTTCTGGCGTGCGGAGAAATAGGTGAGTTGGCGGATGCCAACGAGCTCTGCGGCCATCATGACGAGCTTGTTTGAAACGCGCGGGAAGTTGAAAATGGGCTGTCCGAACTGGCTGCGATCGAGGCTATAGCGCAGGCCCAGTTCAAGTGCATTTTGTGCGACGCCGACGGCGCGGGCGGCGGTCTGGATGCGCGCGGACTCGAACGTGGCCATCAAGTGTTTGAAGCCGAGGCCTTCTGTTTCGCCCAGCAGGTTGGCGGCTGGCACGTCAAACTCGTCAAAGCCGATTTCATACTCTTTCATGCCGCGATAGCCGAGGACTTCGATCTCGCCACCGGTCATGCCGTCGGCCGGGAAGGGATGTTCATCGCTGCCGCGTGGCTTTTCAGCCAGGAACATGGAGAGGCCGGAGAAATTATTGGTGTCCGGGTTTGTGCGGGCGAGAACTGTCATCAGATCAGCGCGGACGGGGTGGGTGATCCAGGTCTTGTTGCCTGTGATCTTGTACGTATCGCCGTCCTGGACAGCGCGGGTGCGCAGGCTGCCGAGGTCGGAGCCTGTGTTGGGCTCTGTGAACACGGCTGTCGGCAGGATTTCACCGCTTGAAATGCCGGGCAGGAAGCGCTGTTTTTGATCTTCCGTGCCGCCGATCAGGATGAGCTCTGCAGCGATTTCTGAGCGGGTGCCGAGCGAGCCTGTGCCAATGTAGCCGCGTGAAAGCTCTTCTGAGACGATGCACATGGCGGTTTTTTCCATGCCGAGGCCGCCATATTCTTCCGGAATGGTGAGACCGAAAACGCCGAGCTCAGCCATCTCATCGACGACCTCCATCGGGATATAGTCATTTTTCAGGTGCCACTCGTGGGCGTAGGGAAGGATTTTGTCTTCGGCATAGCGGCGGAATTGCTCGCGGATCATCGCCATGGTTTCATCTTCGCCAGTATTTTCAACCGTGGCACGGCTGAGGCTATCCGGCAGGAATTCTGCGGCAGCAGCCATGACGTCTTGGGTTTTGCCCTCAGCGATGAGGCGCTGGATGGCTGGGGTGTGGAGCGGGGCGAGATCGTCTGCGGTGAGGTCGAGGTCCAGTGGACGGACGGTTTCGCCCTGGTTCATCGGAACGCCACCGAGGAGCTGAGCACAGTATTCTGAGAAGAGGATTTGCGCGAGCAGGGCATCAATGTCGCCGAGCTTGCCTTCAGCTTCGAGGCGGGTCACCCAATTCGCAGTTTCGCGCAGCGTTTCGACATAGGTCACGATCCAGGCAAAGCCGTGAGCAGCGTGCTGGTTCGCGGTGAATGCAGCGCGGTCAATCTTGCCATTGGGGGCGAGGGTTTCGCTAAGACGAGCCTCAGTGGTCGCTTTGAAGGCGTCCAGAGCGGTGACCGCTTCGCTTAAAGTCTCCATCAATCCGGGTAGGACTTTGCTCTCTTTCAGGGCACTCATACCGTCCATGGCGTTTCTCCTCGTCTCGTTCCTGAGTGTATGTATGGCAGCCATGCATTTCTGTCACGGAGAAATGCTGCGGTGCAGCGTCGCGGATGCAGGGCTTAAGCGCGAACAACACAGGAACAACTGGTTAATACAATGAAAATATCGGATTTTCAGGGTGATTTCAAAGCCCCATAATTACTACAGTTTCGCGTAAAAGGTTAATAAAAACAGCGGTTTTGTTAACCCTTTGATTATGGCGTTAAGACCTTGTTTACCATATTCCTTCGCTCGCGGACGGGCGCAGAAGCCCCGGGCGTTTTTCAAACATAAGAATGAGCTGAAAGGAGATGGGTCATGAACCCGTATGCACGTTTTGGGCTGGTATCGAACACTGTGTCGGCCGCCCTCATTTTAACAGGCCTCGCGGTCTTTGGATCAACAATCATAGAGGCGGCTTCGGGCGTTGCTGCCGGCGGTGGAACTGCAGCGATTGCGACTCTGGCGACCATCGTCACAGTTATGGTCGTATTTTGGCTAGCGATGACAGAGGCGATTTTCCCGACTTTGTTCAAGTTTAACGCTGTGCGTCGCATGGTGCTGGGCAAATACTATTTTGAAGGCACGTGGCTGCAATCTGAGAAAGGTGATGCGCATGAGCGACTGTCTGTCATCGACATACAGCCGAAGGGCAAAAGCTTCATCTTTTCTGGGTACTCTTTGAATGAGGATCTTGAGATCGAGAGCAACACGCTAATTGAGTTTTCAAATCTCGACTGGCCGTTCATGACGTACAAGTACCGTAATTCGCTCTCTGATGGCGGTGACGGCAAGCGTGAAGGCGTCGGTGAAATCCAGTTTGAAATGAATAAGGCCTCTGCGCGTCGTTATAATGGATACGTCCAATACGTTAAGAACGAGGCGCGGGTGCGGATTGAGGGTGCGAAGCTGACCTCAAACAGTGAAGTGAAGCAGTTGCGCACGCTGCAAGGGCGCCGGACTGTCTTCTCTAAGTATTGGGATCTCTTCTTCAACAGTTCCATCCGCAAAGCTGAGCGCGTTGTTGAGGTTGTCCGGGAAGAGCCAGCTGCGAAAACGCCTGAGATTGAGCAGACGCTCGATCGCCTGGAAGAAACGGCGACCAAGGTTGAGCGTCGCAAAGCGCAAGCGCCCGGTAAGGACGCTATTGTTCCCCGCCGTCGCGCCAGTGACTGGGCCAAGGATGGTACCTTCAAAGGCGCCCCTCTTGAGGATGAAACACCGCTAAGCGGAACCGGCAAATAAAAGTTTGAAAGCTTGATTTGCTGAACGGTCGTGTCCCTAAACTATCTGTTTGAGTGACACACCCCGGCTTCTGTTTCATCCCCTTTCCAGAGGTCGGACTGCCGACAGATAAGGGACATGAAAAAGAAACGGCCCCTGCAGAAGCGGGGGCCGTTTTTACTATAGTTATTTGTATTTTGACCTAGCGCTTGAGTGTCAGTTCCAGACCGATGACGCGGCCCTTTTTCAGCGGAGAGAAAGTGCCCGCAGCTGGATTAGGATCAAAGGGTGCGTTCACGCCGTTAGACAGGTCAACACCGCCAGGTGCAGCGCCAGCGACGCTGCCGCCAAATGGAAGCTGCGTGTCGCCGCCCGCCTGAACTTCATCAAGCAGGTTGCGCCCATAAAGGGAGATGGAGACGCCTTCGATCGGTGTGTTCCACGTCAGGTCCGCGTCAACCATTTCTGCTTCATTGATGAAGCCGAAATTATTGTCTGTGTAAGCGGTCTCGTCGCGGTTCTGGTAGTTTACACGAGTCACGAACGAGCCGTTGGCGCCAAGATCGACATCATAGAGCGCGCCGATCCCGAAGGTCATCTCAGGCACACGCGGGAGCGCAAGTCCCAGGTCGGTCGCGTCGATGACGCCATCGCCTGAGATATCGAAGAAGACATCCTGATACTCTGCGTCGATGAGGCCGAGATTGGCGGTGACGAGGAGATTATCTGTGAAGGCATAACGGCCTTCCAGTTCAACGCCTGAGATTTCTGCATCGGCTGTGTTCAGGATCGTCTGTGCAACACCGGCACTTGAGGCCTCGTTGACCTCACGCTGCATGTTCTGGATGTCTGTGTAGAAGGCGACGGCGTTGAGTTGGCCGCGACCGTCTTCGGTTTCAGTTTTGACGCCGATCTCGAAGCTGTCGACCTCTTCCTCGTCAAACGCGAAAGAGCCGTTGGCCGCTGCTATGGCTTCAAAGGCTGCGGGGGCGGTGATGCGGAAATTGTAACCACCGGAACGGAAGCCCTTGGTATAGTTGCCATAGACTTGCGTCGTGTCGTTGGCAAAGTATTGGAAGCCGAGCTTTGGTGTCCAGTTTGACCAGTCTTCCCCGTCGGTGAAGCCGTTATTTTCGCCGGTGATGGGATTTATACCTGAGGTCGGACATGTCCCGGCGATAACCGAACAGGTTGCGCGCGGCCTGACATACGTAATGCCGACGTCTTTTTCCTCACTTGAGTAACGCAGGCCCGCAATCAGGGTCAGGTTCTCGTTCACATCGTAATCAATCTGTCCAAATAGGCCAAAAACGGTGTGGTCCTGAGCGCCGCCGCCCCAGAAGGGTTGTAGGTTTCCGGCTGCATCGGTCACAGACGGCAGGAGGCGATTTTCCGTGTAGAGAATTTCCTGATCGAAATAGAACAGGCCGGTCGTAACGTTTGCGGCTCCGAACTGGCCGTTATAGCGCAGCTCGTTCGAAATTTGCTCTTGTTCGATTTCCGTTTGGGAGTGGAAAATGAAGAGCGGTGTCGCATCGATGTCGCCGTCAGTGATCGCCTCATAAGAGCGATAGCCGAAAATGTTGGTGATCGTGCCGTTGCCGAAATCGACGTCGAGATCTGTGCGCAGTGAGCCGAACAGGGCCTCATTTTCGATCAGGCCTTCATTGTCGATGGCGAAATCGAAGCTGTCGCGGCTGTAGATGCCGCGGTTCTGTGCGCTTGGACCGTCTGCGTCCGTTTCGCTCAGTTCCAGCTTACCGAGAAAGGTCAGATTTGGTGTCGCGAACCATTCCAGTGCGCCACGAATGATTGTGGTTTCAGCTGCGCCATGGTTCTCACCATTGGCGAGATTCTTGAAATAGCCGTCATCATTATTGACGTAAGCTCCGATCTTGCCGTTTAGGACGCCCTCAACCAGTGGGCCGGAGACGACGCCCTGGAGATAGGTGTTTGTGCCGCCGCGATCGTCGTCAGCCCAAGGCCCTTCTGCCGCCAAGCGGAGCTTGTATTCGAATTCATCGGTCGGGTTGCCTGTGTTGACGACGATGGCGCCGCCTGTCGTGTTGCGGCCAAATAGAAGACCTTGCGGTCCACGCAGGATTTCAACACTGTCCAAGTCAAACAGGTCGAAGACGACACCGTTATTGACGCCGAAATAGACGCCATCGACGAAGACACCGACGGTTGGGTCGATGGATGGGATGGAAGAGTTCACACCGAGGCCGCGAATCTGGAAATTTGCTGTACCACGAGAGGTGCCGATATCATCCAGCGTGACGTTCGGCGTTGAGAAAGACAGGCTTTGCAAGTCGCGCACTTTCAAGGCGTCGAGCGTATCTTCATTGAAGGCTGTCACGGAGACCGGCACGTTTTGCACGTCCTCGACATCGACTTTCTTAGTGGCTGTAACGGTCACAGTACCAAGCACGCGTTCCACAGCGCTTTCGCGCTCGGTTTCTTGAGCTGTAGCGGTTGCAGCGGTGGCCAGCATAGCGGCTGAAGCACCAGACAAAATGAGGGGTTTAAGCGTCAAGTTTCGCTCCCTAAAAGCTGAATTGGATTAGGTTAGGAGGAGGCACGATTGGCTCGCGCTCGTTATTGTGTCGACGTGTTTAGAGCGGTTCGAAAACGGGTGAACCGGACAAAGGCCGCTCTGTGTTGATCGGCATAGAGATTTGACATTTTTGCAACACTGACACCGCTGACAGGTCATTTTGTGCGCCGCAGCAAGCGATTTTCTGCTTTTCAGACAAAAAAATGCTGCGTAGTCTCAAACTCTAACAAATTTCTGGCGCCCAGATCGGCATGTGTCGGCGAGAAGGCAGTCAGGGGAGGAAATGCTATGAAACGAACAACCCAATTCTGGGGATGTGTCTCTTTGGCGGCTCTTATGGTCAGCCCTGCTGTTGCGCAGGATGGCGCTGAGGAAGCCGAAGCGCGCCAAGACGTCATTACTGTTACAGGATCATTCATTGCGGGAACGCCGGAAGATGCGGCGCTGCCGGTTGATGTGTTGACGGCGCAGGATCTCAAGCTGGAAGGTAATCCGAGCATTACCGAATTGATCCGGAATTTGGGTGTATCGTCTGGTGTTGATGGTCAAACAAACCAGTTCGCTTCAAACGGCCTGGAGGGCACGTCCAACGTCAACCTGCGTGGTCTTGGCCCTGCCCGGACACTGGTTCTGACCAATGGTCGCCGGACAACGTTTGCGCCCTATGCGATCGGCGAGCAGCAGCAGCTCTTCGTTGACACGAATATGATCCCAAGCGCCGCGATTGGCCGGATTGAGGTTTTGAAGGACGGTGCCGCAGCGCTTTATGGCTCCGACGCGATTGCAGGCGTTGTCAACTTCATCACACGAGACGATCTCGACGGGTTCGAGATTGGCGGCAACTACACGACTTATGAAGGCACGGACGGCGAGTTCGACATTAGCGCAGCCTACGGTTTCCAAGGCGATGGATGGAACTGGGTGACCTCGGTTGGCTATCAGAAGCGTGAGGAAGTGCCTCTACTCGAGAAAGACTGGGCAATTCTTGATTTCGCGGAAAATCCTGTCGGTGGCTGGTCCACGATTGGTAACCCGGGCTCATTCGTTGCGCTAAGTAATATTGGGCCAGGGGTTGCAGCAGCAGGAACACCGCTTGCTTTTGCAAACTCCGACGACCAATGTACGACGCTCGGCGGTATTGATGCCGGTGTGCTCTGCCGCTTCCAGTTCACGCAATTTGACAATCTGGTTGAGGAAGAAGAGCGTTATCAGATCTTCTCAGAATTCAACCGTGATCTCGGCAATGGTGTCGATATGCACCTTGAGTTCCTCTACGGCTACACAGACGTGCCGGAGTGGAAGACATCTCCTTCTTATCCACCACAGGCACTGTTTGGGAATATTGTTCCAGCGGATCATCCGGGTCTTTTGCAGTTCATTGCAGACAATCCGGCATGGGCGGCAGCAACCTTTACGGATTTCTCACCGCTTCTGGCAGGTGGGGCGCCCTCTCCATATGATCCCACAACGGATACTGGCGGTCTCGGCGTAACACCCCTCGTCTTCTTTGGTCGTAGCTTTGGCTTTGGTGGTTTTCCCGGAACGGGTGGCGCGCAGGAAGGCAACCGGACGTATGACCACTTCCGTCTTGCGGGTGATTTCACCGGCGAGCTTCAAAATGGAATCGGTTGGGATATTGGTCTTACTTACTCCCAAACTGAAGGTGAGGTGTCGACCAACGATAGCTTTACGCTCGGTTTTGCGAATGCCCTGAATGGTTTTGGTGTTTGTTCTGACCCGGTGACAGGTGCAATTCCAACCGGGGCTGTCGCGGGACAAGGTGGGTGTGAGTACTACAACCCGTTCTCAAATGCGATTGCTGCGAATGCGATTGATGGCACGCCAAACCCACAATTCGATGCAAGTCTTGCAAACTCTGTGACGCTAGCGGAATGGCTGACGGCACCGAATGCGAATGAAAGCAAGACCAGCCTGTTAGTCTTTGATGGTGTCATCAACGGATCGAGCGGCATTCAGGCCTCCGGAGGCGAGGTTGGTTTTGCTGCAGGTTTCCAAGTTCGCCGTGAGACGTTTGAAAGAACGCCAAACGCATTTACCGATCTGGACATAACACCCGGTACGAGCGGAACAGGTCCATTTAGCTTCCTGGCGGGTCAAAATGCGGCTGATGAAGACCAGACGATTTATGCTCTATTCGGCGAGCTTCAGGTTCCGCTTTATGACAATCTCGATCTACAGGTCGCGATGCGTTATGAGGATTATGGCGGCGATGTTGGCTCAACATTTGACCCGAAAGTTGCAGCCAAATGGCAGGTTAGTGATGCGTTTGCCTTCCGCGGATCGGCTCAAACCTCGTTCCGTGGGCCAACTCTGAACCAGCTTGGCGGTCAGGTGACAACACTGCAATTCATTGCGCCGACGGGTGCGTTTAAAGCAGTGGATCAGATCGGTAACCCTGATCTGAATCCGGAGAGCGCCTTTAGCTTTAACTTGGGCGGTCTTTTCGAAGTCGGCAATTTCAACGCGTCAGTTGACTATTACAATTTCGACTTCTCTGACCCGATCATTGTTGAAGACCAGGATTCGATTGTTGACGCAGCCCTCGCGGCACTTGGAACGGCAACGACGGATGATGATGCGATTTTGAGCCGTGTGACCTTTGACGGTACGCCGTCTGGGGCGACAATCTCCCGGATCGGAACGAATATCGTCAACGGACCTGATATTCAGACATCGGGCGTCGATGTCCGGGTTGCCAATCTTTGGGAAGATGTTGGTCCGGGTGATTTCGAGCTGGCGCTCGATACAACTTATATCTTCGAATATGATGTTGACGATTTCGAAGTCGAAGGCACTGTGATCGCAGGCGGAGATCGTGTTGGTCAGTTCAACCGCTCGAACTTCTCTCGTTCGCTTCCACAGTTCAAAGCCAATGTCTCAGCGAACTATGCAATGGGAGACCATAACTTGCGTGGTGTCCTGAGATATATCGACTCTTATGACGATGAGCGTGATGCGGCTGACCGTGGAGGTGTCGGGGCTGAGATCGACAGTCAAACGACGTTCGATCTGTTCTACACGTGGCAATCGCAATGGGATCTCGATCTCGGCCTGTCCGTGGTCAACGTGACGGATGAAGACCCGCCATTTGCGGCCTTTGACTTGAACTATGACCCGTATACGCACAACCCATTTGGACGCACAGTCAAGATCAGTGTGACCAAGCGGTTTGGCGGCGGAAACTAGGCCGAACGGAAATTGAATCGGAGAGGGCGGCCTATATGGTCGCCCTTTTTCTTTGCCTAAAGCGCGGTGAAATCGACTTCGGTCAGTGTGTGGCCGGTGGCCTCAACGAAGTTGCGAAGATCAGCGCTTGAGATTGCGGTCGTTGCTGTGTTTGTCAGCGGGTGGAAGTTGACTGTGTCGAACGCCATGAGCGCGGCATCGACGATGAAGCGGACTTTTGCGTCCGGGTCATTCATGAGTGCAAAAGCGGTCACAGAGCCGGGGGACACGCCGAGCAGGTCCTGCATCAGGTCAGCGCTGGCGAAAGAGAGGCGCCGCGTGCCGATGAGCTTGTGAAGCTGGTTGAGTTTCAGCTGACTATCGGCCCACGCGCTGATCAGGACAATGGTGCCGTCCTTGTCCTTCATAAACAGGTTTTTCGAATGTCCGCCTGGCATGGACGCTTTCAGGTGCCTGCCTTCCTCGACAGTGAATGTGGCCGCATGTTCGTGCGTCGTATGCGCGATGCCGAGCGCGTCGAGATAGGCAAAGAGATCGGATGGACTTGCAGGCATGGCCGTGTTGGGGCAGGAATCCTGTAAAAGATCAAGACGCAGCGGGTCGGATATGGAACTGGAATGCTATAAAATCTACGATATCGCACCGGAGATTCGCCCCGGGCGACGGGACCGCGAATGGATGAATGCGCACCCGCAGCGGTTTCCGTATCGCTGTCTGCCGCTGACGATGGCGAACTCGACCGGGTGGGAAATCCTTTGCCCGTTCGACATTAAGCTGGTCTGGAATGGTGGGCCGCGAAAGGAAGACCTGGCGCTGTTCTCACGCGAGCGCCCGGATGCGGTTGCGAGCTTTGCGGACAGTCATTTCACGCGCGGGATTGTGACGTTTCATACCGGGCACCTGTTCCGCACGCAGCCCGGTTGGGGCCTGATCGCGATGGGCGCACCGAACTTTGTGAAAGACGGGATCGCGCCTTTGACGGGCCTGATTGAGACCGACTGGCTGCCTTTTCCATTTACGATGAACTGGCAGATGACGCGGCCCGGTGAAGTGACCTTCGAAAAGGGTGAGCCGTTCTGTTTCATTGTGCCGATTGAGCATCACAAGATTGAGGGCATTGAGCCTGAACGCAAGGCTTTGCGGTCAAACCCTGAGCTGATGAAGGATTATCACAATTGGGCGCAGAGCCGCGGGAAGTTCAACGCCAAGCTGGAATCCATGGACGAAGACGCCATCAAGGCGGGCTGGCAGCGTCACTATATGCGCGGTCAAACCCAAGAGGGTGAAAAGGTCACGACGCACAAGGCGAAACGGAAACTGAAACCGCCTAAGGACGTTTAGGCGTTTTTGATCCAAAATACGATTTAAGCGCTCATGCCTCGAGCGAAGTCGAAGGATAAGATCGCGGGTTTGAAAGCGCAGTCTATGAAATCCCGGCTTCATCCTTCGACTTCGCTCAGGATGAGCCTTACATTGGCCGTAACAGCTTAATCCTTACCCTCGTCATCCAAATCCTTCTTCAGGATGTTGCGCTTCCCAGCGTGATTTGGCGCTGAAATGATGCCGTCTTCTTCCAAGCGCTCGATCAGGGTTGCAGCCTTATTGTAGCCGATTTTCAGGCGGCGCTGCAGATAGCTGGTTGAGGCACGCTTGTCGCCGATAACGATGGCCATCGCCTGTGCGTATAGGTCTTCTTCTTTATCACCGGTTGAGGTGCCGAGCATTGCATCCATGATCGCGCTGCCTGTGCCTTCTTCGGGTTCTTCAAGAACGTCAGGATTATAGTCCGGTTCACCGCCATTTTCTTTCAGCCAGTCCACGACCGCCTGAACCTCTTCATCCGACACAAACGGGCCGTGGCAGCGTTTGGTTTTCACGCCTGCCGCCTGATAGAGCAGGTCACCCATGCCGAGGAGCTGTTCTGCGCCTTGTTCACCGAGGATGGTGCGCGAGTCGATTTTGGTGGTGACCATGTAGGAAATCCGGGTCGGGAAGTTGGCTTTGATCGTGCCGGTGATGACGTCGACGGATGGACGCTGTGTTGCTGTGATCAGGTGAATTCCCGCCGCACGCGCCATTTGCGCGAGGCGCTGGACACAACCTTCGATCTCTTTGCCCGCGACCATCATCAGGTCGGCCATCTCATCGATGACGATGACAAGATTTGGAATATGGTCGAGCGGCAGGATTTCTGTCTCGTGGATCGGCTTACCGCGATCATCAAAGCCGGTCTGGACTTTGCGGGTCAGGTGCTCGCCTTTTTTGCGGAAATCGGCGGCCTTTTTGTTGAAGCCGGCGAGGTTTCGCACACCCGCTTTAGACATCAGCTCGTAGCGCATTTCCATCTCGCGCACGGCCCATTGCAAGGCGAGGACCGCCTTTTTCGGGTCGGTTACAACCGGGCTCAGCAGGTGCGGGATGCCTTCATAGATGCTGAGCTCCAGCATTTTCGGGTCGATGAAAATGAAGCGGCACTCTTCAGGGGGCAGCTTATAGATCAACGACAGAATCATCGCGTTGACGCCGACTGACTTACCCGAGCCAGTCGTCCCCGCGATCAGGAGGTGGGGCATCTTGGCGAGTTCTACGACGGTCGGCGTGCCGCCAATGTCTTCGCCGAGCGCCATTGGGAGCGCGGCCTTGGTCTTGGTGTAGGCGTCATGATCGAGCAGCGAGCGCAGATAGACGGTCTGGCGTTCTTCATTTGGAAGCTCGATACCGATAGCATTTTTGCCGGGGACGACCGCGATACGGGCCGAAACCGCACTCATGGAGCGCGCCACATCGTCGGCGAGGGAGATGACGCGGGCTGATTTTACGCCTGCTGCGGGTTCAAGCTCGAATAGGGTGACGACGGGTCCGGGGCGGACCTCACGGATGCGGCCGCGCACGCCAAACTCGCGCAGGACTTCGGCGAGGCGATTGGCTTTGGCAAGCAAGGCATCTTCATCAATATCGCCGCGACGTTCGGGTGGGAGTTGAAGGATATCGATTGGGGGCAGCTTACTGCGCTTTGAGCGGCGGTTGCGTCTGACGGCAGGGCGCGGTGGGGTTTGCGGTTTTGGTGGATTGATTTTGGACTTCGGTTTGAGCGGCGGGATGCCGTCTTCGATCTCATCGGCATACGGATCAGGCTTGGTTGGGCGCTCGATGATCGTGGCGTCATCAATTTCGCCGCGATTATGCAGGAAATCGGATGGGCGCAGGCCGTTGGAATCTTCATTATTGAGGGCGGGTCCGCGACCCATCATGGCTTTCAGCCAGCCGGATAGGCCTTTCGCGCGGCGTGCCGCTTTTGCGCCAGAATGTGCTGCAGCGACTTGAAGGAGGCGTGCGTCTGTGCGGCGGAAACCGAGGGCTTTAAAGGCAAGAAAGAGCGCAAAACCACCGAGGACCAAGCCTGATAGCAGGTTTGGAACTGGCAGCAGCAGGGCTTTGAACGGCATTACTGCGAGATCATGCAGACCGTCACCGATCATTCCGCCCAGGCCAGAGCGCAACGGCCAAGAGGCCGGGACAGGCCAAGACGCAAAACTGGCGGCTGAAAATGGGACGGCCAGCGCGCCAAGCATCCAACGGTAAATGCGCGGTTGGCCGATGAGCACTGCGCGCATGGCGCCGCCGAGCATGAGGGAAAAGCCTGCAATCCAGGCGGACCATCCGAGCATTTGGCGGGTTAGGTCCGCAAAGACAGCCCCGCTTGTACCGAACAGGTTCTGGATTTTTTGATCTGTCGCCGCGTTCCAGCTTGGGTCAGCAACATCGTAAGAGCCAACACTGCCGCAGACGAAAACGCCTATGGCGAATGCGGCGAAGCCTGTCACGATCCGCCAGACCGGGTCAGAGATTTCACGCATTTGTGCGGCTTCAAGTTCTGCAGTTTTTGTCGCCATGACCCGTTTCCTTTTGGTTTCAAGGTCCACCCGCTCCCCCTCCCAACCACCCCAGATTTTCAGCATCATGGGGTGGTTGGGAGGGGGAGCGGGCAGCCTGTCCAACCGAGTTTCCATCAAAATGACAGGTTTGGCTTAAGGTCGGGCTAATAAACGGCGATTTTGGGGAATTTGTTGACTTCGTCTCTTGATCAAAACTGACGAGCCATCGCCAAAAGCGGTCGTTGATAAGACTGTGCTCGGAGGTCGTTTTGGTGTGAACATAGGACATATATTTCGTGCTTATCTCTGGTTTTTCTGCAGGCGTCGGCCATATAGTCAGCTGTCCCAGTCGCTCCAAACATATTCGACTCGATCCAGCCTTCCAGTTGGCAAATCCTCGGCTGGGATAGAGAAGTGGACAATGCCGGCATCTGGATCGGTTCGCAAAACCGCGATTCGAATGGCATTCACATCGAGTGACGGATCACCACCACTTGTTCCTCTTAAATACCCGCCGAAACCGAGCATTCCTTCCTCGCAGAGCTCCAGTAGCTCACTGTAAAAATCATAATAGGGTTCACCCCAGCTACAATTTGGGATGACGCTTTTGAATGGTCCGTCGGTAGCATCGGGTAGTGAGAGCACCTCTTTTAGGATGACCTCATGGACGGCATGGGGGGCGTTTGCGCCGTCTCCAAGTTTGTCGTCCACTAAATCAGGTGGAGGCTCTCGCCGTGTTAAAGCAACCTGATTGCTCCAAGGCCTGAATACAGTCTCAACAATGCCGAATTCATGAACTTCGGTTATGGTGAAAATTGAGAAGCCACCGACTTTGGGCAGTTCTTGCCCAAGAACGGTGCCCTCAAAATCAGAAAACGAGAACTGCCCCAGAAAAGCGCAATGCTGATCCAAGGGTAGATCTTCATGCGCGTTGTTCCAGTTGGACGCTGATCTGATAGTCGGCCATTCTTCGTTCTCCGGCAGGTCTGGCAGTCCCCATAAGCGACTGCTTCCTATCGGCACTGCCGCGTCACTGGGTGAGTAGGAAAGCGACAGCCCCGGTTTCAGTGTCGAAAATAACAAGTCACGAAACTCGATCATAGAATCGCGATCAAAGTTAGCCGCTCGTTTGATGAAGTTCTTTAGGAGTGGGACAGCAATCATCCTGTGCCAATCAGAACTCCCACTTAGGCGGCGCAGTGGCTTGACGTCCAGTTTTTGAAACGCACCAACTGTTTTACGGACGTCCTTAGCGCGACGATAGTCACCTTGTTTAGCCAACCAATCGGCGTACTGGGCCCTTGCGCCATCAGGCGAAAAATCCGCTATCGCTCTATGGAGCCATTCAGCCTCACCTGGCAGCTTACATACGGCATCTGTTTTCATGCCTTATAATATCTGTAAAACGGGAGGAAAGTCGATATAGCGCATCGCAAAGAAACTGAGCGTCCAATTTTGAGGGCTTAAGTCGTTGAGTAAGTTTAGGCTGATCATTGAGATTGGGCCATATTTAGTCGCGAGCGGCGATGGCGACAACCGTCTCAAAAAAACCAAGAATTGCCGAGAATCGAAAAAGGCCGTCCCCGGATGAGAACGGCCTTTTTGCGTCTTGGTTTGAGAAGAGAGGTCTATTCCTCTTCTTGGGCGACCTCTTTGCCGGTTTCCTGATCGATGTTCTTCATCGACAGGCGGACTTTTCCGCGGTCATCGAAGCCCATCAGTTTGACGTAGACTTGCTGGCCTTCAGAAACGACGTCTTTCGGGTGTCCGACGCGCTCATTCGCCATTTGGCTGACGTGGACGAGGCCGTCTTTTGGGCCGAAGAAGTTTACGAATGCACCGAAGTCTTTGATCGCAACGACTTTACCTTCGTAGATTTCGCCGACTTCCGGCTCGGCAACGATCTCTTTGATCATTTTGAGCGCAACATCGATGCTGGCACGGTCTGTCGCGGACACCTGAACCGTGCCGTCATCATCGATGTTCACTTTCGCGCCGGATTCATCGACGATGCCGCGGATGACTTTACCGCCAGAGCCGATCACGTCGCGGATCTTATCCTCTGGAACCTTGATGATTTCCATTTGAGGTGCGTTGTCAGCGAGTTGGTCACGAACGGTGTCGAGGCCTTTCGCCATTTCACCCAGGATATGCGCACGGCCACCTTTGGCCTGCTCCAGTGCGGTTTCCATGATTTCGCGCGTAATGCCCGCAATCTTGATGTCCATCTGAAGCGAGGTCAGGCCTTTTTCTGTGCCCGCAACTTTGAAGTCCATATCGCCGAGATGGTCTTCGTCGCCGAGGATATCCGAGAGAACGGCAACGCCTTCATCATCCTTGATCAGGCCCATTGCGATACCTGAGACCGGGCGCTTCAGCGGCACACCTGCGTCCATCATCGCGAGGGAGCAGCCGCACACGGTCGCCATCGAAGACGAACCGTTGGATTCGGTGATCTCAGAGACCATTCGGATCGTGTAAGGGAAGTCCTCATGTTCTGGCAGGACCGCGCGAAGGGCGCGCCATGCCAGTTTCCCGTGGCCCGTTTCGCGGCGGCTGGTACCGCCCATACGGCCGGCTTCGCCCACAGAGTATGGCGGGAAGTTATAGTGCAGGAGGAATTTCTCTTTGCGCGTGCCGTCCAGACCGTCGATGAATTGCTCATCGTCGGATGTGCCGAGCGTGGCCACACAAATCGCTTGCGTTTCACCGCGGGTGAATAGCGCGGAGCCGTGTGTGCGCGGCAGGAAGCCCGCTTCTGCCTCAATCGGGCGGACATCGGCGAGGCCGCGTCCGTCAATGCGCTTACCGGTTTTGATGATGTCGCCGCGAACGACCTTCGCTTCAGCCTTCTTGAAGGCGGATTTGAAGACGTTGGCGTCCATGCCGTCAGGCTTCTCTTCAGTGGCGACGAGGGCTTCAGCGGCTTTCTCGCGCGCTTCACCAACAGCGGCCTGACGCTCCAGCTTTTCAGTGATCTGATAGGCTTTGGAGAGGTCTGCACCGACAAGGTCCTGGATTGTGCTCAGCTCGCTAGAGAGGTCTTCGGCTTCGAAGTCGAAGGGCTCTTTTGCGGCGGCTTCAGCCAGCTTGATGATCGCATCGATCACAGGCTGCATCGCGTCGTGGCCAGCCATAACCGCGCCGAGCATGACGTCTTCGCTGAGCTCTTTGGCTTCAGATTCGACCATCATCACAGCGTCATTTGTGCCCGCGACGACGAGATCGAGTTCAGACTCTTCCAGCTCATCCACGGTTGGGTTGATGACATAGTTGCCGTCTTTGTAGCCGACACGCGCTGCGCCGATGGGGCCCATGAATGGGGCACCGGACAGGACGAGCGCAGCGGATGCGCCAATCATGCCGAGAATGTCCGGATCGTTTTCGAGATCATAAGAGATCGCGGTCAGAACGACTTGGACTTCATGCTTAAACCCGTTGACGAAAAGCGGGCGGATTGGACGGTCGATCAGGCGGGACGTCAGTGTCTCTTTTTCCGTCGGGCGGCCTTCACGCTTGAAGAAGCCACCGGGAATGCGCCCTGACGCGTAATATTTTTCCATGTAATTGACCGTCAGCGGGAAGAAGTCCTGTCCGGGCTTGGCTTCCTTGGCATAAACAGCTGTCGCGAGAACCGTTGTGTCGCCATAGGTGACCATAACGGCCCCGTCGGCTTGGCGGGCCACTTGGCCCGTTTCAATTTTCAGTGTCCGGCCGGCCCATTCCAGCGAGACTGATTGCTTATCAAACATACGTTTTGTCTTTCATTACCATACGAAAAACCCGCTTTGGCCGAATTGCCGAAGCGGGTTGTTTGGCGCTATCGACGAATCTTGAGCGCCTTAATGAGCGATTGATATCGCTCTTCATCTTTCCTCTTCACATAATCGAGGAGTTTCCGGCGCGTGGCCACCATGGCCAATAGTCCGCGACGGGAGTGATTATCTTTCTTATTGTCCTTGAAGTGGTCGGTCAGATTGTTGATCCGTTCTGTCAGGATCGCGACCTGGACTTCAGGGGAGCCCGTATCACCTTCGGTGCGGGCGAATTTTTTGATCAGTTTTGCTTTTTTGTCTGCAGTGATCGACATCGGCATAGACTTTCGTGTTTGCGCCAAAAGGCGGCTTGAGTGATGGCCTTGAGGGCCGTTTGTCTGGGGAGGGAGCGTGCCATTCAGCCGTGCCGGGATGTCGTCCAGTCGGGCTAGGTGGCAAACATATCTCACCAAGCGCGCATATGGCACTTTTGCCCGTGATTGAAAACCCCCGTGATCAGCGCAGTTTTTCGCTTCGTTTTCACCGATAAGTAACGAGTTTTGTTGTAAACTACCCTCATGGGGACGTATCAGCTTATTCACTTGAATGTGGTGAAACCACTTGGCGCATTTTCGGCCGACATGCCGGAGGCAC
Source organism: Pseudomonadota bacterium (assembly GCA_038746145.1). GTDB lineage: Bacteria > Pseudomonadota > Alphaproteobacteria > Caulobacterales > Hyphomonadaceae > Henriciella. Next base: position 23,054 of record JBCDKW010000009.1, read on the forward strand.
AATATTTCTTTGAGCAATTGCCGAAAGTGTTTGCGGACGCCGATGCCTTTGACGGTCTGAGATGGCACGATCATGGGATCCGTCTCGCGGGTGGAGACTATCTAGACCTGAACGATATTTTCTCGCTCAAGACCAACGGATCGGATAATCCTGACGTTATGACGATAGCGGGTTGGGACAGCGCAAAAGCCCTTCATGGTTTCGCCTATCGAATGCGGTCGCATGCTGAGGGGATGAAACGGTTGCGTCATTGGGTTGATCGATCTGACGGCGCAACCATGGTGATGTTCTGGTCCAAACGTGGGCAGCGGGTCTCGTTAGAAGAGTGCTGGGAAAGATTATGCCGTCTGCGCTGTGATGGGCCGAGCGAACACGCTTTCACGCTGCAACAGCGATATGACGCGCCGGATTCAGAGCCTGAAGAGGTCGCGGCTTAACCGCGCTCGAATGGGTCGCGCATCAGGATCACGTCTTCGCGCTCCGGCGATGTGGAGACAAGCGCGCAGGGTTTCCCGACAAGCTCTTCAAGACGGCGGACATATTTGACCGCCTGAGCAGGCAGATCATTCCAGCTGCGCGCGCCGCGGGTTGAGCCAGACCAGCCCTGCATGGTTTCGTAAATCGGTTTGACACGGGCCTGTGCGGCCGCCGTCGCGGGCAGATAATCGAGCGTTTGTCCGTCTAGTTCGTAAGCCGTGCAGACTTTAATTTCGTCCATGCCGTCTAGGACATCTAGCTTTGTTAGAGCTAAGCCATCGACGCCGGAAACCGCGCAAGCTTGGCGGACCATGACGGCGTCAAACCAGCCGCAGCGACGTGCACGGCCTGTGACAGTGCCGAACTCATGGCCGCGCTCGCCCAAGCCTTGGCCGACCTCATCGAAGAGCTCTGTTGGGAAGGGACCAGCGCCGACGCGGGTGGTGTAGGCTTTTGCAAGGCCGAGGACATAGCTGACCGCGCGGGGGCCGAGCCCTGTTCCGGCAGCGGCCTGACCGGATACGACATTGGAAGACGTGACGAATGGATAAGTGCCGTGATCGACGTCGAGCATGACGCCTTGTGCGCCCTCAAACAGGATGCGGCGTCCGAGTTTCTCGCTTTCGCCCAGCATTTTCCAGGCCGGGCCTGCATAGGCGAGAATTCGGGGCGCGATTTTCAGGAGATCGGCTTTAAGGGCTGCGGCATCCGGTGCGTCTAGGCCAAGGCCAGTGCGCAGTGGGGTGTGGTGTGCGATCAGGCGTTCGAGTTTTTGATCGAGGGCGGCTTCATCGGCGAGGTCTGCCACGCGGATGGCGCGGCGGCCGACTTTATCCTCATAGGCGGGACCAATACCGCGTTTCGTTGTGCCGATTTTAGCGCCGTCACTGGCCGCGCCTTCGCGCGCACCGTCGAGATCTTTATGCCAAGGCAGGATCAGACAGGCGGTTTCAGCCAGCAGAAGGTCATCCGGCGTGAGCTGGATGCCGCCAGCGGCCATATTGTCGATTTCGGAGAGCAATTGCCACGGATCAACGACGACACCATTGCCGATGACTGAGAGCTTGCCGCCACGAACAACCCCTGAGGGGAGCAGGTTGAGCTTATACGTCTGCCCGTCGATGACGAGCGTATGCCCTGCATTATGACCGCCCTGAAAGCGGGCGATGACATCGGCGCGGTGAGACAGCCAATCGACAATTTTGCCTTTTCCCTCATCGCCCCACTGAGCGCCGACAACGACAACACCTGACATATCTGCTTCCTCGCTTCGCCGCGAGTTTCAGACCTCAATTGGGGTGGTTTTGCAAGGGGGCGATAGCTTCGATCGCAGGGGGTCTATGCGACTTGGCCTGAACATGAGCCATCGGGCTGAGGATTACAGCTGGACGTGGCCGAAAGGAGATACGGTCCCGTCATGAGGGCCAGTGCGAAAACAAGGCCTTTAATGTAGCGTATACGCATGCTCTTGAATGGCATGGGACGGCAGGCTTCCCAGCTTCTGCGCCACCGCACAAGCGTGTAGACGCACAGGACAAACCCAAGGCCGCTGATGGTCCATAAAAGCCAGTCTGGATATGCTAAAAACATGATCTCACGCGCTTTACCGTAAAACATCATAACAAAGCGGCGTCATCCATTGCTTTCGCGCTCGTGGTGAATTTGCAAGGTCAGGTTTGTGATTTGTAAAGGCTGTCGCCTAGAGCGGCTTGGCCATGATGATATCGTCGAAGATCTGGTCGCCGACCTGGAACTGGCGTGTGCCGATCTTTTCGTAGCCTTCGCGGTGATAGAAGGCGATGGCGCGTTGATTGTCCTCATAAGTGCCGAGCAGGATGCGGCGGCAATTCAGGTTGCGGGCATGGGCATCAGCAAGGTCATTGAGCGCCTTTGCCGCGCCTGAGCCGTGAAAGCGGGAGAAGACATAGATCCGTTTGAGCTCGATATCGGTGTCGGTGTTCTCCATAGGAAGATCAGGCGGGCAGGTCAGCGCATAGCCGATGGGTGCGCCGGTCTTGGCGTAAGACGCAATCCAACAGGCATAGCGCGGATCGGACTTGGTGAGGTACTCGCTATAGGTCTCAACGCTGTGCTGGGTGTGGCAGTGCTTGATGAGATCAGGACCGGGAATGTCCTCGATGAAGCTTTCGAGGAAGGTCGCAGAGCCAATCGCCCCGAGGGTGTGTTCATCCCCCGGGGCGGCTCGGTGTATTGAAATGTTAGGTGTCACGCGGCTTTAGCCCGCAGACATGGCCTTTTCGAAGTTTTCGCCGACGGCGTTGAGGAAGCCTTCGGTTGTTAGCCAGTCTTGGTCCGGGCCAATCAGGAGGGCCAAGTCTTTCGTCATCTGGCCGCTTTCGACGGTTTTGATGACCGTATCTTCGAGTTTTTGAGCGAAGGCTGTGACTTCCGGCGTGTTGTCCATGCGGCCACGGTGTCCGATGCCTCGTGTCCATGCGAAGATGGAGGCGATAGAGTTTGTGGACGTCGCTTCGCCCTTCTGGTGGTTGCGATAGTGGCGGGTCACTGTGCCGTGCGCGGCTTCGGCCTCAACCGTTTTGCCATCCGGCGTCATGAGGACTGAGGTCATCAGGCCGAGCGAGCCGTAGCCCTGCGCAACTGTGTCTGACTGAACGTCGCCGTCATAGTTTTTACAGGCCCAGACATAGCCGCCGGACCATTTCATCGCGGCTGCAACCATGTCGTCGATCAAGCGGTGCTCATACGTGCCACCGAATTCGTCAAACGCATCTTTGAATTCTGCGTCGAAGACGTCCTGGAAGATGTCTTTGAAGCGACCGTCATATTTTTTCAGGATCGTGTTTTTGGTCGACATGTAGACCGGCCACTTGCGCTGCAGGCCGTAATTGAAGCTGGCGCGGGCAAAGTCGCGGATGGACTGGTCGAGGTTGTACATGCCCATCAGGATGCCGCTGTCGGGGAAGTCGAAGATTTCGTGTTCGATCGTCTGACCGTCTTCGCCGACCCATTTGATCGTCGCTTTCCCTTTGCCGGGGATCAGGAAGTCTGTGGCCTTGTACTGGTCACCGAAGGCGTGACGGCCGACGACGACAGGTTGTGTCCAGCCGGGGACGAGGCGAGGGACGTTGTCGATCACAATCGGCTCACGGAAGACGACGCCACCCAGAATGTTCCGGATCGTGCCGTTCGGGCTGCGCCACATTTTCTTCAGGCCAAACTCTTCAACGCGGGCTTCGTCCGGCGTGATGGTTGCGCATTTGACAGCAACGCCGTGCTCTTTCGTGGCGTGGGCAGCGTCATGGGTGATCTGGTCGTCGGTCTCATCGCGGCTTTCAATCGACAGGTCGTAATATTTCAGATCCACATCGAGATAGGGGTGTATGAGCTGGTCCTTGATCATCTGCCAGATGATGCGGGTCATCTCATCGCCGTCCATTTCGACGATTGGGTTTTCGACCTTGATCTTAGCCATGGGAGGTGTTCCTTTTGAGGTTGGTATTCAATTTCAGCGCTGCCTATAGCAGGTGTAGAGGCGGCGTCAAAAGGATGACGTAAGTCGAACAGCTAAAGGGGTCTGGATGTACACCAAGCTTATCATGATTGCTCTGTTATCGCAGGTCTTTGCCGGATGTAGTCAGGCGTATGATACACACCCTGAACAAGGCGAAAGCCCGTTGGTCTTGGCGGATATGCAAAATCGCCTTCTCGTGATTTGTACAGGCGATGATACCGGTCCAACCGGGCTGCCATTTTATAGCGAACAGTATAGTGAGGTCTCGAAAGATTGGCCCGGCTATCTCGATCGTGACATGATTGTCGTCTGGCTTCGGGATGGTGTTTTGACGAGCTGGACACCGTTTATGGACGAGGCTGGGGAAATTGATGTTCGGCAACTGGCCGAGCGTGAGGATATTGCAGGACTGCGGGCGCGTACGAATTGCGCGCCGGGTTTCAGAGGGGTGCATTTGATTGGCAAGGATACAGGCTTGAAGAAAACTTGGCGCACTCCTGTTTCAAATTCCGATGTTTTTGCGTTGATCGACGCGATGCCGATGCGGTCGCAGGAAATGCGGGCTCAGTAGATTTCCATGAGCGCCCCGGTCATTATTCTTCACACGCCGCAAATGGGCGAGAATATTGGCTCTGCGGCTCGGGTGATGCTGAATTTTGGGTTGAGTGAGCTGCGCCTGATTGCGCCGCGCGATGGCTGGCCGAATCTGGCGGCGAAACCACTTGCGGCCGGGGCCTTTCGCGAAGGGGTAACGGTGGAGGTGTTTGAGACCGCCGAGGCCGCGATTGCCGATCTCTCAACAGTTCTCGCAACAACGGCGCGGCCACGCGGTATGGAAAAGCCGGTTTTCGGTGTTTCAGATGGTGTTTCGTTCATTCGAGAGCGGGGGTTGAAGAGCGGCGTCATGTTTGGCGGGGAGGCGCATGGACTGCCCAGCGATGCTGTGACGCTGGCCGATGCGATCCTGACCTATCCGGTAAATCCGGCTTTTGCCTCGCTCAATCTGGCGCAGGCTGTGGCGGTCTTCTGTGCGGGATGGGGGACTGCGACTGAGCAGGTCGGGCGTTGGGAAGGCGAGAAAGCAGGCGTTGAACCGCCTGCACCGCGCGAGGACCTGATCCGGATGTTTGAGCATTTGGAGGATGAGCTGGAGCGCGCGGGCTATTTTCATCCGCCCGAGAAAAAGCCGCTCATGCAGTCAAATATCCGCAATGGATTTATTCGCGGGGATTGGACACTGCAGGAAGTGCGCACATTCAGAGGCGCGATCAAGGCTCTGGCCGAGGGACGCGGGAAAGCGCGTGTGCAGCGAGAGGACTAGCCCCTATTCCGTCTCGGCGACGGTTTCCGGTTCTGCACCACGGGAAAGCGTTTTCATAACGCCGTCTTCTTCAGCAGGCTCAGATTTGCGGGTATAGGAGCGGCGGCGCTTCGGCTTTTCGGCCTCCGCTTCTGCTGCGACAGGCTCATCGCTACTCTCATCGCCATCGATGACTTTCATAGCGTCTGAACTGTCTTCATCGCGTCGACTGCTGCGACGGCGACTGCGGCGGGGCTTGTCTTCGCCCTCTTCTGAGCTGGCTTCAGCGTCTTCAGAAACGGTTTCGGCGTCATCCTCATCGGTTTCGCCGCGCGCGGCTCTCTCAGCGGCGCGTTCGGCATCGCGTTGGGCGCGCTCTTCAGCACGTTTTGCATCACGCTCTTCGCGTTCAGCGCGTTCTTTTTCTTTGATTTTTTCAAATTCAGCGACGATGCGGGCATAGTGTTCGGCGTGCTGGAACAGGCCTTCAGCCTTGATCCGGTCGCCGGAAGTCTGCGCGTCACGGGCATATTGCAGGTATTTATCGAGGATTTGCTGGGCCGAGCCACGAATACGCACGTCGGGGCCGTTGCTCTCAAAATGGCGGTTCGGATTGTTATTGTTGTTATTATTGTTTCCGCCTGAGCGGCGACGGCGCTTGCGCTGCATTGCCATTGGCAAAGTTCCTGATCTGTCTTGGTCCGTTTTACAGGACGGTTCACGCGCGAATAGAGTCGTGGCTAATCTGATCGTTTCGCGCAGATTGGAAGATGGATGCAGCCCGCATCGCTGATCTTCAAAGCCGACATAGCGTGAGGAAACGGATTCGCCAATAGCTAATCTGCCAAGAGTTGAGTCCGAGGGTTTATAAACGATTGCATGTGTCGCAGCGCTGGACGCGGAACCCGCGCCATATATGTCAGCCTTAGAGTGTTGAGAGGCCCGACAGATGGCGACAGTTTTATCTTATGGTTTTTATCTGGCGCTGGCGGCGCTTGTCGTTGTTTTGGTCTTGGGGCTGATTAACATTACGCGTACCGATGAGGGGCAGGCGAGCCGATCCAACCAGCTGATGCGGTTACGGGTCATGGTTCAGTTTGTCGTGATCGCCATCCTTGTGTTGCTGGGCATCGTGCTTGGCTCAATTTCGCTGTCTTAGGAGAAAATCATGGTCAAACTCGATAAGATTTACACCAAAGCCGGCGATAAAGGGAAAACGCGGCTCTCGACAGGGGAGCCCGTGAATAAATGGCACCCGCGGGTCACAGCGTATGGCACAGTTGATGAGGTGAACTCTGCGCTCGGTGTTGCGGCGTTGCATGCTGAGGGTGAGATGCTGGCCGCGATCCGTCGGATTCAGAATGATCTGTTTGATCTTGGCGCGGATCTGTCGACGCCGGATCGGGGCAAAGAGCTGTCCTGGGAACCTCTGCGGATCATTGAGGCGCAGGTGAAGCGCCTGGAAGCCGAGATTGACGTGATGAATGCCGATATTGCGCCACTGGACAGTTTTATCCTGCCGGGCGGATCGCAGCTGGCGACGCATCTGCATGTCGCGCGGACCCTGACACGCCGCGCTGAGCGCGAAATTGCGCATGCGGCGTCTTTTGAGGACGAGATTATCAGTGCTGAAGCGCTGTCCTATGCCAACCGCTTGTCGGATTGGCTGTTCGTGGCCGGACGCGCGGCGAACAATAATGGCGCTGATGATGTAAAATGGGTGCCCGGGGCGAACCGTTAGGCGCTCTGTGCTGCACTGACGCGTTCACGGCTGAGCGCTGTCCAGACCAGATAGAGACCGCCAGCCCACATCGGGATAGAGAGCAGCTGGCCCATCGTGATCCAGTCCGGCAGCCATGTTACAAAACTGTCCGGCTCGCGGAACTGTTCTGCGATGCTGCGGCCGATTCCGTACATCAGAAGGAAGAGACCCCCGATCAGGCCGGGGCGCTGTAGGGCCTTGAACCGCCAGACGAGCAGCGATGTTACGATGACCGGGATCAAGCCTTCGAGAACGGCCTCATAAAGCTGGCTGGGATAGCGCGCGACTTCTGCGCCGCTATAGACCCATTCCCCTGTTTCCCAATTATAGGATGGCGGAGTAGACGTCGGCACAGCACGGCCCTGCGGGAAAATCATGCCCCAGCTTTCCTGGCCCTCAGAGACAGGCCGCCCATAAAGTTCAGCGTTCACGAAATTTGCGATGCGCACAAAAAAGATGCCGAACCCGGCTGTGACGCCGCCAATGTCGGCGATCGAGCGTAATGGCAGCTTATACTTGCGCGAGACGTAGGTGATGGCGAGCGCAACGCCGAGCATGCCGCCGTGAAAGCTCATCCCGCCCTGCCAGATGCGCAGGGCGCGCATGGGATCTTTCGTGAACTCATCGAAATTATTCGGGAGATCGTAGAAAAAGAGGTAGCCGAGCCGTCCGCCCAAAATGACGCCGAGCGTGGCCCAGAACAGTAGGTCATCAATGCCCTCGCGCGTCGTGGGTGCTTCCCCGCCCCACATTTTTGGTCGCTCAATAAGAGCGAGAGCATAGCGCCACGCGATCATCAGGCCTGCAATATAGCCAAGCGCGTACCAGCGGATCGGAAACTTGCCGAGGCCGAGAAAGCCAAGGTCGATCTGGAACAGGGCTGGGCTCCATTCCGGAAAGCTCATGGCAGAGATAGCAAGCAAACTCATGCGGCGGTCTTCCCTCTTTAGCCCCGACACCCCATTTGCTAGTGGACAATGAAATCGGGTTCAAGACAGAGAAAGCGCGCGCCATGGCCACGAAAAATCCAATCCTAGACGATATTGCGGGCCTGATGACGGGTGCGATGGGCGCTGCGCGCGCCGCCGGAGAAGAGGTGAAAACCGCGGGACAATCCCGCCTTCGGGAAATGATCTCCGATATGGACCTTGCAACCCGTGAAGAAGTTGAAGCCTTGAAAGCGATCGCTGTGCAGGCGCTGGAACGGGTTGAAGCGCTAGAGCAGCGGATTTCCGAGATTGAAGGCGGGACGGAGGCAGATTAGCCAGCAGGCGCGATCTGGAAAAATTCGAAGCCGCGCACGCCGTCACTGAAAAATTTAGCGTTCGCCTTGTAGGTGTCGGTGCTGGTGTATTTGCCAATGGTTGAGAGGTCGTCCCATTCGACCAGCGTGACCTGGACATCTTTATCATACTGCTTGCCGTGGGATTCAATCTTGGGGTTGATGAGTCTGTAGATAAAACGGCCACCCATCTCGTTCAGGCCTGGTTCGATCCCACTCATGTAAGCGTTATAGGCCTCAGGCGCGTCGGGATTAATCTCAGCGACAGCGAGTGTGTAGGCCTTTGTTGGGTCGAAATTGAAAGCGAGATCGTTTTCGAGTTCGCCTGTAAAGATGATCAATTCGTCCCAAGCGTCCGGGCGCATGGCCTTGATTGCAGGCCAATCCGGGTGATTTGCCAAACCGGCCTCTGAGGCCGTATCGGGGTAGGAGAAAAGAGTGACAGCGTCGCGTTTTGTCTCACCAACGAAGCTTGTGGGGACCTGTAGGTCGATCAAGCGCTGGAGGCCAAATCCGCTGGCGAGCGGGAAAGCCTTTTCATAATAGTCTTGGCGGGCGGATTGAGCCTCATTTGAGCGTTTCGAGTTGATCAGGATGTAGGAGATCACCTGTCCCTTTTTCAGAGAAACCGGAACTGGCGCGCTGTTCTCAGCAACATCAGGTGCAGCAGATTGGGCTGTTGAGTTGAGTGCGCAGCCTGTGTTGAGCAGCCCTAGGGCGAGGGCGGCGGCAGTGAGCGTTTTTCGCATTTTGAGGTCTCCAAGGTAGTGAACCCAGACCCTACTTGGTGCGGTATTGATCTGTCCCGGATTGAAAAAGGAGTATATTGGTGCATAAATGCACCGATGATATGGGATGATTACAGACTAATCTTGGCGCTCCACCGCGAGAAAAGCCTGCGCGCGGCCGCCAAGGTCATCGGCGTTAATCACTCAACGATTTCGAGACGCCTTGCAGCGCTTGACCCTAATCTGTTTGAGAAAACGCCTGCTGGATATCAGGTCACGACCAAAGGCATGGCTGCGCTGGATGCCGCCAAAATTATGGAGCAGGCCATTTTAGAGGCCGAGCGAAAAGCGCGCGCAGGTCCGGATCAGATCAGTGGTGTCGTTACGCTGTCTATCCCGCAGGCGATTGGGCAATTCTTATTGCTCGATGACTTCGCTGCATTTGGGAGAGCGCATCCGCAAATCAGGCTCAACATCAAAACTGGGTATGCTTTTGCTGATCTAGATCGCTCAGAAGCCGATATTGTTATCCGAGCGACGCAGAACCCGCCTGAACATCTCGTCGGGCGACGACTGTTTCCGTATTATATCGCGCACTATTGCGCTCCGGATTATCTCATCAAAACGCCTCCCGAAGAGCGCGTATGGATCACGCCGAGTGCGGCGGAAGAGCGCCCAGACTGGATTGACGCATCCGCTGTTCCTGAGGCTCGTGTGTCTATGGCTATCGACGATGCTACAATGCGCCACCGTGCTGCTCTTGCGGGCCACGGCCTGATCCGCGGCGCATGTTATATGGATGATCCAAATCCCGGCTTGGTTCGCCTGCCCGGGTCAACGCCAATCCCCAAACAGGATATTTGGGTTCTGACCCATCCCGATCTGCGCGAGACGCCGCGGATCAAGCTGGTTATGCGCTTTCTGATCGTGTCCATTCTGGCAAAGCGTGACCTGATCGAGGGCAAGCAGCCAAATGCCGCGAATACCTCGCTCGATTTAGACTTATACACTGCTATTTAACCAAGACTCTTGCGCGGCTTTGGCCCCATGATAGCGTAAGGAACGGTCAGAATGCCGTAGCGATTCGGAAAGGGGATTCTCGATGAGCCTGTCTCTAAGCCAATCAGAAGATCATAGCGTCGACGCACTGGAACTGGTCGAAAGCTGCCTGACGGAATCCGGTTGGGATTTTCAACGCGATGAAGATGATGTCAGCCTGCAATGTGTGGCCGCGACGCGCTGGGGCGATATGGGTGCCCTTTTTGCCAATCGCGCGGAGCCGCCGGCGCTGCATTTCTCAATCACGCTTGATGTGAAGCCGACATCGGCGCGCCGGATGCAGATTGCTGAACTGGTGATGATGGCGAATGAGCGTTTATGGCTCGGTCATTTCGATTACTGGGCCGAGGAGCAGGTGATCATTTTCCGCCATGCCATTCCGATGCTGGATCGCGCAGAACCCGATTCAGGCGAAGTGCGCGCGGTTATGGCGGCCGGACTGGATGCGGTGAACATGTTTGTTCCGGCGTTCAACTTCGTGATCTGGGCAGGCAAGTCGCCACAAGAAGCGATGGAAGCGGCTATGTTCGAGACGGCTGGCGAAGCTTAACCTCACGCTTCCTCACATCCACGACATCAAACGTGAACGCGCGCGCTGTTGACCGTGATCGCTTAGAGGCGCACATCCTCCGCATGAGCACGAAAGTGTATGCTCAACCTAAGAGGGTGCTGATATGGCTGAGAAACATCATGTGGTTGTCGTTGGGGGCGGGTTTGGTGGACTGTCCTGCGTGAATGAAATCCGCGGCAAGCGGAATGTCAGGGTGACGCTGATCGATCAGAAGAACCATCACCTGTTCCAGCCGCTTTTGTATCAGGTGGCGACGACAATCCTGCCAACCTCTGATGTGGCGTGGCCACTGCGGCGGCTGGTGCGTAAATGCCGGAATGTGACGACCCTGATGGCTAAGGTCAGCGGTGTTGATAAGGATGCGAAGACGGTGAGCCTAAGCAATGGCGATACGATCGCGTTCGATAGTCTGGTGCTCGCGACCGGTGCTCGCCACTCCTATTTCGGCAATGAACATTGGGAAGAGTATGCGCCGGGCCTGAAAACGCTTGAAGATGCGATCAAAATTCGCCGCCGAATTCTGAGTGCGTTTGAAAAGGCGGAGCTTGCGACCAGCGAAGAAGAACGCAAGGCGCATCAGACCTTTGCGATCATCGGCGCGGGGCCAACCGGTGTGGAGCTTGCCGGAATTATCGCTGAGCTGGCGCATTCTGTGCTGCCGAAAGAGTTTCGGCGCATCGATACGCGGCGCACACGCGTTTTGCTGATCGAAGGAAGTGACCGGATCTTGCGGGCTTTGCCGGAGGACCTGTCCGACTATGCGGCGAAAGCGCTGGAAAAGCTCGGCGTCGATATTCTGACCGATCACCGCGTGACGGATATTACTGCAGAGGGCGTTCAGGCGAATGACAAGTTTATCCGCTCTCACACGGCAATCTGGGCGGCCGGAGTTCGCGCCTCTAAGGCGGCGGAATGGCTGGATATGGAAGCTGACCGCGCTGGCCGGGCTGTGGTCACACCGCAACTGAATATTCCAGAGCATGAGAACATCTTTGTGATCGGCGATACGGCCTCTGTCATGGATAAGGACGACAATCCTGTGCCTGGGATTGCACCGGCAGCGAAACAGCAGGGTAAGTATGTTGGCAAGCTGATCAAACGCCAGATTAAGGGCAAAAAGCTGAAGCCGTTCAAGTATAAGCACGCTGGAAACCTCGCCACGATTGGGCCGAGCGAGGCGGTGATCGATTTCGGCTGGACCAAACTGCGCGGCACACTCGGCTGGTGGGTCTGGGGCCTCGCGCACATTTACTTCCTGATCGGGAACCGCAGCAAGATCGCGGTCTCTATCAGCTGGATCTGGGCATATTTCTCAGGCCAACGCAGCGCGCGACTGATCACGCAAGTGCCAAAGGATTAGGCATTCGCCGCTTTCCGCAACCAGACGATTAGCCTCGCTGTTGGCGTTCAATTGCTGCTTTGAGGTCTTCCTCAGTAGGTGAAGGGACGTTTCTTTTCACAAGTTCCTCCCAAAGGGGCCAAATGCCTCTATTTACGACTTGCAAACCAAGCTTCCGACCGTCGCTTGTTTCTATTCGCAGCAAGGATGAGTACCAAGTCAGCCTGCTGGCTATAATATCTCGCCAACGCACATAGATTTTTCGCCCATAAAAACGCCGAAAAATAATCCCTTGATCATCTAAGTCTGCGCCAGGCCAGAATTGCAGGAAATAAGAGCAAGCCAAGACGAGGACAGACAACGCGAGAATAATCAGAGTGTCTGATGTCGGTTCTTTCAATGCGCGCCAGACAGCAATGGCTGTAAAAACCCAAGTTAGCGAGATAACTTGTAATAGGATCAGATTCCACCGCACTTGCTTCTCTCGAAGTGGGAAGCGCTTTTCGAGCAGATAAGCATGCGCGAAAATTACGATGATGAATACCGCAATGGCGACAACAAGAATTGCAATCCTAAAGAGCAGCTCCGGCAATTTACAGCCTAAGCCACCTTCACCATCAACGCGCTTTCCGGCAGTTCCTCAGCAAAGCAACGCTGATACATTTCCGCGACCAGTGGCCGTTCCAGCTCGTCACATTTGTTCAGGAAGGTCATGCGGAAGGCGTGGCCGAGATCGCCGAAAATGGCGAAGTTTTCGGCCCATGTGATCACGGTTCGCGGGCTCATCACGGTGGAGAGATCGCCATTCATAAAGGCGTTCCGCGTCAGATCGGCGAGGGTGACCATTTTACCGAGCGTTTCCTTATCCACATTGGTGGCCTTCGTCGAAACGATGTCCACCTCGGCATCATGCTCTAGATAGTTCAGCGTGGTGACAATGCTCCAACGGTCCATTTGGCCCTGGTTTAGCTGTTGGGTGCCGTGATAGAGGCCGGTCGTGTCGCCGAGGCCGACCGTGTTTGTCGTCGCAAACAGGCGGAAATACGGGTTCGGCGCGATCACGCGGTTCTGGTCGAGCAGCGTCAGTTTACCGCTGGCTTCCAGAACGCGCTGGATCACGAACATCACATCTGGGCGGCCTGCATCATATTCGTCGAATGTGATGGCGACAGGACGTTGCAGCGCCCATGGCAGGATACCTTCACGGAATTCGGTGATCTGCTGTCCGTCTTTCAGGACGATGGCGTCCTTGCCGACCATGTCGATCCGGCTGACATGACTGTCGAGGTTCACACGGATCATCGGCCAGTTCAGGCGCGCCGCGATTTGCTCAATGTGGGTCGATTTACCCGTGCCGTGATAGCCCTGCACCATGACCCGGCGATTATGCTCAAAACCGGCGAGCAGAGCGAGTGTGGTCTGTGGATCGAAGCGATAGCTTTCATCGATTGCGGGCACGTATTCCGTGCGCGTTTCGAAACCGTGAACGACCATATCTGTTTCAAGGCCAAAGACCTCGCGGACATCAATCGTCTGCATCGGTTCCATGCCTTGCAGGGCGTCACTATCGCTCATCACCGTCATGTTTTCTTGCTCTCATCAATCGCTTGTGCAGACAGTTATCACACTCGCTGCCTTCGCCAAGTGTGACGCTGGGCTAAGACTGTTGTTTCGGGTAAATCCGCGTTTTGCAATGAGCGTGAAAATTATCATGGTTAACGTATACCGGTAGATTTTCTTGCCCCGGAAAGCCTAATTTAGAGCCCTTCCTGCATAATCGGCAGGATGAAGAAGAAGATCGTGCAACTTGCCGGGCTGGAAAGTCTCATCATGCCGGAGAGCGATGCGTTCTGGCAGGTCGGGGCTGATGAGATCCGCCGTTTGCGCGTTCGCGCGATTTTGAGGATCGTCCTAGTAATCGCATTTATAGTTACGGCTGGCCAGTTCATGGCCTTTGGGTTCGATAATGTTGGCCTCGTCAATTACCTGATGAGCCTGGCGATTATCTCCGTCTTCTTTCTGGTCTACAAATCAGCTGAAAATCTCGAGACGTTCAAAAGGCGTGTTCCCTTTTTCTTTGCGGCGTTCTGTCTGGCGTTGTGGGCTGAAGTTCTTATGACAGGCGGCTTCAATAGCCCGACAATCCCGTTGCTTATTGGGATTCCTGTTGCTGCAATGATGGTCCTGCCTGTCCGCACTGCGATCGGTATGATTGGTTTGAATGTCTTGATTTTTGTCGCGGTCGCCGTCAGCGGAACCCATCTGGACACCCTGCAGATTGTCGAAATGACAGACCAGCAGCATTCAAATGCGCTGTTTGCAAATATTGTTGGCGCGTTTTTGATGACGGGCTTTTGCTCTTTCATTGTGGCCAATCACTCTGAAGTCGCCCGCCAGCACATGCAGAAACTGATCCAGCATGAGGCGCATCAGGCCGCTCATGATCAGCTAAGCGGGCTGGGCAATCGTAATCGCCTGCAGCAATTCTTCCGTCAGATCGGACCGACAAAAGCGCAGTATGATTTTCTTTTGATTGACCTTGACGGGTTCAAATCGATCAATGACACGCACGGACACAATGCCGGTGACTATGTCATTAAGGCCGCAGCCGCTCGCCTCAAAGAAGTGACCGAGTCCGAAGACCTGCTGATCCGGCTTGGCGGGGACGAGTTCCTCGTGATTGCGCCGACCGGTGACACGACCCTGAAGAAAATGAACGAGTATGGCACGCGCCTGATCGAGATCATCTCGAGGCCTTATCCGGCAAACGGCAAGGTTCTGCGCATTGGCGCCTCGATCGGACATGCGCGTTACCCGGTTCATGGTAAGTCACCGAGCCAGGCGCTGAGCCTTGCGGATAAAGCGCTTTATGTGGCCAAGGGAGCCGGAAAAGGCGTCTGTGTGACCTTTGGTGTCGCGCCGAAAATCAAGGCACAGCGCAAGAGCGTTCTCCAGAAAAAAACCGCCTGATCGTTTTTTGAATCATCCGATTCAGAAATCTTGCCGTAAACGAGTCTGGAATGTTCGGTAGAAAAGCCCTATGTTCACCACACGCCCTGAGGGTAACACTCCGGGCGGGCGTTAAGTCCGGTTCTTCTCTGCCTTGATTGGTAAGCTGCAAGACCCCGGCTCGACCTCCGTCCCTCAGACTAAGGATAACGATTATGGCAATGGACGCCATCACACCGAAAGACCAGATTTTGCGCGCTGACCCTGTAGAACGCCCCAGCATGGATGAAGCTATGGAGGCGGTCCGCACGCTCATTGCATGGGCGGGCGACGACCCGAAGCGTGAAGGTCTGCTGGACACGCCAAAACGCGTTGTCAAAGCTTATAAGGAATGGTTCTCCGGATATGAAGAAGATCCGGTGACGTACCTGTCGCGCACTTTTGATGACGTGCAGGGCTATGATGACATCGTAATGCTGAAGAACATCGATGTTGAGAGCCATTGCGAGCACCACATGGCGCCGTTCCTCGGTAAGGCCTTCGTGGCCTACATGCCGACCCGTGCTGTCGTCGGGATTTCAAAGCTTGCGCGCGTCGTTGAGATCTTCTCGAAGCGTTTGCAGACGCAGGAGACAATGACGGCGCAGATTTGCGATGCGATTACCGAAAGCCTTGCGCCAATGGGCGTTGCGGTCCTGATTGATGCGGAACACCAGTGCATGTCGACGCGCGGTGTCCATCACAAGGATGTCACCACGATTACCACGCAATTCACCGGCGTCTTCAAGACCGATAAGGATATGCGGAACCGTTTCTTGCGGCTTGCTGAACAGTAGGTTTCGACATCAAGCTTAGCGAGCCCCGGCCCCTTGTGCCGGGGTTTTTTATTGACATTGAGCGTGCTGCTATTATTGTTTATCAATAAATAATAAGAAGGCTCCTCCCATGCACGCTGATATTGTCCGCCTCGGCCTCCACCAAGTTGACCTGAAAGTCGTTATGAGCGAGCGCATGCACGTCCTGCAATGGCGGCGAAGGTTTACCCATGATGAAGTGCTTTTAGATGGCAAATCACAAGCGACATCTTATGGCCTGTTTGGGCGCGAGAAGGTCTACGGGCTGATTTTTGGGCGCGATGAAAATGGCGAGGGTGGTGAACGGGTTATGCTGATCGTAGACCCTGCGAATGCAGATCGCTGGACTGGAATGGATCATCGCATCGCTGGTGTGCGGCTGGAAACGGCTGAAGGTCCGATCATCGCCTATGGCAGCCTTGATCCAAAGGAACTTGAAAAACCGTCAAATTTCTCTGACTGGATGAAAAAGTCCATGGGAATGGATTGGGGCAAGTAGAACCAGCATTTAAGTGAAAATAAAGGGCGGAGCCAAGCAGGCTCCGCCCTTTGTCATGTGCTGTTTTGCTGGCTCAGGCTAGCGCGTGGAGACCAATGGACCCTTTAGCGCATATGTGTTGGCGCCATTTTCGACCAGGATATCAAGAGCCGCAACGTCGACGCTTTCCAGGCGATCTGCTGCGATACGTCGCCCGTTGCCCTTGGCAAGCAATTCGCCTGTGGCCTCATTGCTTAGGCCCCAGGCGCGGTTCCGGCTGCCGTCTTCAAACAGGGCTGTGCGAATGGATGCGTAGCCGGCAAAACTTAGCGGGAGCGGTTTTTTAAGCTCACCGCGAACGTCGCCGAACAGGATCGTCACGCTCAAACCTGCTTCATCGCGGATAATCCCAAAGCCGACATGCGTGAACGCATCACTCAGCATATTGGCATTGTTCTGCTCATCCTCTTGTAGAAGGACAAATAGGTCCCCACCGTCATTTCCGCCGGACGTTTTCAGCACGGCGGCCCCACTGGCCCCGATCAGTGTCGAGCGGTCGATGGCGCGAATTCTGAACAGGTGATCGCGGCCCTCGGGATCTGTGTGAGCGGCAAACCCGCGTTCAGACATATCGAGTGCGTGGGCACGCGCGGCACGCGTAAAGCCGTCACGGACTTTCAGTCCTGCTAAGCCCGCTTCTGCGCGCACTGAATTGATGCGTGACAGAAGTTCGGTTTCAATTTCTGTTTCAATGTCGACCGCACCGGACAGGCAGCTTTCAACTTCTTGCACATAGGCGGACAGGGTGGATGCGTAGCCGTCATTCGGTGTGCACGGTGTTGTCGGCTCTGCCGTTGCGGCTGCGGTCAAGCTTAGTCCTCCGGCGGCCGAAAGAGCCAGCAGTCGAGGGACATTAAGGATGTCATATTTTTGTAACATAACTCAATGGGTAAGTTATATGACAGTTATGTGTCAATAGGAATGGTCCGAATTCGGATAAGTTTTTGTCAGTAGGCGATGCAAACTAAAAAAAGCCCCGCCTTTGTGGGCGGGGCTAGTCGGGAGGAAACGCCTCCACGAAACGAAACGGAAGGCGTACTGGTAACCGAAGCCGAGCCAGGAGAAAGCGAAAAGACCCGGCTTCGATAAAGTGTGGAGTGCTTAAGACGCAAACTCCGGATAGGCTTCGACGCCAGTGTCTGAACGGTCGAGGCCGAGTTGTTCTTCTTCCTCGCTGACACGGACACCGATCGTCATTTTCAGTGCGTACCAGACGATGAATGAGGCGGCGGAGACGAAGACGGCAGTCAGGCCAACGCCAACGAGTTGACCGACATAGCTGACGCCAATTGCGCCGTCTGCATCTGGTGCTGGCGGCATAATCGCGTTGCCGTATGACGCTGCGACAATGATCGTCCCCCAAATACCACACACGAGGTGAGCCGGGATCGCGCCAACGACGTCGTCAATTTTAAACTTGTCGAGAAGCGGGATGGTCAGGACGACCAGCACACCACCAATCGCACCGATTAGGACCGCGAAACCCATGCTCGGAGCGAGAGGCTCTGCTGTGATTGAAACCAATCCACCAATCGCGCCATTAAACGCCATCGTAGGATCGACTTTCCCTTTATACAGGATCGCCGTTAGGATCATTGCAGCGAGAACACCACCGACGGCGGCCATATTTGTGTTGGCGAAGATTTTCGCGACCGCGTTGATATCATCAAATGTGCCAGCGGCCAGTTGAGATGCGCCGTTAAAGCCGAACCAGCCAAACCATAGGATGAATGTACCCAAAGCGGCTAGCGGGATATTAGACCCCGGCATCGGATTCACCTTCTCACCGAAATATTTACCCGCACGAGGTCCGATGACGATTGCACCGATCAATGCAGCCCAGCCACCAGTAGAGTGGACCAAAGTCGATCCGGCAAAGTCAGAGAAGCCCCATTCGCTGTCTAGATAACCACCGCCCCATTCCCAGCTTGCGACGATTGGGTAGATGAAAGCTGTCAGAACTGCGACAAAGGCCAAGAATGACCAGAGTTTGACCCGTTCAGCGACAGTTCCCGAAACGATTGACGCGGCTGTGGCAACAAAGACCATTTGGAAATACCAGTCAGAGTGCGAAGCATATCCAGTGTCGAGCGTGTCTTCACCGACCCATATAAAGCTTGGAATACCAAAAAGGCCACCAAGAACTGTGCTACCCGGATAGGCCATATTATAACCAACCAGCCAGAACATAAGGCCTGCGACAGAGAAGAGCGCGACGTTTTTGAGCGACTGCATGGACGCGTTCTTTGAGCGGACAAGTCCCGCTTCCAAACAGAGGAAGCCTGCGGCCATAAACATGACGATCAGGCCGCCGATCAGGAATAGATATGTGCTGTCGACATATCCGCTTGCTTGTCCTTCAAGCGCTGCGACGCGCTCTACGAGTTCAGCGTCTTGTGCAAAGGCGGCGAGCCCCGCGACGCTTGCAACGGGTAGCAAAGCGGCCCCCCGTAGTGTTTTGCCTAACCAATGTTTCATGCCCATTCTCCCACAGACTATTATTGAGGACACCAGCTAAGCGGGTCTGCCCATAGGTGCGCCACAATTAAAAAGACGATGCTGCGCTGCAAAAAGCAGAGTGAACAAAAATGATGCAGCATGCGACGCAAACGCCCGTTTGTATGTCAGGCATGGATTGTTGCGGCCCGCGGGGATATGTGGAGACCCATGACGAATACGGTTCGCGACACTGTTATTATTGGGGCAGGGCCGATGGGGTCCACTCTGGCGCTCGGTCTGGCAGGTCTAGGGCTGGACGTTGTTTTGATTGATGCGCGCGATCCGAAAGCCGAAAAGCGCCTCGATGGGCGAAACTTTGCGGTTGTGACCGGAAGCTGGCGGCTTTTGAAATCTGTGGGTGTTCCAGACGCGCTCTTGGAGTCGAGTGAGCCGCTCATGGGGCTTGAGGCGATAGATGGCGGTACGCACTTTTTTGGCGCGCCATCAGTCCTGTTTAAGGATGACGATATCGGCGAGGATGGCGATCCACTGGGCTATATGGTCATGGCGGAGCCGTTACAGGCCGTTTTGGATGAGACTGTCGCTGAGGCCGCCAATATTGAAGTGATCGCGCCTGCATTGTTTACCGGACTTGAGAGTGAGCCGGGCCTGAACCGCATTCACCTTAAGGATGGCCGCACGATTGAAACGCGGCTTTTGATTGGCTGTGACGGTGTGAAATCACCGGTTCGAAACGCACTGGGCATTGCGACAGAGGGGCGGGATTACAAAACATCTGTTTTCACAGCGAATGTGCAACTCTCCCAGCCGCATTTTGGGATTGCGCGGCAACTCTTCACCCCGGAAGGCCCGTTTGCGACGCTGCCGCTGCAAGGCGATCGGGCAAATCTGGCCTGGTATATGAAGCGGGGCGCGGCTGAAGCCTTGGTAGCGATGGGCAAAGAAGCTGCGGAAGCTGAACTGAATGCACGATTTGCTGAATTTGCCGGTGAGATGACGATTGATGGCGAGGCAGGCAGCTATCCGCTGATCCTGCAACTGGCACGATCTTTAATAGGACCGCGGGGTGCGCTGGTTGGCGACGCTGTGCGACGGGTCAATCCGCTAGCAGGCCAGGGGCTTAATCAGGGGATGCGCGATGTCGCGGCTTTGATTGAAGTGGTTGAGGATGCGATGCGCGTCGGGCTCGATTTTGGCTCAGAGGGCGTGCTTCAGCGCTATTCTCAGGCGCGGCACTTTGAGGGGCATAGTTCGGCGCTGGCGCTCGATGGCATTGATCGGCTATTTTCGAACGATCTGATGCTGACGAAACCGGCGCGGACCTTGGGACTGCTCGCGGCGGATGGTGTGCGCCCGCTTAGGCGCTTTCTCGCCCGGATGGCGAGCGCAACCGAGACAGACGTGCCAAAACTGATGCGCGGGGAGTAGCTTCCGCTTCTTGCTGTGCAAGCGCTAAAGCGGCTTCATTTGGCGCTTCTTCAACGTTAAGCGCGCCAATATTATAGAGATGCAGGAACATGTCGGATGACGCGGTCGCCGCTTTGGCAGCGAGTTCGCCTGCCAGCCTATAATTGGCCTGGCGCTGCATACAGGCGAGCCCAATCAGCGCGAACGTTGCCCACCAGCCGACCGTGAACGCTGCGACCGCCGCACCAATCATGAGCGCATAGAAACTCAGCGTGTAGAACCGGATGCGCATTGTATAATGACGCCCAACGGGACGCAGTGCTTCTGCCTTGCGGCGAAGATAGTCAGTATCGAACGCCCAGATCTGGTCCGGGGTCGCTTTCATGCGATACGTCCGGTCGACGGTCGGCAATTTGAGTTTCGGAAGGGCCATGACACTCTCTCTGATCACTGTCTTTAACCAAACGGCGTGAACATAGGGCGAGTGGGATCGATCAAATTTTATGGATTCCGGGGAAATTTGTTCTCATAGAATCGTATGGCCCGCTCGCTTAAGCTGGATGAAATAGGCCGCAAACAGAGCGATAAAGACAAAGTCGCCGACGATCACAACGATCGCGAATGGGGACGTCCAGCCGTTTAGGTGCATAAATAGCAGATTGATCGCGAAGAGGAATTTGCCTGCGCCGCCCATTAAGACGATGCCTGTGTGGCGCACTGGATTATAGGCGACCAGCAGGAACCCAAAGCCGTACAGAAACGCTGTGCCCCATGCGCCGCGATAGACCGAGACCATAACGGGGTCGGTCAGCGGGCGGCCGAATTCACGCTCGAACATGCCGACCGTGTCCATCAGGCCAGGAATAGCCCCTGCAAAATTCCATATGGCGGAGATCAGGAAGAGGATGCGGAAAAATCTGAGTTTTCCGGGAGTGAGATCGGTCATAACTTGGGCCTTGTTCTATTTAATAAGAACGCGTTATAATAAAAAGAAAGCTTGGTCAAATCACGCTAAAGTTATAGACAATCGACATGGACACTGGCCTCTCAACAAAATCAGCTAAGCGCGGGCGGCCCGCGCGGTCTGAAGGCGAAATCAGCGATATGAGAGCCACGATTGCGCGCCATGCGATGCGCCTGTTTCAGGAAAACGGGTATGAGGCGGTATCGATGCGGCGGCTTGCGAAAGAGGCTGGCTGCACGGTGATGACGTTGTATCGCTACTATGAGCGAAAGATCGATATTTTACGCCAGCTTTGGGCCGAGATATTTGATGAACTCTTTGATGAGTTGGATGCGATTGCTGTTGCGGAAACGGACCCGGACGCGCGCTTGCATGCGATTGCATTTGCCTATGTCAATTTTTGGCTGGAGCGCCGCGAGCACTATTTTCTCGTCTTCATGTCGAGTGATGTTTCGCAATCGGATGTCAGCGTATTCGTTGCCGATGACAGGAGCATGGCGCGGTTTTCGGTTTTCTATGAGAGCTTGGCATCGGCTTTGGACTTGCCGGAGAATGATCCGGCTATCGCTTTGAAGACACAGCAGCTCCTCTGCGCGCTGAATGGGACGGCGCACAATTTGATCACGATCAGTGCATTTCCGTGGGCAGAGCCCAACGATCTGGTCCGTGCCGCGGTTGAGAGTGTTTTGAAGGCTTAGACCCCGCTTCAATTGAGGCGGGTTTGCCATGACCTTTTCGTAATCTGATCATGCTGGCGTCGCGTGCTCGTCATAAGTCGCGGCGACTAAAGGACCTTCCAATCAAGTTAGAAGGAGGTCTGATTATGTCAGACACACTAGATGGCGGGGTGACACAACCGCCTTTTACGCAAGGTGGGTCGATTGATCTGAAATCGATGCTGCCGGGGCGATCCATCGGGTTGAAACTGCTCTTGGTGTGCGCGCTAGCGCTCGCCATGACGATCCCGGCGATGCTGGTTTATGGTGTTGTTGCAGAGCGAAGTGCCGGGCAGCAGGCCGCGATTGCCGATGTCAGCCAGATTATGGGTGGATCACAGGCCGTGCTTGGGCCGGTTCTGGTTGTTCCCTATGCCCGCACACCCGATCCGGAGAAGCCTGACCGCGTCGTCTATGGCCATGCGATTGCTTTCGCCGACACGGGTCAGGCAGATGTCGACGTTGAGGTTAGCGAGCGCAAACGCGGGCTCTATTCAGTGCCTGTCTACGAGGCGGATATCGACTTTAGCGCGCGATTTGATCCCGGTATCTTGCGTGATGCTGTGCCAAACGATGCAGATGCGATCTGGGCCGATGCGCGGCTCTATGTCGGGGTTTCGGATACGCGCGGGATTAAGGAGACGTTCGCGGTTAAAGCGAATGGGCGTGACCTGCGCATGGAACCGGCGGCCTCCACGAATGAGGCAGGCCGTTATCGTGTTGCGCCGACGGCGGGCGTTCGCCTTGCAGGTGGTGCAATCCAAGGGCTTGAGACCTTGGAGATACCGATTGACGTGACCGCCTCCATGCGGCTGAGCGGGGCGCAGCGCTTTGCGATGGGCCCTTTCTCGCGCAGTACGCAGATGAACATGAGCAGCAATTGGGCTGATCCAAGTTTTACTGGGGGCATTCTGCCGGATCGCCATACCGCGGGTGAAAGCGACGATGGGTTCACCGCAAACTGGAGCGTACCCTATATGGCAAGGGGCATCCCGGGCAGCGGCGCGAATCTGAATCTGGGCGACGTCACGAATTGGGGCGAACGCGACATGGCGGTAAACTTCATTCAGGAGGCAAGCCCGTATCAGAGCGTTGAGCGGGCCTTGAAATATGCGGCCATGTTTATCGGTTTTGTGTTCCTCGCTTACTTCCTGTTCGAGGTGACGAGTGGCGCGCGGGCGCACCCGGCGCAATATATCCTGATCGGATTGGCGCAGGCGATTTTCTATCTGTTATTGCTGGCCTTTTCAGAACGGTTCGGATTTGATCCGGCCTTTGGCGTCGCGGCCGTGATGACGGTTGGGCTGACCTCTTTTTATGCGATGACCGTGTTTCGATCCAAGCTCTATGGTTTGCGGGCGCTCGGCGTGATGAGTGGGATTTATGCGCTGATCTATGTCCTGATGAGGGCGCAGGACAATGCGCTTTTGGCCGGATCGCTGGCGAGTTTCACCGCGATTGCGCTGACCATGTACATGACGCGGAATGTGAACTGGTACGGTGGAGAGCCTCGAGAGGCCTAGAACGCGATACCCCCTCGTCCTTCGACCCTCAATCGCGTGGAGGGCAGCGCTTCGCTCAGCATAAGGGGGTTTTTGGCTAAAAACTGATCTCAATCGCTGCGCCCGGACCGCTAAGGCTGAGCGCGGTGAGCATGTCGGGCTGAGCGATCGCCACACAGCCCTCGGTGGGGCGATAGTCTTCACGCGCGAGGTGGAAGAAGATCGCGCTGCCAAGGCCGGGCTGGGGTGGACTGTCATTATGCGCGATTTCGACGATCAGATCGTAAACGTGATCGTCGCGCCAAAGCTTCTCATGGCTGGCGGTGAAGGGCAGGGTGACGGGGCGATTATAAAGTGGATGATCAGGTGCATCGCACCAGCCATCATGCTCGCGCAAAGGGACAACGGGCAGGCCTGTCTCAGGGCGCTTCAGGCGGTCCGGGCGATAGAAGACGCGTTTCATGGCCCAGACACCGAGTGGACTGGCGCCATCGCTTTCGCGCTTCAGGTTCGCGCCGATGATCCCGCCTTTGCCCACCGCGCAGCGACAGGTCATGCCTGCGCCGGAAAACTTGCCCTTGGCGGTTGCGGTAAACAGAGTGTCGATCACGGCGTCCTCGCAGTCTTGTGACTTTGCCTGAAAACGTGTGTAGTGCTTTCTTGGGTGCCTGTCTCTATGTCGACTGGCATAGCAATGGAGGCAGATATGGCGGCTACGAAAACAGTCCTTTTGGTCGATGATGACAATGACCTGCGCGAGGCGCTGGCTGAGCAGTTTGAACTGTATGATGGATTTCAAATCTTGCAGGCGGAGAATGCAACCCAGGGCGTAAAGATCGCGACGACAGAGCGGATCGACATTATCCTGCTCGATGTGGATATGCCGGACATGGACGGGCGTGAGGCCTGTAAGCTAATGCGTTCCAAAGATGTCAGCGTGCCGATTGTGATGCTGACCGGACAGGATAGTGACGCCGAGACGATCCTGGGGCTGGATAGCGGCGCGAATGATTATGTCACCAAGCCGTTTAAGTTTGCAGTCCTGCTGGCGCGGGTTCGGGCACATCTGCGTAGCTTTGAGCAGAGCGAGGACGCGACCTTTGATATCGGGCCTTACACATTCCGGCCGAGCCAGAAGCTTCTGTTGACGGCCGATGAGCAGAAGATCCGTCTGACCGAGAAAGAGACGAATATTCTGAAATATCTCTATCGCGCTGGCGGTAAGGCTGTAGCGCGAGATGAGCTCTTGTCAGAGGTATGGGGCTATAATGCGAATGTGACGACGCATACGCTGGAAACGCATATCTATCGCTTGCGCCAGAAGATTGAGCCTGATCCGGGTGTTGCGCGGGTGTTGATGACGGAAGCGGGTGGCTATCGGTTGGCTCACTAGAGCCTTTTGGCCATCGCTTCAGCGAAGCGTTCACCAAGCTCCGGCCCTTGCAGTGGATAGAGATACGGCTCGATCAGTTCGAGTTCCATCAGGAGGAGCCCGCCGTCTTCGCCACGCAGCATATCCACGCGGGCATAGAGCGGTGTTTCATCGAGCGTGTTCAGGATCGCTTTAGCCGCCGCCAAATCATCTGCGCTGGGCGTGATCGCTTCCTCAACGCCGCCATAGCTGGATTGGATGCGGTAATCGCCTTTAGCCGCGCGTTTGATCAGCGCGTGGGACAGCTCGCCGTCAATGAAAATGAAGCTCAGCTCGCCCTCCTCGACGATTTTCGAAAGGAAAGGCTGGACCATCATCGGATGCGGCATGTGCGGGATCGGGTCGCCTGATTTGAGGCGGTGCTGACCGGATGCGCCAGCGCCGACCTGGCGTTTGAAGACGAGGTCGTCGCTGCCTAGCGTTTCGAAGGCCTCTCGCGCGGTGGTCTCATTTGCCTCATCCAGCCAGAGCGTCGGAATGAGTTTTGCGCCCTTGGCTTCGAGGTCGCGAAGATAGGATTTGTGACTGTTCCAAGCGACGAGCGCGGCTGGATTGTGCAGTTTGGTTTGCGTTTCGATGGTTTCAAGCGTTTTCAGGAAGGCATCCTGATGATCCCAATAGTCCCATGTCGTCCCGATAATCGCGGCCTCATAAGCACTCCAATCCTGAGATGTGTCGGCCCAATCGACGTCGTCGATAGTCATCCCGCGCGCCTCAAAGGCCGGGCGGAGGGCGTCCATCATATAATCGTGCTCAAAAGCGTCAGAGCGACGGGTCGAAGAGCCAGGCAGGGTGACTTTGGAGGCGAGGTAAGCAATGCGTTTCATGCCCCGCGCTTATCGCCCGCCTTGTCGCTTGTCTATTCCCTAGTCTCGCTGCATCCGGTCGACTGCGAGGGTAACTTCATGGTCGCGTGTCTTAGTGAGCACGATGTCCGCAACCTCGTGCAGAGGAAGGATATGCTCATGCAGGTTTGGTAAATTGATCCCTTCCCAAACCGAAAGCGCAAAGGCCCGCAGCTCGGTCTCGCTCATATGCAGCCATTGCGCATAAAAAGAGGATGGATCATCGGCCGCCGCCCGCCACAGACCGACAAAACGCTCGACAAACCAGTAGACAAGATCGGCCTCCTCCGCATCGAGATAGATCAGAATATCCGGCTCTTGAGCGGTACGCGGGTCTTTTGGCGGCGCAAAACCAAGCCCTTCCAATATGAGTATGTCCGGCGAACGTATTTCGCGCGCCTGTTCCGGGTCGGGGTCAAACGTGACATGGCTATAGGTGGGGAAGATCGCCGCCCTGCTGCGCACGGCCTCAATCGCGGCCGCCATGGCGGCGCGGTCATAGGTCTCTGGGAATCCTTTGCGATGTGCGAGGCCTCGATCATTCAGTACGTCATTTGTAAACAGGAAGCCATCCGTGGAAGCGGTCTCAACCTGCGTCTCCGCCTCCAATTGGGTCGCGATACGCCCCGCCAAAGTCGTCTTGCCTGACGCCACCGACCCTGTGAGGCCGATGACGAGGCAATCGCGTTTTTCGCGCTCACGCTGCAACCGCTCCAGAAGTGTTTTCATCTTCATACCCTGCTCTTCTATCCGGCATAGCAGAAGCGCGTCGCCCCTACACCCCTCCCCTTGCCCAAATCCGCCGCGTCTGGCATCCCCCGCCGAATGCTAATCGGCCAAGGATCCCCTAAATGACCCAGCCCCGTTTCCATGTTGTCGGCCTCGGCAATGCTATTGTCGATGTGATTTCTCAGACCGATGACGCCTTTCTTGAGACGCACGGCATCAATAAGAATGCGATGAACCTGATCGAGGAAGATCGCGCGGATATGCTGACCAAGGCATCCGTTGAGGCGCTGGAAACGTCCGGTGGGTCGGGCGCGAATACAGTTGCAGGCGTCGCCAGCTTTGGCGGCAAGGCGGCCTATATCGGCAAGGTTGCAGATGATCGGCTCGGCGGCGTGTTTCGTGAGGATATGACCAGCATCGGCGTACCATTTGAGACCGCGCCTTTGCTCGACGGGCCCGCCACAGCGCGCTCGATCATTTTCGTGACTGACGATGGCGCGCGCAGCATGAACACGTTCCTAGGCGCATCGGTTGAGTTCGCGCCGTCTGATGTGGATGAAGACGTCGTTCGGGATGGTCAGATCCTGTATCTGGAAGGCTACCTCTTCGATAAACCGATTGCGAAACAGGCCTTTGTGCATGCGGCTGAAATTGCGCACGCGGCGGGCCGCAAAGTGGCGTTGACCCTGTCAGACATGTTCTGCGTCGATCGTCACCGCGAGAGTTTCCGCCAACTGATCCGCACGCAAATTGATATTCTGTTCTCGAATGAAGAAGAGCTTTTGAGCCTGTATGAGACGCGTGATTTCGATGAAGCGCTGGCTCAGCTTCAGGCCGATACAGGCGTTGCGGCAGTGACGCGCTCTGAAAAAGGGTCTGTGGTCATCGGTGACGGTGATCCGATTGAAGTTCCGGCTGAGCCTGTGGATAGAGTTGTGGATACGACAGGTGCGGGCGATCAGTACGCGGCGGGGTTTCTGTTTGGATATGCCAATGATTTGCCGTTGGCGACCTGCGCGAAGCTCGGCCATATCGCGGCCGCTGAGGTGATTTCGCATTATGGGCCGCGTGCTGAGACGGCGTTTAAAGGTCTGGCAGAGGCGGCGGGGATTAGCGTCTAAGGTCTAGCTATATCAATACTAATCGGGGCATGGTCGCTGGGTTTCCAGCCGCCGCGATAGGCGAGGTGCACCTTATAGCTATCCATATCTGTGAGCGCGGTCGCGCTCTCCGTCGTCCAGATATGATCGAGGCGACGACCCTTATTGCTCGCGGCCCAATCCTTGGCGCGATAACTCCACCATGAGTAGAGGCGCTGCTCGTCCTCGTGAATGTGGCGGGCAAGATCGGTAAAGCCGCCGGCTGCACGCGCCGCCTCTAAGCTCTCTGTCTCAACCGGCGTGTGAGAGACGATTTTGAGGAGCTGTTTGTGGGACCAGACATCGCTTGGATGCGGCGCGATGTTGAGGTCACCAACGAGCATGCGAGGCGTGCCGTCTTTGGCCAAGCGGTTGTATTCATTGCCTAAACGCTGAACAAAATCGAGCTTGTGCGCGAATTTATCGTTGGCGTCGGGGTCTGGTGTGTCACCGCCCGCTGGCAAGTAGATGTTGTGGAGTTCAAGGCCCTCGACCTTCACGGCCTGCACTCGCGCGTGGCCTTCACGGCAGAGCGGGAGCGGCTCTAGAATGTCCAGCGGATGCTTTGAGGCGATTGCAACACCGTGATGACCACCGCGTTGGCCGTGAATAGCGAGATGCGGCAGGCCCATGGCCTTGAAGGCCTTCGCTGGAAACTCTGCATTCTGGCATTTGATTTCCTGCAGGCAGATCACGTCAGGATCGTGCTCGGCCATGAAGCGCTCAACATTTGGTGCGCGCAGGCGAACTGAATTGATATTCCAGGAGACGATTTTGAGCGGTTTTTTAGCCATGAAAGCGACTTAGGACGCGCCCGCCAAGGCGTCTAGGCGCTCTTTCACGGCGGTGGGCATAAAGTCGGCGAAGCGTTTCCATTTGTTCCGTGGTGTCGGCTGGATCGGCTGGCGGACTTGTCCGGCACTGAAAGTTGGGACAGCGGCGTTGCGGTTTTCGGGCTGCAGGAAGCGGGGTTCAAACGCAATCCCGGTCAGGTTTCCGAGGGTTTGTCCCTGTTCCTCCGGCGCATCTGTGAAGGCGTCGAAGTTGAATTCGGAGACCTTGAACTCAGCCTTTTCATAGGCGCGCATGATTGTGGATCTGGCGTCCAGCATTGCGGTAATGCCCTGAAGCGAGGTTGATTCTGGGAAGGCCGCGGGGAATTCGTGGAACAGCATCGAGAGCGCAACATCCTGCGGTCGGCGCGTCACATTGATGAACGTGCTACCGGGATGGATCGCAGTGATCAGGGGTGCAACGAAGGCATTGTGGGTCGTCTTGTCTATCAAAATAGGTGCGGTTCGGCCTGCGCGGTCTAGGCCTGAAAGATCAGCGGTTTGTAGGCGAGAGAGATGGTCCTGTGGGGGTGTTTCACTGCTGTCTGTGATTTCGTGCAGATAGGGGAGAAGCGCGCCACGCTCAGCCGAGCTGTCTACGTCGTCATGGGCTGACAGGATGGATTGAATGAGGGAACTGCCGGTCCGAGGGGCGCCGATCAGGTAGATGTGGCGCTGTTTGTGAGGCGTGGCGTGTGGAAGTTGGCGCGCTTTGGCAATCGCTTTTTCTGCGCGATTGATCGCGGCGGCTTTTAGCCTTTCGGGATCAACTTGTGAGCCCATTCTTAGGCTGGAGAGCCGGTTGGCTTCTGTGATCAGGGACCAGCTTCGCTCAGCATCGCCCGTACGATCATAGTGGCGAGCGAGCGGGAAGAGCAGGCCTGTTTTGTCAGGCGATTTCTCTGGTAGGGTGCGCGCAATGTGTTCAGCATGGTCGATCTGTGTCTGGGTGAGATCGCGCCCATGTGTGATGAAGAGGGCTATAAGGCCGGGATGATCAGGAGAGGTCTGAAGCGCCTCATTCAGGAATGTCAGCGCTTCATCGCTTTGGCCCTGCCATGTCAGGAGCCTTACGCCAGATAGAGCGATATTTGGATCGGTTTTGCTAGGATGTCTGAGCCGTTCTAAAGCTGCGCTCGCGCGGTCGAATTCCAGAAGGTCGAGCGCGAGGCGTAGCGTCATTAGATCGGTTTGAGGTGTCGGTCCGCCCTGCTCTTTTATCAGAGCTGCCAAGGCATCATCTGCGCCATATAGATCCCCGCGTGCCCAGCACTGGGCAGCCTGAATCTGCAACGGATGAGGCGCGGATGTCATAGCGCAAAGACTAGGGCGGGCTTCAGCATCCTGAAACCCGCCCGTCTGTCATTCTTCACATGTGTGACTATTCAATCGGCGTGAAGTTCAGTTTCGCGGCCTGAAGCGTGACTTTACCGATATCGTCTGTATCAGCTTCGATGCGGACTGGAACCGTGGCCCCATTTGGCAGCGGTGCCAGCCAGACGCGAAGCGGCCCGGTGATCCCAGTCAGTGTGTCCCGATTGACTTCACCGTCTTTATATCCGGCCACTTTTTCCATGCGGATGTAGCACTCATAGGCTTGTCCACTCCAAGCTTCTGACTTCACCTCGGTCATGCCCTGATAATCAAGGTGCAAATGCGTGAGCTGACGCCCGTCAAAGGTCTTGATTGGACCCCCACAAGGCGCGTTTTCGAGGTCGCGCGGCTCAAGTGCGTACGAGATAAGGGCCGTAAGCGGGTCTTTTGTGTCGAGAACCTGCTCGGTCGTAGCGGGCGGTTCGCCGAGATTACCAAAGCGTGGCGTCGCAATCATCTCAAAATCATCGCGCAGATATTTCATATCGACGCGGCGGTTCTTGCCACCATCTTTGTTCTGAGAGACGTAATTATACGTGTCGAGCCCGTCTAGATTGGTATAACCGGCGGCGGCGAGTTCCATGTCATAATTGACCAGTACGTCTGCCAGGCCGGTCGTTTTGACATTGGATTTGATCTGGTAGTTCTCAGGGCGCAAATCGACTTGGAACCAGGCCTTTCCGGATACTGGCAGAATGAAGAACCAGGCATTGGCCTTGATCTCATACTCCATGCGCATGGGTTGTCCGGCCTCGATATTGGCCATGAAGTTTTCGCGCGGCGTATCGCCATTGTCAGCGGTAGAGACACTGGCAACACCCGCCAAAGCCAACGCACTGGCTGCAAAAGGGAGGATCCACTTTTTCATCTCTGTTCTCCTTCGACAGATTGGTCTTCTGCCGCAATAGCAAACTCTTGTAAAAGCAAACCTGAACAGACCTGCCTAGGTTTTGACGTGATTAAATCGCGTTTAGGGCGTTTTCTGGTTAAGCATAAGGCAGCCGACTCACCCTCGCAGTTGACGCGCGGGGTTGCTGACAGTAATGACCGCGCTTCAGTTTTACTCTTATCCAATAGAAGGCGAGTGACCCATGTCCCGCGTATGTGAATTGTCCGGTGTTGGCCCAATGGTTGGCAACAATGTAAGCCACTCAAACGTCAAAACAAAGCGTCGGTTTATGCCGAACCTTGTGAAAGTGACACTGGCTTCTGAGGCGCTTGGACAGCGCTTTCCGCTTCGGATTGCGGCCAAAACACTGCGCACAGTCGACAAGCTGGGCGGCCTGGATGCATATCTGGCGAAAGCGAAAGACGACACGCTGTCTTCAAAAGCCCTGAAGATTAAGCGCTCTATCGCCAAGAAAGCCGCTGGCGATGAGGCTGAGGCGTAAGCCAAGCGACATCTGAACATTTAAAGACTGCATTGCGCGCTCCACCGGGGCGCGTTTTTGTTTGCGTGGCCGCCGGTGTGGGCTATGGCGGACGTGGAGAGACATAGGAGATGAGCATGAGGCAGATTTTGCTGTCCTTGAGCGCGTTGGCGCTTATGGCGTGCGGCGGGCAGGGTGTGGTCACAGATAATGAAAGCACACCAGTTGACCCGGAATTGAGGTTGACCGTTTTCCTCGGCGGTACGATTTACACGGGTGTCGGGATGCAGACAGCTGAAGCAGTCGTGGTCGACCGAACTGGACGGATCACAGCGATCGCACCAAACGCTTCTGACAGATGGGAAGAGGATGAGCTGAATATTATCGATCTCGATGGCGCGGTGATGTTTCCGGGCTTTACGGACGGGCACGCGCACCTGATGGGAATTGGTGAGCGGGAGCTGACGTTGGATTTGGCGGGCACGGCGTCTCTAACGGAGCTTGTGACGCGGGTTGAAGCGGAGGTTTATGGCACGCCGTCCGGGCGGGTTTTGTTTGGTCGGGGCTGGATCGAGACCGGTTGGGATGAGGGCCGCATGCCGAACGCTGCCGATCTCGATGCGGTTGCACCTGACAATCCGGTTATTCTCGTGCGCGCAGACGGTCATGCACTCGTCGCAAATACCGCTGCGCTAAACGCGGCAGGGATTACCGATGAGACGGCTGATGTCACGGGTGGTAAGATTGAGCGCGATGCCGACGGTAAAGCGACGGGCATCATCGTCGACAAAAGCATGGCGCAGGTCTTGGCACTGGTATCTGAACCGACCGATGAGCAGATCGCCGAGCGCTATGTTGTTGGCGCGGCGGAATATGTCTCGCGTGGCTGGACCGGCATTCACAATATGAGCGTGCCGCCGGTGGATGCGGCTTTGCTGGAGCGCCTCGACCTTGAAGGACAGATGCCGCTGCGCCTGCACAACGGCTTTGATCAAGCCGGATTTTCGATTGCGGCTGAGCGTCAGTATGAAACGCCGACAATCACAAATCGCGCTGTTAAAGTCTACATGGACGGCGCGCTTGGATCGCGTGGCGCGCTTTTGATCGAGCCCTATAGTGACAGGCCCGGCACAAGCGGTCTTGCGCTGATGGAACCGGAAGCGCTCTCTAAATTGATGGGAGACGCCGAAGACAGCGATGTTCAGCTTGCCATTCATGCAATCGGTGATCTCGCTAACCGTCGTATTCTCGATGAGTTTTCGAGGCAAGTTGAGCTTAGCAAGATCGCTATTCCTTCAAGCGGAAAGCAACGAGATTATTCAGACAATCGCTGGCGGATTGAACATACGCAGGTGCTGCACCCTGATGACATTAAACGCGTCGGTGAACTGGGCCTGATCGCGTCTATGCAGCCGAGCCATGCAATTGGCGATCTGAAATTTGCTCCCGCGCGGCTCGGAATTGATCGCTTGGCAGGCGCGTATGCATGGCAGAGCTTGCTGGATAATGCTGCGATCATCGTCGGCGGCTCGGATGCCCCGGTCGAAGTTGGTACGCCGCAGATTGAGTTCTATGCCGCTGTTGCGAGAAAGGACCTTGAAGGCTTTTCCGGCGAGGGCTGGCATCCCGAAGAAGCGCTGAGCCGGGAGCAGGCATTGGCGCTATTTACCAGCGCGCCTGCCTATGCCGCGTTCATGGAAGATGATCTGGGCACGATTGAAGTCGGCAAGATCGCTGATTTCAGCGTGTTTGACCGCGATTTGATGACGGTTCCTGAGGCAGACATCTTGAAAGCCGAAACGGTAATGACCGTGGTGCACGGTGAAGTGGTTTATCAACGAAAGGCGGAGTAGAAGCGGGCTATGACCATCCGCCTTTATGATACTGCCGCGCGCGAGAAGCGCGTTTTTGAGCCGCAAGACCCCTCGCGTGTGACGATGTATGTCTGCGGACCGACGGTCTATAACCGCGCGCATATCGGTAATTTCCGGCCTGTCATCGTTTTTGATACGCTGTTTCGTCTGTTGCGCGCGACCTATGGGGATGAGGCGGTTGTCTATGCCCGCAATGTGACGGACGTAGATGATAAGATCATCACCGCCGCGAATGAGACGGGCGAGGCGATTGAGGCGATTACGACGAAGTTTGCCGCGATCTATGCCGAAGACGCCGCAGCCGTGAATGCTCTGCCGCCAACCATTGTGCCATGGGCGACGCAGCACATTGATGAAATGTTGGAGATGATCGAGACGCTGGAGCGCAAAGGCTATGCCTATGCGAGCGAAGCCGGTGTGTTCTTCAATGTGCCCGAAATGGAGGCTTATGGCCGTCTCTCGGGGCGCAACCTTGAGGATAATGAAGCCGGTGCGCGGGTTGCGGTCGATCTGGGTAAACAGAATGCGGCTGATTTTGCGCTATGGAAATTTGCCAAGCCGGGCGAACCCGAAGAGGCGACATGGGACAGCAAATGGGGCAGGGGGCGGCCTGGCTGGCATATTGAATGCTCGGCCATGATTGCCAAACATCTTGGTAAGACGATTGATATTCATGGCGGCGGGATCGATCTACAATTCCCCCACCACGAGAATGAAATCGCCCAAAGCGAGTGTTGCCATGGCGAACCCATGGCGAACTATTGGATGCACAATGGCTTCCTCGACATGGGCGGGGAAAAAATGTCGAAATCGCTCGGCAATGTCGTTCTATTGAATGACCTGCTGGCCGATTGGGACGGCGAGGTGATCCGCTTTGCAATGTTGAGCGGCCATTACCGCGCGCCACTGGATTGGACGGGTGATTTGCTGGAGCAGGCGAAGACAACGCTAGGTCGGGTTTATGGCGCACTGCGTCGGGTTTGGGCGGCTGAAGGTGGTGAAGCGCTGGATAAAGGCGTTATGGATGCCCTTCGCGATGATTTGAACACGCCGATTGCGCTGGCTGAGCTGTCACGTCTGGCAGGTGAGGCGAACGGCGCTGCGGATCGCAAGGACGAGGCCAGTATGGCTGAAGCCAAAGCGAATCTATTGGCTACAGGTCAGTTGCTCGGGCTCTTGCAAAAAACGCCTGCAGAATGGGAGCAGGGCGGTGATAGCGACGAGAACGCAGTGATCGATGCACTGGTTGATGCGCGTAATCAGGCCCGTGCGAATAAGGACTGGGCGGAGGCTGACCGCATCCGAGATGAACTCAAAGCCCAAGGCATCGAGATCATGGACGGCGCAGGCGGCGCAACCTGGCGGCGAGTTTAATATTTATGGAGCCCCGCTGCTTTAGTCGGGGCACTTAGGTTAGTTCGTGCAAGCACCAGTCCGATTGGCAATGACCTTCATATCGCTCGCGATGGTTCGGCCATCACCCACAGGAATTAGCAGATCACCATCCATAGCAAAGCTGCTATACTGGTGGGTCAGCGTTAGCTTAGCATTGTGCATGGCTTCACCCGGACAGCTCAATTTAAACGAGACCATGTTTGCCGTTTGATCGACATCGGTTGCTTTACAGTCTGCACCACCCGCAAACTCCTGTGCCAGAGCCGCAGGCTCTAATTTGGATTCCCATTCCCCCATACAATCGCTTTCACTTTCGATGATCGGGTCCAAGCCTGTGCCGGGCATCGTCATTGTAATTGTGTATTGCCATTGGCCGGGTTGAAGATTGATGGGCTCTGCAATCGCAGATGCCGCCGTTAACCCAAGAGCAATTGCAGTGGTAAATACAGCGCGTTTCATAGGACCATCCCTCATTTCTATTGGGATAGTATAAGCGCATCCCGTTAGATCGCATACCCCCCCTTAGGGTGATAGCTTTATGCGAATTGATTGGACATGAACCGATTTTCTCGGCACTCGCTCACTATGGCTGATGTTCATAATCTCCAATCGCTTCTGCGCTCGGTTTGCTCTGAGACGTCCGGCGAGCGCGTGAGTGTTGCCGATTTATTGAACGCGGTCGGGCGACGGTCTTATGGACCGGTCATCCTGCTTTTGGGGTTTGTCGCGATCAGTCCACTGACTTTGGTTCCGGGCGCTAACTTTCTGGTCGCTTTTGTGATTTTGGTTTTTGCCCTGCAAATGGTGATCGGGCGGGACTATCCATGGCTACCGAAGCGCGCCTTAGAGTTTTCATTTCCGCGCAAATATCTCATTTCCGGGGCAGAAAAGCTCGATAAGCATGCGCATACGGTGGATCAGCTTGTGAAACCGCGTTTGACGTTTCTGACCAGATCGCCGTTTATCCAGCTCGTCGCACTGGCGCTTGTTGGTGCCGCATTGATAACATTTCCGCTCTCTTTCATCCCGCTTGGCCCTGTTTTGCCCAGCCTCACAGTCTTGTTCTTTGGGCTTGCCATCGCGGCACGTGACGGGGCTCTATTGATCTTTGCAGCCGCAACGCTGGTGGGTGCTATCGTGCTGATGATGCGGGTGTGGACAGCGCTACCCTTTGTCTAGCTTGAATTTCGCGGTCTCAGCAGCGATATTCAGGATATGACAGACCTTTATCACAACCGTGTTCTGGAACTCGCTGCGGATATTCCAAATCTGGGTGCTCTGGCTGAGCCACATGGGTCAGCGGAAAAACTCGCGCGGATTTGTGGATCGACCGTGCATGTTGATGTGCGTCTGTCAGATGATGGCGAGACGATCGAGGCGATAGCGGTTGATCCCAAAGCTTGCGCACTGGGGCAGGCGGCGACGTCGATTGTGTCTGAACATGCAGTTGGGGCAGGCGTCGATGAGATCAAACAGGCCGCGGATGCGTTTCGCACCATGCTGAAAGAAAATGGCGAGCCACCGCGCGGACGGTTCTATGAGCTTCGGCATTTGGAAGGCGTTCGGGATTATCCACCGCGACATGCATCTACGATGTTGGTTTTTGATGCGCTGCTTTCTGCGATTGAGCAGGCTCGCGAGACTTTGGGTTTGAACGCAACTGCAGAAACGGTTGACTAAGGCGTAACGGCCACGACGATTTCCGGTTCGGCGTCGGATTGCGCCGCGACAAGCGCTGCGTTCAGCGTAACTGTCGCCTGTTTCGCCTCAGCAATATACCAACCAAGTGTTGCCGGGTGATCGCTCAAGAGCCCTTGGGTTTGGCCGGGGCTGGAAACAAAAAGCGGATTGAAATTCGCCGCTTTGCGCCAAGCTGTGATAGCCACATCTCTCGCCTCTGCGATATCACGCGACGCTGTAAGCGTTGGTTCCGCTGCAAAGGTCGCATTTAAAAGTTCTGCGGCCGCATGAGCCTGTCCGCGGGCTATGTAGACCGTTTCAATGTCATAGCGCGAGGCGGGCCAACCGTCTGGCGTTTCGCTGGCAATGCGCAGGTCGGTTTCCGCTGTGCTCGCCCATGCGATGAAGAGATTGAGCTCTTTTTGAGCTGCCTCGACGCCATTTGGTGCAGCCGCCAGATCACGTGACAGACGGCCTTCATAGCGCTGCAAGGCCTGAGCGGCGGCTCTCATGCGGGCTTCGGCAGGAGAGTCAGAAACAGGCGCGAGGAGACGCCCGGCCGCCATCAGATCTGCATCAGGTGCGAATTCGTCAGGCGTCACGGACTGAGCTGTCAGCAGCATATAGTCCGAGAGCGCTGATGTCAGACCTTCCTGCCACGCCGGCAAGGCTTTCAAGCGCGCCTGCGGATGCCACCAAGACCGGTCCATTGCCCAACCGGGACCTGTTTCTTCCCGTCCAATCAAGGTCAGGGCCGTCGCCGTTTCCGGTGAACTCCACATCGCATCCGCCGATGATAGAACCGGGCTGCTGTCGACTTTGTGAGACAGTATGGACATCAGCGGATACGCGCCGAGCAGCGCTAGGATCAGGCCGAGACGAAGCGTAAAAATCAGTCTCTGCCACCAGCGCGAGGCCCGTTCCATAAGCGGGCTGGGCTCTGCTTCTTCGAGGTAGGCTGCCGGGAGGACGGCACCCAGAGGCGTTACAACGACGGCATGATCGTTCGCTGCCTCGAGGTCGGATGCCTCTTCGTAAGCAGGATGAACATTCTTCAGAGCAGTCATGGGAGGCCTTTGTTTGATCTGAAACTGGCGCACGCGCCGCCAGTTAACAAGTCCTTAACACCTTAAATAATGGCAACACGGAGACGCCCTGCAAGATTTGTGCAGTCCTGTTGAAAATTGTGCAGAAAGCGGGCGTGGGTCCGGTCTTATTCGATGATCTCGAAATCATCAGGAAGGACGGGGATTGAGGCGATATCGACGACATCATTTATCACCTCTTCTCCTCGCCCGGACTCACGTCGCGCATAGGCTTCGATCAGAGATGTATATGGCGGTGCATGCAGATAGCTGCCCTCTTCGGTCGGGACTTTAATCTCGAAATGAAGGTGGAACGTCGTTGGAGTGCCGCCGAAATCGTTCGAGACATAACCGATCAAGTCTCCTGCTGAAACCGTATCGAGTTCCGCCACTTCAAGTCGCGCCATATTGAGGTGGATGTAATTGTAGAGCGTTCCGCTTTCACCGCGCAGCCGAACCCAATATCGGCCGATATATTCGATTAGCCCATCTTCGACGGCCACAGCTTTATGCAGTGTGCGTTCTGAGGGGGGCAGGCTGCGAAGCTGTAGACACTCAGCAGGCGTTCCGATCCGCATATCGAGACCCTGATGGACTTTGCTAAGAGGGCAGAGCGGTGTGTTGCTTGTCCTTGATCGTGTCTCACAGAAATTATCCTGCCACGGATATTCAAAATTGCTTGGATCACACTGGTCCCCACCGAGCACGCGTCCGCCAAGACGCCAAACCTGTGACTGAACGTAAGTGGGGGAGTCAGCGATTGGGAAAGTGATATCGGGCGCATAGACTGTAGCATCTGTTGTGCCCGTCCCGGAGCCAGGGATCAGATCGCCAACAGGTAGATATTGGAAGACGATCGGCAGGGGTTCGGGCTCTGGTTCAGGCTCCGGTTCCGGTTCAGGCTCTTGCGGCGTAACCGGGTCATCATCGGGGTCGTCCGTCCCATAAGGATCATCGACGGGGACAGATGGCGGCGGAGGGCCCGGCGCGCCGTCTGGCGTTGGCTCTATGTCGCGGCGTCCGTCACCCGGATAGCGAACAAAGTCACCGCACCCGCCAAGGCCGAGCAGCAGAGCTGCGCATAGGATCGATCCAAGGCGCCTCATCACTGTGTTCCCGCAATCAGCATATCGCGAACCGCAGCCAGCGCCTCAGTCTCATCGATGCAAGGATCCGTCACGCGGGCGTCAGGGTCTTTGCAGGCAAACTCGACCAAATAGGATGCGCCGTAGCGTTTAAAGCTGACCTGCGCGCCTGTCATATTCTCCTCAAAACGGAACGCATTTTCATCCAACGTCGGCGCACCCGGTGGTTTTGGTCCGAGCCTGTCTGTCCCGTTGATGAGCATGTCATAGGTCTCGCCGCGAACGAGCGCGAAATAGCCGTCGCCTAATGGGCGAAATTCAAGGCTCCCATCATTTGAAGCGATCCCGGCCATTTGCGGCAAGATCACCGGCACTGGCGGTGCGTTCGGGCCACTGGCAACAACGGCCATGGCGTCCGGGTTTTCTGCTTGGACGGCGGCGAAGTCTGTGCGCGCGGCGTTCCAGTCGATTTCGGCCCGACGCGGTTGCGGCGCCGGTTCAGGCTGAGCCTGTGGAGCTTCAGGCGAAAGTTGCTGCGGCTCTGGCGTTTCGGCGGCGTCACGGTCTTCGCTGTAGGGGGCGAGGGGCCCGCAGCCTGTGAGCGCGAGGGCAGCGATTGAAAGGGTCAAAGAGGTCTTCATTCTGTACTGCCTTTCTTGCCGATGCCCGCCATGACATCGCGCTCAGCGTACACCAGATTGTCCATGCTGTTGATCGATTTCAGGACCTCGTCGGGCGTGCGGTCGCTGTCTTGCGGTAGGCCCAGAATAAATTCGCCTGAATAGCTGGCACTGATGAGTTTTAGGTCATCCAGTTGCGGGCGGCCTTCCGCCCATTTGGAGAACGTGTCGCGGGAAGCGGCTTCGTCTTTGCGGAATGTCTTGCCAACGGGGCTGAGATCGGGGTCTGCTTCGAAGCGAACGATGAAAACGGCTTTCATATTGTCTTCGGTGACGGCTTGGGCGGGTTTCAGCACTGGGGCCTCACCGCTGGTCTGTTGTGCCCATGACGGCATCCAGGCATTATTCGACGCCATTCGCTCTGTGAAAGCAACGCAACCGGTTAGACCGATCATCGCCAACAGACCAATCAAGCCAAGATGACCGCCATAATGGGGCTTTGGAGGGGTGTAGTTTGCCATCGCTCTTCCGCTCACTCTTCGCTCAAGTCTACGGCAGAGAGGTTGAGGAGGCCAGCCCCGCAGGGTCTGAGGCAGATATCGGGATCGGCATCGCTCGGTTCAGCGCCCGGATAATTAATGCAATCGCCGCTGCATTGCGCTTCTGTGCTGGGTGTGACCCCTACCATGAGTGTGTCGAACAGCTCGAGACGTGTTAGCTCTGGGCGCTTAGCTTTGATCAGGGCGAGGGCGGCGGAGACATGCGGCGCAGCCATGCTGGTACCTTCTTCGTAGGAGTAATAACAGGTCGCGACGGGTGAGCCATCGACCGGATCGAAGCAATTCTCTGACACTTTGGTCGAGAGCACCCCGTCAGGATTGCCGTCGCCATTGTCATCGCGGCTGAGGTCTCCACCCGGTGCGATCAGGTCCACCGCGCTGCCATAATTGGAGTAAGGCGCGAGGTAGCCGCGGGCATCGCCACTCGCCACTGTGATGACATTCTGGCAGCTGGCAGGGGCAAAGAACTGCGTTGGAATGCGGTTGTTTCCGGCGGCTGCGACGACGGTCACGCCCTCTGCGGTGACCGCATTGATCGCATCCTGCATGGAGGCCGGGCAGGTTTTGAACAAGCCGAAAGAGAGATTGATAATGTCGGCTGGATTATCGTTCCAGACCTCGTTTCCAAGCTCGTCATATTCAGGGATGGTTCCGGCCGCCCAGCGGATCGCGTCATTGATGTCTGAGAGCCGCCCGCCGCATTTTCCAAGCGCCCGAACCGGGACGATTTTGACGTCCCACACCGCGCCCGCCACACCGCGCGCATTATCGGTTAGGCCTGCGCCGAGCGTTCCGGCCACATGCGTGCCGTGCCAGCTATTCTCGAACCGACCTTTTTCAGGGCAGATATCGCCTGGATCAGTCGGGTCGCCGTCGCGTCCGTCGCCGTCATTGCCCACATCGGGGTCGGTGACCATATCCCAGCCATTGGCGAGGTTCATCGAATACTGAAAATCAGGATGGCTGAAGTCGAGACCTGTATCGATGACCGCGACAGCAACATCCGGCGTACCTTGGGTCTCTTCGCGGGTCCAGAAATCGACAAAGCCCGCCCCGCCCGGAATGTCAGCGGCGTTCTGATAGTGCCACTGAAGGCCGAAAAGCGGGTCATTTGGGATCACGATCTGAGCGGTTTCAGTGTCAGGGCGTGAAATCATCTGGTGTTCGAAGAGGTAGTCTTTCTCGACATATTCAAACTCGCCTGAGGCTTCGAGCTCTTCGATCACGCAGGTCATAGCGACTTCTGCGCTCGCACGGCCTTCTTGCACCGCGTCGGCGTCACAAATGGTCGCTTCATTTTCAATCGCGAAGATCTGGCGTTTGCCAGTATTGCCTGTGAATTGAGTTGGGCTCATCGCGTCCGCACCGATTTCAATCACCATCTGACCAGAGCGGGAGCGTTGAATGCTGGCGGCCAGTTTGTATTTCTGCGCGGTTTCGATCATGCGGTCTTCGGCCTGAAGCTGCTTTGTTAGGGCCGTCTGGCGCATGGTGAGCGCGCGTTGAGCGACTTGGGGTTTGAGCTGTGGCAGCTTCTCCATGCGCTCTTTGGGTGTTTCGATCATGACGGGAGCAGGCTCGAGGATGATCGGTTCCGGCAGAACAACTTCGTTGCCGAGCGGGGCCGGTTCACCTCTCCGCAGGCGTTCTCTTAAAGGCGCGCGGGGCAAGGTTGGACCGGGCGCAATCACGGGCTTTGGGGCTGGGGCGATGCGCGGGTCAACAACGGTGACTTTACTTCGTTTCAGCGCTTCGGGACGTTCAATCCGCTCAATAATTGCCGGTTGATCGACGGCCGCTTCCATCGTGGCTTCGTCGAGCACAACGATCCGACTTTCCGCCTCCTCATCTACGACCACATCCATCGCAAGTTCCGGCGTCGCCATAATCTCGGCCATCGCAACCGGCGGGGGCAGGTCGCGGGGTTTGGCAACGATTGAACCGATCACGAAACGGCGCTGGCTGGCATCCGGAAGGTCCGGCAGGAAGGTGGGTTGCATCTGGCCTTGAAACGCGCGGGCCTCTTGGGGGGCTTTGCGCATGGCCTCTTTCGGATCATTAGGGGTGTCAGCGCCCGTGACCTGATCAAGCACAGCACGGCTAAGATCGCCGGCGCGGTTCAGCCGCTCTTCGCGCTGATCACAGGCGGTGAGGCCGGTGCTTGCCAATAGAGCGGTGAATGCCAAAACCCTGATGCGCATGGTGATCTCCCTGATCGCAGAGCAGATTATATTAACCTTATGTCAACCGTATGGCAGGGCGGCGTCAACTCAAATCCGTGTCGAGGGCTCCGAGCACCTTGCCGACAGTTTCACCCGCATCACGGATCGCATCGCGCGTTTTCTTTGACACCGCCGTCATATTCAGGAAGCCGTGTGCCATACCGCGATACTCGCGGGTTGTGACCGGAACACCATGCGCGCCGAGCTTAGAGGCATACGCGCGGCCTTCCGCATTCAAGGGATCCCAGCCGCACAGGATCATGTGCGCAGGCGGCAATCCGGCAAAGTCTTCATCCGCGGCATAAAGCGGGGAAATACGTGGATCGGTTCGGTCCGCTTTTTTCTCAACATAATTATCGCGGAAATAGTCGAACAGATTGGGCGAAATGAAAAAGCCGCCCTCTTGGAATTTCAGCTTGTTGGAGCGGATATCGACGAACTGAACCAGGGGATAGAGCAGAAGCTGATAGGCAGGCATGGCGCCGCCTGTGCGGTTCATCTCTTGGGCGAGGAAGGCGGCGAGATTGCCGCCCGCGCTGTCCCCTGCCACGGCGATACGATCCGGGTCGAAACCCAAAATATCGCCGCGCTCTGTCGCCCAGCGCCATGCGGCGACGGCATCCTCATGCGCGGCCGGGAATTTGTGCTCCGGTGAAAGCCGGTAATCAATGGCAAGCACCCGGCAGCGCGACGCCGCAGCCAAGCGTCGGCAAATCACGTCATGGCTATCGAGGTCGCCCAGCATGAACCCGCCACCATGGAAGAACAGGATTGCCGGAGCAGGCCCGACCCCGGCGGCGAGCGGTACATAAAAGCGCGCATTGAGCGGGCCGTCGGCCCCGTCAACGATGAGATTGGAAATCTCCTGCAGGTCCGGGACATCGCTCTCAACCGATCGGCTCGCGCGGTAAAACGCTTTGCGCAGACCGTCTGTCGAGCCTTTCCAGTCCATCGCGTTGAACTCTGGCAGCTTCATGCGCTCCATGAAATTTCGGAAGGTATCGTTGATGGCCATGAGTTCTGTCTTGCCCTGATCGCGGCTTCGAGGGAAGGTCCGATAATGTAGCGATTTGGCCAGAACGGCATCGCGCGACGCTAATCGAGATAAAAATAGTCGTTCACGCGCCAGATCACGTAAGGCATGTTGCCGTGGAACAGTTCGGGCAACAAATCGGCCCAGATGTTGGCGCGAACGTATTCCGGCAGGACATCGGAGGCCGATAGCGCCAAGAGGCCCAGATCGCAGACCTGCATGTTGCGCACCGCGGTTTGCATTATTTCGTAGCTTTCACCCTCGGCTTTTGAGAAGGCCGCGACTTGCAGCAACAAAAAAGGCTGCTCCGCGCCGAGCATGATGATGGTTTGCTGCAAGGTTAGCTTGTCAAAGCCTGAGGGACGACGGCGTTGGTTGGGGTCCTTCCGTCCAGCTTCAATCGCATTGAGTGCCATCGTGCCAAACTCGATTGCCCAATTGTAGCTCTCGCTTTGATAGGGATAGAGCGCGATGAGCGTTGGGATTAGATCGCTATCATCCTGCTCCAGATAAGCAGCGACGTGCGGGCCCTCGCACCATTGCGAACTGTCTCGCTTAAGTCGGCTGAGCGCGTCTTCCGCATGATCAATAATTTGATCATATTGATTGATCGGCGCTTGCTTGAACGCAGCTGCGCCCCTTTTGGCTTCGACGAGGATTGAGAGCAGGACAAGGTCGGCAAGTTCGCCATCGCTCGCGCCTATACGGATCAGCGTCTGCGCTTCGCTCTCCAGCGTTGTCCATCCGGCTGGAGAGACGACTTTCAAGCGCGCTAAGTATTTTGCCGTTACTGGATCGGTCAGACGCTGTTCGAGGGTCTTTGAAGCGGCGGTCTGTTCAGTCGGAGCCTGAACGGCGAACGCATCAAGGCGCAGAAGGCTCAGCACGCCAAGTATAGCGATGAGCCCCAAAATGATGAGACCCGTCCGAAGGCCAATGGTTTTCGAACGGGCGTTTTGCATGGCTAAAGCTGAACGACGCCGGGACCAGCGTCTGCGGTGAACAGGCGCGCGACATCATCGGCACGGCGATCCTGCGTCAGGCGTTGATTGACATAGCCTTTATCGGTGATCTCTCCGGCATCAATGCTGGGCG
This sequence comes from Pseudomonadota bacterium, assembly GCA_038746145.1. Lineage (GTDB taxonomy): Bacteria > Pseudomonadota > Alphaproteobacteria > Caulobacterales > Hyphomonadaceae > Henriciella. The sequence goes on from JBCDKW010000009.1 coordinate 66,826, forward strand.
GTTCGGTCAGGATCAGGAAGCGCTTGATGCGCCGTGAGGAGCCGGGCTCACCTGCATTGAACGCGGCTGCCTTGGCTGCAAGGTCTTTCGCATAGGCCACGCCTGCGGTCGCCATGTCGCCGCCTGCCTCTTTCATGTAGCCCTCAAATGCGCCGGGCGACGGCCAGACCATTGCGCCGATAAAGTTCTTGTCCTGACCGCAAATGATCGCGTCAAAGACGAGCGGGCTGCACGCTGCGACAAAGTCCGGGCGCAGGGTGCCGACACTGACCCACGTGCCTGAGGAGAGTTTGAAGTCTTCGCCCACGCGCCCATCAAAGATAATGCCTTTATTGGGATCATCTTCGTCAACGAACACGGCGGCATCGCCGAGGCAATAAAAGCCCTCTTCATCGAACACTTCGGCATTCTTCTCCGGCATGTTGAGATAGCCCGGCATGACCGTAGGGCCTTTAACCCGGACTTCCAGTTTGCCCGCGGTCGGGGAGAGTTTCAGCGTCAGGCCCGGCAGCGGCAGGCCGATCAGGCCGACACGCTCAACTTCCCAGTGTACGACAGTGATGCCCTGCGTTTCGGTGGCCCCATACATGGTGATGATCGGAATGCGGCGTCCGGTGGCTTTGATCGCAAGGGTTTGCAAGCGGCCGTAAAGGTCATCGGAAAGCGTTGCCCCGCCATAGGCGACTTGGCGCATATTGGCGAAGAAGGCGTGCATCAGGCTTTCGTCTTCTTCCATCGCTTCGCACAACATGGCGAGCGCAATCGGCGCGCTTCCGAAGGTTGCAGGCTTGGCATCGCGGACATTGCGGATCGTCTCATGGAAGAGAGCAGGGGTCGGCTTGCCGCCATCGATCCAGTAGGTCGCGCCATTCCAAAGTGCGCCGTTAAAGTTCACGTTCGAGCCGGAAATGTGGTTCCAAGGCAGCCAGTCGAGGAAGCTTTCGACCTGCTCAGGATCGTAATCCGGATCGCGCGCATCGTCGCGAAGCCCTTCCTGACCCGCCAGCATGGAACACATTGCGCCCTGCGTTGTTGGTACAGGTTTCGGCAGGCCTGTTGAGCCTGATGTGAAGAGGTATTTGCCGATACTGTCATCGGTGAGCGCGTCCATCGCGCTTGCAACGGCGTCTGTGACCGGGGTTGAAAGCAAGTCTGCATAGCTGACGACATCCCCGCCAGCGCCCTCAAGCGCAATGACCGTGCAGCCATGATCACCAAGCGCGGCCAGCGCTGGCTTAAACGGCTCCAGCATTTGCACGAAAATCACCTTTGGGTTCACCGCATTAAACGTGTGCTTCAGCTTTGCGAAGTCAGAACTCATCAGGGAGTAGGGGACAGAGATCGGGGCCGCAGGCGCCCCAATCGTCATCGCCGCCATCATAACGAGGCCACTTTCAATCGAATTGCCCGACAGGATCATCACAGGCGCGTCCGGACCTGCGCCCATATCGAGGAAGGCTTGCGCGAGCGCGTGACTTTGGGTTTTAGCATCGCCGTAAGTGACGTGCTCCCACTCGTCCGTCTTGGCATTGCGTTGTTTCAGCCATGGGCGATCCGGGTGCATGTCGGCGCGGGTGACAAGGGCATGCGGGATCGTGCGCGGGCGATCACCTGGCTGATGACGCTGGCTGAGATAGACGGTGCCATCCGGCTTGCGAATGCATTCAATATCCGGCCCTTTTTGCGCGAGGGGGCGGAAAGGCGGCAGGTCGTGTCCGTCAGCCATGATGGGGTCTCCCAAAGTTTTTCTTATTTTATGTGAGACCCACACTAGAGGTACCGCTGCGGCAAACAAGCGAAATCGGACTCTTGGTTTGTATGGGTCCAACTTCACCTAGCTGACACGGCGCTCCTGACCTTCCCAATACGGCTCCCGCAAATCTTTGCGCAGGATTTTACCCGATGGATTGCGGGGCAGGGCGTCAATGTAGTCGACCGACTTCGGCAGTTTATAACCAGCGATGCGTTCGCGCGCCCAAGCGATGATGTCTTCCGCGCTTGGATTCTCGCCTTCTTTCGCGACGATAATTGCTTTGACCGCTTCGCCCCATTTTTCATCCGGGACGCCAATCACAGCGACGTCCGCGACGCCCGGATGACCGAAAATCGCGTTTTCGACCTCAGCTGGATAGACGTTCTCACCGCCTGACACGATCATGTCTTTGACTCGGTCATGGATGTAGAGGAATCCGTCTTCATCGAAATAGCCCGCGTCGCCAGTATAGAAGAACTCATCCTTGATGGCGTCTTCTGTAGCTTCCGGGCGGTTCCAGTATCCCTTCATGATGAAGCCGGATTTGATCACGATTTCGCCAACCTCACCGGTTGGAACCGGATTGCCCTCACCATCGACGCAGCGCACAACAGCGGCGGGCCAAGGCACACCGCAGGAGCGCAGCTTGCCCCATGCAGGGTCGTGGGCTTCAGGCGGCAGGAAGGTGCCGGCACCGACGGTCTCGGTCAGGCCATAAAGCTGCGTAAACCGTGCCCCCATAACGTCGACAGCCGTGCGCAGCAGGTCTTCGGCAATCGGGCTCGCGCCATAGAAAACCTGTTTCAGCTTGGAGTAGTCGCGGTCTTTGAAGGTCGGATGCATGGACAGCATCAGGATCACGGCAGGCACCCAGAACGCGTGCACAATCTCTTGACTCTCCACCAGATCGAGAATCGCGGTTGGGTCAATCTCCGGCAGAACGACGGTTTTCGCGCCTTGGGCCGTGGCCAGAATGCCGACATTCACACCTGCAACATGGAAGAGCGGCATCGCGTTCATAATGGCTTCGCCTGCACCATAGCTGGCCCATTCGAGGATCGCGGCCTGTTCAAAATAGTTTTTGTAATTACCGTTGGTCAGCATGACCCCTTTGGGAAGGCCTGTCGTGCCTGACGTGTAGAGTTGGATCACGTCATCGTTTTCGTAAGTTTCTAGGTTGAGCGCGCTCGTGTCTTGGCTGTCGCGCCACGCAGTGTACTCCGGCCAGCCCTCGTGTGTGCCTTCGACCGTGATGATATGCTCCAGATGCGGGCATTCATCCTTGATTTCGCTGATCATATCGAACCAGTCAGGCCCGACGAAGAGGACGCGGACTTGCGCGTCAGAGAGGATGAATTGAACCTCTGGCGCAGCGAGGCGCGTGTTGACCCCATTCATGACCGCACGGGCTTTGGCACAGCCAAACATTTGCTCGTAATAGACGGCGGTATTCTTGGCGAGGTATCCGACGCGCTGATCGGCTTCTACGCCGAGCGCAATCAGACCATTCGCGACCTGATTGGATCGCGTTTCAAGCTCCCCAAACGTGGTCTCTTCTTCTTTATACCAAAATGCGACCTCATCGCCGCGCACATTGGCCTGATAGCCCGGTATGTCCGCCACATGCGGCATCGCCTTCACGTCCAACATCGTTTCAACTCCCACATTATTAGAACGGCTAATCCGTCTCTTCACGCGCCAAAGCTAGGCAAAAACCAGAAAAGGTCTAGAGGAGAGCCTGTTGCAGCACAGATAGACCCACAGAGGACGAGATTATGAGCCAAGGATTTTCCACCCGCGCCCTGCATGCCGGAACCGCACCGGACCCAACCACTGGATCGCGTGCACAACCGATCCACCAGACGACGAGTTTCGTCTTTCAGGATGCAGAGCACGCCTCAAAACTGTTCGCGCTGCAAGAGTTCGGCAACATCTACACTCGCCTTGGCAATCCGACGACGGGCGCGTTGGAAGAGCGCGTCGCAAATCTTGAAGGTGGGACGATGGGTGTCGCGACGGCGTCTGGCCATGCCGCACAAATGCTGGCCTTCCACGTTCTGATGGAGCCGGGCACAAAGATCGTTGCGGCCAAACAGCTCTATGGCGGATCGATCAATCAACTCGGGCATGCCTTCAAGAAATTCGGCTGGCATGTTGAGTTTGTTGACATGGATGATCTAGACGCGGTTGAGGCGGCGATGGACGAGAGCGTGCGCGTGATCTTTACTGAAAGCCTCGCCAATCCGGGTGGCGTTATCACCGATATCGAAGCCATAGCGGCCATCGCTGAGAAGCATGGCGTCGTCTATATGGTCGATAATACGATGGCCTCGCCCTATCTCTGCCAGCCGCTCAGCCATGGCGCGCATATTGTCGTGAACTCAATGACCAAGTTCATTGGCGGGCACGGCAATTCGATTGGCGGTATCCTGATCGATGGGGGCAAGTTCGACTGGAAAGCCCATGCCGACAAATATCCGACGATGGCGACGCCGCAGGCCTATTATAATGACCTGAACTTTGCCGAAGGGTTTGGCGCGCTGCCGCTTGGCCCCGACGGGGCAGAAGTCGATATTGCGTTCGCGATTGCCGCGCGCGCGTTCAGCCTGCGCGATCTTGGGCCCGCGCTCTCGCCGTTCAATGCCTTCATGATTCTGACGGGGTGTGAGACCCTGCCACTGCGTATGGACAAGCACTGCGATAATGCGACGGCCGTTGCGAAATATCTGTCCGGTCATGAGAAAGTCAGCTGGGTGCAATATGCCGGTCTGGTTGGTGATCAGTATTATGAGCGCGGCCGCAAATATTGCCCGAACGGGGCAGGGGCTGTGTTCACGTTCGGCCTGAAAGGCGGGCACGAGGCAGGTGTGAAACTCGTCTCAAACGTCAACCTGTTCAGCCATCTGGCCAATATCGGTGACACGCGATCCCTGATCATTCACCCGAGTTCAACCACGCACAGTCAGCTGTCCAATGAGCAAAAAACTGCGGCTGGCGCTGCGCCGGACACGGTGCGTGTATCTGTCGGGATTGAAGATGCAGACGATATCATCGCTGATCTGGAGCAGGCATTAGCGCAAATATAATTTGCTCTTCCCTTCTCAGGCAATTTCCGCACAATGGCGGGAGTTGTCTGGGGAGACTGACGAATGGCCAACGCGCAAACGATTATTCTTCACCAATTCGACCGCTCGCCCTTTTCAGAGAAAATTCGGCTGGCCTTGCGGATGAAGAATCTCGCATGGGCGGCGGTTGAAATTCCCTCCATTATGCCAAAGCCGGATTTGACGCCGCTGACGGGCGGCTATCGCCGCACGCCTGTGATGCAGATCGGCGCGGATGTGTATTGCGATACCCAACTGATGCTGGTCGAGCTGGAGCGCCGCAATAAAATCCCGCTCCTGAATCTGCCGGGTCATGAGGGGCTGAACAAGATCGTAGGGGCTTGGGTCGATACGAAATGGTTCCAGACCTCAGTCGGCGTGATCTTCGCCGAAGTCGGCCACATGATGCCGAAAGAGTTCATCGACGACCGCACGAAAATGTCGGGGCGTCCCTTCGATATTGATGCCATGAAAGCCGCAGCTCCCTTCCTGCGCGATCAGTGGCGCACCCAGCTGATGTGGATTGAAGAACGCCTCGATGGCGGCCGTCATGCCGGGACAGGCGACTGGATCGTCGGGACAAAACCTGGCCTGATCGATGTTCAAGCCTTTATGAACCCGTGGTTCGTTGAAAGAAATGTGCCCGATTTCCTCGTCCAGTGTTTTGAGGACGCGCCTCTGACCAAGAGCTGGTATCAGCGATTGAAGGACTATAAGGGCCAAGCGCCGGAAGAAATTAGTGGCGAAGACGCCTTGTCAATTGCCTACAATTCAGCACCGCGCTTGAAACCCGCCTCAGCATCACAAGAGCTACGTGATTTTGAACCGGGTGCTCGTGTTGCTGTCGCCCCGGACGACTATGCGCAGGATTGGGTCGAGGGGGAGCTGGTTGTTGCCAATGCTGAACGGGTCATCATCGCGCGCAATGATCCCAAGGTGGATAATGTCCACATTCATTTCCCAAGAGTGGGATATATTCTGCGGGAAGCGTAGAGTTTAATTGAAGACATATGTGCTGTGGGCGCCAAGTTGCGTTCGAGCCACTATCCATAAATCTCCCTACGACCTTCCTCCGACAACCCCTGTGAAACTTCGAAATTGGTCGCGCAAGGGATGATTTGATCCAGTGGATCAAATCAAAATGTAGAAGGCCAAAGGCAGGTCCATATCTGATCCTCTCCACGAAGACGATCGGCTGCTATTAGAGCACCCATCTCTCCAATAACGCTCTCCACGCCATGCGCGTGGAGTCCATCTCCCAATGGTACCTCAAGAAAAAGGGGAACCCATCGCCTCATCCCAGCCGAGAGATCGGGTGATGGACCCCACAGTCAAGCCGTGGGGAGCGTGAAGGAGAGAGCGGTACGAAACTCCCAAAATCGCCCTCTATCCCCCACTCAGAGCCCCATCATCATTGAGAAATCCAGAAACTTATCCCCACCCTCCGTAAGTGCCGTATACTGCTCCGCATCTCCCCTCTTAAGTGGGCCTTTCTAGAGCGGCTAGGGATGAGGGCGAGAGCGGCGGTCTGTGGCTGCAGGTGGGGACACCGAAACCCCATCACAGCGGTCACAGTCGGGTAGAGCAATGGGATACCGGTCAGCAATCTGACACGGTTGGGGCGAGCAGCTCCGTAAAACCGACCAAGCCCGGACCTCGAGACAGGCCTCGCCCCGTTAGAGGAAGCAAACAACACACCGCCGTGGGTGCGTCTGAACCAGACGCTATCGCCAGACCGAAAGGCTGGCAGTTCCATCGCGCCTGTTTCAGACGCGCTCGGCTCATGATTCACCAGACGGCTTTGCCGTCTGGCTCTCAGTGCTGGTTTTATTTGGGGTGACCCTGAGGCACTGCGCGCCAGCCACCCAAAGCAGGTTCCGTTCGCTTCGCGAACATGAACCAAGCTCAGGGCTGTATCTCTTAATCGGAGAGAGCGCCTGCGGCTTGGTTCATCGGAGGAGCGAAGCGACGATCGGGAACCCGCTCCGCCTCGCTCGCCCAAAGGGCGTCAGCGCGAGGCAAAATAAATAAGCCCGCATGGTGAGCGGAGCGCTGCCCCCGACTGGATCGGGGGGACGAAGGACGCGGGCGGGATAGGGAGACTAAGATCAAACACCGCAGTCCCGTATGGTTCGTCTCCGCTCACCATGCGGGACGACGAGAGAATGGAGCATGATTTGGAGACACACAGCCCTGAGCTTGGTTCATGCGCCCAAAGGGCGCGGAACCCGCTCCCACTGCGTCACGCAAGGCGTGTCAGCGCAGTGGCAAAGAGAGACATCAATGCAAATTAATACTAAAGACCAGAAAAGAGAAAACAACGCTTCCTTAAGATCGGTCTTCTAATTGCATGAAAAACCCTGATCATCGGGAGCTTGTATCATGCGTGCTGTTTTTTCCCTTTTATTCGCCTTGGCCCTGTTTGCAGGCGGCGCTTTCGCTCAAACGCAAGTGGTGAAAACCGGCAGTGTTGTGACACAGGACAATCGCCTTCCAGGCCATGAGCCGGATACGTACCGCTTCGGGATTGCCTATCTCTCAACGCGCGGAACATCTCCGGGACAGTGCGAAGCGGCCTGCAACCGGGATGCAAACCGCTGCGCCTCCTGGACGCTTGTACCAGCAACATTTCAGATGGGGCCGCGCTGCGAGTTGAAGCGCAATATCGGTGCGCAACAGTATCGCCCCGGATCCGTGTCAGGGATTACGCTGCGCTACCAGCCGAAAGGGAATGAGCTGCAGCAGGCCTTTGAGCGCCGCAGTACAGTGCCTCAGCCACGCGCGACCTATCGTTCGGCAACGCCAGCGCCCCAACCGGTTACCACGCGTCAAGTGCCGATCCGCCGTGCGCCGACTTCGCCTTCAACAAGCACGGTCATGACAGCGCCGTCCGGCCCAGCGCCAGCACTTCGCGGTGCGCCGCCACCGCCGCCATCCAGCCCGGTCAATCTTGCGCCAACGCCGATGGATCGCCCGATCCCGCCGATCAGAGTTGCGCCTGAACCGTCTATGCCAGCGCCAGCCCCGCAACCGGTTCAGCCCGTAAAGCCAGAACGCCCGCCGCAGTTTGAGATGCAGCCATCCAGCGCAACGCCTGTCCCGGCACCGCAGCCAGCTCCCACGCCAACGCGTCAAATTCAGCCTATTCGTCGCTCTGCTGCGGTTCCCGCACCCTCGCCTGAGCCGGCGCCCCAGCCCGCGGCGCAACCTGCGCCTGTTGCAACTGTGCCAGTCGAGCCCTCAGGCGGGGTCCAGATGGACCCACCACCACCGCCCATCCAGCCGCGTAGCCGCACGCCTTGGAACGAGCGTACAGGTGCAGAGACTGACTATTCTGTCAGCGACATCGATATTATTCCGGGCGATGAAGAGGCGACCGCTGGCTTCATCGGCGGCGTCCCAGAGGAATAGGTCAGGAGACCCAAAATGAGTTTTGCCCGCCCGTCCGGCCGCGCGCCGGACCAGCTTCGCGATATCGTGCTTGAAACCAATGTGACCCGCTATGCCGAAGGCTCCTGCCTCGCCAAATTTGGCCATACGCATGTTCTGTGTACCGCGAGTTGGACGGACAAAGTTCCGGGCTGGATGCGTGGGTCGGGCTCAGGCTGGGTCACGGGCGAATACGGCATGCTGCCACGCGCGACTCACACGCGGGGCAACCGCGAGGCGGCAAGGGGTAAACAGTCCGGCCGCACACAGGAAATCCAGCGCCTGATCGGGCGCTCGCTTCGCTCTGTGGTCGATCTCAAAGCGCTCGGTGAAAACCAGATTACGATCGACTGCGACGTGTTACAGGCCGATGGCGGCACGCGCACAGCATCGATTACGGGCGGGTTCGTCGCCCTTGCGCTGGCGTGCCGATATTTAAAGGATGAAGGTGTCATCAAAAATGACCCGATCCTAAAACAGGCGGCGGCGATTTCGGTCGGCCTCTTCCAAGATGTGCCCGTCCTAGACGTCGATTACCCTGAAGACTCCGAGGGCGAAGCCGACATGAACGTCGTCATGTCCTCCGACGGCGGCTTCATCGAAGTCCAAGGCACAGGCGAAGAACGCCCGATGACCCGCTCGGAATTGGAAGAAATGATGCGTCTGGCAGAGAAGGGCTGCGGGGAATTGTTTGAGGCGCAGCGCATAGCGATTGATTAGGGGCTCGATCCGCCATAAAATAGGCTCTTCAGCTAGTTTAAGACCGGGTCCCGACTCTAGTTTCCACCACGCATAGCCGCTAAGTATCCGAGTAGTCCAATGCCGGTTTTTTGCAGGACATGCTCGCAGAGTGGCTCAATATCAGAATGGGCGAGTATTCGGGGATTTGGTCCGTCTTCAAAGACAACAGCACGGCGTATGTCGATTACAATAGCAAGCAAGCCCGCTGAGGTTCGAATTGCGAACTTCAAGGCTGGCACGCTGCCGGGAGAACCATCAGAAACGGGTTGAGCTTGAACCCATTTCTCGTAGGGTATAGGTGGTTTCAGCAAACCGCACATATAGCTAAATGCTTGGTTTAGAGGATCTTTTTCAAACGCTTCACGGAGCGTATTGGCTCTAGATTGTTTTCGTTCTGCTACCATCGGATTTGATTCAAGCAGACCTTGCATCTCTTCTTTATAGTTCTGGTCTGATACCACTTTGAGTTCGGGCAGAGAGGCCAACCAATCCCGGTGTGCTACTCTAAGAGCATCGCTGGATGCGTAATACCGCTTGTCTAAGTCTTCTAGTTCGGGCCAAGACATCCCGAAACCTCCGCCCTTTTTGACTGCTTTTGCTCGCTTAGGGTCTGCTTTTAGAAAGGTCAAAAATGCGCGGAAAATTCTGTAACTTTCGGCGAGCCCTATTAGAGACAGAGCTTGATTCACGTCTTTTACCGTTTGTGCCCCGCCCGTATTATTTCCTAGAAATTGTCCATGCCCTCCATTGCTGACCTGAGCCATATAATAGTCCAAATGAAAACTTCTCATCGCATTTTGCGGAAGTTCCTCGCGGCGAAAGTAACCCTCGTGAATTGCCGCATTCACGAAATTCACGTTAGCCTGAATCAGGCTAAAGTTGTTGTCACTGTCAAACGCTGAGCGAGGAACGATGATAGCGTCTTGATGCGTGGTCGGGGTGGGCTGGTTCAACATGGTTCGTCCCTTAGCGGTAGCTCGTTAAGCGTCATAATTAATCGCAATAAAAATATGCTTTCACGTTTCGAAAATTGCAGTTTTCAAGGTCTCTCTCGTCAACCGTGAAGATCAAATGACCGCAATCAAACATGCATCCCATCTGGTCATCATCGTCCAAAGCCAAAAGGATCGTTTCGTTTCGAAGTGGGTGTGGTACCTGGATAGGGTGAACATAGCCCCCGATTTGATGTCGCGGCGTGATCCAAGACGTTCGATTTGTGTCATCAATCCCTGCAGATTGCCTCGCTTCGTTCAGGGACTTCGCATTCATATCAAATGATATTCCCTCATGCTCTTCCCAATCTGTCCCGACTGATACTCCACAATGATCTTCCAAATGCTCCCGTTCCGGAAAAGTAGAAGACACCAGTCCACACAAATGTGTTTCGGGCAACAATTGCGGATGAACGGAAAATCCTAGCGCAGAGGACTTTTCGATCTTGTAACGGTTCATGAGAAACGTGTTCGGTAAGTCTTCCGGCACGACCACGGGCTGCATCTCAGCATCCCTTTTAGCCGTGTAGATCACTTTGCATTGCTCCGGTTTTCCAATAAAGTCTAAATTGCTCAAGTCAGCAAAAATCAATAGCGTTCCAACTGGGGGAAAAGGGACAGCAGTACGCGACAGTTTAGATATCTCTGCGCAGTCAATCTGGCCCACAAAATGTAGAGGAACATCCTCTGTTCCCAGCATATTCTTAGCGATACGGGGCCAAGAAACACCTGGCGGGAGCTTTGGTAAACCGCCGAGCTTTACGAAAGGTCGTGTCGATGTCGGGATATCTGATTGTCTTGCCAAGTGAATCGTCGGCTTAGTGTGCCGCTTCACTAAGGTCAGAAATGGCTCCGCTTTGATTGGTTTGGGCACGATTTTCTTCGGTGAGCTCGCAGCCTCTACTCGTTTAGGGTTGATCGTATTTTTCGGGGACTTTTTCTTGGGAGGCCACGGACGATAAATTAACAAAAGACGCCGCCATGTGTCCGCTTTACAGTCCGCGATTTCCTCCGGTGAAAGTGGTTTACCAGCGCGTGCTGCGCTCACCATCAGTAAATTCACTGTTTCCTTCAAACGCCAACGCATCACAAGGTATCGGTATAGCCACATACATGAAGCGCAGATTAGGATCAAAAACCCCAATGTCGCTTTCAGGGAAAATCCTATGCGAATAATGGTAAAAACTGATATAGCTGCTACCAGAAAAGGTATCGGAGCATGTCTTCGAATTTGCCGCATCACTGTCCCCTGACGGTGTGAAGTCTAGCAAGCCAGTTTTAAAATGAGATAAATCAGACCTGAAAATACTAGGCCATTACCTTACCTGATGTTTTAGAAAAGCACGCCTGTCGGCAGCCTCTTAAATATCTTGAGCAACCAGAAAACCGATTTTGAAAGACCACGTAAAGCCGACCTCGGCGTTACAATTCGGACGCGCGCCCTAATCCTCAAACCCCCGAAACGTCGCCGCTTCATCCACCGATTTCCGCGTTGAAACAACTGCATTCGCGGGAAAACTCTCATCTGGCCAACCCATGGCGACGCAGGTTTGGATGACTTGATCGTCCGGGATACCCGCCTGCTCTCTCACAACAGGGCTTTGCATGATGCCTTGGGAATTGATCACGCAGCCGAGGCCCTTTGACCAGGCTGTATTGACGATACAGTTGACAACGCCGCCGCAATCAAACGGCGGAATATCGCCCCCTGCGAGCGCCTTGTCATAGGTGACAACGATACAGACCGGCGCATCAAACTGGCGGAAGCCGCGCAGCACCCAGTCCATGCGCTTTTCCTTGTCATGGCGCTCAATCCCCATCGCTTCGAACAGTTGCACAGCGATGCCGATCTGGCGTTCGCGATGCACACCGTCATAGGCCGGGCCCATACGGAACTCGCGGCTGTCCGGCACACCTGCCAGATTGCGCTCGACATTGCCTTTGCGGATCGCGTCGAGAACTTCTCCGGTACACACATAGAAGTTCCAAGGCTGCGAATTTAGCGAGGTCGGCGCGCGCATGGCGGTTTCCAAGATCTCGCGGATCAGCGCTTTCGGGACCGGCTTATCCTGATAGCCCCGAATGCTGCGCCGCGTTTTGACGACCTCTGAATATTCCATGCTGTCCTCCAAAGTGTTATGTGCATTCTAGCTAAAGCGCTTTCCCTTACGGCGTCCAAGCACTGACTTGACCAAAGTGCTGCCGCGCTTTCAAAAGAGCGCATGGACAGACTTATTCCACTGGCTGAAAAAATTGGTGAGCGCCTGTTAGAGCGCGGTGAAACACTTGGCATTTCTGAGAGTTCTAGTGGTGGTTTGATCTCCGCGGCGCTGCTTTCTGTGGCAGGCGCATCGCGCTGGTATCGCGGAGCCGGGGTGATTTACACGCCGAACGGATTTTACGGCCTGATGGGGTTAAAGCGCGAGGACATTGAGGGCATGCGCTCCTCAACAGAGCCTTATGCGGCCTTTATGGCAGGCCACATCCGCAAGACGCTCCGCACAAATTGGGGTTTGAGCGAAACCGGCGCAGCTGGACCGGATGGCAATCCCTATGGCGATGCCGCCGGGCATACGTGCACGGCTGTGATTGGAGCCGATGTCAAATCAACCCGTACGCTGGAAACAGGATTAAGTGATCGGCGGGAGAATATGGTTCTTTTCGCGGAAGCCGCGTTGCGTCACATTCTTGATGTACTGGAATAGATCGCAGAAAAAATGCGTTTCTTAAATTGCGCCTGAACTAGCTGGTGCCATCCATTGCGCCGCCGACTTTATTGGCAACACCGTCCCACTTGTCCTGCGTTGAACTTCCGGTTGTCGCCAGCGCACCGACCAAGGCAATCGTCATCAAAGCCAGGAGCAGACCATATTCAACAGCCGTTGCCCCACTCTCATCTGAGAATAGGTCTGTTCTAATCCAGGTCTTAGACTTTGGCATGGAGATCCCGCTTTATCAGTTCATCAAATAATGGGACGTCTGCAGCCGGGGCGGGATAGTCATGGAGGCGGTCAGGACTGACCCATTCCAGTTTCTGACCCTCCACCGGCGTGGGGGAGCCCCGCCAAGTGTGTAAGGTGTATAGTGGCATCAAAAGATGAAAATCTTCATAAGAATGACTGGCAAATGTGATCGGTCTTAGGTCATTTGCATTGCATACTATGCCCAATTCCTCGCGTAACTCACGAGCGAGGGCAATTTCAGGGGTTTCGCCGGGATCGATTTTACCGCCTGGAAACTCCCAAAGCCCCGCCATGCTTTTGCCTTCAGGGCGCTGCGCGAGCAGGACTTGTCCGTCTTTATTGATCAAGGCCGCAGCAACCACGAGGACCACTTTCGTCATGTCCGATAGGCCCCGTTAATGTCGACATAAGCGTGGGTCAGGTCGCACGTATAGAGCGTTGCGCCCCCAGATCCTGCGCCGACCTGTGCGCGGATTGTGATCTCAGGCTTGGCGCATTCAGCGCTGGCGGCAGCTTCATCATAGCTTTCCGCGCGCGCGCCCTGTTCAGCCACCAGTGTTTCACCAAACCAGATTTTCAGCGCGTTTTGGTCAATCGGTAGCCCTGACTTTCCGAGCGCCATGATCACCCGGCCCCAATTCGCATCGCTCGCCGCGAGCGCTGTTTTAACCAGCGGCGAATTGGCGACGTCTGCGGCAAGCTGGCGGGCGATCGTATCGTCGTCTGCACCTTCGATCTCTACCGTAATGAACTTGCTGGCGCCCTCGCCGTCTTTGACGACCTGCAGCGCGAGATCGAGGCAAATCTGATTGAGCGCGTCTGCGAAAGGTTGCAGATTTGGATCATCATTGGTCGAGATCATCGGCGCGCCGGATTGGCCTGTCGCGAAAACCATGAGCGTGTCGGATGTCGAGGTATCGCTGTCGACCGTGATCGCGTTGAAACTTTTATTCGCTGCCTCTCTCAACAGCTTATTCAGAACAGGTTGCGAGATCGCGGCATCGGTAAAGACGTAAGCCAGCATCGTCGCCATGTTGGGCGCGACCATGCCGGAGCCTTTGGCGATGCCAGACAGTGTCACAGTCTGGCCTTCAATCTCACACGTGGCAGAGGCGCCTTTCGGATAGGTGTCGGTCGTCATAAAGGCCCGCGCGCACGCCTCCCAATCCGGCGCTTTCAGCTTTGCCGCCATGTCCGGCACGATTGATCCAACATAGTTTGGATCTGGCAGGGGTTCACCGATCACGCCCGTTGCCGCCAGGAAGCATTGATCAGGTGAGACGCTTAAGGACTCAACCATCGCGATGATCGTTTGGTCATTCTTGTCCTTGCCCTTCGGGCCGGTAAAGGCGTTCGAATTGCCGGAATTGACGACGAGCGCCCGGGCGAGCCCTGAGCCTGAGTCCAAGGCCTCACGGCACCATTGAACGTCGGCTGACGCCGTCGATGAGCGTGTAAACACCCCGGCACAGGTCGTATTCTCGGCAAAGCTGAACAGGAAAACGTCGTCGCGCTCTATGCCTCGCTCTGCATAGAAACCGCGTGATGCGGTGGCGGCTTTAACGCCTTTGACGGTCGGCAGGTCAGGGAACGTGTCGGGCGCGAAAGGGGAGGATTTCAGGTTCATTCTGTGTCTGTCGTTTCAGGTTCGGTTTCAGGCTCAGGATCATTGGTCTCGACAGGTGCCGACTGCCCACGTTGTTGAATATCCGCCTCTGCGCGCAATTCCCGCAGGATTTCGCTGATTTTCGTAAAGGTCAGGAAGGTAATGATCTCCGGGCGCATTTCCTCCTTGGTCTTTGGTGGGCGTGTGCGCCGCTCATCGACCTTGATCACATGCCAGCCCTGTTCTGTTTCAAAGGGTCCGCCGATTGCACCCGTTTCAGTGTCGCCAATCTGTTCCGGGAAAGGCGGGATCATCTCATTCGGCGCAATCCAGCCGAAGGATCCGCCATCCAAGCGCGTGCGGACATCGTCTGAGCGCTCAAACGCCAGTTCAGTGAAGTCAGCCCCGCGCTCGAGCTGACCGAAAATCTCGTTTGCTTCTTCTTCTGTCTCTAAAAGGATGTGGCGCAAACGGACCTCATCATCGAGCTGCTGCAAGCGGACTTGTTCGGCGTACATGGCGTCGATCGCGCTGTCTGTGACTTCATTCGCGACCAGATTCTCGACCAGAATATTGCCAAGGATGCGTTCTTCCGCGGCTTCCAGTCTGCGTCGGGCATCAGGTGACTGATCCAGACCGCGACGGAGCGCCTCCTGCGCCAGAAGCCGCTGATCGACCAGTTCGTCCAAGACCTGTTTGAAGTCGGGATTGTTTGGATCAAACGGCGTTCCCGGTTCAATCTTGCCCTGCGCCGTGGCTTCCAGTTCGACATCACTGATGTAAATCGGCTCACCATTCACCAGTGCTGCCGTTGCCGCATCAACGGTTCGCGCGCTGGTCAGGGTGGACGGCTCGCGCTCACAAGCGCTTAAACCCACTGCGCCTAAGCCCAATAAAACCGGAATCATGGCCTTTCGCGAAAATGACATCATCGAACTGCTTCCTCAGTGGCACCACTTTAATTGACACGCTATAATGGCGTTCTTAAGTCCAAGCGTATATCCGGTCGAGAGGTCTCTTGCGTCTCACCGCTTTGCACACGCCCTGTTCATGCTTTTAGGTTAAAGGCGGGACAATAAGTTAGATTGAGTGGTTAACCTGTTCCCATGATGAAGTTTGCCCAGAAGATTTTCGGCTCGGCCAATGATCGCCTCCTCAAGCCGATGCACCGCCGCGTCAGCAGGATTAATGCTCTCGAACCACAGATTGAGGCGCTGTCAGATGATGCGCTGCGGGGCAAAACGGCTGAATTCCGCCGCCGCTTAAGCGAAGGCGAGACGCTTGATGATATTCTGGAAGAGGCCTTTGCCGTTGTGCGTGAGGCTGGCAAGCGCGCGCTCGGCATGCGTCACTTTGATGTCCAGCTGATCGGCGGCATGATCCTGCATCAGGGATCCATCGCGGAAATGCGAACTGGCGAGGGTAAGACACTGGTGGCGACCCTGCCGGTCTATCTCAACGCACTGACCGGCGATGGCGTGCACGTTGTGACGGTTAATGACTACCTCGCCAGCCGTGACGCGGAATGGATGGGCCAGCTTTACGGCTTCCTCGGCATGACGACGGGCGTGATTGTTCAGGGCCTGAAAGATGAAGAGCGCCGTGCGGCTTATGAGGCTGACATTACATACGGCACGAATAACGAATACGGGTTCGATTATCTGCGCGATAATATGAAATATTCGCTGGGCCAGATGGTTCAGCGCGGCCACGCCTACGCGATTGTCGACGAGGTTGACTCGATCTTGATTGACGAGGCGCGCACACCGCTGATTATTTCCGGCCCGACCGATGATCGCTCTGAGCTTTACCGCACCATCGACAAACTAATCCCGCTTTTGACCGATGAGCATGTCGATCTCGATGAGAAAATGAACTCCGTCGTCTTCACCGAAGAAGGCCTCGAGTTTATGGAAGACCTGCTGGAGAAAGAGGGCCTGATGGAAGGCTCGCTTTGGGATCCGGCAAACGTCACCATCGTCCACCACTCCAATCAGGCGCTTAAAGCCCACAAACTGTTCCAGCGCGACAAGGATTATATCGTCAAAGACGAGAAGGTCATGCTGATTGACGAGTTTACAGGCCGCATGATGGATGGCCGTCGCCTCTCGGAAGGTTTGCATCAGGCGATTGAGGCGAAGGAAAACGTCGACATCAAGCCGGAAAACCAGACGCTCGCATCGATTACGTTCCAGAACTATTTCCGCCTATACGAAAAACTGGCGGGGATGACCGGTACGGCGATGACAGAGGCGGGCGAATTTGCCGATATTTACAGCCTCGCCTGTTTCGAGCTGCCGACCAATAAACCGATCCAGCGGATTGACGAGGATGATGTCGTCTACCGTCTCGCCTCAGCGAAATATAAAGAGATTGTCGAAGAGGTCCGTGAGGCCCGCGCGAAGGGGCAGCCTGTCCTGCTCGGCACGGCGTCGATTGAGAAATCAGAGATCGTTTCGACCTATCTCACAGCCGCTAAAGTCCCTCACAAAGTCCTGAATGCGCGTCACCACGAGCAGGAAGCTCAGATCGTTGCAGATGCCGGCGTGCCCGGCGCGATTACAGTTGCGACGAATATGGCCGGTCGCGGAACCGATATTCAGCTCGGCGGTAATCTCGATATGCGCCTTGCCACGGCCATTGAGGAGCACACGGCTAAAAAGGGCAAAGAGCCGAGTGAGAGCCAAATCGCGATGATGCGCGACCAGCTCAAAGCTGAAATCGAAGTCGCCAAACAGAAAGCACTTGCCGCGGGCGGGCTCTATGTCCTCGGCACAGAGCGCCACGAGAGCCGCCGGATCGACAACCAGTTGCGCGGCCGGACAGGGCGTCAGGGTGACCCGGGCAAATCAAAATTCTATATCTCTGTTGAAGATGACCTGATGCGCGTGTTTGCGGCTGAGCGCCTGAACTCGATCATGAAAGGCCTCGGCATCAAAGAAGATGAGGGCATCACCCATCCTTGGATGAATAAGGCGATGGAAACATCGCAGAAAAAGATCGAGCAACGCAATTTCGAGATCCGTAAGAACGTCCTGCAATATGACGATGTGATCAACGATCAGCGCAAAGTGATCTTCGAACAGCGCAAGGACTTCATGCACGCTGAGAGCGTTGCCGACGAAGTTGCCGATATGCGTGACCAGCTGATCGACGATCTGGTTGACCTGCACATGCCTGAAAAAGCCTATGCAGAACA
Organism: Pseudomonadota bacterium; assembly: GCA_038746145.1. Taxonomy (GTDB): domain Bacteria; phylum Pseudomonadota; class Alphaproteobacteria; order Caulobacterales; family Hyphomonadaceae; genus Henriciella. Next base: position 84,613 of record JBCDKW010000009.1, read on the forward strand.
ATGGGATGTCGCGGGCATGAGCGAGAAGGTTCGCGAGCTGCTCGGCCTTGATCTGCCGCTTGCTGATTGGGCGGCCGAGGAAGGTGTTGCAAACGCTGAAATCGCAGAGCGCGTCAGTGAGATCGCTAACAAAACCTATGATGATAAAGTCGCGCGTAGTGGCGCGGAGGCGTTCCGCTCGGTGGAAAAACAGATCCTGCTACAGGTCATGGACCGCCGCTGGCAGCAGCACTTGCAGCAGATTGACCAGCTTCGCTCGGTCATCCACCTGCGCTCTTACGGGCAACGCAACCCACTGAACGAGTTCAAGGAAGAGGCGTTCAAGCTGTTCTATGACCTGCTCGCCGACCTGCGCACCGACGTCACGCGCTGGCTGATGAATGCGGAAATCCAGCCGCCGCAGCCACAAGCCGTGCCGTCGAGACCGGCCCCGGCACAGCGCCCGACCTTTGAAACCAGTCTCGACCCGGACACAGGCCGAAACCAGCGCGATAACACGCCGCAAAATGTGGCTGAACAGGCCCCACATGGCATGGTCGCGCAGGCCGAAGAAAGCTGGAAAAATACCCCTCGCAATGCGCCTTGTCCGTGTGGCTCAGGCAAGAAATATAAGCACTGCCACGGCTCGCTCCTGGTCGCGAACCAGAAGGTTTAGGGGTTTAAGAAAATAGTATCACTATCTCGCTTCAAGCTTTGTTCAGAACAGAGGTTGCCATTGGATGACTTGTGAAAATAATTAGGCTAAAAACGCAGTGACATTGATTTGTGGGGATCTGTTATGGCGAGGCCGCGTATATTTATAAGCTCAACATTTTACGACCTAAAGCACATCCGGTCTTCACTTGATATATTTTTGGAAAGCCTTGGTTTTGATACGGCTTTGTCCGAAAAGGGGGGGATTGCTTACTTACCCGATCGCCCGCTTGATGAGTCTTGTTATAATGAACTAAAAAATTGCGATCTATTTGTTCTCATCGTCGGTGGGCGTTATGGATCAGCCACCAGCCAAGATTCGGAAGGGCATTCAGCTTCTGAAGACGCTACACAGTTAAGCCAGTACACGAGTGTTAGTAGAAAAGAGTTTGAAACAGCCATAAAGCTCGATATTCCAGTATACATACTTGTAGAAAGTGGCGTTCGATCAGAGTACGATACATACCTCTCTAATAAAAATAATGAAACTATAAACTATGCACATGTTGATCAGAAAGGTGTGTTTGAATTTTTAGAACATATTTTTAGACTTAAAAGAAATAATCCGGTACAATCGTTTGAGAGGTTCTCAGATATTGAAGTTTGGCTTAGAGAACAATTTTCCGGTCTATTCAAAGAGCTGTTGATTCGAGTATCTCGCGAAAAAGAGGTGAGAGATATCAACCAAAGAATAAGTGAGCTGAATGAGATCAATAGCACCCTGAAGATATACCTCGAAGAAATCATGTCGGTAACATTACCGAGACATGATGAAATAATTAGCTCCGAAAAGAAGCGTTTACTGGACAGTAAAAAACAGAACCAAGCATTACAGAGTCCGCTCCTAGATTATATTCGACTAGAGCATGATATATCAAATGAAAATTCGCTTAATGCTCTATTGGATGCTAATAATTTAAGAGACTTTGTGGACACTTTGACGCGTGATCATGAATTAAGCGAGTCTGGAGAAACCGACCTCTTGTCAATGTTTTCGAGAAGTGCAGGCGTTGTCGGTGACGCGAATGATATAAGAGAAATATTTGGATTAAGTCGGTTTGGAAAACTGAGGGCCTAACACTACAAAATGTAAGACGTTGGACCCTTCCTAACCCCTAATCCAACGCCCCGATAAACGGCAGGCCGCGATACTTACCTTTATCATCCATGCCATAGCCGACCAAATATCTCGGCGGGGCATCAAACGCATGGACGTCGACATTGTCTTCGCCTTCCGGCGCCCAGGGTTTTCGGGCCAGTGCGCAGGTGATGACTTCGCGGGCCCCTTTGGCGAGGAGGTGGCTGCGCGCGAACGCCAGCGTGCGGCCTGTGTCAAAGACGTCATCGATGATCAGCACGCCGCGCCCCGCAACCTCGCGGGCAATATCGGCGCGCACAACGATGCGCCCTGAGCTTTGGCGCGCATCGCGGTAACTTTCGAGCCAGAGCGCGTCGAGCGTGGGATGAATATCGCGCCGCGCGAGCGCTTTCATCAGGTCGCTGGTGAACGGCGTCGCCCCGATCAAGATATTGATCGCGCTCCAATCACCGGTCAGGCGCGGGGCGAGGCGCGCTGCCAACGCGTCCACGCGCGCCATAAGGTCGGCTTCGCTGAGCACGACGTCAATGTCCGGCATCGCCTCGCTCATGAGGTGGAGCCTGTCGCGGTCATCTCTGTTTCACCCGGCGCGGCGAGGCGGATGTCCAGCTCGAACGCCTCCACAGGCGGGTCTTCGATGCGTGCGGTGAAGCGCCCTTCTGCGCCTGCACCTAGAACCGCAGGTTCGATCTGGGCGAGCGCGGTCTCTAGGATTGCTCCGTCATCACCCAACACGTTCACACGCACTAGCGGTGTGTCGAGCAGGCCGTCGGTCGTATTCGCAACAAGCCCTCGAACTTCCAGAATTGGCGTTGTCCCGTCGAAAAAGCGTTCAGCCTCGCTGGCAACGAAGTCGATCTCAAAACGGTTCACCGGCATGCCGAGGGCTGCATAGGTGCTCGCCGATTGCGGCCAAGCCTGTACGACCTGCTGGCGAAACATGACCAGTCCGCTCAGCATGGCGATGCCGACCGCGCCCGCGATCACCCACATGGAAACCGCCGTGGTGCGGGCCTGCGCGGTCTTTTTGCGGCGCTGGCTCTCGCGATAGGCTTTGTGCGCCTGTGTGGCGGTCGGGGCTGCGACGGCTGCGGCTGAGACGAACCAGGAATGGCCACAGGAATTACACTTCACCGTGCGCCCGCTCTCCCCAATCGAGTCAGGCTCCGCAAAATAGCTTGTTTCGCATTCGGGGCAGGTGAGGATCATGCTTTGTGTTTCGTAGAAAATTCACGGATAGTCGATACTCGTTTACCTTAATTATCGACGCAACCCCTAGGACGTTTTGCATGTCGCGATTCAGGCCAGACTTTAACGATGAGGCGAGCGTTCGCCTCGACGGGGTTAGCCTGTCCTATGAGCGCACGGGCGAAGTGTTGAGCGAGATCGATCTGAAGCTCGCGTCAGGGTCCTTCACATTTCTGACCGGACCGTCGGGGGCGGGGAAGTCGTCGCTGCTGAAATTGCTCTATCTCGCGCATGCGCCGGATCGCGGTGTGGTGCGCCTGTTCGGGCGGGCCACGCACGATTTAAAGCGCCAGCAATTGTCAGCACTGCGTCGACGGATCGGCGTTGTGTTTCAGGAATTTCGCCTTTTGAGCCATCTCACTGCAGCGGAAAATGTGGCTTTGCCTCTGCGAGTCGCGGGCAGAAAAGCGTCGAGCTACCGCCAAGAAGTGACCGATCTGCTGCGCTGGGTCGGTCTTGGTGAGCGCATGGATGCGCCTGTGCCGTCGCTTTCTGGTGGAGAGCAGCAGCGCGTCGCGATTGCCCGCGCTCTGATAAATAAACCCGATCTCGTCATCGCGGATGAACCGACGGGCAATGTCGATGAAGAGATGGGGCGGCGGATTCTGCGTCTGCTGGCGGAGTTGAACCGGCGGGCGGGGACAACGGTTTTGATTGCCACGCATGATCTCGGCTTGATCCGTGAGTTTGATGCGCCAGTTCTGCGCCTCACCAACGGTATGCTTGTCAAAGATGTTGAGTATGGTGGCGCAGCATGAGCAAGGAGACGCCGCTTCTACCAGTCAGCGATGCACGCGAAGCGGCGCTCTATTTCGTTGTGGGGGCGCTGTGCTTTTTGGCGGCTCTGGCCGCTTTAGTTTCGCGCGGGACATATACGGCAGCCGAAGCGTGGAGCGCGCAGGTTGAAGGTGAGATTACGGTTATTCTGGAGGATGCGGATCGACGCTCTGCTGATGGGTTGGCAGGTCAGATCGAGGGACTGGCTGGCGTGGTTGAAGCGCGCGTGCTGACCCGCGAAGAGCTGGAAACGCTTTTAGAGCCGAGCTTCGGGCCGGGGGGCATGCCGGAAGGGTTGCCGCTCCCGCTCCTAATCGCTGTGCTAAGCGATCCGGAGACGGATGTCAGCGATGAGATTACCGCGCTAGCGGCGACGGCCGGTCTGGACGCTGAGGTGAGCGCGCATTCCGGCTATGCACGCGATGTGCGTAGGGCGCTTTCCGTTTTGAGGATGGTCGCATTGGGCGCGGTCGCCCTGCTGGCAGCAACAGCCATTGCCGTGATCGCGTTTGCGACCCATGCAGCGCTGCTGGCACGCCGCGATATCGTCGATGTGCTGCACCTGTCGGGCGCGGAGGACAAGTTTATTGCCGGTCTTTTTGAACGTCGATTTTGGGTGCTCGCCCTGAAAGCAGGGGCTGTCGGCGCCCTCCTCGCGCTGATGGTCACAGCGCTGATTGTCTTTTCCGGCGGGGCGCAGGGAGAGACTGCGGCGCAGCTTCTCCCGCAGCTCAGTCTTGATTTTGTTGATCTTGTCATCTTGACGCTAACGCCTGTTTTGGCTGGTCTCTCGTCTCGTATGGCTGCCCATATAACCGTGATGCAGTCGCTCAAGGGGACGTTATGAATGTGATCCGCTCCAGTTTTTACGTGCTCTGGCTTTACGGCTGGATGTTCGTGATGGGCGTGATCTTCCTGCCCAGCCTCTTGTTACCACGCCAAGTGATTGTGTTCGGCATTCGCACCTATTCGCGTCTGGTTGTGTTTGGAGCGAACCTCATTTGTGGCATCAAAGTGGAGTTTCGCGGTCTGGAACACATCCCGGAAGGGCCGATCCTGCTCGCGGGCAAGCATCAAGCGATGCTGGACGTGTTTGTGCCGTTTCTGATTGTGAAAGATCCGCTGATCGTGATGAAGCGGGAGCTTCTCTGGTATCCGGTGCTCGGCTGGTATGCGGTCAAATCGCGACAGCTCTGGATTGACCGTGCTGGCGGGGCGAAGACCATGCGGCGGATGCTGAAAGTCGCGTACGAAGAAGTGCGCGTTGGCGAGGGGCGTCAGATGCTGATCTACCCAGAAGGCACACGGACAGAGCCGGGCGCACCGCCAGAGTATAAGCCTGCGGGTGTGCGCGGGTTTTATAAGGCGTTGAATGTGCCGCTCGTACCACTCGCGACAAATTCCGGTGTTTGCTGGCCCGCCCATGGATTGATCCGTAAGCCCGGCACGATTGTGTATGAAGCGCTGCCCCCGATTGGACCTGGCCTCGAGTCAAAAGCGCTTTTGAAGCGGCTCGAGACTGAACTGGAAGCTGGATCAAATGATCTGCTTGAAGAAGCGCGTGAGCGAGCGGTCGCAAATCAGGCCGTTGCTGTATGAGTGCGCCGAGCGAAGCGGTTTTGACGGAGGCCTGTGAGGCACTCTCGAAGGCCGATGTCGCGCTTGCCAGAGCCTATAGGGAAAGCGGCTTACCGGTTTGGCGGGCAGCGGAGCCTTGTTATGAAAACTTGGCTCGAATTATCGCGTATCAGCAGCTTTCGACCAAAGCGGCGGGCACGATCTGGGGCCGCGCCTTGGAGCGCCATGAGGCGTTTACGCCTCAGGCGATCTTGGATGATAGCGAAGATGGCCTGCGCTCTTGCGGCCTGTCACGGCCGAAAATCCGGCATTTGAAGTCGATTGCAGGAGCGGTCCAGAGCGGAGCGCTGTGCTTTGATCGGCTCTGTTCGGCACCGGTTGATGAGGCACGTGACGAGTTGATCGCTGTGAAAGGGATCGGGCCGTGGACGGCCGAGATTTTCCTGATGAATGCGGTTGGGAAGCTGGATGCGTTTCCGGTTGGCGACGTCGGTTTGATGGAATCCTATAGGCAGCTGGCGGAGCTTGAAGAGCGTCATGAGATCAAGGCGTTTACGGCTCTGGCAGAAGATTGGCGACCCTATCGCGGGGTGGCCGCGCACTTGCTGTGGGGCTGGATCAATATGATGCGGGACAAGAATTATCCTTAGTTTGCGCTCACGCCGTGGGCTCCGCTGGGGCGGTGCAGTGGCACCGGGCGATGCTTTTCGCCTGCGCGTTTTAGCGTTCGCAAAACGCTCTTTGGTCGCGCTTCAGATCAATAGGGTCGACAAGCCGTAAAACTGTCATAAGGTCGTGATAACGAATCAGTAAAGCAGCGCAAACGCATAAAGGAGACGCGTCTTCAGTCAGGTTTTTTGGAACATCGGGAATGCGTCCAAAGCGGAGGTTTGCCGCTATGGCTGAAGTGATTTCAACGCCGCCGAATGGGCGCCCCGCTCTTGTTCTGAACGCGGATTTCCGTCCGCTGTCTTATTACCCCCTATCGCTTTGGCCCTGGCAGGATGTTGTCAAAGCCGTTTTCCTTGATCGCGTCGACGTGATCGCTGAGTACGATCACTATGTGCGCAGCCCCAGCTTTGAGATGCGCTTGCCGTCTGTGATCGCGCTCCGCGAATTTGTGCGTCAGGATCGCAATCCGGCCTTTACGCGCTTCAACGTCTTTCTTCGTGACGGGTTTCAGTGCGTCTATTGCGGATCGAAAGATGAGCTCACCTTTGACCATCTGATCCCCCGTTCAAAAGGCGGAAAGACAAGCTGGGATAATATCGTTGCAGCCTGCAGCCCTTGTAATCTCAAAAAGGGCGGCCGCTTGCCCAAGGATTGCAACATGCACCCGACCAAAAAACCGGTGCGACCGAACAATTACCAGCTTCAGGAAATGGGGCGGAAGTTCCCTCCGAACCATCTACACGAGACGTGGATGGATTACCTCTATTGGGATGTCGAGCTGGAAGCTTGATTTTGCCACTTCGCTGACACGCTTCGAGTGACGAAGTGGAAGCGGGTTCCGTATCGTCGCTTCGCTCCTCACATGAACCAGGCTCAGGGCTGTTTGCCCTTAAATTCGGCTCTAGCTTTTGCCGAACACTCGCTCGAAAATCGTGTCGACGCGTTTGAAGTGGTAGCTGTCGTCAAACAGGCTTTCGAGTTTATCATCTGAGAGTTTCGCGGTGACGTCTGCATCTGCTTTCAAATGGTCGAGGAAAGCGCCTTCCCCGGCCCAGGTTTTCATCGCGTTTCTTTGCACCATGCGATAGCTGTCTTCGCGCGAATTTCCGGCCTCAACCAGAGCGAGCAGGACCCGCTGCGAATTGTGAAGACCGCCCATCTTGTCCATCACCGCTTGCATATTTTCAGGATAGACCAGCAGGTTCTCAATCACACCTGCAAGGCGATGCAGCGCGAAGTCGAGGTGGATCGTGGTATCTGGGCCGATCCCGCGCTCGACACTGGAATGAGAGATATCGCGCTCATGCCATAGGGCGACGTTTTCCATGGCCGGGACAACTGCCATACGCACGAGGCGCGCGAGGCCTGTCAGATTTTCCGTCAGTACCGGATTACGCTTATGCGGCATCGCGGATGAGCCTTTCTGGCCCTTTGAGAAAAATTCCTCAGCCTCATAAAGTTCTGTGCGCTGGAGATGGCGAATTTCGGTGGCGAGGCGCTCAATGCTGGAGGCGATGACGCCGAGTGTCGCAAAATACATGGCGTGACGGTCGCGTGGGATGACCTGCGTTGAAACAGGCTCAGTTGTCAGGCCGAGCTTTTCAGCCACATATTTTTCGATGCGTGGATCGATATTGGCGAAGGTGCCGACGGCGCCTGAAATCGCGCAGGTCGCAATTTCGTCTCGGGCGAAGCTGAGGCGGACTTTCGCGCGTTGGAACTCGGCATGGAAGGCGGCGAGCTTAAGGCCGAAGGTGACAGGCTCAGCATGAATGCCGTGGCTGCGCCCGATTGTCGGCGTCATCTTGTGCTCGAAGGCGCGTTTTTCCAGCGCAGCAAGAACGCGGTCTAGGCCCTCCATGAGAAGGTCGGTTGCACGGGCGAGTTGGACATTGAGCGTCGTGTCGAGCACATCAGAGCTTGTCATGCCTTTGTGCAGAAAGCGGGCGGGCTCTCCAACATGTTCGGCAACATTGGTCAAAAACGCGATGACATCGTGCTTAACCTCGGCTTCGATCTCGTCGATGCGCGCGACTTCAAAGCTCGCTTTTTCGCGCACCGTCGCGGCGGTCCCCGCTGGGATTTGGCCGAGTTGTTCCATCGCTTCGGCGGCCAATGTCTCGATTTCCAGCCAGATCCCATACTTACTTTCCGGATCCCATATGGCGGTCATGGCAGGGCGGGCATAACGTGGGATCATAGTCGTCTCTTTAGAATGGGTTTCGGATTGGCGGCGACTTAGCAGGCTTTCTCGATCATGCAAATCAATCGAGCGGTGTGACAGATTATGAGGGTGACCTTCTTCTGTTCCACAACGCAGGGATGAAACTTTGTGTTTCTCTCTGGTCGTTCGGCGCAGTCTGCGCTAGTAACCATAGCGTTGACGTCCAGGGAGTGGGCACCAACAGAACGTGCGAAAGAGTGTTGAATGCTTAATCGTGCTCGTTTAGCTCAAGGTTGCGTGTAGAATCACGCGAACCAAAGGGGAAAGAAAATGAAGAAATATCTAGTCATGTCAGCGGCAGCAACAGCCTTTGCTGGCGTTGCGTTTGGTCAGGCAGCTGATCTGCCGCCAGCCGCAGATGCGGGCGAATGTTTTGCGCGCGTTCTGATTCCGGAAACAACAGAAGTTGTGACCGAACAGGTCGTCGACCGCGAAGCGTCATTCGAGATCAATGTGATCCCGGCTCAGTACGAGACCATCACTGAGCAGCGCCTCGTGAAGGAAGAAACGGTCGAGTACCGTACAGTTCCGGCGGTCTTTGAGACTGTGACAGAAGTCATCGAAGTTGAGCCAGCGCGCGAAGTTGTCCAGGTCGTTGCAGCTCAGTATGAGACTTACACGGAGCAAGTCCTTATCCGTGACGCCTACACAACCTGGAAGCCAGGTGCGGGCCTTTATGGACGTTCAACAACCGCTCAAGCGGGCGTTGTTCCAACAGGCCTCGACGCGGTTGCAACAGGCGAGCTGCTCTGCATGGTGGAAGTGCCTGCACAGTATGACACTGTCACACGCACACGCCTCGTTTCAGCTGAGCGCACTGACGTGGAAATCATTCCAGCAGTCACAAAAACGGTCACCAAGCAGGTTGTCGTAGAGCCACCACGGATCGAAGAAGTCATCGTTCCTGCGGTTTATGACACGGTCGAAGTTCAGCGCCTTGTCTCTGCTGCAACAGAAGAGCGCATCGAAATTCCGGCGACTTACAAAACTGTCGAGAAGCGCGTTGTCACCGGTGGTGGCGGTCTTGAGTGGCGTGAGGTCCTCTGCGACACGAACACGACATCCGGCAAGATCCGTGAAATCCAGCAGGCTCTGACCGCAGCTGGCTATTCTGCACCAGCAGACGGCTCTTTCGGGCCAACAACACTTCGCGCCATGGAGAACTTCCAGCGTGCGAACGGCCTGCCAGTCGGCTATCTGACCGTTTCAACAGTGCAAGCGCTCGGCGTTTCACCGTTCTAGATCGAATTTGATCTGAACTGAGGGACCCCGCTAGTGTAAGCTGGCGGGGTTTTTCTATGCCGATACTTTATCTTTTTTGAGAATTTTCGGCAGTCTGAAGACCACGCTTTCTTCTGCAGTGGTGATTTCTTCAACTGAAATATCAAAGCGGGCACGACAGGCGGCGATAAGGCCCTGAACAAGATCTTCCGGTGCACTGGCGCCTGCGGTTATTCCAAGCGTTTCAACCCCTTCAAACCAATCCCAGTTTACATTCTCAGCGCTCGCCACGAGCTCTGATCGGCCTGCGCCTTCGCGTTTTGCAACTTCGACGAGGCGCTTGGAATTCGACGATGTCTCTGCCCCGATCACCAAAAACAGGTCTGCGCGTTGCCCCATGACCTTTACCGCTTCCTGACGGTTTGTGGTCGCGTAGCAGATGTCTTCTCGGCGTGGCGTCGTGATGGAGGGAAACTTCGCCTGCAGGGCTTTGATAATCTCGGCTGTGTCATCCACACTCAGCGTGGTCTGGGTTACGAAGGCAAGGTTTTCCGGGTCTCTAGGCTCAAACGTGTCCACGTCAGCCACTGTTTCGATCAGCGTCATGGAGCCTTCAGGAAGTTGGCCCATCGTGCCGATCACTTCGGGGTGGCCGGCATGGCCGATCAGGATAATCTGGCGCCCGGCCCGCGAGTGACGTTGGGCTTCAAGGTGCACCTTTGAGACCAGCGGGCATGTTGCATCGAGATAGGTCATTTCTCGTCGCGCCGCTTCGGCGGGGACTGTCTTTGGGACGCCATGCGCAGAAAAAACAACAGGGCGATCATCCGGACACTCGTCCAACTCATCGACGAAGACCGCGCCCATTTTCTCAAGCCGTGAGACAACGTGATAATTGTGTACGATTTCGTGGCGCACGTAGACGGGCGGTCCCCACTTGTGCAGGGTCTCTTCTACGATCTGAATGGCGCGGTCGACCCCGGCACAAAAGCCACGCGGCGCAGCGAGCAGAATTTTCAAAGGTCTGGACATGACCAATTCTCCATCAAAGCGACGCATATCGGGCATTGCACCGGATACACTAGGCCAGTAACACAAAAGCTTAGATGGGTAACCTCCCACATCGCGCCAATAAAATTAAGGCAGGTTTGATGCGTAAAATTGCCCTTATTGCTGCTGCAGCTGTTTTATTTGTCAGCGGGTGCCGCTCGGCGACCCCGTTTACCGATGCGTTTGATGCGCGTCCGAATGCGGGTCCGTGCCCACCAACGGGCTCCTTGTACAATGCATCGCGCATTGTTGAGCTCGACGGAAAGGGGATGAGCTTCAACAATATCAAATATACGGGCGAAATGGTCGATGTCCGCATGTTTTGCCGCTACGCAGACGATGATCCCGTGCGTGCCGAAGTTGAGATTGATTTCGCCTTCGGTAAAGGGCCGCAGGGAACAGAGACCCGCCATGACTATACATATTGGATCGCGGTCACGCGTCGCAGTGGGAAAGTGCTGAACAAGGAATACTTCACCGTCTCTGCAGATTTCAGCGATGGTCCGGTGACGGGCACGACAGAGCTTGTTCAATCCATTCGCATTCCGCGCGCGGACGATACAATTTCCGCAGCGAACTTTGAGATTGTCGTCGGATTTGACCTGAACGAAGAGCAGCTGACGTTCAATAAAGAAGGCCGCCGATTCCGGCTTAATGCGGGCCAGTAAAGCGGGATCTATCACAATGACAACACTCGCAGCCGAACTCGAAGCGGCCTGCATCGCTGCTTTTGAAGCTGAAGGATTGGAGGCGCGCTGGGGTGCCGTGGCGCAGTCGAACCGTCCGGAACTCGCAGACTTTCAATGCAATGGCTGCATGGGCGCGGCCAAATCCGCAGGGATGAATCCGAGGGATTTGGCAGCGAAGATTGCGCCCCGCTTGAGTGAGCATGCCGCGATTGATCGCGTTGAGGTCGCCGGACCGGGCTTTCTGAACATTGTTGTGACGAACGCGGCTCTAAGCGGCGTAATCGAGGCGGAGCGGCAAGAACAGATTGATCGCACTGATCCTTCGACCTCGACAGAAACTGTCGTGATCGACTTCGGTGGCCCCAATGTGGCCAAGCCGATGCATGTCGGCCATCTGCGCAGTGCGGTGATTGGCGACACAATGGTGCGCCTGTTCCGCTATACGGGCGATACAGTCATCGGCGATGTCCATCTCGGCGATTGGGGTCTGCAAATGGGCCTTTTGATTGTCGCGGTTGAGGAAGAGCAGCCGGACCTGCCCTATTTTGATGTGGCGAATGAAGGCCCCTTTCCGACCGATCCCCCGGTGAATATGGATGACTTATCGCGGCTCTATCCGACTGCGTCAGCGCGCTCAAAGGAGGATGTGGATTATCTGGAACGCGCGCAGGCCGCAGTCGCTCAGATGCAGGCTGGCCGGGCAGGCTATCGTGCCCTGCTGAAGCATTTCATCGACGTGTCCGTGGCGGCGCTGAAAGTAGACTACGCTTTTCTGGATGTCTCGTTCGATCTTTGGAAAGGCGAAAGTGACGTTGATCCCCTTATTGCGCCCATGGTTGAGGACTTGAAAGAGCGCGAACTCGCGCGTCTGGACGATGGCGCGTGGATCATCGATATTGCGCGGGACGACGAGAATATTCTAATCCTCGATGAGGACGGGCAGCCAACTTTTGACGACGAGGGCAAACCGAAACTCAAAAAGCCGATGCCGCCCTTCATGTTGATGAATTCGCGTGGCGGAACCGGCTATCATGCAACCGATCTGGCTACGATCTTGGATCGAAAGCAGGAGATCAATCCTGATCGCGTGCTCTATGTCGTAGACCAGCGTCAGGCTACGCATTTTGAGCAAGTGTTCCGGGCCTCTGACAAAGCAGGCTATATCCCGCGGGATCAGCTCGAGCATCTCGGCTTTGGCACGGTTAACGGCAAAGACGGGAAACCGTTCAAGACCCGTGAGGGCGGCACGCTGCGTCTGGCCGATCTAAATGCCATGGCGCTGGACGAGGCGACCAAGAAAATTGGGGAAGCCGGGCTTTCCGGCGAGATCGGCGATGAAGAAAAGGCCGATATCGGGTGGCTGGTCGCGCGCGCAGCGCTCCGCTTCGCCGACCTGCAGAACCAGCGCACCACGAATTACGTCTTTGATCTTGAGCGCTTTACCAGCTTTGAAGGCAAGACCGGGCCATACCTGCTCTATGCGGTGGTGCGCATGAAAGCGCTGCTGCGCCGGGCAGAGCCTGAGGGGCACAAGCCGGGCGAAGTTCGCATTGAAAGCGATGTTGAACGCCGACTAGCCCTGACGCTCGACGGCTTCGCACTCGCACTGCGCCTCGCGAAAGAAAAATGCATGCCGCACTATATCTGCGAGCACGTGTACACCCTCGCGCAGGCTTTCAGCGCCTTTTATGCGGCTACTCCAATCCTGAAAGACGGTGTCAGCGCAGAAGACCGGGCGTCACGTCTGGGTATTGTTGAAGCGGTCCTGAACCAGCTTGAGGACGGGTTAGGTATTTTGGGGATTACCGCGCCGGAGCGGATGTAGGCTCGCCCAATTGAGGATTCGAAATCAGCTGAATAGCTCGATCCAAAACCTCATCTCGGCCTTCGAGAATACCCTGACGGGTTGGGCTAACATCAATGTCCAATTTTAGTCCAAAGCGCTGCGTTGGAGTTTCATCTGGATAGTAGACACCGAGCCCAGAGATTCTTGTGTTTAGTCCGCCCGGAAGTATAAAACGGCTGACATTACCGTTTGCGCCTGCTGTCTGACTGCCGATGACGGTCGCATTTGGAAGCGCTTGAAGCGCCATTGCAGTGTACTCAGCCGAGCTTTGAGTCCGTTCGTCGACAAGGATAGCAAGTGGCAGGTCTAACCGTAGCCCATCGGGTACTGGCGGTATGGCTGGCGGGTCATCTATCCAGATGAAGGCGCCCGGTGTTCTGAAATCGGGTCGGATAAGTTTTACAAAAGGCGTTGGTTTTGCAGCGAACCACCGGCCAAGAAAATAGGCCATGTCTTCACCCGGAGCATCGCGGATATCGATGATGATGCCCTTTGTGTCTCTGAGTACCTCAATGTAAGCGTCGACCTGTGCCTGCGTAGCGGATGCGAGTTTGATATAACCAATATTGCCATTCAAGATTTGCGCGGTGTCACCTGGCAGACTGGCAGGGAGAGGGCGTCTGTTTCCCGTGAAGCGACCCTCATGAATGCGTTCAGCTCTAATAGAAAGGGCCGCACCTGCACGATCTACTACGAGCTCGGCATAACCACAGTCCCCACGTATGAGATTGTTGGCAATATCACGGTTCTGAGCGGATATGTTGGAAGCGGAATAGAAAGGCCGAATTTGTTCCAAAAGCGTCCCGACGGGCCTGTTATCGATCTGCATAATCACGTCACCAATCTCTAACCCGGTTGGGTGTTCTTGGTGTAGCGGTCTGTACGCGACAATTGTGGGGGCTTTTTCAATAAAGCGGATCTCTACGGGAAGATCACAAACGCCAAAAGGAGGTATGACCCCCATGTGACTTGGAATAATGGCGTGACTGTCATCTGCTTCTGCGACCAATCGGGTCATGACTTGATAATAGTCGAAGTCAGTCTCGGCCGACGCGCTTTCAACGAGGTATCGGGGTAATAGGTCATCCCAGCTCTCATCAATTAAATCCCTGTACGGAAACCAGTACTGAACGATGTTCCAATACCGCGCGATCGCGAGCATGCGATAGTTGGCCTGTTTGATTTCACCGCTCTCATAGGGAAGTTCGCGATCGAAACTGGCTTGGTCGAAGCGGCCCTGTTTTACGTAGACCCGTTTGTCGGCGGATATCCGGTTCTGATAAATGTTTTGGAGTTGCCCGCTCAGATTTTCACCGAGTGTCGTTGTATCTTTGATCCACGCGAGATCAGGCATGATGACTGCGTCTGCTGGCTTTGATTGGCAGGGATTACATGGCTGTATTTGATCGAGATTCGTGACCCATTCGGTCAGAATTGCATTCCGCTCGTCTGCATTTTGAGCGTCAGCAATCTGTGGTAACAGGCGAAGAAATTCATCATCCCAAGGACTTTCACGCTTAGCGATTGCGGGGTGATGATATTTCAAAAATCCCCAGACTTTGACAAGTTGGCTGATATGTTCGGCTTGCGTTGAGCTAATTTCGTTTAGGGGCGCACCGGTTTCAGCGGTTTCATCAGGTGCAGCGATCAGAATGAAGCCGGATCCATCTAATGCCAAAGGCTTCCCATTGAGTGATAGAGCTAAATCATCAAGTGCGATATCACCTTGCCCCATAAGGAAGACACCTGCGCTAATCGTTTTCGTTTGCGGGGAGAGTTCGTCGGAAAGGTCGCTGAGGCGCCAATTTTGAATACCCTTCAAGCTGTTTCGGCCGGAGCTTGTATAGGCAATGCGTCCAGACTCTCCGTCCTGACGCATCCATAGGCCAGCAGAGCCTTGAATGTCGTCGATTTTAATGGCGGCTTCGAAGGTTACACGCCCCCGCTCAGTCGTAGCAGGAACTGTAATACCGACAGAGGTGAAGCCGCCAACAGCATTATAGCTGCGCTGTATGCGTATGGACGTCTCGCCAGTGAAAGCGTCGCTCATGTCGAGTTTAGCCCCGTGTTCGGGAGTGATCTTGAGGTATTCGACAAGCCTATCACCTTCGCCCCATTCAAGTGTGTCGCTGTGAAGGTTCGGACTTTGTGCAGAGGCGTTCAGACTTAAGAGGAAAGCGAGTATTGTAATAGTATGACTTTTCATGATTTCCCAAGAGCCATCATTTGCGCATTCATGCAAGCTATCGCTTTATTGAAAAATAAAGTTACTGAGTGCTCGCGAGCTCTCAAAAGTAAACAAAACCCGCCATTCTGTTTACCCACCCTAACGCGGATTAACCCCGTTTTGGCGAAGGGTGAATGGAATCGGTCGGTTTGGTAACGCTTCTGCAAGGCCTCGGTCATATCTTGGACGAAACATAAGAGCCCAAGGAGCCCGATATGCTGAAAAATCTGATCAAAAGCGCTGCTGACGCGACCGGCCTGACGCAGGCTAAGACGAAGGAAGCCATCGGGGTCGTTTTGAATACATCTGAGCGCCAAGGGTCTCCGCTGGCCGAAGCGATTTTTCAGAGAATGCCGGGTGCGCGGACGCTCTCTGCAACCACAGGCGCTGAAACTGGCGCGACGACCAGCGTGATTGCCCGTCTGATTGAGCAAACGCCGGGCGGACGCCGCTTTGTTGGCGAGCGGATGTTTAGCGAACTCCACAAGATTGGCCTTGGCCACGCTGAAATCGGCCAGCTTCTGCCAGCGATTAGCGGCTATATGCGCACGACTTATGGAATGGATGGCTTTGCGCATCTAGGCGACTTCGTTGTGACGGACCCAGTCGAGGGTCGCGGGGCCGAAGCGGTCGCTGCCTAAACCTGAGACTTTTCAAGCCTTCAAATTCGGCCTGCCGCACCCCGCGGTGGGCCTTTTCTTTTTGACCTGAGCCGCTAAGGGCGGGGCATGGTATTTTTAGAGTTTGCAAGATCGATGGCCGAGGCAAAACGGCTGGAGGCAGGGCATGCGGGCGACCCTGCGGTTATTGCAGCAGTCATGCGCGCCGTGCTGGACAAAGAAGCGGCAGACCTGCGCGCAGGTGAAACCGTAACGCTGGTTTCTGTGACGTTCGATCAGTTGGATACTGCAAGTCAGGCAACAGATGTCACCTTTCAAACGCGACTGGATCGACAGACCCGCACTTTGATTTTCTTGAGCGGTCTGGCCGTGTCCGGCGGGATGAACGTGCTGAAAGCGACAGCGATCTATCGGATCGGATGAGGAGGCCGACATGGCGACTGTATTGATCACCGGGGCTAATCGCGGCATCGGATTGGAATTGGCTAAGGCCTATGCGAGCCAAGGCGACACAGTGATCGCGACAGCCCGTAAGCCGGAGGAGGCCGAGGCACTGAAAGCGACGGGCGCGGAGGTTCATGCGCTGGATGTGGCGAGCGATGACAGCGTTGCGGCGTTTGCGGCGGCGATTGATGGACGGGCGATCGACCTCCTCATCAATAATGCCGGTTTTCGGGACCGCACGGGTCTGGGCCAGCTTGATTTTGAGGCTTTTGCGCAAGTGATGAACGTGAACACGCTCGGGCCGCTGCGGGTGATTCAGGCGCTGCAGGCCAATGTTGCGGCAGGCGCAGGCAAAAAGATTGCGAACATTTCCAGCCAGCTCGGCTCCATTGAGAATACGACGGGCGATATTGGCCTGACCTATCGCACCTCGAAAGCGGGCCTCAACATGGCGCTGAAAGCGGCCGCCGCGAAACTGGCCGAGCAGGGAATTAGCGTGCTGACGCTGCACCCTGGCTGGGTCGCAACGGATATGGGCGGCGATCAAGCGCCTGTGCAGCCGGTCGACAGCGCGGTGGGGCTTGTGGAGGTTATCGCGGCGAATGGGACGCCGGGCGAGTTGCCGTTTCTGGATTGGCAGGGCGAGCGGTTGCCTTGGTAACCCCTACATCGGCGAATTACGCAGCTTCCCTAAATCCGGGAATTCCGCCTCGCGCTTTTCTGCCATCGCTGTGAAGGCTTCTTTCATTTGGCCGTGGGGCATCATTCCGGCGTTCCAGACACCAATGTAATCAAGCGTATCAGCCGTTGAGTGATCGCGGCCGTAATTGATGAGGACTTTGCAGCCTGTCACGGCGAGCGGGGCTTTCTTTGCGATTTCATGCGCGATGCCCATGACGTGGTCCATCATCTCTTCATGGGTGTCGAACACCTCATTCACGAGGCCGATCTCTTTCGCTTTGGCGGCGGGCAGGCGCTCACCGGTATAGGCGAGCTGTTTGACCCACCCTTCAGGGATGTAGCGCTGCAGGCGTGGGAACGTGCCGACATCGGCGGTCATCGCGATATTGGTTTCCTGAATGCAGAAGAAGGAATCCTTGGTGCACCAGCGAATGTCGCCTGCGCTGATCATATCGATTGCGCCGCCAATCACGCCGCCCTGACAGGCGAAAAGGACCGGCACGCGCGCCTCTTCCAACGCATTAAATGAGGACTGGATCTGGCGAATATTGCTGCGGAAAACCTCGGCGGCGGTGTAATGGTCGGCCGCCTTTGAGGAGACTGAGCCATCGCTGGCGAAAACCGATAGGTCCATGCCCGCGCTGAAATGCTTGCCGGTTGAAGAAATTACGATCACGCGGGCGAGGGCTTCGCTATCGATTTCGCGCACGATGGCCGGCAGTTCGTTCCAGAAATCCTTCGTCATCGTATTCATCGCGTCGCCGCGTGACAGGATGATGTGGGCAACTTTGTTCTCAATCCGCACATCAAAGCAGGCGTGGGTCTTCTTCAGCATCGGTATTTCTCCCTAGTTGGGCCTAGTTTAACCTACGAGGCACGAAACCACCAGACTCACCCAGCGGGAAGCAGTTTGGAATTGCTTTCAAGCGCGTTACCCGTTTTGATAGCCCTAGCAGAAAAAGAGGGTTTACGATGCGAGCGATATTAGCCGGGGCGTTGGCCCTCTGCTTGTTCCCAGCCGGATGCGAAACAGCAGATTTAGGGCAGTTTGGTGAAGTGTTTGGTGAAGTCGTCGGCGGCACAGACGGTGCTGACGGACTTTCAGGCTCAGAAGTTGAAGCCGGATTGCGACAGGCGCTGACCATCGGGACCGAGCGCGTGGCGGGTCAGATCGGGGTGACCGACGGCTACTGGCAGGACCCGAAAATCCGCATTCCGCTGCCCGGTCGTCTGGGTGAAGCGCAGGAACAGCTCGGCAAGTTTGGCCTCTCCGGACCCTTGGATGACCTCCAACTCCGTATGAATAGGGCCGCTGAAGACGCTGTCCCGGCCGGTAAGCGCATTGTGATTGATGCGGTTCAATCGATTACAATTCAGGACGCTTTCAGCATTCTGAACGGCGGCGACAGTGCGGCGACCGATTTCCTGCGCGGTCGCACTGAGGCAAGCTTGCGCACGACCTTCACACCCTTTGTCGAGGACGCCTTGCAATCATCCGGTGCCTACCAGACTCTCGATAGCGTGACGTCCAGCCAGCCTCTCTTGCAGACCTATGCTGGGAACTTCAAATCGGATTTGACGACGCACGCTGTAAATTTTGGTCTGAACGGGCTTTTCAACTATCTCGCAGTTGAAGAAAAGAAGATCAGGGATAACCCGGTTGCACGCACGACAGAACTGCTGCGCCGCGTATTTGGATCAAGGTAGACGATGCGTCGCTTCACATTTGAAGCTCCTGACGGAGATTTGGCAGCACTGGAGTTTGGCGATCCGGCCGAGCGTTTAGCCGCCGTGTGGCTGCATGCGACCGGCTTTAACGCCATGACGTATCAGTCAATCCTTGCGCCTCTTGGTTTGCGGACCAAGGTTCAAGCGGTTGATCTGCGGGGTCATGGGCGCTCCACGCTGCCGGCCAAGCCAAGCACGTTGAAGACCTGGAGAACCTATCGCGACGATGTCATCGCTTATCTTGATCGCGAGTCGCCGACAAAGAAGGTCGTTCTGGGTGGGCACTCCATGGGCGGTACAGTTGCGCTTCTGGTGGCCGGTGCGAGGCCGGAAAAAGTCGCCGGGCTCGTGCTTGCTGATCCAGTCATTCTGACGCCGCGCTATTACACCTACATGCACCTTTTCCCGTTCGGAGGTGGCAGTCACTTTATGGCGCGCCAAGCGCGTAAGCGCCGGGCCGAGTTTGGCTCAACCGATGAGATCAAGGCAAAATATACCGGGCGCGGCGCGTTCAAAACGTGGCGCGATCCTTTCCTTGGCGACTATATCATTGATGGCTTTGACCGCATCGATGAGAATGGGCCCGACAGCGAAGATCAGACTTGGCGGCTTCTCTGCGAACCGAAATGGGAGGCCGCGACCTTTGCCGCGCAGCGCAACCGCCCTTGGAATGCGCTCTCTAAAATCAAGAAACACAAAATCCCGATTACGGTTTTGAGGCCGGATAGCGAATCAGTTATGACAGATGCCGTGGCAGCGCGGCTCCTGCGTAAATGTCCGCATCTGGTTCTGAAAGAGCGCGCGAATACGACTCATTTCTTGCCCATGGAAGCGCCATATGACGTGCGTGACCAGCTTTCAGACTATATTTCGAGTTTGATTGAGGGTGTCGCCTCAGACGAGTTCGGGCACGTTAAACGAAGCTTGCGTTAGACTTTCGGCTCGACTGGCTCTGACGCGTTCAGAGGCAACCTCAATAGTCTTCGTGCCAGAAGTCTATGTTCATCTTTGATGTGCACACCGACAATGCTGAGTGCGGCGGCGAGAACCGTCGCATCGTCGGTAAAGCCAAATCCTGCAACCACATCCGGAACGACATCGACCGGCAGCACAAAATATCCAAGCGCTGCAAACAGGGTCAGTTTGACCTTTCGCGGCGTTTTTTCATCCATGGCGCAATAATAAGCAGCGGCGAGATCATCTGCGAACGGAATGCGTCCCGCGACCCTCAATAATTTCGGGATCAGGCGGCGTTTCGTGTGCTTCGCCTGCTGTTCCGTCGCTAAGGGCAAGCGCGTGGGAACATTTTCGCCGTTTTCGATAATGATTTCCGTTGGGTCAGACATTGGCTCTAGCGTGCCTTCCTTCTACATCGCTTGCAAGATAAACATTGGAGAACCCTCATGGACCTCAATTCAAACGTGTCTGCCGTTATCACCGGCGGTGCTTCAGGCCTCGGCGCCGCAACGGCACGGCTCCTCTCAAGCCACGGTGTCAAATGCGCCCTCTTTGACCTTAACGAGGAAAAAGGCGAAGCTATGGCAGCCGAAATCGGCGGTGTTTTCTGCAATGTGAACGTCACCTCTGATGAAAGCGTTGATGCAGGCTTTGAGAAATCCCGCGCCGCCATCGGCCAAGAGCGTATCCTGATCAACTGCGCCGGTACGGGCAATGCGATCAAGACAGTAAGCCGCAACAAAGAGACCGGCGAGATCAGCCACTTCCCGCTCGATAAGTTCGACCTGATCATACAGATTAATCTGGTCGGCACTTTCCGTTGCATCGCGAAGTCCGCGGCCGGTATGGCGACGCTGGACCCCGTCGACGGAGAGCGCGGTGCGATCGTCAACACGGCCTCTGTCGCGGCTGAAGATGGCCAGATCGGCCAGGCCTCCTATTCAGCCTCAAAAGGCGGTGTGGTTGGCATGACGCTTCCGATTGCGCGCGACCTTAGCCGTGAACTGATCCGTGTGAATACGATCCTGCCAGGTATCTTTGACACGCCGCTTCTAGCCGGTGCGCCGGAAAATGTGCGGCAAGCGCTGGGCGCAATGGTTCCGAACCCTGCCCGTCTGGGTATTCCTGATGAGTATGCGTCTCTGGCGGTCGAGATGTGCCGCAACGGCTACTTCAACGGTGAGGACGTGCGTCTCGACGGTGCAATCCGCATGGCACCGCGCTAAGTCAAATTAAGATCTCAAATGAGAGAGCCCGGCCTTCAAGTGCCGGGCTTTTTTGATCTTATACTTCAGGACGGAGAATGGTCGGCGAGAGGTTCTGCAAAACCTCAGACGCGCTGAAGAAGGCTGCGTCATCCGGCTTCGCACCGCGGCCCATCTTGATTTCCGCTGAGGCCTCGTAGCGCACAATTTCACGAACGTCATAACCGCCCCAGAAGGGGTCATGATAGCCAAACCGCGAGCGGTATCCGAAACTGGCTGGATGACGAAACGCTGAAAGGCGTCCGCGCGGGCCGTAGAAGCGGTAATTGCAGGCAAAACCGGAATAGAATGGATCATACCCAAAGCCGGTTGAAACAAGGCTACGGTCCGCCTCAGTGTCACGGGTCACAACGCGGAAATGGTCAAAACCCTGCTGATCGGTCAATTCAGCTGCGCGATACAGGAGATAGGTCTCCACTGTTTTGCGGTCTGTCAGGCTGTTGCCGGAGAAGCTCACCTGCCAGCGATTGCTCTCAATCTGCTGGTTCGCATAGCCTTTCTGGCCATCAATGGCGGCCTGATAGGGTGTCGCCGTTGCGCAAGCACCGAGCAGTGCAAGACCTGCCACTGCTGCCAAAATTCGTGTCTTTGTCATGGTCACACTCCTGACTGCCTTTTCGCATTCATATTCTATTAACATATGCAAGCTGAACGCCAGACAACTTTCTTAACAAAAATTTGATCAGCGTGACCTGGATCACGCTCTAATCTGCAAGGTCGGATATTCTATTTATGTTGGGCGCACGCGGGGGTCGGGGCTGATGGGTCATTAAATTTTCTTCTCGCACCTAACTTAGCCGATGGTGAATCCCCTTCATCATCGGTCTTTTTTATATCCCGATCTCAAGCATGCGCTGGAAAGCCGGGCGGGCCTGCACTTTCGCGAGCCAGTCTTTCGAAGCGGGCTTATCGTTCAAAGCCCCGCGTGCATCGCTGGACATCACCTGAAAGCCCATCAGGCAATCGGCAGCCGTAAAGCGGCCACCGGCAAAATAGGCATGCTTGGACAGGTGAGCATCGATATGGTTCGCAGCCTTTGCGGCTTCAGCAGCCATCACGCCCGCCAGCGGGTGCTCCATGAGGTCCGCGTTCATAAGGTAAAAGCCAAACAGGCCCGGCAAGAATACCGCGCCTTCGGCCGAGTGCACCCATTCAAGATAGCGCGGATAGTCTTCGCTATCTGGCTTTGGATGAAGCTTATGATCCGGATCGAACTTTGCCAGCAAGTACTCTGCGATCGCTCCGGTCTCTGCAATGATAACGCCGTCATGATCCAATAGGGGTGATTTTCCCATAGGATGAATATCCAACAATGCGGGTGGCGCCAGGTTTGTTTCTGGATGGCGGGTATGGTGAACGATCTCATGGTCGACGCCGAGCTCTTCGAGCAACCAGACGATGCGCTGTGAACGTGAGGCGTTGAGGTGATGAAGTTTTAGCGCCATGGCCGCGGGTCCTTTTACAGTGCTGTTTCAAACTCACTGTGGAGGGGTGCTGCCATGGCTGGCAAGTGTGATTTTGTGTTACTCGTCGCCCTTGAACAGGATGACTTTCTGGTGTGGGAACGGGATTTCAATTCCGGCGTCGTCGAGGGCTTTCTTGACCGCTTCCGGAACAGAATAGCGGACCTTGAACCAGTCTTCACCCTTCACAAACGGACGCGTAATGAAGTCGACCGAGCTGTCGTTCAGCGTTGAGACAGCGATATCGGGCGCGGGGTCATTCAGGACCAGCTCATGGTCTTCAAACACTTTGGCAATCACAGCGCGGGTTTTATCGATGTCGCTGTCATAAGAGACGCCAAACGTCATTTCGACACCGCGGATTGGATGGTGACTATGATTGACAATCTGCTCGCCCCAAATGCTACCATTCGGAATGATGATCTGTTGGTGGTCGAAGGTGCGGAGGACCGTTGTGAACAGCGTGATCTCTTCGACATTGCCGAATTGCCCTGCGGCGTCGATGAAATCACCAACTTTGTAAGGGCGGAAAATCATCAACATGACACCAGCGGCCAAGTTGGACATCGCGCCCTGTAGAGCAAGACCGACTGCAAGACCTGCGGCACCCAGCAAAGCGATAATGGATGTCGTCTCGACCCCGAAGCGGTTCAGGACGGCGATGAAGACGAAAGCGAGGATTAAGTAGCGCGCGAGACTGCATAGAAAGTTGAACAGCGTAGAGTCAAGATTATCGTATTTCGCGCCCAGTCCTTTAACGAATTTTCCAACCCGCCCGCGATCCAGAAGCCGACGATCAGAATGACCAGCGCTAATAAGATATTCGTGGCCCAGGACACAGCCATAGGCCCATATTGTTCGATATATTGATCTATAATTTGCAACCCCCTTTAACGTTGCAGGCTGATCATAGCAGGTTTGGGGAATTGCGTAAGGTGAGTGCGGGATTGGTTGCTTTAAATAAAAACGGCAGCCATTCGGCCACCGTCCTTGATATTGAATTTTCTGTTGAGTTACGCCGCAGCGGCACCCATGACGGCTTTTACTTCGAGGAACTCCTCAAAGCCGTGCTCGCCCCATTCGCGGCCGTTGCCTGACTGTTTGTAGCCGCCGAACGGTGCGGTGAAGTCAGGGCCTTGGCCGTTAATCTGAATCTGGCCGGCGCGGATCTGATTGGCCACTTTAGCTGCATCTTCGGCGGGGCCTTGAACATAACCTGCGAGACCGTATTCAGTGTCGTTTGCCATTTCGATGGCCTGCTCAAGATCATCGTACGGGATCATGGTCAGCACAGGTCCGAAGATTTCTTCGCGTGCAATCGTCATCTCATTTGTGACATCTGCGAAGACGGTTGGGCGGGCGAAATAACCGCGATTGAGGCCTTCAGGGCGGCCCGTGCCGCCTGCGACGAGGGTTGCGCCCTCATCAATGCCTTTCTGGATCAAGTCCTGAACCTTCTGATACTGATTGCCGTTCGAGATTGGACCAATGGCACCGCGCTCTGCCTCTCGCGGCATTTGCACTTTAACCGCTTCAGCTGTTGCCTTCGCAATCGCTTTGGCCTCGTCATTCTTTTCGCGCGGCACAAACATACGGCTGGGCGCATTACAGGACTGGCCTGAATTGGTCATCATCTGCATCACGCCACCAGAAACGGCCTGTTGCAGGTCGGCACTCGGTAGAACGATGTTTGGTGACTTCCCGCCAAGTTCCTGAGCAACGCGTTTCACTGTTGGTGCAGCCGCTTGCGCGACGAGGACACCAGCGCGCGTGGAGCCGGTGAAGCTCATCATATCCACATCCGGATGACCGGACAGATGTGCGCCGACGCTTGGCCCGTCGCCATTGACGAGGTTGAAAACACCGGCCGGAACACCGGCTTCATGCATGATTTCTGTAAAGATCATCGCATTCAGCGGCGAAATCTCGGACGGTTTGAGCACCATTGTGCAACCTGCCGCAATCGCCGGGGCGACTTTACAGGCGATCTGGTTCAGCGGCCAGTTCCAAGGCGTGATGAAGCCGCAAACGCCGATCGGCTCTTTACGAAGCAGCGTCGAGCCGCGCTGTTCTTCAAATTCATACCCGCGAAGGATTTGGCTCATGGTTGCGAAATGGCCCATGCCTGCCGGGACTTGTGCAGCGTTGGCCAGCCACATCGGTGCGCCCATCTCATCAGAAATGGCTTCAGCCATGTCACCCATACGGCCTTGAATGCCAGCTGTGATCTTGTCCAAAAGCTGTGCACGATATTCAACGCTCGTGTTCGAAAAGGCAGGGAAAGCCGCTTTCGCAGCAGCGACAGCTTTATCCACATCGGTCGCAGACCCGAGGGAGATTTTCGCAAAAGGCTCTTCGGTTGCTGGGTTCTCAACATCCAGCGAGCGCGGCTCGACCGGATCGACCCATTCGCCGTTAATGTAGAACTGCATATACTCTTTCATGGCTTTCGCCTCCCTGTGGTTCTGTCTTGTACGCGCTGGTCACGCCAACATTGATGTTAACTTAAGGGTAAGAGCTCAAGTATGGAAGACACATCGCAGCGTAAGTCTGCGATGGGAGCACTTTTATCTGCTTCGCCCACCAAAAATGCCTCTTAGGACATATTTGGTGACATCGCGGGCGATGGTGCGCGTGGCATTATTGATCGCTTTCTCCGTTGTTGTCATGCGAGTGGAGCGGCGACGTGTTGAGCGACTGGACGAACGCGACTTTTTCTTTTCCAGCTCTTTTTTCGCGCGCTCTTCCTCTTTGGCGGCGCGCTCAGCCGCCTCTGCAGCTTCTTCTTCGCGCTCAAGCAGAATTTCATAGGCGCTTTCGCGGTCGACATCCTCATCATATAGGCCAAGGACGGGGCTGTTTTCCATTTCAGTTTTCCGCTCAGCTTCGGTGGCGGGGCCGAGGCGTGAGCTTGGCGGACGGATAAGCGTGCGCTGCACGATGCCGGGCGCGCCTTTGGCGTCTAGCGTAGAGACCAGTGCCTCACCAACGCCAAGATCGGTAATCACATCCTCTGTCTCGAAATCAGGGTTCTCGCGGAAGGATTGAGCCGCTGCCTTCACCCCTTTGCGTTCTGCCGGTGTGTAGGCACGAAGTGCATGCTGAATGCGATTGCCGAGCTGGGCCAGCACACTCTCGGGTAAGTCGCGCGGATTTTGCGTCACGAAGAAGACACCGACACCCTTGGACCGGATGAGACGAACAACCTGATCAATCTTTTCCATCAGCGCCCGAGGGGCGTCATTAAACAGCAAGTGCGCCTCATCAAAGAAGAAGACCATTTTCGGTTTTTCAGGATCACCAACTTCTGGCAGCTCTTCGAACAGTTCTGACAGGAGCCAGAGCAGGAAGGTCGAATACAGACGCGGTGAATTGATGAGCTTCGTCGAATCGAGGATGTTCACAAATCCGCGCCCATCGCGTGTCGTGCGCATGAAGTCTTTCAGCTTGAGCGCCGGTTCACCAAAGAACTGTTCCGCGCCCTCGCGCTCCAGAACCAGCAACCGCCGCTGAATGGCCCCAAGGCTGGACGTCGCAATGTTTCCATATTCGCGACTAATCTCGGAACGGATCTCTTTGTCGCCCATGAAATTCAACAGTTTGCGCAAGTCCTTGAGGTCCAGCAGCAGCATGCCTTCATCGTCAGCATATTCAAAAGCAACCGTCAGGACGCCTTCCTGGGTCTCCGTTAGGTCCATCAAGCGTGATAGAAGGAGTGGACCCATCTCTGAAATCGTCGTGCGGACAGGATGGCCTTTCTCACCGAAAACATCCCAGAAAACGGTTGGCGTCGATCCGTAATCATAGTCCTCGAAGCCGATTTTTTCCGCGCGCGAGATAAGCTTCGGGTGCAGCTTGTGCTCTGGACTGCCGGACACGCAAATTCCTGACAGATCGCCCTTCACATCGGCGGCGAAAACCGGAACACCAGCCGCTGAGAACCCTTCCGCCAGAATTTGCAGGGTAACGGTTTTACCTGTGCCGGTCGCACCCGCGACGAGGCCATGCCGGTTGGCCCGGTTCAGCAAAAGGCGCTGCGCTTCATTCTGCTCTTTGCCGCCACCGCCAATGAAGATGCTGTCGCCCATGCCGAACTCCCTTTATCTGCCCTGAGGCTTAGGGAATCCGGCGGATTCGGGCAAGGTTTGGCTACATTCTAATGTGAGGAACGTTGCGTCGTGCCCGCAGGCCGTGTGTAATGAGTTCAAGCATTGGAGAGATATCATGGCTGTTGAAGCGGACGGCGTCGCGGTCAAAGATGCGATGGTCTTTCTATTCGCGGCCGGTGTGATTGTGCCTGTCCTGAAATGGGGACGGGTGCCGGCAGTTCTCGGCTTTGTTTTTGCCGGTTTAGCGCTTGGTCCTTACGGCCTTGGTCGTTTCAGTGAAGATGTCGGGTGGCTCAGTTTTTTTACGATGACTGATCCCGCAGCCGCTGCGCCTTTCGCGGAGCTTGGCGTTTTATTCCTGCTCTTTCTATTGGGGCTGGAACTGTCATTTGAACGCTTATGGGCGCTGCGTCGCGTCGTGTTTGGAACAGGCCTACTGCAAGTGTCCGGCTGTGCCATTCTGATTGCCTTATCTGGCTGGGCGCTTGGGCTTAATCCTGTTGCCGCAACGGTCGTGGGGTTGGCCTTATCGCTCTCATCCACCGCGATTGTGATGCAGCTCTTGATCGACAATCGCCGCGTCGCCACCCCGGTCGGACAAACCGCGCTTGGCGTTTTATTGATGCAGGATGTTTTGGTCGCTCCAATCCTGATTTTTGTCGGTTTTGCCGTGGCTGAAACCTCAGGGCCGTTGCTTCCCACGATTGCCCAAGCGCTTCTTCAGGGTGTGGCGGCTATCGCTATTATTGTTCTGATTGGGAGATACGGCTTGGCGCGGCTGTTTGGGCTGGCTGCAGCGACAGGTGGACGTGATTTCCTGATGGCCATAACGCTGTTTACCATCGTTGGAGCGTCAATCCTGACCTATGTTTCTGGTCTCTCGCTCGCACTTGGTGCTTTTCTGGCCGGATTGCTCTTGGGAGAAACAGAGTTTCGCCATCAGACTGAAATTGATCTGGAGCCGTTCAAAGGGCTTCTGCTGGGCCTATTCTTCATGACGGTCGGCATGGGATTGGACCTGATGGCGGTCTGGGCGATCTGGCCACAAGTGATCGGCGGTCTCGCCGCCATGCTTGCCATCAAGGTGGTGGTGACATTTATTGCGTCGCGGGTTTTTGCAGGCAATACGCCGCTCTCCATCCGTGCGTCATTCATGCTGGCCCCGGCAGGGGAGTTTGCTTTCGTGATTATGGCGGCAGCGATGGCAGGCGGCCTTTTCTTGCCAGAGCAGCAGACTTTGATTGCCGCGATCGCGGGGCTGTCCATGGTCCTGATCCCTGGGTTGAGCTGGCTTGGTGCTGTGATCGCGAAACAGCTCGAAAGTGAAGATGAAGAGCATCTGAAACCGCGCGATCTGTCCGGCTTAAAAGGCCATGTTGTGATCTGCGGCTATGGCAGGGTCGGCGAGTCGATTGCGGATATTCTGGAGGCTGAGGAGGTCGAGCTTGTCATACTGGAAAAACAGGCCGCGCGCGCTTCACAAGGGCAAAGCCAAGGAAGAACCGTCTTTTTTGGCGATGCCTCAAGACCCGAAATCCTGGATCTCGTCGGGGCGCGTGAAGCCGCCCTCTTTCTTGTCACGCTGGATGACCCCGTCGCCGTCACCTCAATCGTCAAAACAATCCGTGATCGACGGCCAAACGCCCCAATCATGGCACGAGCCAATGATACTGATCATGCACATGATCTAAAACGCGCTGGCGCTAGCTATGTCATTCCCGATGCAATCGAGGCGGGGCTTCAGCTGGCTGGGCGCGCGCTGAGCGAATTTGGCTATGACAACGAGACGGTTCGTGACCGTCTTGCAAGCGAGCGAGAACGTGAATACCGCCGCGCTTGACGTTCTCTTTCGAAATGCGGCACTGTTACAGTGAAAGGGGAGGTTATCATGACCATTAAGTCCGGAATGAGCGGAATCTGGATCATAGCGACCGGCGTTATGATTGCCTTACTTTATTTCGGCAGAGCGATCCTCGCCCCATTCGCATTGGCGGTTTTTCTGTTCCTGGTCGTGGAAGGCTTTGCCCGCGTGATTGATGAGCGCTCAGACTTGCTGAAGCGGGGGTGGTCGCGCGCCCTGGCGATCCTGACCGTTCTCGGTGGGTTTATCGGATTTATCGTCTTGCTGGCCCGCGGTGTGGCACAGTTTGGCGGTCAGTCAGCTGAGTATGAGCGAAAAATCAATCAACTCATCACCGACGCCTATGCCCTGTTCCAGATCGGGGATGCGCCGACTTTGACCGAACTTGTCTTTAATGAAACAGGACAGCGCTTTTTCGGGACAATCGCGAATGCAACCAGCAGCCTGACCGGGGATTTGGTTCTGATCCTGATCTATGTGGCCTTCCTGTTTCTGGCCCAATCTGCCTGGCCGCAAAAACTGGACAGGATTTTTCCCGACGAGGAGCAACGCGCTCAGGTTAAACAGGTCGGAAATGAAGCGCGCAAAGGGATTGAAACTTATCTTTGGACCCAGACGGTGATCAGCGCGCTGATCACAGTACTGACCTATGTCACTCTGATCGCACTCGGCCTTGAGAACGTACTTTTCCTCTGCGCCCTGATCTTCATCCTGAATTTTATTCCAACGATCGGATCTATTGTTGCAGCGCTAGTGCCCCCGCTCTTCGCACTTGTGCAGCCTGAGATCCCGCTCTGGATACCGGGTGAAGATCCTCAAAATACGTATATTTTCGCCGCACTGGTCTTTGCCGGGGTCAGCTTTTGGCAATTTTCAATCGGGAACTTTGTCCAGCCGCGCATTATGGGCGATACATTAAATCTGTCCGCTTTAATTGTGCTTTTGGCGCTCGCAATCTGGGGGGCGATCTGGGGAATACCCGGCATGTTCCTCTCAGCGCCTCTAACCGTACTGATGATGATCCTGTTCGCACAGAGCGAGTCGACGCGTTGGATTGCCATTCTGCTGTCGGCGAATGGTGATCCAAAAGGAGCCAATAGTTCAGCTGAACTGGTTTCAAATGTAGAAACAGCAGAAAATTCTATCAGCTGATACTGATATTTACCTTGGCATAAAGAAAAGGATTTCCCTATAGCGTCCAAATGAGGTATCTTTAGATACTTTAACAGAATCCGGCCTCCGCGTGCGTCCCCCCACCCAGCCTGCGGAAGAGGTCGGTAGGACCCACTGGACACGTCCCCGTTCAGTGGGTCCGCTTTCTACTCACCAGTGTTATTCTATCACTTTGTAAGACATAAAGCAGACTGACCCTAAAGTCACGTCTGCTCCAGTCATTACTGTGCTGGGCCGCTAATGGATGCCAGCGAGTGTTTTGTATAGTTTTGCCTGAAGAATGCTCAGGACCTAAGCTACACCGCTATCCGTCGCTTCACTTTCCAGCGCTTTGGCAAGCTCTAGAAGCCGACGTCTTGGCCGTTCACTGAGGCGATAATAGGCGCGCACAAGCTCAAGCGTTTCTTTCTGGCTCAGAATGTCCCCGTCGAGCCTTTCAGCATCATTCGCAGCTAAACCCTGCAAGTCTTGGGCTTCAAGACCATCAAAAAAGTACTGAACAGAGACATTCAGAGCTTTCGACAAATCATAGAGGCGTGATGAGGTCACACGATTGGCACCGCACTCATATTTCTGAATTTGCTGAAACCGCACACCGACCAGACTTGCGAGATCCTGCTGTGTCATACCTAAGAGGCGACGACGACGGCGGAGCCGTTTTCCAACGTGAAGGTCAGTTGCGTCAGTCATAGTCTTTCTCCCGAACTGAACCCGCTCGCGAAAATCGAGCGTTTCAATCTGAATGTCTGGATAGAGTTGAACGCAAGACGCGTGCCGAAACTGCAATATTCAATGCAGAAGCGTGCTGCGTCCCATTTTTGCAACGACATTATGCGGCAGTGCGGCAAAAATAGGCTTGATTTTTGTGCAGTGCACAATACTTCCTGTATAGCACTTCGGTGCAGACGCCTTCTGGCGTTTCCTCCCTTACCTAATCCGCCGCGCTTTTATTAGCGCGGCGCTTTTTTTAGGCGAGTAGGGCTAAGCACAGAACC
The DNA here is from genome assembly GCA_038746145.1 of Pseudomonadota bacterium. Taxonomy (GTDB): domain Bacteria; phylum Pseudomonadota; class Alphaproteobacteria; order Caulobacterales; family Hyphomonadaceae; genus Henriciella. The sequence goes on from JBCDKW010000009.1 coordinate 115,233, forward strand.
GCCGGGCAAAAACCGTCAAATCATAGACGAGACGCGTCAGGACATCTTTCGTTGGGGCAAACCCGTTATTTTTCTCAACCGACTGCTCATCCATGTAGAGACTCCGGTTGACCTCGATTTGCAGAACATGACACCCGCGTTTCGGCCGGCCATAGGTTCGCGTAATATATCCGCCCGCATAGGGCGCATTGCGGGCAACACTGAACCCGACTTTGCGGAAGTAACGCTCAACGAAATTGGTCAGGCGTGTACTGCAGCTTGATCCAAACCGATCACCCAGAACAATATCAGGGAGTCTTGGGCGTCCCGGCTGGCGTGATGGCATAGAGTGACAGTCAATCAGGATGCGTTCCGGCCAGTCGCGTTCAAAATGCGCCAGTTCCTGCTTCAACGCCCTGTGATAGGTGTCATGAATGTGGGCCAGACGGCTTTCCCCCTCAGCCTGGGTCAATTTGGAAGAATAAAACACCTCTCCAGTTGAGGCGACCTTGGGCAAACAGCCAAGTCCCGCTTTGACGCGTGTTCCCGGAAGCCCGGCTGTGCGCGGAACTCCGTCACTGAACATACCCGCATCCAGTTCCCGCGCGTCCCGGTTCAGGTCGACATAGGAGCGCGCGTAAGTGGCATGTATAAAAGTGGCGCCGTGCGCTGGAGCCGCGTTGAACAGTTCATTCACAAAAGCGTCTTCTGTCCGACGCAAATTCATAAGCGGCAGCCTTAGCCTGTCTCTGAGATCAGCTGGATAGAGCGTGCCGCTATGGGGCGAAGCAAATAAAAGAGGCGCTTCGATGCGGTCCGGCCGGACCAGTTCAAAAGCCGGTGCCGTCAGCTTATCAGTGTGGGGTGTAAGAGGCGCATCAAAACTCATGCAAATGAAAATCAGTCATTTAAGCTGAAGGTCAAGCACCCATTGGTCTGCATTTTGCAGATCATTCGCAAAAAACAGTATCACGCACACAAAACACCGCCACATTCACACTGGGTTTACCCAACGCGGCGATGTATATCAGGCTTAGAGTAGTGAGGACGATCCGTTGATGAGCAAAATTCTTCTGGCAGAAGATGATGAAGCAATGCGCCTCTTCCTGGCGGCCTCTCTACGACGTGCGGGCCATGATGTTCAGGACTATGAGGATGGTGAAGGCGCGCTGGAAGCGCTTGAGCGCGAAGTCTTTGACCTCTTACTGACAGACATCGTGATGCCGGGCATCGATGGAATTGAACTGGCCCGTCGTGGCGCGGAACTCGATCCGGCCATGAAAATTGTCTTCATTACAGGATTTGCGGCCGTTGCTTTGGCCGGAGGGGCGCCAACACCAGCTGGTGCAAAGGTCCTGTCCAAGCCATTTCACTTGCGTGAATTGGTGACCGAAGTTGAACGGGTCATGGCCGCCTGATAAATGCACTTAGCGCTTGACGCGGGCCGCTCACATATGGCTTATCCCGCAGTCTGGAATATGGTCGATTAGCTCAGTGGTAGAGCACTGCATTGACATTGCAGGGGTCACTAGTTCGAACCTAGTATCGACCACCATTTCCCGACCTGAAAAAGGTCCGGGGGACCATTTTCAGCGGGAAATGATGCGTTTTTGTTTGACCGCCCGCTCCACGTCGTTTCGCGATGGGTCGCGCTCAGGGCTGCCTGCTTTGGTGACTAGTACACGTCTCTCAAGTAACGCTTATCCCGCTTCAGTTGGCTGATATATTCAACCGCTTTCTCCGGACTCATACCGCCTTCTGTCTCGATGATCTCATGCAGCGCGGCGTCGACGTCTTTCGCCATGCGTGTAGCATCGCCGCAGACATAGAAATATCCGCCGGCCTCAAGCCACGCATAAAGATCCTTGGCGTTCTCGCGCATGCGGTTCTGAACGTAGATTTTCTCGGCCTGATCGCGTGAGAAGGCGAGGTCGAGGCGATTGAGCAGCCCGGTCTCCGACAGCGCGCCGATCTCATCCTCATAGATAAAGTCGCTTTCGCGGTGCTGGTCGCCAAAGAACAACCAATTTTTACCGCCCGCGCCAATCTCGCGGCGCTCTTCCAGAAAGGCTCTGAACGGGGCGATGCCGGTTCCGGGTCCGACCATGATCATAGGCGCATCATGATCGGCAGGAATACGGAAGGATTTGTTCGCGGACACAAAGACTGGCGTGTCAGCCCCCTCATCACAAAGGTCAGCAAGAAACGTCGACGCGACGCCGCCATACTGGCGCTGACTATTGGCCCAACGCACAGAGGCAACAGTCAGATGAACCTCATTCGGATGCGCCTTCAGGCTGGATGAGATGGAATAGGCACGGTGCTGCAGCGGCTTCAGCCAGCCGATGAACTCATCAACATCAATCTCCCACGCTGGATTGAGGTTTAACAGGTCGAGCGTATCGCGACCCCACATGTAAGCTTCAAGCGCTTCTTTATCGCCATTGGCCACAACGTGAGAGAGTTCTTCATTGCCCGCGCGTTTCTCAATCTCAGCGATCAGCGTTTTCGGCGGCGTCAGGATTTCAAACCTGTGTGTTAGCAGATGCTGCAGCGTCTCATCCTGGCCGCTCACCTGTGTCTCCGGCTGCGCTTTCAGGCGCTCAATGAGGGCGCTCACCAGGGCGCTATTGTTCACTGGCATGACACCAAGTGCGTCACCGGCCTCATAGCTGATCCCGCTATCGCCAAGATCAAAGGCAAAATGCCGGATTTCCTTCGCTGATTTAGGCCCTGACATAAGGCGGTTTTCAACTGTCTTGGCAGGATAAGGGTTCTTCCGGTTCCAGCCTTCTTTCTTGGCGGCGGGTTTCACATCAACGGCCACAGGCGGCGCGTCACCTTCGCTCGCGGAAGCCAGTGAAACCGCCTCCGAAATCCAGTTTTCGGCCAAGTCTTCATAGTCGACATCACAGTCAACGCGCGCAGACAAACGTTCCGCACCAAGCTGTTCAAACCGCATATCGATCAGTTTGCCCGCCTGACAGAACTCGTCATAGCTGGTGTCACCGAGCGCAAGCACCGTGTATTTCAGATCCTCCAACCTTGGCGCTGTTGGCGCGGACAGGCCTTCCCAGAACAGGTCGGCATTATCCGGCATTTCGCCCTCGCCATAAGTCGAGACGACGATGAACACATGCCTCATGGCTGCGAGTGCATCCATTTCGACCGCGTTGAGTTCAGCCACAGTTGGGGACAACCCGTTCGCGCTCGCGATACTCGCAGCGTCATTGGCCACAGACTCTGCATTGCCTGTCTGCGTACCGTAGAGAATATTGATCGGCGTTTTAACTTCAGCTTGGGCCGCAGGGGCCGCCGCTTGCGCCATGACGCTGCGCGAATGCAATCCAGCTAAAAACCCTGATAACCAGGCACGCTGATCCTCAGAGAAGGGCGCTTCTTCGGGAATGTATGGAACTTTCATCGTCTTATTCCGCCACCATGCGCGCTGCGACATCGCTTATCGCCTGACGCGCAAACAATTCTTCATAGCTTGGAATACGACCAAGCTGTTCTCTATTCTTCTGGCTCTGATGCAGAATCCAGCCATAGGTGGCAGGGCTATACATAGAGCGGACATCACGCTGTTTCAGCGCTTTCTTAAAGTCGTCAATCCGCTTGTTCGCGACAAGGGCTGCAAGATCGGCATCCTCATAATCTTCAATCGCCGCACGTGCATGTTTGGCCAAACGGCTCATCAGGCTGAAATCCTCAGTCAGGATCAGATTGCGGATCGCTTTGCGGGTGCGCGGATCATTTCCATCCGCTTGCGTGCGCTTTCTGGCGATCACTTGCGCGGCTTCCAGCACCGTCCAATTGTTGAGAAGCTGGAACATGCCTTCTGTGTCTGTCTCGCCATAATTTGGCACAAAGCCGGACATGACGGGCACACTGTCTTTCCAAGCGACTTTCAGGCGATTGACCTGATATTGGGCCAGCCCAGTCGATAGCTCATCCAGCAGTGCCTTACGCGATTTCGCAGATAGGATCGCATCCGCGTCCTGATACTGCAGCAGCGCGCGTGGCATGATCCAGCGGAAGTGGCGCACTTCATTGTCCCAATTTGTGAGCAGATCCATCGCCTTTTGCGATCCGGTCGCCTGAATATGCCATTCCAGCATCAGGCGAACCATCTGGCGGTGAATTTCGGCCTGCGGGTGATCATCGTCGAGCGTGTGGACCAGAACGGAGTCCTGACTGACAAAACCCTCGAAAATATCGCTCGGATCATACTGATAAGCAAAGCCGCCCGACATCCCGTTGCCGAAGCCTTTCGAAACCCCACCAATGTTCAGGACCGCGCCATTCGTCATATACTCACAGCAGAAATCGCCGACGCCTTCGACAACCGCAACCGCGCCGGAATTCCGCACAGCAAAGCGGTCACCGGCCTCACCCTCGATAAAGGTCTTGCCGCCCGTCGCGCCAAACAGGGCGAAATTCCCGATCAGAACATTCTCACCGCGTGCTTTGCTGCCGCCGAGTGGTGAGCGGACAATGATTTTGCCACCGCACGCGCCTTTGCCGACGCCGTCATTACACGTGCCAACATGCTCCATTACCATGCCATCATTGCAAAAGACGCCATAGCTTTGGCCAGCCGACCCAGAGGTCTGTATGTGGACGCTGCCCGGGTTCAAGACGCGCCGCCCACGATCGTCTTCCTGAATCGCGGGATGATTGAGCGTCTCGCCAAGCTCATAGTTCAGCGCCCGCTCGATATCGACGGCAAGCTGGCCGCCGACAGACTTGTTACGGTTGTTCAGCTCAATGCCATTGCCCAGTTTGACCGCGTCCTGTCCGCCTTCAAACAATTGCGCGCGAACAGCCCGAATGAAGCCTTCATCGATCTGATAATCGCGCTCCAAATAGGTTGGGTCCTCGATGATACGCGTTGGCATATTGACCAGCATCGGGCGCATATTCAGCTGCCCAACGGCAGACGGGTGATCCAGCAGATGCAACAAGTCTGCTCGACCGCGCGCCTCATCCAGAGAGCGCAAGCCCAGAGATGCCAGAATCTCACGAACCTCGTGTGCGAGGTTCAATAAGTACTGCGCCAGCGAGCGCGGATCGCCGTCAAACAGCTCCGCATTGGTCGTCAGGCCCGCCGGGCACTTCACGTTACAATTCTTCGCCATAACGCATTTCAGCATCATCAGAGCGGTTGTGCCGAACTCGAAGCTGTCTCCGCCTAAGAGCGAGGCTTTCACGACATCCGATCCGGTCTGCATGGCGCCTGAACAGCGCAGAATGACCTTCTGGCGAATATTATTCGCACACAGTGCCTGATGGACTTCAGCAATGCCGAGCTCTGCCGCGCGGCCAGTATATTTCAGCGAGGTCACAGCCGCAGCGCCCGTGCCGCCGGTATTGCCTGCGACATTGATCACGTCCGCGCCCGCTTTCGCGACACCAACTGCAATCGTGCCAATGCCTTCAGAGCTGACGAGTTTGACAACCACGCGAACACGTGCCGCCTTGGCATCGTGGATCAGCTGGCCGAGGTCCTCAATCGAATAGGTATCATGGTGCGGCGGCGGGCTAATCAGCTCAACGCCCGGTGTGCCACCCCGCGCCGCCGCAATTGCGACCGTCACCTTGCGTGCAGGGAGCTGTCCACCTTCACCCGGCTTTGCGCCCTGACCGATTTTAATCTCGATTTCTTCAAGGTTGTTATCGGCTAGATAGCCGACCCAGACCCCGAAACGCCCTGATGCAAACTGCTTAATACGGCTCGCCCGGATCGTGCCATAGCGTGAGATATTCTCGCCGCCTTCACCCGAATTGGACATGCCGCCCGCCATGTTCGTGCCATGCGCGACGGCCTCGTGTGCTGTGGCGACAAGCGCGCCATGTGACATGGCTCCCGATGCGAGACGTGGCGTGATTTCTGACGCTGGCTCAACCTCTGATACATCAACCGGATCAAGGGCAGGGCGGATCCGGCTGAGATAGTCCTCGGCCCATCCGGTTACCTCGACGTGCAGCGCGCCGCTTTCCAGCCAATGGCCTTTCACGTCCTTGCCGAAGCGCTCAACCAAAGTCTGCGCCAGCGCATCCAGCCGACCAATCATATGTGCCTTGGGGCCGGTGAGCTTAATCTTATAAGTGCCCGGCTCCGTCGCCGTCACGGTTAGACCGCGAATGACAAAATCGCGATTACCCGCGCGATTAAACAACATCATCTCGCGCTTGATATCTTCGGCCGCCGTCAGGAAGGTAATGTCGGCTGGGAACGCCAAAACATCTCTCAGTGCGGCTGGGCGCCTATGACGTTCATCCGCCATCATCTGCGAGAACGCGCGGTAGCCCTGCGTGACCTGAAAACTGTCGATCTGTTCTGCGCTCAGGCGATCAAAGCTCGTTCCGAAGAATGTCTTCTCCCCCAGATCGAAAGCATCTTCCATCTGGTTGAAGGTCAGCAGTCGATAATCCTCGACCTCTTCTTTGCCCGGCGAAAAACTGACACGCTCTTCCGTCATGTCCACGAAGCCGCGCACCGCTGTCACGCCGTAGGAGTGACCCGCGCCTTCCGCGCGTTCCTTGAACAGGCCGAGCATCGGAATATCAGCCTCTTTCTCCATGATCAGCGCGCGCTCATGCCAATCGGCAACCGATTGCGCGATGACAGAGAACCCAACCCCGCCAACAGGCGCGTGCATGTTGGGGAAGTATTTCTTGAAAACCGGATCACTCGTGTCGAGGAAATTCGGCTCGAAAAATTCACCGCCGGAATAGCTCTCAACCGTGCAAAGCCCGACCTTGCCCATCGTCTTCATCAGGGATTTTTCAGCCGCCTTTTTGAACTTCCCGAACGCTTCGCTGGCATCGGCGCCATACTTTTCTTCCGCGCGCAGGCGCACGCATAGCGGATAAATCGCGCTCGCCCCGAAACCGAGGCCGCAGGCAATATGATGCGGCGAACTAATCTGCCCGCTTTCCACCAGCAGTGAAACCCGCAGGCGCAAGCCTTCCTCAATCAGGCGCTGGTTGATGCCGGAAATCGCAATAACCATCGGGATCGCCGCATGCTTACGGCTGACATGGCGGTCCGTGATGATCGCGATCCCGCCCGTGTCTCTGGCAAAGTCAACAACGCGGTCCGACAGCGCATTAATCGCATCGACCAGCGCAGACTCGTTGGCTTCTGCGTCATCGAAAACAGGCTCAAACAGCATGTCAAAGCTCTGCCAAGGCGTATCTGTCTGTGATTTGATTTTCAGAATTTCACCCATGCGCAGGATCGGCGACTCAACAATGATCTGTTTGCGCCCGGTCAGCCCCTGATGCGGCTTTTCCCCCAGAGCGACGCGGAGCGTCATGCCATCGGCTTCACGGATCGAATCCAGCGGCGGGTTGGTGACCTGCGCAAACCGCTGACTGAAATACTTCGCCAGACCACCTTCAGTGTCCGACAGCGCATTGATCGCGTTGCCATAGCCCATGGCCGAGACTTTCTCCAAGCCGTTGGCCAGCATCGGGTCCATCAGGAATTTAAAGCTCTCCTGATTGTGCGTGTAAGCGACATAGCGCCCGGCAACAGGCAGATCGCCGTGGTACACGGTTGCCGTGCCCAGCAGCTCTTCATCCTCTGGGTCACCAAAATCAAGAATATGCGCGCGCGCTTTTTTCAACAGGGCCGCATAGTCCTTTCTGCTCGCGAGCATTTCCAGCGCGTGCTGTGTAGAATAAACGCTCTGCTCACCATGATCGTAGACCAGCATGCCGCCAGCTTCGATCCGGCCGCGTCGCAAGACATCCTCAGGCGGAAACGGCACCTGCCCGGCCTCTGACATGACTGCGAGATAGATGTCTGTCTCAACGGACCTAAGTGGACGCAGGCCGAGACGATCCAAACGTGCGCCAATGATCTGACCATTGCCAAAAATCAGCGCCGCTGGTCCATCATTCTTCTCTTCATACAAAGAGAAATATTCCAGCATGTCACGCACGTCCTGAGACAGCGTGTGATCATTTTCCCAGGCTGGCGGCATCATCGAGACAACCGCCTCAATCAGGTCGAGATCATCCTGATAGACCCGCGCATTCAAAGTCTGGTCAAAGCGGCAACTGTCGGACTGCCCTTTGGGGCGTACGATGGCGCTATTTTTAGCCAGTGCGACAGCGGCCTCTGATAGGCGGTTCTTTTTGTCCGTGTTCAGCTCACCATTATGCGCCATCAGGCGGAACGGCTGCGCCATAGACGGGTGCGGGTCTGTATTGGTTGAAAACCGCGTATGGAAATAGACGGTGTGAACCGCGTGATCCGGATCGCTCAAATCCTCGAAATAGGGGATGATCTCCCACGAACTCAGGCGGCCTTTGAGAACTTGCACGTGCGCCGACAGAGACAGTGGATACAGCCCATCCATCTCGGGTTGAGGATAGGCCTCGGCCTCAATCGCCAGCAAAAGTGCGTGCGTTGCCTTGTCGAACGTCGCCGCCCGCATTCCCTTCGGCGCGGAAAACACCCATTGCATAATCGGCAGCTGAAAACGCACCCCGCGCGGCTCAATCGCGCCTGTATTTACCGGTACAGGTCGGCGCAGCAGGATCGGCATTTCTGCGCGCTCAAAATGCGCGTCGATCATCTCAATGGCCTTAGCCTGCTGGGCAGAATCTTCCGGCAGGAAGAAATTGCCCACGCCAAAACGACCTTGCTTCAGGCTACAGCCAGCAAGCTTGCTAAAAAATGGAACGGAGAGGTCAACCGAGATACCGGCCCCGTCGCCAACGCCTTCAGACGACATGCCGCCGCGGTGAGGAACGGCACACAGCGCCTGATGCGCTTTCTTCAGGACATCATGGCTCTGAACGCTGTCTTTGCGCGTAATAAATCCGACACCGCACGAACTGTGTTCGCGCAGCGGGTCATACAAGAGACCGGATTCGAATTTGCGCACGCGCAGGTCCTTTCAAGCGGTCCACACCTAATCTCGAATCCAGGCGGCGATCCCGCACCGTACTTCCCCGAGACAAGTGTCGACGAATTGTCGATAATCTCAGCCTTTGAACCTCGCCGATCTGCTACTGAGTCACCAGTTTCGCGACCGCGCCCTTCTGAAGTCTAAGATGAGCTTTAAAGTAACAATATTTGCTGTTTAATCAAGCAAAACGGCTGCCAAAGGGTAATAATTTCCGCTTAAGTCGCCTCTAAGACATGAATGTGCGTCAAACTGGCACGATTGGTCGACGAAAAATGGCTTTCAGACTATCAAATGCAGCGATGACGACACCGGAAACGCTCCTTTATGTCGAAGCCGTGCTTATGCTTCCACTCTTTCTGCTGGGCGTGAGCCACATTGTTCAACGTCAAATGTGGACCGATTTCTTTATCGGGCTCGCGCAGAAAGGACATGCAGGCGTTGTCTGGCGCACCTTCATGCTTGAGCTTTGGCCGGCCGTCCTGATTGTCATGTTCCATCAGGATTGGCGCTGGCCGGGCATTCTGATCACGGTTTATGGGCACTTGCTCATGGTGAAAGTCGCTTTGAGCCTGCTTGTTCCATCGCTCGGCTTGAAATCATTGCAGCAGGCCGATCGGCACGGGTCCTGGGCCTTCCTTCCAGCAGGATTGGTCCTCATTGCTTTGTCAGCGGTCTGCGCCGTCCGCGTTATTCCGGCTTATCTATAGGCGCGGCATAGTCAGTCGGAGGCGTCGCTGTGGCTGCGGCAGGCGCCTTTGGAACCTCATTCGCCGCATTGGCCTTGCCAGGCAGAGCCAGCGGTTTACCGGCTTCCAATTCCCGCTCTGAGGCCTCATAGCGCGGATGGATTAGGCGGCCCGCATCGCCAAATTCATAGACCAGCCGTGACCAGTCGCGCGCGCTATAGTCGAACGCCTTGGCGCGCGGGTCCATGTCAGACCATTCCGGCTCACGCGCAGCTGTCGCGGCCATTGCGCGCCACCGGGCGGCCTCGTCAGTATCACCATAGCCATCAAGCGCATTGGCTAACAAAAGGCACAGCCGCGCCGTCGGCTTTTCTTCTACCAAAAGAGCGAGCTCTTTCACGGCGCTCAGCCAATCCTTGTCCGCCATCGCAAGTTCAGACTTCAGAATCCGCGATTCACGGTGATCCGGATTGGTCGCGATGAGAGACTTTAAGCGCGCATTTGCAGATTTCTCACCGTCTTCAGCGGATAATCGCCTCGAAAGCTGCGCGAGCGCCGGGTGGGGCCGCGCTTTCCAGCCAAGTTCCAGCACGCCTTGGGCGGATTTGATCTTCCTGTCCCCCATCAAATGACGTGCGCCATGCCAGGCCGCCGCAGGAAATCCGGGGGCAGCTTTGATGGCTTCAGCCAGCAAACGCTGCGCATCCTTGCGTTGTTCATTCGTCAGCTCAGTCGAGAGAGCGGTATAAAGCACTGCGCGCCTACGGCGCAGGCTGTCGCCACTAATATGACCGCGCTTCTCACCAAGGATCAGCGCCTCAAGTGCCGCGCGCCAATGCCCGGCCGCAACTTGGCTATCGAATAGCGTGTTGAATGGCCATTCCGCCGTTGTCTTCAGCTCCAGCGCTTCACGCGCGCGCGTTTCCGCCGATAGTGTATCTCCGCGCGCACTGGCTGCTGACGCCGCGCCACGTAGCCCCGCGAGCTGCCCGCCCGGCAATCGTGCCAATTGGCCCCACGCCCGCTCTGCACCTGACCAGTCATCGGAAATCTCTGCCGTGCGTGCTTCCAAGAGCAATTTCATCCGATCATCGCTGGCATATTGCGCGGACTTTTTAGCCATCTTCTTCGCCAAGGCGACATCGCCAGCTTCTGCGGCCAAGAGCCCGTCGGCCAACGCCTTATTCGCGCTCTCAATTTTAGACGCTTTGCGCGATCGGCTGAATCGGGCAGGCAAAGTCACCAGCCCTGTCAAAAATGACCAGACCAGAGCGATTGCAGCCCCCAACAAGATAATCGCCAGAATCGCGTAGACGACCTCGAATTCATAAACTGCGCCATTACCCAGATCGAGCGTCAGCCCTCCGGGCAAACGCGACGCCCAGAGTACAAAAATGCCCGCAACGACGATCAGTAAAAGAATGAGGAACAGGACGATCATGGTCGATCCTTTGCAATCATGGCGAGGCGCAACCTATCCAAGCTGTCCTCAAGAGTCAGTCGATTCTGCGCATCTTGACGCCAATCTGTGAAGACGGCCTGAAGATTCTGCGGCAGCGAGTCGATGGCCTCAAGGGCGGCTTCAAGATCACCTGTCACAAGAGCGGTTTCGGCGGTGTCGAGCGTGTCGGCAGCATTGATCTCACCCTCACGCCGCACACGGACGCCATCGCCGAACAACGTATTTAGAATGCTCTGCGCCCCGCCCTGATCGTCTGCCTCCTGCTTCAACGCAGCACGTTTCAGCGGCCTGAAAGCATCGCGCAAATCCGACAGGGTCGGCGCGCCCGTTGCAGCTAGAGGTCCAAGCGCGTCGAGACCGGGCGCCTCAGGCGCAGCTTCCTGCAAGGTTTGAAAGGATCGCTGGAAGGGTTGCCCACGCCGCGCCGCTGTTTCAATCGCTGACAGCGCAATAGCGGTGCTGGCCGTTGATACTGTCTCGGCCTCTCTCACCGCAGCCTCATCATTCGCCTCAATCAGCGACGAGAGATCCCCTCGCAGGGTCGTCACCTCATCGCGCAAGCGGTCTATGTCGGCCTGCAGTCCGGCAATATCCGTTTCAATCTCAGATGGATCAAATGGTTCGATAGGGTTTGGGACCGCGTCATCCTCATTTGCGATCGAGCCCTCCGGATCGGCAGCAAGCCTCCGCTCCAGCGCGCGAAGCCGTCTCTGCAAAGACTGAACAGCATTCGCACTGGCTTGTGGTTGATCCTGTGCCGTATTTCCCGCGACATACTCCAGCAAATCGCTTTCCAAAACAACGAGCGTGTCAGTGAGGTCGGTGACACGTTGGCGGTCCGCCTCCGACAGAGTCGCACTCTCCGAAACACGCCCTTCAATGGCCTGCAAACTCGCGCTCAACTCAGAACGTTCCTCATTGGCGAGGTCAAGATCGGCCTTTAACCGTTCAACCTGCGCAGCGAGTTCCACGCTGTCATCGCTGCTTCCGAATAGACCGCTCGATAGAAGTGACATGCCTAACGCTGCCAAAGACAACGCACCGACAAGAAACAAACTCATCCAGCCCGGCCCACGCCTTTTCGGCGACGGCTTCTTCCGCTTCGGCGCTGGTTCGAACTCCGCGTCGATGGGCATTTCATCAGCCACGGACGGCAAAACGGGGTCCGACATGGGCGTGCTCCTGAAAAACTGCGTTTACCATAACCTACATGCTGAGCGTTCAGGCCGAAAGTGTGGCGACTGCTCTATTCAGGGCGATGAATAGGCCGTCTTCATTCGGCACGTCGGCCACATGCGGTGTATCCAGCCCAGCCTTTCGCAAGGGCACAGCCGCACGGTCAGAGATCGCGACACCTTTCAGGTTGTCAGTCGGGTAGTTTTTAGCAAGGTCGACAAAAGCTTCCGCCCCCTTTTCCGAGTGCACCAAAACGATGGCAGGGGCCGTCGCGTTCAGGATATCGATCACATCATGATCTAAGCTCTCAGCTCCCTGCATTCTATACAGCGGACAGAACACGACGTTGTATCCTGCTTGCTCCAAAGCCGCACGCAAATCTCCCTTGGCCGCAGCATTCGCGATGTGTAGCAGCGGCTGGTCACTCGGCGCGATCCGCTCAGCTATAAAAGCTGCTAAATCGCGCGCATCACCAGCGGACTCTTCGACATTCGAAAAGCCCGCATAACGGGCAGCGGTCGCCGTCGCCGGACCCACACACCATGCCGTTTTTACCCGCTCTTCGCTGCGATCGACAAAAGCGCGAACACCATTCGCGCTGGTGAAAACCAGACCCGATACATCGCTGAGATCAGGTAAAGTGACCGCGGCATCCGGCACAACATGCATGACCGGGGTCTTGATCGCCGTGAAGCCTTCGTTTTCTAGCCGACTGACCGTCTCACTCGCCCCGGGTTCAGCGCGCGTCACAAGGACCGGGATGTGCGTCTTGGACACGCTCTCTAGTCCTCAAATGCCGGTAGCTGCCCGCCCGCCTGATCCCGGATCGTGCGTCCCAGCTCACGGCCCAATCCGGCAAGATCATCGAGCGACAAAGACAAAAGCGCCGTCGCCTCGGCGCGCCATCGCTGCTGACCATCCGGCGCCAAGACCTCCCCGCGCAGACGCCATGCTCCATCCTGTAAGGACAGCTGCGCCGCCATGGCTGTCCGACACGACCCGTCAAGCTCAACTAGAAACGCCCGTTCCGCCGTCGCCATTGCCCGTGTCGCGCTATCATCAATCATGGCCAGCGTCTCTGCTAAAACAGGAGATAGCTCATCGCGCTTCGCCGCCACAGCCAAAATGCCCTGACCGGCGGCGGGCAGCATATCCTCCATTGCAATCGGCATTGCAGTCTCGGCCATATCCAGCCGCTTCAAACCAGCCATCGCCAAAAAGGTCGCGTCCGCTTGTCCGTCCTTCAATTTCTCAAGACGCGTCCCGACACTGCCCCGAAACGGGATGATCTTCAGGTCCGGGCGAAGCGCCAGCGCTTGCGCTTCCCGGCGCAAGCTCGCTGTCCCCACCGTCGCCCCTTCCGCCAATTCCTGCAGGCGCGTCATACCATTGGTCGTCACAAACCCATCGCGCGGATCTTCGCGGGCAGGATAGGCGACAATGTCCTGCCCATCCGGAAGAACACCCGGCACATCTTTCAGGCTGTGAACTCCGATATGGACCTCGCCATCATCTACAGCGCGATCAATTTCACGCGTGAACAGGCCTTTGCCACCAGAATTGATCAGCCGCTCTGTCGTCAACTGATCGCCCTTGGTCACAAAAGTCACGATCTCGGTTTTCAGTCGACCATTGCTGAAATGCTCAACCTCACCAGCGATAAAATTCGCCTGATAAAGCGCCAGCGGCGACCCACGCGTTCCGATGCGAATAATCTCAGGCTCAGCCATTCTGGCTCCGCTTTTGCTTGTCCTTCAGCTAGGATGCGTCAGAGATGATGACAAGATAGGAGACGCGAAGGGATGCGAAGCACAATTCTGGCTCTGATGTTGGCGCTCTCGGCCTGCGGGCAGGGGGAACCGCGCGCAAACGCTACGCCGGATGCCCCGATCGCTATGTCCCCGATCCAAAGGTGTATGAACCTCGGCAATGCGCTCGACAGCCCTGAACGCGAAGGCGAATGGGGATACACAATTCGCCGCGCCGATATGGCCCGCCTGAAAGAGGCCGGTTTCGACACGGTCCGCATACCGGTCCGCTGGTCGAGCCGAGCCGGGCAGCGCGCGCCTTACACACTCGATCCTGACTTGCTATCGCGCGTCGATGAAGTCGTGCGTTGGGGCGGTGAGATCGGCCTGAACGTCATTATCAACGTGCACCACTATAATGAGATTAGCGAGCGTCCCGGCCTGCACGAACCACGTCTGGAAGCGATTTGGGATCAACTCGCTTATCACTACGCGACCGCGCCGGACTTCCTGATTTTTGAGATCATAAACGAGCCCTATGGCGCGATGACGGTTCGGCGGACCGATCTTTTGAACGAGCGCATCCTGAAGCGGATTCGCGAAGATAATCCGGATCGCTGGGTCATCCTCGGCACCGCAAATTGGGGCAATCTGGACGGCCTTAAACAGGCTCAACCGCCCTATGATCCCCGCGCGATCCTGACTTATCATGACTATGATCCGTTCGAGTTCACCCATCAGGGCGCGTTCTGGGCCGAGCCCGTCCGACCGATGGGCGTCAACTGGGGCAGCCGTGCAGACTATCAGCGCCTTGAAAGCGGCCTTGATGACGCGCTCGCGCTTCAAAACAAGCACAGAATGCCGGTCTTCATTGGCGAGTTCGGCGTCTATGAAAAAGTGCCCATCGACCAGCGTGCCCGCTGGGTGCGCGCTTTACGCGTTGGTGCTGAGGAGCGCGGCTTCGGCTGGTGCCACTGGGACTGGGGCACAACATTGAAAGCTTATGATCTGGAGCGCGAGCGCTGGCTGCCGCAGATGAAGTCCGCTCTGCTCGATTAAGCACGCTTGCGCCCAAACATAAGCGGCTTACAGACGGATCATGACCTATCGCCTCTGCCTCGTCGGATACGGAAAAATCGCGCGTGATCAGCACGTGCCCGTGATCGAGGCGCATCCTGATTTTGAGCTCGTAAGCGTGGTTAGCCGGTCTGGGCCGGACCTCGACCTACCGGTTTTTACGAGTTTGAGTGAGACTCTAAATGCAGGCCCGGACATGGACGCCGTGGTCTTGTGTACACCTCCCGGTCCGCGCACCGCGCTCGCACTTGAGGCGATGTCGGCTGGAAAATCTGTCTTCCTAGAAAAGCCACCCGCACTCACAGTAAGCGCAGCGGAGTCCCTCACCGAAGCCGCGTTTGAAGCGGGCATCACCCTGTTCGCAAGCTGGCATTCGCGCTTTGCGCCCTTCGCTGAGCGCGCCCGCGATTGGGCACATCAAAATGGCGTGTCAGAGGTGCAGATCGACTGGCGCGAAGATGTCCTGAAATGGCATCCCGGCCAAGACTGGTTGTGGCAACCCGGTGGCATGGGTGTCTTCGATCCCGGCATTAATGCGCTATCGATTCTAACAGAAATCCTGCCTGTTTCCGTTTCTGTGACGCAGGCCGAGTTGCAAATACCTGAAAACAAAAGCCAGCCCATCGCTGCTACGCTGACTCTGGAAGGCCTTGATCTCACAGGTCATGCCAATTTCGATTTCCGCGAAATAGGCAATGAGGTCTGGAGGATCCGGCTCACCTCCCCAAAGGGCGAGAGCCTGATACTGTCACAAGGTGGGGCAGCGCTGCAAATTGGCGATAGCCCTGTCGAAACCGCAGCTGAGCAGGAGTATCGCGGCCTCTATGACCGCTTCGCGCAACTCCTATCCGAAGGCACAAGCGAAGTTGACCTGCGCCCTCTTCAACTCGTCGCAGACGCCTTCTTGTGCAGCACACGCCATGTTGTGTCTGCCTTTCATGATCCAGCTTCCGCCTCTAAATAGTCGCGATGAACCCGTCATCTGTCACTGTCCTTGGTCTGGAATCCTCCTGTGATGAGACCGCTGCGTCTGTGGTCAGCGTTTCGGGCGATGGCGTCGATGTCTTGTCCAGTATCGTTCACAGCCAGATCGAACAGCACGCACCCTATGGTGGCGTTGTCCCTGAGATTGCAGCCCGCGCGCATGCCGAAATCGCTGATCAGGTCGTTGCGACTGCGTTATCTGAAAGCGGGCTCACTCTCGCAGATATGGATGCGGTCGCTGCAACGTCAGGTCCCGGCCTGATCGGCGGGGTCATGGTCGGTATGATGACGGGAAAGGCGCTCGCGCTCGCCTCCGACAAGCCGTTTCTGCCAATCAATCACCTTGAAGGTCACGCGCTCAGCCCGCGGTTGAGCGAGGACTGCCCGTTCCCATATCTGTTGCTTCTCGTCTCCGGCGGGCATTGCCAATTCATCGCTGTGCGTGGTCTCGGCGACTATCAGCGGCTCGGCTCAACGATAGACGATGCGGCCGGCGAAGCGTTTGACAAACTGGCCAAGACCCTGGGCATTGGCTTTCCGGGCGGCCCTGCCGTGGAGCGTTTGGCAAAAGATGGCAATGAGGCACGCTTCGATCTGCCCCGACCGCTCCTAAACCGTCCCGGTCTCGATATGAGTTTTGCAGGCCTCAAAACCGCCGGTGCACGGATTGTGGAGGCAGAAAACCTCGATGATCAGGGTGTACGCGACCTCTGCGCAAGCTATCAGCGCGCCGTGTCGGACTGTCTGGCAGAAAAAACACGTAGGGCGCTGGACGTGTTTAAAAAAGATACTGAGGGCTCGATCCGTCTCGTTGTCGCTGGCGGCGTTGCGGCGAATCTGACGCTTCGCGCAGCACTTGATCAGGTCGCAGAAGCCGCAGACGCAAGACTGATCGCGCCACCTCTAAAATATTGCACGGACAATGCTGCTATGATCGCCTTGGCTGGTGCAGAACGACTCCGCGCAGATGACTACGAGACCGAAGGACTCAGCTTCTCAGCAAGGCCAAGATGGCCATTGGACGAAGCTTCAGCTCTAAGAGATCCGATTTTCGGTGGCGGGAAACGCGGCGCGAAAGCCTAGAATTTCAGTGCAGAGCGCAGGCGGATGCCTGTCTCAAGCTCTTGGTCTTGCCACGCGGACGTATCTTCCAGCTCATTGGCACCAAAGCTGACTTCACCACCGACAGACAGACGCGGTGTAATGAAGAAATTCGCACCCGCAGACATTTCCTCACGCGGAAGTGGCGATTGGCCTTCACGACTTGTTAGATCAACTGTCAGGTTCCAGCGATCGCCTTTGACCCATCCGAGCTTGAACGTCTTGGTTGGCGTGGCCTGCCACACAGGAGTATCACTGACATTCGTATCAAACGTAAACTGCTGATACCAATCAGGTTGAGCTTGCTCAGTTTCGGAAACACTTGGCGCAGACAGGGTCAGTACGTCTTCTTGCGCCTGCGCCGATAAGGCGAGGCCTGCAAAAATCCCAACTGAAAGCACAAGTGCGCGCATTGATAGTTTCTCCTACCAAACACTTAACAACTGATTCAATTAAAGGAAGATTAATAGCCCGTTAGGGAGAAAATTTCCGTCGATAGTGTCATCTCGACAACAATACCGCTTCCGGAAATGTCAGTTCCGTTGATATCGATTCTATCATCAACATAGGCAGCGGCAAGTCGCAGGCCAGTGTCGAAGTCTTTCCCGACGCCGATGCGCCATGATTGCCCCTCAAGCGCAGCATTATCATCCTCTGATTCCCCATAACTCAGCGACACATCAAAAGCGTCGCCCTCGCGCATCAGGCCAGCATTCCAGGCACCGTAATCGCCCCCGCTAATGCCATTATCGCTGGAAAGAGCGGAAATCCCGCCGCTCCACGCATCGCGCTCCAGTTTTAATCCGGCAGACACCGTCTCTATGCTGTCATAGGCAGCCGCGCCAAATCGAGGAGACACGTCGCCACTCGACCACGCCACCGCTGCATCAAAGCGCAGCCCTGACTCCCGGAGTGTGCGCGTCGCATTCAGGGCCAGTTCCACCGCATTCTCGGTCTCTGGCGCAGAGAGTGCTCCGCCTGCTGCTGGGCGTCGGTCAAGCCCGTCTGCATCCGCTTGAGGTGTAAAAGAAACACCTGCGCGAACACCCAGTAATCGCGGCGTTGCATAAGACACTTTCGCGCTCGGCCCCGTCAGATCATGGCGTGTGCGCACAGTGCTCAAGCCCGTCGGGTCCAGCAGTGCCGTATCCCCGCGTGCATGGCTCAGCACGTCCGGCGCGCCCTCATGGAACCGCGCAGCCACGCCGCTATCCTTGCCCAGTCTCAGCTCGCCATAGCCGCCATCAATCTGAAAGTAAGCGGTCTCCAAACGCGCGCGAAGATCATCGCCCTCACCATTTGGAACAGGGCCGTCAGAGAGACCTGAAAAAGCACCCGGCACGGCGTTTACGTTCGTTCCAAAACTACCCGATCCACCGGGGCGTTGTGGATGATCCTTCTGTAGGCGCAATGCAAACCGCCCGCGTAAACGTACCCCATTCTCCAGAATTGTTTCCGCCGTCCCGTTGAGAGAGGCTTCCCCCAAAAACGTCTCTGCTTTACGGGCTTCAGTATCATCGCTCAGCGGCGCGATCACCAGAACAGTTTCTGCCTCAACCTCAAAATCAATTGGCGGGCGCTCAGCCAACGCAATCGGGGCCACGCCACAAACGAGCGACGACAAAAAAAGGGTGCGCAGCATCAACGCCTCCACAGAACTCTACAGACAGTCTGTATAAAGCCTGAAAGCCGCGAAGAAAATCCTAACCGGCTCAGCGATTAAACGTCGAGCAGCATCCGCTCCGGATCTTCCAGCGCTTCTTTCACCCGCACGAGGAAGGTCACAGCCTCTTTGCCGTCAACGATACGGTGATCATAGGACAGTGCCAGATACATCATCGGGCGCAGCTTGATCTCACCATTCACGGCAATCGGGCGCTGCTCAATGCGGTGCATGCCCAGCACGCCGGATTGTGGCGGGTTCAAGATCGGTGTCGACATCAGCGAGCCGTAGACGCCGCCATTCGTGATCGTGAACGTTCCGCCTTGCATGTCGGCAATCGCGAGGTTTCCATCGCGCGCTTTCTTGGCGAGATTGCCTAGCTCGGCCTCAATGCCTGCGAGCGACAACTCATCCGCATCACGCACAACCGGAACGACGAGACCTTTCTCGGTGCCGACCGCCATGCCGATGCTGTAA
The DNA here is from genome assembly GCA_038746145.1 of Pseudomonadota bacterium. Lineage (GTDB taxonomy): Bacteria > Pseudomonadota > Alphaproteobacteria > Caulobacterales > Hyphomonadaceae > Henriciella. Next base: position 134,516 of record JBCDKW010000009.1, read on the forward strand.
TAGTTCTTGTAGATGATATCCGTGCCATCAATCTCGGCATTCACGGCCGGAATTTCTTTCAGCGCGGCAACCACAGCCTTCGTAAAGAAGCCCATAAAGCCGAGTTTCACACCGTGCTTTTCAAAGAAGGCGTCTTTGTACTTTTTGCGCAGCGCCATCACCGCCGTCATGTCCACATCGTTGAATGTGGTCAGCATTGCGGCAGTGTCCTGTGCCTCTTTCAGGCGACGTGCGATGGTCTGGCGCAGGCGGGTCATCTTCACGCGCTCTTCGCGTGGACCAATCTCACGGACTGGCTTAGCTTGCGCAGGCGCAGCGGCAGGTTTCGGCGCATTCACATAAGCGAGCGCATCCGCCTTGGTCGCGCGGCCATCACGACCTGAACCCGGAATATCAGCCGGATTGACGCCGGCCTCAGTTGAAATCCGGCGCACAGATGGCGCGACTGGGCGCTCGCTTGATCCCGTCGCCGGGGCAGCCGTTTGCGCCGGTGCAGGTGTCGGGGCAGCAGCAGGAGCCGCTGCCGCAGATGCACCCGCAGTAATCCGGGCAATCACAGCACCCGGTGTGACGGCATCGCCTTCACCGACGAGCCATTCCGAAATCACACCATCCGCAGAAGCAGACACTTCCAGAGCGACCTTGTCGGTTTCAATCTCGACAATGGTTTCATCCTTGGAGACGCTATCACCGACCTGTTTCATCAGGCTGCCGAGCGTCCCTTCGGCCACGCTTTCACCCATGTCAGGCACCGTCACATCCACGCTCGCACCGCCACCGGACGGGGCAGGGGCGGCAGCCTGAGGCGCTTCATCTGCCGGAGCCGCTTTTGCCGCGCCATTTGCAGCGCCGCCGAGGCGGCCAAGCACAGCCCCGATCTCAACCGTATCGCCTTCCTGCGCAACGATCTCGCTCAGGACGCCGTCCTGTTCAGCGGAGACTTCAACGGCAACCTTGTCGGTCTCCAGCTCAACGAGCACTTCGTCTTTCGAAACCGCATCGCCGGCCGCCTTCATCCACTGGCCAACCGTGGCTTCGGTCACGCTTTCGCCCAGGGTTGGGACTGTAATATCGCTCATCTCAGGTCTATGCCTCGTTCTTCATTCGTTATCCGGTCACCAGACTGTCTTCGACAGGCTGATCGCCGAGGGCGGCGTTGAGAAACGCCTCTTTTTCTTTCTCGTGTGTGGATAGCAGGCCGGTTGCCGTTGCTGCAGCAGGCGGACGGCCCGTATATTTCGGACGCGGCACTTTTACGCCCGCCTTGCCCGCACACCACTCGATTTCGTCGCGGATAAAGGTCCAGCCGCCCATATTGCGCGGCTCTTCCTGACACCAGACCATTTCAGCCTGCGGGAAACGACCCAACTCTTTCATAAGCGCCTTGCGCGGCACTGGATAGAATTGTTCGACCCGCAGCAGATAAATGTCATCCGCACCGCTCTTTTCGCGTTCTTCGAACAGATCGTAATAAACCTTACCGGAACACAGTACGACGCGACGGATTTTATTGTCTTTCTTCAGCGTCACCTTGCCTTCACGGCCCGGTGTTTCAGCATCATCCCACAGGATACGATGAAACGAGGACTTCGTGTTCAGATCATCCAGCGAGCTGGTCGCCAGTTTGTGACGCAGTAGCGATTTCGGCGTCATGATCACAAGCGGTTTGCGGAAATCGCGGTGAATTTGACGGCGTAGCGCGTGGAAATAGTTTGACGGTGTGGTTAGGTTGCAAATCTGCCAATTGTCCTCGGCACACATTTGCAGGAACCGCTCCAGCCGCGCAGACGAGTGCTCCGGCCCTTGGCCTTCATAGCCGTGAGGCAACAGCATGGTCAGGCCGCTCATCCGCAGCCATTTGCGTTCCGCCGATGAAATGAACTGGTCAAAGAAGACCTGCGCACCGTTCGAGAAGTCCCCGAACTGGGCTTCCCACATGACCAGCGCGTTCGGATCGGCCAGCGAGTAGCCATACTCATACCCAAGCACTGCTTCCTCAGACAGAAGCGAGTCAATCACTTCATACTCAGCCTGCTTGCCGCCGAGATTATTCAGCGGGGTGTAGCGGTCGCCAGTTTTCTGATCGACGAAATGACTGTGGCGCTGCGAGAATGTGCCCCGACCGCAATCCTGCCCGGACAGGCGAACATGGAAGCCTTCATCCAAGAGCGTCGCGAACGCGAGATGTTCCGCTGTCGCCCAGTCGAGCCCTTTGCCGCTGGAAATCGCATCGGCACGGCCCTTCACGACACGCCCAAGCGTGCGGTGAACATTCACATCATCCGGGATTGTTGTAATTGCCTCACCAAGCTCTTTCAGTCGGGCTTTTGATACGCCGGTTCTACCGCGGCGATCATCATCAGCGGGTAGGCCTAGCCCCTCCCACTCGCCTTCCAGCCAATCGGCTTCGCCGCTGCCAAGCGTTTTTCCGTCTTCAAAGGCTTTATCGAGCAATTTCTCAAATGTCTTGACCTCTGCGGCGACTTCATCGGCTGTGAGCAGGCCTTCTTTGACCAAGCGCTCCGCATAAATTTCGCGTGTCGATGGGTGGCCCTTGATCTTGGTGTACATCAAAGGCTGGGTGAACATCGGTTCGTCACCCTCATTGTGGCCGAAGCGACGATAGCAGAACAGGTCTATCACGACGTCTTTTCCGAACTTCTGGCGGTACTCTGTTGCCACTTTCGCTGCATAGACGACCGCTTCCGGATCATCTCCGTTCACGTGGAAGATCGGCGCCTGAACCATCAGTGCGACGTCAGACGGATACGGCGAAGAGCGCGAATACATCGGGCTCGTCGTAAAGCCGATCTGATTGTTGACGATAAAGTGGATCGTCCCGCCCGTGCGATAGCCCTGCAAACCAGAGAGCGCAAAACACTCCGCAACTACGCCCTGACCGGCAAAGGCCGCATCACCATGGAGCAGAAGCGGCAGTTTCTTAGCGCGATCCAGATCGCCACCGTCCTCAAACGCCATGTGTTGCTTGGCGCGCGTGCGGCCCAACACTACTGGGTTCACCGCTTCAAGGTGGGATGGGTTTGCGTTCATCGTCAGGTGAACAGTGTTGCCGTCAAACTCGCGGTCTGATGACGTGCCAAGGTGGTATTTTACATCGCCGGACCCAAATGTTCCCGCGCCTTGGGTCGAACCACCCATGAATTCATGGAAGATTTTCTCGTATTTCTTGCCCATGACGGCTGCGAGCATGTTCAAACGGCCCCGGTGAGGCATGCCAACGACAATCTCGTTCACGCCCAGCGCACCACCGCGTTTGATGATCTGCTCCAATGCCGGGACAGCCGCTTCGCCGCCATCAAGGCCAAAGCGTTTCGTGCCGGGATAGCGCTTATGCAGGAACCGCTCGAACGTTTCCGCTTCGATCAGCTTGGTTAGGATCGCCTTTTTACCTTCTGCGGTAAACGCAACGCCTTTGTCAGGGCCTTCAATGCGCTCCTGCAGCCAGCTTTTCTCTTCCGGGTCAGAAATATGCTGAAACTCGATGCCGATGGTTGAGCAATAAGTCCGCTTCAGGATGTCCAGCATCTGGCGCGGGCTTGCGCGTTCCAGGCCTAGATAGCCATCAATGTAAATCTCGCGATCCATATCCGCATCACTGAAACCATAGCTCGCGGGATCAAGCTCGGGCTGCGGTTCAGCAAAGTCGAGCCCAAGCGGGTCCAGCTGTGCCTGCAGGTGCCCACGCACGCGATACGCGCGGATCATCATCAGCGCGCGCACAGAATCCTGCACCGCTTGAGCAATATCGGCCTCAGACGCGGCAGGCGCGCCAGCTTTGATTTTCTTCTCAAGTTTCGGCTCTAACAGCGTCCAGTTGCCGTCAAACGCCGCGATCTCTTCTGCTGAAACAGGCTTCGGCCAGCTTTCACGGCCCCAGCTCGCGCCATCCGCATTGCGAACCGCGTCCGCGCTGCCATCGCCAAGCTCTTCGAAAAAAGCGCGCCAGCTTTCCGGCACTGAATTCGGATTCTCGGCATAGCGCGCCTGCATCTGTTCGATCCAGACCGCGCTACCGCCATATAGAAATTCTGTGTCCAGCATGGCTGCGTTGGACGCTGAGCGTCCGCCGCTTACCGGTGTGCCATCATCTGCCATCGACTTACCGTCCTTAAACGCTGTGGACAGTCCGGCGGGGTCTTTCTGGCCTCGTCTGACCGCCCTATCTTTTTGTGGGCGTATTTAACACCCTATTCTAAGATAGGATCAACCTTTCAAA
>JBCDKW010000010.1:0-126786 GCA_038746145.1 Pseudomonadota bacterium
GCATTTCCCGATCAGGCCGGGTCTCTGTCTGAAGAAAAGTTCTGGCTCAGATCATGGACCAATGAGACCTATCTCTGGAATGACGAAGTGGTTGATCAGGACCCCGACACGTTTGGTAGTCGGACAGATTATTTTGCCGTCTTACGGACAACGGAACTCACCCCGTCAGGCAAGGAAAAAGACGATTTTCACTTCTCGCAATCAACCGAAGCGTTTCTGGAGTTGCGTAACTCGACGGCCTCACCCAGCTATGGCTGGAGCCTGGTCGCGTTTTCTACGAGCGTGCCGCGAGACTATCGGATCCGGTATACAGAAGAGGGCTCTCCCGCAGCCACAAGCGTAAACGGTACGACCAACCTACTGCGGGGCACCCGGATTTTGACGGTGGATGGCGTCGATTTGGTCAATGCGACCAGTCAAGCTGATCTTGATGTTCTCAACGCAGGTTTGTTCCCGGATACAGTGGGCGAGACGCACACATTTGAAGTTCAGGATGCAGGCAGCAATACGACGCGGACGATCACGATGTCTGCGGCCAATATTTCCCGCCAGCCTGTGAATGCGACCTCCGTTATTGATACGGCGAGCGGCAAAGTCGGCTATATCCACTTTACAACGTTCAGCCCCTTCAGCTCTGAAGAGGCGATCTACGACGCCATGGTTCAGATGAGCAATGAAGGTGTGACCGATCTGGTATTAGATTTACGATACAATGGCGGCGGTCTGCTCGCCGTCGCGGGCCAGCTCGGCTACATGATTGCAGGCGATACCGCGACAAGTGGAGAAACCTTCAATCAGTTGCGTTTCAACGATGATGCTGGAAACAGAAATCCGGTGACTGGATCTTTTGATAATGCGGTACCGTTCTACTCGACTGGCCTTGGCTTCACCCTCGTGAATGGAACACCCCTACCGAGCCTTGATCTGAACCGTGTCTTTATCCTGTCGACGGGCAGTACGTGCAGCGCCAGTGAGGCGGTTATCAATGGTCTGCGCGGGATTGATATTGAAGTTGTGCTGATCGGAACGACGACTTGCGGAAAGCCGTTTGGCTTCTATCCGACGGATAATTGCGGCGAGACCTATTACACGATCCAGTTCCAAGGCACGAACGGGAAAGGTTTTGGCGATTTTCAGGACGGTTTCATTCCGGGCAACTCGACGGCAACCTTTGGCGAACGCGCCAGCGGCTGCGTCGTCTCAGACGATTATGACAATCAGCTTGGCAGTACGTCTGAAGCGATGCTCTCAACCGCCCTGTCTTATCGTGAAAATGGAGTCTGCCCGACCACGACGACCAAAGGCTTAGAACCTGTGAGTGAGAAGGCCGCTTTTGAAGCAGACGTTAAGGTCACGGACCTGACACCTGTTCAATCTGTTCTGGAAAACAATTACGATATGACCATGCCGCAGGATCGGAAATAGCGATGAAAGCAGGATCAACCTTTTTTGCCTTGGCGGCTCTATCTCTTGCGGGGTGTCAAACGGGCGCGACGAGTGAGACACCTGCTTATCTGGCTGATGCCAGCGATGAAGCGCTTTTCGTCTTTCCGGGACAGGTCGCGCAAGCCCTCAGTGTCGCCAACGTGAAACTGGGGCCGATGGCGAAGGAAAAGCCCGGCGCTGTTTCCGTATTGCCTAGCCCGGGAAGTCCTCTTGAGGGGAATAATCCGGACACGCCAACGACCTACGACCTCGTTTTAAGAGGCACAGATTGCTTCCTGAAAGACCGTGCTTCAGGCGATGTGTTTGAGTTGACTGACGTGGCCTGCTTGCCGCTTTAGCCGCTGAAGCGTCCGCTTTTCGGGAAGCCTTTCATCACCGTTTTGCCAGCCTGTGCGCGCTTGCCGAGCCAGTCCTGCCATTCGCTGAAGCCGCGCATTCGGCCTGCTGCATCGGTCACGATCAGGCCGTCTTCGCTATCAAACACCATCGCATCGCCAAGCTTGTCTGAGCCGCGATAATTTTGCAGCTTGTTGCCTTTGCCGCGTGACATTTCCGGTAGCTCGTCAATCGGGAAGATGAGGAGCTTCCGGTTGGACCCAATGACCGCGACATGATCTCCACGGGCAAGATCGGTCACGAGCAGCTTCGATCCATCCGGGACGCTGACGACAGATTTGCCGGCTTTGCGATTACTCTCCAGCTCGCTTTCAGACACGATAAAACCATAGCCTGCATCGGACGCCATCAGGCGCTTGCGGGAGCCGTCGAGTTTGAACATGCCGACAATGTCGACGCTGTCTTCCAAATCGATTGAAATGCGGATCGGCTCACCATGCCCACGACCGCCCGGAAGCTTGTCACAAGTCAGCGTGAACGCGCGACCATCGCTGGCCATAAGGATAAGTTTATCCGTGGTATAGACCTCTTCATGAAAGGCGAGGCTGTCGCCATCCTTGAACTTGGCGCCAGCCATATCGAGGCCGTGACCTTTCATGCCCCTGATCCAGCCTTTCTTGGACAGGACTACTGTGATCGGCTCTTTCGGCATTGAGGCTTCAAGCGCGGCATCAATATCGATGACAGGGGCATCTTCGAAGGCCGCGCGGCGGCGACCGAGTTCGGTTTCCGGATCAAAGACCTTCCGTGCTTCGCGCAGCTCTTTCTTGACCTTCGTCCACTGGCGCGCCTCAGATCCCAAGAGCGCGATGATCTCACTGCGTTCTTCAGAGAGTTTTTCATGCTCCTTGCGAATCTCGAACTCTTCGAGTTTGCGCAGGGCTCGTAAGCGTAGATTGAGGATGGCTTCGGCCTGTACATCGGTAATCCCGAAACGGGCCATCATGACCTCTTTCGGTTCATCCTCTTCGCGGATGATGCGGATCACTTCGTCAATATTGAGGAAGGCGATCAGATAGCCATCGAGCAAGTGAAGCCGCTTCTCGATCTTGTCGAGGCGGAACTGCGACCGGCGCACCACGACTTCGCGGCGATGATCGAGATAGGCTTTCAGGACATCGCGCAGCCCCATCACTTTCGGTGCGCCCTTATGCAGGACATTCATGTTGAGGCTGAACCGCGTTTCCAGATCGCAGACCTTGAATAAGCTTTCCATGAGAACTGCTGGTTCAACCGTTTTCGCGCGGGGCTCTAGGATCAGACGAATATCCTCGGCACTTTCATCACGTACATCATCGAGCAGAGGCGCTTTCTTGGCCTCGATCAGACCGGCAATCTTCTCGATCAGATTGCCTTTCTGAACTTGATAAGGGATTTCGGTGACGACGATCTGCCACTGGCCGCGGCCAAGGTCTTCAACCTCCCATTTCGCCCGCATGCGGAACGCACCGCGCCCGGTCTCATAGGCCTTCAGGATCGACTCTCTATCCTCGACAATCACGCCGCCGGTGGGAAAGTCCGGGCCCGGCATAATTTGCAACAGTTCTTCAGTGGTGGTGGAGCGCCGCTCGATCAGGGCGACGGCTGCATCAATCACCTCAGCAACATTATGCGGCGGAATGCTCGTCGCCATACCGACCGCAATGCCCGTCGCGCCGTTGGCAAGAAGGTTCGGGAACCCTGCGGGCAATACGACCGGCTCGCGATCATTCTCGTCATAAGTGTCTTTGAAATCGACCGCGTCTTCGTCTAGTCCGTCGAGGAGAAGCTTTGCGGCTTCCGTCATCCGGCTTTCGGTGTAACGCATTGCAGCTGGGCTATCGCCGTCAATATTGCCGAAATTGCCCTGTCCATCGACGAGGGGATAACGCACCGAGAAGTCTTGCGCCAAGCGCACCATCGTATCGTAGATCGAGGCGTCGCCGTGCGGGTGATAATTACCCATCACCTCACCGACGACTTTCGCGCATTTGCGATAGCCGCCATCTGGGTTCAGCTTCAGCTCGCGCATTCCATATAGGATGCGGCGCTGGACCGGTTTCAGGCCATCACGCACGTCGGGCAGGGCACGTGCTGTAATCGTTGAGAGCGCGTACGCCAGATACCGCTTTGTCAGCGCCTCGCTTAACGGCTCATTGATAATCCGGTCGTCTTCCGGTTCATCGATCAGGTCAGACATGTCATTCGCCCATTTCATTCGCAGCGGAGAATCGCCACTGTATTGCTTAAGTTAACAGAAAACGGCTTTTGGTTAACGCTTCGCGAAGAGGCACGAACAGTCAGCAAGAAAGCGCATGCTGTACCAGATCAAGGAATTTGGCGTTCTGATCGCGATGACGCTGTTCATCGCCGCGATCTGCTATGGCTTTTACCGCTATGTGCCGACCCAGCATAATCCGTTCAAGCCGCTTGATCTGACGGATCCCATTGGTATGGCGACCTATAACAAGCTGACCGATCTGAAATATGATTCAGATATCTGCAAAGCGGCTTTGGAAGAGGCGGGCGTTGAGGTTGCCGTTATGGCGCCTGATGAGCCCGGTGGGCGATGCAGTTTGGATGAGACGCTCACCCTAAAGCGGTCTCTGACGCCTTACGGTGCTTCGCCTTTGCGCATGACGTGCCATCAGATTGCAGCGCTCTATATCTGGGAGGCCCAGATCGCGCGGCCACTGGCGGAGGAGCTGTTCGATAGTCCCCTGCGCCAGATACAAACCTTTGGCAGCTTTTCCTGCCGCAATATTGCCGGCACACGCACGCGCAGCCAGCACAGCTATGGCAATGCCATCGATATTTCAGGCTTTATTCTTGAGGATGGCCGCCAGATCAGCGTCCTGGATCATTGGCGAGAGGATAGCGTTCGAGGCGACTATCTGCGCAAGGTCCATAAGGGCGCGTGCCGGCTGTTCTCAGTCACGCTCGGCCCTGATTACAACGCTGCCCATGCCGATCATTTTCACTTCGACATGGGCAGCGCTGAAACCTGTAAATAGGATCTAGTCGTCCTTGCAGGTAAAGCCTTCTTCACTGACCTCGGCCACCGTCCCCGGCCCGCCGCAAACGCGAAGTGCCGTTTCCGTGTTGATCGAAATCTCTTCCAGATCACTCAGCCCGTCATCACTGACATGCACACAACCTGCGAGTGTCACAACAGATAGCGCGGCCGCTGCCGCTCCAAGTCTCAATTTCATTTTCAGCCCTTTTCTAAGGAGGTTAGGCCTCTCCCCCTGAATGCCTGATGACACTGGCTGACAAGAGATGAACGGAGAGTGAAAGGAGCATAATCCCCCGATTTATGGACTGTTCATTTTGATCTTTACTCGGTTCTGGACGACACCTACCATACCCATAATGAGGGAGAGATAATGATGAAGCTGTTGACGCAAATTTTGGTTTTGATCGCCATGTCTATGGGCTGCGGGATGCAAGCGCCGGCCTCGGCTCAAGACAAAACAGAGGCGCAAGAAAAGCGTGTGATGACGCCCTCTACGCCATTTGTGAACCGTGCATCACCCTCAACCCGATCCTTTCTTGAACAAGACGAACCACAGCTTGGTGAACCGCCGCAGGCGCCTGAGGCAGATCTTTTGGAGTTCAATCCAATGGCGGGTCGCGAAGTTGTCGTGATCGAAGAAAGCCCAGCCATAAGTGTCCTAAGAACGTCTCCTGGAACAAGTGCCGGAAGTGAAGATAAGACACCGCCTGAACCGCCGACCCTCAAAGAAGGCGAAGTCCGAGATACCGGAAGAGGGATCATGTTTGGTGCGACGATCCAAGAATTTAGATGGTCGTCTACACATCCAAATCGTTTGGTTGTCGGGTTTCGCAACACAATTAGTAACGACGATACGACCGCCCGTTTTTGCAATCTTGAAACAGGTGAGATTTTGGACGATTCATCTGCCTCTCCGGCGTTTGACTTCGTAAAAGATAATCTTGGGGCTCCTATAAGAATATGGCTTTCGGAATATGAGATTGGCGAGAAAAGGCGAAATCCACGGTGGCGGCGCGGCAGCAGCGAGCCTGAATTTACCATCCGCCCAACCCGCTATTATTGCATTGAGAGCTTCTTCTTGAGCGCTTCTGAGAAATAGGGCGTTTGCGTATCTGTACCCGAGCGTTCGGCGCAACCTAAATATCAATGTCTTCCGGCAAAGATCGTTGTTGCCGTGGCGATATCAGATTTAGAGAGCTTGTCTATGGATTTCGAATTCTACGAATTCTTCCGAAGATGTCCAAGAATGTCTGCGAAACCTTCTATCTTGTGCTATACGATCCTGTGTTGGGGAAGAATTCGCGGGCAGAGCAAAGACAAGAGTAGGCTCTGTACGGTCTATTGAGGGAGTAAAATATGCGAGGATATTTCGGGTTTATTCTTGGATTGATGTTTGTGGCCAGCGGCTTTGGCCAAACCAGTTTGGCCGACACAGAACTAGTCGCCGGGCCATATCCGGTGAAGAGCGGCGTTAATGTTGGCGGTCACATATTCAATGTTCCAATTGGCGGTGCTGATAATGCCCCCGTCATCGAAGTGGTCCACGAAGACGGGATCTACTCAGCCTATGGCGCTGACCAGAACATTATGTTCACCGTAGACTATGAAGCCGATTGCGGACGAAATCACACTCGGTCGGGCTTAGGCTTTAGGTTTCGTGACCAGGATGGGAATAATCTTGAAGTTTTTGAAACGACAACAGCTTCTCCCGATTCAGATTTAGCCAGGAAGACGTTTCTCCTACCCGGCTACGTGCCTGTCGATCCTGACAACTCAACTGCGCACACACCGTTTACCGCGTGCAATCAGGTGATCCAAACGCGCAAAGTTGAGGGCAAGCCTGTCCTGAAATTGCTCAGAGAAGGCTTCTGGTACCAGTATCAGCCTGCTTACGAAACGCGTATGTCCTATAAATGCCAAAAGGATGGTTTGATGGGCTTTCGTGACGCGATCCCCTATCACCGCAGCGTAAGCCATCCGCTTTTTGTGCACTGCGTCGGTGATCCGGATTACAAACGAAATTATGCGACGACGAGCGCGACAACGAGTGCAAGTTCAATAGATCCGTCACAAATTCAAGACGAACTGGATAGGAAGGCCGCTGAGACCGCCGCCTACCGGGCGACACTTCGAGTACGTGGTCTGCTCGCTGAAGGATCCAAGGAGCAGCGTATAACCAATCCAGTTGGCTTGGCTGCGTTTAGAGGCCTCAAGCAGAAGCTGCAGGACGAGGAGGGCCTTCAACTCGTCGATTTTGAGATCGTCAAACGCGATGGCGATCCCTATTTCATCGGCCTGTGGGAAAAGGGAACGGCTAGAAATCCGTTTAGAAGGCCTAGAACACTCAGCGAGTTTAACACCCTCCACGAGGCCCAAAAGGACAATGGATATATCATCCTGGATTTTGAAGCTGTTCGGATAGACGGCGAGGTTCACTATGCGAGTCTGTGGTCAAAAGATCGTGGTGTTCAGGAGGTTCGAGGCGCTCCGCGCCGGGCCTTCGGGCATAGATCCGAGTTTATGGACATCTATAATGCTCAGAAATCTGAAAACCGTTTCCCGGTCGACCTTGAGGTCATTAAACGGGATGGAAAGATTACCTATCGCGCTGTTTGGAAGCGGTTTGCGGATGGGAATGGTCCGGAATTCATGTCTGCGGTGCCTCTCGAAGAGTTTCGAACGCTGCGCGATCAACTGAATGCCGCGGGCAAAATCGCCATCGATCTTGAGCGCATTGATATGGGCGGAGAGGAGTTCATTACCGGACTTTGGGCGGATGGTTCCGACACCTCTTCGTTCACGCGCCCCCGGACTTTTGAAACCATGACGTCGTTTATGGAAGGACCAATGGGTGCGCGCCATATTCGTGATCTGGAAGTGCACAAAGTTGATTAGCTGCTAGCTCGCATGAATTCTCCATGCTAGTCCTAGCAGGTCTCAACGCGGAGCTCCGGCATGATCTGGAAAATACTCTCACGCAGCGCGATCACGCTCGTCATTTTGGTGTTGCTTGGCTTTGCGTTCGTTCAATATCTCGCCATCTCTGCGCTTGATAAATTGATTGATGAGGCTGAGGCGCAGACACCCGCCCCGCCTGTTTGGGAAACCTCAATCACGGACACGCTCAGCGAAACGGGGCCAAGTCCGACGCCGGTCATCTTTGTCGGCAATAATTGGCAGGGGACCATCAACGTCATTGCCCTGGATGGTTATCGCAAGATCGGCGTGATGGACGGCATCCCGGACAAGCTCGAGCGCTTTCGCGAGCTTCGCAGCCAGTTTATGGGCCGTGTCTATTTCTACGGCGTGCGTAACCTGGTTGGGGAGGGCAACGATCAATATGTCGATGACATGTACAGCTCCAATGATGGTCGCCGCGTGATTGTCTCACGCCCGTCTTTTGCCGACGTTGTTGCCATCGACAGCCAGAGCGGCGAGATAATCTGGCGCTTTCCTGTCTCCGGTTTCAGGGCCGACCATATGGCCCTCTCGCCGGACGGGAAATACGTCGCGGTTTCGGCCTCAACCGGTGACCGCGTCCACGTCATTGATGTCATGAGCGGCGAGGAACATGCCCAATTCCCCAGCGGCGATAGCCCGCACGAGAACGTCTATTCAAAGGATGGCAAACGCCTGTTCCATGCCAGTATCGGGAACGTCTTCTCCCCGTTTGATCTGGACGGTGGGGGTTTCCTGAAAGGCCGCCGTGTGTTTCAGGTTGTCGATACCTCCACCTACGAAATCATCGAGCAATTCGATATGCGCGATAAGCTTGATGCAGTAGGCCTGACGACGCTTAGCCCGGCGGTACGTCCGATGGCCCATACGAGCGATGAAGCGTATTTCTACTTCCAACTCTCCTTCCTGCACGGCTTTGTCGAATATCATATGCCGAGCGGTGAGATCACGCGCAAAGTCGATCTGCCAAAGCTGACGACGGCCAAGCGCACAGACTACGTCAACGACTCCGCTCATCACGGCATAGCAATAAGTGCTGACGACAAGACCCTCTGTATCGCCGGAACAATGGATGACTATGCCGCTCTCGTTGATATCGAGACTGAAGAGGTTACCGTTCTAGAGGGCCTGGGCAAAAAGCCATATTGGGTCGTCACCGACAAGACCGGTGAGCACTGTTTCGTCTCATGGAGCGAAACGGACGACGTCTCTGTCATCAATTATAAGACCGCTGAAGAAGTCGCGAGGATCCCCGTCGGCGATCATCCGCAGCGCGTGCGCGAAGGCTATGTCGCGTTTGGGCGGTAGGAGAACGCGTCTCTCTTACTCTGCCAGCGACCAAGTCACGGCGTATTCAGAGCCTGAATGCATCTCAAAGCTCGCTCTCAATTCGGTTGCTTCGGCCAACTGCTGAGACGGTAATGCGAGATAAACCGGGAAGGCGGCAGCAAGGAAAGGTATCCGCTTTTGAATGGGTTTTTCGCCCGTATCCAGAACGTCCCCGTCTTTTAAAAGCTCGACCGTCATCCTTTTTAGATTGATGCGTCCTGTTTCTGTGAGCGTCCCCTTGAGAGCATCGCTTGTGATCAGGAAACGCGCATTTCCGTCGAACTCAAGATCGTCAGATTGAGCTAAATAAAGCTGTGCAACAATCGGTCCGCTCTGAATTGTCCCAAGGGCCAGTTCCGGCGTCGCTTTGAATGGATATTGGAAGAGCGTCGCGTGCGCTGCGCCCGCCCCTAGAAACAGGGTTAGCAGAGCGATCAAACTGTTCTTGAAGGTCAGGACTTTGCCTTTCTGAAACCGCTTGCGAAGCCACCACATACAAAGTGCCGCAAACGCAGCCAGAAACAGACCGGCGATGAATAAGACATAAGGAATTGGGTTTAACCCCGCAAAAATCGGCAGCTTTGACAGGCCGAATGAAAGTGAGGCGAAGAAGGCTGAGATCACCAGCACGGGCAGTACAGCAAGTTGCATTCGACTGGCCCCGCGTGACTTCAGTCGTTTCCATGTCATCCAGACCCCGCTAACGGAAAGGCCGGTCATGAACAGCCCGAAAACAAACCAGATCAGCTTCACTGGCAGGCCTCCGAAATCACCAAAGTGTAGCGGGTCTGCAATCTGATTTGTCCATTGAAGGGCTGGCAGATCCTTCGACCTCCGTACGTCCAGCACGTCGAGTGTGACGGGGTCGATATAGACCGCGTTCGCGCGTTTTCTGACGATCGGATTGCCCGCCTTCCCCGTCACTGTTATTGGGGCGCCAGCTGTCAGACTGTAATTGACAGACGAAATCTTAAGCTCCGGATAGGCGGCCTGGGCAATGCGCACAATCTCGTCTGCAGACGGGTTTGTGATCACGTCATCTGCAAATTGAGTAATGTTTTTGACGCCGTCCGGTCGACCGGGCTCAAAATCCTTGCCTAGGAATTCGGCGTAGTACCAAATCCCTGTCGTAATCATCAGGACGAAGAACCAGATGCTCCAAAGTCCGAACGTCTTATGCGCATCTGTGACCGCGACTCGCGCGCCTTTGGACACTCGAATACGCGTCATCACCGTGCGCCAATTCCGCGTGGTTTTCAGCCCTGTATAGAGTGAGATGCTGAGAATGATGGCCATTGAACAAACCAGCGTGAGCCCAATGGATTTCGGCATGAACAGATAGCGATGCAGGTCGCGGAAAAAGCGTTGAATGGTGAAGTAAGGGGTTCGCCCTGTGACCTCGCCGGTCCACTGATTGACGTGTATAAAGTCTTGTGTCGCATTATCAGTGATGACTGGGACGCGATAGGCGAAATGATCTCCCATCATCTCACTGATGCCAAGAACGGTCGCATTCGGCTCATGGGCCTGAACGGCGTCTAGCATTTCATCGAGCGAGACTTTCTCACCATCAGGACTGACGCGCATGTCATGCTGTGTCAGCCAGTCCAACTCATTCGAAATTGTCGCAAACGTGCCTGTAAAAAGCACAACGACCATCACCACTGCAAGGTGAAATCCGACCCAGTAGTGCAGATCAAAAAGTCTGCGTAACTTATTCTTTTTCTTCTTTTTTCTGGGCGGTCTTTTCTTGGCAGATGCCGTTTGATTGCGTGTTTCATCCACCGGGTTTTCGGCGCCATCTAAGTCTCGCAGCGTTGTTGATGCGCCAACAGTCATGAAAAGTGTCCCTAGTGGATAAACGTGTTCCGACGATGTTATTATTTAGAATGCGTGTGCCTCTCGAGGCAAGCAGAATATTCTATTCTAGGTCATCAATCTTATCCGCTCTCGGCATGACGGTCGGAAGTGGATCGAGGCGCTCGCCTTGCTTGTAGCGCTTTGTGTATTGGCTTTGATAGGCACGGCGTTGCTTCGTGACTTCGTAGAGGACAATGCCGGAACTGGTGCCGAGATTCAGGCTCTCAATCATGCCAAACATGGGGATGGCGACACACGCCTCGCTGCGCGCGACGGCTTCATCGCTAATGCCGCGGCCTTCATTGCCGAACCAGACCGCAAGTTTGGGATGCTCTGTATAGTCGCCTTCGTGTAGGTAGAGACTCTTTTTGCCTTTGACGTGTGGCGACGTCACGATTGAAACGAAGTTATTCTTTTCCAAATGATCAAAACACTCAGCGGTGCTGTCGAAGCGTTTGACAAAAGTCCATTTGACGGCGGACACAGATGTCTTTGAAACAGCCCGGCGTTCGCGCATATCCTGCCAATCATCGGGGAGCGCGCCTCTTGGATCGACGATGTAGACTTTCTCAACGCCCAGCGCGTTCACGTTGCGGATCACAGCGCCGATATTGAGCATATTGATCGGATTTTCGAGGACTGCGATCAGGTTCTTGCAACGGAATGGTTTGATTTCATTCGCGCGCTTGCGAACGCTGGTGCGTTTCTTTTTTGGTTTTTCCTCGGTCATGCCAGCTGGCATACAGGAAGCAACGATGCTTTCAACCGATCCTTAAAGACACCACCCACCAAGCTCGCGGCGTACTATATCTTCGATCACGTCGATGCCCGGCTCGGTATCGTTCAGGCATGGCACAAGGCTGTAATGCGTGCCGCCCGCTTCAAGAAATTCTTCTTCGCCTTCCATGCCGAGCTCTTCGATGGTTTCAAGGCAATCAGATATGAATGCTGGCGAGACCATGAGGACTTTCTTGCAGCCTTGTTCCGGAAGCTCTTCGAGGGTCTTGTCAGTGTATGGCTTAAGCCATTCGGTCGGGCCGAAGCGGCTCTGGAAGGTCGTCATTGCGTAGCCCTTTTCCCACTCTAACGCTTCTGAAACGAGCCGCGTCGTCTTGTGGCAATGACAGTGATACGGGTCGCCTTTATCGAAGTATGATTTCGGGATGCCGTGATAAGACATGATGACCTTGTCTGGCGTCCAATCGAGGGTCTCAACATGCTCTCGGATAGAGTTTGCCAGCGCGCGGATATAGCTCGGCTGATCATGAAAGCTGGCGGCGGTGCGCACGGCCGGCTGCCAGCGCATCTTCTTTAGTTTGTTGAAGGTCCGGTCGTTGACGCTCGCGGTCGTCGCCGCAGCGTATTGCGGATAAAGCGGGACGATGAGCAGGCGGTCGCAGCCTTGTTCTTTCAGGTGATCAATTTTGCTCGCAATACTCGGATTGCCGTAATTCATGGCAAAATCGATGATCAGGCGCTCACTACCAATCCGCTCATAGAGTTTTTCGGCCTGCGAGCGCGTGTAGAGAAGCAGCGGCGAACCATCTTCCATCCAGACTTTCTTGTACGCCGCGCCGGACTTGAACGGCCGCGTCGCGAGGATTGGACCTTGCAGGATCATCTGCCAGAGGATCGGATTGACCTCGATGACACGGCGGTCAGACAAAAATTCCGAGAGATAGCGGCGCATGGACCAATAGTCTGTGCCGTCCGGCGTGCCGAGATTGACCAGCAAAACGCCGACTTTTCCCTGCCGAACCTCTGGGTGGCCGTCGGGTAGCCGTATGGGCGCCCCCACAACAGGGGTAGGCTGTACCTGATATGAAGTCAGCGTATCGGGCATGCTTAGAACTCTCCTGAAATGTTATCTAGAGCACTTTCGACAAAATAAAAACGCGGCGAATTGTTCAGCTGTTATTTTTGAACGAGAGCGGCGTTGCGGCTTGAGGAGTTGCCGGGTCGGCTGGCCGTGCTAAAGGCCTCCACGAAACTGGCGAAAAACAAGCAGGAGCCTCCCATGGGTATTTTTGGTAGCAAGGATAGCAAGCCGCGCATTGAGTCCGATACGATGGGCGAGGTCGAGGTTCCGGGCGACAAGTATTGGGGTGCGCAGGCGCAGCGCTCACTCGGCAATTTCAAGATCGGCTGGGAAAAGCAGCCTGAGCCGATTGTGCGCGGTCTTGGCATTGTGAAACGCGCCGCCGCCGAAGCAAACATGGCGATCGGTAAGCTGGATACGAAGCTCGGCGATGCGATTGTGAAAGCAGCCGATGAGGTGATCGAAGGTAAGCTGAATGAGCATTTCCCGCTGGTCGTCTGGCAGACCGGATCAGGCACGCAATCAAACATGAATGCGAATGAAGTCATCGCGAACCGTGCGATTGAAATTCTGGGCGGCAAGATCGGCTCGAAGTCCCCTGTGCACCCGAACGATCATTGCAATATGAGCCAAAGCTCAAACGATACATTCCCGACGGCCATGCACATTGCCTGTGCTGAAGAAGTGACGCATCGCCTGCTGCCTGCGCTGACCGTGTTGCACAATGCGCTGAATGATAAGGCCCAAGCGTGGAAAGAGATCATCAAGATCGGGCGGACGCATACGCAGGACGCGACGCCGGTCACTTTGGGGCAGGAATTCTCCGGCTATGCCAAAATGATTGAAAACGGCATCGCGCGCATTGAGGCGAGCTTGCCGGGTCTTCTTGAACTCGCCCAAGGCGGCACTGCTGTGGGCACCGGACTCGCGTCTCCTGAAGGCTTTGATGTCATGGTAGCGGAGAAAATCGCGCAGATCACAGGCCTGAATTTCATCACCGCACCGAACAAGTTTGAGGCGCTGTCTGCCCATGATGCGATGGTCTTCGCGCACGGTGCGATCACAGGCGCCGCCATGTCGTGCTTCAAGATCGCGAACGATATCCGCTTCCTTGGGTCCGGTCCGCGTTCAGGCCTCGGTGAGCTGGCGTTACCGGAAAATGAGCCGGGCAGCTCGATTATGCCGGGTAAGGTGAACCCGACCCAGTGCGAGGCCATGACACAAGTCGCTGCCCACATTCACGGCAATAATTCAGCGATGAGTTTTGCCGGATCGCAAGGGCACTTTGAGCTCAATGTGTTCAATCCGATGATGAGTTACAATCTGCTGCAGTCGATCCGCTTGCTGGCGGATGCGGCAGTGTCCTTCGCAGAGAATTGCGTCGTCGGCATTGAACCGCGCCACGGCAACATTCAGCGAGGGCTTGAAAACTCGCTGATGCTGGTGACGCCTTTGAAAGAGAAGTATGGTTACGATCTGGCTGCCAAAGTCGCGAAGAATGCGCATGCCAACGGCACGACTTTGAAAGAAGAAGCGCTGAAACTCGACATTTCAGAAGAGGATTTCGACGCGATTGTTGATCCGAGTAAAATGGTCGGGCCGACGCCTAGAAGTTAGACGCTTCAAATAGGGGGACGAAATGACAGAGCGTTTTGCGATTGAATTCGACGGTTACGTCATGGACGTCGTACAGAATCGTAGAGATGGATGGGATACCAAATCCTACCCCTTCAATCTTCCGGCTGTGCGAAGCTGGGAGACCCTTCAATTACATGAAAACGTGACTTTCCTCGTCGGTGAAAACGGCTCAGGCAAGTCCACATTGGTCGAGGCTATTGCGATTGCTGCGGGTTTTAATGCCGAGGGCGGTAGTCGAAATTTTAATTTCGAGAACGTTAGAGCTCACTCTGATCTGCATGAATATATACGGCTGGCGAAAGCGCCGAGAAAGCCAAAAGACGGATACTTCTTGCGTGCTGAAAGCTATTTCAATGTCGCGACGAATATTGATCAATTAGATGCCGACCCCAGTGGAGGACCTCGTATTATCAATTCTTATGGAGGCGTTTCACTTCATAAACAGTCGCATGGAGAGAGCTTTATGGCTTTGATGTCTGATCGTTTTGGAGGTGACGGTCTATACATCTTGGACGAACCAGAGGCAGCTTTGTCACCCAATCGACAGCTTTCTTTCCTCGCGCGTCTGCATGATTTGGTCGAAGACAATAGCCAGTTCATTATCGCGACGCATTCACCGATCATTTTGGCCTATCCGAATGCCTGGATCTATCAGATGACGGATACAGGTCCGGAACGACTGCCGTGGAACGCGCTCGAACATGTCGATATCACGCGACAGTTTCTAAATAATCCTGATATCTTCCTAGATCAGCTTCTTTCAGATTGACAGTATCGAACGTGTTGACGATGCAATGGTCGACTGTGCAGACTATGCTTATGAAATCGCGCAAATTGCAAAACCGAAAAGACTTGCGGAAGGCGTTTGACGTTTGGCTTGAAGAAAACTTCCATGCTTTTGCCGCCAACGCTAAGGACATTAAAGAGAACGGTCTTTGGTCTTCTGGGCGCAGGTTATTCTAGCGATTGCGGACATCCCGTCTTTTCGACGGGACTTAGCCCTCGCTAACCCTCCACCGGCTTCAACCCCGCCTTAAACCGCTGTGAATTGGCGACATAGCCCATCGCTGAGGCTTTCAAGAAGGCGATCTGTTCGGGTTTCAGCTCTTTGACGACCTTACCCGGTGCGCCCATGACGAGAGAATTGTCGGGGATCGTCTTGCCTTCGGGGATCAGGCTGTGCGCGCCAATGATGCAGTTCTTGCCGATTACGGAGCGGTTGAGAATGACGGAACCGATCCCGATCAAGCTCTGATCTCCAATTGTGCAGCCATGCAGCATGACCATGTGACCGACAGTAACGTCCTTGCCGATCGTAAGTGGACACCCTGGGTCAGTATGCAGCACGCAGCCATCCTGGACGTTTGAATTCTCACCGACGGTGATCGGCTCATTGTCTCCGCGCAGGACCGCATTGAACCAGACACTGGAATTTTCGTGCATGTGAACGTTGCCCAGAACGGTTGCGTTGTCTGCGACCCAATAGTTCCCACTCTCTGGTGTCGTTGGTCGAATTCCGTCCAGTTCATAAAGCGCCATCTGTTTTCCTCCTTGGATCCATTTTTCTTGCGGATCGTCTCTGTCACAATCGATTAACCTTGTTAGGCTCTAATTCAAGATAGAGATTCGGGAGGCAAGTGCCGATGGTCAGAAGGCCATATTCGCATACACCGCCGCCGGGTGACTTTTTAAGCGCCCGATTTGACGAGGTTTCGTCAAGCCGCCCGCTCCCCCTTCCCAACCACCCGCAGAGGGTACCATTGGGGTGGTTGGGAAGGGGGAGCGGGCGGCCAAGGCCACCAAAAACTCTAAACTCCCTGGAAGCAACTCCCTCCCGCTCATCTTCGCCCGCCGCTGCGCCACCCGCTCAGCGGCTTTTTTGTGCCTCGAATTCAATCCCAAAAGGAGACCATCATGGGTAAACGCGCCGCAACGAAACGCCAGAAAGCTCAAGCCGCTTTTGACGCTTCCAATTTCTTCGACGACGGCGCTGTTCGAGAAACCCAACTCTATGCCATTCCGGGCGGTGGATGGAACCCCGCGGAGGCTGATGGGAAGCCGAAACGCGTAGAACCTGCACACGGATCAAGACATCAGCGCTATCAAAAGACGGTCAAACCGCGCTCAGAGAATCAGGCGCGATTGATGGAGGCGCTGGAGGAGAAGTCCCTCGTATTTGCGATTGGACCAGCCGGCACGGGTAAGACGTATCTCGCCATCTGCAAGGCGGTTGAGGCGCTTCAGCGGGGCGATGTGGCCCGGATTATTCTTTCTAGACCGGCTGTTGAGGCCGGGGAGCAAATCGGCTTCCTGCCCGGCGCAATGGAAGACAAGCTCGCGCCCTATCTTCGCCCGCTCTATGATGCGCTGTCTGATCGGCTGTCACCTCAGCAGCTCAAACATATGATGGCAGAGGGCCTGATTGAGATTGCGCCAATCGGCTTTATGCGCGGGCGGACACTGAACAATGCCTATGTCGTGATCGATGAGGCGCAGAACTGCACGTATACGCAGATCAAGATGCTGTTGACCCGGCTCGGTTGGCACTCGACTATGGTTGTGACAGGGGACCCGGCGCAGTCAGATCTATTGCCGGAACTATCGGGTTTGGCGCAGGCCGCTGAAAGGGTCGATCAGTTGGATGGCGCGTCAGTGGTACGGCTTGAGGGTCAAGACGTCGTCCGCCATCCTCTCGTGGCAGAGATGTTGGACGTTTTGTAGCGTCATCAGTTCGGCGGATCGTTTGAGCACGATTGATATGCGACCCTGTATGGCTCATCAAAACAGTTTAGAAGTGCGTTGAGTGCAGGGAGGTTGGATGGCTCTGTCACAAAGCCCGGTGGCATCGTGATATTTGGATTTTCGTCGAGAAACGCTTGGCGGCGCTTTTGTTCCTGTTCGCTGACAGGTACTTTTGCCAAAGTATTGCGCGCTGTTTGAAGTGTCTCAAAATCCTTATTTAGGAAAGCGATTGTTCCAGTGACGTATAGGTTCCAAGGGCTGTCAGGGTCGGGGCTGTAAGTTCGCTGAAACAGTTCAAGCGCTGCTTTTTCATCGGAGTAGGCGCGTGTCTGGCCAGCGTGCCAATACAGCATCCGGACTTGACCTTCGTTTAAGCGCGTCTCTTGGTTCAGATCGATAAAGTCGAGGATGAGATCACTCGCAGCGAGGTTGCAACCGTCCTGATAATCGATAGCTCTCCAACCGCCGAAGACGTCTCCATCAAACGCGTTATAGTCGAGCGCAATGAGCCGATTATACTCGGCAGTATCGACATTGCATTTCGTAAGAGACTTCTGGTTGCTTTGCTCAGATTGGGCCGCGTCTTTACTTGGTAATCCAGTACAAGCGAAAGATAAGAGGAAGCTACTGAGACAGACAAAGGTCGCAACCAGCGAATGTCTCTTGCCGTCAATCAAGCCTCCAAATCCTCTTTCAGAACGGTCATGTTCAGCGCATAGGACGTTTCGCCATCATCGACGTCTTTATAGACCACGGCGAGGAATTCCGCGCCGAGATAGACCTCAACGGAATCATCAGTTTCCTTGCGCGCGATGAGGCGCAGGCCGGGGTTCAGTTTTTCTCTCAGATACGCTTCGACGCGCAGCACTTCTTCGCGGTCCATGATGGTCTCCTGTCATCTTCTTTCGACTAGCGCATAAGGGGGTGCGCAGCGGATGGGAACCGGGCGCTGCGGGTTTTCCTCAGCTTTTTGCCTTGATCGCTTCAACGGGGTGGGCCGGTTCACCGTTTGCCACGCGCCACATGAGAGCGGTAAGGAAAAACCCGAGCTCCACTAAAACGCGCGCGACCAAGGTCATCACGATGCCGAAAATCGTGGTTTCATTGACGAGAACACGGACCACGGCCGTGCCTTGCTTATTGCTGCTGGGATTGCGGATCATGTCGAGATTGGCGAGCCAGTTCGCAAAATCATCCAGTTTTAAATATGCGTCGGGATAGAACATGATCGAGACAATCAGCAGGATCACCGCAACGATGAAGGTCAGGACGATTTTCGACGACGCTTTCGTCATCATGCCAAGCAGCGATAACATATTTCAACTCCCCTTTATTTTGATATCGTAACATAGCGGAGGCTAAGCTGACGGTAAACGGGGAGGGTGACTTGCGTTTGCGCGCATAGTGAATGTCAGTCATGCGATGGCTAAGAATAAACTTAGCCCTTGGTGAACGCCGCGATCCGCTCTTGCATGTCGGGACCAACACCTTCGTTCTCCATGACCTCCCATTGCAGGCCGGCATCCATCGGCGCCCCATCTGTTACGTCCAGCAGTCTCTTATTGGCGGCATGTGAAAAGCTCGAATTCTCAAGGATTTGACGGGCAAATGCTTTGACGTGGTCTTTGAAAGTTTCGGCTTCGAAAATCAGTTCCGCTAGGCCAATGCGAAGCGCTTCCTCAGCCCTGATCGTCTCTGCGGTAAACATCAGACGTTTTGCTGTGCTCACACCAACACGTCGGGGCAGGCGCTGGCTCATCCCCCATATCGGCGTCAGTGCCCATTTTGCATGCGTATCGCCAAATTTGGCATTGGACGCCGCGACAATGAGGTCTGCAGCCAGGGCAACTTCCAAAGCCCCTGTATAGCAATGGGAATGCACCGCTGCGATGACGGGTTTGGGGAGTTTCTCCATCATGCGCAGGGTTTCTGAATGCCAACCGGGTGAAGGCACGCTCTCGCCTTCCGAAATATCCGCGAGGTCGTGGCCCGCTGAAAAGCACTTCCCGGCACCGTGAAAGACCACCACTCTGGCGCTGTTATCTTTAGCAATATCGATAATATGTCCGCGCAATTCGCGGAACATATCGACCGTCAGTGCATTCAGTTTGTCCGGCCGGTTCAGCGTCAGCCAGCACAATCCGTTATCGTCTGTCCGCTGAACCAAATCCGCCATGCCGATCTCTCCTCAAGTTTTATGAGACGATCCTAATTTGCTTATCATGGGCTGCAAGGAAAATTGGACGGAGAGATACTTGCGTCAGGCAAATGGCGCTGAGACTGAGCGCTTTTTCATCGAAGGGGTAGAGCCGTCATTGAAGCGTTGACTGGATCAGATCAGCGACAGTTTTCGGATGCTCTTCATGGGGCAGGAATTTTGCCTTTTTCATACGATGAAAGGCTTTCAAAGTCGGCATGGATCGAGCCATCTGTTCACCGAGATTGACCGGAAAAGTCGGGTCTTCTTCACCCCAGATAAAAGTCACCGGGCACTCGATTTTGGCATGCACTTGGTCGAGATTATCGATCACGCTGAAATCAACGCCTTTGAGATAGCGCATCAACTCCCGGTGCCTCTCGCGGCGCTCTGTCCAGTAGGTCCCGTACTGTTCGATGAAAGCCTCATCAATGTGTGCAGGATCAGAAAAACACCCGCCAAATCCTGCCTCTGAGCGTTGAAACCAGCGCCGCCGCATCAGCCACTTTTGTATTGTATAGGTTCCTGGCCAGAATGCCGTTCGCTGATACATTGGAATAAAGGGCGGCCGATGGTTCGGGATTTCTGTGTTTAACAGGATGAGATGTTTCACCAGATCAGGACGACGCGCAGCAATGAGACGCGCTGTTGTGCCACCGGTATTATGGGCTGTGATCACGCATCCGTCTGGCGCCACCTGTTCGATCAAACCGATCGAGCGTTCCGCATGCGCTTGAAAGGAATAGTCTGTGTCATCTGGCCAGACCCGATCCGTCATGCCTGCAAAGTTCAGCGCCATGCAGCGATAGGACGGACGAAGGTGTTCGATGACCTTGCTGAAAGCGCCGCGGTGAAAGGGCCATCCGTGCAGAAACAGAATGGGCTTGCCTTCACCGCTTTCCAGCAAATCGGACAGTTGTGACGTCATAGAGCAACTCTATTCAGGCTCTGCGATTTGGTAAAGCGGTTCTGGCGAGCCAGGCCTGCAGTCTGCGAACCATTTCATGGGGTGGTTCTGGGGACGTCGGGTGATAAATTCGCCGGAATGAGGCTTAAACCATACGGCATCGAAACTTCCGTCGGCCATCAGGGTTGCGCGCCAGTGGACAACCTCCTGCGTGCCGCCGAATTCCTCGCGTCTCGGATGGTCTTCAGGCGGATCACCCAATGCAACCAGATTGATCAGAAAGTCCCCGATCTGCGCGCTGACCCGCTCTCCATTGCGCACCGTGATCCATTTCACGTCCGCGACATGTTCAATGCTTCGTCTTGGTGGATCAGCTCTGCCGCCGCCCCATGCGATCCTGATCTGACAGCCGCTGCGCACAGCGTCGACAATATTACGCTCTGAGCCTGCCTTCACAGCGCCGTCGCGATCATGCGATAGCATCAGGTGCCAGGATGATGCTTGAGATTGGGATGTTTCACAGCCGGACAGGGTGAGAGTGCCAAATCCGGCGATCAGAATTAGGGCCGTCTTAATTGGCATTTTAGCGCATCCTTAGATTTGATATGTGCGGACGTCATGGCTGAAACTGCCCTGTGATCTCTAAAGCATCACTTCGCGGCGCCTCAACAGTTCTGAATTTGAACTTTTCTGCCTTATCGGTTTTGAAAACCAAGGTCACATCATTTTCGAGATAGCGCAGCCGCACGTCCGGATAGTCGCTCAACCGGTATGTCTCGAATGATTTTAGAAAGTCGGATTGAACGCTGTCGGGCAGGGCTGTTCCGTTCATGTAAACAATGCCGTCCCATAAACGAATTTTGGCGTGCCCGGGCTTTCCGTAGGGCTCAATATTGTAAAAGGCATTTCGCTTGACTTCATCACACACATCATCCTTCAGGCTGATGAGCTCAGCTTCAGTAAAATTCGGTGCGGAAGAGTTTGCTTTCGGTGCTTGAATCAGCGCGATCGTTGCCACCAAAGCAAACGAGACAGCCAAAACAATCGCGCTTTTCAGAGGCCGCTGCTGTTGCTGTGCGTTCGGTAGATCAATGAAGCGGCGTATCCTATCATCAAGATCGCGTGCGGCCGACCCTGCACTTGCGAGAGCAAAAGAATTCGTGTCGGTTCCAATCACGGATTTCAGGAGACCGGTGGCGAGGTATTTCGGGTCTTCGATATGCTTGACTGCGAAGTCGTCACACGCGCGCTCGCGCTCTTTGGACATCTGGCGGGAGAGATAGTGAACGCCTGGATGATAGTAGAACAGCGTATCGACCAAGGCCTGAATCAAGCGATACAGCGTATCTCGTCTGCGGATATGACCAAGCTCGTGAGCTAGGATCGCTTCGATCTCTTCACATGATAACCGGGTGAGAACACTGAACGGCAGCAGGATGACCGGCCGGAAAAACAGGATCACGCAGGGCGACTTGATTTGGTCACTGAGGCCCAGTTGAATAGTGGAGCGAACGCCGATCCGCTGACACAGGTCGCTAAACCGCTGTTTCATATTCGGCGTTGCAGGCTCGTAGTCTTGAGCGAGACGATAGATATTGTGGATATCTCTGGCGTATCGGGCGATAGGAAGCAGCATGCCCACAAGCCAGAGACTGACGCCGATCAAGGGGAGATTCGGGGAAGAGCTTGGGAGGATTATGGCATCAGCGGACGGTGTGCCTGACAGGATCAGTGCAGTGACACAAAAAGCGACTACACATGAAACGTGTGCAAGGACTACAATGCGATACCGCAGTCCAGAGTGCCGTTCGTGGATCAATGAGAGCGCGACGAACGCCAACGCGCTGATGATACAGAATTGCCACACGCTATGGATAAGGGTCAGCGCCAAGATCCCGATGACGGCGCTCATCAGTCTTTTGACCTCTTCGAAGGTGCCTGTTCAACCTGGTCGAGCAAGGCACGAATTTCGTCAATGTCTTCTGGTGTCAGCCTATGTTCCCCTATCGCATGCTGAATCAAAGCATTTGGTGAACCGTCAAATGCCGAATCGATTAGTCGCGTGACGAGTGAACGACGCGCTTTTTCGGGTCTCGCCAGCGCTTGGTAAGTAATTGCTCTGCCTTCAGCAGGGACGCGCTTTATCAAGCCTTTGTCTTCCATTCTCTGGATACGCTTGAGCACAGTTGTGTAGCCGACTTTTCCGGTTTGGCAGATATCTGCATAGAGCTCCGGCACAGTGGCTGTTCCGCGATCCGAGAGCAGCTGGAGAGCAACTGTTTCAGCAGGGGTCGGAGATTTCTTCATAGAGTGTCCTTAGCAGACCTTTGTTGATACGTCTATTGACGTAGTTTAGCTCGCCTGTATTGATACGTCGACTGACGTAGCTTCTTGAGAGGATACAGATATGATCAGGTTTATGCTCATCATCATTATAAGCGCGCTTTTGTGGGTGATACCGAAGGGCAGCGCTGAACAAGCAGAGTCTGTCGAGCATCTGATCGAAGAAGTGTCGAGAACCTATAAGACGGATCGTCTCGAAGCGGCGCAGACGATAAGACTGATGGAAGATCGCCGAATTGAATTTCCGGGACACGATTATGGACCGGTTTTCCATGACTTGACCGCGCAGCGCCGACACTATGTTCTGGATTTCCAAAGCCAGTCGGCGAGCACGGAATATCTGACAGAAATTGCGAATACGAGTTATCATGCGCGCTCTGTTCTGAGAGATGGGACGCTCAAATTCATAGACTATGCGGCGGGCAATTTTGAAGATCAGGGCGACGTTGAGTTTCTCTCACGCCATGGGGCAACGATCCGCTCTTCAGCGCCGCTTTTGGCCATGTGGCTCAAGCGCCAAGAGGATACGGCATCTTATGCGGGGCAAAGATTATGGCTCGGCCGCCAGCATGATCTTCTCGTCTTCGAGTTTCCTCAATCGCCACCGCTGACACTCTATATTGATGCTGAAACCAAGCTGATTTCCAAGATGTATCGTATTATGCCGAACGGCACTCAGGTGTCATATACCTTTGATCGATACAGAGAGCATGAGAGTATCCCGGTTGCTACAGAGCACATTGTCTATGTCGGCGCGCAGCAGATCTATTGGAGTTTCAAACGCTCGATCCTTTTGGATGAAAGGGCTGATCGCCTCGCTTTTGAGGTCGAGTCTGATATTGCCGAAGAACCGGGCCGCGTTGATCAGTCAGTCATGAGCGTCAGTGACCTCGCCGACGGCGTCCTACATATTGGTCAGGGCGATGCTTATTCGACTTTTGTTGAGACCGAACATGGCAACGTTGTCTTTGGATTGAAGGCGGGGTTTGAAGAGAGATTGGATGCGTGGCGGGCGCGTGTTGGACCGGATCAGAGCGTATCTCACGTCATCATACCGGACCATCGACCGGCTCAGATTGCTGGCCTGGAAGCCGCCGTGCAAAGCGGCGCTCAGCTCATCACGACGAATGATGCGATATCCAAGTTCAAGACCGATGAAAGTCTGCAGGCCGCTGACTATGACTTTGTCAGTGTTGATGCTTTTCCAACCTCTGAAAGCATGAAACTCGGTCTTGTTCAAACGGCCCATGCAAATGAGGTCGTTATCGCTCTAACCTCTGAAAGCGGCATCCTCTTACAAAGCGAGCACTATGCAGCGCTTTATGAGACCGTTCCATTCTATGCTAAGAACACAGGCGTGACGCTGTTTAAAGCGATTGGTGGTCTGGACTGGGCGCCTTTGTCGATCGCTTCAACGGAAAGTCGCCGCGCAGAGGATTGGGCTGTGTTTTCAGCTCAAGTTGAAGCGTTTGAGCGGGTTCGCTGTCATCGCGATCGCCCGATCTGCGCTGACTGGTAAGCCACACATAGCTCTGATTTCTTCGTTAGATCTTTTCGGCTTCGCGGCGGACATGTTCCAGAAAATTGGCGATGGTTTTACGCTGAGACGCATCAAAAGGCGCGAGGATGTGATCGTTCATCTCCTTCGTGCGCTTTGTGTGACGTGCGATCAGGTCGCGTCCGGCCTGCGTGATGTGCAGGGTAAGGACCCGGCGATCAGTTTCAGATGTGCGTCGCTGGACAAAGCCTCTGGCTTCCAACGTATCGACAAGATTGGTCAGCCGTGACTTGCTGTGACCCGCGCGTTTCGCGACGTCGGATGCGCGCAAACCATCTTCGGCGGTTAATGTAAACAAGATGACTTGATGTGCGGTCGTAATCCCTTCCTGCGCCCGCATGATCCGGTCAGCAGCCCGAAACAAAGTTGCGTGCGCAATATGGAGGAGATGAAACACTCTGATCTGCGTTGACATTAGTTCAACCTTGAAATAATTAGTTCGAACTTGAACTAATACAGCAAAAGCGTTGTTGTCTGCAAGTGGTGGCTCTTCGGTGAGTTTGATCGAAAGTCACGGAACGCTGCTTTAGACGCTTGGAAAGAGATAATCCATGACTGAGACAATCGTAACTATCATCTTTCTCGCCAATACAATCTGGTTCGCGATGGGCTTCAACGCGTTCTATTTACGTCGGCTTATTTTTGCGAAAGTGTTGGTGCCAAACAAAGAAGATCGGCACAATTCCGCTTATGAAGCGCTTATCGAAAGCGGGCGTTTCATGGGTGGATTCAATCTCGCGCTGGCTATTCTGAATCTATGCCTTTTCCTCGACCTCGCCGGTCTTGAGACGCCTGCACAATTAGCGCTGATGCTTATCTTTAATTCACTCGCTCATGGCTCTCAGTTTGCCGGCAATGTTCCGATGGCTCTGAGAAACCGAAGAGGAGAAGGCCTTTGGCCCGTGTTCAAAGGCGTAATGTTACAGATTTTTGTCATCGACTTTGTTCTCATGGTTGTGAATGCGGTGCTGGCACTCATTCTTTTGCTTTAGTTTGCTGGTCAGCGACCCAAGCGGTTAGCGCTGTCTAACATCTTTACAGGACTAAGATCGGCACCGATAAGCCTCTGATCGCAATCAGAGAAAGAGTATCCCGTGACCAACACACCTACCCAATTCGACTTATCCGGAAAAATTGCTGTCGTAACAGGCGGAACACGCGGGATCGGGGAAATGATCGCGACGGGTTTCGTGAAAGCTGGTGTGAAAGTCTATGCGACCTCTCGTAAGGCGGATGCCTGCGAGGCTATTCAAGCCAAGCTGTCTGAGTTTGGCGAGTGCATTGCGCATCCTTCAGATCTGTCGACGCATGAGGGCGTGAGCGCGTTTGCAGACTGGCTCGGTGAGCGAGAAGATAAGATCGACATTCTCGTCAACAATGCTGGTGCAGCCTGGGGCGAGCCGATTGAAACGTTCAGTGAGCAGGGCTGGGACCGCGTCATGGACCTCAATGTGAAATCGCTCTTTTTCTTGACCCAGAAGCTCTTGCCGCAACTGCGCGCTGCCGCAGCAGAAGCAGGTCGGGGACGTGTGATCAATATTGGCTCCATCGAAGGCTTCACGATGCCGATGGCGCCTGGAAATTTTGCCTATCCGGCCAGTAAAGCCGCTGTGCATCACCTGACCCGAAGCCTTGCCAGAGAACTTGCCCCTGATCAGATTACCGTCAACGCGATCTCGCCGGGACCGTTTGAAAGCAAGATGACGGCTTATGCGATGGGGACCGAGGAAGGCAAGAAAATGGTCGGCGCCGCCATTCCACTTGGGCGCATCGGCGCGCCGGAAGATATGATTGGCTTGTCGACTTTCCTGGCGTCTGCGGCATCGGATTATGTGACAGGGGTGAGTATTCCGCTCGATGGCGGGTATGTGAACTTGCGGTGATGTGAGTTTTTCGCGCAGGTTTTCGTCGCTCACGCCCGTAGGGCTGCGCGGGCGCGGCGCATAGGCGCCGGATGACGCTTGTCATCTGCTCTCTTTGAGAGAGAGAGAGAGAGAGAGAGTCTTTTAATACGATTGAATATTCACTCACTTAATTGAGATCGGATATTTGATCCTATTCCGGCAGTGTGGGTTAAGGCAGCGTGGGTTGAGATGAGCGCGCGTCAGAAGCCGGCCTAACCCGGCTCCAGAATGTGGGTTTTGTCTTGGACGATGGGAAGCGCGGCCAGTGTGCAGCGCGCTGCGATTTGAAGTGGGGGGAGGGGCGAGGGTTCTTCGTGCTCGATGAGCGCAGACGTATCGCCTGGAAAGCGGGCGGTGAGGCTTTGGGTGAAGATTGTGTTTGGGTTGGGGGCGGCAGAGGGCTCGCTCGGCGCGCTTCCGACGGCGAGGAGATAGACCTTGCCCCACCACGTGCCCATGATCAGCCGCTCGCGCCCGTCCTCTGCCTTTTGTGCGCAGAGGATCATGAGCTGCAGCCAAAGCCACGGCCAGAATATCGGCAAGCAGATTTCAAACAGGTCAGCGTAACGCTGAAAGATCATTCCGTGATTATACGTGCGGTTTGAGAGGGTGGGGATAGATTTTTGTTGAGGCGCGGTGGCTATTGGGATTCTGAGGTATTTGATGGGGGATAGGGCGCGATAAATAGGTCCACCAAGAGACCTCATTGTAGGTATCTTGTTGTTGGTAAATTTCGTTTGATGTCTAATATGGATACGCTAAACCCAGTGCAGCACGGTAAATGAAAGGCACTGTGAATTCTGCATTTTTGGGTATGGATTTAGATAAATTTTGGCTGGTCGAAAAAAAGCCAAGTCTCACAAGCTGTCTAATGCTAGCTTCTGTATTTCTCGCGTTAGTGCCCCAAATAGATTTCAGCTCAGCATGAGTAACGGTCTTAGACCCATCGCGGAGAGCTTCACATAGCATTTTAAGTTTCGGGTACTCCGCATATAAAAACTGCTCCAATTTATATCTTGAAACCTCGATCATCGCCTCCTTGAAAGAATACTGTTCAAAAAGTGGGGAGCTATCGTTTTCAAAAGATAGCTCGCCAGCTTCGATCTTTTTCGCGGTGACACTCCTTAGCTGACCTAAAAAGTAAATTACATCTCGCGGTACTATATTCTTCTGGCCGTCTCTCAGCCGGGTCAGTACCCAGTCGAGAGTCTGTGGTTTCTTAGAACCACTATCAACCTGTAGGGGTAGCAATTGATATAAAGCCTCTTTTGCTTGGCTTAGGCTGGGTGACGACCATTCGCTACTAAGATTGGCAAATTGGCGCGCTTTGTCGACGTGAAAAAAACGTCGATACATCAGCAAAATAATTTGTGCCTCCGACCATTCAAGTTTCACAGTGGGAACGTGAGTTGCTTCCCTAATAGGCTGCTTATCATCTACTAGCATTTCCCAAAAGTCTGATCTCAAGAACAACTTTACATGAATGCGGTTGTATTGAAGAGCTGCCTTGGTTGCATCTATGAGCCCTCTTAAAGCTTTCTTCTCGGTCTCTACATCTCTAGCGAAAGCAGCATCTAAGCGGTCAAGTGTTATCCAAAGTGACTTTCCTTCTTTGGAAAGAGCCTCATCAACTCTTGAGTAGATTTCGCTGACGGGAAACCTCTTTGGTTCTTCCGTTGCGTCACTTTCTGTATTTATTTTCGCAGTACCGACCGGAGTCTTAATTTCAAATTCCATTTCTGCATTTGAAGTCATGTTGCGAAGATATTTTAGTATGCTCGAAACGATCTTTTCGCTGGTTGAGACGTCAAATTCAGCATTAATATGCGACCTCATTGTTTCACGTATTCTTTTGAAAAGATACTCAGCCTCAGGGTCTTCTGGTCGAAATTCCTTTAGTGCTTGAGCGATAAAATATAGTCGCCAAGCCTGAGTATATTGCTTGCTCGTTGCTGAGGCGAACTCATCGCCAGTGAACTCACCGTCAAAGTCAGATTTTGATATAAGAATAGTGTCTTTGGGAAGAGTGGAAGGATTTTGTTTCGATAGGTGGTACAAGGCGCTTTTCCCGGCGCCTTTGGGACCTAGGACGAGAGCGAAGTCGCCGCGAGAATAATCTTTCCAGGCTTGAGTTTCTAAAAAGTACGAACCAAGGTTGCTTTGCTCAAATTCTGCAGCCTCTTTTCCGAAATCGAGTGCATCTAGTACACTCGCCTTAGATGGCCTTAGTGTATCCTCTCCCTTTGTGGGCTTGGCAAAAAGTCGAGTTATGAAATTGAGCACCAATGTTCCCCCGTGCTAAAGCTAACCATTAAGATATTATCCTATCAACGTAGCCAATAAGAACAACTGGGCATGATTTGTTTTGCGATGAAGTAGGCAGTCTACTCCCCACTCCAATTCGGTTTGCGTTTTTGCGCAAACGCCATTGGCCCCTCGATGAAGTCTGGGCTTTTGAGCATTCGGCCGATGGCGTCGTAGCGTTGCATGAAGGCGTCTTCGAATTTGGCAGTGTCGAGGCCTTTCATGGCGACTTCTTTTGAGGTGCGGATGGAGGATGGGCTGCATTCGCAGATCATTTCGGCCCAACGCATGGCCGCATCCATCAACTCGGCCTGCGGCACGACTTCGTTGACGAAGCCGAGCTCTTTGCCTTCAGCAGCGGGGACGTGGCGGCCAGTGAGGATCATGCCCATGGCTTGTTTGAGGCCGATCTGGCGGGGCAGGCGGTGGAGGCCCCCGGCGAGCGCGGCGAGGCCGACTTTGGGCTCTGGCAGGGCGAAGCGGGCATTGTCCGAGGCGATGATGAGGTCGCAGGCGAGCGCGATCTCAAACCCGCCGCCCATAGCAACACCGTTGACCGCGGCGATGACAGGCTTGAACAGGTCGTAGCGATTGGTGAGGCCGCCAAAGCCGCTGGGCACAGGGAACATTTCGCCGCCTTCGGCCTGATAGCGCAGATCATTGCCGGCGCTGAAGGCGCGGTCACCTGCGCCGGTAATGATGGCGACCCAGAGGTCTTTATTGGTGGCAAACTCGTCGAACACTTCGCCGAGCGCCTTATTCGCGGGCGGGTGGAGCGCGTTCATCTTTTCCGGGCGGTTCATCTCGACGATGAGAATGTGGCCTTCAGTGCGTGTGTTGACGAAGGGTTGGTCGGACATGGTGGCTCTCCCGGTCTTTGTTTGCGGGCAGAGTAGGCGGCGGGGGCAGTTGGGTCTAGTTGTGACCTTGGGAGAGGTGTGGGAGCGAGATATAAAGGCCGCGCGTAATCCCGGCTTCATCCTTCGACTTCGTTCAGGATGAGCCTTAGTATTGTCCTGTACGCCGAAATATCTAGGCGATTTCCATTTCAAGCGCGGCGCGCGCGGGGGCGGCTTTGCCGAGGATCATGTCGGCGGCTTTTTCCGCGATCATCATGGTTGGCGCGTTTGTATTGCCGCCGATGAGTGTTGGCATGACGGACGCGTCGATGACGCGCAGGCCGTCTATGCCACGCACGCGCAGCTCCGGGTCAAGCGGACTATCATCCTGAATACCCATGGCGACGGTGCCGATAGGGTGATAGATCGTTTCGCCGGTTTTGCGGATGAAGGCGTCGATGTCTTCATCGGTTTTGACGCTCTCACCGGGGAGGATTTCAGGGCCGCGCAGGCCGCTGAGCGCGTTCTGACCGGCCACGTCGCGGACCATTTTAACAGACTCGCGCAAGATGCGGCGGTCCTCTTCGGCGGCGAGATAGTTCGGATCGATGAGCGGGTGATCGAAGGGATCGGCGCTGGCGAGCGTAATGTGGCCACGGCTTTCGGGACGCAACTGACAGGCATGAATGGTGAAGCCGTCTTTGCCGACATCTTCCTTGCCGTGGTCGATGACGGCGGCGTTCACATAGTGGAGTTGGAGGTCCGGGCGGTCGAGACCCTCGCGGGATTTGAGGAAGGCTCCGGCCTGTAGGAAATTGTCGGCGCCTGCGCCTTTTTTAGAGAGCAGGTATTTAATGCCGACGCCGATTTTCTTGAGGCCAGCTTGCTGTGAATAGGCGGAGAGCTTCTGCGTCATTTCATGAACGATGGTCACGTCGAGATGGTCTTGCAGGTTCGCGCCGACGCCCTTGCTATCGACCACAGTTTCAATGCCGTACTTTTGTAGCTCAGCCGTTGGTCCAATACCTGACAGCATAAGGATTTGCGGGGACTGGACCGCGCCTGCGCAGACGAGCACTTCGCCGCAGCAGCGGATGGTTTCAGGCTGCGCGCCTCGCTTGGCGAGGGTTTCAACGCCGACCGCTTTTCCGTTCTCGGTGACGACGCGGCTGACCAAAGCAGTTGATTTGACTGTGAGATTTGGTCGATCCAGCGCCGGGCGCAGATAGGCGAATGAGGAGGACCAGCGCTCACCTTCATGGATGGTGCGTTGATAGGGGCCGAAGCCTTCTTGCTGGGCGCCGTTAAAGTCGGACGTAGCTTTGTATCCGGCTTCGAGTCCGGCTTTGACGAAGGCGTCATAGGCGGGACTATCCATAGGGCTTTCTGAGACGCGCAGTGGGCCGTCACCGCCGTGGAAATCCGTTTCACCTTTTTCGTAGCCCTCAGAGCGTTTGAAATACGGAAGCACATCATCAAAGCCCCAGCCCGTCAGGCCGCTTTGACGCCATTGGTCATAGTCACGTGCGTGGCCACGAATATAGATCATGCCATTGATTGAAGAGGAGCCGCCCCAGCCCTTGCCGCGGGGCCACCAAAGTTCGCGGTTATTCATATGCTCCTGGGCCGTCGTCCAGAAGCCCCAATTGTAATCGTTTTCGTCTTTGATCAGGCTGCCGACGCCTGCAGGCATACGTACCAGGAGAGACTTGTCCTTTTTGCCGGCCTCGATAAGGCAGACCTTTATGGCCGGATCCGCGCTAAGACGGTTTGCCAAAGCGCATCCTGCGCTGCCAGCCCCGACAATAATGTAATCAAAACCTTCTGAACCGCTCATTGATGCCTCCAAATACTTTTCAGAACTGTGTTACACTTTTTCGTTATCATCAACCTGTCAGTAATTGAATCGAGGTAAGAAGAAGTGTTGTAGACGTCGGGCGGGACGTCAGGTGACTTTGGAGGCCTGAATGCAAGCGCACTTGCGACCGCTGGAGATTAAAACAGTTGATGACGCGCCAACGGCGCTCCACAATGGACCGGAAAGACGACGGCATCAGCGCGTGCCGCTCCGATTGGGAGGACGTTTCCTGCTGGACGGGGATGATTATCCACTCGTTTCTGTGAATGTGTCGTGTGGTGGCGGACTGTTCAAAGCGCAAACGCCGCCGCCGCGGGCCACGAAAGTTGTCTGCTACCTGGACGAACTCGGCCGTATTGCCGGCAACGTGATCCGTTCAAGCGGTGAGAGCTTTGCGGTTGTCTTCGATGCAACGGATCGAAAACGCGATAAACTGGCCGATCAATTAATGTGGATCTTGAACAAGGGCCGGTATGGTCTGCAGGACGTGCGGGCGGCAAAACGCTATGCCGGTGGCAAACAGGCTCAAGTTATCAGGGCAAACGGTCAGAAGTTGAACTGTCGTGTTCTGGACCTTTCGGTGACCGGGGTCGCGTTTGAATGCGATGGGCCGTTGCCTTTCATCGGTGAGCGGGTTCAGGCAGGGCGCTTGCAGGGGGTTGTGGTGCGATCCCAGTCCGGCGAGTTCGCAATTAGAATCGTAAAGTCAGAAAAGAGTTCGTCTGACACAGCTGCGACTTGATCTCTTTGCCAAGTTCCTCCACTTCTGGTTATGCAATGGAGGTTCTGGATGGAGAACAATCCCGATATTGGAGCGCCGCCACCGGTTTGGACGCGCTTGCGCTTTGAAGCGCGCGCTGCAGCCGCAGATGAACCGACTCTCGCAAGTTATATCAATGCAGCGATCCTGACGCATGAAACACTGTGTCAGGCCTTGGCGTTTCATTTGGCGGAAAAGCTCGCGGGTGCTGAAGTTGGTGCGCAGCAGGTCCGTCAACTGATCGCCAATGCGTATGATCGGCATCCTGAACTGGTTGAATTGGCCGAAGCCGATATGCAGGCGGTTCTGGAGCGTGATCCGGCTTGCCGCGGGTTATTGCAGCCATTCCTGTTCTTTAAAGGGTTTCTTGGGTTGCAGGCTTACCGCGTCGCCAACCAGCTGTGGAAGCAAGGCCGCGAGACGCTGGCCTTTCTGTTTCAAGCTCGTGCCAGTGAGCAATTCGGGGTGGATATTCACCCGGCTGCCCGGATTGGGCGCGGTGTGATGTTTGATCATGCGACCGGAATTACGATCGGGGAGACCGCGATTGTTGGCGATGATTGCTCGCTCTTGCATAGCGTGACGCTTGGCGGAACCGGCAAAGAAGTGCGCCAACGTCACCCGCAGATCGGGCGCGGCGTGCTTCTGTCTGTTGGGGCGAAAATTCTCGGGAATATCCATATCGGTGACTATGCCAAGGTCGCAGCGGGGTCTGTCGTCTTGAAAGATGTTGAGGCACATACGACCGTTGCTGGTGTTCCAGCGAAACTTGTCGGTGGCAAAGCGACGGAAACGCCTGCAAAGGACATGGATCATTCTATCCCGGAAGAGGGCTAGGATTAGAGCTTGATGCCAGCCTTCTGGCGGTATTGAGAGATCAGGTCGAGCTGGCTGGGTGTTGGAACACCTTCTGCCTCGGATACGGTTACGAGCATTTCGTCCAGATCGATCAGTTCTTTTGTGCCCATGCCGGGAACCTGTTTGATGAAGTCGGCCATACGGGCGATGACGACATGGCTTGCGCCGCCATTGCGCGAGAGCCAGGCGGCTTGAGTCATAAGCTCGCTGGCATCGGCCTCTGTGAAATCGAAATGCTGCATGATCTCGCCGCGAATGGTGGCTTCTTGGTTGGAGGTGAGCGTACCCCGGGCCTGAGCGACCTCGAGCATGAGGATGGTTGCGGCTTCGCGTGGATCATCGACGACTTCCAGGCCGGCTTTGCCTGTGCGGCTTTTGAAGCGCATTTTGCGGGGCAGGTTTGCGACCGTTTCCAGCACTTTCTTGCCGTCTTTGGCCGCTTCCTGGATCATCTTTATCCGATAATACCAGATCGCAATGAAGCTCACGATGCCGATCAGGATGGCGAGTATGTGCATGGTGCATTCCCCTAATTGAGGTAAGGGTATCGCAGACGGATAAAGATTTGAAGCGGTAAAAGATGGATTTAGAGGCCTATAATTCGTTTTGCGGCAGCCTGACCGCGACGAGCCACGTCGTTCAGTGGGGCGGGGCGCATGTCTGGAAAGTCGCTGGAAAAGTGTTTGCTGTTGGTGGCTGGAATGAGGGGGATCGGCTGGCAGTGACGTTCAAGGTGACGCCGCTGTCTTATGATATTTTAAAAGAGCAACCGGGCTTACGGCCTGCGCCATACCTAGCATCGCGGGGTATGACTTGGATCCAGAATTATGCGGAGCCCGGCCTCGATGATGAGGCGCTGCGGGATTATTTGCGCGCGAGCCACGGGTTAGTGGCGTCCGGTTTGAGCAAGAAGAAGCAGCGGGAATTTAGGCTTTTGCTTGATGACTGACCCGCAGATTTAGGTCTGCGCCACGGCGGCTTTTAGGTCGCTCTGAGCGGTTCTTATGGCGGATTGGATCGCGCTTTGCCAGTCTTCGACTGTCTCCGCGGTTTGAGCGGCTTCGGGAAAGGTCACCGAGCGTGAGGCATTCACGCAGCCGCCTTCGCCTTTGACGAACCCAGCGACAGCCTCCGATGCGCCTGCGCCTTGGGCGCCATAGCCTGGGACGAGAAAGAGGGCGCTGGGGGACAGACTGCGCAGATGTTTGGCTTCATCGGGACCAGTCGCGCCTGTGACGAGCATCAGGCCTGACCAACCGCTCTCCCCTTTGAGGCGCTCGACCATTGGGCTGAGGCTTTCGACGACGCGGGCATAGAGCGGCGCGCCTTCGAGGTCGCGGGCCTGATAATCCGCGCTGCCGGGGTTTGAGGTGCGAGCCAGAACGATGACTCCTTTGCCGCTGTCTTCTGCGGCGCGGACATGCGGTTCCAGTGTGTCGATCCCCATGTATGGATTTACGGTGAGGGCGTCGCAGGCGAAGGGGGATTTTGCTTTCAGGTAGGCGTTCGCATAACCTTCGGCGGTGGAGCCGATGTCGCCGCGTTTGGCATCCATCAGGACGATCAGACCAGCCTCTTTTGCAGCGTCACAGACGCGGGCGAGGGCGCGGGTGCCTTCCCATCCATGGCGCTCGAAGAGGCCGGCTTGGGGTTTGACGATGCCAGCTTGGCCTGCTGTGGTTTGTGCAACGGCGATGCCCCAGTTTTCAAGGCCTTTTGGCGTGTCGCCCCCAAAAAGATCAGGGATGCGTCCAGCGTGTGGGTCTATGCCGACGCAGAGCGGGCCAAGCTCTCGGGTCGCTGCAACAAGCCGGTCAGCAAAGATCATTGCTCTCTCACATCGCAGGCGACTTTGACGACTTGCAGATTTCGGCGGACTTCATCTGCGTTGCGGCCATAACTTGCTGGTTCAAAGGATTGTGGGCGATCGCCAACGACTGTGACGCCTTCCTCGCGTAGGAAGCGGGCAACGGTTTCCGGTGAAGCAGTATAAATCCGTCCACGGCGCGGACTTTCAGCGATGACGACGCCTCGGACCCGACCGTTGCTGTCATAGACAGGCCCGCCGCTGAGACCGCCAAGCGTTCCGCTGAGACCGCGGGTCCGGCCGGTTTCGGCCCAGGTCAGGACGGATTCGCGGCCTGATCTGAGGCCACGGGTTTCAAGATTGGAGCGATCATAGAGCCGTGAAACGACCTCGCCCGGACGCCCCTGAGGATAGCCGACATGGTAGCCATAGGTGCCAATGCGGAGATCGCTATTTGTATCGAGCGCAACCGGGTTTCGACTGCTGCCCGTTTGCAGGAGTGCAAGATCGAAATTGTCTGAAAGGGACACGCTCTGGACCGGGACATATCGGTTAGGCGCGACCAGAAGGGAAACACGGTCACAGCCGTCGACGACATGGCGGGCGGTGAGCCACTGTCCGTCTTCATTGATGGCGAAGGCTGTGCCGACCCCGTCCATGGGTTGGGTGACCTGAACCAGAACGCGCTCATCAAACGGTGAGGCCGGCGGGAGCATCGCGCCCTCTTGCGCAAACACTTCTGGTGGAGGCGGTGGAGCGCTTTGATCCGGTGAGGTTCCGAATATGCCGATCAGGACTGCTGCGAGTGCAAGCAGGTAGATCGCCCAATCCGGAATAAGTTTCGTCACGCGCTCAGTGGCCTTTCTCGTTTAGAACCTGTGCAGCTCTGGGTCCCACAATCCTGCTGCGAGAAGCATCGCGACGGAGACTTTTGATGCGATCAGAACAATCGCGGCCCCGGCTTCATCGGCTTCGATTCTTTTTGGAATATCGCGCAGGATCATGTCGATAATACGGTAGGTCAACAATTGCAGGATCAGAGCGACAACGCCCCACAAGAGCAGATCAAAGGGCCCAAGGCTGGAGGCGAGACACGATGCGATGGGAATCGCAAGTCCAACGATGGCACCGGCAAGGGCCAATCCTGCCGATCCGTTTCCACCCCTGACCAAGGCCAATTCGCGCCAAGGCGTGAGCAGAATGTAGACGGTGCTGGCCGCCAAGAGCAGAACGCCTGCTATGGCTGTCATGAAAATAAATGTCGGGAAACTTTGCTGAAAGGCTTGAAGCGTCGCCATCATAATCCGTATTCCTACCTGTCAGACTGACCTAAGTTCGTCTAACCACACTGCGAACCGCACTCAAGAGACAAAGGTGTAACATGCTCGAAGGAAAAACAGCGCTCGTCACTGGATCAACAAGCGGCATTGGTTTGGGAATCGCAAAAGCGTTCGCGGCCAAAGGTGCTGATGTGGTTTTGAGCGGCTTGGCAAGCGATGAAGAGGTTGAGGCGCTTAAGAAGGAGCTCAGCGATCTCTATGGTGTGAAAGTCGGATTTTCAGGCGCGAATCTGACCGATCCTGATGCCATTGAGGGCATGATGGGCTATGTTGCGCGTGACTTTGGTGGGGCGGATATTCTGGTGAATAATGCAGGCGTTCAGCATGTCTCCC
This sequence comes from Pseudomonadota bacterium, assembly GCA_038746145.1. Taxonomy (GTDB): domain Bacteria; phylum Pseudomonadota; class Alphaproteobacteria; order Caulobacterales; family Hyphomonadaceae; genus Henriciella. Next base: position 36,192 of record JBCDKW010000010.1, read on the forward strand.
TAATTGAGGACTTTCCAGTCGCTAAATGGGACTTGATCATCGCGCTGAACTTGACGGCGGCCTTCCATACGACCCGCATGGCGATTGAGGGGATGAAAGAGAAAGGCTGGGGGCGGATTGTCAATACCGCGTCGGCCCATGCTTTGGTCGCGTCGCCCTTTAAGTCAGCTTATGTGGCCGCAAAGCACGGGATTGCTGGGCTAACCAAGGTGGTTGCACTTGAAGGTGCTGAACACGGCGTGCGCTGTAATGCGATCTGCCCGGGTTATGTCTACACGCCTTTGGTTGAAGGGCAGGTCGCCGATACGGCGAAGGCGCGGGGCATGACGGAGGAAGAGGTTAAACGCGATGTCCTGCTGGCGGCGCAACCGACAAAGGAATTCGTTACGACCGAGCAGATTGGCGACATGGCGGTCTTTTTATGCTCTGATGGCGGGGCGAGCATGAATGGCTCCATCATTCAGATGGATGGAGGCTGGACAGCACAATAGGGAGGTCAGAATGCGTCATACAGATCAACAGGTCGCCGATTGGCACCGCGACGGAGCGGTGCTGTTGTCTGAGTTTTTGACCGCGGATGAGATTGCGCCGTGCCATGCGGACATGGTGGCGCTTTATGGCGATAAGGCCCCTGAAACGCGAGAAGCCAAACAAGACGATCATGGCGGACAGGTCGGAACCTTCAGCATGAAGCAGTTCCGTAATAATGAGGATATGCCGTTCAGCTGTTCACCGGCCCTGAATATGATTGGTTTGCATCCAGCGCTGATTGCCATGGCGAAGGCGGCGCTGGGCACCGATGATGTCCATCTGTACCAGTCTCACTCCTGGGCGAAATATACCGGCGGCGCGGACTTTGAGCAGCCGTTTCACTGTGATTTCAAGAACCACACGCTGACGGTGCCATCCGAAGAGGCGGGGCTGCGCACAATCAATTTCATGATCTATCTTAGCGATGTTGATTTGGACGATGGCGCGATCAGTTATGTCCCGCTGCCGGATAGTGATCCGATTACAGGGCCGAACCGTGAGATGTTTCTAGATACAGATATCGAGACCCAGAAGAAATTACGGGCGGTCGAGAAACGCGGGGTTGGCAAAGCGGGATCGGTTTTTGCCTATGGCATCGATGTCTATCATCGCGGCATGAATCTGGTTCGCCCTGACGGGTATCGCTACACCCTGACGGCGAGCTACAAGGCTAAAGGCAATGACATGATCGGCTGGTCGGCCTGGCCATGGAGCTTCATGAAGCCGTGGCACCTGATCATGGACAATGCCTCGCCGGAGCAGCTGGCGTGTCTGGGGATTCCACGACCGGGTGATCCGTTCTGGACGGAGCGGACCCTGGAGCGCGTAAAGCTCCGCTGGCCGGATATGAATTTGTCGGCGTATGAGATGGCGCTTGCCGCTTAGGATGCTTCGACAACGCTCTTTGGTTGTTCATTTCGGACCACTCGTTGGATTAACATCAAATTTAATTTGCTTAATGCCATGTCAAGAAGATCCAAGACCCGTTTCATAGTGAAGATCCGTGATCAGCGCGTACAGCTCTTTTCCGCTTTCGAGACAAAAGATGGAACGGTGCAATTCAATATGCCTAAGAATTTAAACTACGAGCACCCAACAGCTGGTGAGTTAAAGATCAAGGAAAGTCACATAAGCTGCCATCCAAGTCCAAACATGGACGCCAATACACTAAAATATACTCATACTTTCGAAGACGGCACGAAGCGCTCGTCTAAAGCTCGTCACCTATCTGAAAAAAATAAATCCTGCATTCCAGCGTTTTTCTGCAAAGCTAACCGGTTGGAACTGGCCACCCTAAAAACTCACAAAGCGAGAGATGAGATAATTGACCTTGGTTCATATAATCCCGAGGTATCAACACTAATTTTTGCGGTATTTATAACGCCACCGAGTGTGAGACCTCCGAAATTTGGAAAGAATATCAACTTTGTTGCAAAGTCTTTCTCGCAATGGACGGCTAGTTTGTGCTGGATTTTTTCTGAACTCACTGCATCGGAGAGGCTAATTGTAACTCCGCCCCAAACAATCCCAGCACGAGATAATCGAATTACTAATGTGGGGCGAAGCATCGCGCCGATTGCCGGGTTTGGTGAAAACGAGGCTCGCAAAATTTTTATGAGCATGTGTCAGCGGTATGTATTGATTAACTGGCGTGACTTGGAAGAAATGCAAAGTTCGAGATCGATGCCACATGTTCCAGATTTTCTGAAAGCTGAAATGCAGAAACGTGCGATGACTTTTCGTAAATATTCCGACCCTGACTCCGATAACTTCTTCCGAACCCGAGGCCTAATGTAAAAGCTCGGCAAGTCACGACATTAGCGTACTCTACAGCTAAAGCTGGAAGACTTTTGACGGTTGGAATCTTCCGGCGCGGACCTCGCCCAGAGCGACGGCTTGCGTGTCACACATTGCGAGTGTTAGGCGGTCGTCGGTGTCTGGATCACGATCTTGTTTCCATTGTTCGACAATGTGGGGCAGCAAGAGAATTTCGCGTCCCTGCTTTATGGCGGCGGCATCGTCTGAACTGATGGCGACTTGCGGGATGTCGTCGATCACGGTTTGCAGAGGCTGTAGTTTCTCCTTCAGCGCCGCAGGATCGCCTTCGAGCGCTTCGAGGTCGGCGAGACTGACCGCACGCGCCTCATCCATCGCGCCAACACGGGTGCGGCGGAGCTGTGAGACGTGGCCTTCTGCGCCCAGGGCTTGCGCAAGATCGCGGGCCATTGCGCGCACGTAGAAGCCTTTGCCGGAGACGACGCGGATTGTGGCGTGGTCATTGTCATGGTTTGCGACCAGCTCTGCTTCGTAGACGGTCACTTCGCGGGACGGGATCTCGAAGCTCTCACCATCGCGGGCAAGATCATAGGCGCGTTCGCCATCGACTTTTATGGCGGAATATTTGGGTGGGATCTGTTGGATCTTGCCTATGAAGTCAGGGAGGATGGCTCTGATATCATCAGGGGTGGGGCGCACGTCCGAGGTTGCTGTCACCGTGCCTTCTTTGTCGTGGCTTTCGGTGGAGGTGCCCCATTCGATTGTGAAGGCATATTCCTTGTCACAGTCCATCGCCCATTGCGCCGTCTTGGTGGCTTCACCGAAAGCGATGGGCAGAATCCCGTCAGCCAGTGGATCGAGCGTGCCGCCATGTCCGGCTTTTTGCGCATTGTAGAGACGTTTCAGACGTCCAACGACTTGGGTCGAGGTGATGTCGACGGGTTTGTCGACCACGAGCCAGCCATGCACAGGATCGCCTTTACGTTTTCTCTGACGACCCATGGGCGTCTCCTGATCATCAGTAAAATGAAACGCGAGCGCCTAAGCGTCTCTAATCTGGAGGTCAACGCTGCGGCGACTAATTTTCTGTTCGAGCGGGTAGATCGTTTTCGGCGAAATCGACTTCACCGCTTTCATCAATGCCTAAAAGACCGCGCACGGTAATCCGGCGCTTCTCTTTTTCGACAGCCTCTGAAAAGTTATTTAAAACGATGTGCCATGCGAACACATCCGCCATGTCGAAAACGTCCTCAGTGTGCAGGTCACGTCGACTGCGAATACAGATCACGTCACCGATGCCTCCATCGCGGTCGGTGTAAACGGTTCCGCGAGCCGTCGCTTGTTTATTCTGCTCATTTGCAAACTGCATGAGGTCGTTCATGTTGAGTGGCGCCGCAGTCTGGCAGGCACTGAAAATTGTAATGTTGCATGCAAAATCAGGTTGTGCGCATTGGCTTAGGACGAGCCTGTAGCCCTGATCTTCAAACTCGGCTGAGATCAGAGGCTCGCCGAAAATCAGGACGCTATCGTGAATGTACGCACCGCGATCTCGCAACTCTTTCATAGCCTCTTGCGCAGTGACGGGATCCGCAGCGGCAACTGGCGCAAAGAGTGCGCAAAAACCTAAAATGATTTTTTTCATGAAAACCTCTTTGCTGATAGAATAGAGCTGACTGCTATTTTTGAAACCAGAAAGCACATAACAGATGCGTTATATTGACCTTTACGTGAACGTAAGCCTTGCTTTTGTTGCTCGTGTCCGCTAGCTGCGACCCGTTAGCAACAACTGACGAATTCTAATCCTTAGGAGAAGCCCATGAAGGTCCTCGTCCCTGTCAAACGGGTCATCGATTACAACGTAAAAGTCCGTGTGAAATCGGACCAGAGCGGTGTTGATCTGGCCAATGTAAAAATGTCCATGAACCCGTTCGATGAGATCTCGGTCGAAGAAGCCGTCCGCATGAAAGAAGCGGGCACGGTCACTGAAATCGTTGTCGTCTCAATTGGACCACAGCAGGCGCAGGAAACGATCCGGACCGCTCTCGCTATGGGGGCTGATCGCGGCATCCTGATCAAGACAGACGATATGGTTGAACCGCTCGCCGTCGCGAAAGTCCTGGCGAAAGTGGTTGAGGAAGAGACGCCGGACATGGTCATCCTCGGCAAGCAGGCGATCGACGACGACGCAAACCAAACAGGTCAGATGCTGGGCGCGCTGCTCGGCTGGCCACAGGGCACATTTGCCTCTGAGGTGAAGAGTGACGGTGGCAAAGTTCACGTCACGCGTGAGATTGATGGCGGTCTGCAAACCGTCGCTCTGGAAGGCAGTGCGATTGTCACGACTGACCTTCGCCTGAATGAGCCGCGCTATGCGTCTCTGCCGAACATTATGAAGGCGAAGAAAAAACCGATCGATATGAAGGCACCGGAAGATTACGGTGTCGATCTGTCGCCACGTCTGACCATTGTTAAGGTGACCGAGCCGCCTGTCCGTGAGGCCGGTGAGAAGGTCGAAGATGTCTCGACCCTTGTTGGTAAACTGAAAACTGCAGGAGCTGTATAATGGCTGTTCTGGTAATTGCTGATCACGATAATTCCGCACTGAGCGACGCGACTGCGAAGACAGTCACGGCGGCGGGTAAATTTGGCGGCGACATTGATGTTCTTGTCGCGGGCAAAGGCGCGGGGGATGTTGCTGCGGCAGCCGCGAAAATCTCCGGCGTTCATAAAGTACTCCACGTCGACGGTGATGCTTATGAGCATCAACTCGCTGAAGCGATGGAAGCCCTGATCGTCCCGATGATGGGTGGCTATGACGCCCTGTTCGCGCCAGCGACAACCATGGGCAAGAACGTAACCCCACGCATCGCGGCCAAGCTTGATGTTATGCAGCTGTCTGACATTACAGGTATTGAGGGTGCCGACACATTCGAGCGCCCGATTTATGCCGGTAACGCAATCATGACGGTGACGTCTTCTGACGCGAAGAAAGTCGTCACGGTCCGTGGTACGGCTTTTGATGCTGCGCCTGAAGGTGGTTCTGCTGCCGTTGAGAGCGTTGATCCAGCCGCTGGCCCGTTCAAGTCAGAATTCGTCTCTGAAGAGATGGTCGAGAGTGATCGTCCAGAGTTGACGGCTGCGAAGCGCGTTGTGTCAGGTGGTCGTGCGCTGGGCTCTTCTGAAGAGTTTGACCGCATCATCAATCCGCTTGCCGATAAGCTCGGCGCCGCTGTTGGTGCGTCGCGTGCTGCAGTCGATGCGGGTTATGCGCCGAACGATTACCAAGTCGGACAGACCGGTAAGATTGTTGCGCCGGAACTCTATGTCGCTGTCGGTATTTCCGGCGCGATCCAGCATCTGGCCGGTATGAAAGACTCCAAGATCATTGTTGCGATCAACAAGGATGAGGAAGCGCCAATCTTCCAAGTTGCTGATTACGGTTTGGTTGCAGATCTGTTTGACGCGGTTCCTGAACTGACAGGCGCTCTTTAAACGGACAGGCAATTGTATGAGAAAGCCCTTGCGAAAGCAGGGGCTTTTTTGTTTGGTGCTCGGAGCAATTGTGGTACGTCATTGATATGACCAGAGATGAAATTATCGAATTTTATAACTCAGTCTCGAGTTTCGCTGTGCCGAACAGGGAAGAGATTGAGCGCGTGAATGCCCTATCCAAAGAGGACCGTGCGGCTTTATTGGATTATATCATTGAACAAGCACGAGAGTCGGGCGTTTCTGAAAAGTCCCCTAAGCAGATTAAGCGTGAATCCCGCGAGAAAGCTTTTGCGCGTTTTGCCGCCGAATGAGCAAGTATCGTCTCAGCGAGAAGGCGATTGATGACATCGACCTGATGTATGTCTACGGCGTTCAGGTGTTCGGTGTAGATCAGGCAAACCGCTATCAGGATCAATTGTTCGAAACCTTTTCCCGTCTCGCCGATTTTCCCGATATCGGGATTGCGCGTTCACCCGGCTTACGTCGGTTTCCACATTGGCCGTATATCATTCTTTACTCACATGACGAGATGAAGGGCCTCGCCATTGAAACTGTCCTCCATGGCCGTCAGGATTGGCAGAGGGATTAAACCGGACTTATGCGCACAGAGATTGCAAAACACTTGGATCATGATCCGAATTTTGAGTGGCGCGGGCAGACTGTCACGCGGATTGAGAACCTGTCTGACATCGTGTTTGCTTTGGCGCTTGGTATGTTGCTGCTGACCGGAACACCGCCGCAAACGTTTACAGAACTGATTTCCTTTCTGATAAATATTGTGCCCGTGACAGCCGGATTTGTGATCCTGTTCATGATCTGGAACGCGCATTTCGTATTTTTCCGCCGCTATGGGATCGCGGATAATACGGTGGTTCTTTTGAATGCGGCTCTATTACTGATGGTGCTGTTCTTTGCCTATCCGCTTCGCTTCATTTTTGACGGCCTATTTGGGTACATCATTGGATCAATGACAGGGGATTTCACCCGTCTGGCAGAGGCAGACATGCTATTGGTAAATTCCACCCGTAGTATGGCGATTTTTGGCGCTGGATATGCCCTGATCTATTCCCTTCTGAGCTTCATGTACGCGCATGCCTTTGCAAAGAGCGATGTGATTGGTCTGTCAGGCAAAGAGCGCGTCATTACACGCCAGACAATCTGGATTTATCGAAGTCAGGTCCTCGTCGCACTCGGCGTTGTTGTATGCGCGCTGTTTACGCCGTTTGGACCGTTTTCCGGATTTCTGTTGATCCTGAACTGGCCGAACTCGATCATTTTGGCGAAACTCATTGGGCGAGAGCAAAAACCCCCGCCAGCAGCGGTCCTGCATGCGGGGGTTGATGAGTAGAAACGGTGCAGATTTAGCCGACTGCGTCTGTTATCGGAGTTGGATCTTCGACCGGCACCCGTCCTGTGATTTCGTTTAGCAGTTGCAGGTCAAAGCGCTGACCTGAAACATTTTCGAGCGCGCGGCGGATCGGTTTTGCAATCGTCTGGCCGTCTTCTGAAAAACGCAGGGACAGTTCAGCGGCTTCCGCGTAGAGCGCCTGAGCGTCTTCAAACTGTTGGCTGGCTTCTGCGCAGGCGGCGTTGTTATGAATAACAGACGGGGCCTGTGGATAGGACTCTGCCATGGCCTGCCACAAGCCGCAGGACTGCGCGGGGTTTTTCAGGCCAAGATCAACGGCCTGTTCAAAGCGTGGGTCGGCCATCACCATTGGATCCAGCGCGTCTTTCATGAACTTTGCTTTCACTGTGGCGTTGCGCGGTGCGATGTCGCGCCGGATCGGGCGCAGCGTATCTGACAAGGCTTCTATAATGAGCTCGCGCGGAGCGTCGTAGAAGACCGGTGTAAATCCAGCGCTGTAGCGACGTTTGGCGCGTCTGCGTTCCTTATCATCATCGTATTCGGCCACGACGCCGATCTCTTCGCAGACGCTGGAAGAGGCGTCGCCGAAATAGGTGTCCGCGAACAGGACCTCGCCGGTGCCGATTTCAATCAGGCGGGGGGAGACGGAGACGCGGACTTCCTGATGGTAGCAAATCTCTTCGACGTCGGCGCGGGTTTCGCAGTCGAACAGACCGTCCCATTCGATGCACTTCTTGCGCGTGCGATAGTCTTCCCAGGCGGAATAGTCGATGACGTCGATGTCGCCTCCATAGACGCCGGACTGGATATTCGGGTCTGGATCAGCGTAAGCGGCTAGCGAGAACCACGGCTCTCCATCGAAGATCGTATTGATAAGCATCGTCTCGAACTGGCGGGTGTACCAGCGACTGCCGGGGCCTGCAAAGCGTTCGACCGCGACATTTCGTGTGGCGGCGGCTTCAATATTGTCCGGCATCAGGCGGGCCTCATATTTGATGCCCGGCGTTGAACAGGCCGCAAGTGCAGCCAAAGAGATCGCACTTAGTAAAACCTGTTTTGTCATCACACATCCTCCAGCAGATTAGAGGTTAGACTGTGACATAGCCTCTGAATGCTTCCTGAATACACTTGGGTGATTTTAGGGTCAGGACCCATAAATTTTGTGGCGGAGGTCATTTGGTGAGCAAGGGATGCAAGGAAGAGCGCGCGGGACGGGGCCACCCCCGTTCAAGTGGTCTGACGCTGCAGGCCGCCGCTCAGCTAATGAAGGCTGCACGGGTCCACGCAGGGCACCGCTCTTTTTCGCCCCGTTCGCGATCCGCTCACCGTTGCGAAAGCTTGAAAGCCATGTGGCTTCCTACGCTTGCGCGCCTAGCAGGATCAAAAAATAACGCCGCCCACCGCGGCAAAATTTATGGGTCCTGACCCTATGGCAGGGGTTTGGCGGATTTGAGAGGAAAGCTAACGCCACGATAGGGTTGCGGGTGCGCCTTGGTGGCTTCAAATGAGGACGCAGACAAGATTTAGGAGAGGTTCCCATGAGCGCAGTTGATCCCCTGTTCAAGCCAATGACCATTCGCGGGATGACAATCCCAAACCGGATTGTGATGGCGCCAATGACGCGGTCTTTCTCACCGGGCGGCGTGCCGGGACAGGACGTCGTGGAGTATTATGAGCGTCGGGGCGATGCTGATGTCGGCCTGATCATTACAGAGGGCACGACAGTTGACAGAGGCGGGGCGTCGAATGATCCACGCGTGCCGAACTTTCATAGTGATGCGGCGTTGGCGGGGTGGGAGAGCGTTGTCGACGCGGTGCACAAGACGCCGGGCAAGATCGCGCCGCAGCTTTGGCATGTCGGAATGATGCGCAAGCCCGGCACGGGGCCGGACCCGGATGCGGTGTCTGATAGTCCATCGGGGCGCACGCATAAGGGTAAGCAGGTCCAGCCTGAACCGAGCGATAGCGAAGTCGCCGATATGGTGATGGCCTATGCGAATGCCGCCGGCGAAGCCAAGCGGTTGGGATTTGACTGCATCGAGATTCACGGTGCGCATGGCTACCTGATCGACGAGTTTTTCTGGGGCGTCATGAATACGCGCTCTGATAAGTATGGCGGGGACTTGGTCGCCCGCGCGACATTTGCCGGTGAAGTGATCGCGGAATGTCGCAAACAGGTCGGCGAAGATATGCCGATCATCCTGCGCTGGTCGCAATGGAAGCAACAGGAGTATACCGCACGACTCGCCGAAACACCGCAAGAGATGGAAGCCTTCTTACGGGTCTTCGTTGATGCCGGTGTGGACGTGTTGCATGCGAGCCAGCGGCGTTGGTGGGAACCTGAATTCCCTGACGTGGATGGTGAGCAGGGTATGAACCTCGCCGGATGGTGCAAGAAACTGACGGGCCTGCCATCGATTACTGTTGGATCTGTTGGACTGTCCTCTGACTTTGTCGGTGCTTTTCGGGGTGAGGATTCCAAAACGCAGCCAATCTCTGCAGTCATTGAGCGGCTGGACAAAGGCGAGTTCGACATGGTCGCGATTGGCCGTGCGCTCTTGCAGGACCCGCTCTGGGCGCAAAAGGTCAAAGATGGGCGGACTGACGAGTTGGCCGATTATGACGCAAAGGCGCTCGCTACGCTTTATTAGGCGATCCGTGAACTGAACCGGCGTTTCATGCGTATCTCTTATATTGAATAATATAGGAAATTTCCATGACCGTTTCTCGTAAGTTTGCCGCCGCCTTTGCGCTAGGGTCAGCGCTGATCTTTACTGCCTGTGCGACAGGGCCAAGCGTTGAGGATTATGCTCAGCGCGGGCCAACGCTGGTTCTTGAGGATTATTTTGAGGGTGAGACGGTTGCCTACGGTATTTTCGAGGATCGGTTCAACAAGGTCCGCAGGACGTTTAAAGTCGATATTACCGGGACCGTTGAGAACAATGTTCTGACTCTGGATGAGCGATTTATATATGATGACGGCGAGCGTGACGTCCGCATCTGGCAAATCGATATCCTCGGAGATGGAAAGTATAGCGGAACAGCAGGCGATGTGCCCGGTGTGGCAACGGGCGAAGTGTCTGGCAATGCCTTCAATTGGAAGTATAAAGTCGATCTGAAAGTCGGTGACAGTACCTGGAATGTTGGGTTCGATGACTGGATGTATCTGGTTGAGGATGATGTCTTGATCAATCGCGCTTACGTAACGCGTTGGGGCATTTTGATTGGTGAAGTGACGATTACGTTCGTGAAGCCGGAGTAGGCTGGATCATTTAATCGCGGCGCGAACACCTCCCAAGCTTGCAAAAAGGTGACGCATGTGTCATCTTTTTTGCAAGGAGTGACCTCGCCGATGATTCAAGTCATCAAAACCGTGTTTTATTTCGGGCCTTTGCTATTCGCATTCGGCTTTATTGTTCCGCTAGTGTCACAGCTCGTTCAGCTTGCTGGATGGACACCCCCTTTAGGGCTTAGTCCGCTGATATTCGGTCTGATCGTAGGCGGCACGTATGGTGTGATTGGTCAGATCAGGGGGCGGTGGATATGAGCCTGCCAAAGGACCTCTCGACCTTGTCAAATGCTGAACTGATGCGGCTGGAGCGTGAAATTGCGCGAAATCATCAGGGGCATTTTCCCTATCTTGCCGTGACGTGGGCGTTTGCCAATCTCGCTGTCTGGCTCAGCCTGTGGCCGCTGGTTTTGTTCGGCGTCATACCACTATGGGTTGGTTTCATCATTTCTACGCTGAATATTATGCTCTGTTATTTGCCGAGCCATGAGGCCCAGCACGATATTATCGGGCGACCGGGCAGCAAATGGCGTTGGCTGAATGAGACGGTTGGGCATCTCTCGACGATCCCACTGACGCTGCCGTACCGCATCGCCAAATTGACCCATCTTGAGCATCACAAGCACGCCAATCACGATGAATTGGACCCAGATGCGTCTTCAGCGGCGTCTGGCCCACTGGCTTGTGTGTGGAATACGATTCAGAGTGGTCAGCCACGCGCCAAGGGTGGGTTCAATGCCTATGGCGAGGCGCTCGCACGGATTGGGCGGCCTGAAGTCGTGCTGGATGGCGTGATCTACAATATCGTTTTTTACGGCACGCTTTCAGCGCTCGCCTGGAACGGTTTTGCGCTTGAGGCCGCTTTGCTGTGGTGGTTGCCGCGTTGGATCGCGCTTATCTATATCCGTTATTACCTCAGCTGGGCGCCGCATCATCCGGCGACCGAGACGGGCCGGTATCGCGACACGCGCAGCTTCCGCTCGATCGTGGGAAATCTCGGCTCAATGGGCATGCAGTACCACATCGTGCACCACCTCCACCCGCGCATCCCGCTTTATCGCACGCCCATGGCATACTGGGAGATGAAGCCGATATTGGAAGCGCGTGGGTGTGATGTGCATGAGCTTTAGGGCTCTAAGACTGCAGTTGTATAGAGATTTAGAATTTCATCCTTGCGCGCCCTGTTTGCGATGTGGACGAGTATAGTACGGGTGAGTGTATGAATAGGGTGGCGGACTAAATATTCACAGAACCAGAAAACGTCTTCGAGTGTTTCTTCATCATGCCACGTCGTCATGATGCGCTTTTCTTCAGGAATATCGCCAAATTCGTATTGCTCTAAATTAGCTAAGTCGACGCTATTATCCCAGCTTGAGCAGTCGTCGCCCCATGCCATAACGTATTTGCATCCACGTCTAACGAGATGCTCGCTGAGCGCGGTCTGCCATTCAGTTTGAACAGGTGATTCAAGTATGAGAACGACCTTATAATTCGTTAGGTCGCCTAGCGATTTATAGTCCCCGTTCGGTTGCAGGTGCTTGTACTGTATGGCCATTACAGTTCGCAGCGGCTCACTTATAACTCAGCAGAACCTGAATGTCTTTGTGGGTCAGCGGCATCATGATGGCGCTGTCTTCTTGGGGGAGTTTCGCGCCTTTTCGGATGTACTCGTGCAGGCGGATCGCGACCTGGCTGGTGGAGAGATAGTAAAAATTCGGATCGCCCGCGCTCATCTCTTCCAGCAGTGTTTGAATGAGCTTTTTTTGCTTCTCAGCGGTCAGATCTTTGCGTTTTTCTTCCATGCATCGCGATATAGGACGGGTGCGTAAAAAGTCCTACCAGCTTCCGATATTCTCCATGCTTGTCCACGGCTCGGCAGGGGCGAGCGGTTCGCCTTCCTGCAGCAGTTCAACCGAAATCCCGTCCGGCGATTTCACAAAGGCCATGCGGCCATCGCGCGGCGGTCGGTTGATGGTCACGCCGATACCCTGAAACTGTTCACACGCCTCATAAATATTGCTGACGCGGAAGGCAACATGGCCGAAATTGCGCCCACCCCCATAATTGCCTTCGTCCCAGTTGTGGGTGAGTTCGATCATTGGAATGTCGGTATCGACGGGGCTGGTGCCCTCTGTGTAGCCACCAGCCGCCTCGACATCATCCGGCGATGCAAGGAAAACCAACGTAAAGCGGCCTGCCTCGACATCGTATCGCACCAATTCCTGCAGGCCGAGGCCCTCGCAAAAGAACTTCAGTGAGGCGTCGATATCGCTGACCCGCACCATGGTGTGTAAGTATCGAACGCTCATCGCCGCGCCTCCAATTTAAGTCGCAGAATTTCCTGGCTGAGCTGGGGTGGGCGACGCTTATGATAGGTGAGCGTCACAACATAGAGCAGGGCACCATATAGGCCCATCGTGGTCACGAAGCCGAAAAAGTCTTTCATGATCTGGCCGAGCGCCCATGGGCCGAGACCGATCTTCAACCCGTCCCAGATTGCATCCAGTATGATGTAAACGAGACTGACAACGAAGGGCAGCGTAATGAGCGCTATGACTGAGGTGGCCCAGAGCCATATCCCCGCACGCGGTCCTTCGCTCCGGGTGTAAGCTTCGATATAGCTGTCGCGATCAATGCGCGCGTCGAGCAAGCCTTTTTCGGTCGTTGAGTCATATACACGCGCGGCAAAATCCGGCACGCGCAGGCGCTGCACGAGCAGGACAATGCCCCAAAGCACGAGCACTGCGGCGGTTATAATGAAGGTGAGGGTCAGTGGCGTCATTGGGCTCCGGATCCATCTACTCGGCGGCGCCTCGCCTTAAACGTCAAGCCGCGTGCACCGCTTCATATGTGAGCATGGCACGTTTCCGCGCCGTACCCCAATGGTAATTATGTAGCCTTCTATCAGATGCAAGCGCGCGGTGACAGGGGATGAGCCAGGCAATGGTGTTTGCCCCGATCGCGGTCCCGGCGGCGCGGGCGGCTTTTGGGTTGCCCGCTTTGGCCGCAACTTCGCCATAGGTCCAGGTCTGGCCGGTGGGGATCTCGAGCAGGGCGCGCCAGACTTGGCGGCGGAAGGGTGTGCCGTAGACGGCGAGACCAATCTCGCCGCCATCTCCGAAAACGCGAGCGGCCCAGCGGGCGGCTTCGGTGTCGTCTTGCGTGTGGTCGGCGTTAGGGTGGCGGGCCATAAGGTCGGTGAAGACTTGTTCTTCGGGGTAACCGGGATGAACAAAGCCGGTTTTCTCCCCCGCGCCATCATCGGCAAACCCGAGCCCGCACAGCCCGCGCGGTGAGATCAGGAAAACGCCTGTCCCAAAAGGCGTCGGCGCCTTGCCTATGGTCAGCCTCGCGCCTTCGCCACCTGCCTTCGCCTCACCGGGCGACAGCGCCTCATGCGCGATGAACAAGTCATGCAGGCGCGAAGGGGATGAGAGGCCTGTCTCATAGGTGGCATCAAGCACGCTCGCGCCCTCGCGCAGCAGGTCGCCCGCCTCGCCATGAGCCAGCGCGGCCTGAAACTGACGCGGGCTAATCCCGGCCCAGCGGGTAAACTCGCGCTGAAAATGGCTCGGCGACAGGCCCATCGCACTGGCACACGCCCGAAGGTCCGGCCAATCGCGCCATGTCTCGCCGAGATGAGTGAGGGCATCGGCCATGCGCTCATAGGCGACGGCGCGCTCGTCTAAGAGTGGGGAAGAGGTGGATTGAGTCGTCATAGGCGCAGAGTGGCGCTACGGGCGCACTTTGCCCACCCGTTTCTTGCGGAGGCCCACTTCGCCCGTGGATAAAGTGTGCTTATGGGACCTAAACGCCCCATAAGCTGCGGCGCTTCTATTCTGTAACCACCGCTCGAAAGCGCTATCGCGTGGAAGTTGGAACAGCAGTCACGCCATTTGCAATTGTGCTATCAAGGGAAATGATGGCGCCTGATGCATCGCGTTTAACGGATAACGAATGACCGTCTGCAAGGATAAAGTCATCTTCACTTATTTGCATTAATTTTGTCGGGGCCTGAATGGGGAGAGCGGAGATACTGAGGCCATTATCTACCTTTTCAATTTCAATGAGTAACTCACCCAAGATCTCTAATTCGGTCCGATATACGCCAGAGAGCATGTTGATCGTACTATCGTCGAGAGATATCGTTTCTTGGGTCCGAGGTGCGCCGTATGAAACGCCGTAAACGCTAGAGTATGCCGCAGTAAGCTCGCTTATAAGCGAAAACCCTGAGTCAGCATTTGTCAAAATGGCGATGCCACCTGAACCGTCGGCACGCGCTAAAAGTAGTGACTTAAAGCCATGATTTCCGCCAGTGTGCCCGTACATCGTGGTGTTACCTTCTGACGAGAGCACGGTAACGCCGAGTGCAGCTTTGCCGCCAAGCTGGCCATTCACAATTTCCCGGAATGAGTCTTCTGTGAGTAGGCTGTTTGATCCTTTGCTTGAGGCTGTGAATGCAATTGAAAGGCGAGCCAAGTCGCTCGCGGTGGACCACATGCCCGCTGCGCCGAGTTCTGGATACACATGGCTGCCATTTGGAACAGTAGAGGAGGTCGGTGCCGCGTGTCCTTTTGCCGCCATTGGCAACAGGTGCTCCGGTAGAGGTTGCCAAAACCCGGACTGGTTCATCCCTGCCGGCTTGAAGACTAATTCGTTGAGCGCATCAGCAAAGCTGGTTCCAGTTACATCTTCGATCAGGATTTGTGCAACCGTTGTCCCTCCACCCGAATATGAAAAGCTAACGCCTGGTTCCAATACGACTCTGACCGCTGGTGTATTAGCAGGCGGCGTCCCGTCTAAGACCTGCGTTGCTGAGGGCACACTCTGGTCGTAGGGGTAGCCGGGAAATCCGGAAACATTTAAACCTGCCGTATGGCTTAACAAATCACGCAGCGTAATTGGGTGTTGCGTCGTGAAGTCATTTTCCGGAATTTTCCATGTTTCCAGACGTGAATTCACCGGTTCATCAAGCGTGATATCTCCACGGTCCAAGAGCGCCAAGCCCGCAATCGAGGTGACATGTTTGGAGATTGAAGCGGCCTGGAAGAGTGTGTCGACATCAACCGCCTCCTTACTATCAAAGGCTTTGACGCCATATCCGGCGGCCCAAACGATTTCCCCATTCTCAAAAACCGCGATACTCGCCCCAGGAATTTTGTGGTGAGCCATCCGGTCATAAATATTCCAGCGTGTTTGGGGCGCATCAGCTTCGTATACTGCAGGGGCCAGACTGTTCTCAAACCGCTCCTTTAGAGCCTGCGCATCATCACTTAGCGTTTGAGGATTGTTTTCAACGGTTTGCTCCTCGCTAATCTCAAATGACTCCTGAATCGTTTGATTATCGGGCGAATACTCGGTGCTGCAGGCAAAGAGAAACAAGCATAGTAATGGGAAGACCTTCATGTCCAGATTTGTATCCAGATGTTCGTTAATGGCAAGGTATTCGGGGCCACTGCACGGTCTTCCTAGTTCAAAACAGTCAGATTCATTCGCGGCGTAAACCGTCTCAACTAAGGCGGTTACCTCCCTCCCTGCGCCCTCATCTTGGTTCGCGCTGCGGCATGCGCTATGGAGCGCGGCATGACTGACATTCGTGTGACCGCGCTCTACCATTTTACCCGTTTTGAGGACCCGGAGGCTCTGCGAGGCCCTTTGCAGGAAACGCTGGCGACGCTAGGCATTAAGGGTACAATCCTGCTCGCTGGCGAGGGCGTGAATGGGACGATTGCGGGCACGCCTGAGGCGATGGAGGCGGCAGATGCGGCGCTCCGCGCGCTGCCTGGCTGCGCAGATATGGCTGTCAAACACTCCAATGCTGAGGCGATGCCCTTTCTGCGCCTGAAAGTGCGCCTGAAGAAAGAGATCGTCACCATGGGGATCGACGGGATCGACCCGCAAAAAATCGTCGGCACCTATGTCAAACCCGCCGATTGGAACGCGCTCATCTCTGATCCTGACACCGTCCTGATCGACACACGCAATGATTATGAAGTCGCCATCGGCACGTTCGAAGGCGCGATCGATCCGCAGACCGAGACCTTCCGCGAGTTTCCGGATTGGTTTCAGGAGTTCAAAGCGAAACTGGAGGCTGAGGGCCGTAAGCCCAAGGTCGCCATGTTCTGCACCGGCGGCATCCGCTGTGAAAAAGCGACCGCCTATGTCAAAGAGACGGGTATGGACGAGGTCTATCACCTCGAGGGGGGCATCCTGAAATATCTTGAAGAAATCAAACAGGATGAGAGCCTGTGGAAGGGCGATTGTTTCGTTTTTGATGACCGCGTCTCTGTGCGCCATGGCCTTGAGGTCGGCGACTATCAGCTCTGTCATGGCTGCCGCCAGCCGATCAGCGCAGATGAGCGCAGCGGCCCGCTTTATGAAGAGGGCGTCTCCTGCCTGCATTGCCACGACAATCTGACGGATGACCGCCTCGCCCGCCTGCGCGAACGCCAAAAACAGGTTCGCCTTGCCGCCGCGCGGGGTGAAACGCATATTGGGGATGATGTCATTATGCAGCCCCGAAAACGCGCCTGATTTGCACGATTTAGACACACACAGTCTGCCAATCCTGTACAGTTTTCGTCGCTGTCCTTACGCGATGCGTGCGCGACTGGCCCTCAATGTCGCCGGTATTCGATATCGTTTACGGGAGGTTGTCCTGCGCGAGAAACCAGAAGCGATGCTCGCCATTTCACCGAAAGGGACCGTCCCGGTCTTGCACTTACCGGATGGCACAGTGCTGGAAGAAAGCCGCGAGGTCATGGCTTGGGCGCTCGCGCAGAATGATCCAGCGTCGTGGTTGGATGTTGATCCTGTTGAGGCAGAGACCTTTATTGACGATTGCGATGGGCCGTTCAAACACGCGCTCGATCGTTACAAATATCCAAATCGGTACGGTTTGAATGATGGATTTGAACATCGCGCTCTCGGTCAGGTCTTTCTTGAGCGGATCAATGATCGTTTAGAGACAGATGCGTACCTTTTCGGCGCTGAAATGCGATACGCGGATGCTGCGATCTTTCCTTTCATTCGCCAATTCGCGAACGCAGATCGTGAGTGGTTTGATGTCCAACCTTATTCGCGTCTCCAGAGATGGCTGGAAGGGCATTTAGAGAGCGAACGCTTTGCGCGGATTATGGTGAAGCATCCACAGTGGCATGCAGGTGACGTGGAGCCGATCTTACCAGCTGCCGTCTAGCCTTTCAGAGCGTTTCGAACCGCAACCAATGCCGCCTCGGCCTTACTGCCGTCCGGACCGCCCGCTTGCGCCATATCCGGGCGACCGCCACCGCCTTTTCCCCCGACTTCCGCCGCAGCGATTCGGACCAGATCAATGGCTGACACCTGCTGGATCAGGTCCTTCGTGACCCCAACAGCGACCGACGCCTTTCCGTCATTGACGCCAATGAAGACGACAACGCCTGAGCCAATTTGTGACTTCGCCTCGTCAATCAGGGCGCGCAAATCTTTGCCACCGACCCCTTCTGCCGTTCGGGCGATGAGTTTAATTCCGTTGATCTCTTCTGGACCGGCGGGTACGCCGCCGACCTGGCCGGCCATGGCTAGGGCTTTCTTCGCTTCGCCGAGGTCGCGTTCAAGTTGTTTGCGGTCATCCTGCAGACCTGCGACGCGGGTCGGGAGGTCTTTTAGGCTGACTTTCAGCGTATCGGCTAGATCAGTCGCAATCGTCGCTCGACCTCGGAGATATGCGATCGCCTCCGCGCCTGTGACCGCCTCGATGCGCCGTACCCCAGCGGAGACGCCGCTTTCGCCAGTGATGACGAAGAGACCAATTTCGCCTGAGCGCTCAACATGCGTACCACCGCAAAGTTCGACCGAATAAGCCGTGTCGGGATCGTCAAGCGTATGCCCAATCGTGACGACACGAACCTCATTGCCATATTTCTCACCGAACAGAGCCATCGCGCCTGATGCAATCGCGGAGTCCGGGTCCATGAGTTTGGTCACGGTCGGTGTATTCTGGCGAATGATCGCGTTGACCTCATCCTCGACGACTTCAAGTTCAGCTGCATTCATCGGTGAATTATGAGAGACGTCAAAGCGGAAACGATCAGCCTCTACGAGCGAGCCTTTCTGCGCGACATGAGTGCCGAGTGTGTTTCGCAATGCGGCATGGAGAATATGTGTCGCCGAGTGGTTCGACTTTATCGCATCGCGACGGATTTTATCCACGTTCAGTGTGGCGGTTTCGCCGAGCTGGATCGTGCCTTCGATCAGTTGACCGAAATGGGCGAAGACATCGCCCGCGCGTTTGACTGTGTTCGTGACGCGAAATTTTGCGCCAGAAGTGAAGATGATGTCGCCATGATCGCCAGCCTGACCCCCGCTTTCGGCATAGAAGGGCGTCTGATCGAAGACGAGCGCCGCGTGAGCGCCGGATTCGAGCGTACCAGGCTGATCATCGCCGTCGACTATTGCGACGAGTTTACCTTCGCTGCGCAGGCGATCATAGCCTTGAAAGCGGGTCGGTCCGTGGGCCTCGCGGAGTTTGAACCAGATCGGATCGGCGCCTTGATCACCGGAGGTGAAACCGCCCTCTCGCGAGCGTTCGCGTTGGCTCTCAAGCGCGGTATTGAAGCCTGTTTCATCAACGTCGATGTCGCGCGCACGCAGAATATCCTGGGTCAGATCGAGCGGGAAACCGTATGTATCGTAAAGTTTGAAGGCGGTTTCTCCATCGAGGGCATCGCCAGCCTTTAAGTTGTTACTTGCCTCATTCAGGAGGACCAGTCCGCGCCCGAGCGTGCGCTGGAAGCGTTCTTCCTCGTCATGCAGCGCGGTTTCGATGGCAGCACTTGCGCGGTCGAGTTCTGGGAAGGCTTCTGCCATTTCTTGGCGAAGCGCTGGGACCAGTTTATGCATACTTGGCTCAGTCGCACCGAGCATATGAGCGTGGCGCATGGCGCGACGCATGATGCGGCGCAGAACATAGCCGCGGCCTTCATTAGAGGGCAGGACACCGTCGGCTACAAGGAAGGCGGATGTTCGCAAGTGATCTGCGATCACGCGGAAAGACGCCCGCGTTTCATCGCTGGGTGTTTGTTTGTAAACATCGCTTTCGGCGGCGATCAGATTTTTGAACAGGTCGATGTCGTAATTATTGTGGACGCCTTGCAGGACGGCCGCGATCCGTTCCAATCCCATACCTGTATCAATGGACGGTTTTGGTAGGGGTTCACGCGTTCCGTCTGCGTTCTGGTTGAACTGCATGAAAACCAGGTTCCAGATTTCAATGAACCGGTCGCCATCCTCTTCCGGCGTTCCCGGAGGCCCGCCCGCAACGCCTGGACCGTGATCGTAAAAGATTTCAGAACATGGACCGCAGGGACCTGTATCCCCCATCGACCAGAAATTATCGGATGTCGGGATGCGGATGATGCGATCATCAGAGAAGCCAGCGACTTTTTTCCAAATCGCGGCTGCATCCTCGTCTTCAGAATAGACTGTGACGCGGAGCTTGTCTTCGGAAAGGCCCAGTTCGCGGGTGACGAGGTCCCAGCCAAATTTGATGGCGTCGTCCTTGAAATAGTCGCCGAAGGAGAAATTCCCCAGCATTTCGAAGAAGGTGTGGTGGCGCGCCGTATAACCGACATTATCAAGATCATTGTGTTTGCCGCCTGCCCTGACACATTTCTGGGAGGTTGTCGCGCGGGGGGCAAACGGCGTTTCTGCACCGGTGAAAATATTCTTGAAGGGCACCATACCGGCATTGACGAAGAGCAGGGTTGGATCGTCTTGCGGGACCAAAGGTGCTGAGGCTTTGCGGGCATGCCCCTGACCTTCAAAATAAGATAGAAAGCTTTCGCGTAGCTGGTTCACAGACGTCATGGCAGTATCCCGTAATGTGTGCGCGTTTACGCATCATCTGGACGCCATATACGCAGACCCACCGCATGCGCCAAGCCTAAGCGGCAGGCGCATGCGATTTGTCACCGAATTAGGGCTCAGCCTGTTGCGGCTTCATCTCCATCGGTCTCTTCATTCGCGCCGCCTTCGGTGAGAAGAACTTCGGACAAGAGACCGGAACGTTTGCGGATTTCATATTCGATTTCATCTGCAATCGCTGGATTATCGAGCAGGAATTGACGGGTCTTTTCGCGGCCTTGCCCGATTCGCTCAGTACCATAGGAATACCAGGACCCTGATTTTTCAATCACTTCTGATTTCACACCAAGGTCAATCAATTCGCCGGTTTTTGAGATGCCTTCACCGAAGAGAATATCAAACTCAACCTGACGGAAAGGAGGCGCGACCTTGTTTTTGACGACTTTGACCCGTGTCTGGTTGCCGATTGCATCCTCACGCCCTTTGATCGTGCCAATACGGCGAATATCGAGACGTACAGACGAATAGAATTTCAATGCATTTCCGCCGGAAGTCGTTTCAGGGCTGCCAAACATTACGCCGATCTTCATACGGATCTGGTTGATGAAGATGACCATGCAGTTTGATTTAGAGATAGAGCCTGTGAGTTTGCGCAAAGCCTGGCTCATCAGACGGGCTTGCAGGCCGGGCAGGCTGTCTCCCATCTCACCTTCAATTTCCGCGCGCGGCGTCAGGGCCGCAACCGAGTCAATGACAAGAACATCGACGGCACCGGAGCGCACCAATGTATCGGCAATTTCAAGCGCCTGCTCACCCGTGTCGGGCTGTGAGACCAGCAGATCATCAAGATCAACGCCAAGTTTGCCGGCATAAACCGGGTCCAGCGCGTGTTCCGCATCAACAAAGGCGCAGACACCACCATTCTTCTGAGCTTCAGCGACTACATGCAGCGACAATGTCGTTTTGCCAGAGCTTTCCGGACCATAAATCTCAATGATGCGGCCTTTCGGAAGGCCACCAATGCCGAGCGCAATGTCGAGACCCAGCGATCCTGTGGGAATAGACTCAATATCCAACGCTTCTTTTTCACCGAGGCGCATGACTGAGCCTTTACCAAAGGCGCGATCAATATTGGCAAGTGCGGTTTCGAGGGCTTTCTGTTTGTCCACGCCGGACTCCTTATCCACGAGTTGTAGCGCTGGTTTGGCCATGAGTCGTTCCTTTTCGTCTATACTAGGCCGCCGAACCTTGCGCCAGCCCTCATGCAATACCTTCGTGTACCACATATGTTCTAAAGAACAAAGCAAAAACTTTATGCGCTTGTCACTTTCCTTTTGCGCCGATTTAGGGCATTGTTTTTCCATGTTAAAAAAGACAAATCGCGCGCCCGGCGAGGCGAAGATGAAATATCTGTCCGGGGATCTGGAACTGATTTCGCCCGGCGATTTTGTATTTTGTGCGGTCACAGGCCGCAAAATTCCGATTGAGGCGCTTCGATATTGGAGTGCGGAAAAGCAGGAAGCCTATGTTGATGCGGCCGCGGCCGCGAAAGGTATGGGCAAGATTGCATGATCGGTTTGCGTGAGCTGGTTCTGGGGCTGCTTCTTTGGGCAGGACAGAACCCTGTCGCGGCTGATGTAACGGGAACAGTTGCGTCCTCACCGGCATCGATCTCCTGTCAGGGGCAGGCGGTTCAAGCCGGTCTGTTACTCTGTCAGGCTCCGGGAGCAGAAGTGCTTGTCGTTTCCGGCCTGAACGGTGAAGCGAAACGAACTATCCCCGTGAATGTGGCTGGCGTCGCTACGATTGGTGTGCTGCGCACCGAAAGTGCAGTGATTCAAATTGAAGCGGTTGGGCATGATCTTGCACCACTAATTCTGGACATAGAAGAACGAACCGATCCGTTTCGGGTGATTGAGGGTATGGATTGCGATAAAGTCGATGCACGCACAGAAGAGCAGAAGGCGCATGCCGGTCGTAGCTGGGTGAAGAAGCAGGACGCTTTCAAACGCTTTGAGGCCGGGCAGGGCGGCGTGAACGGTTTTATGCGCCCGGCACTGGGGCCTATGTCATCACCGTTTGGTCCGGCTCGGAAATATATCGGCGTTGGCGTTGACGGTGTGCCGTGTGAGCGTACGCGGATTCACTATGGTTATGACATTGCAATTCCTGTGGGCACACCGATTGTGGCACCAGCAGCAGGTATCGTCACGCTCGGCGATCCTGATCTTTATTATGAGGGCGGGACGATCTTTCTCGACCATGGGCAAGGTCTGGTCTCAGTCTTCATGCACATGTCAGATGTGCAGGTTGAGGCCGGACAGCGCGTTGAGGTTGGCGAACAAATTGGCCTGTCGGGGAATACAGGCCGCACGACTGGGCCGCACCTGCACTGGGCCGTGAAGTGGCGCAATCCATCGAGTGACGATCGCAGCCGTGATTTCTATATCGATCCGGCGCTGCTGATGCAGATGGGGCCGGTGCGGTTTGAGGCTGCTGGCTTAGGGCAGGAGTAGAGTCGCGCCGACTGTTTTGCCGCTCTCAATGGCGGTGTGGGCGTCGGCTACGTCCTTGAGGGCGAAGCGCTGTCCGATCTGGGGTTTCAGCGTGCCGGTTTTTAAGGCTCCGAATAGTGCACTTGCGCCGCGGGCGAGGTCTTGTGGCTTGCTAATAAAGTGGAAGAGGCCGGGGCGGGTCAGGATGAGCGAGCCTTTTGCCCCGAGTATCCCGGGAGCGACGGGCTCAGCTGCACCGGATGCGTTACCATAACTGACCCACCAGCCCCTTGGCTTTAGGCTATCTAAAGAGGCCTGTGCTGAGACTTTGCCGACACTGTCATAGCTAATATCGACGCCTGCACCTCCCGTCAGTTTGCGGACCTGGCTGGCGACGTCGTCAGTTGTCATTACTACTTCTGCTGCACCGAGACCTCTTGCGAGCTCGGCCTTCTCTTCACTCGACGTCGCGGCAATCACACGGACGCCGAGCGATGTTGCCCATGGCACGAGCAGAGATCCCACCCCGCCGACCGGGGCCCAGATGAGAGCGGTTTCACCGGGGTTCGCGCGGCGAACTTCAAATAGCAGCATCCAGGCTGTCAGGCCTTTAAGCATAACGGCGGCGGCGGTTTCTTCGCTGATCCCGTCCGGTAGTTTCATCATCATCGCCGCACTGCCGGTAAAATGGCTCGCATAAGCACCAGAGCCGAGATAGGCGACACGGTCTCCGACTTTCAACGTTTCGACGCCATCGCCAACCGCTTCGACGACGCCTGCGCCCTCTGAGCCTGGCGTGAAGGGAAGCTTCACCGGATAAAGACCGGTGCGGTGATAAGTGTCGATGAAGTTTAGACCGATCGCGGTTTGACGAATGAGCGCTTCGCCGGGACCGGGTTGGCGGGGTGTGCGCTCGACCGTTTTCAGAACGTCAACGCCGCCAGTCTCGTGCATTTCAATCGCATAGCCGCTCATGATGGTCTCTCTCCCGGAATCAGATTTAGTGGTCGCTATGGAACCAATAGACCTAATTTGCGGTGTGGACGAGGCCGGGCGTGGCCCTTGGGCGGGACCGGTGACAGCGGGTGCGGTAATTCTTGATCCTGACGGGCCGATTGAAGGTTTGACCGACTCAAAAAAGCTCAGTGAAAAGAAGCGATTGGCGCTGGAGCCTGAGATCAAGTCTAAAGCACTTGCTTGGGCTGTGGTTCATGTTGAACCTGAGGATATCGATCGGATCAATATCCGGGAGGCGACATTTGAAGCGATGCGTCGAGCGATTTTGGGACTTGAGTTGAAGCCATCGCAAATCCTGATCGATGGGAATGCGCTGCCGCAGCGACTGCCGTGTCCAGCGCGGGCGATCATCAAAGGCGATCTGACCGAGCCTGCGATCTCAGCCGCCTCTATCCTCGCTAAAACGGCGCGTGATCGATTGATGCTGGATTACGATGCGGAGTTTCCAGAATACGGATTTGCCGGACACAAGGGATATGGCACCGCAGCGCATTCAGAAGCTTTGACGCGCTTTGGGCCATGTAAAATCCATCGCATGACCTTTGCGCCTGTTCGTAAGGCTTTATTGCGCGCGGCTTAGGCATGTTTGGAAAAGGTTAACGCTTTTCTGCCATTTCTTAACCAAATTTGGAATGGAGACTATCGGTCATGATCTTCAGGAAAATCCGGTTTTGGCGCGGTGAGACGAATGAGCTTTATCGTTTTAGAGTTTGCAAGCGCGCTGAAGACCTGCCGGAACGCAGCGGTATATACGTTTTCGTGAAACGGCGCTTTTTTGTCTTCGCGAAGGCACTCTATGTCGGAAAAGCGACGAACTTGTATCATCGCGTGAATGGCCATGAGCGTTGGGAAGAAGCACGCAAGAAAGGTGCACGTGAAATCCACATTCGCCACGCGCATGCGAGCAAGCTCGACCGGATTGAAGAAGATTTGATCCGGCATTTGAAGCCGAAGCTGAATAATATCCACAAACCGCGCAGCGACTGCGATGCTCCAAACCACGAGCAATTACGAGGGCGCTGGATGTGCGCGTCGGAATATTGGAGCCTCAACGATCCTAAGCCGAAACGTAAAAAAGCGAAATCGTCTGCGAAGTCTTACTGGGATAAAGCGGCGTGATGTGATCCCCGCCGTGAGCGGCTTTGCTTTCTTTTTGCCCGTCCCTGAGTCGCTTCGCATCAGACGGGCGAAGCGGGTTCCGGTCTGGCTTCGCCAGCCCATGAACCGGGCTCAGGGCTGTGGTGCTTTTGATTTGGGTGTGGCCTTTGGTGCGTTTTCTTCTGATTTTTGTTTTGGGCAGCCGGGCTTGGCTTCGCGCGCTTGGGTGCGGAAAGGTGGGGTGGTTTGGTTATGGTGAGATTGGGATTTGCCCCCTCCGCCCTTCGGGCACCTCCCCCAGGTATGGGGGAGGAAAGTTCGGATCTAAATCGAATTGGACGCAGAATTTCCTCCCCCAGTCTTGGGGGAGGTGGGCGCGAAGCGCTCGGAGGGGGGAGTAGCTACGAACTATCCTCAATCGCGGGCGCAGGCGTGAAATCCTTTCCCCAGCTGATGTAGAGGATGCGTTCTCCGCATTCCATGAAACGCGGCGTCCAGTATTGGATCGCATCCAGATGCGCTTCGCCGCTTGCGTCGTGCATCGGTGTCCAGTGATCGAGATAAGTCCGGCGCTGTTGGTAGAGCCAGACGTTGAGGTCTGATCTGTCGGGTGCGAGATAGATCTCGACGCGGCCGTCTGCATCTATTTGGTAGAACCCGTCCTGGCCGCTTTTGCGCACATGGGCGCGCAGGCGGATGAGTTGCCACCAGATGTAGGGCCAGAGCCAGACCGGGACGTGCGCCCAGTCGCGGGGGTAGATGCGGATTTGCATATTGGCTGGGAGTATACGGCAGGTCTCAGAGGGGGTGGATAGATTTTGCTGATTTCTCCCTTGTCCCACATCCGGCGACCCCAGCCTTGAGCTGGGGTCCAGCTCTGAACCTGTCGTCTTTGTTGAGAGTTGGAGAGATGGATACCAGCTTTCGCTGGTATCTGCGGAGATTGGGATTTGGGGTGAAATTTGGGGGATAGAGGGGGCGTTCAGGAAATGTCGCAGTCTGAATGGCCTAACGCACGAATTTCTTGCGCAGTTTGAGCATTTCCAGGCATGCCATGGCGGCGTCGCGGCCTTTATTTTTCTCGCTGCGTCTGGCGCGGGCCAGAGCCTGGGCTTCATTTTCGACCGTGAGAATGCCATAGCCAATCGCTAGACGACGTTCTGTGGCAAGTCTCATCAGACCGCGCGCGCTCTCGCCGCAGACATAGTCATAGTGGCTGGTTTCACCGCGAATGACGCATCCTAGCGCGATGTATCCGTCCCAGCGACCGCTGTCGGCGGCCATGGCGATTGCGCCGGGGACTTCAAAAGCGCCAAGGACCATAATGGTTTCGATTTCAATCTCGTCATCGGTTTCGGCCAGCGTTTCGCGCACGCCGGCTTCGAGCTCGGTGGAGATCTCTTCATAATAGGGGGAATTGACGATCAGGATTCGGTGCAAAGCCATTTTAGTCTCTTTCTTCACTCAGTCGCTGCCAGCCTTCAATGGTCAGGCCGTAGCCCTCGAGGCCGGCAACGCGTGTCGGTTCAGTATCGGATAGGAACATCATTTTGCGCACGCCAAGTTCGCGCAGGATCTGCGCGCCGACGCCGTATTCGCGGATGGGGACATGGCCGTCTTCGGCGTCGTCCATCTTCATGCCGAGACGGGCCGCGAGGGCATTCGGGCGCATTGTATTGACGAAGACGATCACGCCGGGTTGATCTGCCTCGGCGATCGTCTTCATCGCTTTCTCGACAAGGCCTTCGCGGGGGCCTTTTTCGCCAAGAATATCCGCGAGAACGTCTGTGCGGTGCACGCGGACGAGGCTGGTCACGTCAGGGGTGATCTCACCGTGGACGATGGCGATATGTTCAGAGCCATCGAGCGCATTACGGAAGATCACGGTTCTAAAACCGTCACCATAGGCGCTTTCTAGGTCGGCTTCCACGCGGCGTTCCAGATAGCGGTCATGCTTGCGGCGCCACTCGATCAGGTCAGCAATCGTGCCAATTTTCAGATTGTGGAACTGCGCGAAGGTGACCAGTTCGGGTAGGCGCGCCATGCTGCCATCGTCATTCATGATCTCGCAGATGACGCCAGCCGGATAGAGCCCTGCCATTCTAGAGATATCCACGGCGGCTTCTGTATGGCCTGCGCGCACGAGAGAGCCGCCATCGCGGGCGACGAGCGGGAAAACGTGGCCGGGCGACACAATGTCTTTTTCATCTTTGGTGGGATCAATCGCGACCATGACCGTGTGAGAGCGGTCATGCGCTGAGATACCAGTCGTGACGCCCTCGGCCGCTTCAATAGAGACTGTGAAAGCCGTCCCCATGCTTTCGCGATTCTCACGCGCCATCATATCGAGCTTGAGGGCACGGGCGCGTTCATCTGTCATCGCGAGGCAAATCAGGCCGCGGCCATACTTTGCCATGAAGTTGATGGCTTCGGGTGTCGCAAAACTCGCTGGAATGATCAGGTCGCCTTCATTCTCGCGATCTTCCGCATCGACGAGGATGTACATCTTACCGTTTCGGGCGTCCTCGATGATTTCATCGATAGAGGAAATTGCGGCACTGAAGTCTTCGGCCATTTAAGCGCCCTCTGCTTTATGCTGTGCTTTATGCGGTTCCGGCGCATCGACGCCAATCATGCGAGCGACGTACCGCGCCAGCATATCAATCTCAAGATTGACCCTGCTTCCCGGTTTCAAATCAGACAGAGTGGTGACCTCCCATGTATGGGGGATGATGGCCAGTTCAAAGTCGCCATTGTCGAGCGCCTTGGCCACGGTGAGCGATACACCGTTCACGGCCGCCGACCCCTTAGTCGCGAAATATTTCGCGATGTCCGAGGGTGGGCGGATCGTCAGTCGCCAACTTTGACCTTCTGCGTTTACAGAAACAACTTCACCAACGCCGTCGACATGACCGAAAACAAAATGGCCGCCGAGTTCTTGTCCAAGTGTCAGGCTTTGTTCGAGATTAACGCGCGATCCTTCGCGCCAGTCGCCCAGAACGGTCTTCGATAGCGTTTCAGGGACGGCCTCTACGGCAAACCAACTTCCGTCCTCGCGTGCACCATGATCGACAACGGTCAGGCAAACGCCTGCATGCATAATGGAGGCGCCCATTTCGATCGAGTCTGCCTCAAATGCGCTCTCGACCTCGAAGCGGTGCAAGCCGTTGCGTTCCTCGGCTTTGCGGATAGTGCCAACGTCAGTGACCAGACCTGTAAACATGGGCTTTGCGCCTTTCCTGTCTTTCACGCCTTCACATAGGTCGTCAGTTCGTCATCCCCAATGCGTGTCGTGGCGTCAGGACGCCATCGCGGTGCAGCTGACATTTCACTCAGTCCCAGAGCTGCAATTGCGGGCAGGCCGTCACCGCCAATTAGAAGGGGCGCGCGGAACCATTCGATTCTGTCGACGAGGCCGGCTTTAATGAAGCCGGCTGCGAGCTTGCCGCCGCCCTCCAGGAAGACTGATCTGATCCCAGCGGTGGCGCAATGATCCAGTAATCGCGTGACTGAGACTTGACCCGAAACATCGCCGCAGCGCCAGATTTTTGCGCCTTTAGCTTCAAGGGCTGAGACGCGGTCGCCGTCCGGTTGAGCTGCTGCAATGACGACAGGTCCGACACTTATCGAGCTGACCAATCGCCCTGTTGCGGGGGTGCGCGCCAGACTGTCAGCGACGATTCGCAAAGGCTGGCGCTTTGGCGCGGGGACAGTTCGCGCTGTTAGGAGCGGATCGTCTGCCAGAACTGTACCAACCCCGACAAGAACAGCATCATGCTCTGCCCTCATCTGATGGACGCGCGCGCGTGATTCGCTGCCTGTAATCCACTGGCTGACCCCGTTTGAGAGGGCAATTCGGCCGTCCAGACTGGTGGCAATTTTCAAGGTCACGGATGGTCGGGTCATGTCACGGCTCCTCAATCAAAGCTTGTTTCGATGGAATCCATCGCGCCTGCAAGGTGCTCAAGCGCTGTAATATGCACATCTGCCGCAGTTGAAATAGCGCTGCAGCCGCGATAGGCGGCATTTAGGAGTGGAGCACATTGCGTCGACGCGCCGCAATGAAATTGCGCCTGTGAACGGATAAATAGGACGTCAGTCCAAGGTCTAAGGAAGTAATTGCGTGAGCGATCATCAGACGACAGACACTGAAATCGTAGACGAAGAGCGCCGGGATTTCATCCATGTTGCGACGATGGCGACCGCTGGCGTGGGCGCCGGACTGGTCGGCTATGTCTTCGTTGATCAAATGAATGCAGCCAGCGATACAAAAGCGGCGTCCAGCCTTGAAGTTGATACTGCAGCGATCCCGGAAGGTGGTGAGATCCGCGTTCTGATCGGGGGAAAGCCGTTCTTCCTGCGTCGTCGCAGCGCCGAAGAGATTGCTGTTGCGAACAGTGTGCCTTTGAACAAACTGCCTGATCCGGAAACCGATGAGGACCGCTTAATGCCGCTCCCGAGCGGTGAGTTAAACCCGTCCATTATCGTGACATCCGGCAGCTGTACGCACTTGGGCTGTGTTCCGGTTGGTCCGGGTGGCGGTAACCTGGGTGACTATGGCGGCTGGTACTGCCCGTGCCACGGCTCTCACTACGATACGTCTGGGCGAATTCGCAAAGGCCCGGCTCCAACCAACCTGACTGTGCCCGACTACGAATACGTAACCGATACAGTCGTAAAGATATCACTTTAGAGGAAGGACGACAGACCCATGAGCGGACACAAGTCCACCTACAACCCGCAAACCGGCTTCGAAAAGTGGATGGATTCCCGTCTGCCAATCATTCGACTGGCCTATGACAGTTTCGTTGATTTTCCGACGCCAAAGAACCTCAATTACTGGTACACATTCGGCGGTATTCTTGCGATCTGTCTGATGATTCAGATCATCACAGGTGTCGTGCTTGCGATGCACTATACAGCGACTGTTGATGATGCGTTTGCGTCTGTTGAACGGATTATGCGGGACGTTCCATACGGCTGGTTGATCCGAAACATTCACATGGTCGGCGCGTCCATGTTCTTCCTTGCGGTTTATGTCCACATCTTCCGTGGGCTTTACTACGGCTCTTATAAAGCACCGCGGGAAGTCTTGTGGATCCTTGGCTGTATTATCTTCCTCTTGATGATGGCGACGGCATTCCTGGGCTACATGCTGCCTTGGGGACAGATGTCTCTGCACGGTGCGAACGTGATTATCGGCCTGTTTGGCGCGATCCCGCTGATTGGGGAAGCGATCCAGTCATGGCTGATGGGTGGCCCTTCTGTGGGGAACCAGACACTGCAGCGCTTCTTCTCTTTGCACTATCTGCTGCCCTTCATGATTGCGGGCGTTGTGATCCTTCACATTTGGGCACTCCACGTTCCAGGGAACAATAACCCGACCGGCGTGGAAGTTCAGGACGTCAAGAAAGACACTGTTCCGTTCCACCCCTATTATACTGTGAAAGATGCGTTCGCGATTATCGTGTTCCTCCTGATCTTTGCGATGTTCGTATTCTATTTCCCGAATGTTTTGGGTCACGCGGATAACTATATCAAAGCCAACCCGCTGGTTACGCCTGCGCACATCGTACCGGAATGGTATCTATTGCCGTTCTACGCAATCCTGCGCGCGATCACGTTCGATATTGGACCGATTGACGCGAAACTGCTGGGTGTGATTGCGATGTTCGGCGCGATTGCAGTCCTTTTCGTGCTGCCCTGGCTGGATACGTCTCAGGTCAAGTCTATGCGCTATCGCCCCGTCGCTAAGAAATTCTTCTTTGGCTTCCTCGTTGCGTGTGTCCTGCTGGGCTGGTGTGGAGCGACCAATCCGGACAATCCAATTATTCCATTTGGTGATGACCAACTGGTTGTGTCTTACACAAATGCAGCGGGTGCTGAGCTTTCCCGCAGCTTTGCAGACTATAACGCCGCCGCTGCTTTCAGAGCTGAGCAGATTGCCCAAGGCGTTGCAGCGTCCATGAGCATCCAGAAAGCGAATGCGATCACGTTCCTGCATCTCGGTCAGTTGCTAACGGCGTACTACTTTGCGTACTTCCTGATTATCCTGCCCGTGCTGGGTCTGCGGGAAACGCCGAAAGGTGAGCCGGAATCGATCCACAAGTCTATTCTTGGTGAGTCTGAAGCCAGAGCAAAATCAAAAGCGAAACCAGTCATGGAACCAGAGCCAGCGCCCGTTGGCGAGCCCGTTGCTGTACCGGCTGAGTAGAGGATTTGAGCAGAGTTATGAAACTGTTGCGTACACTTGTTGCCGGACTGGGCGCTGCGTCTCTTGTGCTCTCTGCCTCCGCGGCTGGCGGAGCCAAGAAGCCTAAAGAGCCTGAAGGCGGTTGGCCATTTCAAGGACCGCTCGGTGAGCTTGATATGGAAAGCGCCCAGCGCGGCTACCAGGTCTACAAAGAAGTCTGTGCCTCGTGCCATAGCATGGAATTGCTTTCTTACCGGAACCTCGCCGAACCTGGCGCGCCTTTCTATGATTCAAGTTACTCGAATCCGAACGACAATCCGCTGATAAAGGCGATCGCGGCAGAGGCGCGCGTTTATGATCCCTATGCGAGTGACGCGGACGACGATGGGTTCCGCCCGGCGCGTCCGTCAGATCGGTTTGTGTCTCCTTACCCGGATGAGCAGACGGCGCGTGCTGCGAATGGCGGCGCTTATCCACCGGACTTTTCAGTGATCACTAAAGCCCGCGGTAAGGGCAATGAAGGTGATGGTGCAACTTATGTCTATGCACTGATCAAGGGCTATCCTGAGCCGGAAAAGATCAAGCGCCGGACAAATGCCGAGGGCATTCCCGAGACTTATATCTCGTTCGACAAGGACGAGACGATTGGTGAACTGACCCAACCATCGGGCCAGTATTACAACCCTTACATGCCGGGCGATGCATCCGCGCAGTGGGAAGGCGATCCTCGTCATGTGCCGTATGGTGGTTTCCTCGCAATGGGACCGCAGCTGAATGACCCTGCCGGTGATGAAGGCGTAGACTGTAAGGCGCTCCACAAGGATGCGATGAAGCGCGTCAAAACCGAAGAAGAGCGGATCAAGGCAGAAGGCGGATCGCTAAGCGCGGGTGCGAAAATGGCGATCCTCGAAGAGGATTTTTACAGCCAGTGTACCGCGAAAATCATCTATCAGGACGGGACTTATCCATCGACCAAACAGATGGCGTATGACGTTGCGCAATTCCTGCACTGGGCGGGTGACCCGAAACAGGAGCAGCGCCGCTCACTTGGTCTGCCGACGATGATCTATTTGCTCTTGTTGGCGGTTCTGCTCTGGTTCTCTTACCAGCGAATCTGGCGCAAAGTGGACCATTAGAGCGTTCACGCAATACTGAATTGACGACCCCGTTCTTGATTGCCAAGGACGGGGTTTTCGTATGAAGGACTGAAATATGACCCAGTGGACGATCGGTGTGATTGGCGGATCAGGGCTGTATGAAATTGACGGCCTTGACCAGACCGAGACGTTCACGGTCGAAACGCCTTGGGGTGATCCGTCCGACGCGCTCGTTAAAGGGCAGGTCGGTGATGTCACTTTTGTTTTTCTGCCCCGTCACGGTAAAGGCCATCGCCTGACGCCGAGCACGGTTCCATACCGTGCCAACATTGATGCGCTTAAGCGTGCGGGATGCACCGATATTCTGTCTATTTCCGCCTGTGGCTCTTTGAAAGAGGACTACGCACCGGGCGATTTTGTGATGGTCGACCAGTTTATTGATCGCACTTTCGCGCGTGAGAAGAGCTTTTTCGGGCCCGGCATGGTCGCTCATGTCTCTATCGCCGATCCGGTTTGTCCGCGCCTATCGCAGTTGGCAGGTGATGCGGCTGAAAAAGCGGGGGCGAAGGTTCATCGCGGCGGCACATACCTGACGATGGAAGGGCCGCAATTTTCGTCCCGCGCGGAAAGTCATCTTTATCGCCAATGGGGCTGCGACGTGATTGGCATGACCAATGCGCCTGAGGCGAAACTCGCACGTGAGGCGGAGCTTCCTTATGCGACTGTTGCGATGGTGACCGACTATGATTGCTGGCGCGAGGAGGAAGAGGGGGTCACGGTTGCAAATGTCTTAGAGGTCATGGCGGCCAACACAGCCAAAGCAAAAGAGACATTGAAACATTTTGCTGCGGCGATTCACGGCGTTGAGCGCACTGTTTCGCCGTTGAAGATTGAGACCTGCCTCGACTATGCACTTATAACCGCTCCAGAGGCTCGTGATCCTGCGCTCTTGGCAAAACTCGACGCGGTTGCTGGACGGGTGCTCTAGAACGGCCTAAATGCGGCTCATGACAAATCAACCGACCGCTGCCATCTGCCTTATCGGCGACGAACTTCTCTCCGGGCGCACACGTGACGTGAACCTGCAGACGATTGCAAACTTTCTCGCGCCTTACGGCATTCCTGTGAAAGAGGTGCGCATTGTCAGCGATGAACAGCCTGACATCGTTAAAGCCGTGAACGAGTTGCGTGCCACTTATACCTATGTCTTCACGACTGGCGGCATTGGACCGACCCACGACGATATCACCGCCGATGCCATTGCGGCGGCGTTCGGCGTTGGGATTGGCGAGCACCCTGAAGCGGTGAAACTTCTGGAAGAGCGCTATGCCCTGATGAACACAGAGTTCACCGGTGCACGGCGTCGCATGGCCCGCACGCCGGATGGCGCGAGCCTCATCGATAATGGCGTCAGTGGCGCGCCGGGTTTCCAGACAGGCAATGTCTTCACGCTCGCGGGTGTGCCTAAGATTGTTGAAAGCATGCTTGGCGATATCGGGCATCGGTTGCAGACTGGCGCTGTGGTGAAAAGCGTTACTGTGCGCGGGCAAGGGCTGCGTGAGGGGACTTTGGCAGCTGATCTGACGGCGATTGTCGAGAATTATGAGGATGTCAGCCTCGGTTCTTACCCATGGTTCCGTAGCCTGACAGATCACGGCGTTGCTCTGGTGGCGCGTGGGACGGACGAGGCCCGGTTAGAGACAGTTGCGGCGGATCTTGAAACGCTGATCAAGAATCAAGGCGTGACACCGGAACGCCTCGACGGAGAAGCCAGCGGCAATAATGGCAGTCCGAGGCCGGGCGTCGACTAAGGGCCGCGCTTCAATCTCAGTGCGAACAACAAAAGCGCATAGCCTTTTCATTCGTGCAGTGGCATGGACGCGATCATGAGCGAACAAAAGGTTCCATTTGAAGTCACACGTGCCCGTAGAGCCGGTGCACGGCTGGCGGCTGTGCAGGCGCTGTATCAGATGGAGCAGACAGGTCAGAGCGGGAAAGCGGCCATTCGTGACCTGATGGATGATCGGCTCGGCTTGGGCGCCGATGAAGCCCCGATTGAAGAGGCTGACCCGGATCTGTTCAAATCTATCGTCAACGCCACGATTGAGCATCAGGAAACGGTCGATAAGGCGATCCTGGCGCGATTGTCCAAGGGGTGGCGCTTGTCACGGCTCGACAGTACAACGCGATCTATTCTGCGGGCTGCGGTGGCAGAAGTTGTGGCGCATCAGGAATTGTCGCGCCGGATTCTGTTGGATGAGTATGTCTCTCTGGCGCATGATTTCTTTGATAAGACGGAGGCGAATTTCGTGAATGCGGTTCTGGACAATGTTTCAAAGGATTTGCGGCCAGACGAGGCTTGAGGCTTAATGCGCGCATGAGTGAGCGTGACTGGATCCACAAATATATTCGGCCTTTGACCGTAAACGTGCGTGGCGCAGATGACCTGCGTGACGACGTTGCACTGCTGCAGACCAGTGCAGGCACGATTGTGACGATGGATACGCTGGTTGAGGGTCAACATTTTTTTAGTAGCGATCCGCTTAAAACGGTGGGTCAAAAGCTCGTGCGGGTGAACGTCTCTGACATTCACGCCAAGGGTGCGGTGCCGAAAGAAGCGCTTTTGTCGATTGCTTGGCCGAAAGGACGCAGGGAGACAGAGTTCGCGGACTTGATGGCGGGCATTAAGCTCGATCTCAAAGCGTTTGGGGTCGATCTCTTGGGTGGAGATACGGTTTTGACGGAGGGTCCTTTGGTCCTAACGCTCAGCCTGACAGGGGTATGTTTGGGCGACGGGCCCGTCCGTCGTGCTGCGCAGGCGCCTGATGGCGCAACACTGTGGCTTAGTGGCCCAATTGGTGGTGGGATTCTTGGGTTGCGCGCTGTCATAGAAGACGGGGACGAGCGTGATGTTCACCGATATCGTTGTCCGCCCACGACAAAATTGATGCACGCAAAAGCGGTCGCCGAGGCCGGACTTGCCGCCATCGATGTTTCCGATGGCTTATTGCTGGATGCCTTGACCTTGGCTGAAATCAATGGACGCGGCGTGCATATCAACCTTGAACGTGTGTGGTTATATAAAGCCACGTCTGATTTGCCGCTGATCATGGAGCAAGCAACAGGCGGGGATGACTATCAGATTTTGATGATTGCGAAAGACGGTGTCAAAATCGACCCTGAGGCGTTCCTGCAGATTGGGCACATTAAATCGAGACCCGGCCTGACTCTGTCTTTTCACGACGAGCCAATCCCCTTGCCGGACAAGCTTGGCTTCGATCATGAGACCTAAATCCACATCGTAAATTCGCGCACAGCACGATATGCCTTGCAAGCAAGCGCGACCTGTAGCAGTAGGGCGCGGTTATAGGAAACGGGCCTTGTGGCCGTTAGGAATAAGGGAAAAGGACGGGCTGATATGACCCTATGGTTCTGGATTGCATTAGTCGCGGCAGTCGCGGCGGTGCTGTATGGATGGCTCCAGTCGAGCACGATTTCGAAGGCCGATGCCGGGAATGCGCGCATGCAAGAGATTGCGGGCGCGATTCAGGAAGGCGCAAACGCCTATCTGAAGCGTCAATATACAACGATTGCTTATGTCGGCGTGGCAGTGACGGTTCTGCTCGTGGTTCTGTTCCGCAACTGGGAAGTGCCACTTGGCTTTATTCTTGGGGCGGTTCTGTCGGGTGCAGCAGGCTTTATCGGCATGAAAGTGTCCGTTCAGGCCAACGTTCGCACGACACAGGCCGCGAGCAACAGCTTGCAGGCTGGCCTTTCAATGGCGTTCAAGTCCGGTGCGGTCACAGGCCTCTTGGTCGTTGGTCTCGCGCTGCTCGGCGTCGTGGCATACTATGGCCTTCTCGTTGGCGTTGTTGGCTATGAAGTGAAAAGCCGCGCGGTTGTCGACGGTCTGGTTGCTCTTGGTTTTGGTGCGTCTCTTATCTCTATCTTCGCGCGTCTTGGCGGCGGTATCTTTACCAAAGGTGCCGACGTTGGCGGCGACATGGTTGGTA
The DNA here is from genome assembly GCA_038746145.1 of Pseudomonadota bacterium. GTDB lineage: Bacteria > Pseudomonadota > Alphaproteobacteria > Caulobacterales > Hyphomonadaceae > Henriciella. The sequence goes on from JBCDKW010000010.1 coordinate 72,408, forward strand.
AAGTTGAAGCTGGTATCCCTGAGGATGACCCACGCAACGCAGCGACGATTGCTGATAATGTAGGCGACAATGTCGGTGACTGTGCCGGTATGGCGGCCGATCTGTTTGAAACGTATGCCGTGACGATTGTTGCGACGATGGTTTTGACCGCGATTTACTTTGCAGACGCAGCCTATCTCGGCGCGCTGATGCTTTTCCCGCTGGCGATTTGTGCGGTGTGCATCGTCGCCTCAATCATTGGCACGTGGTTCGTCAAGCTCGGCCAAGGCTCAACTAATATTATGGGTGCGCTCTATAAGGGTCTTATCGTAACCGGCCTTCTGACCATTGGTGGTCTGGCCATTGCGGTTCAGTATGCTCTGCCAAGCGGATTTGGTGAACTTGAAGGCGCTGGTACAGCGCTGGGTCTGCTGACAGCTGACGGAACGGCTGCGGCGACTGTGACCGGTATGGACCTGTTCTTCTGCGGCCTTGCCGGTCTCGCTGTAACAGCTCTGATCGTTGTGATCACAGAATACTATACAGGCACGGGCTACCGTCCTGTGAAGTCTGTCGCGAAGTCTTCTGAGTCCGGTCACGGGACGAACGTGATCCAGGGCCTCGCCGTTTCTCTAGAGTCGACTGCACTTCCAGCGATCACAATTATCGCGGGTATCATCTTGACGTTCAACCTTGCTGGCCTGTTCGGTATCGCGATCGCGACAACAACCATGCTTGCGCTTGCAGGCATGATTGTTGCGCTCGACGCGTTTGGTCCTGTGACGGACAATGCGGGCGGTATCGCAGAAATGGCGGAGCTGGATAGCTCTGTTCGTGACACAACTGACGCACTGGATGCTGTTGGTAATACGACAAAAGCTGTGACCAAGGGTTACGCGATTGGCTCTGCCGGTCTTGGTGCTCTGGTTCTGTTTGCCGCGTACAATGAAGACCTGAAATACTTTGCAGCGAACGCGGCAGAGGGGAGCTTCTTTGCCAACATTGGTGTTGTGAACTTCTCGATTGCCAACCCTTATGTGGTCGTCGGTCTTCTGTTTGGTGGTCTGCTACCTTTCCTGTTTGGTGGTATGTCGATGATGGCCGTTGGCCGTGCAGCCCAAGCGGTTGTGGAAGAGGTTCGTAGCCAGTTCCGCAACGATCCGGGCATCATGGAAGGTACATCCAAGCCAAACTATGGCCGCGCGGTGGACATTCTGACGTCTGCAGCGATCAAAGAGATGATTGTTCCGTCACTCCTGCCGGTTCTTTCTCCAATCGTTCTGTTCCTGCTGATCCTTCTGATTGCAGGTCCTGCAGCAGCGCTTGCTTCTGTCGGTGCGATGCTTCTCGGTGTGATCGTGACGGGTCTCTTCGTTGCGATTTCCATGACGTCCGGTGGTGGCGCATGGGATAACGCGAAGAAGTATATCGAGGACGGAAACTTCGGCGGTAAGGGCTCAGAAGCTCACAAAGCCGCTGTCACAGGTGATACTGTTGGTGACCCGTATAAGGATACAGCGGGTCCAGCTGTGAACCCAATGATCAAGATCACAAATATTGTGGCGCTCTTGATGCTGGCGGTTCTCGCAGGGCACTAGGTCTCAGACCTCATCTAATAAAAAAAGCCCCGGCCAAATGGTTGGGGCTTTTTTTATATACTTTTTGAAAGCTGAGACCGTTACCGCCGTCCAGTTGGGTTACCCGGTGTGGCTTCGTCTGTGCGTGGCAGGGCGACGGCGCCGATATTGCCGAAGAGCTGTTCGAGGATCGAAAGCTCGCGACCGCGTGTTGGGGTTTCTTTAGAGGCGTAAGAAATCACCTGACCGTCTGTCTCATCATAAGCCAAGACATCCGTCACTTGGTTGTCGTCATCGAAGACTACTGCCGTGATCGTGCGCTGGCTTGTACGCGGACGCAAGAAAGCAACACGCTCTCGTTGTGTCGAAATGTAGTACCACGTATTCTCGTCGAACAGGCTTTCAGTCGATGGCGATCCGAGCTGGGCCAGAACGCTTGAGCGAGTATCTGTGCCAGGTTTAATTTCAGCTGGTTGCACGTCATCGGATGTATAACCGTGAAAGTCTTGCATGGGTGAAATGCAGGCTGTTGTCAGCGCTGTGAGAGCGATAGAGGCAAGAATGACACGTCGCGCCATGGGGAAACTCCTGTTACTGGCTCTGAAATAACGGCGAAGCGGCTGCTCTGGCAAGCACTTGGACACAGGAAGAGAGATTGATGTTTGGTCATCTGCGCAAACTGTTTGGCGACAAGGCCGGTCGGCCTGATCCCGCGAGGGCCTGGTACGATGAGATCATGGCAAAAGCCCGTGAGCCCGGTCCGTTCCAGATCGGGACCGTGGACGACACGCTGGAAGGCCGGTTCGCCATGGTGTCACTGGTCGCTACACTGGTGCTGCGGTCCTTGCGTGAAGTTGGCCCCGAAGGACGCGACTTGGCGGATGGTGTCTATCGGGAGGTTTTCTCTGGCTTTGATTATGGATTGCGTGAGGAAGGGGTCGGGGATTCCTCAATCGCCCGGAAAATCCGGAAAATGGGGGAGGAGTTCTTTGGGCTTGCACGCGCGGTGGATGGTGTCTTGTCCGGCGAGAAGGATGAGCCTTTGGCTGATGTTCTGGAGCGAAATGGTGTGGCTAATGCAGGCTATGGGGCGGATCTGGCCGAATGGGCGCAAGCGCGTGTTACAGAGCTTGAAGCGCTTGATTCTGCGGCGCTTGTTAATGCTGAGATCGGTTGGAGACGGTCGGCATAACTCGTTTGCAAGAAAGCACGTAAACGCCCGTTGCGTTTCGTTGATGTGCCGCCTAGGTAGGGGGCAACCAAGGTAGAGTGGAGAGCCTGTCAATGAGCGGATTAATTCTATCCGTTGACGGTATGGGCGGCGATGATGCGCCGGATGTGGTTCTGGATGGCCTGAAGCGGTTCTCCAAGTCCCGCAGCGATGTTTCATTTCTGGTGCACGGCAAAGCCGACCTCTTAGAAGCTGGTCTGTCTGCGCGGGGTCTGACATCTCGTTGTGAAATCCTGCATCATGATGGCGTGATCTCAATGAGCGAGAAGCCGTCAGCGGCTCTTCGTCACCGTAACGGGACAAGCCTTTGGGGTGCTTTGCAGTCGGTGAAGGCAGGCGAGGCTGCAGCGGCGGTTTCGGCTGGGAATACGGGCGCTCTAATGGCGTTCGCCATGGTGACGCTGCGCAAGATGGAAGGGGTCTATCGTCCTGGAATGACGGCGATCTGGCCGACGGTGCAGGGCCGTTCAATTGTTCTGGATGTAGGGGCGAATCTGGAAGCGGATTCCGATCAGTTGGTGACATTCGCGATTATGGGCGAGGCCTATGCGCGTGCTGTTCTGGGTAAACCGAAGCCGACGATCGGCTTGTTGAACATTGGTGCTGAGGAAGAAAAAGGTCGTGACACGCTCAAGCTTGCGGCTGAGCGGTTGCGTGATGATGCTTTAGGGCTTGATTTCCGCGGCTATGTTGAGGGCGACGACATTGCTATGGGAGCAGTCGATGTCGTGGTCACAGACGGCTTCACTGGCAATGTCGCGTTGAAGACAGCAGAGGGCACCGCACGTCTTGTGGCGTCTTATGTCAAAGACGCACTGACGTCATCGGCGATGAGCAAGCTTGGAGCGGGTCTAGCCTCGTCCGGATTGAAGCAACTCAAGCATATGATGAATCCGTCACGCGTAAATGGCGGGGTCCTGCTGGGTCTCAATGGTGTCGCTGTGAAGAGCCATGGCGGCACAGATGCAGAAGGCTTTGAGACCGCGCTTAAGCTTGCCGCAGACTTGGCCGAGAGCAATTATATGGGAGAAGTCGCACGTGGGCTAGCGAGAGCCGGTGCGGTTATCGCGGAGGATGAAGACGCTTGAGCGGTTTGCAGAGTGTTATACGAGGTACGGGTGCCTATCTGCCAGAACGCGTTCTGAGCAATGATGATCTGTCGGAAATTGTTGAGACGTCAGATGAATGGATCCGCGAGCGCACAGGTATCGAGCAACGCCATATCGCAGCCGATGGGGAGCTGACCTCTGATTTGGGGACAGCAGCGGCGCGCATGGCGTTGGACAATGCCGGGGTATCACCGGGCGATGTTGACCTCATCATTTTGGCGACCACCACACCGGATCAAACATTTCCGGCAACAGCGACCGCAATTCAGGCGAAGTTAGGGGCTGGAGCTGGCGCGGCGTTTGATGTGCAGGCGGTTTGTTCTGGCTTTTTGTTTGGGCTAACCACGGCAGACTCAATGCTAAAACAAGGGCTGTTCAAGACGGCGCTGGTGATCGGGGCTGAGACGTTTACCCGGATACTCGATTGGTCTGATCGGGGCACCTGCGTGCTGTTTGGGGATGGGGCAGGGGCTGTTGTGTTAACTGCGGAAACAGAAGCGGAAGCCGATGGCCGCGGAATACTGGGCCACCATATCCGCACGGACGGGACTAAGAGCGAGCTGCTTCATGTTGATGGCGGTGTGTCTTCAACAGGAACAATTGGACATGTCCGGATGCTGGGCAATCAGGTCTTTCGCCACGCCGTGACGAATATTTCAAGTGCGATTGAGACTGTCCTTGAGGAGACGAATACGCGTGTTGAAGAGATCGACTGGTTCGTTCCGCATCAGGCTAATCAACGGATTTTGAGTGCGGTCGCGAAACGCATGAAACTCGATGAAGGCAAGGTTGTTTCGACGATTTCACAACATGGCAATACGTCAGCGGCGTCGATTCCGCTTGCATTCCATACAGCGGTCAGCGATGGTCGTATCCAGCCGGGGCAGTTAATCCTGAGCGAAGCCATGGGCGGCGGGTTTTCGTGGGGCGCAAGTCTCTTCCGTTTTTAAGCGAAACAGGTCTCCCGTTTGGCATTTCGTTAAGGTTTGACCCTCTATTGTTAACAAAGAGGAGCGTCATGCACCATGACACAGCAAACCCTGACCCGGATGGAATTGACTGACGCGATTGTGCGTGAGGTTGGTTTGACACGGCAGGAATCCTCAGACCTGCTTGACCGTATGCTTGAACTTGTTTCGTCCAGTCTGGAGCATGAGGGGCTCGTAAAGCTCTCGCGCTTTGGCAATTTTCAGGTGCGCCGAAAGGCAGCACGCGAAGGGCGTAATCCTAAAACAGGAATTGAAGCAACCATATCGGCGCGTCGGGTCGTGACCTTTAAACCGTCCCCGGCGCTAAAATCAAAAGTGGCAGGGACTTGAGACAAGAGATGATTGCCCATGCCCCGTATGACTGCCCGCCGCGTAGAGAAATCTGCAGACGCTTACCGTTCTATCGGTGAGGCCGCTGGTGAGCTTGGGCTGCAGACGCATGTGCTGCGCTATTGGGAAACCAAGTTTTCGAAATACGTGAAGCCGCTGAAGCGACGCGACGGGCGTCGCATGTTTCGTCCGGCTGACATGGAAGCGCTGAGAGCGATCCAGATCTTGGTTCATGAGCGAGGCTTGACCCTCAAGGGGGCGCTTAACTTGCTTAATGAGCAGGGTGTTGCCGCTGTTCTCGACGGCGGTGTGCAACTGGTGGCTGCGCCAATTGAAGCCGCTGAGCAGGTGCCTGTTGAGAGCCCTGCGCGGGCACTGCAGGCGAGCGTTGCAACGTCGCTGGGGGCTAAGTTTGAACCCGAAACAGCAGCGGCGAGTGGCCGGAAGCTCGAAGCTGTGCTGGCAGATTTGACGGATTTAAAAGCGCGCCTTGATGCGGCGCGGCTCAAAAAGGCCGCTTGATGCTGTCATGATCCACCCTCTCCCCCACCCCACCACCCCAGCCTCTGGGCACCATGGGGTGGTTGGGAGGGGGAGAGGGTGGATCATGAGAAACACAAATCAGCTTCTGTCGAACTTATCTTCTTTGCGTTCGCCGAAGAGCATTCTTTGTTCGAGGTGTTTGCGTAAAGCCGCATAGAACCGTTCGAGGAAGTCGAGCTCATTTAGGGGAGGGCCGTCCCAGGCGATTTTCTTTTGTATCCGGCTGGCCACGGTCTTTCGAATATCAGACGTTGATTGGCGCAAAACGTCTTCAAGAACGTGAAGCTCATGAATGCCGTAAACGTCGAGTTGAGCAGGGGTGAACAGGGCGTCTTCCACGTCTTGCTGTTTGGTTTTCGCGGTAATGTCTTTCAGAAGTTGAACCTTTGGGGCGTGGATGACCATGGTACCCGCGATCAGGTCACCTGCGCGCAGTTTTTCCCGGTTGAAGATCGGGAAGAGCATAAAGATCATCGCCCAGATCATGATCAGAAGATTGATCCAGCCGCTCTCATTCTGATCGGAACCGGTGAAGACGATGAGAGAAATGACGGGTAAAAACACTTCAAGCTCACGCATGAAATTGCGGACGATGACGGAGTTTGCCGTGAGGCGACTGCCATCTCTGGCGGCGACCCGAAGCCCAAGCGCACGCTTGCCCGGTGTGGCGGCGCGGCGGCCCAATTCGAAACCCATGAAATAGAAGACGCGAAGGCCGAATATGATGAGGAGGAAAACAGCATTTGCAATGCGCCAACCCTCATAGCCGAGGCCCGTTATGACCCAGCCTATCCCGAACAGGGCGATCAGCGCAGCGACCAGCATGAGTGCAAGGTCGATAAAAAGCGCGCCTGCGCGTTCCCCGGCGCTTGCGATGCGCAGATTGAGGGTTGCGCCTTCTGGCGTGATGAGTTGCCTGATCCGCTTAGCTTCGCGTTCGCTCTCTTTTTGACGCGATACCCGTCGGGCGAGGGCGGCACGGCGGGCCTTATCAGCGGCGATGTCGGTCACGATCCAGACTCCTGACGACCGCGACGTGGAATGTAGAAATAGGACAACCAGAAGATCAGGCTGGTACCTGCGAAGATGTAGCGGGTGAGATCATCCGTAATCAGCTCGCGTCCGAAGGATTCGATCAGGGCTGCGATGAACAGCATTATGACGGCGCCTGCGATAACAGGACCAGCGCGCTCCCCCGATGCTCTAAGCGCGCTTAAGCGTGACCGCTTGCCCGGGAAAGCGACAGCACCGCCGATAATGAACCCGGCGGCGCCGGCTAGGAAGATAGCGTAGAGTTCGGTCACCCCGTGGATGAAAAGCCAGCCGGTGAGTTCAAAGCCAAGATCTTTTGAAACGAACACAGCGAAGAAGCTGCCGATCAGGACACCATTATAGGCCAGCAAAATGGCTGTTGGGATACCGAGTGCGAAACCGAGTGCGAAAGCAAGGATTGCCACGAGTGCATTGTTTGAAAACAGCTCAGCCGCAAACGCGCTCAAGATGTCTAGGATGTTATCTTGGGTATTGTAAAGCGTCGCCCTGAGTTCAGCATAGCTCGCATTCGGGTTGCGATCGTCCCAACCGCTATGGAAGGTCCAGTACCATTCGCTGTCATTCAGGGTGAGGAAGAAAGCGAGGAGAGCAGGCCCGACAAGGCAAATAAAGGCGAGGACTGTTGGTCCGACGGCTTGTGATACCGCTGCCGGCCAGTCCCGCCGAAAGAACTGAACGAGCTTCTCGCTGATGCGGCTACGATTACCGTAGACGAAGAAATAGGCACGCGCCGTGAGGCTTTCGAGATAGGCTGTCACGTTCTGATCAAGTGAAATGCTTCGCGCGACAGAGAGTGATGAAACCGCCTGGCGATAGAGGCCGGGCAGGTCGGCCATATCATCATCGCTGAGACCGCTGGTCCCGTAACGCTCTGCCTTTTTGATGATGTGGTCGAGTTTTTGCCAGTCCGCCTCGCGTTCTTCGCGGAAACGGTAGGATTTAATGACGCGGTCGTTCACAGCATTTCCTTCCGTTTAATGTCGAGATAGCGGCTGATCAGGTCTGCCCCGAAACGCTCAGGCCGAGTTTCCAGAACCTGGACACCCATACGTTCCAGTTTACGCAGCACCAGTTCCCGGTCGCGCAGGAGGCCGTCGGCAATGACGGCGCGGGACACGTCGTTTGCATTCATGGGTTCGGCATTGATCAGGTCGTGAAGAGGCTGATCTTCGAAGCAGGCAAACACGACCAGATGTCGGTCCTGCAAGCGGCGGATATTTTCGAGCATCAGTTCAGCGGAGATCGTATCCACGAAATCAGAAAATAGAATAATCAAGCTACGGCGTTGCAGCTTGGAAGCGAGCGAGGTCAGAGCAAGTGTATAGTTCGCTTCTTCGCTGCTATAGTCGAGGCGCGCTGCGAGGCGCTGCATATGCGGGAACGCACTCGCACCGGTGAGAACGTTGGAACTGACCGTCGGGCGGGCATCAAATCCAAAAAGCGCGGTCTTATCGCCGGAGCGCAAACTGACAAATGCAAGCAGAAGCGCTGCATTAATAGCGCGGTCGATCTTCGGCACACCGCCGAGAGGCTCGCACATCAGGCGGCCTGTATCGAAGGCGAAGACGATATTGTGGTTGCGTTCTGTGCGGAACTCCTTGGCGAGAAGTATGCGATGGCGGGCACTGTGTTTCCAGTCGATGGCCCGGCGATCCATGCCTGTGACGAACTCGCGGAGGGCGTCGAACTCCGAGCCATCGCCTCGGTCCATCTGCATTTTGATCCCGAAATCCGCGTCTCTTGTATAAAGACGCACCGCTTCTCCCTGCACCCAGCGCGTATTCGGAGAGACAGGGACCGCTTGATCCAGCGTTACGATTTTGCGCATGCGGGCAAGGCCGAGTGGTCCTGTCCAATCGAGCCAGAGCTGCGTCAGGCGCGCCTCGCCGCGCCGCAATGGGTTAAGCGGGACGGACCAGGTGTGACTGCGCCCCGTCCAACCCCGCAGCTCTGTCGGTTCAGGGGCTTTCAGAAGACTGTTGGTTTCCAGCAGCGCATTTACGCGAGAAGGGCGTGGCCCCTGTACGAAGCTGAGTGTGAAATGGGCTGGGTCTTCGCTCGCCGTGTAGAGAAGTGGTGGGGCATCTGTTTCGATCTCAACTTGTGCGATCCGGCCCGCAAGGATGATGTCGGCGAGTAGAAGTCCAAGGAGGCCCGCAATCCATGCTGCGCTGATCACCCATAGTGATGGCGCCGCGACTGCTACGAAGAGCAGAACCGGTAAGCCCGTCAGCATGAGCAATATGGCACGGAGCGTGGGAGCAATCATCGTGTCGTTGCCTTATCGCGGAGCCGCTGTCTGTTCGATGATGGTCGTCAGCGTTTCATCGGTCGTGCGGCCTTCAATCTCTGCGGCAGGCGAGAGGATGACGCGATGGCGCAAAGCGGGCAGAGCGAGGTGTTTGACATCATCAGGCACAACATAATCGCGACCGTCCAGAGCAGCACGGGCACGCGTTGCAGCGGCGAGCGCGGCGGCAGCGCGTGGACTGGCACCCACCGTCAGGGCTGGCGTTTCCCGGCTCGCGCGGATGATGTCGACAATGTAGGCGACGATGTCGTCTTGTACGAGCACTTGGGAGACGCTGTCGACCGCATCTGTCAGTTCTGCGGCCGTGACCGCGGCTTCGACACCAAACGCTTGAGCGGTCTTCATACCGGATCGATTGCCGTGTCCCGAGACAATGGCGAGCTCTTCCTCGCGGCTTGGGTAGGCAAGGACGTGTTTGAACAGGAAGCGGTCGAGTTGCGCTTCCGGTAGGGGGTAAGTGCCCTGTTGCTCGATCGGGTTCTGGGTTGCGATCACGGTAAATCGCGGATTAAGCGTGTAAGTATCGCCGTCGATGGTGACCCTCCGCTCCTGCATGGCTTCCAGAAGGGCCGCCTGAGTTTTCGGGGGCGTCCGGTTGATTTCATCAGCGAGCAATATGTCGGTGAAAATCGGGCCTTTGGTCAGAGTGAACTCATTGCTCTGAAAGTTGAACAGATTCGTGCCGAGGACGTCGCCGGGCATGAGATCCGGGGTGAATTGAATACGGCCGAAATCGAGTTTGATCGCGGCTGAGAAACACTGCGTCAGTAGGGTCTTTGCCGTTCCGGGAGGGCCTTCGAGCAGGATATGGCCCGCGCTGAACAGGGCGGTTAGCATCAGGTCGACGGTTTCATCCTGTCCGACGACGCCTTTGGCGACCTGCTCGCGGATGCGCCCGGCGATTGATTTAATGCTACTGATCTCCATGAGTGATCTCCTTGCGCCAGCGCCAGAGTTGGCGGGCTTTATCTGTCAGGTCTTCGCGGTTTCGTGCCGACTGTGTGAGGGGTTCGGCCGAGGTCTCGAATGTGTCCTGCCGGCCGCGTTGCTTTGCGAGTGTGTTGAGGGTTCGCGTCAAAGTTTCATCATCAGTTGTTTGGGGCAGACCGAGTTGGCGGATGAGTGAGCGCCGGATGGCGGTAAGATAACCCGGGGCCATCCCGATTTCGCGGCGCGCCATTGCGATCAGACCGGCGCTGCTATCAGCCAGTGCCTGTTTCCCGAAAGCAATTGCGCGATCTTCGCGTACAGCCGGCGCGGTCCGGATGGACGAGCCCCAGCCTATGAGCAGCATCGTTGCAAAAGCGACCAGCGTTGCCCCTAGAAAAGGAACATCGAAAATGGCCTTAAGAAGATTGGTGGTATGCTCGAAGCCGTGAATTGTTGCATCCAGCGTGATCGGCGCACCCTCATAGGGCTTGAGAAATTCAATCAGACCCAATGCGAAGCGAGCATTTTCTCGGCGGGCAAGGCCGAACGTATTCAACACGTCCGGGTCTGAGAGGATATAAATTTGCGTGCCTGCCATTCGCGAGAGAAGGTTGCCGCTTGAGGTCTTTATAACCGGAATGAGGCTTTCACTTCGGATGACTTGCATCTCATTTTCGAAGTCCGGTTTGACACCGCCGAATGGTGTTTCAATCAAACTAGGATTGCGCCGCCGCCAGAGACTCGCTTCTTCATCAAACGGTGCAAGTAGCTCTTCGATTGCATCGGTTCGCAGCAGATTTGTGTCGTCATGCCAGCTGCGTTTCGAGCGGTCGATGCGCCCACGCCATTTGGGCAAGACATAGAGAACAGGCTCTGAAACCCCGGTGACGTCGAAATTGTCCAGACGATTAAAGCCAAACCGTGGAATGGTGATAATCAATAATCCGTCTGCATAAGTGCGATCATCGGCTGTACGGGTGATAGTAACATCCTGTCCATCGGCTTCCAAGAGGCGGGTTAGTCCCTGATAGCCTATGGCGGAGGTCGAGTAAGGATGCTCACCTGCACGGCTTTTATCAGCGAGTTCCGGAGCCCAGCCCATGAGAGCGAATGCTGCGGTGAAACTGATGAGGCCGATGGCAACCATCAACGCGACGACGACACCGGAGAACGGGTTGCTGGCTGATTTAATCCGCTTACTCATGCCGCAGCCTCTTTTAAGGCGAAGCTGCGATAAGCGTCGCGGGCTTCTTTCCAGCCCGTTTCGTCAACATCGCGGCCACCAAAATAGCTGCGTTCAACAATGCGAATGATGGGGGATAGGCCTGCGCGGATAAGGTCCGGCAGCCCGCCGAGCTGACCGATTTCTCGGGCGGTGAGGGACCGCTTCACCGCAGTCGGCTGCCGCTCCTGAATCAGATCGATTGATCGGAAGAGAAGGGCGTGTACGGCCTCGGCAAATCGGCCTTGATTTGCAAGCGTTTCTGCATCTCCCAAGAGTGCGCGCGCGGCGGCTTCATCCGGCATAAGGTTTGGCGCGATAGAAATTGTTTTGCCCGTTTTAGGTGGTTTCTCTTGTCGGCGCAGGCTCAGACTCTCACCGAACATGTAGTAAAGCGCGATAAGAATGAGCACAGCAATTATGACAACCAAAACCCAACCGATAACCGGTCCGATCGCGATAAAGATCATGGCAAAAAACTGCCCTACGCCACTATCCGATCGTTGGCGACGAGGGGGCATGGGATCTGGCTCCCGCACCGGGCGTTCAGTCTGGAGGTCGTCACCCGTTAGGCCTTGAAGGGCGTCGTCCAGCCTATCATCATCGATCGTAAGGCGTTTTTCAAAGTCATCTTTGAACGGCTCATTGATGATCGGACCATCGTCCTGCGCTGCTGCCATGCTGCTGAGCAACATGCAAACCGCAATTAGAAGTCCCCCGAAACGCGTCACTCAATTCCCTCTCTCACTTAAAGTGTTATTCCAGACGCTCAGGCTCTCGTCTATGCCCTCTTGCGCGGCGCTTTGGCTTAACCGATATGAGCGCCTTGGCAGAAACAAGGCGAGATCATGGACCGAGCGGCTAGATATGCGGAAGTGAAGGCTGAGATCGACGCGGTTGTTGCGGGAGAGACTTATCTGCCAGCGCGGTATGCAAGTGCTGCATGCCTTTTAGCGGAAGCGTTTCGTCCACGGTTTTTTTGGACCGGATTTTATGTGGTTGATCCACTGAAAGTGGATGAGCTTGTCGTTGGGCCTTATCAGGGAACACTCGGCTGTTTACGTATCCCTTTTGAGCGCGGGGTTTGTGGGGCGTGTGCGACACGTCAGGAGACGATTATCGTACCGGACGTGCATGCCTTTCCGGGCCACATCGCCTGTGACAGCCGAACCAATTCAGAGATCGTGGTTCCGGTGTTTAGTTCAGACATAAAGCTCGCCGCCGTTCTCGATGTGGATAGCGAGCAGAAAGATGCCTTTGATGCGGTTGACCAATCAGGGCTGGAGGCGATCTGCCGTGACCTCCTCACCGCCTGAACCGGGTTGGCTTGGTGGTTCCGGTCGCGGGCTAATGATCAGGTAGGCGTCTGCCACGCGGCTTATCAGTGCGCGTTCCATGACATCTAACTTTTCAGCTCGAATACCGGGTTTGACCTCGATGGATGGATTAAACGTCATCCAGAGATCTGTGTTCGCAGCGTAGCGCGGCCATTCCGGCAAGTCGGCGTCATTCGGATCGCCGGTTTTGGCGAAATTCGTCCAATAGGTGCCCATTGCGTCGGTCAGGATTTTATCTTCGTCCGTCAGACCTGCCAACGGGCTATGACTATTGAAGACGAAGAAAATCTCGCTCGCGTGGAAAGCGCCAAGGGTTTGTTTGGGCGAGGGTGGAACGCGGGTGAAATGATAGAGATAAGTCGGTTCCCCCTGAGCGACATTGGATCTGGCGAGATAGCGCATATGGACGCCAAATAGGTCGTCACCGAGCATATCCTCTTCCCCGTTGATCCGGGTTTCGGGGTCTGCGAGGCCGTAAGCTGCGATCAGTGTTGCAGCGTCTTCTGGTCCGTAAACGTCTTGCATGTAAGCAAGGCGTTCATCATGGCCTTCTGGAAAACTTGGTACAATGACGGTCGGGCGCTGAATATCACCGTAGAAGAGTGTGGCTTCATCAGCATTGTACCCTGCGAGAATTGGGACGTTGTGGATTTGGCCGGACCCGATGGCTTCGCCCATCAATGTGGGAATGACGAGGCCGTCAACGGTCGGCAAGCGATAACCGCCAAGTTCGGGCGTGTCATTGGCGCGCTGGACCATTGCTGCCGGTGGGATTGCGCGGAGATCATCGGCCGTCGCGTTCTCATCGGCCAAGCCTTCGAGGAATTTCACGCCGGCCTCGTGCATCGTCATCCGGCCTTCGAGCGCGGTTGTCAGACCATTCGCGTTGTAAGTGGATGCTCCGCTTTGCAGGATCGCCTTATGGAAGAGCCCTTCGCTAAGCGGCGTGGACATGATCTCAGTGACAGATTGCGCGCCTGCGCTCTCACCGAAGATCGTGACATTGTCAGGATCGCCTCCGAAGTCTGCGATATTATCGCGGACCCACTCCAGGGCTGCGACTTGGTCCAGAAGGCCGTAATTGCCGGAGACGTCGCGCGGGTCATCGGCGCTGAGCGCGGGGTGGGCCATATATCCAAGTGCGCCGAGGCGGTAATTAATCGTGACGAGAACAACGCCTTTCTCAACAAGCCCGTTGGCTTGATAGATATCCATCGAACCAGAGCCAGTCTGGTGGCTGCCGCCATGTATCCAGACCATGACAGGGTGTGGTGTGTCTCCATTCAGGTTTGCTGTGCGCACGTTCAGAAAGAGGCAGTCCTCGCTTTCCGCTGGTTCGGGTGCGTTTTCCAAGACCACGGTCGCAATGTGACGCTCAATCGCATTTAATCCCATACCGTTCAGGAGATCGTTTAGGAACTCACCGGAGCCGTTCCGATTTTGGAAGCATTCCGCGCCAAACTGCGTCCCATCGCGAACACCTTCCCAGTTCATAGGGGCTTGCGGTGCACGCCAGCGTAGCTCGCCAATTGGTGGGGCCGCAAACGGGATGCCATTGATCTGCAGAATGTCGGGATTATCGCGATCAAGACCGGCTTGGATGTCGCCTTGGCTGAGTGTGATGATTGGACCGGGCTCGAGCGGCGGAGCGGGGCGCGTTAAGAACCAAACGAGACCACCATACGCCAGTGCGGCGAGCGTCGCTAAAACAGCGAGAAATATCAATAGGCGTTTCATCGGCGGCTCCATACACTCCTCTTCAAGAGAGTATTGCGCTATTCGGACCGATCAAGTCACCAAGCTGTTGACGCGTCGTTGTGTCTAGTTTCACCCATTCTTCGCGCAACATTTTCAGGCATTTGGCCTGATAGCCAAACGTGCCTTGAGTATAGGTGCCGTCTTCAATGGTCAGCGAGAAGGTCTCTTCGCCGGCCTCAAGGGCGTCCAAGTTTGCTTGGAGGAAAGGCAGATACGTGCTGCCAGCCTCACCTAAGAGGACCTTTGCGGGAACAGACAAACCATCTGCCCAGTCGCCCTCGATCCCGCTGGCATCGTCAGCCATATCGAGCCAGCGATAGAGATAGGGCGTCTCTTTGCGCAACCATGCAATCGGCGTTGGATCATAGGACATGACCTTGAGCTGACCATAGAAAGCTAAGTCTGCGAGACTGATCCTATCCCCAAACAGAAACCGATTACCGGAGAGCGACATAGCTTCGAGATGACGACAGACGCGTTTCCAGCTTGCCTCAATTAGGGGTGCTGTTTCAGGGGTGCAGCCGACCAGTGCCATGCGGGAAATCTGACGCGCGCGAATATCGTTAGCTGCGGCTTCGACCTGCTCCTGCCCGGCATTTGGGAGGCTATCATACATGAGCCAGTTAGCGCACCATTCGGCGTCGTCTTCATAGGCCCAGCGATAATGGAACATGGCTTTCATGAACCACTCATCTGCCATATCCTCCAAGAGGATGCAGGCGAAGCGCGCCGCCGGGTAAGGCGGAAGCAGGTCCCGACCTTCGCCCTCGAGACCGATCAGGAAAGGCGTTGAGTCATTGGTCCATGTGCCGTCCGGCTGCTTAATCACAGGCACAACTGGAACTTTCGCGTTCGGCATGACTTTCATACGGTCTGCGACGGTCATGCCGGTCCAGGTATGCACGAGGCGTTTGGCGCGCATCGCAGCGCGGACCTTCAAGGAGTAGGGGGATCCCAATGCGCCATAGATTTCATATGTCATTTCATTGCTCCCTTGTTAGGTCGGGGTGACCCGTATGCGCGAGGCATCAGCGTCGCTGTCATCGTTCCAGCCAACATGGTCTATAAATTCTCCCAACTCGGAAGCGTACCAGACCAATGTGTCGGTGAAGTTTGCGGTCGTGACTCCGTGTAAGATGTTTACCGAGAATTCCAGGAAAGGGTCACCTTCTTCATCAAGATAGGCTTTGGTGAACTTGGTTTGATTCCATACAGATGCGAGATTTTCATCTTGCGGGTCATCAAAATCGAGGCCTGCTGAGAAGACGAGAAGCTCGCATTCAGTATTGTCATCCTCGCAGCCGTCAAAGTAAATTTGAAACTCCATGCCGCTCGCTGAGGAGTCGATGTAAGTTTCTCCATCGTTCATGCGGTGCAGTTTTGCCCGGTATCCTGCTTCCTGAACAAGCTCAACGACGCGTTCCGGATCTGTATCTATGTCGATAAGATCAATCACTGGAGAGCGTGTTTTCATAATCTCTGCAGGCGCTTCTAGAGCGGCGTCTTGTGCGATTGCCAAGGCAGGCAAGATGGCAAGCAAGGCAGAAGCACAAGCAATTTTCATAGCATACGTCCTTTAATGTTTCGCCTCATCTGTGTCGGAGGAAAACCAGGCTCGCAAGGCCTCGAAGAAATTAAACTGCGTTTCCGTTCAACCAGAGTGGACGGGTCACCAGCAAGTCCTGAGCAAGAAGACCGGCATCGCGGTGACGGGAGATTGATTTGTATTGTTCATGATTGAGCGTCGCGATAAAGGCGGCACGGTTCGGAAAGGTGTTTACCAGAACGCCGTCCCAATCTCCGCCGCCGATAAAGTAGCGCTCAACCGTTGCCAGTAGCGTCGTCGTTCCGCCGACCTCGGTCGCAATTTCTGTAAAAGCCTCGGAATAGCGGACATAAGCGGTCTGGCCGTCACAATCTTCACCGTATTCCGGATCACCGCGTTTATACTCTGCTTTAACGCGGAATTTCAGGAGATTGACTTGGGATACCGTCCCGCCGTGCTCATCGTCTCGGAACGCGCGGAACTGTGTCGCTGTTGGTTGAAAGGCAGGCATTATAGCACTCCGGGTGTGGTTTCGATGAGGTCCTGATGTGCTAGGCCCGCTTCACGGTGATAATGAATGGCGCGATAATCCTCGCGTTGTGGCATCTCCAGGAAGACTTTGCGGGACGGGTACCAAGCAAGAGCGACCGCGTCCCAGTCGCCTTCACCGATCATAAAGCGGTTGGCGGGTGCGCTATAAATCGGCTTCGCCCCAATCGTGGTCAGCACTTTGAAAACGCCTATGCCATAGAGTTGATAGGCTTCCTGACCGCTCAGACCTTTACCATATTCCGGCGCATCCTTCGCATAGGTTGCTTTGTCCTTGAATTTCAGAAGATTGACCATGCAAACGGGTTCGGACATGTCCGCTTTTAGGAAGGCCTGAATTTGATCAGGAGTGGGTTGGATTGCAGACATCTAGCCCTCCACACGCTGAGCGCCCTCGGCGCGCACATGATCAAGCGTTGGATAGCCATTCACGGCCATCATCAAGTCAGCCTCGGCGAGCATGCACTTTAAAACATGAGCTGCCCCCTCCGCACCCCCAAGCGCGAGGCCGTATGCATAGGGCCTGCCTACGCCAACCGCTGTCGCGCCAAGCGCTATGGCTTTGACCATGTCACTGCCGCTACGGATGCCGGAATCGAATAGCACGGGCGTGTCGCCAGCGCCTTTTACAACGCCGGGCAGCATATCAATCGCGCCGATGCCGCCATTGGCCTGTCGCCCACCATGATTGGAGCAGTAGATCGCATCTATGCCCATATCGTGCGCGCGCCGGGCATCGTCTTCGTGGCAGATGCCTTTCAGAACGATGGGCATCTTCGTGCTCTCGCGCAGCCATGACAGATGATCCCATGTCATTGTTTCCGCGAAGATTGGGGCCCAGATGCGGATCGCGGTGGGGAGATCTTCTTCCGGGGGCTTCTCAAGTAGGCTACGGAAGACCGGATCGGTGAAATAGTTTTGTAGAACGTGTCCGCGCAATTGCGGGAAGTTTGACGTTGCCAGATCGCGCGGGCGCCAGCCTGTGACCCATGTGTCGAGCGTTACCACAAGGGCTTTATAGCCAGCTGTCTCCGCTCGCGAAATCAAGCTCTCGGCCAGCTCTTTATGGCGCGGCGTGTATAGCTGGAAATAGGCGGGTGTGTCGCCGCAATGCTTGATCACCTCTTCGAGTGGATCATTGGCGAGCGTAGAAGCCATGAACGGGACACCCGTGATCGCAGACGCTTTCGCAGCAGCGATGTCGCCATGCTCGTCTTGGGTGACGATGCCGTTCACGCCAATTGGGGCCATGAAGGCGGGGCTGGGAAGTTGATCGCCGAACAGCTCAATCGAGAGATCGCGTACGCGACTATCAACCATCATGCGTGGGACCATGCCCCAATGGGCAAAGGCTGTGGCATTGCGGTCTTGGGTTAACTCATCCCCGCAACCGCCTTGCACATAGCTCAAGACATGCGGTGGCATGCTTTCGGTGGCTCGCTGGACCAGCGTTTTGAAGTCGACCGGATATTTTGGGATCACGCCCTGCAGGCCACCAAAGTAAATCTCGTTTTGAAAGTCGCCATAATGGGGCGGTCGATTGGTTAGGTCGGCTTGCATCTCGTATCCTCCGCTATTTCTTTTTTTAAAGCGTAGCGATCAATCGATGAGCTGTCGAACCCTAATCGAAGCCTGTTCAGGCAGGTCTCAAATCGGGACGTTTTGCAAAAAAGCGCGATAGGTAGAACAGCGCTGCGGCGTGATGGCAGTGCTGAATGTCAAAGTCTTCATAAGCCTCGAAGTCTGAGAGCGGCATCTGAACAATCTGGATCTCTTCCGCGGGATCAAGGGTTTGTCCTGTTTGCTTCTCGCAGCCCAGGGCGAGGAAGATATGCAACTGATTGGTCTGGATGGCAGGGTTCGGATAGCACGTGCCAAGCGCGTGGAATGACTTGGGAACGAAGCCTGTTTCCTCAGTCAGCTCGCGTTCGGCAATGATCTTCGGGTCGGTTTCGCCGGGTTCACCGCCACCCCCGGGAAGGCCCGTCATGACGACCTTTCCGGGATGGCGATACTCGCGCACAAGGACGACATTGCCGTCCGGCGTCAGCGGTACCGTGACCGTCCAGATCGGTAGGTCCAGCACGTGATAGGTGGGAATGCGCGTGCCATCAGAACGCTCGCACGTATCGATCGTGTGGGTGATGAAGCGATCACTGATCACTTCTCTTGAGCTGAGAACGGTCCAGGGTTTGATCACGCGCTTAGTCTTTCAAATGCCGATCAAGGAATGCCATGCGCGTGCGCATAAGGTGCGTGCGCAATTTCTCGCCGCGAATGCCATGGCGCTGCCCTGGATAGGTCATCAGGTCGAAGACAATACCGCGTTCCTGCAACTCCGCCATCAGGCGCGTTGTGTTATCAAAGGTAACATTATCGTCGGCCATGCCGTGGATTAGGAGCAGCTCCGGCATTTCAGTTTCCAGTCGGTTGAGATGGTAGAAGACAGACGACTTCTCATAGCCGTCCGGATTGTCCTGCGGCGTATCCATGTAGCGCTCGGTGTAGAACGTATCGTAGAGCGTCCAATCGGTGACCGGCGCTCCGGAGACGGCGGCTTTGAATGTGCCTTCGGGCGCTTGCAGGATGGTCATTAGCGTCATGTAACCGCCATAGGACCAACCTTGGATGGCGATCTTGTCCGCGTCCACGAAGGGTTGGCTTTTCAGCCACTCGACGCCGAGCAGTTGGTCACGCACTTCCGGTCCGCCGGTCTGGCGATAGATGACGTCTTCGAACTTTTTGCCGCGATTGGCGCTGCCGCGATTGTCGAGGCGGAACACGATATAGCCTTGTCTTGTGTGGAATTGGTCGTCCCAACGCTCCCAGTCTCGATCCACTGTCTGCACGCCCGGCCCGCCATAGACGTTGACGAGGACGGGATACTTTTGGCTCGGGTCAAAGTCTGGTGGGGTCTGGATGGAATAGTAGAGCGTCTGGCCATCTTCAGCCGTCAGTGTGCCGTATTCGGGGACGGTGTGATCGCCGAGGTAGGGGTGATAGGGGTGGGTTTCGTCGAGCGCGTTTTCCTCGATCCAGGCGATCAGATTAGGGCCTTCCGGGCAAGACATCGTAACTTGCTTTGCCATCGGAGTGAGATCGACGCAGTAACTGTCTGGCAGGCGTTTAGCGCCCATGTCTTCCAACTCTTCCTCGCTAGGAAGTTGAGGCACTTTATAAAGCCCTGTCTGCGGTGGCTGAGTTGGGCTCGATGAACGTCCGATGAAGCTTTGTCCGTCCGGTGACATAGTAATAGACCAGCTTTTGCCTGGCTCAGTTAGCTGAATTGGAAGACCACCTTCAAGTGGAATGGAATACAGATGACGCTCTAGCGGATCCGTAGTCGCGCCAACAAAGAAGGCGGTTCTGTCATTGATGTGTGACAAACTAAAAATCTCACCTTTGGCGAACTCAATCTGTCTGTCCTCCCGAAAGGTCTTTACTGGAAAATCGCCCGTTTCAGCATTGGCCGAGAAGTTACTCAGTACGCGAAGACGCCTCGCCTTTGCGAGTTCATCGCTTATCAAAACGACAAATCCATCGCCTTGCTCGCCGACGCCTTCGTAAATACTTTCCGCGTCTAGAACACGAAAATCATTGCTGAGATTAATCCAGTTCTCCTGTTTCTCATCAAAGACCTCGAAGATCTGATTATTTTTGAAATAGGCCGCGTATCGGAGGGTTTTTTGCTCGCGATCGACCGACTGAAATATAAGACTGTCACCAGCCCAATTCACCCGTGCTAAATACTGATCTGTCGCTGGCCCCCAATCGTCGCGGCGCCAGCCCACCTCGACCACTTCGCCCGTCTCCATATCCCGCACGAACAGATCCACAATCGCGTTCGGCCGCCCGGCGCGCGGATAGCGCTGTTCAATCACTGTGACTTCCTCAGCGGCGATGTCGAAGCGGGGGATAATGTCGACTGTGCTTTCATTGACGCGAGTATAGGCGACGTAGCGGTCATCCGGGCTCCACCAATAGCCTGTATAGCGGCTCATCTCTTCCTGCGCGACGAATTCGGCGACGCCGTAGGAGATGGCCTTGTCCGGCTCGGCGAGCGGCGTGAGGCGTGTTTCCTCATTTGTGGTGAGGTCGATTGCATAGACCGCGCCATCGCGCACAAAGCTGACATAGCGCCCGACGGGGCTGACCTTGGCGTCATATTCGAAGGCGTCTGTAGCGGTGAGTTGGCGGGGTGTGACAGTTGGTGGGCCGGTTTCGAGTGAGAGCTCAGCAACATCGGACAGTCGAACCACTTCGTCGCCTTTTACGGCCAAAACCAAATTTCGTAAGTCTTCTATAGGCGGCACACCCGTTTCTACTGGAGCTCGAATGCGTGAGGTTTCTCCTTTGATCTTTTGACTTTCTGTTCCAAAATAGCCTTCGCGAAATTGCTCTGCCACTTCTGCTGCTGTGAGATCATATTCGGCCAGCTTCTCTTCACTCAGTTCAGCCACGACTTCCTGAAACTGCAGCTTACCAAGTTCTACCAGCCATAAATCCCCGCCGAGCGGCACGAGGATCGTATCCGCCGTCCCCCAATCATAGCTGACAATGCCCTTTCGCCCGGCAATGCGTTTACGCTCGCGAAGAGCCTTTTCCTCTTCGGAGAGTTCAACCTCTTCCGGTTCGAGCAGTTTGCTATCGACCAGCATAGACTGCTCACCCGTCGCCACATCGAACTGCCAGAGGTCATAGCGGTCGCCCTCATCCGCTCGGGCCTTCAGGAACGTGACGCGCTTACCATCTGGCGAGTATTTCACCCCCTGAGGCGTCGGGCCGGACAGGCTGGGAGAGGCGTAGAGACGTTCGAGAGTCAATTCTGGGGATGCGGCCATAGGTGCGGCGGTCTCCGTATTATCTGAGGTTTGGGCAGGCGCAGCGCAGGCAGCGAGGCAAACCATAAAGGCGGGAAGCAGGTGTGGCTTGATCATACGCGCGACACTGCCCTGACCTAGTAGGAATTCCAAGATGCGAGGACGTTAAAACTCTTAATTGACAAGGTAGATTATATATGTGAATATTCACTTACAAATCTGACTAAGGTATTGGCATTTATGTTGACAGCGTCTTTCAATGTCATGATCGCTATGCTGGCTTTGCCCTATCTCGTTGCATTGGGCAGGGCATTAAGGCTGTTGAAAGTAGAACCGATGGCGGGGTTCCTATTAGTCCCATCGGCGTTGCTCGGATTTGTCGTGGCGGATTTGTGGTTGATCGGCGGCGGTGGATGTTTCGCGCTTTATAGTGTTGCATGTCAGGCGATCGCGATCGTCGGCTGGATTTTCTATCTGCCGATTTTTGGAGTACTGCTGGTGCTAAGCACCGCCGCGCTGGGGCTTATTGTGCCGGGAACAATTAGGTACTGGCAGAGCGGAGGCGGGGCTTAGTCTTAGGCGCGACAATTATGCAATTTGCAGATATCTACATTCCTGAATAAAAAACGATTTCATTTTTATTCAGGAGTCGCTGAGCGATGCAAGCTGAAGCTAAGAGGCCCTATCTGATGGGCACAGGGGTGATTGGCTTGACTTTGCCACTGCACCCGTTTCTTCCCTTTGATCTTTCAGTTCAAATTGCGGCGCTGCTCCTCGCCTTAATTGCTGGGGCTTATATCGGCTTTGGCGCAGCTGATGGACGAGTGAATGTTTTCTTTGGAGAACTTGCAGGGGCTGGCATGTTCGGGGGCGCAGCGCTTTTGGGTCTGATCTGGCAACCTTGGGTCATCGCCGTGGGCATTTTTGCGCACGCCTTTTGGGACTTTCTGCACTTGAATGACAATTTTGGCGCCCGCATTCCAAAATGGTATATTCCATTCTGTGCATGGATAGATATCGCTGTTGGGATAGGCCTGCTGGTTATATGGTACGTGATTTAAAGGTAAGTTGCGTTCAGTGATAGCCGACGGACGTCGTGATTATCAGTCCGACCTAAATATCCTTGCCTTCCAGCAGGCTCTCTAACTGTTTCTGGATTTCATCGGCTGAGTCCCCACCGCCAAACACGCCTGCGCCTGACGTATAGGTGGTTCCATATGTTTCAACCAGCGTGACGGTTTGGGCGATGCCGGAGACGAAGTCTTCCTGTGTCAAAGAGCTGAGCGGATGGATGAAGGTCGACCAGAGCTGACCTTGGGCAATCGCATAGCGGGCATCCAGCGCACTGTCGAAATTCGCCTGCATCATGCGCTTCAAGACCGCCGCCGAGAGGCCGTCGCCCGGACGAATTTGTGAGATCAGCCGCATTCGGTCCGCGTTGACGTCAAAGACGAGAGTGACGGGCACATCGTTAAGCGTGAAAGATGCACCGTTCGGGGCGATCTCTGCTTCATCATCAATCATGCCGACAATCGTCAACAGCTCAATCGCCGCGGCGACCGTCTCGGGAATGTCTTCACCCTCAGGTGTCGGCTCCGGTTCGGTCTCATCAGGGATGGCGCTTTCCGGCTCTGCCCGAGCATCTGGATTATATTGGGCGTGCGCCGCGATATGCGGGGCAGACAGGGCAAGTGCGAAAATGGCAAAGCTGGTAATGAAGTATTTCAATGGGTACGTCCCCTAATTCTGTTGATGACGTTTGACCTTAATACTGAAACATAACGCGACAATCGAAACCTTGGTTCGCGATCCATCATATCTTCGTGATGGGGCGAGTGATCCATCCGTTTCGAGAGATGTCAGAGAAACGCGTTTTCACACTATGATCGAGGTGCTAGCGCTGTCTCATGGCAAACTCGTATTTCATTCTTGGCGGAGCGCGATCTGGTAAAAGCCGGCGGGCGTTGGAGCTTGCTGAGGGATTGGCTAAGCGGCGCGCTTTTATTGCTACGGCAGAAGCGTGGGATGACGAAATGGCGGAGCGGATTGCGCGCCACAAGACGGAGCGTGGGGCGGGCTGGTCAACGATTGAAGCGCCGCTGGATCTGCTGAAGGCGCTTGAGATGGCTGAGCAGCACGGACAGGTGTGTTTGGTTGATTGTCTAACGCTTTGGTTGTCCAATTTGATGCACCATGATCGCGATGTGGAACGTGAGAGCGCGCGGCTTTGCGAAGTCGTTATTGCGATGCCTATTCCAATTATTCTTGTCTCGAATGAGGTAGGACTTGGGCTGGTTCCTGAGACGCCGCTTGGACGCGCGTTTCGCGACGCTCAGGGGCGGCTGAATCAGGCGGTCGCTAATGTCTGCGACCGGGTCGAGTTCGTGGCGGCGGGTTTGCCGATCGTGCTTAAAGGCTGAGGGCTGCGGCTAGGCGAGCTTCGGCCTCGGGATTGGGTGGTAGACCTATCCGCAAATGGGTTTTTGAAGTCTCGAAGCGACGCACATAAATGCCCGCTCTGGCAAGTTGGTCGAACAGCACGTGGGCGTTTGGCGTTTCGATGAGGCGGAAAAGGCTCGTGCCGCCCACCGTTGATAACCCGACGCTTTTCAGGATTGTATCAAGTCTGTCCATAGCCGCTTTGAGCTTATCACGTGTTTGATCCTGCCACGCGATGTCTGCGTAAGCGCGCGCACCGATTTGCAATGCTGCGCCGGAAACAGGCCACACGCCGAGTCGATTAGCCATCGCCTTTAAAACTGGCTCTGACGCAATGAGCGCGCCTAATCGCAGTCCTGCGAGGCCGAAGAATTTCCCGAATGAGCGCAGGATGACCAGGCCATCTGCTCCGCCGCCACTGACTATGCTGTATTCTGGCATCAGGTCAGCATAGGCTTCATCGATAATGAGCCAGCCGCCACGATTATTGAGCGCAATACGTGCTGCATCTAGCGCCTCTGGATCGAATAGACGTCCATCTGGATTATTTGGATTTGTTATGACGATGGCATCGACTTCATCAGTATATGATAGAGGATCTGGCGTTTCGATGACATCCGCACCCGCCTGCGTCCAAGCTTCAGCATGGTCGCCATAAGTCGGCGACAGGATCGCTACGCTGCGCGGTGTGATCACATCCGGGAGGAGCCTGATTTGTAGCTCACTGCCTGGAGATAAGATCAGTGTGTCTGGTTTACCCCCGAAAGCAGATGCCATGGCATCTCGGCAGGCATCATACATTTGCTGGGTCGGCAGATGGGCTAACGCCTCTGCCGAAAGCATGAGGTCTGGATAGGGCCACGGATTGAGGCCCGTGGACAGGTCGATCCATGGTTGCGGTGCATCGGGATAAGCTGTGCGCATGAGATCAAGCGCTCCGCCATGGCGCGTATCTGAGGTCATAATGCCAGACTCAATGCAAGTAGTGCTAAAGCGCAGTACGTAAGCGCGAGTGAGCGGCGATATAGTTTTAGTCCTGCCTCTATATCGTTCGCATCGGGATCGCGCCCGTCTGAATTCAGCCAGGGATCAGTCGTGATTTGATCATCGTAGCTTCGTGGGCCGGAAAGGCGCACGCTGAGACCATCCGCCATTGCAGCCTCGGGCCAACCGGCATTGGGCGAGCGGTGCTTTGAGGCATCATCGAACATTGTCTTGAACGCAGTGGGTTTGAGGCTCGTGAGCGCAATCAATGCACCCGTCACTCGCGCTGGGATAAAGTTGGCGACGTCGTCAAGGCGCGCAGCGAAACCGCCAAAGGCGGCATAGCGATCGTTTCTGTGTCCAGTCATTGAGTCGAGCGTATTGATTGCCTTGTAGGCTACAAGTCCCGGCAGGCCAAAGAGGGCGCCCCAGAATAGCGGCGCAGTGACACCGTCGGAGGTGTTCTCTGCAAGGCTTTCAAGGCTGGCGCGGGCGATCCCGGCTTCATCAAGTTGAGTTGGGTCGCGACCGACGATCATTGAGACGGCGTTGCGGGCTTTCTCGAGATCGTTAGACATTAGCGGTTTCGCAACAGCGGCAACATGTGTGTACAAGCTGCGCGAAGCGATCAGGCTTGATGCGATGAGTACCTCAATTGCGACGCCCCACCAATTCTGCGGCAGAAGCTTAGCGATGCCCCATGCCATGATCGTTGCAACGCCAACAAGACTGACTGTGCTGATCATGCCTGCGATATATCGAGTTTGGTGAGCCCAAGTTTTGCGGTTCAGTGCACGTTCCGCAACTGATACAAGGCTGCCAAACCACACCACTGGATGTCGGATACGTTTGTAGAGCCAGTTCGGCCACCCGCAGATGATTTCGAGTGTCCATGCGAGCGTTATCAATGCGACAGTGGTCATCGCTGCGCGGGTGTCCACCCCGGTTGCTTGGCGAGGTCTAAGAGAGCGTCAATATCGACAGCCGCTTCAAAACCGTCGGCAAGGTTGTCTAAAGCGCGCTCGACTTCGGAACCATAACTAAGCGCATTATCCGTGCTAGCCCCCAGTCGATCTAACCACGATCTGCGAAAGCCATCACTCGTAAAGGCGCCGTGTAGATAGGTCCCTTGAATGCGTCCGTCGGCACTGGTCGCACCATCAGGCGTACCATCGATCATAGCAAACGGGCGCGCAGTGTCAGAACCACTGGTTCGACCCATATGAATTTCGTAGCCGGAGATCGGTTCGCCGGTTTCTGCACAACGCGCGTCCACGGGTGCGACATGCTTATCGCCTGTCATTATGGTTTCAACGTCGAGAAGGCCTAATCCTTCGGCTTCACCGGGCGATCCATCAACGCCATTTGGATCAGAGATACTCCGTCCCAGTATCTGATACCCGCCGCAAATGCCTAGGACATGCCCGCCTGCGCGAGCATGAGCAATGATGTCATGATCCCATCCCTGCGCACGCAGGAAAACGAGGTCGCCGATTGTGGATTTTGTCCCGAATAAGATGATCAGATCGGCATCGCGCGGGATCGCTCGACCTGGCGGCACCCATTCAAAAGCGACACCCGGTTCAAGCTTTAGCGGATCGGCGTCGTCGAAATTGGCAATTCGGCTCAGCATTGGGGCGACGATTCTGAGTGGGCTATCGGTTGCTTTGCTGGGCTTAGTCAGCGCGACAGCGTCTTCGGCCGGCAGACGCGCTGTGGCTGGAAGCCAGGGGATGACCCCGAAACAGGGCCAGCCTGTGCGATCCTCGATCTCAGTGATGCCATTATCGAACAGGCGAATATCACCGCGAAATTTATTGACCAGAAAACCGCCAATCATCGCCGCGTCTTCAGGCTCAATAACAGCTTTTGTGCCGACCAAGCTCGCGATCACGCCGCCTTTCTCAATGTCGCCTATTAGGCAGACCGGAACCCCTGCATGGCGCGCAAAACCCATATTCGCGATATCGCGGGCACGGAGATTGATTTCAGCTGGGCTGCCTGCGCCCTCTACGACGACAAGGTCATGACTTGCGCAGAGTCGTTCAAAGCTCTCCATGACGGCCCCCATAAGGCGGTCACGGCGGGCCATGTAATCGGCCGCTTCCATAGCCTCAACCGCACGACCATGGACCACAACCTGTGATGTTCGGTCTGTTTGAGGCTTAAGCAGAACCGGGTTCATATCGACATGAGGCTCTAGCCCGCACGCCAAAGCTTGTAGCGCTTGTGCGCGTCCAATCTCGCCACCGTTCGGGCAGGCGGCGGCATTGTTAGACATGTTCTGTGGTTTAAACGGAGCGACACTGAGGCCCCGGCGCCGCGCAATGCGGCACAGGGCAGCTGTGAGCACCGATTTCCCGACATCAGAGCCGGTGCCCTGAAGCATGAGCGCCTTAGCGGTCACACCGGCCCCGCCATCTCAATCTTTAGGTCTTTGATGGTCGCGCGAATTCCATAGATGTCTTTCAAACGCTCTGCTGTGAGCGTTTCAGCGGGTGGACCATCCGCAACGATGTGGCCGTCCTTCATCCAGACCAAACGGGAAGCATAGCGCGCGGCCATCTGAATATCGTGCAAGACGACGAGTGCGCCGCCGCCCTGTTTCACATAGTCCGCGATGAGGTCGAGGATCCGGAATTGGTGACGGGGATCGAGCGCAGCGATAGGTTCGTCTGCTATTAAGAGTGGTGCTTCAGCCGCAAAGGCACGGGCGCAATGCATGCGGGCGAGCTCCCCGCCGGAGAGGGTGTCTGCGTTCCGGTCTGCAAGATGCGTGATATCGCAGGCCGCTATTGCGCGGTCCACGGCATCGGCATCTGCGGGTTTCAACTGTCCGAGCGCCGCGCCATGACTGAAGCGGCCTAGAGAGACGATATCGCGGACTGTGTTTGGCCAAGCCAGCGGACGGGTTTGTGGTAGGTAGGCGATGCTGCGCGCGCGCTCGATTGGATTAAGCGTCCGTGTGTCCTCGTCGTCTAGTGTGGCGTGTCCATCAGTCGGATGTTCTAAACCCAGCATAGCCCGAATAAGACTTGTCTTTCCTGCGCCATTCGGACCGAGGAGGGCGATGAATTCGCCGGGCACAAGACTAAGGCTAGCAGCCTCAACAAGCGTGGCGTCTTTCACTTTGACGGTGAGGTTTGCGGCGCTGAGCTTAGTCATAGGCCGCCCGCCTCTGCATGGCGATCCAAACGAAGACAGGGGCGCCGAGAAGCGCTGCGACGACACCGAGTTTGAGCTCATTTGTTGTCGGAATGATCCGCACGCCAATGTCTGCGATGACGAGGATGAGGCCTGCAAGCAGCGCTGACGGGATCAATGAGCGCGCAGGATCATGGTTTACAAACGGGCGAACGAGATGTGGGGCAACAATGCCGACAAAGCCGATTGCCCCGGCTAGGGCGACTGACGCCCCTGTCGCCAGCCCTGCGCCAAGAACCGTAAAGATACGCTGATTGCGCAGATTGAGACCAACCCCGCTCGCGGCCTCTTCGCCAAGAGTTAGCGCAGATAGCCCGCGTCTTGTGGCAAGCAGGATCGCGCTTCCTGCGATCAAGAAAGGCAGCGCCAGAATGATCTCGTCAAAGCTACGATTGGCCACGGAGCCAAGCATCCAGCTGATCATATCCGAAAGGGAGAACGGGTTGGGGGCGATGTTGAGCAGGAGACTCATCAGCGCACCTGCGAAGCTCGATAGGCCAACACCGATCAGGATCAGTGTCACAACAGAACGGGTGCGGATTGCGGCCAGCGCGAGAAGGGCGGTTGCTGCCAGCGCACCTGTAATGGCCGACAAGGGAAGGATCCAAGGACTGAACGCGACCAATCCATAATAGAGTGAGAATGTTGCTGCGAGAGAGGCTGTGGCTGAGACGCCGAGCACGCCCGGTTCAGCGAGTGGGTTACGCAATAGCCCTTGTAGCGCTGCACCGCTCAAGCCCAAAGCCGCCCCAACCAGAAACGCGGCCAGAGCGCGAGGGAACCGGATGGTCCACACAACCAAACGATCGCCCGCGTCTGCACCGCCGAGAAAGGCTGCGAAGACGCGGTCAGCCGGCAGGGGGGTTGAGCCGAGGAGGCAGGCCGCGAAGATGGCGAGCAGGCTCGCAGCGGCGAGGCCGGGTGTGAGCCAGCGCGCGACACTCATTGCTCACCACCTTCAGCGAGCGCTTCTATCGCATCCATAATGAACCAACCACCACAGGCGGTCCATGCGCCCTGAAGCGGGATCACATCCCGGCCGTCCAACTGTTTGCGCGCTACAGGATGCTTCGCCGCGCTCCAGGCATTGGGGTGATTGGTCAGCGTTTCAAAGAAAGCCGCAACAATCACATCGGGTTGTTCATAGGCGAGGCGTTCCAAAGGGAGGGAGCGCCAGCCGGCATTCTCCTGAAAGTTCTCTAAGCCTGCTGTGACCAGCATTTCGTGCACCAGTGAACCTGAACCTGTCGTCACACCCGCAGGGGTCATATAGAGCGCAGTCGATCCGGTTTGCTGGGTTTCAAGTTCGCTAAGCCGTTCGCGGAACTCAGCCACCAAAGCTTTTCCACGTTCCGGGTGACCGAGGCCATCGGCCATGTTCTGAATTAGGGAAGGGATAGAGCCCATCTCCTCGCTATCAACATTGGAGGCCCAGCCGACTTGCAGAACGGGAATGCCCGCGCGCTCAAAGAATACGCCTGCATTTGGTCCACCGCCGAAGGAGCGGACAACAAGATCAGGTTTCAAGATCAGGACATCTTCAGCGAGAGGGCGAACAGTGGGGACGCCAACCGCCTCATGGCGCATGTAAGAGAAGTCCTTCACTGCACTTGGCGATATAGCGAGGATTTGCTCGCGGTCTGCGAGTTTGAGAACGTATTGGTCTGCGCAATAGTCGAGGCTGACAATCCGCATCGGTCTGTCAGTATCCGTGCCTAAAGGCGCTGGCTCACCGCTGCAGGCAGCGAGCCAGAGGCCCAAGACGAGGACGGTCAGCCTCACCATTCGCGTCTAGTATCTCAGACGAACGCCGACAGAGCCCGAGAGATCCGGCGTGCCGTATCCAAGGATCTGCTGGTATTCTTCGTCGAAGAGGTTCTCGATCCGGGCGAATAGTTCGACGCTCTCGTTCAGGTCATAGCTTCCGTTCACGTCAACGCGCGTCCAGCCATCAACCTGCGTGGTTGCGCTATTAGGCTCTTCCCCATTGTAGCGAACCAGAACCGCGCCGGAGAATGGGCCTTCCGGATCGATACGGAAGCGGACATCGCCTGAATGCTCCGGAATGCGGCGCAAAGGATCACCGTTCGTGTCAGTTGCGTCGATGTAGGCGTAGTTCGCTTCCACGCCGAACCAGTCGGTGATTTCGACACTGCCTGCGAGTTCGACGCCTTGCGTTTCGACTTCGGCCTCATTGAAATAGCCGGAGAAGGCAAAGCTGATCAGGTCTTCGATATCCGCGTCGAAGACTGTCAGACTTGCGGACAGGCGCCCGTCCCTTGAGCGCCAGTCAACGCCCGCATCGAACGCTTGAGACGTTTCAGGCTGCAGGTTTGGATTGGGAGCTGCGAAACCACCGCCGGAAAGTTGGAACAGCGTTGGCGCCTTGAAGCCTTGGCCAAAGCTCGCACGAAGCGTCAGCGTTTCGTTCGGGTTGAACGCGACCGCAACACGGCCTGTTGTTTCGCTGCCGAAGGTCTCATGGTCGTCGGCGCGTAATCCCCCGGTCAGGGTCAACTGCTCGGTTGGTTTAACTTCATACAGCGCGAAAAGCCCGTTGATATAGACTTCATCGCCGTCGACACGGGTTTCTTCACGTTCTGCACCAAAGGCCAGAGTGTTGGTTTCATTGATATCCAGCGTACCCTGGTAGCGAAGGATCGAGCGATCCCCCTCAGCGTCGAAACTTGGCGCTCCATTGGTGAAGTTCTCGCGCTTGATGTCTGAGAATCCTATAAGAGCAAGGTTTTCGAGACGCCCGTCAAAGAGCGAGACCTCAAAGGCAAGATTGCCCGAGAGTTCCTGCGTTTCACTGACTTCGGCGCCATCGCCGACATTACCCTGATTGCCGAACACGAAGCTGTCAAATTCTGCCTCAGCGTCGGTCCAAAGAATGTCTGCTGAGAGACGTGCCTTGTCGCCGAAGTTGAGACCGCCTTTGGCTGAAAGCGTCAGCGCCTCATATGGGTCATCTTCGGTGTTGCCGTTATTTTCGTCGGCTTTTGAGATGCCGTCAGTTGTGGTTGTGACAAGTGCCAAGCGGAAGTCGCCAATTTCGCCTCCATTTTCAACCGATGCGCCACCGCGAAACGTATTGAAGCTGCCATATTCAGCAAACGCACTGCCGCCGAGACCTTCGCCCGGGCGTTTTGTGATGATGGAGACCACACCGCCAATTGCGTCTGTGCCCCAAAGCGTTGATTGCGGGCCTTTGAGGACTTCGATGCGCTCGATGTTTTCCGTATCAAGGCGCGCAAAGTTGAAACCGCCGCCGGGCGAGCTTGGATCATTGACCGGAATACCGTCGATCAGGACAAGCGTTTGTTCTGTCGCTGCACCGCGAATACGCACACTGGCTTGGCCGCCGAATGCGCCGTTTGAGTTGATTGTCACGCCGGGTGCGGAGGCGACGGCATCAAGCGCGAAATCAAAGCCCAGCTCTTCAATGTCTTCAGCCGTGATGATGGTGACGCTGGAGCCGATTTCTGTTGCAGCTTGGTCAAGGCGGGAGCCTTCGACGATAACTGTATCAAGTGTGGTTTCTTCGCTTTCCTGAGCCATCATAGGCAATGCAAGTGAAAGCGAGACAGCGCCAAGAAGCGCGGTTTTGTAAAACATGAGGTTACCCCTCTCGCGCCCTGCCACCTGTCAAAATGGGCACGCATATGAAACGATGTCTGACCCACAGAGCGTCAACTCTGCGCAGGCGGCCAGGCCTTCACGATGCCGTTTCAAAGGAGAGGTTTCGAGCAGATGCTCGGCCTTCCCGCCCCCAAAGCCTTTTCCCGGGCCCGGAACGAACGACGCGATGGCAGGTTTCCTGGCTCACCAATCGCAGTTTCAGGCCGCCTTCCCAGATCCATGCCCGTATTGAGGGGGGATCCAGTGACATATTGGCCATCAACTCATGGCTGACAGTTGCGGGTACAGCGCCGGATTTACACCAGCTTCCCTCTTAGCCCCCAGTAACGAAGGCACCATCTGCGCGTGCGTATGTGGTTTTGCTAAGGCTTTGTCAATTCGCAAATCCACGCGCTAAAACTGTCCGGCACGCTTCTGAGCACGCCACTCGCGTGCACCTTCGGTGACGCAATTGAGAACGACGCGACCCAATGCCTCGCCGAACTCGGTATGCATGCCGGTGTAAAGCGTATCGCCATCGCGACTGGCAATGGCAACGCAGTCGGTTCCAGTTCCGGTCGCGTAACCGGTGGGAAGGCTCAAACGCTGCTCGAGAATAGCTGTAGTGCGGGCCTGCACGATGAGGCTCATGGCTTCGAGGCGGGCTTGGTTGCTGAGGCCGAGATTCGTCGCGACCGAAATATTGATCGTGCCGAGTTTGCTGTCGTCATGATTGACCCGCGCACCGACACGCTCTGCATTACCGAGACCGACTGTGGCAACACAATGAAGCTCGAAGTCAGGTCTTTTCATCCTCTGCTCAACGACGTTTGAAAGCGTGCGGGAGGTCAGAAAGGCGACAGCATCCCGTGCGCTGCGTGCCTTCAACTCAGCGTCCAACCAGGTGTTTACATCAAGACTTTCCGTCAGCGTGTTCGGGCTAATTTGCCGCCAGACAATCTTTGAGGCTTCAACAAGGCCGGGTCGGTTGATGGCCCAACTCAAGACTTTCATGGGTTCACCCAAGTCAAAATCTAGCCAGAGTCCGTGTAGCGCGACGCTGGAATTTAAAAGCGGTTTCACAGTTTGGGCGATGTCAGGCCTCAAAAATCAATGCCGCGTTGAGCTTTGATGCCTGCTTTGAAAGGATGTTTCACTTCACGCATTTCACTGACCAGATCGGCATAATCGCAAAGCTCAGGCTTCGCATCGCGCCCAGTGAGCACGACACTGGTGCGATTTGAGCGGGCTTTCAGCGCCTCTAAAACCGTTTCCACTGAAAGATAGTCATATCGCAGCGCGATGTTGATTTCATCCAGTACGATCAAGTCATAGTCGCCGCTCGCCATCATCTCAGTCGCCTTTTCAAAAGCGGCGGACGCGGCGGCGGTATCGCGATCCTTATCTTGCGTGTTCCAGGTGAAGCCCTCGCCCATTGTGTGCCAATCGACACTTCCGAGCTTGTCGAAAAATTGGCGCTCACCTGTAACCCATTTGCCTTTGATGAATTGCACAACACCGACCTTATGGCCCCAGCCGAGCGCGCGGATGATAACACCGAAAGCTGAACTGGATTTACCTTTTCCGTTTCCGGTATGAACGAGAATGAGACCACGTTCGGGGTCGCTTGCTTCGCTCGTTTTGCGTTTCTGCACGGCCTGAAGTTTTTGCATTTCGGCTTTGTGGGCGTCGGCATCACTCATCTTGGTCTCCTTGCAGGTCAGATATGGTGACATGGCCGCCAAAGTCGATCTGCGTATTAAAGTCTTCAGCACCGTCACTCTTCGCCAAGGCCGCCTTTATGACACCGGAATGGGTCACGACGAGTGTTGGTATCTTGCGTTCTAAGATGTCCTTAAGTGCCTCAAGCGTGCGGTCACGGAGCATGGCAACGCTTTCGCCGCCATGCGGACGTGCATGCAGGACATCGTCAGCCCATTCATTGATCTCTGCTCGTGGAATATCAGACCAGGCGCGGCCCTCCCACGATCCGAAATCCATCTCGATAAGGCGGCGGTCGATTTGAACGGAAAGTCGCGTTTTGGCAGCAATGAACTCCGCCAGCTTGCGGCAGCGGGTGAGGGGGCTTGAAATGATGCTTTCAAAAGGCGGTAGTTTCGAGAAAGCGGTTTCGGCTTCTTCGGGAAAACAACTCGCGACATCCAGGTCTGTTTGGCCGTAGCAGGTGCCCGATGTCACATCCGGTGTCGTATGGCGCAGCAGGATTAGACCCATGCGAGGAGGCCTAGATAAAAGCCGATCTCGCTGGCCTGTTGAATGGCACCAAGCGTATCGCCTGTATATCCGCCAAGCTTTGGTTCAAAAAAGACGCGCATTAAACCGTGGCCGATCACCATCGCGCCTAGAGCCCACGTGATTGCCAGGCTTGGATATAAGAGGCACCAAATTGCGACGATCGCAGCTCCCGTTACGAGAGCGACCAAGAGGCTTATAAAGGAAATGCCGCCTGCAACGGGCTTACCTGTTCCCTCGTCGCGGACATAGCGGCTCGTTGCGATCACGATGATGCTTGATAGGCGCGACAAACCGTGAGCCGTAATCAGTGCGGCTGGGATCATGACTGTCGGCATGGATATTAAAGCGGCTGCTTTGATGGCCAATGCCGTGACCAGCGCCAGGGTCCCATAGGTCCCGAGCCGGGAATCCCGCATAATCTCGAGCGCGCGTTCCCTTGTGAGTCCGCCACCAATTCCGTCGAATGTGTCCGCGAGGCCATCCTCATGAAAAGCGCCTGTCAGAAGCAATCCAGCGGCAATTGACAGCAGGACGGCGACAGCTGTTGGTAAAGCAGTATCGGACGCAACAAACATCAGCGCGCAAAAGCCGCCAACAAGGGCACCGACTAAAGGATAATATCGGGTGGCCGCCGTCATGCGCTCTGGCGTGTAGACATTGAGGCGTCCGATCGGCACGCGCGTTAGAAACTGGACCGCCAGCAGGAAAGAAGCAGCCTCAGACTTCATGCAGGCCCGCTCACCCCGGCGTCTTCAAAACTCGCCATATCGCGTAGCATGGCTGCGGCTGCTTTGACCAAAGGGTAAGCGAGCAGGGCGCCTGTGCCTTCTCCCAGACGCATATCCAGATTGAGGAGTGGTTTCGCCTTCAAGGCTTCGAGAATGATGACATGCCCTGCTTCCGCTGACTTATGCGCGTAGACAAATGCCTGTTCGCATTCAGGATCGATTGTAAGTGCGGATAGCGCCGCCGCTGTTGCGATGAACCCATCGGCGAGGATGATGCGTTGATTTTCAGCAGCCCCAATCATTGCGCCGGCCATCATCGCGATCTCGAAGCCGCCATATTCGCTCAGAGCTGTTCTGGCATCCAGTGTCCCTGGGGTCCGATTGGACGCTGTTTCGAGGAGAGCGAGTTTCCTCGTAAGCCCCTCATCCTCTAGTCCCGTCCCTCTTCCAACGAGATCTGCGATCTGCAGGCCTAGCAGCTTTGCAGCTAGGAGGGACGCTGATGACGTGTTCCCAATTCCCATTTCACCAAAGCAGACAACATCCGTTTCGATAGCGCTGCCGATCTTCTGACCAGCCTGAAGCGCTTGCTCAGCTTGATCAGGTGTCATCGCTGGGCCCTCAATAGCATTCCTAGTGCCATCCCCGATGCGCCGATCGATGAGATTGTCATGCTTAATCGGGCCACCTGCGACCCCTGCATCGACGACCTGCACCGTCGCGCCAATTGATCTAGCAAAGACGTTCGCCGCTGCACCTCCATTCAGGAAATTCAGGACCATTTGGCGTGTTACAGCTTGCGGATAGGCCGAAACGCCAGCTTTCGCCATGCCATGGTCACCTGCGAAGATTGTCAGGCTGCAAGTCTCTGCTGATGGTTGAAGCGATCCCTGAATGTGCGCAAGTTTTGCGGCAAGCGTCTCGATATCGCCAAGCGAACCAACAGGCTTGGTTTTCGCGTTCAGCGCATTCGTAACTGTGGTCGAGAAATCGGATGGGGCTTCAGTCATCCAGCGAGGCAATAACGGTGATGAAAAAATTGACAAGCGCTGGCTCTGGGTCACAGCCTTGGACCCCCTGATGGCCAAGGCCTCGATCATGCTAAATGCGATGTTACGAGATTGGGATGAATCTGAGTCCCGAAATACGCATGAGGTTAGAAGACCTTCTCTAGGATTTTCGTAAGAAGGAGAGTCCTATGCGCAATCGTGGTCTTTATATGCTCATTGCATCAGGTGCTGTTGGGTCTGCAGCGCTTGGATGGGGGCTATTTGCCAATCAAGCCGATGCCAACCAAACGGTCGCTGCACCGTCAGTTCCCGAAGTTCAGGTCACAACAGTGAAAATCGTCGTGGCGTCCACGAGCATTCTGCAAGGTGAGAATGTTTCCTTATCAAATCTCACACTGGCGGACTGGCCAAAGGATGATGTCCCTTATGGCGCGTTCCGGTCTTTATCAGCGCTGGCTGGTGACAGCGATAGCTCACGACAGGCCCTGACCGATATTCAGGCTGGAAAGCCGATTCTAGCGTCTCGTTTGTCTGTTCCTGGCGGTCAGAGTGCGCTCGCAGCCCGTCTGAAACCGGGTATGAGAGCGGTTTCAATCCGTACGGATGATGTCTCCAGTGTTGCGGGATTTGTGCTCCCCGGCGCGCGCGTCGATGTGTTGCACACATTCGAGGATGACAGAGAAAACGTAACAACCCGTGTCCTGTTGCAAGATGTGGAAGTGTTGGCCATTGACCGCAATGATAACGTTCTTTCCGAAGAGCCTGAGCTGGCGAAAACAGCAACGCTGTCAGTCAATCTTGAGCAGGCAAAAGCGCTCTCAATGGCCGCTCAGGATGGTAGGCTGTCACTTGCATTGGTCGGCAGTTCTGAGGTCAAGGAACGTCCTGACGCAGACGCTAAACTGGTGTCTCAAACTTTCACAACCTCGCAAGTGAAGCGTCCAGCCATTACGCGGAAAGCGAGATCGGTCGTGCAGCCGGTTCAGGCCACCGGGCCAGTAACGTCAAATGTGAAAGTTATACTCGGGGATGATGTCGAGGAACAAAGCGTCCCGGAATCAACACTCTAAGTCGTATCTCACTTAGTGCGTCAGTCTTGGTTCGCTCTCTGTGAAAATGTCCGGAAGTGGCGTTCCGCTATCGAAATCTGACGCGATTTCCAGCGCTGACTCCGAGTTCACCTCAATCGTGTTTGCGACGATAACGCTGTAGCTCGCGCTAGTATTCACATCGCTTTTACTATTAATTTTAAAGTGGCTTTTAGGAAGATAGGTGACGCCTTCCAGAAACGATTTCGACCGGCTGTTTATCTCGAAGGGTTGAGCGTCGCCTTCGCTCACTTTGCGGTTCTGGAACATTACGATGCCTTGATAATAGCCGCTGTCGGGCGCATCAAGTTGAACTGTCGAGTCTGAATTCGCGAGCAAATATGCCTCTTTATCGTGGAAATAGAGGGTTACATCGGACCCAACGAGTTTTCCACCGCTGTTGATAACCAGCTCCCCTTTTCGAAACACATAGGTGCCCGGCAGCATCGTAACCGTGATTCCGTCTTCAATCTCTGTCTTCTTACAATAGATACCGGGGCTCATTGTTGTGCTGACGCCCGGTTTAAAATCTCTATGGTTACAACCGCTCGTATTGGTTGGCTTTTGTAAATATTCGAACGGGTCGTCCAAGCGCGCGCAATTTTCTATAGCCGATGGTTGAATCGAGCTCCCTGAATTTGTTTCCGTTCCGCCGACAGAACATGTCTCACTCGCAATGATTGAACTTTGGCTGTTAACATAGATCGCTTCTGAGTCGCTTGAATTCGCGTGCACTTGGCATCCCGGCGCGTTTAGCATCGAACCAGAGTTAATTGAAATTGCTGGAGACGCATTTCTGCTGAGCGCAAGAACACAAGGTGTCTGACCCTGACCAGACTTCTCTGCGATAGCATCCTGCGAAACCGTTATTGTCGGCTTGTTGATATAAACCAGAAGAGTGGTGTCCAGAATACATGTACCCGATACGGTGACTTTGCCATCCTGCTTGGTGCCTGTGACAGACGGGACGCATTTCGCGTCCATGTTTTCAGTCACAAATGACTGTGCAAATGTGCTCACATTGGCGTTTGTGACGCTCTCGTCGCTAAGCGCGGCAAGTGCGGCGGCATCCAGGCTTGCTTGAAGTTCATTTGATGCGTTATTTCCACGTCGTAAGTCAATTGCGAGACCTCCGATTGCCATTAAGGCTGGAATGATAAAAGCGGCGGCGAGGATGAGGTTGCCATCATCATCTTTAAGAGAACGGCTCTTTTTTGTGTAAGACATCTTCATAGCGATTGGTTCCCAAATACATACATCATGCGGACAACAGCTGGCAGCATTAAAACCGCGAGCAATGTCGGAAAGACGAAGAGAATGAGGGGGACGACCAGCTTTGCCGGTAACGCCAGTGCTTTCTCCTCTGCAAGCAGCATCCGACGCTCACGCATATCAACAGCGAACACACGCAGTGTCTCACCGACACTGGTGCCAAGGTCATCTGATTGCTTTAGCATCACCGCGAGAGCGCGTGCCTCTTCGAGGCCGAGGCGTTCTGCAAAATTGTCCCATGCAGCACTGCGATTGCGACCGGCCCGAATTTCAAGGCTCATCATGTAGAGCTGCGCTGCAAGGTGTTCATAACGCAGCCTGAGCTCGTCAGAAATTCTCACAATGGCAGCGTCCATACTGAGCCCGGCTTCGACGCAAGCGACCAGCAGATCCATCATATCTGGAAAGCCATCGCGGTAGTGCTGCTCACGCCGCTCTACCAAGCGGTTCACGGTGCTGGTCGGGATCATATAACCGATAATGGCGAGCGCCGCTGACGTTAGAAGGAGAAGAATGCCCTCAAGCTCAAACGGCAGAAATGGCAAGCTTATGAGCAGAAGGATCTGAGGCAGCACCAGTGAAGCGAGCTGGATACCCAGGAAGACATAAGGAGATGAGGGTTTGAAGAACCCTGCGCGCATAAGCTGTTTGCGCAGACGCGAGACTTCTTCACCCGATTGAGAGGTGAGGCGCTGACCAATCGCAGCGAACCAGTCCGACGCACCTTGTGTGGCACTCGTCTCCGGTTGTGCCGCGCTAATGGCTGAAAGATCCAAACGCGATGACACGCGTGAGCGGTCACGGGTCGCGAGGACTGTGGCTGGAATGATCAGAAGTAGCGAGGCGAGCGCACCTGCAAAAATTAATAATCCCGGCTCGTTGAAGAATGTTTCAAGCATGTCTACACCTTAAAATTCGTCATTGAGCGCATCACAGCGTTGCCGATAATCATCCAGACCAGCGCAATGCCGAGACCCCACTGGATGACGGGATGATCAATCACATCGCCGTAAAAATAAGGCGTCATGAAATGCATACCGATCATCACAAGGAAGGGCGCTGCGGTCAGGATAATCGCAGACATACGGCCCTCCGCTGAGGCGGCTTTCACTTTCAGGCGCATCTTCTGGCGTTGGCGGATCGTCTTCGCACTGGTGGCCAAAAGATCGCCAAGATTGCCGCCGGTTTTAGCCTGCAGCCGCACGATCGCCGAAAATAGATTGATATCGGGATGTTCGGTCCGCTCGGCCATTTTCTGGATCGCCTGTCCCAGACTTGAGCCAAACGAAATTTCATCAGCCGCGAGGCCGAACTCAGAACCTAGCGGATCAGGCGTCTCCCGTCCGACCAGGGCGACCGCAGTCGATACCGGGTGACCTGCTTGCAAACTGCGCACGATCACATCTAGTGCATCGGGGAGCTGTAGACCCAGCAAACGCTCACGCCGCGCACCAAGCCATGTCAGGGCGAAATAGGGGACGGCTGGCAGCGTAACGGCGAATGCGGCAATCGCGAAGATTGGCGAGCTGAAATAAAGGATAAGACCCGAAATAGCGCTTGCGAAGACCAACGCGTATAAAGCCCATAAGATGGGTTGGGGCGCTAGCCCAGATCTGGCGACGAGGCGACCGAACCAAACGTTTTTGATCCTGCGATTACCAAACTCATCCAACCCTTTTCTCTGGCGCAGTTCAACCACGGCCTCGGCGAGACTTTCGGTTTCTGATTGGACTTTGAGGCGTTTGTTGATTGAGCGTTTCTGTTTGTTCTCTTTGGAGAAATCGAACAGCGACTGTATCGCGAGCAGGGCCGACGCGCCAATGAGAACATATAGGATCGCCTCAGAGCTCAAGATTTCGCTCCGACTTCAAGAAGAGGTCTCGATGGATCAAATGTCTCGTTTGGAACACGTATGCCGCGACGGCTCATATCCTCTAGGCATTTCGGCCTTAGACCTGTTGCGCGAAACTCTCCGATCACGGTTCCATCTTCCGTCGTATCAATACGCTTGAAGACAAAGATATCCTGCATCTGGATGATATCGCCTTCCATGCCGGTCACTTCCGTCACGTGGGTAATCCGCCGCGAACCATCGCTCAGTCTCTGCGCCTGAAGGATCAGTCCGATTGCGGCTGAGATCTGACCCCGGACAGCTTCCTGTGAAATGCGCAGACCGCCCATGGCAACCATCTGTTCAAGTCGCGTGATGGCCTCACGCGGATTATTGGCGTGGATCGTCGCCATTGAGCCTTCGTGACCTGTATTCATGGCCTGAAGCATGTCGAAGGCTTCGTCGGAGCGTACCTCACCCAGGATAACGCGGTCCGGGCGCATCCGAAGTGCATTCTTCACAAGTTCCCGCTGCTTGATCTCGCCATTGCCTTCGAGATTCGCTGGGCGGGTCTCCATGCGCGCCACATGAGGCTGTTGGAGCTGTAGCTCTGCCGCATCCTCAATCGTGATCAGGCGTTCCTTATGACTAATCGCAGCTGAGAGCGCATTGAGAAGCGTTGTCTTACCTGAACCTGTCCCACCCGAAATGATGGCTGTGACGCGGCATTTGACGGCTGAGAAGAGGAAGTCAGCGACCGGTTTCGGCATCGCTTTGAAGCTAACCAGTTTTTCCAGCGTAAGCGGTTTCTTTGAGAACTTACGAATGGAAACGAGCGGACCATCGATCGCAATCGGCTCGATCGCAGCGTTGACACGCGACCCATCCGCAAGGCGTGCATCGACGAGTGGCGATCCCTCATCAACGCGTCTGCCAACCGCGGAAACGATCTTATTGATGATCCGACGAAGGTGTTCGTTGTCACGAAATCTCGCTTGCGACAGCTCAAGCTCACCGCCTTTTTCAACATAGACCTGATTAAAGCCATTGATCAGGATGTCAGAGACGGCCTCATCCTCAAGCAGGGGTTCCAAAGGGCCAAGGCCAACCATTTCGTGCACAATAGAGTCGGTAAACCGAGCCACTTCAGCGGCACCGAGTGGCAGACGTTCACGTGCAATCTGACGGGTCACGAACACGCCGACCTGGGTCCGAAGTTCCGACTCTTTGAGCTTCCCGAGAACGGTGAGATCGAGCTCATCAATGATCTTGTTATGGATGCGGATCTTCGCGTCGAGAAGCTGATCGTTCAGGCTTTTCTCTTCCTCGCTCGGTTCCGGAGAGGTGTGTGCATCCTCTGGCTCTTGAAGCGTTGTGCTGTGGCTCAGGTCCGGCGTTTCTTCCAGAATGACAGGTGACGGCTCTTTTTTGATCGAAAACCGCGCCATCACGAAGCTCGCTTCAATTCAGGTTGTTGAGGCGCGCGGACAACCCTGCGAACACGCTGCATGAGGTCGCTGACATCTTTGGAAATGACCGAGTTGGGTTTCGCTTCACCGATGGCTTGGCCAAGATTGACGGCGGCAACAGCTGCAGCCCAATCTGAGCGGATTGATCCAAAAACGGGTTGGCGTAGAGCCGCTTCTGCCTGATCGACTGAAACACGGCTGCCAAGCATGTTCTTTTTCTGACGATTTAGGACCGGCATGATCGATGGTGCAGCGTCATTCATACCAGACAGATCATCTACCAAATGCTGCATCCAAAGCCTTGAGGCGTTGAGGGCGGGAACAGTCAGCTCGCTAATGAGGACGATAGCATCACAGCCATTCAAAGCGTTGAGCGACCAAGCATTCGGCCATCGCGGTACATCGAGGAGAACCACGTCATAATACTCGCATGCGACATCCAGAAGCTGTAGAACAAATTCGCGTGATGGCGTCGATTGCTCGACTGTCCACAGCGGGCAGGCGATCACATCAATCCCATAAGGATGAGGCGTTACGACGCTTTGCAATAACACCGTGTCAATCAAGGCGGCATCCTTACGAAACATCGCTTTGCTAAGACCCGCTTCGCAATTCAGATAAGTTGCGATCATGCCATCAACAAAATTAAGATCGATCAGACACACCGATTGCTGTTGGTTGGCTTTCTTGATTTGAAAGGCCGCTTCCACAGCAAGCAGGCTTGCGCCGGCTCCACCAACAGTCGACACGAACGCGTAGCACTCCCCACCCGTCTGGGGCGTTTGGTCTTGAATGAATGGCGTTGGCAAAGACAGATTGGAGAGGCTCTCAAGAATGTCCGGCTCAGTCGTCGAACCCGATAGTAAATCCCAACTGCGTAGCTTTGATAAACGTCGAACGGCGTCTAGAGGAAGCTGATCGCCGAGCACGAGCGTTGGAACATCTG
This sequence comes from Pseudomonadota bacterium, assembly GCA_038746145.1. Lineage (GTDB taxonomy): Bacteria > Pseudomonadota > Alphaproteobacteria > Caulobacterales > Hyphomonadaceae > Henriciella. The sequence continues at coordinate 114,540 of JBCDKW010000010.1, forward strand.
AAAACCGTTCAGACAGGCCATCTAAAACGCGAGCTAGATCTAGATCACTTGCGACATCAATTAGACAGAAGACCGACGGGTTTTGAGACAGAACATTGAAGAGGCTCTGCGGTGTCGTATGTCCGAGAACCGCTGTGAAACCGTCTGCTTCAGATAAATCCAGGCGTTGCGGATCAGTGCTCAGAATATGCAAAGCGGTCATCGCGATTTACTCCGCTTCCGGCGTGGTCGGTCCGCGCTTTTGCGAGGCAATATTGGAGCGAACAGCATCCCCAAGAGGGGCACCGTCACCCTTTTCCATTTTTCCAAGCGCCTGGAATTCAACGAGACCAACTTTCTCAGTGTCATCAATCGGCGTCGCGAGAGCCTTCCCGTTGCTCGGTGGCATGACGAGATGCGGTGTAATGATCACGACCAGCTCAGTTTCATTATTAGTGAACCGGCTTGAGCGGAACAGAGCTCCCAGAATTGGTAGGTCCCCCAGCAGCGGTGTTTGCGCTTTTGAGAGTTGGAAATCGTTTTGGATCAATCCCGCAATTGCAAAGCTCTGTCCGCTGGCAAGCTCGATCTCGGTCTGGATTCGTCGCACGGTAATGGCCGGAATTTCGACATCTGAGAGCCTGACAGAGTTACGCGGGTCGAGCCCGCTAACCTCTGGAGTCACTGACAGGACAATACGCTCATTGCTTTCGACAATCGGGGTGAATTCCAAGCTCACACCAAAATTCTTGTATTGGATCGTGATGTTGCCTTCGTCTGCGGCCACCGGCACTGGGAATTCGCCGCCGGCGAGGAAGGATGCGGTCTGACCTGACCGTGAAACCAGATTAGGTTCAGCCAGAGTGCGAACCAAACCGATTTCTTCGAGAGCCTCAAGAAAGACATCAATGGAGGTTGAACCGGTCCCGCCCGTAATTGCACCAATCGTGTTACCGACGCTGCCGGACAGTAACCGTTCGCTGGTCAGAAATAGAAAGTCTCCAGGACGGCTGATATCTGACCCGAACCCGAGTTCCTGTATGTCTTCGCGCGACGCTTCAACAAAGCGGACTTCCAGGAGGACCTGTCCAGGAAGCTCGGTATCGAGAGCATCAATGACCAGGCCGGGCACGTGGCCTTCGACCACTTCAAGAATGCGGTTGATCGTCTCTGGGCTATCAACAGAGCCACTCACGCGGACCTTTTCTGCGACCGCGTGCAAAGTGATATCAGTATTCGGGAAAAGGAGATCGAGATCGCGCTGAATGATACCGATGTCCGGCGTCACAACAATATCGACGAGTTGAACCAGCTTTCCCGCTTCATTGTAGACCAGCATGTTCGTCGTACCGATAGAGCGACCGCGGACATAGTATTCACGAGTCGAGACAGGCGCTGCCACAGCCACCTCAGGCTCCGCGACAACCAGCATGTCAAACGCGCTATTTGACATGATCGGCAGGGACGCGCCCTTGCTGATAAAGACCGTTTGATGTGTCACTTGGGCAGACGCTGGCATGGCGTCTTCCGCAGAGACTGCCGGTGCGAAGCCGATTTGAATCACGACAAGGCTCGCGATGACTTTACTCAGTCTTTTAAATAGGTTCAAAAACCGTCTCATGTTCAGCCCTTATCCGCGATTGGCTCCGCCGCCATCGCATTATGAGGACTGAAACTACCCACTGCGTCTCAACCTAGCGTCAAAGCTTATGGCAAATTTTCGCTAAAATTGATTGGTTGGCGGCAGCAGTTGGATAATACGCTGCCGGACGAATTCAGCGTGGCACCCCGGGATAAAAATGGCGCAATGCACGCAACAAAACGCCCCGGCAGGTCTCCCGCCGGGGCGCTTCTCACTAAAATACTAAGGTCTTAGCGATCGCAGTTCATCTCAATATCCGTATCAAAGAAGACGCGGTCTTCAACGATCAGCCCATCTTCAATGGTCAGGAAAGCCGAGATTGGCAGCTCAAACTCCGCGCCCGGAATTTTGCTGGACGCTGTGAAAATCACGGCTGTCTTATTTCCATCCGTCACAGCGACTTCCAGTGCGTCATGAACGTCCGGGATCTGCTGGAACATTTGCAAATAGCCTTCGCCAATCGCCTCACGTCCAATTGTTGGCTCGCAACTTTCCGGTGAATAGACGACCGTATCTTCAGAATAGAAAGTCTTGAGCGTTTCGACATCGTGAGCATTGAAGGCGTCGAATAAGGCTTCAACAAAGTCCTGTCGGTCTACGTCTGCGATAGCGCTTTGGGTTGGAACTATGGCGATCATCGCCGCGATAAAGGGTGCTCGAAAAGTCATGGTTTTGCTCCCTAGTGTTGTGTTTCGAGTGAAAGGTAGAGGTCGGTGCGAAGATCGGCCTCTGCATTTGTTTCAGGATCGTCGAGATAGTGAAACAGAAGGGGTTCATCGGAGACACGCGCCTCATCAAGTGACAAGGCAGCCAGATATAATCTGTCGATGGCATCTGGCAGTTGATCGTATGATCCGACGTGACGGGTCACCAAATAAGCTCCACCGTTGATATCCGTGTGGGTGATGTTTTCAGGCAAATGCTCTGCTGGATCGGTCAGTTTCAGGGCGCAGTCAAATCTGAGATCTTCATGCGTGTCTGATCCAATATCACCATATGGTCGACCGAGAATAGCTTGTACGACATCCGGTCCACCGGCGGCTTCAAACAGGGCCCAGTAGGACGCGTTGAGGCTCGGATAGGTTCCATCTGTGCGCAGGGCAATCGCTTTGAACGGTTCGATCTGGGCGATTTCCACGGACAAGTCTGCGCGATCTTTACCGTCCGCTGTTTGCGGGACGATCAGTGTTTCAATCGCAGCACCCAGACGCTCAGCATCCTCACGAATACTTGTTGCCGAGGCCGACAAGACCCGTTTAAGGGCTTTTGCGAAAGACTGGCTGGAGCCATATCCGGCTGAGAACGCCGCTTCAGTGACGGACACATCCGGGTTGCGAAGACGCTCCGTCGCTTGTGACAGCTTGAACCGTGTGAGCGTTTCCCCCGGTGTTTCGCCTGTTGCTAGTCGATACAACCGATTGAAGTGATACTTGGACAGACCCGCCGCTGATGCGATCTCGTCAAGGTCGGGTGACTCTCCGCTTCTTGTTTTCTCAGACATGAAGGTCACCGCCCTTTCTATGCATTGCAAGGTGTAATTTGATTCAGGCATTTCTTTCTCCCTTCTGGAGACCTTCTTACGCTCACCTGGATCAGCTGGCGTGTCCCAAATTGCGGGTTATGCGCGAGGTGAAAGCGCCATTATCCGGTGACTGAGCGATCCCCAAGGGTTCAGCTCAAAAACAGATCGGTTTTATAAGGAGTTGAGCACCGAAGCTATTCCGAAACTGGAATAATGGGCGCTTCCTCAGTTCTGGATGTATCAAAAAAGGCAATGATCTGTGTGATGGCTTCTGCAGCTGTAGGCGCGCAGAAATGACCCTGAGGCGTATTTGCGCAGCCGGGTGTCACTGTGCCGATTGGTGATCCGCTCGCAACAACTTGCGCAAACCCGGCGGTTGTTGCGCTGTTTACATTCGCCGTAAGGTCAGCGCTGCCTTCGTCCAAAACCAAGACCGGCTCTTGGATGACAGGGACTTATAAAACGACACCGTCACCATGGGCTGATATGACCGCTCGTGTTGTGTCTATCTGAAACCCCCGACAGTGAGAACCGCAGCATCAATATCGGCAATGTAAGGCAGCGCTTGCATACCGTGATTGGCACCTGCGCTGACACGGAGACGTCAAAACGCGCCGCTCGTAGCCCACGGCGCACTCATTTTCATGCTTTAGTCTTTGCGTAGATGGGTTTCAAAGGAGCGTAGGCAAAGCATCCGATATGAGATCGTCGGATGCCTTGCCTGAATTCACATTTCAACCTCTGTTGATCTACTACTTGAACTGGTAGCGGAATCGAACGCCGATCGTTCGAGGCGGTGCCAAAGTGGCATAGTGAGTCCGAACAGTGACAGGGTCGCCATTGATGTCCTGTACGATTTGATTTGATAGCGGTGTGCCTACGAATCCCGTTTCTATGTACTCATCAAAGAGGTTATTCACGTAAAGCTGTGCCGTCCACGCTTCGGTTTGATAGCCAGCCGCGACGTTAGCAACGCCGAACGCATCGAGCGACACACTGGATCCCCGGTCACCGGTTCGAGTCAGCACGTCACCTTGGTAGGCGTAGCCTCCGTTGACGAATACTTCGTTTCCACTGGCAAGTGGGAAGACGTAGTTCCCGAAAACCGCAAACTGAGTTTCTGGGGAGCCGGGGAGGCGATCCCCAGCCTGACCATCCTCAAACGCAGTCCCGAATCCCGGAGGCGTGATCGTCCTTACCAGGAATGGGACATCTTCAGTCAATTCTGACTGAGCATAGCTGAATGAGCCACGAACATCGAAGTTCTCGTTGACCTGCCAAGATCCCTGAACCTCCAATCCAATTGATTCAGCGCCATTCGCATTGATCGTGATCGGGATATTCGCATTTACCGTCGCTGACGAAAGTTGAGGGTCTTCCCATTCGACGAAGAAGACGGCACCGTTCAAGGTTAGTGCGCCGTCAAGCCAAGTGGTCTTGGCGCCAAGCTCATAGTTGGTGGTTTGATCTGGCCCGAAAGCTCTTTCATCAAATTGAGCAATGTCACCGGGGTTAGGTCCAAACTGCTGACCAGGGGCCAGCGCACAGGAACCCTGGGTCGCATTGGGGTCGAATTGTGGGCATGGCCCAAGCCCATTTGAGTTGCCGATCCTATAGCCTTGCGAAATTGTACCGTAGACTAAGAAATCGTCCGTCAAATCGTATGAAACGTTGAACTTGTAGAGAAACCCATCATCAGATTGACCCGGTTGATTAAACGCTGAGCCCTTAATCTCACCAAGCGTTGGTGCAACGAAACCCGGATCGAAAAGCGGGAAGTCTACAGCACTAAATTCCTTAAGATCATACTCGTAATAGCGAAGGCCGCCGGTGACCGACAAACGATCGGTGACCTCGTAGGTCAGTTCTCCGTAGAATGCGGACTCTTCAAGCTCGGTATAGCTCTGCGCAAAGTACTCCAGATCGTCCGGCCGATTGAAACCTGCAAACGCAGCATATCCCGGGGTCACTTCCTGAGAGAAGGATGCTGCATCTTGCTGCGAGTAGAAGTAACCCACGATGTAGCTGAACGGACTGTCGATTGTGGAAACAAGTCTTACTTCCTGAGTGAGCGTTTCCGTCTCACCGATTTCAGTCGTTCGTGACGCAAAGGCAGGAAACAGCTCGTAGGAGTACTCGAGCGAAATTAAGAGGTCATTTTGGTCACGATTACCTTCATCCTCAAATGTTGAAAACCCGGTCGCTGATGTCAGCTCTGCGAACCCAAGGTCTGCGGTAACTTCAAGCGCAATGAGATCGTTGGTGATTTCGTTAGGCTCGGAGATTCGTTTTGCATTTTCAAATTCGCCGGCCGTGAAAATTTCAGGTCCGGCACCTGGATAAACCGCCCGAGCCGACGAGATGCGACGGCCACCCACATCAACCTGCTGGTAGTAATAGGTCAAAGTTCCATCGATCCAATCCACGGGTTGGAACCGGGCCGCTAAACGGCCGGAGATCGCCTCTTCACTGTCCACATCATTCTCACTCCGTAGATTTGCGGCCACCGCAGCGTCATCCGTGAAGTCTGGATCAGGATTGGAAACACCGAGCTCTTGCAGGAGGAAAGGCTGATCAACGAAGCCACTATCATTCAGGAAATCCAACGATCCTCTAATGGCAAACCGATCCCCGAACTGTTTGTTAAATGTAAATCCAACGTCAGAAGAAATGTCGTCAGCTTCTGAATATTGGAAGGCTTCGGCGCGTATTTCGAACGTATCGGCGTCGAACTTCGGCTTTGTCGGAATGTATCGAATTGCGCCTGCCAATGTACCCGCTCCGTAAAGCGTCCCCTGTGGACCAAGCAGGACTTCGACGCGCTCAAGATCATTGAGCTTCAAGTCAATGAAAAGGGGCACCTCGCCCAAGTAAGTCGCGACCGTACCACCGCCATTATTATTACCATCCCCGGACCCTATCGGGTCGGCATTAAGACCCCTAACGATAATTGGGTTTCCTTGGCGTGGCCCTCGGTCAACGATGTTAATTCCAGGCACGTAAGCGATAAGATCCGCAAGTTCATCAAGACCCTGCTCCTCTATTTCCGGCCCGCCCACAGCTGCGATATTGAGAGCAATATCTTGGACGGATTCTTCACGACGAGTCGCTGTTACAATAACCACATCCTGCCGCGCTTCGTCTTCGACAGGCGCCGCTTCCTGCGTATATCCTGGAAGAATAATGGCGCTAAGGGCTACTGCACTGCCAGACATAAATAGTGTTTTTTTCATTGATCATTCTCCAAGCGACGTTTGGCTTTTGAGATTTTCACAAACGGAACGAGAAAACAAAAATTGTAGCGGGCACTTGATCAGTTCAGCCTCACTTTGACTTATAGGTGCTGTATTTTTAATCATGATGACCAAAACAAAGGCATGGATAATGGCTCGTCCAGAACGACTGATACAGGCTCGACGCCACATCAAAGCCCAACGTTACCGAGAAGCTCATGCGCTTTGCATTGAGGAAATCCATCAAAATCAACGGTCAGGTGAGGCGTTGTTCCTGCTCGGAATAATTGCTGCCGACCATGAAAATCATGCGAAGGCACTGCAACTCTTTAATGAGGCGGCCGGCAGGAATTTCGCACCACCGAGTTTATATGCTGCGGCCGCACGCAGCGCTTTGGCGCTAAACCAACGCGAAGACGCTGTCATGCATGCGCGAAAAGCTGCTGAGGGGATGCCAGGTAGCGCTGATACCTTGGATATGATTGGGGTCGTCCTCTCTCGAACGGGGCACCATGCTGAGGCGATCCCATTTTATAGAAAGGCCACCGCACTCGAACCCGGCAATTCAGGCTTTCAATACAATTTGGGGGCCGCGTTACAGTTTGCAGGGGACTTTGACGGTGCGCGAGCAGCATTCGACCAATGCCTTGAATTATCACCCCGAGATAACCGAGCCCGTATCGCTAGGGTCTCAATTACGAAGCAAACATCGGAAATGAACGACTGTGAGAGTCTTGAGGACGCTTGGACTCATCGGCGGGCGAACGATCCTGATTCAGATCTTCAATTAGGCCACGCACTGGCAAAGGCGTACGACGATCTTGGCCATCCTGACAGAGCGATGTCGTGGCTCAAGCTCGCAAAGCAACAAAAGCAAAAGCATATTGAAGACCGTCGAATAGCTGACGCTGAGATCTTTCAGGCAGCCACTGAAAATGCTCACACACTGCCTATTATGGACCATGCCGAAGCCGATGGCCCGGTCTTCATCACGGGAATGCCTCGTACCGGGACGACCTTGGTCGATCGTATTTTGACGAGCCATCCCCTTATCGAAGCTGCTGGTGAGCTGAGCGATTTCAGCGTCTTGCTGAAGCGGGCCGTCAAAACTTCGGGGGCGTTTGTTTTGGACGGCCCGACGCTGAAGAGCGCACAACAAATCGACCTCCGGGAAGTGGGACACCGCTATTTGTCACGCGTGGAGAAATCATTCGGAATTACTGGCCGCTTCACAGATAAGATGCCGCTCAACATTTTCTTTGCACCTATCATTCTCTCTGCAGTGCCTAATGCCCGTATAATCTGTCTTCGACGACATCCAGCGGACACCGTCTTGAGCAATTATCGCCAGCTCTTTGCGACAGCCTTCTCTTACTATGCTTATGCTTATGATTTGGAGGAGACGGCCCACTACACGGTTGCTTTCAACCGTATGCTTGAGAACTTCTCAAGAGCGCTCCCTCGGTCGAGATTCACGATTGTCGACTACGAGAGCATCCTTGATGATCAGATCGGACAAACCCAACGCATGCTAGACTTCTGTGGACTGGAATTTGATCAGGCCTGTCTCTCATTTCATGAACATCAGGCGCCAGTCGCGACTGCAAGCTCAGTACAGGTTCGCCAACCACTCTACACTTCGTCGCGAAATCGCTGGAAACGTTATTGCCCGGCCATGGACCCGGCAATTTCGATCCTCTCGGCAGCAGGACTTATGAAATCTGAAGACTTGGCAGAAGGAAGTTGAGGAACCGAATGCACATTCCGCGATAGCCAAAACTCTTATGTCTATTCTCGGGTTCGCATCAGTTTTCATGATAATGAAGCGTGCATATCATTTAACTGAGGATATAAGGAACTCCGATCCCGCTCAAATATCAGCCCACGATCTCGCGCACGAATTTGTTGGGTATGGCTACTACTCAGTAGCCATAATGACTTTCATGCGGGCCTCAAGCTCGGCTTCCCAATCGCCACGGCTCTCACGGATATTCTGAACATATTCCTCGTTTTCATGGGCCGGGATGCTCGGATCATAATGCTCAGCAGCGATCAGCATGCTTTCCCGATCCTTTTCATTGAACGCAGAGATCATGCGCTCGGCCTGATCACGGGTGTGTCCCAGAGCCTCAATCGCTGAGCGTCCCATGCGCAGCGAACTGTCATACGACTCTCTAATGATGTCCCGGCATCCGACATGCCATAAGTCGTAGACATGATTGCGATCGACTGCACGGGCAACGACATGCAGATCCGGATAATGGTGACAAAGGTATTTAGTCAGATGCGTGATCTGCTCCTTGTCATCAATGGCAACCACAAAGAGCTTCGCTTCATTTATACCCGCCGCATGTAGCAAATCAGGGCGTGTTGCATCCCCATAATAAGCGTGCAGGCCGAAGACTTTAAGCATCTCTAGTTGCTTGGAGCTAAAGTCTATAACTGTGGGTGATAGACCCATGCCGCGAAGGATACGGCTGACAAGCCCGCCGACACGTCCATGACCTGCGATGATAATCGAACTCTTTTCATCCACCTCGTCCATGTCCCGTTCGTCTGTAACCGCGTATCGGGGAGCAATGAGGCGATCATAGAAAATGAAAAGCGCTGGCGTCAGCAACATTGAAAGAGCGACGATTAAAAGCAAACGGTCTGCCAAGTCGCCCGGGATAACGCCATTAGCGACTGTAAACGACAGAAGCACAAATCCGAACTCTCCGGCCTGCGCCAATCCTAGACTGAACAGCCAACGATCCGATCCGGTTATTTTGAAAGTCACAGCCAGCCCATAAAGAACGGCAACTTTCAAAGCGATTAGCCCAAGTGTCAGGCTGGCAATCAGTACAAGGTTTTCAGATAAAAGGCTGAAATTAATTCCGGCTCCAACCGTTATAAAGAAGAGACCAAGAAGCAGGCCCTTAAAGGGATCAATGTCGCTTTCAAGTTCATGTCGGTATTCGCTATTGGCCAGAACAACACCGGCGAGGAATGTGCCCAAAGCCGGAGAGAGCCCGACGAGCGACATCAACAAGGCAATGCCTATGACCATCATCAGGGCTGTTGCGACAAAGAGTTCTCTGAGATTGGCTGCAGCAATGAACCTGAATATTGGCCCGGTAAGGTAGTTGCCTGCGCCAATCACGGCTGCGATTGCACCGAGTGTGACCAATGCGGCGGCCCACCCAGGTAGGCCCGCAACAAGGCTCATACCTGATCCATGGTGCTCATCACCGCCATGCGCTGAGTGAGACAAGGCCTCAGTCAATTCCGGCAGTGCCAAAAGCGGGATAAGTGCCAGCATTGGGATCACGGCGATGTCCTGAAACAGCAGAATCGAGAAACTCGATTGGCCTCCATCACTCTTCATCAGACCCTTTTCGCTCAAGGTCTGAAGCACAATAGCGGTCGATGAGAGCGCCATGATAAGCCCAATGGCCAAGGCAACTGACCAAATCTGGCCAAACGCCAGAGCAACGCCTGTGACAGCCATGGTGGTCAGGGCAACTTGCCCTCCGCCAAGACCAAGCAGTCTTGTGCGCATAGACCATAAGAGCTTTGGTTCCAGCTCAAGCCCGACCAGAAACAGCATCATCACAACACCGAACTCGGCAAAATGCTGGATCGAGACGACATCAACATGCAGAAGCGCCAACAATGGGCTAATAATGATCCCGGCGATCAAATAACCTAGAACTGACCCCAGCCCTAATCGAGAGGCAATCGGCACGGCAATAACGCCTGATATCAGGAACAAAAATGCCAGAAGCAGGAAATCAGTCATGTCGTCTCCGTCTTGGGCGCGTAATCTCTTTCTGAAATTACGCACGTATGTGCTTCACTCAGTTAAGTGCAGCGAGCTTGAGTCTAGTATTTTCGTATTGGTTTTGGAAGCGTGATTTGGTTTCCAGCTCAGCTTGAGCAGTCTTCCTGAAAGCGCCGTACCCGTCCTAGCCAAGCAGTGTTTCGATCGCTTCGATGACGCGTTGGTTTGCGGCGGCATCCAGTGCATCGGGATGTGGCTGCGCAAAGGATTTATGATCATTGTCATAGTATCGCCCAGAAGCCTTTGCGAACTCATCACTTAGCGCCGCACGGGTCAGAATATCTGCACCGATCTTCAGGTCGTGTCCGGCACGTCCATAAGCTTCTTTGACCATCTTGCTTCCCAAGAATGAAGCGGGGTTCACCGCAACGATCATTGGTCCATCTGACCCGAGCGCGTCTGCCATTCCGATCGACCACATGGTCAGCGCTAGTTTGCTTTGAGCGTAAGCTTCACCGTCTCCAAAGGTTTGCTTATTGAGGAAGGCTTCAAGATTGACCGGAGCCTGTGCGGCCGATGACAAGTTTACGACGCGTGCCTCAGGGCCAAGAGAAGGAAGCAGATCTTTGGTGAGCAAGTATGGCGCAACGACGTTGACGATGAACCGCGCATCATAACCGTCTTGCGTAATCGGATCATGCATTTTGAAAACGCCCGCATTATTGATCAAAACATCGAGCGATTGGAAATCGTTCTTGACCCTTTCCGCCATGTCTTTGACTTGAGACAAATCTGTGAGGTCGGCTTGATAGGTTTTGACGGTGCCAACGCCATCGATCGCGGACACCGCGCCTGCCGCCGCTGAGAGTTTGTCGGCGCTGCGGCCATGCAAGAGAAGTGTGTGCCCAAGCGGGGCCATCATCTTTGCTGTCTCAAGGCCGATGCCATCTGTGGCGCCAGTGATGAGTATAGTTTTCGTCATGATTTGAATCCTAGTTTTGGAAATCGGGCAGTAAATCAGCCGAAAGGGCATCAAGGGTCTGCTCGATATTATGGCTGTTGAAGCGAAGGTTCAGGGCGACGTGATTGACGCCGATCTTTTCTCGGGATTTCAGATAATCTCTGAGCGCATTCATACCGAGACTGAGTCCCAAGTGAATTGGTCTCGGAGGCGCATCAGGGTCATCACTTAGATCAACGTAAAGCGGTTCCATGACGGGCTTGTTCGGTTGGCCTGCCGTCTCAACGCGTTCCCGATATTCATCTATGAGAGTCGACTGATGAAAGGCTGGACGAGGATATATGATCCAGCCGTCACCGTTTTCAGCGATCCAGTCAGGAGACTGCTGGCTGCTTCCCGTGATCAGAAGTGGGAGCCTTCGGCCAACCGGCTTTGGCAACATGTCGATACCGCGTGAAATGGATCCGAACCTATTGTCGAAACGAGGCTCATTTTCCGCCGCGCGTCTGATATAGTCATAGCATTCGCGAAAACGGGCTCCGCGCTCTTCGAAAGGTATTCCGAGCGCGGGATACTCTTCTAGCCGATCGCCGGACGCTATGCCCAGGATGAGTCGCCCGTTTGACAAGACATCGGCAGTTGCAGCCGCTTTCGCGACATGTGCGGGGTGACGCAATGGCAGGATCGTACTCGCAACACCCAAAGCGATGGTCTCTGTTTGAGCCGCTAGAAAGCCCAAATAAACAAACGGATCAAAACCTTGTCCGGCATCTCCAAACGTTGGAACATTGAGCGGCACATCACGCAGCCAGACGGCTGAAAATCCGAGACGTTCTGCAAGTTGAACGCGTTCAATATGGCGTTCCAAAGTGGGGGCCAAAGTTGATGGATAGCTCTCTATTGGAACAACTAGGCCAACACTCAGCTTTCCGGCTTGGAAAGTCGCATCATAGCCTGGATTGATCGACTTGAATGCTTTGGATTTTGTCAGTTCCGCCAGCATGATCATGGCCTGCCTGATCTGACTGGCCCAACCGTAATGTTAGGATCGACGGTTGGTTTGTAGCGGCGTTCATGCCGCCTCCAACCTATAAGGCGGCATGAAGGTCGCGGGCAAGATGGTTCTTGGTGCGGGTGGTTTATATCC
>JBCDKW010000011.1:0-110987 GCA_038746145.1 Pseudomonadota bacterium
GTGTATCGCTGCAAGAAGTGTTCGTATGAGGAGCGCTGAACCTCGATGAGGTTTGGCATTTCGATGGCTTCGGGAATACTGCCGAAGGATTTGCGGATGCGTTTCTTTTCTGTGAAAGAGAGTGCCATCTTAAGTCCCTAATTTGCCGGATCGCCAAAACGGCGAAAGCGGCGTGTCGCCTGAAACGCGAGGACGCGGCAAGAGTGAAACACTCTCGCCGCGCTTTATACTTATGCTAGCAGCCACTCGCGCGGGACCACCGCATACTCTACGCTCGCCCCAACAGCGGGGCGAAAGCTTATTTGATCTCGACGGTTGCGCCTGCTTCTTCGAACTTCTTCTTGAGTTCTTCGGCTTCGTCCTTCGAGACACCTTCTTTGATGGCTTTTGGTGCTGATTCAACCATTTCCTTGGCTTCTTTCAGACCGAGGCCAGAGACGACTTCGCGCACGACTTTAATGACGCCGATTTTCTTAGCGCCACCGTCTGTCAGAATGACGTCAAACTCGTCTTTCTCTTCAGCCGCAGGAGCCGCGTCACCGCCACCACCTGGGCCTGCGACAGCAACTGCTGCCGCTGCTTTAATTCCACGCTCTTCGAGAAAATCGTTGAGCTCTTTTGCTTCCAAAATGGTGAGGCCGAGAAGCTCTTCACCGAGTTTTGCGATATCAGCCATAATTCCTGATGTCCTATTTGGGGTTGATGTCTGTTTGCTGGTCTTTGTTGGGGATACGACTTTATGCGGCTGCCTTTTCGCCAATCACATTGATTGCACCGGCGAGGCCCTGACCCGGCGCTGCGAGGCGCTGGCCAATCTGGCTGGCTTGTCCAAGCAGACGCGCCACGATGGTTGCAATCTGTTCCTCGCGAGATGGCATCTTGGAGAGCGCTTCAACGCCCGCCTGATCCAAGATCTCGTCTCCCATCAGACCACCAATGATAACGAGCTTTTCATTATCCTTGGCGAACTCAGAAGCCCCCTTGGCCGCAGCCACTGGATCTTCCGCGTAAGCAATCAGGGTCTGGTCAACGAACATGGCATCTGCTTGCTCGCCGCCTTTTCCATCAAGCGCCTTTTTAAAGAGACGGTTCTTGACCACTTTCGCGATAGCACCCTGCTCACGCAGTTTGCCACGGAACTCAGTCATTTCCGCAACTGAAAGACCGGTATAACGCGCCACTATGACGCTGCCTGAGTCAGCAATAACGCCTTCCAGCGTTTTGATGGCTTCGGCTTTTCCGGCTCTATCCATTACGGATCTCCTTCAAACAAGGTGTCCGGACCATCCGGGCACCTGGGGTTTGCCTAATCAGCGTAAGACGCTGATATCAGCGCCTGCCCAGGGCCTCAGCAGACCGGCATGCCTGTGTGTTCCACAGACCAACCTGCATCACCCCGTCTATCAAGGGATTTACACTTCAAATGAAGCAACCCATGGTCTCGGACAGGAAACGGGAGACCAGCATTCGCCAATCTCCCGCAAGCCGCGTCCGTTAACCCGTAATACACGACGGGGCAACCCCTTATTTCAGAAATGTCAAGTCTGTACAGCTTTAGCTAGAATTTGACGCGGCACGTCGACCACGAAGATCACGCATTTTCTCGCGGTTCTCCTGGTCTGCGCGGTCCCATTCTGCCTGTGTCCCGCAAACCTCATTATATTTAAGGCGTGACCCGGTCTGCTTTTCACGACGGCAGATGATTTCCTCACCGGCTTCATTCACTTCTACGGTTGTTCCGATCTTTTCACTCGCAGTGAGTCGCTTGCCGGTTGTTTCGGCGCTCTGAACATCCGTCGCGCATGCGCCCATAAGCAAGAGTGCGCCAAAGGCCAATCCGTATTTGATCATCTCAATCTCCTTGGTTGGAGATTATGAAACACACGAACGAGTTTCGGGTCAAGGCGTATCTCGCGAACATACTCGCACAAAATTGGGCAAATGATCTTTGACCTGCCAACAGGTATGAATGTGAGGTTTGGCGTGTAAGGACGTGGTTGAAAGACGCTTTTGAAAACTAAAAAAGCCCGCCGGATCGATCCAGCGGGCTCTCTCTAAAACTCTGATCCAGCCTTAAGCTTGGATCGCATCGCCTGTGTCAATCATAACGCCAGGCCCCATTGTAGAGCTGAGCGAGATTTTCTTCACATATGTGCCCTTCGCGCCAGACGGCTTGGCTTTCATGAGTGCGTCGACAAACGCGCGAACGTTTTTCTCGATGGCGTCTTCACTGAAAGAGGCCTTGCCTACACCGGCGTGCACAATGCCGAGCTTTTCAACACGGAACTCAACGGAGCCGCCTTTGGCGTCTTTGACAGCTTGGGCCACGTTTGGTGTGACTGTGCCAACCTTCGGGTTCGGCATCAGGCCACGGGGGCCGAGGACCTTACCGAGACGTCCGACGACGCTCATCATGTCTGGAGACGCGATGACACGGTCAAAGTCAGACTTGCCGTTCTGGATCTCTTCCATCAGGTCTTCCGCGCCAACAATCTCAGCACCGGCTTCGCGGGCTTCGTCGGCTTTCGCGTCGCGTGCGAAGACAGCAACACGCACATCTTTACCCGTGCCGCTTGGCAAAGAAACCACACCGCGGACCATCTGGTCTGCATATTTCGGGTCGACGCCAAGGTTCACAGCGATTTCGACGGTCTCGTCAAATTTCGCTTTCGCATTTGATTTCACAAGCGCCACAGCCTCGGTGACTGTGTAGGCTTTTTCCGCTTCAACGGCGTCAAAGGCCGCGCGATATCTTTTTCCTGCAGCCATGTCTTACCCCGTTACCTCAAGACCCATTGAGCGCGCAGAGCCCTCAATGATTTTTGTCGCCTGATCGAGATCGTTCGCGTTCAGGTCAGCCATTTTCGCTTCAGCAATCTCACGGCACTGAGCGCGTGTGACTTTGCCGGCGACTTTGCGGCCGGGCTCTTGAGAACCGGACTTCAGGCCAGCAGCCTTTTTCAACAGGACAGACGCAGGCGCTGTCTTCACGATGAAGGTGAAAGACTTGTCCTGATAGTAATCAATCACGACCGGCAGCGGCAGGCCTTTTTCCATCTTCTCTGTCTTGGCGTTGAAGGCCTTACAGAATTCCATGATGTTAATGCCGCGCTGACCGAGCGCTGGACCGACGGGCGGAGACGGGTTGGCCGCTCCTGCGGGAATCTGGAGCTTTAGCTGCCCCAGCAGTTTCTTCGCCATGATAACCTCTCTGGCTTATAGAACGGCCGGGTGGTCTTTCGATCCCGTCCGCCAGGTGAATGAGGGCCCGTGGTACGGTCTGGCGACCCTCCCACAAACAGATGTAATTTCGCTGTCACCAACGAAGCGCTGCGTAAAGCCTACTCAGGCCTCAACGTCAACATAGAAGCACATACTCAATCTCCGCAAACCCAGCACAGGCTGGGGTCCATCTCTGGACCTGTCGTCTCAGTAGATAGGGTCAGAGTTGGATACCTGCCTTCGCAGGTATCGACGGAAACTGAAATAGCACTCTAAGCTAACCCCTAATCCAACCCGTAGCGCTCCCTGAACTCGTTCAGTTTGCCAATTGCGGCTGGGCCTGCGCGCCGGATCCGCTTAATCACGGCCATCTTTTCTTCGTCATCCGGAGAGATTTCACTCAACATCGCAGCAGGGCCTGCAAGGCGATTGTCGTCCATCCAGCCCCGTACTTTAGGCTCTTGCGACCAAAGATACTGGTTCATGAACCCGGTTGACGTGAAGCGGATAAAATCGCTGTCGGCATCCGGCAGAGCGACCGGCGTGCACAACATATTCTTCTTGCCCGCATCGTCGAAGTTGAGTTCCACGTGCGCGGTGAGCGCCGCACTGAAGACAGGCTGATAAGGTCTGATCATTTGCGGGGTGATCACATTCCCGTCGAAGACCAATCGATCCTCAAGTTGCTGCAGAGCACTGGCGGAACAATCCACGTGCACGGTGTTCGGCGTGGTCGGGACGTTGCCCTCAACCAGCTTAATCTCGTTATGGCCAATGTGAGTGACGTGGCCCTTGCGGATCACACCTTTGATCTTGCGAATTTCCTCGCGCTCAGCCCGCGAGATGGTTGCTCCGTGGAACATGGTCGGGCGCTCTTCATGCAGGCGCAAGAAATAGCCGCACGCCTCCAGCCGATCGAACATGTCCTCCATGCTCTCGGCTGCACCGACGGATTCCATCATAGCGGCCTGCGTGCCCATTGTCTGATCGAAGAAGTCGACTGTCGCCTGCGTGTTCTCCCGATCCAGCCACCATGCATCGCGGCTAACGACCCAGCGGATATCGTCCGGCGACACGCCGTTCAGCAGTAGCCAGAGGCAAGCATCCAACCCCGTCTTACCGCCGCCAATGACGACAAAGCCATCCGGCGCATCGGTAATCGTCGGTAAGTCATTCAGCGGCATGAAGCGGATGCCATCATCCATCGTGAAGTTCGGCGTATGCGTTTTGGGAACCGTCGTTTTCAGGAAGGTGCAGTCGACCATCGCTTTACGGGCTTCGACTTGGGAGGTTTCGCCTGTCAGCTTGCTGGTGAAGCGATCGCCTTCAAAGTCACACAGTGGGAAATACTGCACGCGGCCCGTCGGTAGAAAATCCTGACGCATCACATCATCGTAGTAAGCTAGAAGAGCCGCCCCACTGGATAGTTCGTGCAGGCCATCGTTGAGACCGCCTTCCTCGCGCCAGCCTGTTTCCAGCTTGCGCGAACTGACCCCATAGAATGCCGCTGGCTGGTGAAGCTGTACAAATGGATACGCATCATTCCAATGCCCGCCCGGTTTCGCAAAGCGGTCAATGAGGATCACACTCGCATCAGACTCTTGCAGGATCGTATCCGCAAAAGCCATCCCGACAGCGCCGGTCCCCACAATCACATAATCGGCTTCCAGTTTTTTCATCTCTGCCATGTCTCGACCCCTATAGTTTGAAGTTGAATAAGGGGCAGATGCGAGATTTGGCAACTTTTTTTAGCTTAAGTCGCGTCGGCAGTGCTCTGGCCGACATAAAACAGACCTTTGACCGCACTTTGGGCGGCCTTGAACCAACGAAAATTTCCTGTTTTAGGCGGTGTCTTTCGCCCATCTGGCGCAGATGGCCGTGGGGAGGAGGCGGTCGCTATCCACTGTCGGCAGCACCATCTCTCCCATCTCAATACTACCCCCCAGCCCTTGCATATGCCCTGCCAGAGCCTGCGCTAATGCGATGTGTGAGAGGCGTACAGCATAGGCGGTCAGGATCACAAATAATGGATGATCGCTCAGCAATAATCGTACATTTGCAAGCAGGCCCGGCAGATCTTCTTCAAACCGCCAGGTTTCGTTCTTCGTTCCCCGTCCGAATTTCGGAGGATCAAGGACAATTGCGTCATAGGTGTTACCGCGGCGGATTTCGCGGGCCGTAAATTTCATCGCATCGTCAGCAATCCAACGGATCGGTCGATCAGACAGCCCAGAGAGTTCAGCATGTTGCTTGCCGTATCCGTTCGACTTGGGACTCGCATCGAGATGCGTCACCTCTGCCCCGACTTGCGCGGCGGCGAGGCTCATCATGCCGGTATAACCGAACAGGTTGAGGAGTTTGATCGGTCGCTCAGCCGCTTTAATCTGATCCTGCGCAAAGGCCCAATGTACGCTATGCTCCTGAAACAGGCCTAGGTGACGAAACGGTGTGCGCCGCGCCATCATGTTCAGGCCGCGCCACTCCATCGGCCATTCGTCGGGGGCAGCGGGGTTGAGAAGCCGCCAATTGCCTCTGTCTGAATCAGAATTGGCATCATCACCGGATTTCGCGTCAAACTCGGCATCTGCTTGCCACGTTTCGGTTGGTCTCGCCGGGGACCAGAAGGCCTGCGGATCAGGGCGGATCACCGTCTGCGATCCGAACCGTTCCAGCTTCTTCCCGTCACCGCTGTCGAGAAGTGCGTATTGGGAAGGATCCCATTGATCAGCGAGGAAGAGTGTCTGGCTAAGCTCCATTATGCAAACCCCCGCTGTCGCCAGCCTTCATAAAGCATAATCGCAGTTGCTTGAGCGAGGTTCAGACTATCCGCGCCGCCCCGCATCGGGATTAGGCAGAGCGTGTCGCATTGCGCCTCGACGTCCTCGGGCAGCCCCTTCTGCTCATTGCCCATCAGAATCAGGCTTGGTTGCTTGAAATCGACATCGACATGGCTCCCCGTCCCGTTCACGCTTGCCGCTATGGTGGTTAGTCCAACCGCGCTGCGCCACGCTTCAAACGTTTCAAAATCAGCCTTGGCGACGCTGACATCGAATAACGATCCCATCGACGCTCGAACGGCCTCAAGACTGTATGGATCACAGCATTGCTCGATCAGGATCACGCCCGCGGCTCCCGCGCAATCGGCTGTGCGCAGGATTGTCCCCAAATTGCCGGGGTCACGGCATTCATAGAGGCCGATCCAAAGGTTTTGATTGCTGGACTCAAGTGCATATAAATCGAAGGGTTTCTGCCGAATAGCGGCGATTACGGACTGAGGATTGTCTTTACGCGCGATCGATCCTGCGAGGCGATCCGGCACTTGAAGGACGCTTGCCCCTGCCCCCGAAACACGCCGCATCAAATCCTGTACGAAATCGAGGTCTGCACCCGAGTTCGAGATGACGAGGGTATCAATCTCCCACCCCGCTTTCAGCGCCTGTTCGACCAAGCGCGCCCCTTCGGCCAAGAACAGGCCTGTCTCATTTCGCCCCTTCTTACGCTCAAGCGACCGCAACATCTTGATACGCAGATTGCTAGCAGACGAAATGAGCTGAGGTGAAACGGTCATGATCGCCCGTGTAACATGGGCTTGTGCGATTCCAAGTGATGATGCACAACACGAGTAGTTAACGCAGTCTGAAGGGGAGATTGCCCATGAGTGCGTATGATACTGTTGCCGCCGGTTTGTCGGTTATTGGCCTCGGACTTGTCGGGTTCGTCGCCACCCAAGGATCATCAGAGTTCCACAAGAACCCAAAACAGATCGAAGCGATCCTGCAAACCAACGCTGAAGTTGCCCTTGATGAAGCAAACTTGGACTGGGCCAGCGTTATCATTGATGGACAGACAGCGACACTGACAGGGCAGCCACCGAGCGATGAAAGCGCGACTTTGGCAGAGCAGACCGTCCTCACATCCGCTGGGCGAGGCGGCATGCTGTTTGGGGGCGTCGTGGCTGTGGAGACAGACTTTTCGGACGTTGCCCCACTGCCCGTCGCTTCGCCCTATGTCTGGCGTGCGATCAAAAGTGAGACTGGACAGGTTTCACTTCGAGGATCAGCGCCAAGCATAGGTATCAAAAGTGATCTCGCTGAAGCCGCTGCTTCAATGACGGACACAGCCATTGATGATCGAACGACCCTGGCGGCGGGTGTCCCGGATGGGAACTGGGCTGACACGGCAAAGTTCGGATTGTCTCAGCTTGAATTGCTCGACAGCGGAGAAGCGCGCCTGCGCGATACTCGTCTGATGGTCAGCGGGATCGCAATGAATGATGCAAACCGGATTGCTGTAACAGCCGCTGTCTCCAATCTGTCTGAACCCTGGCAAGGTGTCGCGAGTGTGTCCGGTCCAAGCCTCTGGTCCGCTGAGCATGTTGGTGAAACGCTTGTTCTATCGGGCAGCGCAGAAAGCGACACCGAAAAGAATGAGATTGCTGCGATCGCACGTGAGCACTTTGACGGCGAGGTCATCGACAATATGAGTGTAGCAACCAGCGACTATCAGGACTGGATCCAAGGCGTTCGATTGGGACTTCCGCACTTCGCCGAATTTGAGAACGGTGAAATGGCCTTTGAGCCCGACGGTGCAGGCTTTAAATTTAACGGGAGAGCCGCCCCATCCACACTTCAGTTTTTAGCCGAAGATATGGAGACTCTGGATGGTGAATACGCGGTCGACATTTCGGCCAATCCTGTCGAAATTATTCTGGATGAGTTGAGCGGTGTGGATCTAGGCGACGATCCTCTCATCGCGTGTCAGGCCTCATTTGACCTCATCATGACTGCTAATGCCGTCGTGTTTGAAACTGGCAGCGCGGTGATTTCCCGCGAAAGCGGACAGACGCTGGATAAGATCATGGCTGTATCCGCGACGTGTGCTGACAATCTGAAATTCGAAGTCGGCGGGCACACGGATAGTCTCGGCGATGCAGTCGCGAATATTTCCCTCAGCAGAGCCCGCGCGCAAGCTGTCTCAGACTATATGCAAGCGGCAGGATTTGAGGCAGACCGACTCTTAGTTATCGGATACGGACCGGAACGTCCCAAGGCTGATAATTCAACACCGGAAGGTCGCGCCCAGAACAGGCGGATCGAATTTAGCGTTCAGGAATGGAGCGAATAAATGCAGTGGCTCATCTCTCAGATTTGGATTTTGCTGGCTGTCGCAGCTCTATTGGGGCTTATCCTCGGATTGGCGCTGCGCGGCCTTATGAGCGCGGGCAAAATGCGCAAAGCGACTGTTGAACGTGATGTTGCCCGTACTGAACTAGGCCAGGCGCGTTCCGAAATTGATGCGCTTTACGCGTCGCAGCGTAAAATGAAAGAGGATGGTGTTGTATCAGTCGACACGTCCGAATTGGACTCGGTCCGCGCCGATCTGAAGAACCGTGATGAACAGATATCAGAGCTACAAGTTGCCCTGCAAACAGCTCGCGATGATGCTGAAGCTGCGAAGTCCGAAAGTCAGGATAACACACTGCAAACCGCTGGTGCGGCTGTTGCGGGCGCTGTTGGTGGTGCTCTGCTAGGCGGCGGCGATGATGAGAAGTCGAAAGATCTGGAGGAACGCAACAGCTGGCTTGAAGAGCGCGTTGCTGCTCTGGAAAGCGATCTGGAGGCAGCGTCTGCAAACACCGAAGCGTCCGAGACGCTTGAGGTAGACGCGCCAGAGGTCGCCGCGGCTCCGGAAACGACAGACACGGGGGTGAGTGCGGCGAAGCTGGAATGGCAGAACACCTATCTGCGCCAGCGCGTCGAAGCCCTTGAAGATCGGATGCAGGTCACGCCCGTCCCTGTGCCAGCAGCACTGGAGACCACAGACCCCACCGCCACAGAAGACACAGACACAACTGAGTCAGATGAAGAACTGGCGCGCCTGCGTTGGCGCAACCGCTATCTGGAAGGCCGCTTGGCTTATTACGAAGACGGCGAAGCCGGAGCGGCCGAAGAGCGTGCAGAGGCGGCTGCGGAGACAGAGGAGGACGAGGATAGTGGCATGATCGCCGCTGCAGTGGCGGGCGCTGGTGCTGTGGCAGCCGTCGCAACACTGTCTGACGATGAAGCGGACGCTGAAGAGGTGAGCGAGGAGACTGAGGAAGAGGTTGAGCTTAGCGCTGACAGTAAGCCATCTGAGGAAGCTGTTGAAGTTGAGGAAGACGTCGTCGAAGCGCCTTCGGAAACCGAAACGTCCGATAATGATGAGGACAGCCACACTGAGGTTGAAGAAGAACATGTTTCAGAAACCATTCTAAAGTCACTGGATGAGACCGATGACACTCAGGCAGAAGACGAGCCTGAAGAGAATGATGAAAGTGTTTCTGAGCCGGTCGAAGAGGCTTCCGATGAAATGGAAGCCGACCCGGTCGACACCGATGATGATGCACCGTCTGAAGATCCGTCGACTGACAGCGTTGAGCCCATGCAGCCTGTCACAATGTCAAAACCCAAGGATGGCGGGGACGATCTGACAGAAATCGGGGGCGTGGGTCCGCGTATCGCCGAGGTCCTAAATGGTCTGGGCATCTGGCAGCACGGGCAGATCGCGGACTGGACGCCGGAACATTCAGCTTGGATTGATGAACACCTGTCTTTCAAAGGCCGCGTCGAGCGCGAGCAGTGGGTGGAACAGGCAAAAGTTCTGGCCGAGACCAAAACCGCATCTTCAGACTGAGTTCAGGTCAAACTGAACATAGTCATCCCTGCTTTACCATCCGGCATTCTGCGGTATGGTAAAGAGAAAGGGAGAATGGCCATGATTACGCAAGAAACCATCAAAAATGCTGAATGCGTTGATATCGACAGCGATGTTCTGAAGAACGCACCCGGTGTCCCAATGTCTCGAAGAGATATTCTCATGGGAATGGCCTTAGGCAGCGTTGTGCCAATTCTCAGCAGCTGCTCTACGAATCCCGAAACAGGACGTAATCAGCTCGTCTTCTTCAACGATAGTCAACTGGATAGCATGGCTGCAACGGCTTGGGCAGATATGAAAACCCAGATGCCGCAGACGACAAATACACGGCTGCGCTCCCGCGTTCTCAACATCTGGGAACGAGTTGAAGACGGCGCGACAACGGCTGCAGCCTCTACATCAGGCCGTAAATGGAACGAAGAAGAGTGGGAAATCGCTGTTTTTGATTCCGATACAGTGAACGCTTTCGTCATGCCGGGCAATAAAATCGGTATGTTCCGCGGCATGACCGAATTCTCCGAAAACGATGATCAGATCTCTACCGTCCTTGGTCACGAGCTTGGCCATGTTGCCGGTCGTCATGCGGCTGAGCGACTGTCCCTGAGCATGCTTTCACAGGCTGTCTTGGTCGCCGGAAATATTGCAATCGCGCAAACGGAAACGGGTCGTCAGTACGGGCAGCAAATCGGGGCGCTCGGCGGCGCAGCGCTGCAGTTCGGTGTTCTTCTACCTTACAGCCGCCAGCATGAGTACGAGGCCGATCGTTTAGGCGTCGATTACATGCATGCCGCCGGATATGACGTTCGCCAAGCAACACGCCTTTGGGAACTCATGGATACAAGTAGCAAGGCGAACCGTCCGCCAGAGTTTATGTCCACGCACCCAGAGCCGGGCAAGCGCGCAGTTGTTCTGAAAAATTATATCAATTCAAGAGGCTACGCTCTAATTTAGAGTCGAAGCTTGTATCATTACGGAAACAGGGGCTTGAGATGATCGAGCCCCTTTTTTTCGTCCCAGCCCATCATCAAATTGAGGTTCTGGATCGCCTGACCGCTTGAGCCTTTGATCAGGTTGTCGATGACGGCAATAATCACAGAGCGCCCTTTCACGCGATCAGGATAGACCGCGATACGGCAGTCATTTGTGCCACGTGTATGGCGCGTATCAGGCGGTGGGCTTCCGAGCGGGAGGACGTGGACAAAGCTTGCACTCTTGTAAGCTTCGGTCAGGTCGGCGTGAATCTGATCTGCATCGCCGCGCACGTGGCACGTCACCAGTTCGCCGCGAGTCATCGGGATCAGATGCGGCGTGAAGGTTACGCCGATATCATCTCGCCCGGCTTGCAAATTGAGTTCTTGTTCGATTTCGGGCGCATGGCGATGCGTACCGACACCGTATGCGTGCGCGCCCTCTGCGGCCTCAGAAAACAGATTGCCTTCTTTCAAGCCGCGCCCTGCCCCGGACACACCGGACTTCGCGTCGATGACGATATAGTCTGGGTCAATCGTCCCCCTCATCAGGGGGAGCAGTGCCAACAAAGTGGCCGTCGGATAACAGCCCGGGCAGGCCACGAGTGTTTCGCCTTCCAGTTCGACTCCACGCCATTCAGATAGACCGTATTTAATGCCCGCCGTGCGCGCGGGATTCAAATGATCACGCCCATAAGTCTGCGCATAGAGATCAGCGCTACGCAGACGATAATCAGCTGATAAGTCGATGACTTTGACATGCGCCGGCAGGGTCTCAATCAGGTCTTGGCTGGTGCCATGCGGAAGACAGGAGAAGGCAACGTCGATGTCGTCCCACGACACGTCGTCCGCTTTGATGACGGGCAAATCCGTTGGACCGGATAGATGCGGGAAAATCTCTGAAAGTTGTTTGCCTGCTAGACTGTTGCCTGTCGCGGCGACGGCATTAACATGGGGATGCGCGGCGAGCAGGCGCACCGTCTCCGCACCTGTGTAGCCAGAAGCGCCAAGGATTGCTGCTTTAAGTGTTGCCTGAACAGTCATCTCTATTTCCCTGTTTCAGATATGAAAAAGGCGCCCCGATAGAGCGCCTTTGAACCATGTATTTGGATGAACCAATACCGTTTAGCGCTTGGAGAACTGGAAGCTACGACGGGCTTTCGCCTTACCGTATTTCTTACGTTCGACAACGCGTGGGTCACGGGTCATGAAGCCGAATGGTTTCAGGACGCGGCGGAGTTCTGGCTCGTAGTTGACCAGTGCACGGGCAATCCCGTGACGTACAGCACCAGCCTGACCAGAGAGGCCAGAACCTTTAACAGTCGCGATCACGTCATATTGCGTGCGGCGATCTGCTTCGACGAGTGGCTGTTCCAGCACCATACGCAAAACCGGGCGAGCAAAGTACTCTTCCTGGTCTTTACCGTTGATGGTGACTTTGCCTGAGCCTGGCTTCAGCCAAACGCGGGCTGTCGCAGACTTACGGCGGCCAGTGCCATAAGAACGGCCGTGCTCGTCAATCTTAGGCTCAGCTGTGATCGGGGCGAGGTCTACGCCGCCTTCAGCACCCTCGGTGACAGATTTCAGATCTTCTAGGGATTGTGCAGTATCAGTCATGACTTACGCAACTCTTTGATTCTTGGAATTCATGGCCGCGAAATCGACCGCTTCAGGCTGCTGTGCCTCATGAGGATGTTCAGCACCGGCATAGACGCGCAGTTTACTGAACTGCTGGCGGGCGAGCGAGCTTTCTTTTGGCAACATGCGCTTAACGGCCATTTCGATGGCGCGCTCCGGGAAACGACCTGACAGGATTTTTCCTGCTGTTGTTTCTTTAATACCGCCCGGATGTCCAGTGTGACGGTAGTAGACCTTGTCCGTCAGCTTGTTGCCCGTGAATTTTGCTTTTTCAGCGTTGATCACAACAACGAAATCGCCTGTGTCGATATGGGGTGTGAAGTCAGCGCGGTGCTTGCCACGCAGGCGCTTGGCAACGTAGGAAGCAAGGCGACCAACAACGACATCCGTCGCGTCGATGACGACCCATTTATTCTCAACGTCGGCTGGTGCGTTATATGTTTTCATCGCTCGCCGAGAGCCTCTCAAGTCAAAAGGTTTGGATAATGTTCAAGCGCCCGCCACTAAGCAATGCCAACCGCCTTGTCAACGCATCGCTGGCGCTCAGTCTGCTATTCATCGCTGCGTCGTGTGGAAGTGATCGTGCCGACGTGAGCGAGCCTGTCGCGCCAGAGATATCAGATGATTTGACTGAGACCGCTAGAGACCCGTTAACTGACACAGATGGCGTATCGCTGCCTGCTGTCTGGGCCTCGGATAATCTTGGAAAACCGATCTCCAGCATTGCAGTCACCGGGCGTCGCGGGGCAATCATTGCCGTCAGTTATGATGATGGCGACATGCAATTGCTCAACTTCGAAGGCGAACGGATCACAGATGCAGCGGATCTGAGCGTAGAAATACTCGCCGACGGTCAATACGGGATGATTGCAGGAACACTATTGAGTGCTTTTCCCGGAATAGACCAGGACGGCGGATTGAACGCCTATCTCTATGGCGGAGAGATCGCTGCACCGATTGCCTTTCCCTTAGACATTGGCAGTGCGGGCCGCATCGAAGGGCTGTGCTCAGGTCGCCCTCTGGATGAACGCGACGGTGTCATGCGCCTGGCCTATTGGACGCAAGGGGCCGCCTCGCGGTTACAGTCCGGCCGCTTGGTCGAGGTTGGTGATGCTCTGGTCTTTCTGGCTGATGAACCGGTTGAGGCCGCTAATCCGATCACAGCCTGCGTGCTTGAACCGACCGGTGCGAAAGTGTTCACCGCACCAGTGACGGACGCGACCAGTCTTGAACGCAATGGGCGGCGCAGTTTAATAACGCTGGATGATGCCGGCGGTCTTACGCTGATCGGAGAAGACGGCGAGAATACAGATGTTACCGTGCGCGATGGTCTGTCCGTTAGAGTTCCGAACAGGATTACGGGCTTTGCAGGCACAGGCGACGCGCGCAGTGGGGGCTATCCGGGCGGTCTGATCGTGCTCGGCGGTGCTATATCAACGAGCGAGCACCGTGCGGTTCTGGTTGATCCGAGCGCGCTGACGCTGTCTGAGTTTGAACGCCCCGCCGTGCGCGCGCAGGAGTAACCTGCCAAGCCACGCGCACGCTAACGAGCATAACAATCACGCCGAGCCCTTGGTGAACCAATGCGAGTTCCAGTGGTGCTGCATTGAGCAGAGTCATAATGCCCCAAACGGCCTGGGCCGTGACGAGCACGGCGATTGCATAGAAGCCTCTGGCCAATTCAGTCTTGCGCTGGGACCAAGCGCTCCAAAGCGAAAGGCCCCAGATGATATAGGCGAGGAATCGATGATTGAATTGCGTCGCCGCACGGCCTTCAAAAAGGCTGAGCGCGCCAAGATTTGGCTCAACATAATCGGATGGCACAAACTCTCCCAGCATGAGCGGCCAGTCTGTATAGGTTCGGCCAGCGTCCAAACCTGCAACCAGCGCGCCTGTCAGCATTTGCGCAAAGATCAGGACCATGAGCGCTGTTGCAAGAATACGAGTCCCCTGCCCGACCCGTTCAACGCGCTTATCTTTCAGATCGCACCAATACCAGGCGGTGACCGCGATGATAAACAGCGCCAGCCCGAAATGCGTCATCAAACGGTATGGCGCAACATCGACGCGCGTCGTCTCGCCGATGCCGCTTGCAACCATCCACCAGCCGATGAAGCCCTGTAGACCGCCCAGTGCGATCAGGAAAAGCAAGCGCCCTGTCCACTTGCGGTTCAGCCACCGCTTTGCGGCGAACCAGACAAATCCGCCGACAGCAACCAGACCGATCAGACGGCCGAAGAGACGATGTCCCCATTCCCACCAATAGATGAACTGAAACTCGCTCATCGTCATATTGTAGTTTTGTTGCTGGTATTCTGTCGTCGCGCGGTATTTCTCCAACTCAACCAACCACGCTTCTTGGCTGAGTGGCGGAAGTGCGCCGCTAATCGGTTGCCATTCTGTGATCGACAGGCCGCTATCGGTCAGACGTGTCGCACCACCGATCAGGATCATGGCGTATACCATGATTGCCACAACGATCAGCCAGCGGCCAATCCAGCGTGAAGCAGTCGGGGAGATTGCGTCTTGAACCATGCGCTCTATCTGCTCTTTCGTACACGTTTAGCAAGTCGCCACGGCGTCGCAGGACAGGAGAAAAGCAGATGTTCCCAAATATGCGACGTGGACACAGACGGGTCGTGGCGAGCTTTGTGCTGATGGCGTTTTTGGCATTTTGGGTTTGGGGCGCTGCAACGCTCGGCACATATCTCGCCACCGCGCCAAAATGGTTGACGCTGATTTTCTTCATTTTTGTCGGCATCGGATGGGCGGTTCCGCTAAAGCCCGTCTTCGGGTGGATGAATTCCGGGCCGGAAGACTAAGCGTCGAGGCCTATTCGGCATCCCCGTCCGGCGCCTTACGAGCCTCTGCGCGCAGACGTTCGAACATTTCAGAGACATCGCCATCTTCAGCTGCATCCGTCGTCTCGGTCTCGACGGTATCTTCCAGAATTTCGTCAATGTAATCCGGCGCTGGTGTTACGCTTTCTTGGACCGGGGTCTCATCGCGCACTTCGCCCGTTTGCCCAAAGCGGGCAATCAGGGTTTCACCTCCGATCACAGTCTGCCCCGGGACGATATCTACCCCTGCCCCGCTCGGCACGTAGAGGTCGCACCATCCACCCAGACGCATCGTTCCAATATTTCGGCCCATGCGGACCGCATCGCCAGCTTCCGATGCAATCTCCAAGCGAGGGCCAAGCCCGCCCGTGGCAAGCCTATATCCAGCTGAGCGGTCACCTGAAACGAAGCTGACATAAGCCACCGCCAGCCCCGGCCGATCAGGCTTGGCAGCATAAAAGGCTGCAGGATCGCCGGTCTCTCGGATGATATGATCAACCTCGCCAGCAAGTGGCGCGTAAAGTCCATTCGTCGCCGTAGGTCCCGCCGACAGGCGCACGCGCGTCCAGCCGGTGCCTTCGAGCCTTAATTCGTCGGGGGCAGCCGCACCGGAGACTGACACAACGATGCCATCGCAGGGCGCTATAATCGCATCATCGACGTCAGGTGTTGTACGCTCTGCTGTGCGTGTCGCGAACAGGATGACAATTGCTGGAATAAAGCCGAGCCAAAATAAGTAGGGGTGAATGATACCCAATAGTATCCCAACCAACCACGCTGCCAGCGCACCGACATAGCCTTCCAGATCAAAGCCACTGCGCGCCCACGGGAAGCGTTTGCCGCTCAGGTCACCTGTTTCACTCATAGGATGGATCTCCGGAATCTTTATCAGTTCAATGCAACTATTCTGCCGCTACGGCAAGCGCATCACGCTTTGCTTGGCGCGCCCACATGTCAGCGTATGTTCCATCCATTTCGATCAGCTGCTCATGGGTTCCGCGTTCGACAACGCGCCCTGCATCTAAGACGAGGATTTCATCAGCATTCTGCACGGTCGATAGCCGGTGGGCGACCATCAATGTCGTCCGGCCTTTGGAGGCTTCATCCAGCGCGCTCTGAACAGCAGCCTCGGTTGCACTGTCGAGCGCTGAGGTCGCCTCATCGAGGACAAGAATGCCGGGATTGGCGAGAATCACACGAGCAATACCGACGCGTTGCTTTTCACCGCCTGACAGTTTCAGCCCACGTTCGCCAACGCGCGTGTCCCAGCCCTCGGGGAGGTTCTGAATGAAGTCGAGCAATTGCGCGCGGCGGGCCGCATCTTCCAGTTGTTCCATGGTGGCATCGGGATGGGCGTAAGAAATGTTGGAGCGGATCGTCTCGTTGAAGAGAACGACATCTTGCGGCACCAGACCCAGCGCCTTTCGCAAGCTTTCCTGCGTCACATCGCGAACGTCATGGCCATCGACCAGAACAGTCCCGTCTTTCACGTCATAGAACCGGAACAGGAGCTTCAACAGGGTGGATTTGCCTGCGCCTGAAGTTCCGACGAATGCGATTTTTTTACCGGGCTGCAGGTCGAAATTGATATCCCGGACGCCGGCTGATCGGGCATCGTGAGTGAAGCCGACACTCTGAAACTCAACGTGGCCTTCAAGCCGTCCAATGGTCTTTGCATCCGGTTTGTCAGCGACATCCGGTTTCATACCGAGCAGACCGTAAAGCTTCTCAAGGTCCACTGCGCCTTGCTTAATTTCGCGCCACGCCCAGCCGAGAATATTGAGCGGCGCGTAGAGGGCGAGGAAGAGCGCGTAGACGGCCATGATATCACCGATCTGCATACTGCCCTGTGTGACGTTCCACGCTGACAGAACAAGCGCGGCAACGAGCCCGCCATTCATGATGAAGGCTTGCGCACCGTTCATCACATACATAGAGCGAACGGTCTCAACGAAGCGCCCATTGTACTGTTTCATCGCTTCATCGAAGCGGCCTGTCTCCCGATCCTCTGCTGCGAAGGATTTTACCGTCTCAAAATTCGTCAAAATGTCGACAGCAATGCCTCGGAACCGCGTATCCGCTTCGTTCATCCGACGCCGCTGGCGCACGCGCCATTCGGTGATCCACACCGTTGTCGCAAAGTAAGTGATAACGGTCAGAACAGCGATGACGGACAGCCATGGGTCGTAGGCGACGGCTAATGCGATCGCTGCCAGTCCCAGGCGCACGAAGGTTGGACCAATGTTGAACGCCAAAAAGCGGATCAGATAGTCAATCGCGCCTGCACCCCGCTCAATCACACGGTTCAGAGCACCGGTGCGTCGCGTCTGATGGAAATTCAGTGAGAGATTTTGCGCGTGCCCGAAGGCATCAACGCACGCGACGCGCTGTGCATCCTGACTAACCGGTGAGAATAGCCAGTCACGAAGCTGTGGCAGACCAGCCGCAGCGAAACGGGTCCCAAACGCGATCGCGAGCCAGACCGCCGCCGACGCGAAACCTGTTATAAGCCCACCATCACTCGTCACCAGCTGATTGATCGCATACCCGAGCAAAAGCGGAAAAGCGACTTCCAGCACGGCTGATCCGAGCGTGGCCACGATCGCCAAAATCATTACGGGCCGCCATTTCGACAATTCAGGACGTGACAGTAATTTCAGAATACGAACGATGGAAACCCAAAGGCCACCATCCGCACTTTCAATCTTATCCGTGTCTGTTGTCGCCGCCGTGTCTGTCATGCGTCGCATATGGGATGGTTCGACATGGGTTGCCATGAAAAATGACGGGAGGCTTGCTGTCGCAGAGACTAGCCCGGAATCACAGACAGGCGTAAAGGCAACTTTGAAAGCGAGTTAGAAATGCCAAAGCTTAAGTCTGTTTGTGTTTACTGCGGGTCCTCAAACGAGGTTCAGCAGAGCTATTTGCAGCTGGCTCAGAACCTCGGTCGCACGCTGGCGCAGCAAGATATCCGTCTGGTCTATGGCGGCGGCGGCGTTGGATTGATGGGGGCTTGTGCCCGCGCAACGCACAGTGAGGGCGGCGATGTCCTCGGCATCATGCCGCGTTTCTTGCTCCAGAAAGAGCGCATTTTTGACGAAGTGCCCCACGAAATCGTCGAAGACATGCACACACGAAAACAGCGTATGTTCGATGAAAGCGATGCGTTTATTGTTCTGCCAGGCGGGATCGGAACACTGGAAGAAGCCGTCGAAATGCTGTCTTGGGCACGCCTTGGCCTGCACGCAAAGCCGATGGCCTTTCTGGATGAAGATGGCTTCTGGGGCCCATTCTTTGATCTGATGGACAAGATCATGGAAGCGAAATTCACACCGGAAGAGTTCCGAGCGTCGCTCGTCCATGAAGCAACACCGGAAGCGGCTATCAAAGCCCTGCAGGATCGCGTTGTGCGCTTAGACAGTTAGACGCTTCAGTGCGCGGTCGCGTCCCATCAGGACGAGCATATCGCCAACGCTGGGACCGCGCTCCATACCCGTCAGCGCTTTGCGGAGCGGCATGAAGAGGCCCTTCCCCTTGCGCCCGGTCTCAGCTTTCAAAGCCGATGTCAGAGCGCCCCATGTCTCTTCGTTTGGCTCTCCTTCCGGCAAAAGCTGGGCAGCGGTCGCAATGAACTCGCGATCCTCCTCATCCACGATCGGGTCAATGTCTCCGAACGCTACGGGTACGAAACGCGCGGCGTCTTCCACGCGCTGACAGTTTTCGCGCACGAGTAACCAGAACGTCTCATTTGCGGCCAGTGGATCGATGGCTTCAAGCCGCGCCTTTGCATCTTCAAAACTCATCTCATGGGTAATGGCCGCGTTTAGGTTGTTTAGATCTGCCTCATCGAACCGCGCTGGAGACCGGCCGATTTTGGCGAAGTCAAACTCGGCGGCGAGCGTGTCCAGTGAGGGGCGCAATTCAACATTGTCACTTGTGCCGAGCTTCGCAAGTAGCGAGCAAATCGCGAGCGGCTCTATGCCCTGCTCTCGCAGCGTTCCCATGCCGAGCGATCCCAGTCGCTTGGACAGGCCTGATCCGTCCGCGCCGACCAGCAGCGGAGTATGGGCCATGTCGGGGGCTTTCCCACCGAGGGCTTTGAAGATTTCGATCTGCGCGCCTGAATTTGTGACGTGATCTTCACCGCGCACGACATGGGTGATGCCGGCTTCAATGTCATCGACACAACTCGGCAGCGTGTAGAGATAAGAGCCATCTGCCCGAATAAGGACGGGGTCAGACAGACTAGAGGTCTCAATCGCCTGTTCGCCGCGGACGAGGTCGTTCCAGACAACGCGTTCGCCAGAGAGTTTGAAGCGCCAATGCGGTTTGCGGCCCTCAGCCGCAAATTTGGCTTTATCTTCGTCGGTCAGGTCCATTGCAGCGCGGTTATAGATAGGCGGCTTTCCCCGCGCGCGCTGTAGTTTGCGCTGGCGGTCGAGTTCTTCGCCGGTTTCGTAGCAGGCATAGAGAAGCCCCATTTCGCGTAGCTTATCAGCCGCCGCGTCATACTCTGCAAACCGCTCTGACTGTTTGAATGTCTTGCCCCAGGTCAGACCCAACCAGGTGAGGTCTTCCTTGATCGCGTCCTCGTAGGCGGCTGTTGATCTTTCTGTATCGGTGTCATCAATGCGCAGGATGAATGTGCCACCCTGCCCTTTGGCAAACAGCCAGTTGATCAACGCGGTGCGAACATTACCGACGTGGAGCTTTCCGGTCGGCGAAGGGGCGAATCGAACAATCGGTGCAGTCATGGCTTAGCCTTGAAAATCAAAGCGTCCCTCTGCCACGAAAGCGCTGTGATTGTGAAGGCTTTGTTGCGAGAATTGGCAGACAGGCAAATGTGGAAAACCTCAAGCGCCAAATGCTGCCGCCCAACGCGGAACAATCTCACCCGCAAGGCCATAATCAGCGTCATCAAACATGTGGGCATTATCAGACGGCTCAAGGTTCAGTTCCATGGTTCGGATTCCGAGCATTCTGGCTTCCTGTACAAAGCCTGCGGCTGGATAGACCGAACCGCTGGTGCCAATCGAAACGAATAGGTCTGAGTTCGCCAGAGCCTGATAAATTTCATCCATATGATAAGGCATTTCCCCAAACCAGACGACGTCAGGGCGAAGCACGCCATCGCGCCCACAGGTCTCGCAGCCATCACTGGTGTAGAGATCACTCGAGACCTCAAATCGCGGACGATCACAGCCCTCACAGAACGCTTTCAGAATTTCACCGTGCATATGCATGACATCAGCGCCCGCGCGCTCATGCAGGTCATCGACGTTTTGCGTCACCAGAATGAGATCGCCACCATCTTGCCTGAGCTTCGTCTGCAGCTTGGCGAGGGCATCGTGGGCGGGATTTGGCTGAACCTTACGGATCTGACGCCTGCGCACATTGTAGAAATTGTGAACGCCGTCCGGATCTTCTGCAAACCCTTCAGGCGATGCATATTTCTGAAAGTCGACAGCGCTCCAGAGCCCTTCGTCCCCGTCCGCCCCACCACGATAGGTCGAGATTCCGCTTTCGGCTGAAATGCCGGACCCGGTGAGAACGAAAATACGCATTTAAAAAATCTCCGAAACAATAGCGGTCGCGCGCTGTAAATACACTAAATCAAAACCATAACAAAAAATTGGAGGTTCAAATGCAAATCCAAGATCGACCCGAATTCGCGTCAAAACCGAAGCCGATGACGGCCCTCGCAGATGACACGATCCGTACCGCTGCCGAGCGGATGGCGCAAAAGAATTACGGCGCGGTCATCATTGTCGACGACGCTGAGCAAGTCATTGGCATGCTGACTGAACGTGACCTCATGCGCCGCGTTCTGGCTGAAAGCCGCGACCCTGACACAACAAAAGTCGCCGACGTCATGACACGCGAAGTTCGCGTAGCACGCAAAGATGACAATCTGGTCGACTGGCTGCGCATAATGTCGAATGAACGATTTAGGCGCCTGCCCATCGTTGACGAGAGAGGCAAGCTCACGTCAATCATGACCCAAGGTGACTTTGTTTCTTACACGTGGCCAGACTTGATCAATCAAGCTGTCACGCTGGCCAAAGGCACGATGGGGAAGAACTATCAGATCTTCTACATTCTTGCGGGCGTCTTATTCTACACGCTCGCGATCGGACTGGCTTTCGCTTATATCGCGCGCGGTTAGACTTCCTGATTATAGGCACCCACTTCTGGATGCTTTCCAAGGCGCGGTTTGACCTCTTTGTGGAACAGGTCAGCCATGTCATCAGCGCTCTTCATGGACTCAACCACGGTTACGAGTTCCGGCTTGTTGGAGCTTGCTCTGACAAGCACCCAAGAGCCATCATCAAGCGTTACACGCGCGCCATTGACCGTATTCACATCAACGACTTTACGCCCGAGGATTTCAGTGCCGAGCAAGCCTTCATACTCAGACACCATGCGATCAATCACATCATATTTGATCTCATCGGCACATTTCGGCGACATAGTCAGCGAAGTATAAGCGGTGCCCAACTCACCCTTAAGGTCAGCCATTGTCTTGTCCGGATTGCGATCCAGCATTTCAAGGATCGCCTTAGCCGCAGTCAGGCCGCAGTCGTAGCCAAGCCCAATCGGTGGGCGGAAGAAGAAGTGACCGGATTTCTCAAAGCCTGCGAGCGCACCTAGTTCGGTCGTACGGCGCTTAATGTAGGAGTGACCGGTCTTGAAGTAATCCACTTCAGAGCCGTTTTCCTTCAGGACGGGATCGGTCTTATAGAGCCCGGTCGATTTGACATCGACGACGAATTTCGCGCCGGGATATTCACGGCTCAAGTCGCGTGCCAGCATCAGGCCGATCTTGTCGGCATAGATTTCGTGACCCGTATTATCGATGACACCGCAGCGATCACCATCGCCGTCAAAGCCCAGTGCGATATCTGCGCCATGCTCTGTGACGGCGGCCGCCATGGCGCTGAGCATTTCTTCGTCTTCGGGGTTTGGATTGTATTTCGGGAAGGTCATGTCGAGATTGCAGTCCATCTCAATGACCTCAACGCCCATCGCGCGCAGAGCATCTGGGGCGAAGGCACCCGCCGTCCCGTTTCCACAAGCGGCGACAACTTTAAGAGGGCGCTTGATCGAAACGCCTTCTGAGATCGAAGCAATGTATTTCTCGCGCACGCCGTCTACGCGGCGGTGATGCCCACCCTCGCGGACTTCGAATGAACCTGACAGAACAATCTCTTTCAATCGGCCCATTTCATCTGGTCCGAAAGTCAATGGACGATCCGCCCCCATTTTGACACCTGTCCAACCGTTCTCATTATGGCTCGCCGTGACCATCGCGCAGCAGGCGGCATCCAGTTCGAACTGGCTCCAGTAAACCATTGGGCTAAGGGCCAAGCCAACATCCAGAACTTCGCAGCCGCCCTGAACAAGGCCGAGGATCAGCGCATTCTTGATGGGCTGGCTTATTGATCGAAAATCATGACCAGTGACGACTTTCTGTTCGACGCCCAGCTCACGGAAGAGTGTCGCCATCCCCAGGCCGAGTGCCTGAACGCCTGTTAGATTTAGTTCTGGCGCCTGCGAATGACCGATCCCGTTAAACCACCACCGCGCATCATACTCCCTGAAGCCTGTCGGTTTCACGAGCGGGAGGATCTCAAACTCTAGGGTGTTCTGCGCAATATCTGCGCGTGGTTTCGGCATCATTGGATGGTCCCTTTTTCGGTGCATTAGCGTGCGCGTGACAGACCAGAATCAGACGGCAAATGCAAGTCTCGATAATTTTTTATTGCTTTTACGATATACAATACTAATTCCTTTTGCACGGCGTGCCGACGCAGCGGTCGCCGACGTATAGCGAGTAAAGGAGGACGTTATGTCTTTAGCTAAATGGACGACAATGATTGCAGCGGGTTCCGTGCTTGGACTCGGTGCCGCAGCAGAAGGCTGGTATGCGAGCGGCTCTATCGGCATCAACAACCAGTCGGACTCAGATAATTCTGGAACAACCGGCGCCTTCACAACGGGCGACATTGGCGATGGCACAACCATCGATGTCGCGTCAGGAACCCCTTACGGTTGGAACACAGAATTTGACAGCGGGTTGGCTTTGAGCGCCGAAGTTGGGACTTCTTTCGGCAACGGCTGGCGCGTCGCAGGTGAGCTCGCCTACACATCCGCTGACGTTGATACACATACTGATGTCACGCTCGGTGGCGGCAGCATTGACAGCCTGGATGCCGCGTCTATCGCCAGTTCTCCGACACCTCTCGGCGTAACAGTCGCTCAGGTCGTCGCGGATGGACAAGGCGAGGTTGAGAACCTCGGTCTGTTTGCAAACGTCTATTACGACTTTAACACAGGCAATGGTTTCCAACCCTATCTTGGCGCAGGCATCGGATTTGCCGACGTTGACGTCAATTATTCACCGTCAGCCATCTCCGTCATTGACGATGGTGAAACCAAGTTCGCTTATCAGCTGAAAGCTGGTGGTGCTTTCGCGATCAGTGAAACAACGGACATTTTTGGTGAGTATACTTACCGCGCGACGGAAGATATCGAAACCGACAACTCCCTGTTCCCGGGCACGCTCGACATCGAAAATCAGCAGAATATTTTCTCAATCGGTGTACGCTTCAAGTTCGGTGCGTAAACGCTGGATTTGAGTAACGAAGAGAGGGCGGCCTGCCTCAGGCTGCCCTTTTTTTATGCCTTGGATTTATGAGCCAAGGCGCCCGCATTGGCTTCCCAGTTTTGCCCGTCAAACACATTAATCGTCACGTCGAGATCCATCCAATTGTCGAGGCAACGATACGTGACAGCATAACCGTCAGGATTGGATCGCGGGATATAATAACTTTTCACGCCGCACCGTTTGCAGAACAGATGCTTGGCTGCGCCTGTGTTGAATGTGTACTCGGTTAGATACTCAGCGCCTCGCACCAGCCTGAACCGGACAGCCGGTACGATAACGTGAATATTGCCACTCATCGCGCAGATTGAGCAATTACAGTCTTCAACCTCGAAGGTTTCAGGCAGGTCCACTTCAAACCGGACCGCGCCGCAATGGCATCCGCCCGACCGTGTCGTCAGATCAGCCATCAAGCCCCTGCGGTTGACCGACCGCAATAAACGTAAAGTTCTCAGGCTTGAGATACTCACGCGCGACGCGGTTCACATCTTCAAGTGTGACAGCCTCCACCATCGCATTGCGCTTATCCCAGAAATCGACGGGCAAATCGTCGAGCCGAAGGCCCATCATATTGCCTGCAATCTTCGCATTCGAATCGAAGCCGAGTGGATAAGATCCGATGAGATAGGACTTTGCATCAGCGAGCTCCTTCTCCGTCATCCCCTCTGCCACCATCAGCGTCATATTCTCTTTGATGCCTTCGATGAATTCAACGACGCTGTCATTATTCGTACTTCCTGACCCACCCCACGTCTGGGCATACTCTCCAGAGCTAACTCTTGAATAAATCCCATATGTGAGCCCCCGCGCGACACGCAGGTCTTCCATCAGACGACTTTCAAAACCGCCGCCTCCAAACGTATAGTTGAGCACCACTGCGGTATAGAAATCTTGATCATCCTGTCTCATGGCAGGTCCGGTAAAGGTCACGAGGCTTTGCGGTTGTTCAAGGGACACCGTAATCGGATCACTGACCGGCTCGGCTAGGGTAACTTGCGGAATCTCGACCTCAACGCCCGTTTCTGGCAGTCCCGCCGCCGCTGCATCGATCAAAGGCGCGAGATCTTGCGGGGAGATCGCGCCGACCGCTGTGACCAGCATACCAGAGCGGCTCATGATCTTGTCCTTATGCGCCTTAGCCGCTTCAGCAGACAGCGCCTCAAGGCTTTCAGCCGTGAAGTCGCGGGCGAATGGATGATCGGGCCATAGCACCTCTTCCAGCGCTTCGCCGGCCAAATAGCGCGGATTGGTTTCGCGCGTTTTCAAGCTCACTTCCTGTTCGCGCACAAAGCGTTCCCAAGGGCCTTCGTCGAAGCGGGGCTCAGCATAGGCGAGCGTAATCAGCTCAAATGCCTCATCAGCATTCTCTGTCAGCATGGAGGCATTACAGAACGTCGCTTCACGCCCAGCGCTGCAACCAAAGCTCATATTCAACTCTTCCATACGCTTGAAGAACGCTTGGCTATCGAGATCACCAGCGCCTTCATTCATCTGGTAGACCATCGCATTCGTCAGACCGATTTGGTCATCAGGATCAGACGTCGTTCCGACCTGCCAAGCCATGCGAAGGGATAGAATAGGAATGGACGGCTCTTCAACGAGCCAGACCGAAATCCCGCCAGGCGTTACGAACTGCTGGATGGTTGCAAACTCGCCATCATAGACCTCAACCTCAAGCGCGTTTTCGGTTGGTTCGTCAGTGGCCTGCTGAGTACAAGCACCAATCGCCAAGGCCGCCACGGCCTCAAAAAGGAATTTCATACGCATCGCTTATTGCTCCCCATCTTCTGGCAGCAGGTGCGCCTCAATATAATTTCGGTCCTGTTCAAAGACCTCGCGAACCGCCGCCATAGCCCGTTCGGGTGTCACGGCGCGCACCTCATCTGGATAAGAGAGCAGCTGATCCACAGTCCCGCCAATGATGAGCCAGCGTCCAAATTGATTCGCCATGCCGGACTGGCTGTCACGGGCGTAAATAGCTGAGGCCGCTTTGGAGTTACGGACCCGTTTCACGTCAGCTTCATCAAAGCCTTCCTCGATTAAGCGGTAAAGCTCACTCATCACCGTCTCTTCAAGGTCATCGAGGCTGACGCCGGGCGACGGTGTCGCGTAAACGGCTGCTGGCCCCTCATCATGCAGGCTGAGCCAGGCAAATGTCCCGACATCAATCGCGAGCTTTTTATCCTCAACAAGGGACTGATAGAGCAAGCTTGTATTACCGCCGCCAAGCACGTCCAAGCCAACATCGAGCGCGAGCGCAAAATCGCGATCACGCCTCAGGCTGGTTCCATTGTAATAGCGATACCAGACCGGCTGGCGGACCTTGGGGTCGCTATGCGTAATGAGCTGTGTTTCATCAATCTGATCAACCGAGCGCCATTTGCGCTCGCCACTGACCAGCCCGGACGGCTCGATTTGACCGTAATACTCCTCAGCGAGGACACGAACCTCTTCGGGCGTCACATCCCCTGCAACAATGAGGATCGCATTCTCAGGGGAATAATGCTGACCATAAAATGAAACGGCGTCCTCCGGGGTGAGCTGCTCAATCTCTTCCATGTGTCCAAGGATCGTGATCTCGTATGGGTGACCTTCCCAAAAGGTACCAAGAACCATCTCACTGAGAACGCGGCTTGGGCTGCTTTCCAGAACTTGGCGGCGTTCTTCCTTTACGACGTCGCGTTCTGTGAAGAAACTGCCACCGGGCGTTTCCTCGACGATCAGGTCAGTCATGCGCTCGGCCTCGAGCTCCATCATTTTCGGCAAGTGCTGCTTGGCAACGCGTTCAAAATAGGCCGTATAGTCCCAGCTTGTGAAGGCATTGAGCTGACCGCCGCGACGCTGAATGATGCTGTCAAACTCACCATCGGGAATATCATCGGTCGCTTTGAACATGAGATGCTCAAAGAAATGAGCTATACCGGACTTGCCGGGCACTTCATCAGCAGCACCGACCTTGTACCAGACCATGTGTGTGACGACCGGCGCGCGATGGTCAGGCAGGACAACAACGTCCATGCCATTATCGAGTGTGAATTGTGATGGGGCCCATTCTGTCTGACTCTCGGTATTGGCGAGTGCCGCGCCACCGAGCATTAGAACGGATGCAAATCCACCAATGAACCAAGTCTTTAGCGTCATAACCGCTCCTTCAAGCAAACGTTAGAGATGTGTTGACGTGAGTATTGCCTAGGTTCCGGGCAGCTTCAAGCGGTCACCAGAGCCACGTTCAATCTCTACACCTTCGCCACCTGTTGCAGAGTCGCCGGTTTCTTGAGTGCCGTCATTGCGCCAAAACATGATGCGGTCCGAGACATCTGTCGATTTACGGATGACCTTAGCCTCCTCATAATCAACCTGTGAACGCACGATAGGGTTGACCGCGTTTGCGTTCGCGGCAGCAACCAAAGCCCGTTCCGACGCGCTTGCGTTTTGGCCGAGCTGGCTCCCGAAGGCGATACTGGATCCGCCTGCTGTGTCCTGAACTTCTGTCGGCAACGCCTGCCCCGTCGCAGGAGGACGCAGATTGAAATCCGGAGGCACGACGAGCGGTGCCTTTGTGACAACCCGAAACTCGTCCGGTGCGCGAGCATTAGAATTTCCGCTGCTGGCACACGCCGTAGTTGCTATCAGGGCCAGTCCGGCCGCGGTCATTGAAACTGTCTTTATCATGGGCGTCCTCGCCTATTCGTCTTTGCTATCGGCCCCAGCCGAAGTTTCATGTTGCGACATTAGGAACTGGTCCACAAAGAGCAAGACCGCGCCAACACTAATCGCGGCATCCGCGACGTTGAAGACATAGTTGAAAAAGTATGGCGGCCAGATACCACTGAAGTCTAGGAAGTCGACAACAGCACCAAATCTAAACCGGTCTATGACGTTACCGATCGCGCCACCAACGACGAGCGCCAGTGCAAGACCAGTCCAATTGCGAGCGACCTGCAACAACCACACGAAAAACCCGATCGCGATCAGGCTGGTCAGGCCAACAAGCACCCAACGCATAATCCCTTCCGACTGCCCAAGTCCAAAACTGACACCCCGGTTCCAGACCATCGTGAGGTCGAAGATGCCTGACACCTCGATCTGACCGCACGGTTGAGTTTTATCGAGACATCGAAGCGCGTTAAATCTGGGCTCGTTCAAAATCAGATATTTCGTCCATTGATCTAGAATCGCAACCACCGGAATCAGTGCGAGCAGGATATAGCGAAAGCGCTGGCTCATGCAGCGCCCCTTACCGCACGAATCGCGGCTGCATCGCGTGGCGTAACATCCGGAAACTCAGGATCAGCTGTGGCGGGATCAAAATACTTCCAACTGCGCGCGCATTTGATGCCGCTTGCTTCGCCCGGGATGACAGCGACGTCCGGCTCTTCCGGCAAGCTGAAAGCACTATCCGCTGCATCGCCGAGCGTCAGCGTGGCTTGCGATGTGATGAAAATATCCTCCGCGCTCTCGCCTTCAAACGCATTGAGCAAAGCCTCATCGCCGATGAAGACTTGCGGGGCAGCCTCCAAAGACGATCGGATACGCTTCTCGCGGCGTTCAATCTCAATCGCGCCAGTCACCACGCGGCGAACACGGAAGATTTTCTCCCAGCGTTCAGCCAAGGCCTCGTCACGCCAGTCGCTCGGCGTGTCCGGGAATTGGAGCAAGTGAACACTGTCTGCGCGATCCGCGAAGATGCTCATCAGGAACGCCTCTTCCGTCGTGAACGGCATGACCGGCGCGAGCCAACATAGAAGGCGTTCCAGCACTGCTGCCATCACGGTTCGGTTTGCACGGCGCCGTACCGAATTCGGTGCGTCGCAGTAGAGGCTGTCTTTACGAATATCGAAATAGACCGCCGACAAGTCTACCGAAGCGAAATTGACAAGCTGGCCCATCACTTTCTTGAAGTCGAAAGCGGTGTAGGCGCTGCGAATCTCAGCATCGATCTCGCTAAGGCGATGCAGGACCCAACGCTCAAGGCTCGGCATGTCTGCCAGTTCAACGGCTTCAGCCGCGCTGTAGCCTTCGAGCCCACCGAGCAAGTAACGCAAAGTGTTTCGGAAGCGTCTATAATTCTCAACCGATCCTTTGATAATCTCCTCAGAATAGCGCAGATCCTCTGTGTAGTCAGAAGATGCCGTCCAAAGGCGCAAAATTTCAATACCGTACTGGTTGGCAAAATCCTTCGGGTCGATGCCATTCCCGCCAGACTTGGCCATTTTCTTGCCCTCACCATCGACGATCATGCCGTGGGTCACGACCTGTTTGTAAGGCGCGAAACCACGTGTTGCGCAGTTTTCCAGTAGAGAGCTTTGGAACCAGCCACGGTGTTGGTCAGAGCCTTCAAGATAGACATCCGCCTGCCCTGTTGCTTCATCGATGATGCCGCGATCGCGCAGGGCAAAGGCGTGCGTCGTGCCGCTATCGAACCAGACGTCGAGCACGTCATTGACCTTTTCCCAGTCGGCCGGGTTATCCACGACACCGTCAAGGAAGGTCGCTGCGTCGGCACTAAACCAGGCCTCAACACCATTCGCCTCAATCGCATCGAGGATGCGCTGATTGACTGTATTTGCATCGTCTTCTGACAGCGCCTCGGTGTGCGGGCGACCGTCCGGTGAGACCAGAAGCGTGATCGGCACACCCCAGTTTCGCTGACGCGAGATCAGCCAGTCGGGACGATCCTTGACCATCGCGGTGATCCGGTTGCGTCCCTGCGGCGGCACGAAATGGGTTTGATCAATGCCCGCGAGTGCGGCTTCGCGCAGCGTTTTTCCGCCCTTAGTCTGGCTATCCATTGCAATGAACCACTGCGGGGTCGCACGGCGGATGACGGGAGCTTTTGAGCGCCAGCTATGCGCATCACGGATTGTCGCCACGCCTCGCGTGAGCAGATTCCTGCTCTCAGCCAATAGCTTGATCACCGCATCATTCGCCTTGCCGGGCTGACCGCGTTTCTTGCCACTGGTGCGGATGATATCAAGGCCGCGAAGGGGTTCAGGGACTTCCTCAGTATAGCAGCCATCGGGATCAACGATTTGGCGGACCTCAGATGATTGGCGACCGGACGCGATGAAGACATTATAGTCATCCTCACCATGCGCGGGTGCGGTGTGGACGAAGCCTGTGCCCGCATCGTCGGTGACATGATCGCCGGCTAGCATTGGGATATCGTGCTGCCAGAAAGGGTCTGCATCGGCGAGCGGATGATTGAGCATCCACCCCGTTGGATCGACGTCACTAATGCGCGTCATCTCGGTAATCTTCGCCGCGGATTGGATACTATCAGCCAGTGCATCAGCGAAGACGAGCTTGTCACCCGGTTTGGCATAGGGCGCAAACCCAAGCTCTTCCTCGCTCATGACCGAAGTCACTTGATACAATCCGTAACTGATCGTCTCACTGTAACTAACAGCCTGATTGACCGGGATCGTCCAAGGCGTTGTTGTCCAGATCAGGACAGAATAATCCGCCTCACGAACGGGAAACTTCACCCAAATCGTCGGCACTTTCCGGTCGTGATATTCCACCTCCGCCTCAGCCAACGCCGTCCGCTCAACCGGCGACCACATGACAGGCTTGGCACCACGCACAAGTCGCCCGCCCATCGCGACGCTCAGGAACTCACGCACGGTCGCAGCCTCAGAGGCATAATTCATGGTCAGATAGGGATCGTCCCACTCGCCCTCGACGCCGCAACGGCGGAAGCCTTCTTTTTGGACTTCGATCCATTCGGCCGCGTATTCGCGACAGGCGCGGCGGAACTCGTCGCCCGGTACGTCATCCTTGGTGCGGCCTTTGCCCCGGAACTGTTCCTCGACCTTCCACTCAATCGGCAGGCCGTGACAGTCCCAACCCGGCAGATAGCTCGCATCAAATCCTGTCATCTGATGGCTGCGCACCACCATGTCTTTAAGGATCTTGTTCATCGCGGTTCCGAGGTGGATCGCGCCGTTCGCGTAGGGCGGTCCATCGTGCAGGATAAACGGCTTCGCGCCGCGGGCTTTCGCATCCTCGCGCAGGCGCTCATAGAGCCCCATCTCGTCCCAGCGCTCAATCCATTTCGGCTCGGCCTTCGGCAAACCGCCGCGCATTGGAAAGTCGGTCTTCGGTAGGAAGAGCGTGTCTTTGTATGGGTTTTCAGGTTTTTTCGGTTTGGTGTCAGTATCAGCCATCTTAGCGGTCTTCACATCAGCGTTTCTTGTCAGGGCATAAAGTCAATTCGCCCGGCCGCAAGCTGAGGTGTCAGCAAACGACCGGGCCGCTAATTCGTATAATGAAGCGTGTGGCGTAGAATGTCATAATGATCGCCTAACAAGGCTCGCGCTAAATGTCACCCAGCGAGTTTCGTACGAGCCTCATCGGCATCATGCTTCATCTGCGCGACCATCTCATCCAGGCTATTGAATTTGAGTTCGGGCCTCAGGAAAGAAACGATCGCGACTTCGATATGTTTCCCGTAAACATCACCGTCAAAATCGAAAATGAAAGTCTCCAATAGCGGATCACGCACGCCTGTCGTTGGTGTTCGACCGAAATTAGCGACCCCGGCCAGCCAGTCTGTTTCGCCATCAATACGCGCACGGACTGCATAGACACCGTGTTTAGGATGGATCAGATCGCCCAAGTGCAGATTGGCGGTTGGAAACCCGATCGTACGACCACGCTTCTCACCATGTTCAACAATGCCGTCGGCAATCCAGTCATGCCCCAGAATTTCAGCCGCCTTTTCAGGCTCACCGGAAATCAGGGCCTCCCGGATCGCTGTAGACGATGCTTTCGCGCCAAGAGCTTCGATCTTCTCGACGACCGTGACGCCAAAGCCGAGCGCGCGGCCGAGCGATGACAGACGTGCTGCATCGCCCATGCGCCCACGTCCAAAGCGGAAATCGAAACCAACAGTGATATGCGCTGCACCGATCCCGTCCTTTAGAACGTCGCGCGCGAAGACCTCATCGGTCATCTTCGCCATGTCAGCAGTGAAGGGAAGTTCGAAAACAGCTTTGGCGCCTAGGTCGACAAGCCGCTGGTTCCGTCTGGCTGGACGATAAAGCCTGAAGGGCGGATCATCAGGACGGAAGAAGGCGCGCG
This sequence comes from Pseudomonadota bacterium, assembly GCA_038746145.1. Taxonomy (GTDB): domain Bacteria; phylum Pseudomonadota; class Alphaproteobacteria; order Caulobacterales; family Hyphomonadaceae; genus Henriciella. Next base: position 32,112 of record JBCDKW010000011.1, read on the forward strand.
GTGGCGGCTCGAACGTGGCGACACCGAGTGGTGCATCCACCTGTGAGGCCGCATCAATCACTGCGCGGTGGCCCGCATGAACCCCGTCAAAATTACCCAAAGCGACGGAGAAGCCGCGCGCTTCATCCGGAACCTGTTTATAATGGGCGATAACGGTCATCAGCGCTTACGCCTCGCGGCAGGGAACCATGACGAGCGCGTCACCAGAGATTGCAGCTTTGCCGTCAACAATGCACGACACTTTTAGAGTGACCTTGTTGCCGCGTTCTTGCAGTTCTGTGACTTCGACCCGAACGGTGACCTCAGACCCGATATAGACGGGCCGGCGGAACCGCATGTTCAATCCGACAAAGACGGCACCTGGACCCGGCAGATTATTGCCCAAGATGCCGGAAATATAGCTGGCCGTCAGAGCTCCGTGTGCAATACGCTGTCCGAAAGAGGTCTGGCTGGCATAAGCCTCATCCATGTGTAGCGGATTGCGATCACCGGAAACTTCGGCGAACAGCTCAATGTCTTTTTCAGTAATCGTATGAAACGTCTCATGGCTCATGCCGATAGACAGATCTTCAAATTTGTAGCCGTCTTTAACAGTCATAGGCGGCGCGCTCCTTCTAGCTTTCACGGCCTGTTACAATGTGTTTCAAGCCGCGTCACCATTTAAGCTGCGGCATCGCCCATGTCGCTTTGGTTTGGTAAGCTTCGAGCAGCGCACGCGTTTCCTGCTCAAAATCTGCGCCATGCTCTTTAAGTCCCGTCCCAACATAGAGGCTGTCAAAGCCTTGACGGATCGCGCCCTGGATGTCTGTGGTCGGGCTATCGCCAATACAGAGAATTTCGCCGCGCGCTGCTTCGGCATGTTCAACGCCAAGCTTTTTCAGCGCCAGCTCGTAGATTGGCGCATAGGGCTTACCCGGATAGATGACGCTTCCGCCTTCCTGCTCAAAAATATCCGCCAGCGCGCCAGCGCACCAGTAAAGGCGGTCGCCCACCCGAACCTGCTTGTCAGGATTGGCACAAATCATGTCCATACCGCGATCGGCAGCGGCTTTCAGTCGTGCGCGATACTGTTCAGGCTCATCCTGCTGCTGATCCTCAAGCCCAATGCATAAAATGGTGTCGGCGGAGTCCTCGCTCTCGAATCTCAGATCGAGCCCCTGATAGAGATAGCGGTCATGCTCCCAGCCTTCATCGCCTCCCATGCGCCAGAAAGTATCGCCGCGGCGAGACGCAAGCACTTCACGCGTCGCATCCCCGGAGGAAACGCAATCATCGAACGCCTGATCCGACACGCCAAGCGGCTCAAAATACCGGATAACTTGCGCTTTAGGGACCGGGGCGTTCGTGATCAGGCAGACTTGACCGCCATTTTCGCGGAACTTGATGAGGGCTTCACACGCGGGCTCAAATGCTTTTCGTCCATTATGAATGACACCCCAGACATCGCACAAAATAATCTGATAGCGCTCTGAAATTGAGGAAAGGCCGTCTGGAAACTCTGTCATAGGCGCGACCTAGAGCGCCCCGCCCTTAACGTCCAGCCGTGAGCCGCCGAACAAGGGCCGCAGGCGGCGCCGTCGCTTCCATAAGAGACGATTTGATTGGGCGGGCGGCCCCGAAAATATGGCCCTGCCCATAAGGGATACCGTATTCGAGGACCTCGACAACGCTGACCTCGTCTTCCATTTTTTCAGCGATGAGAGTCACCCCATATCGGGAAAAGACCGTGGCAACTTCCTCGCCCTGGATGGTACGATTGATTTGAGAGCTTGGGCGCGGCCCGTCAGTATCAGCCAGCTGCCGGATAAGATCATCGCCCTTGATTTTGACAAACCGGATACCGGCTTCCTGCAATTTTGGCAGGTCGAGATTGACGCTTTCGGAATGGTCCAGCGAGAATCTAAAGCCCAGCATAGACAGCTCGCGCATCGCCGCGCGCATGTCTTTGGAGGCGCTAAGAAATCTCTCTTCCTGCAATTCAAAAATCAGCGCGCCGGCAAGGTCCTGATTCTCACGCATATGGTTCAAGAAAACCGGGAAAAATTGCTTATCACACAGTGAACTCGCGGAGACGTTGCAGAACACACCCACGCGCCGGTCCCGCTTCGTCAGGCGTCGAACGATCTCAACCGAGCGGTACAACATTAGATTGTCAACAACACCCATTAGACCGGCCCGACGAGCTGCATCGAGGAATTCCGCCGGCATAATCAAAGAGCCATCTTCGCGGCGCAAACGGCTGAACCCTTCGTAGAAAGACACACGCCGCTGTGGCAGGGACACGATTGGCTGCAGGTGCAGATCCACGCGATTTTCATGAAGCGCCGTACGCACTTCGCGCAGGATGGCATCGTCTTCTGGGCCAACCACGTTTTTATGGCCAGCTTGAGTCAGTCGCGTATCAAACTTGCTGGTGAGTTTGCCTATGAGGCCTTCGAGCTGACGCATCTCGGTCACCAGAGCGTCGCGCCGCTCCGTCAATTCGTGATTAAGCGTGCTTTCGATCGCGTCGGTTCGCGCCTCAATCACATCGGTTCGGGCTACGGTGTCTTTTTGAGCAATCTCTACCGCATCGATTCGGGTTTCAATCGTTTTGATTTCGCTCTTCCCGCGGTTCAGCAACATATGAACCTGGATCAAAAAGATGGTGATAACTGCGCCAGCACAGGCCGAAAGCACAGGATCAATCGCGAGCTGCGACCATAGCCCATACCCGGCGCCGAGCCCAACCGCCGCATAAATCAAAAAGAATACTGCAAACATCGTCGCTCAGCCCCGAAACTCGTCTTAACCTTAACAAATACCTTCCAAATGTTAACGAATTGGTAGCACAACGCCGATTTGCAGCATTTGCCAAGTGCGTGATCGACTGACGGTCTGTCTGTTCTTCGGGACGTTCAATTGATCGCTTATCCGTGACCGAGATGTCACACAAAATGATGACATTTCAAAAATAACTGCCCAGTATTTGACAGTCTTGTGAACGCCTTATACCCCAATAGTGAAACCCAGCGTCACACCAGTCCGCGGCAAATTATTTTGCCGGACGGGGGCGTCTCGGGGGAGACAGGGGTCCTACCATCAGGTGGGACCCCGTCGTTCTTCTAGGGCTAATTTTTCACAATGAAATGCTGAACGCGCAGCGGCCACTCCAGTCCGTCGCCGAAGCTGCAATCATCGACACGGCAAGGCTCGATCACGAATGAAGCAGCGCCGCGATAAACGATTGAATAGCGGATATTCTGATCCGCGCGGGTGATTGCGCGGATGACAACGTCACCTGTGTCAAAAACGATATCGGGTGCCTCATCTCGCCTCTCCATCTCAAAAAGGAGCGCGGCGTCAAATCCCCCTTTTGGGACGCCCTCATCGACGATTCGCAGCGCATCCGCCGTCTCAAAAGCCAGGTTCAGCCCAGCAACGACATCTGCTGTGCCTTGAGGGCCACTGACCGGCAGCGCCCGATCACGACCGGCACGCCAACTGGCATTGCGAACCTCATCGAGGCCTTCAATATCGCTTGCACGTAAGGAAAACAGGAAGACCCCGTCGAGCTGGCGTAGATTTTCTTCTGTCAAAGTTGACGAGAGACCTGCAGGTGCTCCGAATAGGAGCCGCTTACCTCCAATAACCGCCAAGGCGCAGGGAGGCGCCTCTTTTTGAAGACCGCATGGCAGCAGAACGAAATCCGCAGGATTAATTTCAGCGCGCTGATCCCCAAACTGTGAACCACATCCTGCTACGATGAAAGCAAAGATGAGAGCGAAGCGTTTCACGCAATGACCACTGTCGTTTCAGGCTCATGCACGATCTGGTTTTCAATCGCGCCAAGACCAGAAATCTCAACTCTCACTTTGTCCCCTGCCTTGAGCCATTTTGGCGGCTGGTGCCCTGCCCCAACACCTGCGGGTGTTCCAGTGAAGATTACGTCACCGGGCTCAAGCGTGAAAGCTGCACTAAGGTGCGCGATTTGCTCGACAATCGAAAATGTCATATCACCTGCAAAGGCGGACTGGCGTAGCTCTTCGTTTACAAACGTCTTGATCTGCAACTTCTGCCAATCATCGACGTCCTCAATCGGCGCCAGATAAGGCCCGAACGGCGCGTGCGTATCAAAACCCTTTCCCATGATCATGGTCGGGCTCGCCTTCTGCCAGTCGCGCACAGAATAATCACAGCCACAGGCGAAGCCCGCAACAATCTCCATAGCCCGCTCTGCAGGCACGTGCCGTCCCGTCTTGCCGATAATGACAACAAGCTCGCCTTCATAATCCAGTTGGTCTGAAACCTTCGGTAAATGAACGGGATCAAAAGGCCCGTTTGCCGCTGTTGCTTGCTTGTTGAACCATTTCTGTACGCCGGGTGATTTATTCGATACGGAAGACACAGACTCTGCGGCATGAGCGGCATAGTTCAGCCCGATTCCCAGTATTTTGCCGGGACGCAGGATCGGTTGACGAAGCTTGACGTCAGAAAGGTTGATAGCTTCACCGCCTCCAGCGCTGCTAGCAATTTCGTTCAAACGACCCAGCCGGGATATTAAATCTCCCTCACCCACGACGATCACGTCGTCGCCACGCACAATCGCGGAAAGCGGCCTCCCGTCTTTTTCAACTACCGCAAACGCCACGACTGCACCTTTCAGAACACACTTGATCACGATTCGACACGCCAACAGTTAGCATTCAATTGCGGGATCGGTTCGGCATGCATACGAGAAGCCTTTAGTAGATTTAAACAGGACACAGTCAGAATGACTGACTATCTAAAAGCAAACGACATCTATCTGCGCGACCTGCTCAAACCGGGCTGCGAGCTTAGTCTACCCCCCTACCAACGCAGTTATTCGTGGGAGACGGATGAAGCCGGCGCGCTTCTTGATGATCTTCTGCTCGCCCTAGACAAGGAGCGCCCACACTTTGTGGGTGCTGTTGTTCTGGTTGAGCTTGATGATGGGACCTGCCTGATTGTTGACGGTCAACAGCGGCTGACAACCCTGACAATCATGATCGCGGCTTTACGTGATCTCGAAGGCGACGGAGATGTCAGAGCCAGTCTGGATGGCATGATAGGGAGTCTGGGCGATCAATCTGACAACAACAAACCATCTTGGCGGCTGACCCTTAACGATCTCAATCGCTCTTTCTTCTCCGAACGGATTCAACGCTCAGGTTCAACGCAGTTGATCGACGCCTTACCGCCGGAAAACGAAAGTCAGACGCGCATGGAAGACAATCTTGCGCTCTATCGCGAGCGGTTCTCGGCGATGGATGACGAAACGCGTCGGACCTTCGCGCAAGCGCTTGGACAGCTCGTTGTCCTTGTGCGTGTCACTGTGAATGAGTGGAGCGAGGGGTACAGTGTTTTCCGCGTTCTTAATACACGCGGAAAAGGGCCCTCAGACCACGAAATCATCAAGTCGAACCTCTTGGAAGCCGCTGATCTACCTCAACCGGAAGTCAATGCCCTATCGACTCGCTGGGCAGAATTTGAGGCTGAAATCGGCGGCGGGAACATGAATGATCTCTTGTCACTAATCACAGGCATATTCACCCGGAACGGCAAAGGACCAGATGGCTTTACCTCGGGGGTTCTCTCAAAAATGAGCGCGGAGAGCTTCCTCAAAGAAGAACTCCCGGCCTATTTCCGCGCTTATAAAACGATCAGTTCGGGGAAGCCGGGATTTGATGACCCCGGTGGGCATATCGCATCGCACATCAATCATCTTCGCCTGATAGACCATCAGCTTTGGCGACCGGTTGCGCTCAAATATCTGCGCTACACCAGCCAGAAACCCGAACGGATGCGTGACTTCTTCGCGAAACTGGAGCGTTTTGCCTTTGTCATGATGCTGGTGGTGACAGATGCACGGCCACGACAAAAACGGTACCAAAAACTCCTTGATTCTATTGGGGCGACGCGCTCAATCTTCGACCGGGGCGAGCCGCTCAAAATTGATCGGTCAGAGATCGCACGCCTGCATGAGCGCCTACAAACCCGCATTGGAGCGCCGCGCCAAAGAAAGGCTGTCGCGCTGCGACTCAATGCAGCTGTACAAGGTGGGTACGCCCTAACGCCAGAACATGGAGCAACGCTCGAACATGTTCTACCGCGCAACCCGGCGGAAGATTCGCATTGGAATATGACCTGGCCGAACGTGAATGCGCGGCGCGAACTCTGCGAAACGATTGGCAATTTCGTCCTGCTCTCAGAGCGGCTCAATCAGGCTGTTGATACCCTATCGTTTCGGGACAAATGTGCGCTTTATTTTGCCGATAATCAGATGGTCTTCCCACTGACTGAGGATCTTAGAGGGCGCACGACGTGGACGCCTGATGATGTTCGGACACGATCAAAGGACCTCGCTGATATCCTGATGCGCGATTGGGGCTTTAAAATTTAGGCATCTTTTGGTGCTGATTTTGTCTCTTTCCAGCGTTCAAACATCTCTTTTCGGAGCGTTTTGAAGCGGTTTTCTGCAATCGATAGCCGTATCTCCGCCATCAGTGCCTGGAAGAAAGCTGTATTATGCCAGCTCAAGACCATAGACCCAAGATACTCGCCTGAGCGAATAAGGTGGTGGAGGTAAGCGCGTGAAAACTCGCGGCTCGCCGGGCAGTCAATGCGCTCATCAACGGGCGCTAAATCCTCTGCGAATTTCGCATTTCTCAGATTGATCGGACCGTCCCATGTCCAGGCCTGACCATGTCGTCCGCTGCGCGTTGGTAGGACACAGTCGAACATATCTATTCCACGCGCGACGGCTTCGACCAGATCAATCGGCTTCCCCACGCCCATGACATAGCGAGGATAATCATCCGGCAGGTGCGGAACCGTCATATCGATTGTGCGGCACATCTGATCATGGCCCTCACCGACGGCCAGTCCGCCGAGCGCGATCCCGCCAAAGCCCTGATTTGCAACAGCTTTAGCCGACGCCTCCCGCAGGTCCGGATAGTTCGAACCTTGCACAATCCCGAAAAGCGTCTGGTCCGAACGGTCACCGAACGCATCAAGCGAGCGCTCTCCCCATCGGAGAGACAGGTTCATGGAGCGTTCGGCTTCCTCGTGGCTACAGGGATAATCGGTGCACTCATCCAGCTGCATCGAAATGTCCGCGCCGAGTAGATCAGCCTGAATTTCTATGCTTCGGGCTGGATCAAGACGATGCTTTGAGCCGTCCAGATGGCTTTGAAACGTGACGCCGTCTTCGTCCATTTTGCGCAACTGGCTCAGGCTCCAGACCTGAAAGCCACCGCTGTCCGTCAGCATGGGGCCATCCCATTTGGCAAAACTGTGCAGGCCACCGAGCTTTTTAACGCGCTCCGCGCCGGGGCGCAGCATCAGATGATAGGTATTGCCGAGAATGATATCTGCCCCGACATCCTTCACCTGATCCATATAGACCGCTTTGATCGTGGCCGCCGTGCCTACGGGCATGAAAGCCGGTGTGCGAATCGTTCCGCGCGGGGTTTCCAATGTTCCCGTTCGTGCGGCACCATCTGTTGCGCTGATCGTGAATGGGAAGCGCGCCATTAAATCAGGGTCTCAAGATCGAGGACTTTCAAGAGCTCGCGCCGCGCATGGAAGCATTCTTCCGCAAAGGCTGAATCCGCGAGGTCAGAGACAGACAGTCGGTCACGGTACGTCGCACGGACCACGGCCTGTAGCGCGTCGATCTTCGCTTCATCCAGCAGGACACCTTGGTGCATCGCGGCGCGCTCTTCAGCTGTCATCACAACGCGGAGGCGCAGGCAGGCCGGTCCGCCGCCATTCTTCATGCTCTGGCGAACATCGACATATTGTACGCGCCCGATGGGGCCATTGCCCTGCACGACGCGTTCGCAATACTCGCGGGTTGCTTCGGTATCCTGCGTCTCAGTGGGTGCGAGCAAGACCAAGCGATCTTCGCCCGGCCACTGCAAGAGTTGCGAGTTGAAGAGGTAGGATTTAATCGCGTCGGCGAGTGGCACTTCAGCGTCCGGGACCATGACGGGCTTTAACTCAAACAAGCCCTCGCCCGCTTTGCGCAGCGCCGCCAGTGTTCCGTCCGTATCCTCAAATGCGTGCTCATGGAAGAAGAGCGTATCGAGCGTCCCGACACAGACGACATCATTGTGGAACGCACCGGCATTAATCGCTTTGGCTGATTGGCGGGCAAAGACTGTACGCTCTGGCTTTAGGCCGTGGGACCGCGCGATGCTTTCGCTTGCGAGCTTGGTCTGGCGGGCTGGGAAGCCCACGAAACTCTCGCCAGCCTCTCGGCCATAGACGAAGAGTTCGACGCCCTGCGCGCCGTGTGCGTTGCAAAGGCGAACATGATTTGCTGCGCCTTCGTCTGAGAAGTCGGCGTGCATGGGGAGAGCGAAATCGACGGATACTGGACTGTCATGATAGTCAGGGTGAGTGATCGGAAACTTGTGCTCAAAAATGCGTATAAGGAGGCTTTCAGTGTCCGGCGCTTCAATACTCCTATGTAGCATTGATGATAGATTTGCGGCTGTTATTCGGAGCTTACCAGTCGCTGTATCTGTCGAGGGTGACACAGTAGCTGCATTGGCAGTCCACATTGAACTTGCAGAGTAGGCTACCTTCAATAACCGGGGGTCCTCTTTTGCAGCTTTCTTGAGCGATTCTGTATCAAGTTGATTGAATCCAGCGTCCCATAGAAAATCGGTGTTTGGCCTCTTCAAAGGCGGTAGCACACCCTGCACCAAGCCCGCCTTCACCAAGAGCCGCATCTTCTCCAGCCCCTGCAGTGCCGCCTCGCGCGGATGAGAGACGTCGCCAAAATTGGCCTGGCTCGCCAGATTGCCGTCCGACATGCCGCCATAATTGTGGCTTGGGCCGATCAGGCCGTCGAAATTGACTTCAACTGCGTCACTCATGCTTTCGCCGTCACAATCCACGCGGCTGCGCTCAATTCGACTTTTCCGTTTGATCCGACCTGCTCTTCCAATAGAGCGATCAGTGCAGCCTTTAACTCAGCCCGATCAATATCCTGTTCTGCGATCAGTCTCGCGAGTGGCCCAATCGTCAGGGAGAATTCAGCCGTGTCAGACAATGTCTCACCCGGCATGGTTAGCACACCGTCCCAAGGCTCAACCCAGACATCGCGCCACCCGGCAGAGTCCAAGATGTGCGTGACATAATCAGACTCCGCGAACGCAAACGGCCCTGCGGCGCGTGCTGGAGGGATAGGCAGATCGTCGGTCAAAAATCCTTGAGCGGCCTTCAGCGGCGTCATCACCCAACCATTCTCCGCCGCCGCCCGCCAGCAAGCAAAGCTCATCGGGGCATCCGGTTTCATCTGAGATCGCAAGTTTGAAAATGCTGCCACTGGATCGGTGAAGAACATGACACCGAAGCGCGACATCAATCCGTCGAAGGTCTCGGCGCTGGAATAGGTCGAAGCATCAGCTTCAATGAATTCCACGTCATTCAACCCGGTCGCACGCTCATTCGCCAAACTCAATAAGGGCTTCGAGACATCCACACCCGTCGCACTCAGTCCAGAGAAACGCTCCAGCGCTGCGAGGCTTAGCGATCCGCCACCGCACCCAACATCGAGCACGCGTCCGGTCAAATCCTGCGGCAATGCTTGTAAAACCGCATTTAGAAAAGGTGCGAGTAACTGATCCAGAGCGCGTGCATCATCGCGCCAGCGCTCACCTGCTTTGCCATTCCAATACTCGATCTGGTCTGCATTGCTCATGGCTTAGTCTCCTTCGGGAAATCCAATTGCACCTAGACGCGTAGCGCTGCCGGCGACCTGACTGGCTTGCGGCCAAGCGCAGTAGTCAGCTGCATAGTATGCCCCCGGTCGGAAATTGCCGGACAGTCCCGGTCCACCGAAAGGCATAGCCCCACTGGCACCTGCCGTCGGCCGATTTCGATTCAAAATTCCTGCCCGCATTTCACTATGCGCGTGCGCCCAAAGTGCGTCGTCATCGCTAACTAATCCGCCTGACAGACCGTAGCGTGTGTCATTCGCCCGGGCGACAGCCGTGTCAAAATCCGGGACGCGAATGATCTGCATCAGTGGTCCGAAGAGTTCCTCGTCAGGGACATTTCGGGCGTCTGTTACATCGATGACGCCAGCGGTTACGAAGCCACCACCGCGGTCCATACGCTTCAGTCGACGCAGCGGTTTCCCGCCCGCTTTGGACAGCATAATCTGGAAATCGACCGCGTTTCGGGCCGCCTGCTCGCTGACAAGTGGTCCCATGAAAGCGCCTTCGTCCTGCCAGCTTCCAATCGTGAGGCCACGCGCGCGTTCCACAATCGCATCAACGACCTGATCGCCCCATTTGCCCTCCGGCAGGATGACACGGCGCGCGCAAGAGCAACGCTGACCAGTTGTCAAAAACGAAGATTGCGCGGCAATGTCTGCGGCGGCGTCGACCTCGGCCGGGTCCCATATGATGAGAGGATTGTTCCCGCCCATTTCAAGCGCGAGGATCACTTCAGGGCGACCCGCGAACTGTTTGTGGAAATAGGTGCCTGCCGCTGCTGACCCGGTGAAGAGTAGGCCATTTATGTCGCCTTCGATCAAGGCAGCGCCGGTCTCACGCCCGCCGTGAACCATATTCAAGACACCCGCAGGCAGGCCTGCCGCTTCGAACGCTTCAACCATAATGGACGCGACACTAGGGGCGAGTTCAGATGGTTTGAAAACGACCGTATTGCCCGCCAGAAGTGCCGGAACAATGTGGCCATTCGGCAAGTGCCCCGGAAAGTTAAACGGGCCGAGAACCGCCATGACGCCGTGTGGACGATGGGTCAGATGTGTTGATCCGAAGGCCGCTTCTCCCTGCTGTGTTCCTGCGCGTTCGGTCTGGGCTTTGATCGATATCGCGACTTTCCCCTTCATCGCGCCTGCTTCAGCGCGGCTTTCCCACAGCGTTTTGCCCATATCGCGACTGATCGCATGCGCGATGTCATCGTTTCGCTTGGCAATTTCGTCGGCGTAGCGCTCAAGGATAGCCGTGCGCTCAGTTTGTGGAAGCCGGGCCCAACCCGGCTGAGCTGACCGCGCCGTACTTAGAGTAAAATCGACTTGATCACGTGTCGCCGCATGTCCCTGCCACGCGATTTCATCCGTTGCGGGATCGCGTTTCTCAAACCAGTCGCCCTGCCCTTCGGTCCAGACACCGCCAACATATACACTTTTTTTCATAGTGCTTTAGGTCCTCAACCAAATCCGCGCTTTATCACCTGATTTCAGGTGCAAGCGCTCCAGCGTTTCTGCCGATGTGGTGAAACGATCTCTACCGCGCGTTTCCCCAATGAGTTGCGTGGCACGGAACTGATCCAGATCACACCGTGCGGCCAAGCCCGTTTCCCCTTCAGCTTCACCTGCTTCCAAGGTCACGACACGAGCCTCTCGGATTGTGCGGATAAGCTCGCGTTGCGCGACCACCATTGGGCCACCATCAAAGATATCGACCACGCGTTCGAACCGGAATCCCTCCCATTCGAGCAACTTCATAGCACCAACGCCATCTGCATGGCAGCGTCCAATCACCTCACGCGCTTCGGGCGGCAAAAGGTCCACGTAGATCGGATATTTCGGCATGAGGTCGAGAATGAACTGATTGTTCGTCGTGGCGGAGAGATAGTCGGCTTCGACAAATTCCATGCGAAAAAAGGGGCGGCCCAGATGATCCCAGAACGGCGTCTTACCGTCCTTGTCGACCACCCCGCGCAGCTCAGCCAGAACCATGTCGCCAAACCGCTCAGGTTGAGTCGCCATAAGTAGATAACGCGCCTGTGCCGTCAGTCGCCCAATGCCGTTTCCGCGATGGCCTTCGCGCACAAACAGCGTGCCGACCTCTGTGAAACCAACGAACTCATTGGTCAGTACGAGCGCATCCATATCGAAGCGGCGATCAGCGGCCAGACTCGCCTGTGCGAGCGTGATGATGCGGTAATTGAAAAAAGGTGCATCGATGCCAGTTCCGGCCTTAACCGCGCTGCAGCCGCCAATTTCGCCGGTGTCGGTATTTTCAAGCATCATCAGATACTTACCGTATTCAATTGGATCGATCTCACCGGCAAAAGACGCGGCCGACTTCTTAAGGCGACCACTAATAATGCCTTCATCCACAGGAAGGGACGTAAAACCCGGTCCCGACTCTTCCGCCATCTCCATCAGTGCATCAAAATCATCAAGCCGCGCGGGCCGCATGACATAAGGCGAACTCATCCCATCATGGCCTTGATCTTCGCCGCATCAATCCGGCCATCTGCGAGTCGATTGAGCAGGAGCGCAGAGAGCTGTGCGCGTTCGACGAAACTCGACATGACAACATACTCTTCAGCAGAGTGAATTCGGCCGCCCATCACACCAAGCGTATCAACGTTGGGAACGCCTGCCGCGAAGATATTATTGCCTTCGCAGACACCGCCCGTATCCACAAATTCCAGCTCGAGACCAATCGCTTTACCTGTTTCACTAACGGCAGTGAACAGAGCATCCTGCGCCGCATTACGCGGTTTTGGTGGGCGATAAAAACCGCCATGTAAGTGCCCGCTGATCCCATCCCGCTCAAGGGCCTCGGCAAGCAATTTATCAACCTGCGCCGTCGCCCAAGTCGCCGCAGCCTCATCCGGCGCACGCGCGCCGAATCGAACAATCGCCAAATCAGGCACGATGTTGACCGCACCGCCGCCATCAATGGCGCCAACGTTGACCGAAACACGGTCATATTGACCGTTTAGCGCTTCCAGCCCGGCAACCAAATGAGCCGCGGCCTCCAGAGCGCTGCGACCATCCTCTTTTGCGCGACCCGCATGCGCGGAGCGGCCATTCAAAACGATGTCGAAGACGGCAGAGCCTTTCCGTCCTCCGGACATGGCCCCGCTTTCCAAACAGGGTTCATACGTCATGCCGATCATGGCGCGGCTGCTCGCAGCTTCCCGGAGGGCTTCCGCGCTTGCGAAATTGCCTGTTTCTTCGTCAGGCGAGATTACGATCCTGTAGCCGAGTTTGTCTTTAAGCGGTCCAGCTTCGAACGCCTGCAGCGCACCAAGCATAACCGAAAGGCCACCTTTCATATCCGCAAGGCCGGGGCCATTTAAACGGCCATCCCCTAAGTCTTTGATTTCGGTAAAGGTGCCAGGCGGAAAGACAGTGTCGTAGTGGCCACTCATTACGACTTGTACGGGCGCCTCAGGGCGCGCTTCTATCTGTATAATCTCGGCAGTATCGAACGTATCGGCCAAACCCTTATCATCAACCGTTTCAATTGGATTGGGTTTATCGAGACGAATATCGGCATCTAATGCTGAAAATGCATCGGCAATCTGCGGCGCCAAGACATCTAAGCCCTCGCGATTCCAACTCCCGGTATTGATCTCTGCCCACTTAATCGTACGGGTTTGCATAGCGTCTTCGAGCGCCGCAACACGCTCACAAATAGCGTGATCTTCGGGTATTCGAGTCATCAGGTCAGTCATGATGATGGCGTCTCACGGCTTGGAGGCAAAAGCAACCATTGCAAATGAAAACGCCCCTATCCCGCTGGATAGGAGCGTTTCAGTTCGGATGAGTTATAGGCGCCTAAGCGTCCAACGCAGCGACCGCCGCTTCTGCTTCTTCGATTCGACCTTCGACCGTGGAACAGCCCTCAGGCATTTGATCGGGTCCGAAGACTGCCAGCTCTTTGCAACGTTTCTGCTCAGATTTCAGATCCTGAACAAGGCTCTCGGCTTCAAAACGAACCAGTGCAGCCTCTGTGGCATCCTCTGAGCGCATGAAATCCAACCAGCCGCGACCCGCGCGATTGCTGGCTGTCCGGAATGCATCGCGAGCGCCCGCACGATCTTCCCGCTCGTAACGGGACTGCCCGATCAGCACCCACGCGAGCCCTTGGTCTTTGAGCCCGCCCTTATTGATGGCTTGCTGGAGAGCATTTTCAGCTTTGCCCCAATCCCGCAGCTCGCTGTAGGAGCGACCGAGGCGTTCATACATCTGCCCATTTGGAGAGATGCGTGCGGCTTCCTCAATCACAGGGATAGCACGCTTATACTCTCTTGCGACCTGATACAGGTTGGCGAGCAGCTCCAAGCGATCATAATTCTTGGAAATACGGCCTGCATTCATCTCTTTTTCGAGCGTTTTTGCGGCCTGATAAGGCGCGTTGAACCGGTTGTAGAAATTCACAACGCGCATCAACTCATCCTCGGTTTGCAGAATGCCACCAAGATACATGGCCTTCTGAACCTCAAACGCTTTGCGCTCGTCATTAGCTTTGTAATAGTCACCGGAGATCGCGTCCCAAAGCTTCCGCTCGCTTGGATTCTTGATCAGAAGTTGCTCAAGCAGTTGAGCCTTTTTACCAAGCTCGCCCAAGTCATCATAGAGATAAATCAGGAAGTCATACACCTGACGCGCGGCATTCGGGCCATCGTCACGGAACACTTCTTCGGCCCAGCGCACGGCTTCACGGTTGCGATTCTGCTTGTTGTTCAGGACAGCCAACTGCCACTTTGTATCGCGGTTTGGACGTCCACCGGCTTGAATCCACTTTGTCAGGAACTCAAGGGCTTTTGGCTGATTGTCCGCGTTCAGGTAGATTTGCGAAATATCGTAGAGTGTCTTCGTGCGGTCTGCGGCTGGAATGATGCCGCTTGCAAGCATGCGCTCAAAGTCACGTGCCGCACCCGCGAAATCACCGCTGTCAATCTTGATCGCCGCAGCCAGTCTTTGTGCAGCGGAGTCCTCGTAACAGTTCAGCTCAAGCTGGCGAAGCTGCTGCAGGGCCGCAAGAGCGCCGGCATTGTTTCCATTGGTGATGAACTCTGTTTCGGCTTTCAGATAGAGCTCAGCATTCTTGGACGAAAATTGCGTCTCCTGGCAGGCTTGTGCATTCGCCGATCCGAGACTTGTAACGATCATGGCGCTACTGACCAATGCGCCTTTAAAAAGGACAGTCATCTTCATAGTGTTTCACTCCTCTCCGCGTTTCGCGGCCTTTGGTACCAATACACCGGAAAAACGGTTTTTCTTCAAGCGGCTTGATACAAATTTACATGTATTTTCGCGATTTTTGAATACGATCATCATGACTCAATTTTAAACTGCAGGGGATAGACGACGTTTCGGCGTTCAACTGGGGTGCCATCCTTAATACTCGGCATGAATTCAGACCGCTTTACAGCGCGCTCTGCCGCTGAAACAAATACACGATCTGTGCAGTTCGCTTTGACGTTAAACGGCTTTCCTTTGGGCGTCAGATCGAAATGGACATCGCAGGCCCCCTCAATCCCGCGGTCTAGCGCACGTATTGGGTAGTCTGGGACTGGCGGACGTAGCGGCTCAGCTGGACGATCCATTGCTATGGGTTCAGGCCGAAACACGGCGAGGCGCGTCGGATTCACCTCAGTCGGTGCAGCACCTTTCAGATCAACCGGTTCCAGCACAATATCCGACTTCATAATAGAAAGCTTCGCCATTGGGGGCGGCGTTACCGCCGCTTCGCTTCGCACTGGCTTCTTCCTTCGGATCTTTAGCTCAGTCTGTTTCTCAGGGATCGCGATTTTCGTGACACGCTGCGGTTCGCTCTGCGCGGGCGGTAGAACGCCGTCATCCAGCATCATCTTCATGCCAATGAATAATCCCACCGTCAGGATCGTTGCTGGCACGGCGGACAGAACGAAGCGCGACGCTCGCGACCGATTTAGAACTGCGTAAGACATAGCATTCTCCCTATTATGTCATATTATGACATTATCTGAAATCAGCCGTGCGGTCAACCAAAATGTAATTTTATGACATTTAAATCTTGGGAGCATTGGCCAGATATAAAAAAAGCCCCGCAAATGCGGGGCTTTTTGAATGTGAATTGTGGCTGTGTCTTAGCGGCGACGTCCACCGTCTTCGAGTTGGAAGTCGAGAGGGTAGACGACGTTGCGGCGCTCTGCTGCCTTGCCGCGAACGATCTTCGGCGCAAATTCGACGCGGCTCACGGCGCGTTCTGCTTCACGTCTGAAGATATTGTCCGAGCAATCGGCCTGCACATTGTAGGGCCGTCCACGGACATCCACGTCAAAGCGAACATCGCAGGTTCCTTCAATACCACGCTCGGCTGCGCGGGTTGGATAGGTCGGAACCGGCGGGCGAATTGGTTGTGCGTCGCGGTCTGAAATCGCGACCGGGTCAATCGCCAGAGACGACATCCGTCCAATATTCAGCTCCGTAGGCGCTGAACCCTGAATAGACGGGGTCGGCAGATCAATGTTTGATTTCGATGTTGAAAGCTTCGGCGGCGGTGGCGGCTTATCTGCAGAGGCCAGACGTCTTGGCTTTGCGCGTGTCCGACGCTTGACTTCGGTATTCTCTTCAAGCGGCGTGATTCGCTCAATCTTACGTGCCTCATCTTGGTCAGGCTGGACCCAAGGCTTGTTGATCAAGGCAAACATACCGACAAAGAGACCGTATGTGATCGCAGCCGCTGCAGGGGCTCCGAGCAGTATACGAACAATTGGATTAGCAAACATTGCAGTCTCCTTTAGCTACGCGGGTTGGTGGAAATACGAGAAATCTGTGTTCCATCTTCCTGGGCTACGATTTCAAGCAGATCGATCATTTTGCCCGCTTCGGCTGACTCATCGATCTGTAAGACAAGCTCTCCCAGCGAATTCTCCTCGCGCATTTCTTTGATCTTGAAGCCGACTTCTTCGATGTCGACATTCTCATTCGCGATCCAGATATCGCTGTTTTCATCAACAGCGATCAAAATTGCGAGGGGTTTGGTGGCCTCCAGATTATCGACTTGCTGTCGATTAATCTCGGCCCCCGGCATTTTGATGAAGACGGCTGTCACAATGAAGAAGATGAGAAGGATGAAGACAACATCCAACATTGGAGTCAGGTTGACATCATCTTCCGCATTTGTGTCAGCGGCAACCTTACGACTACGTCTGGCCATACGCTCCTCCTAATCCGCGTCGCGAATGACGTTCACCCGCTCCATATTGGCGTTATAGGCCTGGTCACGAACCCGGATAATGGTTCCGGACGGTGCCCGTGGATGCGCCTGAATGATCAAAGCACTAGATGGGTTCTCAGCACGAAGACGCTCCATATTGGCGCGCACACCACTGATATCCGTCAAACGGCCGTTCACGCGAATGAGGTTATCCTCCGTCACCCGAACAACGATTGCAGGAACAGGGTCCCGATCCTGTTGCGGGCTAGGCGGTGGAGGTCCCTCCATACCAAGTGTTTCTTCCTGAATGAAATTCGACGTCACAATGAAGAAGATCAACAGAATGAAGACGACGTCCAGCATTGGGGTTAGATCGACTTTCGCCTCTTCAGGCGCTCTCGCATTACGTCCTCGCATCAGTGATTCTCCATCTGATCTTCGAGTTCTTGAACGAGGCGACTTGCCTTCCGGTCCATGCCCGATGTGAAGATTATACCGACGATTGAGGTGACCATGCCCGCCATAGTCGGGATAGTCGCTTGCGAGACGCCCCGTGCCATAGCCTGAACATCAGACCCTTGCGTAATCGCCATATAGTCAAAGACCGCGATCATGCCTGTAACAGTACCAAGAAGACCGAGAAGGGGTGCAAGCGCCACGAGAAACTTCGCGAAGATGATATTCGCTCTGACTTTCTCGCGGACTTCCGAGACGATTTTCTCCCGGATCCATCCTGCTTGCGTGGAGGACTTGTCAGAGCGCGAACGCCACTCTGACAAAGCCTCGTCGGCAACAGCGCCATGGGCAATCCGGAAATAGAAGACCCGTTCCAGGATCAAGGCGAGCATCAAGAATGCTGCAACCATGATCACCAGAAGGACCGGACCACCCCGGGCCAAAAACGCTTCTAATTGTTCAAATCCGAACATTTAGATCTCCAGTTCGCAGAGGCCGCTTAAGCCCCTACACTCCGTTCAGCGCGCTCCGCGACCAGACCAGCGGCCTGCTCATCGAGAATCTGCTGGTTGCCACGTGCCAGAGCACTTGCAATGGCATGTGTCAGAAGCAGTGGGATCGCGGCAACAAGACCAAGCACTGTTGTAACGAGAGCTTCAGAAATACCGTCTGCCATGAGGCGTGGGTCACCCGTACCGAAGTTTGTGATCGCGGTGAACGTGTTGATCATACCGATAACCGTACCGAGAAGACCCAGTAGTGGTGCAACCGCAGCGAGAACTTTAATCACGTCATTGAAACGCTCGATTTTCGGTGACTCGCGTAGAATTTGCTCGTCCAATTTGAGTTCGAGTGTTTCGAGGTCTTCACCTTTATTGGTTTCGTAGACTTCAAAGACGCGCGCGAGTGGGTTGCCATCGCCAGCTGCTTTGGTTTTCGCTGTACCGCGCATTGAGCCGCCCATGAGGAACAGAGTGACAATCTTGAAGAGCGCAAATAGCAGACCAATCGTCAGAAGGACGAGGATGATATAGCCGACTGTTCGACCCTGAGCGATCCGCTCTGGGAGAGATGGTTTTTCGCCTTCGATTGCGAAGAAATCACCTTTTGATGGGTCAAATGGCACGATGACAGTTTCACCAGCATCCGCATTGATCAGTGATTTCATCGCGCTGCGGAACTTGCCGGATGGCTGTGCCTTGAACTGCTCGAGGAAAGCGTCATCACCACTCGTGTTGACTTCGACGAACGCCGCATCATCAGTGGTTGCAGCGCCGAAAACACCAATGCGGAGGAGTTCCTTAGCAACAATTTCACCCTCCGAACCTGCACCAGCGACTTCAGCTGTGAAGGCCTTCACTTCTGATTGAGCGATCATCTCTGTCAGAATAGCGTTTGGCAGAGAGTCGAGGTCTTCACGTGTTGGTAGTGAACGAGCCTGAGAGATTTCAGACAGGCGCTCAACACGGCCTGGATATTCAAAGCTCGCAAGTGAGTTTTCGATAACCGGCATACTTTCACCAGCAGCCGTCCGGAACTGACCGAGCAATTCACCGAAATCGCCAGCTTGAACTTCAAGTTCAGTCGCCAGTTCTGAAAGCTGACGCTCATTCTCGTCAAACTCAACGTTCAGACGTGCTCCGACAGCCTCCGCAGCGCGCAACTCTGCGCGAGCCTCAGCCATTGCGGCGGCCTGCTGGTCGCGTTCACGCTGGAAACGCGCAACACGCTCGCGGTCTTCCGCTTGCAGCTGATTTGAGTCCTGCTGAATACGGTTAACGATGTCTCTCAGCGAGGTTTGAGCGAACGCAGGAGCGGTCGCGATGACACCTGTGCCGGCCAGAAGAGCGGCGGCGCACAAGGCTTTAAGGGATCGTGATACGTTTTTCATTGTTTATATCCTACCAACCTGTCTCTATTGAACACTCAGCTTCGCAGCCGGTGCGTACATGACACCAGGCGTTGTGCGGCCTTGGGCGATTTCAATGGCTTTTTCGATTTCATTTTTGAAAGAGCCGCTAACATCTTCCCAAGCTCCAGTTGCGCGGTCATAGCGCTGTGCGTAGCGCTTGTCCGGTGACATGCGGACATACGCCACACGCCCGTAAAGGAAGTTATCCACAAGGACTTCTTTGTCATCGATCGTGACAGTCTCTGTCCATGTTTGAACCGTGCGACCATATTCCATTTCAGACTGATATGCTTCGATGATCAGGCGATACTGCTCGACAATTGGCACGTCCGCGCTGTCCATCGCTGTTTTCAGCGTCTCGATACGCTCGCGGCGCTCTTCGATGCGGAATGGCAAGTCAGCTTCGATAAAAGCTTCGAGATCAGCAATCATGTCCAGCAGCATTGGAACTGTCTGAGCTGTAATTTCATCGACGCGGCCAAGCTGTTCATTCAGCGACTCCAGCTCACGGCGCTGGGACTCAACGACTTTCTGCTGTTGGCGCGCATAAAGCTCTGCTGCCTGCTTACGCTGCAGAAGCGTGCGGAACTCGGAGACCATGTCGGACCGCTCATCATCTAATTGGTTGATACGCTCCTGGGTCCGCTCAGCCTGGCGTGTTGCCTGCTCGCCTGCATTCAGTCCATTCCGCAGTTGGCTTTGTGCCACTGCGGGAAGGCTAAGGCCAACAACCAATGCGGCTGCAATAACGCCTCGGGCCGGTGTCAGAACTCTTGTCATGAAGTCTGCCTCTCACTCTCCGATTAGGGGCATGAAGCCGCTGCCGACTTCATGCTGAAACTTGTTAGCGCGGGCGCAGCCTCTCTGGCTCGCCTGCCATTGATACACTGACCCAACACACACAGAGCCACTCTTAGGTACAAAGAAGGGCAGTCTACGCTGCCACCTCCCCAAAAAGTTCGGGGGTGTTCTCCACCCTCCTGAATTATTAAGCCGCTATGCGACACTTTCGCTTTAAACGCTAGCAGCCTGTTTTCAATGTATCAATGGCTAGAAAGCTTCTGTTTATATTTATGACAGCAATTCTACAGATTGCAATAGTATTACAGTATTTTTCGAAACGAAACGTCGTCAACGGTCGCGCGGATTAATTGGCTTGTTGAAAAAGTGGCTGGGGTGCCAGGATTCGAACCTGGGAATGCCGATACCAAAAACCGGTGCCTTACCACTTGGCGACACCCCAACTGAGTGGCGCAGATACCCAATCTCAATATGACTTGCAACCGCCTATCTGACGCACACACACTCAAACTGCAGCAGAAGCTTCTCGCCCGCCCTTAAACACATTCTATGACAGGAAAGATTTTGACTTTCGAGCAACCTTGGTCCATATCGTATAGCGATAAACTCTTACCGGAGCACAATATATGCGCACTTTCTTCTCAGCTCTAGGCGGTGCCGTCGTCGGCACGGTGCTCGGCGTCATCATAACCGGGATCATCGCTGCCGCTATCATCGGCGCAGCCATCGGGGGCCTCGCATCAACTTTCAGCCCGGCTCCAGCCCAGTCAAATGCCATGGTCCTGGAACTCGACCTGCGTAATTCTACGCCTGACCAAGGTGCCAAAGGCGGCACAGCTCTTCTATTCGGTCAGACGACCGGCTTTATAGATACGCTCCTCAAGCTAGAAGCTGCGATTGATGATGACCGCGTGGAAGGTGTCTTCATAAGAGCGCCCGAGTACGGGATTGGCTCCTCGCGTGCGGAAGAATTACGTCAGCGCTTTTTGGAACTCAAAGAGGCTGGCAAATCTATCACTGTGCATTCGCAGGGCAGCTATGGCGGCGGACCATCCGGTTATCGTGCGATTGCGTCAGCCGAAGACATCTGGGTGCAGCCCGGATCAGACTTGATCGCACCGGGCATCACATTCGAAACGCTCTTTCTGAAAGGCCTGTTTGATAACCTATCGATCAATCCGCAATTTGAGGCGTTCCATGAGTATAAGAATGCGCCGAACACCTATGTTGAGGACGGATATACAGACTCTCATCGTGAAGCGATGGCCGCGCTTGCAAACTCGCTTTGGGACATTTCACTCGCGGACATCGGCGCGGATCGTGACATTACAGTAGCTGAGGCTGGCGCTGCGCTCGGCGAAAGCCCCGTGGGGTCGGCCCGCTTGATTGAGTTGGGTCTTTCAACTGGTGAAAGCTGGCCGGAAGAAGCCCGTCTTTACGCAATCTGGAAAGCTGCAACGTCTGCCGGTCAAACGGAAACAGATTGGGATACATTCCTCTCTGACCCAGAACAGCGGGACGAGGTAGACGTCCTTGTCCAGCCCATCTCAAGCTATATCAGTCCGAATCAGGATGGCGATACAATCGCAATCGTCGGTGGCCAGGGTCCAATCATTACAGGTGACAATAGTGCAGGGCTTTTCTCTGAAGCTCCGGGCTTTGCATCTGATGCGATTGCCCGCGCACTGCTCGAAGCTGGAGCAGACGAGCGTGTAAAAGCGATCGTCTTCCGCGTCGATAGCCCCGGCGGCTCACCAACAGCATCGGATCAGATCTGGCGTGCGATTGAACGCATTCAATCAGAGTATAATAAACCGGTCGTCGTCTCTATGGGATCTGTGGCGGCATCTGGCGGCTACTATGTGTCGGCGGGTTCAGACTGGATTGTCGCGAACCGCTCAACGATCACAGGGTCTATCGGCATTTTTGGCGGTAAATTTGCTGTCTCAGAAGGCCTCGCCCGCATTGGCGTCAACGCGGATAGCATCCAAGTTGGCGGCGCATTCACAGGCGCTTTCTCAACGACAGAAGCTTTCAATCAGGAACAGCGCGCCATGATGCGGGCTTGGCTTGAGCGCGGTTATGATCGCTTCATTGGTCTGGTCGCTGAGGGTCGCAATATGAGCATAGAAGACACAGACGCTGTCGCCCGTGGTCGCGTCTGGAGCGGAACAGACGCATTGGATGCTGGACTTGTTGATCAGTTAGGCACTTTGAACGACGCGATTGATAAGGCTGCAGAGCTTGCAGGCTTAGACGCCGACGCCAGTTATAATGTCGACGAATATCCGAAAATCGATACAGGCTTCCCATTCGGTACGCCGATGGCTGAAGCATCGGTGCGCGCATCCCTTCAGGACCTGCAAGCGATTGGTGAGATTTCTGATCTGATCAGCACACCACAGGTTCAGGCGCTTTTAAATGAAGTACGGGCTGCTGAAACCAACCGTCTTCAGGCCCGCATGGTCACGGTTCAGGAAAAATAGAAAAGACACCAGCGACTTTGCACCACACTTATTGAGCGATGCCCGCGTCCCATGTAGGAGGCGGGCATAGTTTTATCGGAGGCCGAATTATGGCTGACACGGATCGCACAGCAGAACGCCGACATACGGCAGAGACTGCTGATACAATGGCCGATGTGCGCTACGAGATTGACCGGCTGGATCGGATCCTCGTTGCCCTGATTGCGGAGCGTCAATCATTCATGGACGCCGCTGCCAGGATCAAAGGTGAGCGCAAGGCCGTTCACGACCGCGACCGGATAGAAGATGTGGTGAGCAAGGTCTTGGCAGAGGCAGATCGTCAGGGCCTGTCCCGCGCAATCGCAGAGCCCGTTTGGCGAACGATGATCGACCGCTGTATTGCTTATGAATTTGGGTCTTTTGATGCCCTCAAGCCGGGCTTGGATAAAGCGTGAGACGCGCGTGCTGCGGCTTCCAAAGCATATGTGAGTTCTGATTTTACATCCCCCAGAGCAACGGCGGCCTGTACCGCGGTCACATCGCCGGAACGACCAAGATTCTCCGCCGCCAAACACACTTCTGCCAACTCCCGCGCGCCAATTGACAGCGCTGATCCCTTAATCGTGTGGGCAGCGTCAGCCCATTCCTGAGCCGACAGCTTTGGATCAAGCATCCTTGCCCACATTCCACTCTGTTCACGAAAAATGTCGAGGACTTCTTCTGCAAGCTCGGGATCGCCGCCCGTCATGGACAGCAAATGATCCACATCAATTGTTCGCTCGACCATCCCTAAATCCGTTCCTTGATTCTCACCGAACTTTCATAAAATGTCCCGCCTTTAGGGCTGGTAAATGCGTGCTATTTATCCTAGAATAGTAAGATGAATGGAGCGGGATAATGGCTGACTATCTAGTTATGTTTCGAAATTTCCTTGTGGCGCTCATCCTTGGGTGGCTAGGGTTTTCCCTACAGCCGGATGACGGACAGGACAAAGACGCACAACCGCAGGAACGCGCGCCGCAGATGCTGACGGTACGCTAGAACCCGAGATCGTTCTTAAATGGCTGTCCGCGCGACTGTTCATTCTTAACCAGAACCGTATAAGGCCGTGCCATGCGCATCGGCCTTTTTCTTTACCGCTTTGCCACCTGGATTCTGATTCCAGTTGTCTGGCTTATCATGCGCGGTCGGGTCAGAAAGGGGAAGGAAGACCCGGAAACCCTGCACGCGCGGTTTGCCAAAAATCTGCCCGCACGACCAGAAGGACCGCTCGTCTGGCTGCATGGTGCGAGCGTTGGCGAATCGAAACTCTGCCTTTTGGTTGCCGATAAATTACAAAGTGTACGGAGCGATCTGACTTTCCTGCATACATGCCAAACCCTCACCGGGGCTGAGCTGATCAAATCTGACATTGTGGGGAAGCCTGACCGAATCTATTGCCCAGCTCCAATCGATACCCCATCCATCGCCAAGCGTTTTGCAGAGCACTGGCAACCCGATCTCGCTCTTTTGGCCGAAGGTGAAATCTGGCCGAACGTTCTTCACGAGGTCCGGAAAATCGGTTGCAAGACCGCCCTAGTAAATGCGCGTATGACGGCAAAGAGTTTGGCAGGTTGGGCCCGATGGCCTAAGACCGCAAAAAGCGTCTTCAATGAGTTTGATTTGATTGCTGCAAGCGATGGCCAAACAGCGGAGGCTTTACAGACATACGCACCGCAGGCTTTTGCATTGCCTGCGAATTTAAAGACGGATCTTCCGCCGCCATCCTTTGATGCAGATGAGCGTGACGCTCTCAAAATAGCTATCGGAGACCGCCCCGTTCTTCTCGCTGCCTCGACCCATCCCGGCGAGGAAACCTTTGTACTTGACGCTCACAGCGAAATTGACCCGCGCCCGTTCGTTATTATAGCCCCTCGCCACCCTGAGCGCGGCGAAGAGGTGGCAGACCTCTGCCATGCCCGTAAACACGTGGTCTCCAGGCGAAGTCAGAGTCAATCAATCACAGCGGAAACAACACTCCTGCTTGCAGATACAATGGGAGAAATGGGTCTTTGGATCAGCCTCGCTGACACAGTCTATCTCGGCGGCGGGCACGCGGAAGGGATCGGTGGGCATAACCCGCTCGAAGCGATCCGTTTGGGGAAGCCTGTCCTGACCGGGCCGCACGTGTTTAACTTCACCGCCATGATGGCCGAGTTGAAAGACCAAGGTGGCTTGACCTTTGTTGAAGCGCCGAGCGATCTGGCCAAAGCGTTTCCAGCGCCTGCTCCGCCTATGGCAATTAAGCAAGAAGGATCACCTCTTTCCGTCGTAATGGATCGATTGCTGCCAATGCTGAATCCGCAGGAGGAAGATCATGCGTGAACCTCGTTTCTGGGCCGCTGATCTGGATCCCTATTCGCGGGAATCTGCCCCGCTAACGCGTGTACTTCTTTCGCCTCTGAGTTGGATTTACGCCAAAGCGACGGCACAAAAGATCGCTAGGACGACACCCTACCAAGCAGGTGTTCCGGTTATATGCGTCGGCAATCTGACGGCTGGAGGTGTGGGCAAATCGCCCGTGGTTTCGACCATTCGTCAGCGCTTAAGAACGGCAACAGGCCTTCGCATCGCTACGCTGTCACGCGGCTATGGCGGTTCTGAAAAAGGCCCACTTAGAGTTGATACGACAAGCCACACGGCACGGCAGGTCGGCGATGAACCTCTCATGCTCGCCGCTTCAGGTGAGAGTTGGATCGGCGTTGACCGGGCCGAAGCCGGAGCTGCCATGGTCGAAGTGGGTGTCGAAGCCATCCTTATGGATGACGGTCACCAGAACCCGGGACTCTATAAAGATCTCTCACTAATCGTTGTTGATACACAGGCGCGGTTCGGCAACGGATATGTCATCCCGAAAGGCCCACTGCGTGAACCGATTACCAAAGGCCTTGCCCGCGCTGATGCGGTGATCGTTATGGGGGAAGGGCCAATCCCTGAAGAATTGAATGGCTTTGACAAGCCCATTCTTCGGGCCAAAATCAAGCCTTGCGCCCCTGCCCCGCAAGGTCCGCTCGTTGCTTTCGCGGGGATTGGCCGTCCAGAAAAGCTGTTTGACAGCCTGACCTCTCAAGGCGGCGATGTGCGCGATGCTATCCCTTTTCCGGACCATCACCCCTACCGCGCAGATGATCTGAAATGGTTGCGTGAGCTCGCATCTGATCACAGTGCGCAATTGATCACGACTGAGAAAGATTATGCTCGGCTGCCTGAAATCGATCGCAGCGGCATACTCACCTTTCCTGTTGAGGCGGTGTTCGAAGATGAGCATATGTTGGATGAGCTGATCCTGCCCCTATTCAACACCACATGACCGATACTCAATACATCCGTCCTAAAGACATCGACAATCGCTCGACCCTGTCACAGCGTATCATGTGGCGGATTGAGGCAGTTGCGTGGGATGTCTTGTATTGGTGGCCGATGAAAGCGCTCGGTCCGGACAGAGCATCCAATCTCTGTGGCTGGCTATTCAAACGGTTAAGCGGTGTCCTTTCACAAAGGAAAACGGTGCTCAGAAACCTGCGCTTGGCCTTCCCGGAAAAGACGGAAGCAGAGCGTGAGAAGATTGCTAAACTCGCCTGGGAAAATGTTGGGCGAACGGCCGGTGAGCTCCCGCATCTGCCTAAGATAAATCCTTATAAAGGTGATCGAGTAGACGTTGTCGGCGCAGAGCATCTCGACGCGGTTCAGAATGCTGATCAAGGGGCAGTCTTTGTCTCCGGGCATCTTGCAAACTGGGAGATCATGGCCGCTGTGATCTGCAATCGCCCGGTCGACTGTCTGGTGACCTACCGGATGCTCAATAATCCTCATATTGACAGGCGCATCAACAAGGTTCGCCACGATTACGGGATCGGCGTTTTGACGCCCAAAGGCTTGGGCACACGGGAAATGGTCCGCGCACTGTCATCAGGTCGATCCGTAGCACTTATGAATGATCAAAAGTTCAATCAGGGTCTCGAAATCAACTTTTTCGACCATCCGGCGATGACTGCACCGGGTCCATCGCGTCTCGCACTAAAGTTCGGCGTCCCCATTGTGCCCGTCTCCACGCGGCGGATTGGGCCTGCGCGTTTTAAGGTGACGATCCATGAACCGTTCATGCCTCAAAGCACCGGTGACACGGACGCTGATGTGCGCGCCTGCGTTGAACGAATTACCGATTTTATTGAGCAGGAAGTGCGCGGAAATCCGGGACAATGGTTCTGGCAGCATCGCCGCTGGGGGAAAGACATCTGGGCAGAGGCAGGCGTCATGGACCCAGTTGGGACTTAAGCTGGCTCGCATTTCATTTGCATGATGACTAAAATTGCGGCAGCTTGCACCATAACAAAAATAAGGGAGAGCGCTAAATGAGTAAACGTGATGACTTGATCAAAAAATATGCTGCGGATCTGAAGGAAAAAGCTGGTGTGACACCGGACATGGATTTCCTGACAAAGGTGACCATCGGCTGCGGTCCATCCATCTATAATCGCGACAGTTCCACTGTGTCTGCGACAGACCCGAAAGAACTTGAAACCGTCAAAAAGAACTTCCTGATCAAGAAGCTCGGCCTGAAAGACGGCCCCGATCTCGACAAGGCGATTGACGCGGTCATGGAGCAATACGGGAAGTCCGTACGCGCGAAGTATCGCGCCGTGGTTTATTACCTGCTTGCGAAGCACTTCAAAAAGGAAGCAGTCTACAAATAGTCAGACTGTGTAATTGAGCTATCATCAGGGGCGACATTGTTCGCCCCTTTTGTATGCGTGGAGACCCTTATGCCCCCGATTTTCGACTTGATCGCCCTAATCGCTCTGGGCTTTTGCGCACTTCTTGGCCTTGGTTCTCTGTTCTCGCCAAAATGGGCGGCCGGTGTTGTGAGACTGGTCGCTGATCCAGACCCGGATAAACCCGGTGGCTTTTCAGAGTTTCGCGCGACCTATGGCGGGTTGCTGCTCTTGCTGCATCTGACCGCCGCGGTTATTCTTTGGCAGCTGAAAAGCAATGACAATACTGAAGTCATCCTGATGAAGGTCTTTACGCTCATGCCAATCGCAGCCGCGTGGATCGGTGCAGGCATTGGTCGGACGTTCTCCCTCCTACTGGACAGCACAGAAAACAGAAGCGCAGGTATGATCCCGATCTGGATTGCAACAGAGTTCGGCTTGGGACTTGCGATTGCTGCGCCGGCGCTTCAACTGACTTCGTAAAACTGAGGACAAGCATATGACGGACCGTCGAGAGACGAACCGGCCATCGCGCAAATCGCGCCCCGGACAAAAACACCGCCGCAAAACGGGCGTAAAATCCAAGACATCTAATGACTGGAACGAAGGCGAGCGCATCGCGAAATACCTTGCGCGCGCGGGCGTCTCATCACGTCGCGAAGCTGAGGCTCTTATCGAAGCCGGTGAAGTTCGTATCAATGGTCGCAAACTCACAACACCCGCTTTCAAAGTTACAGGCAGGGAGCAGATCGAGGTTCGTGGGAAGCCCGTCAGAGCGCCTGAACCTGTTCGTGTTTGGCGCTACCACAAACCATCGGGGCTTATCACCACAACAAATGACCCCGAAGGCCGCTCGACCATATTCGAGCAGCTGCCGAAAACACTTCCCCGTGTTGTCACGATTGGGCGCCTCGACCTCACGACTGAAGGTCTATTGCTCCTGACGAACGATGGTGGACTAGCCCGCGCGATGGAGCTTCCAAAGACCGGTTTCACACGTCGTTATCGCGCCCGCGCGCACGGGTCCACCACACAAGAGGCTTTGGATACGCTCAAGTCAGGCGTCACACTCGAAGACGGGACACGCTACACGAAAATCAACGCCGTTCTGGAGCGCGAGACAGGGACGAACAATTGGATCGACGTTGAACTGACCGAAGGCAAAAACCGTGAAGTCCGCAAAGCACTTGAGCATCTCGATCTGCAAGTCAATCGCCTGATCCGTACTCAATACGGGCCCTTCGAACTCGGTGAGCTTCGCCCGGGTAGCGTTGAAGAAATTGATGCGAAAACGCTCCATGACGCACTCGCAGAGACTATTCCAGCTACACACTTACCAAAGCCGCCTACCCTCAAACGCCACGAGCAGCGCCGTCCTGGTTCCAATTCTAATCGACGCGGGAAGCGTCGGCGCTAGGCGAAAAGGGTTAGCGCGTCCCTTGCAGGTTGAGGTCGTCCCAGCGCAAAGCCCTGAACGTGGGTAAAGCCGAGCTCTGCGAGTAAGGTCAGCATAGCGCGATCCTCTACACCTTCAGCGACACTGCCCATGCCGAGATCGCTGGCTAACGCAGTGATCGCACGCAAAATCGTCTGAACGCGAGGCTGTTCAACCTCAGCGATCAAAGACGAATCAATCTTCACGCTGTCGGCAGGAAGCTGCGCTAACCACAAAAACGAGGAATGGCCGGAGCCAAAATCATCGAGCACCAATCGCGCGCCGGTCTCCTTCAATGCTCGCGCGAGCGCAACCGCCCCATCCGCATCCCGCAGTGCGGCTTGCTCGGTAAGTTCTAGCCGTAACTGTCCTTCGCTCAGTTCGTATCCGCTGATCATCGCTGACACTAAATCAGGCAAGCCTTGGTCAGCTAAATCTCGCCCAGTCAGATTGACCTGAACGAAGAGATCGTCCCGAGCGCCTTCGTCGCGCCAGAGCGCAAGCGCGTTACAGGCGCGGATCAACATATTTGAGGCGAGCGCTGTATCTTCCAATCGCTGTGCAGAAAGATCTGCGCCATCCCAGCGCGCGAGTGCTTCAAATCCGACGATGTGTTCGCCAGTGACTTCAAAAATTGGTTGATAGACCGGGCTTAGGATCGGTCCAGGTTCATCGCTGTTAACGTGCTTTGCCCCTTCGATGATTAGGCCCGTTGCCCCTCTTTCGCTTGATCCGCCAATTAGGCTCAAGCTTCGTCCATTCGCGAGTGCTATTTCACAGGAAACAGCATCCAACGCCCCTTCAAAAGCACGCTGTAGCCGGGCTGCACTCAACCCATCCAGCACTTTTGAGAGATCGGACAGTCCCCAGATCCCCTCTAGTTCGCCAATCCCCTCACCCGGTTTCAAAGACAGTGTGAGCTTCTCGTCACTGGCGTCCCATGACCACTCACCAAGAGGACCACCGGTCATACGCCACGCACCCGTGCCTTTACCGAGCTAAGGTCATTGGCGATGCGCTCGAAGACTTCACCGCGGGCGCGTAGGCTTTGACAGCGTTTCGGTAATGGCGCATCGCGGCCTGTTACAGCTTCAACAGTTTCAGGGAATTTCGCGGCGTGCGCGGTCGCGAGGACTACTGTTGCAGAATCACTCTCAGGTAAATCGCGCGCGACCTTCGTCCCGACTGCTGTATGCGGGCAAATCAGATCACCTGTTTCAGACAAATACCGCACCATTTCAACTCCGGTCTCAGCATTTGTGACAGAGTGCGCTGTAAACCCAGCACATCCCAATGGACCCTTAATTCGCTCTGGCAATTCAGCTTCACCGGCTTGTTTGTACTGTTCGTAAATACTGCGCACCGCAGCAGCGTCGCGACCGGAGACCTCAAACAGGAGGCGTTCGAAATTGCTCGGCACAGAGATATCCATCGCGGGGCTAGGCGTCGCGACAGCAGGCGCTCGCTGCATTACACCGCGTTCAAACAGCTCAGCAAGTGAGCGGTTTTCATTGACGGCGCAGACCACTTCAAACCCATTCAACATCCCGCACCGCGCGGCAACGTACCCCGCCAAGGCATCGCCCATATTCCCACTTGGCACGACAAACCGCAGAGGCCGATCCGGCCCGAGCGCGGCTTGCGCTGTGGCATAGTAAACCGATTGAGCCGCAATTCGCGCCCAGTTAATCGAGTTAACACCGGACAGTCCAACGTCACTGACAAAATCACGATCAGCGAACATGGCTTTTACAATCGTCTGACAGTCGTCGAAGTCCCCATCGACGGCCAGATTATGAACGTTCTCCGCGCCTGTCGTTGTCATGAAAAGACGCTGCACAGGCGACACGCGTTCATGCGGATGCAGGATGAAGAGGTCGACTTGTGACGCGCCAGCAAAAGCCGCAGCAGCGGCTCCGCCTGTGTCGCCGGATGTTGCGCAGACAATCGTCATACGCTGCCCACGCGCTTTCAGGACGTGATCGTAAAGCTGTGCGATGACCTGCATGGCGACGTCTTTGAACGCCAGTGTTGGCCCTGTATGCAGGTCCATGCGAAAGCTGTTCGGCCCGTCCTGGACGAGCGGTGCAACACTGTGGTGGCTGAAGCTTGAATAGGCGCGCTCACAGAGTCCGCCAATTTCGCTTTCAGTCATTGTATCGCCGGCGAAAGCACTAAGAACGCGGGTCGCAACACTGACGTAACTT
The DNA here is from genome assembly GCA_038746145.1 of Pseudomonadota bacterium. GTDB lineage: Bacteria > Pseudomonadota > Alphaproteobacteria > Caulobacterales > Hyphomonadaceae > Henriciella. Next base: position 63,073 of record JBCDKW010000011.1, read on the forward strand.
TCACCTGACTTTGCAGGCTTAATTGTCGGCCATGCCTCGGGTACGAACAAACCACCATCGGGCGCCAAGCCCGACAAGCATGCCATAACAAAATCAACAGGTTCAGCCCGTCCGCGCGTTGAGATATATTTCATGCTTGCGCCCTGAATCGTAGCCGCCCCGTGGATGTGTGCATGACCACATAGATGCCGATGAGGCCGATGGCTATCCCCCACCAGGTTAGCGCATACCCTAAATGCCGTTCTGCAGGCAACGGATCACGCGTCTGTTCGTAGGCATATGGATTATCGGCCTGGCGTGTCCGTGACAGGTCTTCTGCAAAACGCACGATCAGGAACTCAGGCTCGGCAAGGAACGGGTCGCCATCTATTGTCAGGCCGGTATTGGCTGCCATACCCGCAGCATCCCGGGTGAACCAGATATCTTGTTCCGGGCGATCCGGATTGGTGACCCAGCTCCTTTGCGCGGGCTTTTTGAATCGGTTGACCCGAAGTGTTGCTGGAATCTGCACTGCGTTAAGGGGCATCGCTATAGGGTCGATACCTCCTGTTGCATCTAGCGCGAGCATGGCTGCTTCGCTCTCTATCAGGACAGGCACATAGCGTCGCCACACGGCTTCACCATTCAGGATCGCGTTGACCTGCTGGACGTTCCCCGCCGCATCAGGGTGCAGCATCACCTCGACCGTTTCAAACGTTGCAAGGGCTGCCCCGTCCTTAAAGGCCGGGTCCGCCTTTTGCGAATAGCGCTCATATTGCCAGTTCCCAAGCATGATCAGGATCGCAAAACTGATAATGCTCAGAACCGTCAGAATCGGCATGGGGCGAAACGTCATCGTCCTTCCCACTTCGCCTCTTCGGCTTTGTTTTTCCACTGCAAGGCGAACAGGAGCGACTTAAACGGTCGCAAGAGCCACCAAGCCAAGGCCAAGCTGACGCTTCCCCACAGTACGACTTGCACCCAAACAGGAGGATCAAACACAATCTGCATTAAAAGGACCGGCGGCGTGACAAGGATCGCAATCAAAAACATGACGAAGAAGGCTGGACCGTCCCCCGAGTCAGCATTGGAGAAGTCTGCACCGCACACCGCACAAGATGGCGCGAGCCCAAGATGGGTTTCAAAGACAGACCCTTCCCCACACTCCGGACACTTGCAGAGCAATCCGGCTTTGATGGCAGAGACACTCTCCGCCATTCTGGTTAGTGCCCTAGAATGAGGTGCGGAAGTACGTAGACGAATGCGAAGAGGAACAGCCAAACCACGTCGACAAAGTGCCAATACCAAGCAGCAAACTCGAAACCGAGATGCTTCTCTTTCGTCATGTTGTTAGCCTGCAATCGCAGCAAACAAACAGCGAGAAATATTGTGCCGATTACAACGTGGGCACCATGGAAGCCGGTCGCCATGAAAAAGGCAGATCCATAGAGCGTGCCATCGAACGTAAACTGGGCATGAGAATATTCGAGCACCTGAAGGGCGCTGAACCCAATACCAAGCATGACTGTCAGCAAAAGCATAAACTTCGCATTATCGATCTTACCATGCTGCAAAGCATGGTGGGCCGCCGTCACTGTCGTGCCCGAGAGAAGCAAGATCAATGTGTTCATAAGAGGCAGATGGAACGGATCAAAAGTCTTCACACCGACTGGAGGCCACGTGCCAAACTTCGCCAAGGCCTCCTGGTATTGTGGGTTGGTCGCGTCAAAGGTCGCACCGATCCGTGCATCATGCCAAATCGTGAATTCAAAAAAGCTCCAGAACCATGCTGCGAAGAACATCACTTCCGAAGCGATGAAAAGGACCATACCGTACTTGAGGCCGATCTCGACAACCGGTGTGTGATCTCCAGTCCGCCCTTCTTTGATAACCTCACGCCACCATCCGGCCATAGTGAAGAGAACAAGGCCAAGGCCTGTCAGCATGACAAGCATATTGCCTTTCTCAAGGCCAAACATGCCTTTCATATAGATGACGGCGCCAACCATCAGAACCACGATCGCCATGGAGCCAATCAGAGGCCACGGTGATGGATTTACAAGATGATAGTCATGTTTGACGTCTTCGGCCATTTTGGATCATCCCTTAAGTTCGTTTTGCGCTTCTAGCCCGCATTTTAGTGAAACAACAAGCGCTTAATCAAGTGACGCTGTTTGTGTCACACCCACATAATCGCCTTCGAAATCGTCGGTCTGGAAAAACGTATATGAGAGCGTGATTGTCCGCACATCATTGAGCCCGCGCTCCTCATCAAGGTCCGCATCGACAAAGAACACGACAGGCAATTTCTTCGTCTCTCCTGCCTTGATAATCCGTTCTTCAAAGCAGAAGCACTCAATCTTGTTAAAGAACCGACCAACTTTATGAGGCGTCACGTTATAGCTTGCGACGAGGCTGACATCGCGATTACTCGGATTGGTGACTTCATAAAAAGCAAGACCGTGCTCGCCCAAGCGGGCCGGCATTTTGGTCTGAAGAGAGCGGAACCGGACAGGCGTTCCGGCTGTATTGGCATCAAACCGCACAATGACTTCGCGATCCAGAATCGCACTCGGTGCGGCGTCAGCAATCTGCGTTGTTCCGCCATAGCCTGTGACACGGCAGAACGCGTCGTACAAAGGCTTTGACGCGAACGCCAAACCGAGCATTCCAAATGCACCAATCGCAGCGATGATTGCGATACGCGTATTATTCATCGGAAGCCTCCGGAACCTCGGCGTCACCCTCAGTAGCAGCTTCTGCCGCTTCACTCAAAGGCGGCTCAGCCTCACGCTCTTCAAACGGCACAAAATTCGGGTCCGGCTTGCTGACGATATCGCTCTCATGCTCAGGCATACTCCAATAGATGCCATCACGTATGCGCGTGATTGTAATCACGAAGGCCAGAACCAGAAACACAACCAGCATCAAAGCGAGCCAGACATTGCGCCTTTTCTGCGCTGCCAGCTCTTCTGGCGTTCGCGCTGGATATTGTGGCGCATCTGCGGCCATTAAAACACTCCAACCTGATAATGCAGGCCAAAGGCGTGCTCGACCAATAATACGGCAAAGAGCGTGAACAGGTACAAAATTGAGAAGGCGAAAAGTCCTAGAGCGCGCTTTCTTGCAGAGGCATCACCGAGGTCATCACCGACAGAACTGTTCATGATGGAAAAGCACATGGCGGCGAAGATGCCTCCCAGTATCAGTGCGCTCACACCATAAATCATTCCGCCTAGCCCTGTAACGACAGGCGCCAACGCGACGGGTATGAGGATCAGAGAATAGACGAACATCTCAAACCGCGTACGCTTTGTGCCCCATGTTACGGGCATCATCGGGACACCGGCCTTCTCATACTCCTTGTGCGCCACCAGAGAGAGCGCCCAAAAGTGCGGCGGTGTCCAGAAGAAGATAATCGCGAACATCAACCAAGCATCAAGCGGTGCAGTCCCCGTCACAGCTGCCCATCCAATGACGGGCGGAAATGCTCCAGCTGCGCCACCGATGACGATATTCTGCGCCGTGCGGCGTTTCAGAACCATCGTGTAAAACCATCCGTAATAGACAATCGAGAAGGCCAGCAGTGCCGCGGCAAGGACCGTTGTCGCCATCCACATTAGCAGGACCGAAACAAAAGACAGGATCAGGCCCAAAGACAAAGCCTCTTCGCGCGGAATGATCCCGGCTGGAATTGGCCGCGTCGATGTCCGTGTCATGACAGCGTCAATGTCAGCATCGTACCACATGTTGATCGCGCCGGCCGCACCGGATCCAAGCGCCACCGCGAGAACGCCAACGACCGCTAGGACCGGGTCAAGGACTAGGCCCGTGATGCTTTGGGCTGCGATCAAACCGACAAGAGCCGTGAACACGACAAGCCCCATAATTCTCGGCTTCAGCAGCTCAAGATAATCTCGCGCTGTCGCATACCGCGCCGTTGGCGGGCTAACTTCAAGTGTATACGTTTGATCGGTCATGGTAACGAGCCGGCTCCTTGCCGCGTTTCAGGCGTCTGTACACCGCTTCACAAATGCATATGCCTAAAACAAGAAAAGAAAACAGTGTGACAAATGCGGCATAATCAAAAGCCCGCCATAGGTTTCTATGACGGGCTCCTAACTTTTAGGTCAAGCACTCAGGTTAGTGACCGCCCTTGGTCGTAACAACAGGCAGATCATTAAACTGGTGGAAGGGTGGAGGACTTGGCAGAGTCCACTCAAGTGTTGTTGCACCCTCTCCCCAAGGATTGGCTTCACCCTTGCGACGGCGGACCATCGATTCAACCAACAGGACAAAGAAAATCAGCGTCGATAGAAGCGTGATCGCATACCCAAATGACGACCAGTAGTTAAAGAGCGAGTAAGCGTCATTATAGTCGACGTAACGGCGCGGCATACCTTGCATTCCGAGGAAGTGCTGAGGGAAGAAGAGGACGTTTGCGCCGATAAACATTGTCCAGAAGTGCGCATACGCGAGGACATTGTTGTATTTGATGCCAAACATCTTCTCATACCAATAATACCAGCCCGCAAACAGTCCGAAGACCGCACCGAGAGATAGAACGTAATGGAAGTGTGCGACGACATAGTATGTGTCGTGCAGAAGCGTATCGATTCCTGCATTTGCGAGAACAACACCTGTGACACCACCAACCGTAAACAGGAAGATGAATCCAATCGCCCAAACCATTGGGACTGAGAACTCAATCGATCCACCCCACATGGTCGCAATCCAGGAGAAAATCTTGATCCCTGTCGGTACCGCAATCACCATCGTCGCGGCTACGAAGTACGCCTTCATGTCAGATGGCATGCCAACCGTGTACATGTGGTGCGCCCACACGATGAATCCGATCGCGCCAATAGACACCATCGCATACGCCATGCCGAGATAACCAAAGATCGGCTTTTTAGAGAAGGTCGAAACGATGTGCGAGACAATCCCGAACGCGGGGAGGATCATGATGTAAACTTCAGGGTGTCCGAAGAACCAGAACAAGTGCTGGAACATGATCGGGTCACCACCGCCTTCAGGCACGAAGAATTGTGAACCAAAATTGCGGTCTGTTAGAAGCATCGTCAGCGCCCCCGCAAGAACTGGCAGGGCAAGCAGCAGCAGCACGGCTGTAATCAGCATCGCCCATGCAAAGAGCGGCATCTTGTGCAAGGTCATGCCTGGCGCACGCATATTCAGGATCGTCACAATGAAGTTGATCGCGCCAAGAATGGAGGCAATCCCCGCCGTGTGAAGTGACAGGATCAGCAGGTCCATAGCTGGTCCGGGATGGCCCGCCGTGCTGGAAAGCGGCGGATAAAGCACCCAGCCACCGCCAAATCCGTTCACGCCTGCACCGCCCGGCACAAAGAACGAAATAATCAGCAAGACAAAGGCACTCGTCGTTAGCCACAGCGAGACATTATTCATGCGTGGGAAAGCCATGTCTGGCGCGCCTATCATAAGCGGCACGAACCAGTTCCCGAAGCCGCCAATCAGGGCTGGCATGACCATGAAAAAGATCATGATCAATCCGTGATAGGTGATCACGACATTATAAAAACTTTTCGCCTGCTCAATCGCTTGCTGTCCGGGCTCTGCTCCAAACCAAACCATCAGCTCCATAAGTGGACCAATGCCCGGCTCAGCCAATTCCAGACGGATCAAGCCTGAGAGCGTGTATCCAATAATACCCGCAATTATTGCGAAAACGAGATAGAGCGTCCCGATGTCCTTATGGTTGGTTGAAAGGAACCAACGCGTAAAAAAGCTCGGCTTGTGGTCATGTGCGTGGCCCTGGTCGAGGGCGATTTCATCCATCGGCATATCGATATCCTCTTAATTCAGGTCCACAGACGCAATTTGCGTCTCAGCTTCATCGGCGATGACTGAAACGACTTCATTTGCCGCATCAAAATCACCTGTCTTCATAACTTCGAGCCAACGCTCGTACTGAGCTTGCGGGACAACGCGCACTTCAATCGGCATGAATGCGTGGTTCTTTCCGCAAAGCTCTGAACACTGGCCGTAAAAGACACCAGTCTGGCGTACAAGGAACCAGCCCTCATTCAAACGTCCCGGCACAGCGTCCGTCTTTACCCCAAAGGCCGGTACGACCCATGAATGAATGACGCGGTCAGATGCAGTCTGGTAGCGAATGTAGCGGTTCACGGGCACAACCATTGGATAGTCCGCAGCCAGATAGAGGGGGCGCTCGACGCTGTGTGGTGGATCTGTCGGCAATCCGAGGTGTATTCCATTCGACACGAAACTCACCGGAAAACCATCCGCATCCAATTCGTCCGGATACTCATACGTCCAAGCCCAGTTCCCCATGCCGATCGCCTTAACCGTAATCCAACCCTGTTCAGCAGCCTCAATATTAACATTGGGGTCTTCGGTACTGCCGGTTTCGGCAATCGAAACAAGGTCAGGCTCATTCTCTTGATAGAACAGATTAGAGAAGGAAGGGCCCGCAATGCCGATCAGGATCAAGACAGGCACAACAGTCCAGACGACTTCAACTGTCGTGTTGTGGCTAAACTTGCGTGGCTCAGGATTTCTCCGCTCATTATAGCGAAAACACACCCATATTAGCAGCCCCATAACGAACAAAGCAATCAAAAGCATCGCAAAGTGAATGCCATTAGAGAATGCATGAATGCGCTCTGCGATTCGCGTTGCAGGCTCCTGAAAATTCAGACCGCCCGGCTTGGGTTGCCCTATCGGAGTGTTTGCAAGCGCAGGCAAAGCGATACCGACGCTTGTCAAAACAGCCAATAAAAGACGCAAGGAACTCTCCATCAATGTTTTGTATCGCAATACGGAGTTCTAACGGGGCCGTCCAGCCAGATTACTGCAGTCTCATAAATTGTCGCAGGGTTCTGGCTGTTTTGTCGCGGCTGTTGTATAGTAAATGCAAATGAGGAGTTAAAAATGCGCATGTCATTTCGTTTTGCTGGTGCCGCTGCAGCCCTTGTAGCCCTGTCATTACCTGCCGCCGCCCAGGTGTTCGTTATCGGAAATGGTCTCGGATCCGACTGCTACAGCAAGACGGCCCGAAACGTCTCTAATTTCATCGACGCGGAAACAACTTGCACGCGCGCTTTGCGCGAAGAATCAATGAACCGTGAAAACCGGGCAAAGACGTATACTAATCGCGGCGTTCTTCGCATGCGGGCCGGTCGCTACGATCAGGCTCTAGGCGACTATTCAGAGGCCATTCGTCTACGCCCGGAACTTGGCGAAGCTTACCTCAATCAAGGCGCTGCTTATATCTATAAAGATGAATTCGGCACCGCGCTGCAATCGCTGAACAAGGCCATTGAGCTAGAAACGAACGATATGTTTGCGGCATATTATAACCGCGGCATCGCAAAGGAAAATACCGGTGACGTCGAAGGCGCCTATTATGACTTCAAAAAGTCGCTGGAATTGAAGCCTGAATGGTCACTCGCCCAGCGCCAACTGGCGCGCTTCACCCTCACGAGCGGCTAGGTTACACATACAGCGGCCCCGCATCCGATTACAAGCAGGGAAACGTATAGGCTGAAAACAGGAGTCTCAGCTTATGCGCAACGTTATCGCATCAATCGCTGCACTGATCACAGCGCCAGCCATGACAGCCACGGCCCAGTCTGACATTGAGACACCGTCATATACCCTGATCTCTGAGTTGGGATCGATGCAACTGCGCGACTATGCACCAGTGATCGCAGCAGAAGTGACTGTGAGAGCCGACAATCAGCGCGAAGCGGCCAGCAGAGGCTTTCGTCCTCTTGCTGGCTATATCTTCGGTGGGAATACGGCGCGAGACAAGATTGCTATGACCGCGCCGGTGACCAGTCAGGCCTCTCAGAAAATTGCAATGACAGCACCTGTCACCAGTGCGCCATCGCTTGATGGCGAATTCATCGTTCGCTTCATAATGCCAAGCGAATGGACCATGGACACCCTGCCCGTTCCGAACAGTGACCGTGTTATCCTGACCGAAGTGCCACAACACACGATGGCTGCGATCCGCTATGTCGGAAAAGACAGTGCAAAAATTCGAAGCGAGGCAGAGGCAGATCTTACTGAATGGCTCATAGCAGAGGGCTTTCTTGTAACAGGAAGTGCTGTCTGGGCAGGCTATGATGGCCCGATGACGCCGCGCTCACAACGCCGCTACGAAATTATGCTACCTGTTGAGCGCGCAAAAGACGCAGCGTGATCCCTTGCCGAAATCGGCATGCAGCGACATCTAAGCGGTATGACACAAACTGCTTTGCCTTTTGACACTCAGGATGCCGCACGCATCCTCGCTATCGCAACTGAAAACGCTGATGATGGTGACATCTATGTTCAACGCGCCCGCTCTGAGAGCTTCGTCTTTGACGATGGCCGATTGAAATCAGCGTCTTATGATTCGTCTCAAGGCTTTGGCCTGCGGGTGGTCGCGGGTGAGGCTAGCGGGAATGCCCACTCCGGCGAACTCACTTTGGCCGCGATACAGCGGGCTGCCGACACTGCAGCTCAGGCCAAGCGCGGCTATACTGGAACAATCGCGGCGGGACCAACGCCGACGAATCGCCGCCTCTACGCTCCGATTGACCCAACCGAAGCGCCTGACTTCACCGTCAAGACAGGGCTCCTCGCTGAGATCGATGCATGGGTGCGCGCGAAGGATCCCCGCGTTGTACAGGTCTCCGTGTCCCTCTCTGGCAGCCACGAAGAAATCGATATCATCCGCCCGGCAGGCGAGCAATTCCATGATATTCGCCCACTCGTACGCTTGAATGTATCCGTCACGCTCGAGCAAAATGGACGCCGCGAAACCGCCTCATCCGGCGCAGGCGGCCGCGCCGCTTATGATGAATGGATGGCCACTGAACGCTGGCAAGGCCTCGCTAAACGCGCCCTTCGCAAAGCCGAAGTTAATCTCGAATCAATCCCTGCCCCCGCAGGTGAAATGGAGGTCGTGCTTGGCCCTGGCTGGCCAGCTGTTCTCCTCCACGAAGCGGTAGGCCATGGCCTCGAGGGCGATTTTAACCGCAAGGGGACCAGTGTCTATTCCGGACGCGTCGGCGAGCAAGTCGCTGCGAAAGGCGTCACGATTATCGATGATGGCACGATCGATGCGCGGCGTGGATCCCTCTCCTTTGACGATGAGGGCACGCCGACTAACCGGACCGTCCTTATCGAGGATGGCATCCTGAAAGGCTATATGCAGGACCGCCAGAATGCCCGCCTGATGGGTGTTCCTGCGACGGGCAATGGCCGCCGCGAAAGCTATGACGCAACAATCATGCCTCGCATGACCAATACCGTCATGGGTAGTGGACAGGACGATCCAGACGAGATCGTTTCATCGATTAAGCGCGGCATCTGGGCCGTCGACTTTGGCGGCGGGCAGGTCGATATCACGTCTGGGAATTTCGTCTTCCAATGCACCGAGGCCTACCTCGTCGAGAATGGCAAAATCATCGCCCCGGTGAAGAACGCGACCTTGATCGGCCATGGCCCAACCGCGCTAAGCCAAGTCGAAATGGTCGGCAATGACTTCGCGATGGACGACGGCGTCGGCACTTGCGGCAAAGCAGGTCAAAGCGTCCCTGTCGGGGTCGGCCAACCGACGCTCAAAGTCGGTGGGTTGACTGTAGGTGGGGCTGGCTAAGAAATCGGCACTTTACGGCAAGGCTTCAGACGGTCTCGGTCGACCGATCCAGACTCGTCGCCCTCCATGATATACTCAAGTGGATAGATAACGTTCCGGCGTACTCGCGGCTCGCCATGCCTGTATGCGGGCTTGAAAAGAACCTGAGTGACGGCTTTTTTCGACTGAAAACAAAACACGTAATCTGTACAAGTCGTGTAGTGGTTAAATGAGTAGCCTCGTTCATCAACATCAAAGCGAACTTCGCAATATCCACTCATTCCGAACAATCCGGCTAGAAAGGGATAAGAGGGCACTGGCTGCTCCAGCGGTACGGCCTCTTTCGGCGATGGCTCATCATTCTGTCCGTGCGCTTCAAGGGAAGACCAGCACCAAAGCAAAAGTATGATTACAACATAACCCCACCGCATATTATACCTTGCCTAACCTGAGGATGACGGTTGCGCTGCATCTATAGATGGTGACGTCGTGACCGCATCTGCTCGCATCCACTTCTTGATGATCGGCGCAACCAAAAGCATCACAACACCAATCCCCATGCCGATATAGCCGATGGATGAGAAGACCTGAATGTAGCCCTCTTTTGCCGCTGCTACGTCTACGATCTGTCCACCAACAGTCTCAGCCCCTGCGGCGGCTGCGATAACCCCGGAGAGAGCGTTGGCGATCCCTGAATAAACAAACCATGCGGCCATGAAGAAACCGACCAGGCGGGCTGGGGCCATCTTCGTCATCGCTGACAAGCCGACAGGCGACAGCATCAATTCAGCCATCGTGTGGACCCAGTAAATCGCGAAAATAAAGAAGACCGGCGTTAGCGCTGCTGGTCCAACACTGTTCATGCCCGCAACGAGAACCAGATATCCTAGGCCCGCGCCGAAAACACCAAATGCAAACTTAACCGGCGTCGAAGGCTCCCACCCACGTCTCGCCAGCCAAACCCAAAGCCACGCAATGATGGGCGCGAAGAGGAAGATAAAGCCCGCATTCAGCGACTGAAACACTGGCGTTGGGACGTCCCACCCAAAGATATTGGTATCGACAAGACGGCTCGTCACCAATGTGAGCGATGATCCAGCCTGCTCAAACAGGGACCAAAATGGAATTTGTGCAATCGCAAAGTAAAGCGCTGCCCACATGCGCGAGCGTTCAACCCCTTGAAGTTTGAGGAAGGAGTAAAGGATAAATCCAAAGAAGAAGACGATCCCGATAATCAGCGACAAAGGCCCGATCACTCTTGCGAAGAAGAGCAGCGCCATTGCGCCCACGACAAGCGCCAAGCCTCCGATGTAGCATGACCATTCTACATTGATGGGGCCGAAGACACTTTCCTTCAGCTTTTCAGGATTTGGAGGCTCTGCAACATCACCGAGATATTTCTGCCCCCACTGGAAAACGATCAAGCCGAGCAACATGCCGATACCGGCGAGACCAAAGCCATAGGCCCAGCCATAGACAATGCCCAAAATCCCACATGACCAGGTCGCCAGAAAGCTACCGAGGTTGATCCCCATATAGAAGATTGTGAACCCGCTATCGCGGCGCTCGTCACCTTCGGGGTATAGATCGCCGACAATGGTCGAAATGTTCGGCTTCAAGAACCCGACTCCAGCGATGATCAGCGCGAGCGAGAGGAAAAGGATGTTTACGAAAAGCTGCTGCTTCTCAACGCTCGTTGAATATGTGTTGTCTGTGACTATAGCCTGCGACGCCGGGATATTTGTCCAGACATCATTTTCATCAATGCCAAATATATCTGAGCGCCCAATTTCGCTGCGATAGGTTTTGATGGTGTCGCTAGTGTCTGTTGGGAGAATTAGAATATCAGTCGCACTCGTCTCCTTTGCCATGACGAGGTCGCCTTGATAGCTGATAAACATCTCATTCGTGATGTTGCCCTCATCATCTTCGACGTCCTGAAAAGTGACAGGATAAGTCTGGTCACCGATTACGATTTCCGTAGACGGAGCCTCTCCAGCGCATCCTAAACCGACCAGTGCGCAGGCATTCTGAAATAGCCCCCGCGTATTTTTTACAATTTGATACGATCCGATACTGACCTCTTCGCCGTTGATCTCTTCGATCATGCTTGGCAGGAAGTTGTCGCCAGCAACATTGAGCGCCTTATGGGAGTCGAAAACCAGCCGTCGACGTTCACCTTCATACTCAATGAACAGCTTGCGATTATCATCGCGGCCGACGTCTTCGATGACGTAATCATTTCCGGCAAATGTCAGCGTCTCTTTTGACCCGCTTCCTTCGAACGCCATTCCGAAATGGCCGAGGACAAGTAAGATCGCTCCATAAGTGACCGCCTTGCGCTGGCCTAAATACCGATCCGAGAGCACGCCCCCGAAAATCGACATGATATAAACGAGCGCGATATAGCCGCCGTAAATAATCGATGCCTCTTTATCACCGAACAGGAAATGCTGGACCAAATAGAGCAGGAGCAAGCCCCGCATGCCGTAGTACGAGAACCGCTCCCACATTTCTGTCAGGAAGCAGATGATCAATCCTTTTGGATGACCAAAGAAACTCGTATCGCGCTCTTGCGCTGCGGTCGTGTCTGTCAATGAACCCTCCCCGGTTCGTGTCTGTAAAGCGCTCATAAGCGAGCGTTTAGGCAATTATCAACATGCCGACCGATAAGCGACAAGGCGCTTTCTGCAAACCAGATCACAATCAAGCTCTAATAAGCCATCTCGTCAAAAACCGGGCGCACATCTTGGCCCCACCCGCCATGATAGCTCTCAAGCAAACGCTCAGCTGGTGTTACCCCGCTCTCAGCGGTCTGTTGCAACTCCATCAGGAAGCCTGTCTCATCGTCGCCACTCACTGAGTACTTGGCTCGGTTTGAGAGCCCTTTTCTTGCCAAAGCGATCATCTCTTTCGCGAGATCCTGTAGCGTTCCGCCACCAGGGATAGGCGTCTTGAGGCCAAGCACGCGCGCACTCTGGCGGACCGCTTCACGCTCGGCAGCGCTCCAATCTTTTACCCGCTCCCAAGCCTCATCGAGGCAGTCCGAACAGTACAAAAGACCGGTCCAAAAAGATGAAAACGCACATAAGCGCGACCAAGGGCCAGAATCACTGCCACGCATTTCAAGAAAGCGCTTCAAACGGACTTCTGGGAAAATCGTTGAGAGATGATCCTCAAAATCATCCAGAGCAGGCAATTCACCCGGCAGGACTGGCAGCTTGCCTGCCATGAAATCACGAAAGCTTAGGCCTGATGCATCCAGATAGTCCCCGCCCCGACGCACGAAATACATCGGCACATCCAGCGCATAATCGACATAACGCTCGAACCCGAAGCCATCTTCAAAAACGAATGGCAGCATGCCCGTGCGATCAGGGTCTGTATCGGTCCAGATCTGGGCACGATAGGAAAGGAATCCATTCGGCCTGCCCTCCAGAAAAGGTGAATTTGCAAACAGCGCCGTGCCCAGCGGCTGCAAGGCCAGCGACACACGAAACTTTTTCACCATGTCGGCTTCGCTGCCATAATCCAGATTGCTCTGAACCGTGCAGGTTCGAAACATCATCTGTCGGCCCAGCCGCCCGACCTTCTCCATGTAGGCGCGCATGATCTTGTAGCGGCCCTTCGGCATGATCGGGGTGTCATTCATCGACCAGAGCGGACTTGCCCCTAGGCCCAAAAAGCCAATGCCGAGCGGATCAGCAATCTGGCGCACTTCTTCCAGGTGCTGACCGACCTCATTGCAGGTATCGTGCATGCTTTCCAAAGGCGCACCTGAAAGCTCGAACTGGCCGCCGGGCTCCAGGCTCACGCTAGCGCCGCCTTTCTTCAAGCCGATCAGGTAGCCTTTCTCTTCAATCGGAGCCCAGCCAAACTGATCCCGAAGGCCCTCCAGCATAGCTTTGACAGAAACGTCCCCCTCATATGGAAGCGGTTTGAGGCCATCTTTGATAAACCCAAACTTCTCGTGCTCAGTGCCAACGCGCCAAGCTTCTTTGGGCTTCGACCCGGCTTCAAACCATTCGACCAATTCAGCCTTGCCCCTTATGCGCGGCGCGGCCTCGTCGATGTCCTTTGTTGGTGTCGTCATAAATGCGCCCCTCCGAAAGGCAATGTGTAACTCAAGCCAGATAAGGGCCCTCATTCCAGTCTCCAACCATCGCCTGCCAGAGTGTGAGCGCGCTGACAATCGCCGTTTCAGCACGAAGGATGCGTGGACCCAGCGTCACCGGGATCACAAAATCGAGAGCGCGCAGCATATCCCGCTCGCGCGGAGAAAACCCGCCCTCTGGTCCGACCAGAAAGCCTACAGCCTTTTGTTTGACGTCCTCAAGCGCCTGTACCATTGGACGAGCGGTACTCCCCTCATCGCAGTAAAACAGAGGCTTGGAGCTATCCCAGATGGCCAAGCAGTCACTTAATTTAGCGGCGCCGCGCACCTCCGGAATATCCATCCGCTCGGTTTGCTCAGCCGCTTCGATGACGAGAGCTTGAAGGCGGTCTGTGCGGACGCGATTCGTTTGCGTGTATTCAGTGATCACAGGCTGCAAAGCGCGCACACCCAGTTCGCTGGCCTTTTCGACGATAAAATCTGTCCGCGTTTTCTTGATCGGTGCAAACATGAGCGTGAGGTCAAGCGCAGTGGTTTGTGCTCGCGTCCGTTCGAACGGTTCCAATATCGCCTTCTTACCGTGGATACCCAAGGCGCAACGCCATTCGCCATCGCGCCCATTAAAGACCCGCACGATCGCGCCCTCTTCCAGTCGCATGACCCGCAGCAAGTATTTCGATTGAGCTTCAGCCAAGATCACTTGATCCCCGTTGGCCAACCTTTGGTCGACGTAAAGACGTGCGATATGACTCATCACGCCCGTATAGGGTGTAAATCTCACCGCGTTAACCCGTGGCGCGCGGCATAAAATTCGCTATACAGCGCTCATGAGTGAAGATTCTAAGTCTACCCAACCCGAGACGTCATCGGAGATGCCTGAACAAAAGGCGATGCCGGACAGTACGCTGCCAAACTGGCTGACCAGCCTGCCAAACACAGCGCGCCCGTACGTTGCACTCGCACGAATCGATCGGCCCGTCGGGATTTGGCTACTCTATCTGCCGTGCCTGATGGGACTTTTCCTGATGCGGGTCGAAAACGGGCCGGAGTGGATCGACCTTGTTTGGGCCGTCCTGTTCCTGATTGGCGCTGTCGCAATGCGCGGTGCAGGTTGCACATGGAACGATATTACAGATCGCAAGATAGATGCAGATGTCGCACGAACAGCCTCGCGTCCGATCCCATCCGGCGCGGTCAAGCTTCAAAACGCGTATCTTTTCCTTGGCGCGCAACTTTTTGTTGGGTTCCTCGTCTGGCTCTGCCTTCCCCGCGACGCTAAGTGGATCGCCATTTTCGCGATTCCCCTCGTGATCGCTTACCCCTTTATGAAGCGGATTACATGGTGGCCGCAGGCGTGGCTGGGGTTCACATTCAATTGGGGGCTTCTTGTTGGAGCTGCGACAGCGACAAGTATTACGGGCGCGACAGTTGTTTTCTATTTGGGTCTCGTCCTATGGACGGTCGCCTATGACACCATTTACGCCCTGCAAGACAAAGAAGACGACGCCCTGATCGGCGTTAAGTCGACGGCCCGGCTCTTCGATGAAAAGGTCCTTACCGCCACGTTTATATTCCAGCTCGGCGCGACGATGCTACTCTTTCTTGGCTCATGGTTCACTGGTGCCGGCCGCGTCGGTGCGCTTTTGGCCCTTGTTTTCCTCAGCCATAGCATCTGGCAGATGGTTCGCCTTGCGCCAGACCGCGAAGGCCGTGCACTGGGCGTCTTCAAGTCAAATGTCTGGCTTGGTGTCATACTTGTAGCTCTGCTATTCATCGCAACGCTGATTTAGACGATGCAAGCTGCAGACATCCTGTCGGATCCCCACTGGTTTCCAGTTCACTTCGATCTTCAACAGGACACGCTGACCTTTTTACAAACAACGCGCGACAGTCTTTCGAAAGGCGCATTTCTTGATCACCGTTTCTATCAGCAGACAGACCGGTTTCACAAGGTTCGCTTGTCCCACGCGCTAAACTGCCCGTTAGAGCGCCATGATATGAGCTGGATCTTTCACACAGCATTCTGTGCCTCGACACTCATGGCACGTGCGTTGGACGTCCATGGAAAAACCTTGGCTTTGAAAGAACCAGATATCCTAATGCAGCTGGCTAACACGTTGCGCATGGCAAAACGCGAAGGCCGGTCATTGGATGCGATCAAACCGGTGTGTGATTGTATTTTCTCCCTTCTGAGCCGCAGATTTTCCGATCAGGAACGCGTCCTGATCAAGCCGACAAATCCCGCAAATTTTCTGATGACCTTTGTCCTTGGGAGAGGCGATCCAGCACTTTTCATGACATCGCCGCTCAAGGTTTTCCTAACGTCTATCCTCCGAAAAGGGGAAGAAGGCGCAGCATTTATTCGATCACTTTACAATATCTTCGCGCTTGACGGTACTGGGCTGTCGAAAATTAGTGAACGCGACGCGTTGCGGTTCACAGACATGCAGATCACAGCGATGATCTGGCAGCATCAGCACGAAGATATGACCGACGTCGCGAAGATGTATCCAGACCAAGTTCGAGCAATTGACGGGCTTTCATTTCCTCTGGACCCAACCAGGCATATGAAAGCCGCCAGTGATTTCCTGAAACTCGGACTCGGCGACGAAGACATTGCGCAAAATGCAAACGGGACAGTCTTCGAGCAGAATGCGAAATTCAGCGATCAGAGCTTTGACACCGCCACCCGCGATGCTGAAAATGCCCGACTTGAAAACATGTTCGCTGACCGATTGACGGCCACAATCAACTGGCAAGCCAAACTCGATCTCGGTCGCGACTATACCTACCTGCCAGCAGCGCCGCTCTTATAGCGCTTGCTTATCGCTACGTTACAGCGCTACTCTGTTTGCATGCCTGCAGCAAAACGTATCCGTCCCCTAGATCTCTTCAGTCGCGAAGAGTGGACGAACGTGTCCCAGCGCTCAAACCTCTGGGGTCTTGGTATGGTCGCGCATGCGTGGGGCGTTATAGCGCTCGCCATAGCGGCGGCGATTTGGCAGCCTTGGCTGATCATTATCGCTATTCCCATCATAGGTGCGCGTCAGTTGGGACTGGCTGTTCTTATGCATGAAGCTGCTCATGGTGGTCTTTCGACCAAGATCAAAGTCAATGACTGGGTCGGCCAATGGCTCTGTGCGGCCCCGATTGGCGGAAATCTTGCCGCTTATCGGCCTTACCATCTCAGCCATCATAAGTATGCGCAGCAACCGGAAGACCCCGATTTGATCCTGTCCAAGCCGTTTCCAGTAACATCCGGATCGCTGCGCCGAAAAATCATCCGCGATCTGACAGGCCAGACATTCTACAAGCAGCGGTTCAATCAGTTCTCCAATGCGCTGGGTCTTGGCATTCGAAACAAGAAAGGCGCTGAAAACCGTGCTCAGTCTGCACGCGAAGCGGTTATTCCCTTTCTCACGGTGAACGCGGCAATCTTCTTGGCGCTGACAGTGCTTGGATACTGGTGGGCCTTTTTCGTCCTTTGGCTTCTGCCAATGGCGACGTGGAACCAGCTCATTACGCGTCTGAGGAACATTGCAGAGCACGCCGTTGTGCCAGACCATAATGACCCCATGCAGCATGCCCGCACGACACGTACGAACATCTTCGAACGTATCTTCATCGCGCCCTACTGGGTCAACTATCACTGCGAGCATCACATGTTCATGCACCTGCCCTGCTATCGCCTCCCAGCAGCGCACCGTTTGCTCACCGAAAAAGGCGTTACGGAGCGCATGGAAGTCCAGACAGGGTACTTCACGGTCCTGCGCCAAGCGGCCAGCAGGTCGGACCTTCTTCCAGCATGAGCAGCGCAAAAAACGTCCTCGGCGGCGCGCTCGAGCCCTGTAGTTTTGAACCGCTGACCGGCTTTTTCCGCGACGGGTGCTGTAATACCGGCCCGATGGATCATGGCACGCATACAGTCTGCGTGACGGTCACATCTGACTTTCTGCAATATAGCTTCAGCCGCGGCAATGATCTGATCACGCCACGCCCTGAGTTCAGTTTTCCCGGTTTAAAGCCGGGCGATAAGTGGTGTCTTTGTGCGAGCCGCTGGGAAGAAGCCCGCCAGATGGGCGTTGCCCCGCCTGTTCACCTCGACGCGACACATTCAAAAACGCTCGCCCTTGTCGAGCTAGCCCATTTGAAAGCCCACGCCGCACAGGAGTCCAGCTCATGACCTTGCAAATTGAAATGGTTTCTGACCTGGTTTGCCCGTGGTGCTGGGTGGGTCTTCGTCGTTTGAAAGGCGCCATCGCGCTTGTCCCCGATCTGGATGTTGAAATCCTCTTTCGTCCCTACGAACTCGACCCGAGCATTCCCTCCGGCGGGACGGACTATAAGGCATACATGCAGTCGCGCTTTGGCAGCGATCAGGGCAAGTCAAAGGCCAATCAGATGCGCGATCTCCTGATTGAATACGGCAAAGACCTCGACATCCCCTTCGCCTTCGACCGCATCACCCGCCGCCCGAACAGCTTTAATGCGCACCGCCTCGTGCGCTGGGCACAGGGCCAGAATCTCGGGCTTGAGGCTAAGGAGACACTGTTTGATGCGTTCTTTGCCAAAGGCCTCGACATTGGCGATCACGAAACCCTTGTCACACTTGCTGCGAAGATCGGCCTCGACACGAACATCGTTTCAGACCTGCTCGCCAGCGATGCAGACGTTGATACGGTCCGCAATGAGCAGGCCCTGTTCAGACAGATGGGAATTGCAGGCGTTCCAACTTTCATCGCGCATCGCCAAATCGCTGTTCAAGGCGCTGAAAGCGAGGAAAAGCTCTCGCGCTTTTTGACAACCGCAGCCGCCCAAATGCCAGCCGAACGCCCCCTCGCAGGCGCTTAAGTATGGGTGCCGCCGTAACAGTGGAGCGCGATGGACGGATCGTCGTTGTTCGGTTCGGTACCGGCAAACCTGCAAACGCTCTGAGCCAGTCTTTACTCGCTAGCCTTACCGAAGCCGCGCAGCGGTTTCACGCCTGCCCGGATATTTCTGCTGTTATTCTAACGGGCCGATCCGACCATTTCTCGATGGGCGCGGATCTGAAAGACAGTGACACAAGCGGTGGTCCGAGAGCGCCCCTGAGCCTACGACGGATCGCGCTGCGCCGAGGCCCTGCCCTCTGCGAGGCTTGGGAAAAGATTGATGCACTCACCATTTGCGCGATTGAAGGCTGGTGCATTGGCGGTGGTATGGCGCTGGCAGCGTCTTGCGATCTGCGGGTCGCGAGCGAGACTTCCATACTCTATGTTCCAGAGGTCGAGCGCGGCATGAATATGAGCTGGGGTTCTATCCCACGGTTTGTCGCCTTGATTGGTCCAGCACGAACGAAACGCCTTGCTGCGCTCTGTGAGAAAGTAGACGCTAAGACAGCTTTGGATTGGGGGCTTGTCGACTACGTGGTGCCTGAAAGTCATGGCTTGAAAAAAGCACTTGAGATCGCCCAGGCCGCGTCCAAACTCCCTCCGACAGCCCTCAAAATGGTCAAGCATGACAGCAATGCTGCCGCGCTCGCGCTGGCAAAAGCCACCGCATATCGTGATCTGGAAGCGTTCGCTCTCCTGCAACAGTCGGAAGACTTCAAAGAAGGCGTGAATTCCTTTTTACAGGGACGCGACCCGAATTTCACGGGCGACTAGCTGAGCTGGAGTTCAACCAGCCGCTTATACGGCCCATCCGCTTCCATAAGCGTCTCATGGGTGCCTTCTTCGACCGCGCGCCCCTCTTCAATCACGATAATCCGATCCGCCGCACGCACAGTCGAAAGCCTATGCGCGATAATTAGAGTGGTTCGACCTTCTGAGAACTCAGCCAATGCGGTCTGAACCTTTGCTTCGCTTTCAGCATCCAATGCGCTTGTCGCCTCATCCAGTAGCAGGATCGGCGCGTCCCTTAAAATCGCGCGCGCGAGCGCTACTCTTTGGCGCTGACCGCCGGACAGGTTCCGTCCCATCTCTCCCGCAGGCGCATCATATCCACCAGGCAGTGAGAGAATAAAGTCGTGAGCATTCGCAGCCTTTGCTGCTGCCTCGATCTCATCCTGCGACGCGCGAAGCCTTCCAAGCGCAATATTGGCGCGAACGGTGTCGTCAAACAGCGCGGTATCCTGAGAGACCAGCGCCATTGCGCCACGTAGGCTTGCCGACGTTACGCCACGAACATCTTGTCCATCAATTCTGGCACTCCCTGATGTCACATCATAAAGGCGCAATAAAATGTTGAAAACGGTCGATTTCCCTGCCCCACTCGGCCCAACCAAAGCGATTGTCTCACCCGGCTTTGCATCAAAGGACAGTCCCTTCAAAGCCTCTGTCCCATCAGGATAGGCAAAAGCGACGTCCTCGAATTCAACGCCACCGCTGACGCGTTCAAGCATGACAGCGTCAGACGCATCGGAGACCAAAGGCTCGGTATCCACAATCTCATAAACTCGATCAGCCGCAGCCGCGCCTTCCTGCGCGACCGCCGTAATCGAACCCAGTGCGCGAACTTCAGGCGCCGCAACGCCGATCGCTCCAATTACGCCCAGAAGATCACCCAATGTATTCGTGCCTTGCGCAATGCGCATCGATACAAAGCCGAGTAGCGCGGCAATCGCAATCCCGCCAACCACCTCCAGAATTGGATCGACGCCCGCTCTTTGACTTAAGACCTTCAGGAACAGTCTGGAGCGCTCAATAAAGCCGACCTCTGCACGATCTTTCTGATACGTTTCCAGACCATAGGCCTTCACGACTCTCGCAGACTGCAAGCCTTCCGATACAAGCGCTGTGACTTCACCAATCTGCTTTTGAGCCTTTTTAGATCGCGCCCTGATCGCATTGCCGAGGGCCACGACCGGACCAAGCGCGAGCGGGTAAACCACAATGATAATCAGCGCGAGCTGCCAGTCTGTTATAAAGAGCCAGATCAGAACGCCGACAACTGTGACAAGGCTCTTGGTGAAATTATTCGCAAATCGGAGTGCTGCATCGCGAATAGCATTCACATCATTAATAAACCGGGACACGAAACTGCCCGAGCTATCGCCCGCAACGCGCGCATAGTCCCCATCTGTCAGAGACGCGAATTGCACACTCTGAATTGAGACGAGACCGCGTTGCACACCGGTATTGTTCAGCATTGTCATGGCGTAGAGAGAGAGTGCGCGGATCGCTGTCAGGATAACAATCCCGATGATCCCAAACCAGATCCATCCGCTGCTGAGGGTCAAGCCAACGCGCTGCGCGATTTCCTGAACCGTTGCGCAGGCATCACCGGCGAGCGGTGCGGCGCTGAGATCGCCTCCATTGGCTTGCAACTGGCATTGCAAAGCATTGCCGACATAAGCCAGTATCGCAGCGTAGCTAACCGCACTCAGTGCTGTTATCACCGCAAAAACGGTGCCGCCTATGAACCAATTGCGATAAGGCCAGAAATGCGTCCACAGAAGCCGAAACAGTGACCTCTGCTTTTGCTCAGGCTCAGACTTAGACGTGGTGGTGATCGCCGGTCTCCGGGTCGAGCAACTTGTGTGCGTGCAAGATGAAATAGCGCGTTTCGGCACTGTCGACCGTGCGCTGCGCCGCGTTTTTCCAGGCGTCATAGGCTTCTTTGTAAGATCCAAAGGCGCCTACAAAATCCAGTTTTGACAAGTCTTCAAACTCAACGTCCGTGACGTCTTTCAGCTCGCCGCCAATAACGAGATGTAGAAGCTGTTTCAATTCGGGCATCGCTGGCCGCTCCGTCTCTGGTGTTCTCTCATAAGGTCGCACAGTCCAGTTTGGATCTGGTAAACGCACGCCTTCCACGCGCGCCACTAGCAGGGAATGGAGCGCCTTTCCAGCCGCGATCAGGCTTCTTTGAGCAGGTTCACCCCGATTAAAAACATAGGGTTCGCCAAGATGGGTTGTGGCGACACCGCCTGCTTCGTTCACCATCAGCGTGCCTGTTGCCAAGTCCCAGTCCGATTTTCTCCACAGGGTCAGCACCGCATCTGCGCGACCGCTCGCGACCCAGCACATCCGGATCAGTGTCGCGTTTGGCTTGGGATCAATCAGGTTCATGTCTGGCCAAGGAACCGGCCAAGCCGGATGGGTCAGCATCCCCTTGTTGGTGATGATCCGGCAGCCTTCCTCACGGCCGCACGCCGAAACGCTGAGACGCTGACCATTCAGATACGCCCCTGCCCCCACGCGTGCCTCATAGAATTCATCTAAAAGAGGCGCATAGACCACGCCAGCCTTACATTGTCCCCTCTCAAGTACGCCGACAGCAATGCACCAATACGGCTCACCCTTCATGAAAGCCCGCGTGCCATCGATTGGGTCAACCACCCAGACCCGCTTGGCCAATCGCGTGTCATTGTCGAGCGCGGTTTCCTCTGACAGCCATCCATAGTCCGGCCGCGCGGCCATCAGACGTTCGCGGATCAGAGTATTCACAGCGATATCAGCCTCTGTCACGGGATGGCCTTTCGCCTTATCCCAAACGTCCAAGTCAGCCCGCTTGAACCAGTTGAGCGCAAGTCTTGCCGCTTCACGCGCTGTCTCGCGCAGCGTGATCAGATCTTCGATGTCAGCCTTATTCGCCTGCAATCGACATGTCCTCAATCATGATAGAGGGCGCATCCCGCGTCCCTCGAAATTCCAGATCTGAAAGCGGCACCAGTCGCGCAAACATGCCCGGCAGGTCGCCTGCAATCGTGACCTCAGACACAGGGTAAGCCATCTCACCATTCTCAAACCAGAAGCCCGCCACTCCGACAGAATAATCGCCCGTATTCGGATTGATGCTGGGTCCGAACATATCCTTGACCAAGAGACCGTGGCCGGCCTTTTTCATTGCGTCTTCCGGACTTAGGTCACCGGCTTCGATGTAAGCATTCGACACCCCAACGCCCGGCGACCCGCCAAAGCCACCGCTGGCATAGCCATTTGGCTGCAAGCCAAGCTGCTTTGCCGATGAGCCATTCAGCAGCCAACGTGTCACCACGCCGTCTTCGATCAAGGCAGCGCGCCTGACCGCTCGGCCCTCACCGTCGTGTACACGCGAGCCCATGCCACGTGCGCGAAACGGATCATCAATCAGGTTCACGCCTTTCGCAAAGACCTGTTCACCCATCTTGTCTTTCAGGAAAGAGACGCCCCGTGCCACACTCGGCCCACTGATTGCAGATAGAAATGCCCCGATCAGTCCCCCAGACAGACGCCGATCATATATGACCGTTCCGGTCTGGGTTTTAACTCGACGTGGCCCTAGTCGCGCAACCGTGCGCTCGCCTGCGATCCGGCCAATCTCAGTGGGCGAAGGCCGATCTTCAACGCGGCGAACCGATCGGCTCTCATAATCGCGTTCCATCGCGCCATCGCGTTCAGCGACAGCTGCAAGGCCAAGCCCTGTCGACCCGCCTTTCTTATAGGCTGAAAAGCCATTGCTGGCTGCGACCCAGCGTTCATTCTCGCTCCAACCATTGCCGCAGCTTGAGACCTGTTTCACGCCGGGCACAGCCAGTGCAGCGGCTTCTGCCTCGGCCGCCTCGCGCTCCAAAATGTCGGCTTCAATCTCGCCATCACCGGTTAGGTCCAGCTCAGGCATGTCGGTCGCTAAGTCATCTGCGGGGGCTAATCCGCAATAAGGATCATCCGGCACGGCGCGCGCCATCGCAACGCACCGCTCTGCCAAGGCCTTTAGTCCATCAGTCGATGTATCAGAGCCGGAAACAGACGCTTGGCTCTGCCCAAAAAAGCACCTCAGCGCGACGCCTTGGCTCTCTGAGCGCTCGACGCTCTCTAATTCTCCACCACGAACTTCAACACTCACACCCTGAGATCGCCCGAAAGCCGCATCGGCGTCACTCGCCCCGGCTTTCAGGCAGGTATCGATCAAAGAGGAGAGGAGATCAGCGGGATTTGAAGTCATGTCTGTCATGCGCCTCACTTAGGCCTGCGGGTCCATGCTGCAAAGCCCTCTCATGCGCCATCTTGACCACAAGGCGTCAAAGCCGCAAATCCAGACCCATGTCAGAGATCAAACCTATCCACATTATCGGCGGCGGCATGGCAGGCTCAGAGGCCGCATGGCAAGCTGCAAACATGGGCGTACCCGTTATCCTGCACGAGATGCGCGGACCGCACAAAACCGACGCGCATCAGACAGACAGCCTGGCTGAACTTGTTTGCTCGAATAGCTTCCGCAGTGACGACCATACAATGAACGCCGTTGGTGTCCTACACGAGGAAATGCGCCGCGCACACGGGATTATTATACCGACTGCTGACAAACACCAAGTCCCGGCGGGCAGTGCACTCGCCGTTGACCGGGAAGGCTTCGCCGAAGCTGTGACCGCAAAGCTCGAAGCGCATCCGCTGATCACGATTGTGCGTGAACAGATCACCGAGCTACCCCCGGAAGACTGGGACAGCGTGATTGTCGCGACCGGCCCGTTAACCGCCGTTCCATTGGCTAAAGCGATCCGACAGCACACAGGCGAAGATGATCTTTCCTTCTTCGATGCCATTGCGCCGATTATCTATCTAGATAGCATCGATATGGACAAAGCCTGGCGCCAATCACGCTATGATAAGCCGGGTCCGCACGGAGAAACGAATGCCTACATCAACTGCCCGATGGATGAGGCGCAGTATAATGCTTTTCTCGATGCGTTGATCGACGGTGAGAAAACCGAGTTCAAGGACTGGGAAAAAGATACACCCTATTTCGAGGCTTGCCTGCCCATAGAAGTGATGGCTGAGCGTGGCCGTGAGACGCTGCGTTATGGCCCGATGAAGCCTGTCGGCCTCACTAATCCACATCAGCCGGACGTGAAGGCTCACGCGATCGTTCAGCTTCGCCAAGATAATGCGCTTGGCACGCTCTGGAATATGGTTGGATTTCAAACTAAATTAAAGTACGGCGCACAGACCGAGGTTCTACGGATGATCCCCGGACTCGAAAATGCGCAATTTGCGCGCTTGGGTGGCATCCATCGCAATACCTTCATCAATTCACCAAAACTGCTTGATGATCGCTTGCGCCTGAAATCCATGCCGCGCATTCGGTTTGCAGGACAGATCATCGGTGTTGAAGGCTATGTCGAAAGCGCTGCGATGGGTCTGCTCGCGGGGCGCTTTGCAGCTGCTGAGCGCCTGAATCAACCTATGGACGTTCCACCGCCTACGACAGCTTTAGGCGCACTCATCACGCACATCACAGGCGGTCACCTCGAAGGCAAAGCCACGTTCCAGCCCATGAACGTCAATTTCGGCCTGTTCCCGCCTGCTAATCCTGACGAAGTTCAAACCAAAGACCCTGAAACCGGAAAGCGCCTGCGCGGGAAGGATAAAGGCCGCGCCAAGAAACGCGCCCAAGCGGCCCGCGCGCTTCGCGATGTCGAGGTCTGGTTGGGAGAGCAAGAATTGGTCGCGGCCTAAACTTCCGCAACGAGCGCTGGATAATTGTTTCGCACATTGCCGACCTCCGACACCACCGGCCAAGCTTTCAAATCGACCGCTGGCCACGGATCGAACAAATCGTCTACCGCCCCCGATCTGGGATCGAGCCAACGGGCATAGACGTCTTTCCCAATGATAACAGGCATCTGCGCCGCAATGCCCGCAAGCACGTCATTTGGTTGCGTGGTCAGGACCGAAAAGCTCTCCAGAGCGCTGCCATTAATCAGTGCGGTATCCCAAACGCCAGCTAAACAGAACCAGTCCTGATCGTGTCGACCGACTGCAAAAGGCGTTTTATTTTTCCCCTCGCCTGCCCAGACATACCATCCACTAACCGGGACCAGACATCGCCAATGCCGAAAGGCACCGTGATAAACCGCGCGCTTTTCAGCCTCTCTCGCCGGGACGTTTATGCCTGAAAATTTTCGCTCATTGATTGGCTTGGTCCACCAACTCGGTACGAGCCCCCAAAGGCAGGGCGCGAGTTCAACAAAGCGCCGCTCGCGTTCCCATCGGATCACGGGATGCACGGTCATAGGCGCAGCGTTGTAGTCGGCCTCAGGCGCTTCGATTTGCGGTGGCGGGATAAGCTGCGGACACCTAGCCTGATAGGCATCCCATCCGATCTCCCGCCGCCAATACCGTCCAACCATCAATCTTGCTCGGCTGCCAGGACAGCGCGCAGACCCTCGCGATACGTTGGATATACAGGCCGCCACCCTGTCGCAGCTTTCAGTTTCGCATTGGAAACGCGCTTACACTCGGCGTAGAAACTGCGGGCCATGTCAGATAGGTCGGCCTGCTCAATCGGTACGCCCGGCGGCACATCAAGGCCTAATAATTCGTAAGCATAGGCCGGCACATCCTGTGGCGGCGCTGCTTCCTCATCGCAGAGATTGAAAACGCCTTTTGTGTCGCTTTTAATCAAGGCCAGTAGACCGCGAGCGATATCATCGCGGTGCGCGCGGCTGAAGACCTGACCCGGTTTGATAATCTGACGCGCCCGCCCATCACGTACCCGATCAAAGGGACTTCGCCCCGGCCCGTAAATCCCCGGCAGCCGCACAATGCGCACATCAGAGCGAACGCTTAGCCATCCATCTTCTGCCGCAACGCGCCGCTTGGCTCGCGCAGAGCCTGGCGCAACAGGCGTCCACTCAAACGCCCAACCTCCGCCTAAATCGCCATAGACACCCGTCGTGGAGAGATATGTCACGCTTTTGGCCGTCATCGCGTATGGTCCAATCGCAGCCAGTCCGGGACATCCAACGTCAGTAGGCGCAGCGGAAATAACGACATGCGCATGCTCCATAAATACTTTGAGGCCGACAAAATCCTCAACCGAAACTGCGGAAAGGCCAAGCGCTTCGATCCGCTTGCGGCTCTCTTCAGAGCGATACGTTCCGATTACCTCACCCCGCCATAGCCCAGCCAGAGCCTTCGCTACATAGCCCGGCCCAAACAGGAACAGCTTGTCTGAAGCTTCTGTCATTTGCGCTTCTCTCTTACCGATATTACGCCGATACCTAGTGTTTCATCGTAGAGTTTGTCCATGTCTTTGACCGCCCTAGCCCTGTTCGCTTTGCCGCTCAGCCAGACGGCCAGCGCTGATATCGCCGCTGCTGAGCAAGAGCGTCTCAACACCTGCATCGAACTGGTCGAGACTAATCCGCTTGCGGCCTATGAGGATAGCCTCGCCTGGCTTGGCAATGGCAACCGCCCGCGCGCTCGATACTGCAATGCGATTGCGCTGTTAGGGATGGAACATTTTGAAGAAGGGGCAGCTCGTCTCGAGGCTTTGGCTAATGCGCCAGACGCGATCGCGCTCGAAGACCGCGCGCTCTACATGGCGCAGGCTGGCAATGCATGGCTGACCTCCGGCTATCCAGACGCTGCCGTGACAGCGCTATCGGAAGCGATCAAGATCGACCCCCGCAATGGTGATTACTATAAAGACCGCGCGACGGGTTATCTCGCGCTTGAACAGTGGTTTGAGGCGGTCGACGATTTGACGGCCGCACTTGATTTCCAACCCAGTGATCCCGACGCCTTGTCTTTGAGGGCACGTGCGCATCTTGGTCTCAAGGATCTGCGAAATGCAGAGATCGATATGAAGGCTGCACTTGCTCAAGATCCGCGCAATATTGATATTCTGGTGCTTCGAGGTGAGGTTCGCGAAGCCATACGGATCAGCCGCGAACTCAGGTAATTCTCCTATTGCGCGAACACCCTCGTTTCGATGTCGCAACATGCTATAGTTAATGCATAAGCGAGTTCAAAAGGGGAAATCGCAATGCTCAAATCTATTCGTCTTGCATCTGTATGCGCCACATTAGCGCTCGCGGCGACACCAGCGCTGGCGCAATCAAACTTCAAGTGTGTTGGCGGTGAACTGCTTGGTGGACCGCAAGGCTTCGTCTGCGATACGGATAGCGCAGGCAACATTATTAACGTCCAACCGCGGGCTTTGCAGCAAGCCGCTCCTGAAACACAGGCCGCGCCTGCAGCCCAAACCAGAACGCAAACGACCACAGTTTATCGAGGCGGGACGCCGACGACCGTCCATACACCACGATCCCAAGACACTTACACGACAACGCATCAGGCTCAGACCCGCTATGTCACTCGATCAGCAACACCTACGGCACATCCCCCGGTTACGCAAACCTATCGATCGACCCATGCGCCAACGACACGCACATATTCGACTTACACCACCCGCTCGACATACACCCATAAGCCCGCGCCCGCTGTCACTTATACCCCTGCACCCCAGCGCGTCGCGCCAACGCCACGCTCATGCGGAAAAACGCTACAGCGTCTTAGGGACACGCGTGACGGGCGTCGCCAGATCGAAGTCTGTTATTCTGATCTGGACCCTAAGAGCTTCAGTGGTGCCGATGCGCTTTATAGTCGTATCCAGACAGCCGCTAGACGAGCGTGCCGCGGACACTCTTCCTTCAGCCTCATTAGCAATGATCGCCGTTGTCGGCGTGATGCCGTGCGTCAGGCCGTTCTGGATGTGAACTCGCGCGAGCTGGATGTTGTTTATGCCGAACGCACAGGCCGAACGATACCGCGTGTCCGGGTCGGTCAACCGATCTATCGCTAGGACGCAATCTTAGGAATTAGGCGGCAAATGCAGGACGAACCGGGTCCCGTCCGGCCCGGTTTCCGCCAGTTCTAGCTCTCCGCCCATCGCACGGGCCAAATCACGTGAGAGCGCGAGGCCAAGGCCTGTGCCATCGCGCCGCGTCGTTGCCGCAAACGGCTTGAAGAGGTTGTCCTGGGCTTTTTGCGGCAAACCCGGCCCTTTATCGGCGAAACTCAGCACCGCGCCATCAAAGCCAACCGCAACCTCGCCAGCGCTCTGCATCGCCTCCGCAGCATTGCGGATCAGATTTGCACTAATCCTGTGTAAGTGATCCGGATCGACAAGTGCCTCTGCGTTAACGTCAATCTCATTCATGAAGGTCACATCCGCATGCGCGGCCAAAGCCTCTGCAGCGGCTTCCTCAACCACATCGCGCAAGCGGGTCAGTCGCATCTCCGCCTTTGGCGCGGAAGATCGGCCATACTTCAGAGTGTCCGAGGCGAGCCCAATCGCGCGTTCAATCGCGCGCTCCAGACGCGGCAATGCTTTTGCCACGCGCGGATCTTCCGAACGAGAGAGTGTGTCGGATGCGAGCTGGGCGGTCGCTAGAGAGTTGCGCAAATCGTGGTTGATCTTGGCCACCGCTTCGCCCAGTTGCGCCAAGCGCTCCTGCTGTCGGAAACTCTCAGACACAGCTTCTTCCATGTCGGCCAAGGCATTTTGCGCGCGGCCGATTTCATCGCTGCGTGCTGTTGGCGATAGACGCCGTGTCCAGCTTCCCGGGTCCTCCCGAAATTGCTCGACGGATCGCGTCACACGGCGCATTGGTCTGACAACGGTCAGGACAAGCATCAAATAGATCAGCGCGCCGGTGAAGACGGAGATTATCAGTGATAGCCAGATGATATTACGCCCATAATCGGCCAATCGATCCTTCAACGGCTCCTCTGTTACCACGACTTCGATAATGCTGAACGGTTTGGAGCCTGGCGCGCGAATAATCAGAAAGCGGTCATTCGGCGCAAAAAACGTCATTAAGGTCGGCCAGACATCGGATAGGCCTGCCGTCTCATCCAAGAGAACGATCTTCTCTTCGCAGCAAATCGGAGCTTTCTGGACGAGAATATTCTCACGCATGTCCTGACTGAGTTCCGCCACAGCCAACACGTCAGCGCGCTCAAGCAAGTCCATGCTCAATTCTTCACTCACCATGCGGCTGGGCGCAGCTTCCAAAGCCAGCGCTGCCAAGCGACCCGCTTCGACTTTATCACGAAGCCAATCGTGGCGCTCGCGCGTCGCACTCGGAATGAAGATCAGGGCCTCGATCACTAGGACACTGACAAACGCGATCAGGAACAGTCTGAAAGACAGGCTGTTGCGCCACCGCAGCTTTGAAGGCCCGGCTTGTGAATCAGGTGTTTCGTCCACCCTTTCCGCTTACTCTACGGAATACGTTGCAGCAAGCTTACAAGCGTCTTCGATGCTTTACCAAATACGGTCGGCGTAAAGTGCGCACTCGCGGCGCGTTTCACAATTTCAGCACGGGTCGGATAAGGCGAAATAAAGTTCGTCAGCGATTGAACGCCCAGCTTATTCGACATGCCATAGCCGACAATCTGAATGATATCACCAGCGCCTTCGCCGACAACAGATGCACCGAGCAGTTTGCCTTTACGGATGATCAGCTTCGCTTCTCCAAGCGTTTTACCTTCGGCAATCGCGCGGTCATTCTCGTGGAACGGGAAGCTCGAAACGCTAACACTGTCGCCATATTGTTCGCGGGCTTCAGCCTCGGTCAGACCGACTTGCGCCACTTCAGGCGAGACATAAGTCACCGCTGGTAGCGGCAAATCACTCGCCTTACTGCCCTGCTTAAAGAAAGCACGGCGTGTAAAGACACTCGCATGCCATCCGGCCAGATGCGTGAATTGTCCTTGGCCTGCTACGTCGCCCAGAGCCCAGACACGGGGATTAGAGACAGAGCGCAGCTTATCGCTCACCTGAATACCGCGGCCGTCAAACGCGACATCCGCTTTCTCAAGCTCTAGCCCTTCAAGGACAGCGCGGCGACCAACAGCGACCAATAAATGCGACCCCGTTACGGATTGACCACCGTCATCGCTTTCAGTCTCAACCGTAATCGCGCCTGCAGACCCCGAAACTTGAGCAGCCTTATGCCCTTCGAGCACTGTCACGCCCTCTTCGCGGATCGCATCAACGGCGATCTTGGCATGGTCCGCATCCGCGTTCGCCATGGCCCGACCCATCTCAATCACTGTGACTTTCGAGCCTAAGCGGTGAAAAGCCTGCGCCATTTCCATGCCGATCGGCCCACCGCCGAGGATGACCAGATGCTCCGGTTGTTCCGGCAGGCTGAAAACCGTCTCATTGGTGATGTAAGGCGTTTCGGAAAGGCCCGGGATCGGCGGAATGAACGCGCGAGACCCCGTTGAGACAATGATCCTTTTCGCCGTGGCTTCAGTGGTCGCGGAAACGACAGTCTTCTTATCCTGGAATTGCGCGTGCTCGCGAATAACCGTGACACCAAGTCCTTCGAAGCGTTCCTGGCTATCGACGGGCGCGATCGTATCAATAGCTTTGCGAACGTGCGCTTTGACACCTTCCCAATCCACGACGGGATCGCCACTCGTGACACCGAACTTGGCGCTTTCCCGCGCGCTTTGAGCGTACTTCGCTGTCGTTAGAAGCGCTTTGGACGGCACGCATCCATAATTCAGGCAGTCTCCGCCCATCTCCGCTTTCTCATAAAGAATAACGTT
This sequence comes from Pseudomonadota bacterium, assembly GCA_038746145.1. Taxonomy (GTDB): domain Bacteria; phylum Pseudomonadota; class Alphaproteobacteria; order Caulobacterales; family Hyphomonadaceae; genus Henriciella. The sequence continues at coordinate 94,109 of JBCDKW010000011.1, forward strand.
GAGACCGAGCATCGCTGCGCCCGCAGCCGCAGACAGGCCCCCTGAACCACCGCCGATAACAATCAGATCGGCTTTCAGCTTCCGCTTCGTTGCTGAATCGGTACTATGAGTTTCTGTTTTCAGACCGTTTCGGTCATCGCTCTGGTCCGCAGTCATTGATGCACGTGCGGTCTGTGTGGCAGCCGTACTGGTCATGACGCAGCCTCCTCTAGGTTTGCGGTCTTGCGACCGAAGAATTTTTTATAAACAACCGGGATGAGCGCGACCACGCCAAGGGCTGCAAAGGCGGGAATGAAGTTGGCAACCACGCCAAACAAATCCTGTGTCGCCTCAGGATCAAGGCTCGCGCCAAGACTTGCCCCAATCCAAGTGTAGGCAATCACACCAGGGATAATCCCGATTGCTGTCGTTATCGCATAGTCTCTGTACTTCGCACCCAGAATAGCCGGAGCGATGTTCGCCACTGGAAACGGAACGATCGGCAAGAGACGCAGCGCAAACATGTAGCTGAAGGAATCTTCTTTAAACCCCTTCTCCATCTTGGATAGAAATCCGCCTGTCCGATTGCGAAGTGCAGCTCCAAAAGAGGTCTTGGCCGCAAAGAAAAGCATGCTCGCGCCGGTCGTAGCTCCAATCACTGTCATCACAGACCCGCCGACCAGACCAAATAAAAGACCGCCAGCAATCGTAATCCAAAGCGCGCCAGGCATCATAATCGACGTCGCGACTGCATAGATTACGATATAAGCCACCACGGCTAAAATCAGGTTCTCAGCAACAAACGTCTTCAACGTCTCCTGCTGCTCACGCAGCGTATCGAGCGACAGATATTGGAACAGCCCCAACTGCCATGCGCCTAGAAGCACGGCAGCAATAAGGTATACGGGCCATAACTTGACCAAAAGGTTTCCCTTTTCCGCAGGTGTCTCTGTTTCACTCGTCATCTCATCAATCCTTATATCAGCTTGGGCGCTACTCGACATCGTTCAGCCCCCAATCATAAGCGTGCTTCTTGATGCTGGCATTGGCGCGAATCTGCGTTGCCAGTTCAGGCTCGGCATACTCCAAAATGTGTCTGATCACACCCTCATTACTATTCTCGAAATCTTCGCGGTACCACTTGTAAATTCTTGAGACTTGCAAGCCACCGCGGTCAAGGACCTTTACGCCACGCGGATGATTGATGAACGCGCGTGCCGCGACATCCAAATCTTCGTCCAAAGTTTCGGCGTCCCACGCCTTCGTAAGCAGGTTCGGGCATCCAATAGACGCGCAGTTCACAGCGTAATGGACGCGCGGATCACTCCAATCGACACGCAAAACATCGTTTTCAATCGCATCCAGAGACAGTTCTCTGCCGTCAATTGTCATGTTCACCCGCTTCCAAGGCCCCACAATATAACCTGAGCGGATCGACTTTACGGGATAGCGCCCGATCATGTGGTCAATCGTCAGCGCGTTGTAAGCATTTGAGTAGGCCGCAAATTGCTCATCTTCGCTGAGTGTATCCATGTCGAGCGTCGCGTAGCTCTCAATGTAGGTTTTCAGCTTGGCTTGATCTTCGTCGCTGGCTTTCAAACCACCATAGTCAAAACGATTAAGCCCATCTTCGCCCTCAACGACGTAAGTTTGCAGGATTTCGGTCCACGGCGTGTGGAACTCTGAAGCTTCGCCAAGAGCGGCTCCTGAAAGAGCGCCGAGAGCAAGAGCGGATGTCAAAGTGGTGCGGATCATTGCGATTTCCTTAGATTGCGTTTGACGGTTACTTACGCGCAAAACGGGAAAAAGTCGCATCACGCTTCGGTCCCACGACCTCACCTCTACGTGAACGCAGTTTGATCGTCTCTATGCTGCGCCGTGACCTTGACGGGCGAAACCCGGACCCATAATAGACGCGGTTTCGAGATAACCCTATTCTAAAAGGCGAGAGCCGATGAAACGTACATTCCAGCCTAGCCGCATTAAACGTGCTCGCACACACGGCTTCCGTTCCCGCATGGCCACGAAGAATGGCCGCAAGGTTCTTGCTCGCCGTCGTGCCAAGGGCCGTAAGGAACTTTCCGCGTAAGAACAAGCGAGCGCCGGGGCAGTCCCATGGGCGATCAAGATAGTGAGATTGTAACTGGGGTCGTGCGTCTTAAGACACGGCCCCAGTTTTTGTTTGTGCGAAATGGCCTGACGGAACGCCATAAAAGCCTTGTCGTACAAGCCCGCTCAAGACGTGATGAAAGCCCGCATATCGGCGATGGCTACACGGCGACAAAAAAAATCGGAAATGCCGTTGCGCGAAATCGCGCCAAGCGCCGCTTGCGCGACGCCGCGCGGCAGCTCCTCCCGCATTATGGCATTGCAGGAACCGATTACGTTTTCATCGCAAGGCTGCAAACTGCAACAATCGGGTGGCAGCGCTTGCTTGACGATATGGAAAGCACACTGATAAGCCTCGCGAGTGATTTGAAGCGCGCTGACGCTGATTCCTGACAGCGAAACAGCGCCTCCTAAAAGGTATGAAGGCCGCACATGCAACAGCAAGGTATGGATCCACAGGATCAGCGTAATTTCATCATCGCGATGGTCCTCATGGTCGTGTTTATTTTCGGCTATCAAGCGCTTGTCTTAGGCCCCGCGGCCAAAAGGGATCGCGAGGCACGCGCGGCCGCCCAAGCTGAACAGCAAGCGGAAGAAGCCGCGGTATCGCAACAAGCCTCTGAAGCCGTCGGGATCGATGATCTGGCCCTCCCTGAGGTCGAAACCGTGGAAGAAGCCCTCGCACTTGTAGAAAGAGTTCCTTTTAATGTTGAGCGCGTAGACGGGTCTTTTAATCTGGGCGGCCCCCTTCTGGACGATCTGAATCTCAAAGATCACTACCGTACAATCGAGAAAGAAGAAGAACTCAGATTGCTGCGGCCCAAAACACGCAGCGATGATGAAGTAAGCGGCTATTCAGTCGACTGGACGTGGTCAATTCTGGACCCACGCAGCAACACCTATATTCCATTCAAGAACGCAAATGCGAATTGGACAACGTCTGCAGAGAACCTTGAGGCTGGCGAATCGATCACGCTCAATTATCAACGCGACGGGATAAGGCTCGAACGCGTTGTGAGCATCGATGACAACTACATGTTCACGCTTCAGGACACGCTTACCAATACGCGTAGCCAGGCTTTTACCTTTTCGCCGACAGGTTACATCCGCAGATACGGGGAATGGCGTGACTTTCTGGAGACGACGGAGCCGCGCTCTTCGCGTCGGATGGGGATAACCATGCAGGGCCTTATTGGCTCCTTCGACAATGAACTGACATGGCGCAGCTACAACAATATCTTCAAAGGCAAGTACATTAAGAAAGCCGACGACAATGGCTTTCGAAGGAATGAGAAAGGTGAAAGCGGTTGGTTGGGGCTAACCGACATGTACTGGATGGCTGCCCTCGTCCCTGAACAAGGCCGTAAGTTCAAAGCCAAACTCGACCGCGATGCAGACAACAGTGCCCTGGTTCTAACGGTGCAATCTGAAGACATCACAATTGCCCCGGGCGAACGCCGCACAGTCACAAACCAGATCTTTGCAGGCGCGAAAGAATATGACGTCGTCAACGCCTATCAAGCTGCTGGCATTGCGAGATTTGGCGACTCTATCGACTGGGGAAATATCCTCTACTACCTGACGAAAGGCTTATTCTGGGTTCTAAACTGGCTGCAGGGCATCTTCGGAACATTTGGCTGGGCGCTGATTGCACTTGTTGTCTTGGTCAAGCTGCCACTGGTTCCGCTTTACAACACCTCCTACAAATCCATGGCGAAGATGAAGAAGCTGTCTGAGCCGATGAAAGAGATTCAGGAGCGCTTCAAAGCTGATCCGCAACGCCGCCAGCAAGAGGTCATGAAACTCTATCAGCGCGAGAAGGCCAATCCGCTTGCTGGATGTCTGCCAATCCTCCTGACGATCCCGATCTTCTTTGCACTCTACAAGACCCTCTACGTTACTATTGAGATGCGCCATGAGCCTTTCTTGTGGATCAGCGACCTTTCAGCCGGTGAGCAAGCGGTTGTCGGCAACCTATTCGGCTTGCTGCCTTGGGCAAGCGGCACAGAAATTCGCGATTTCACGCTGCTGGGTTTCCTACCGATTGGCTATTTGGTCGGCTTTGGTATTCTGGCGATCCTTTACGGTGTAACCATGATGGCGATCACATCGCTCAGCCCACCCCCTGCTGATCCAATGCAACGCAAGCTGATGATGGCGCTACCGCTTGTCTTCATGTTTGTATTCGGAAGCTTTGCAGCAGGCCTCGTCGTCTACTGGGTCTGGTCGAACATTCTGACCCTGATGCAGCAATACTATATCATGCGCAGGAATGGCGTCGAAACCGAGATCGACAAGCTCATAAAACGGCTCAGAGGAAGCGGCGATTCGACTCCCGCCGAGTAGGCAATGAGCGAGATTGAACCCGCCTTTTCAGAGGAAGCGATCGAGAGCGGTCGACGCCTGTTTGCCAGTCCTGTCGAGTTCGTCCTAGGCGCAGCCGATCTGCATCAGCTCCCGGCAATGGACCGCCCGGAGATCGCTTTTGCTGGCCGTTCCAATGTCGGTAAATCGAGCTTAATCAACGCGTTACTAAACCGCAAAAGCCTCGCTCGATCCTCGGCTGAACCGGGTAAGACGAGAGAGCTCAACTATTTCGATCTCGGTCCGGAGCGCCTCTGGGTCGTTGACCTGCCCGGCTTCGGTTATGCCAAGGTCTCCAAGACCCAGGCCGCTAAGTGGACCCGCCTCACTAAACGCTACCTCCAAGGCCGCGCAAACCTGATGCGGGTTTTCTTACTCGTGGATAGCCGCCGTGGCTTAATGGACACTGATCTTGAGACGATGGCGATGCTCGATACCGCAGCGGTCATCTATCAGGTCGTTCTGACCAAATCCGACAAAATCAAAGCCTCAGAGCTCGCCAAAACCCAAGCCAAGCTTGCTGACACTTTGAAAACGCATGGCGCAGCCCACCCAGTTGTGCGTGTCACGTCATCGGAAAAAGGATATGGTATCCCTGAACTCCGCGCAGAAATCGCACAGCTGGTGGCCTGAAATGATGATCCAAATCGCCGATCTAAACGCCCCCGACTTCGAAGCGCTTATCAACACGCATGCAGAACTGATGCTGTCACTGTCGCCTCCGGGCAGCTGTCACTTTCTACCCATAGACGGGTTAAAAACACCTGATGTCACCGTTTGGGAAATGCGCGACCAGGGCGAGCTTGTCGGATGCGGAGCCCTGAAAGAACTCACGGCGACCCATGGCGAAATCAAATCAATGCATACGCGTTCATCAAAACGCGGTGCCGGCTTAGGCCGGATGATGCTTGAGCATATTCTAACAACCGCGAAAAACCGCGGATACACCCGGCTTAGTCTCGAAACAGGTTCCATGGACGGCTTTCTGCCCGCCCGCCACCTTTATGAGAATTACGGCTTTGAAGCTTGCGGACCTTTCGGCGATTACAAAGTCGATCCTAATAGCCTGTTCATGACCCTTGAGCTATAAGCCGCTCGCTATGACAGAAACATCTCAATCCAAGGCGCAGATCACGGCGGCCACACTCTCCGAAGCGCTGCCCTATATCCAGCGCTATGATCGCGAGACCGTCGTCATCAAATATGGCGGACACGCCATGGGCGATGAAGACCTCTCTGCTGCATTCGCACGTGATGTGGTCCTTTTAAAGCATCTCGGGATCAATCCAGTCATCGTGCATGGTGGCGGTCCACAGATAGCAAACCTGCTTGAGCGCTTAGGCATCCAGTCTGAGTTTCGCGACGGTCTGCGGGTGACAGATGATGCAACCATGGAAGCGGTCGAGATGGTTCTCTCAGGCCCGATCAACAAATCCATCGTTCGCGCGATCAATTCTGCTGGCGGTAAAGCGGTCGGACTCTCCGGATCAGATGGCGACCTCATGCGGGTGCGTCGGGCAACCAAAACCACAAAACAGCCCGGCAGCCATATCGAGCAAGTCATAGACCTAGGCTATGTTGGAGAACCGGAAAAAGTAGATGTGACAGTCCTCAACACCCTAATGCAGGCTGAAGCCGATCTAATCCCGGTGATCGCTCCGGTTGGTGTCGGCGCAGATCGGCGCCGCTACAATGTCAACGCAGATACAGCCGCCGGCGCAATCGCCGCAGCGCTTAACGCAAAACGTCTTCTGCTTCTCACGGACATCGCAGGCGTTCTCGATGAAAACAAGAAACTCATTCGCGAGATTGAACGATCAACCATCCCTGCTCTGATTGATGACAGCACTGTAACCGGCGGAATGATTCCGAAACTTGAAACAGCGGCGAATGCTGTCACAAAGGGTGTTGGTGGGGCCGTTATCCTCGACGGGCGTGCACGGCATGCCCTGCTTATGGAGTTGTTCACCGAGCATGGCGCAGGTACGATTATTTATTAGCGTTTCGATCTTTTTGATCGCACTCCTTTTTGCAAACAATGCGACAGCCCAACAACGCGAAACAGGCTGGACGGTTTGCAACGAGACAAGCTTCATCATAGAGACAGCAACCGCCCATTTCGAAGGCACTGGTACTGTTGTCAGCGGCTGGACCCGTATCAGGCCCGGTGCCTGTGAGGTGGTCGAAGACGGCCCACTCGATCCCGGCGTACATTATCTCTACGGTCGCTCCTCAAGCGCCCATCGCGGCGGCTTGAAGTCTTGGAGTGGTGACTATCCCCTTTGTGTTGATCCGGCTGGGAGCTTCTCGGTTGAGACCATTCCGAATTGCAATACGATGGGTCTGGTGACAGAGCGTTTCCAACCCGTCCTAATCGAAAGTCGAACACGTTGGCGCACGGTCTATAATGAAACCGAAGACTACACGCTTGAACAGGCCGAGGCTGCGGGAATCCAACGCCTGCTTTATGATGCAGGTATTTTCACTGGCCGCATCGATGGTAATCTGGGGCCACGTACGCGCCGCGCGATCGGTGACTTCCTCGTCTCAAAAGGCCTTGATGCGAACACAACAGATGCTGATCTGGTCGACATCCTCGAGCAAACAGCTCAGGAGCGCGCGCGCAATGTCGGGCTGACCTTCTGTAATCGCACCGAGAACCGCATTTGGAGTGCCATGGCGAGACGCCGCGGAGAGGGCTGGGAAAGTCGCGGTTGGTGGCTCCTCGATGCTGGTGGCTGTGCCCGCGTGATAGACGAGCCCCTCCTACAAGCTGAGCACTTTGCCTATGCCGAAATGGAAATGCCGGACGGGAGCTTGCGCACCATTACACGCGGCCAGGACCCGTTCTGTGTCTCGCGTGTTAAGTTTGCGATCACTGGCCGGACTGAGTGCGAAGCTGCAGCTTATCGGACAGGCCGCTTCATCGCGACCCCCGCGCCGACTGAACGCAAACTTGTTTTTGAATTCTTTGATCGTGATTTCGGAGATCCGTTCCGGCGCGATGAATAGAACGGAACGGACACTTGCAAGCATGGAAAAGCTTAAATCACGCGATGTCTGGGTCTTTGACCTTGATAACACCCTCTACCCTGCGGAGTGCGATCTTTTCGCCGAAATCGATCAGAGAATGACAGACTTTGTCGCGCGTTATCTTCGCCTGGACCGCGTTGAAGCCCGCAAAGTCCAGAAGAAATATTACGCTGAACACGGGACGACCCTGAATGGCCTAATGAGCCTGCATGGTATGGACCCGGCAGATTTCCTCGCTCACGTCCATGAAATTGACCTCTCGCCCCTTCCGCAATCGCCTGCGTTGCGTGACGCGCTCGAAGCTTTGCCGGGACGCAAATACGTCTACACAAACGGGTCGCGCTATCATGCGGCACGCGTGACAGACTATATGGGCTTGGATGGCGTATTCGACGGGCACTTTGCAATCGAAGACAGCGACTATTTGCCAAAGCCAAATCAGTCCTCTTACGACGCGTTCCTGAAGCAGTTCGATCTTGATCCCAAGCAAGCCATTTTCTTTGAAGATCTAGCCCGCAATTTAGCGCCTGCCCATGCTATGGGATTCTCAACAGTTCTGGTCACATCAACAAAAGACTGGAGCCACGAACCTGCTCACGCCCGCCCCGCAGTGGTAGGGGATGACCTACCCGATCACATTGACTATGTGACTGAAAACCTGACCGAGTTCCTACAAGCGTTGTCTGCTTAGCGTTCCTCTTATCGAGATAGCTTCATGGTCAGGTGACGCATCGCGGTCTCTACCGCCTTTTCCGATTGAACTTTGATATCGGGTTGCACACCTTTGCCTTCCCAGTTGTCACCAGTGCGTGTTCCAATTGGACGCTGTGTCGGGACATAAAGCGTAAATCCCTCGCCAATAGTCGTTCCTTCATCAAGAAGATGAGCACCGCCTCCAGACGGTTCACCAACAATAACAGCTCGCTCGACTGACTGTAGTGTATAAGCAACTGCTTCAGGAGCTGAAAATGTCTGGTCATCAATGAGAACAGCTAAGGGCCTTTCAGTCCCGTATCGTCTCCAAAGAACCGGCACGTCAGACGGCGCCGGCAAGATTTCTATACGCGACTCGATGGCCAATAGAGGTTCAGTCACAGGGTCCAGAAAGGTCCAGATCAGCGGACGCTCTGTTTGCGGCGACCCGCCGCCATTTCCGCGCATATCCAAAATCAATGCATCTGTGTCAGACAGTAATTCAAAAGCGGCATCGTATTTTGGGAACGCAGATTCCACCTCATAGAATGAGGAAATTCGCAAATATCCAATATTGCCATCCAGCACACTAACCTCGCGGAGGCCATAGCCTCTCGAAGGCGCGTTCGCACGCCAGTTTGCTAACCAGTCATCATCTGATGCTTCGTTACTTTTGGGCTCAATGTAAAAGTGACCATCGCCGGAGGAGGTTCGAAGATAGGTTGTTATGGCCTTCGCAAAGGTCTCTGGGATTTCACAAGCCGAGGAATTGCCCTTCTGTGTCGCTAGGCGACGTAAATCAGCTGCTATGGCGTTTGCACGTGTTTCCAGAACGTAAGCGTATTCAATCCGGTCTGCAGCATCCTGCAGCGCCGCTGTTTCCTTTGGGCAGAGGTGAGGCAGGGAAAGCGATAGAACCAAACCTTCAAACATAAGCGTAACCCCTATTTCAAATTGACTGTTGTCCTATCTAGGCGAGACGCAAAGGATTCCTTTCGCAAGGCGTCTTCAAGCGCTTCGAGATTGCCTAGGAAATCAGGCGCTATGCTTGTAATTAAATTGCTCGCTGCGTCATCGACACAGGCGCTAATTTGTTTGACGCGACCGACCTTTGTTTGCCCGAGTGCGGTCAAGGCCAGACGCGTGATCCTTTTATCACTTGGGTCTGCTCGACGTTCAATGAAGCCTGCTGCCTCAAGATCTTTTGCAGCTTTCAAGATACTAACATGCGATTGGCCAAGCGCGCTTGCTGCAACCTGAATTGAGCAGCTATGAATTTCACTTAGATACATAAGCAAAGCGAACCAGCGTTGTTCAAAATCAGCAAATTCGCGGTACAGCGCGCTCACTGGAGTATTCAGCATTTCAAATAATCGCCTTAACCGCGTCCCAAGCGCGGAGATGCCTAATTCTTGAAGATAATCATCTTTAGTCGCCATATTATGTAACTAGATACATTATATGAAATAGCTCGGTCAAGACTTGGATGGTGAACTTGATTGCCGAGATCAATAAACACACTTATGCGAATGAAAAAACACGCAGCACATCTTGGAAAAATACTATGCCTGAACGCCTCGCCGCCCTAATCGATACTGCTTGGGATGATCGCGATACGATCAACACCGAAACTGATGGGGAAGTCCGTGAAGCCGTTGATGCTGCGCTGGACCTTCTGGATAGCGGCGAATGCCGCGTCGCAGAGCCCGTTGGTCGTGGCCAATGGAAAGTCAACCAGTGGCTCAAAAAGGCCGTTCTTCTCTCCTTCAGGCTCAATCCGAACCGGATCGTAGATGGCGGTCCCGGTTATCACGGCACTTGGTGGGACAAGGTTCCATCTAAGTTTGAAGGCTGGGGCGCAGCGGACTTTGAAGCTGCAGGCTTTCGTGCGGTGCCACCTGCTGCGGTTCGCAAGGGCGCTTATGTCGCTCCGGGCGCTGTCCTGATGCCCTCATATGTCAATATCGGCGCCCATGTCGGTCAAGGTACTATGGTCGACACATGGGCGACCGTCGGCTCATGTGCCCAAATCGGACAGAATGTTCATATCTCAGGCGGCGCCGGCATCGGCGGGGTTCTGGAGCCCCTTCAGGCCAACCCTGTGATCATCGAAGACAATTGCTTCATCGGCGCGCGCGCTGAGGTCGCCGAAGGCGTCATTGTGCGTGAAGGATCAGTCCTTGCAATGGGCGTTTTCCTGTCTCAGTCGACCAAGATCGTAAACCGCGACACCGGCGAGATTTCGTACGGCGAGGTCCCACCCTACTCCGTTATTGTGCCAGGCAGCTTGCCAGGAGCAAATGGTGGACCTGCACTGGCAGCAGCGATCATCATCAAGACAGTCGATGAGAGAACGCGATCAAAAACAGGCATAAACGAGCTTTTAAGAGACTAAAACAGTACTCAAATAGCCCCTTTTTAGCCCCAAAACACACGATAAAATTATGCTTTAGGCTCGCTTATTGGCGCGTTGCTTGCTAGTAAATACCCGTGGTTGAGAATGGAGGACTTATTATGACTATTCAAATCGCCGGTCGGCATATGGATGTCGGTGAAGCCCTCTCAGATCATATCACAGACGGGCTTGAAGCTGCCGTCCGAAAATACTTCGATCGTAGCTTTGATGCCAGTGTTACCGTAGAAAAACGTGGGCATGAGGTGATCACAGATTGCACCGTGCACCTGCCTTCCGGTATTGTCCTGCAAAGCACTGGTTCAGCCCCAGATCCTTATGCCTCTTTTGAAGATGGCCTAGAAAAAATGGAAAAGCGCGTGCGCCGCTATCACCGCAGGCTGAAGGACCATCACAAACGTACGCCCATGCCAAGCGAGCCGGCGTCTGCCTTTGTTTTGAAAGGCGCAGGCTCAGAAGACGTCCCAGAAGACAAAGGCGATGCGCCTTTGATCGTCGCAGAGGCCGCTTCAGACGTCAAAACCATGTCCGTTTCGGAAGCAGTTATGCAGTTAGAGCTGTCAGACACCCCTGCCGTTTTGTTCCGAAATGTGAAACACGGCGGTCTGAACATGGTGTACCGCCGTGAAGATGAAAATATTGGCTGGATTGATCCCTCAGGACACTCCGCTGCGTCATAGACGACAAGGTAAGAGCAATGATTGGTGATTTGAGCCCTCTATTGGAGGACGACCTGGTTCTTGACGTTTTGACGGTCGATGGCCGCAAGGACGTCATCTCAAAATTGTCAGACGCCCTCGCAGAAAAACTCGGTCTCGACTCTCAAAGCGTCTTCGAAGCCGTTATTGAGCGTGAGAATCTCGGCTCGACCGGTGTTGGTGAAGGCGTCGCCATTCCTCATGCGCGCTTAAAGGGCGTTGAGACGCCCATCGGCGCATTTTTGAGAGTATCTGAAGGTGTCGATTTCGACGCGATCGATGGCAAACCTTGCGATCTTATCTTCATGTTGCTCGCACCGCTCGGTTCAGGTGCAGATCACCTGCGTGCGCTCGCTCAAGTCAGTCGTGCTTTTCGCGATCAAGGCCTACGTGACAGCCTTCGCAAGGCCGACGGTCGGGATGCTCTGGTCGAAACGCTGTGCGGTGAGGCACTCTCTAAAACAGCAGCTTAAGTCGCTGCTACAGCGTCAATGACCTCAAATTGGGCTGTGCGACGACCGTTCCAGTCATTGTCCTTAAGCCGTCCCGCAACGTGCACACGCCCACGCTGCAATAGAGCATCCCCAAGCGGCGTTCCGACACATCGCCACACGAGCGCTTCAATACGCCCCGCTGCATCCTCAAGCGTGAGCTTAAGGTGGTTTTCACCAATCGCGCGAACGTGAGTGATCTCAACATCTTTGAGTGCAAAAACGGGTTCCGGAGCACTCTGCCCGAACGGACCGATAGAGGCAATTCGATCACACATCTCCGGGGTGACCTGAGAGGTTGAAAGCACAGCATCAACAGTCAGTTCTTTGGCGGCGGCGCGTTCGTCTACAAACTGATTCATATGCACCGCCATCCAGTCGCGCAGACCCGGCAATTGTTCTGGTTGAAGGCTTAGACCACCAGCCATCGCGTGCCCGCCGCCGGACATGATGACACCATCTCTCGCTGCGGCGGCAATTGCATCGCCAATATTGACGCCGCGCACGGACCGTGCGGAACCCTTGGCGACAGGACCAAGGCCTTCCCCCCATCCGATAACAATGCTTGGCAGGTGAAAGCGGTCTTTCAATCGACCTGCGACAATACCGATAACGCCCGGATGCCAGCCCTCGCCCGCTGCGATCAATATCCCCGTATCCGGATCAGCCTGCAGTGCCTTTTCAGCCTCAACCGTTGCTTGTTCGAGGATGGCGTTTTCGACGGCTTTTCGCTCATCATTCAAACCATGCAGCCGTTCAGCCAGAGCCAAGGCTTCTGTGCGATCATCGGCTGCGAGCAGTTTCGCCGCTAACCACGGATCCCCCACGCGTCCGCCTGCATTCAAACGGGGGCCGAGGACGAACGTTGCGTGATAGACACTCTCAATCGATGCAATGCCTGCAACATCTGCGAGAGCGCGAATACCGACATTTCGACCCGCATTCAGCACTTTCAGCCCCTGCTTTACAAAGGCACGATTCACCCCCTCAAGCGGGCTCATGTCGCAAAGCGTTCCCAGCGCACAAAGGTCCAACCATTCCAGAATATTCGGCAAGCCGCCTTCTGGCGCGATGCTCCTTTCACGCGCGAGCTTATTCAGCGCTGCCACGAAGACATAGACGACGCCCGCAGCGGCCAGATGCCCTTGACCGCTTGTATCATCGGCCCGGTTCGGATTGACGAGGGCGGCACAGGCCGGCGGCACGTCCCCCATCAGGTGATGATCAATCACAATCACGGGCAGATCGATCTCAACCGCTTCCTCAAGCGCTTCAACAGCTGCCGCTCCGCAATCAACTGTAATGACGAGATCGGCACCGCTCTCCTTAAGAGTCCGAAACGCTTCAGGGCTCGGTCCGTATCCTTCGGTTAGGCGGTCCGGCACATACAGCCCGATCTCTTTATTCCAAGCCCGGAAATAGCGCGTCAGAATCGCCGAGCTTGTCCCGCCATCAACGTCATAGTCGGCGAGAACAGTGACACTTTTACCTTCCACAATCGCATCCAGAACCAGCTCTGCCGCTTTCATCATGTCCTGGAAACTTGCTGGATCGGGGAACAAGTCCCGAAGCGTTGGGTTCAGAAACGTCTCAACTTCATCCGGCTGTACACCGCGAGGTGCCAGCAATCGTGCCAGCAAATCCTCTCCATTCAGATAGGGCGCCAATGTGCGAACAGCAGCGTCATCCGGTTGGCGCAGGCTCCAGTATCGCCCGCTATGAGACGCGGCAACAAATGGGATGGTATCAGTGGTATCGAAAGCCATTCCAAAATTATAGCAGAGTCGGGCAGATGCACGAGCCAGTGTCGCATCCCCTTTTTGTCGCGCGTTTGCGCTCTACTTCGCAAGCTAGAGGAGCGAGCCATGAGAGCAGTCATTATTGGAGCAAGCGGCGGTGTCGGTGGGGCCTTGGGTGAGCAACTTGCGGCGCGCCCAGAGATCGAAGCCGTTCACGCGCTCTCTCGTAGTGGAGATGTCCCACATGGTCCGAAAATCATGTCTGGCCAGATCGACATTGTGGATGAAGAGAGCGTTGCCAGTGCGGTCGAGATCATAAAATCGGTCGGTTCGCCTGACCTCGTCATTGTTGCCAGCGGCATCCTCTCGGATGGCGAAGCTCTACAGCCCGAGAAAACCTATAAGCATCAGAGCATGGCGAATTTCGAGCGCGTTTTCGCGATCAATACGTTCGGACCAGGGCTCGTTGCAAAGCATTTCCTGCCGATCATGCCGCGCAGGGGTCGCGCCGTGTTTGCGGCGCTCTCAGCCCGTGTGGGATCGATCAGCGACAATGGCTATGGCGGTTGGCACAGCTATCGCGCTTCCAAGGCCGCGCTGAATATGCTGATCCGAAACTACGCGATTGAGCAGAAGCGCCGAAATGAGGATTTTATTGCGGTCAGCCTGCATCCGGGCACGGTCGATACGGACCTTTCAAAACCTTTCCAGAAAAACGTACCGGACAAGCAACTGTTCACGCCGCAGCAATCCGCGGACTATCTCCTGAACGTCATCGACGGCTTAACACCCGACCACAGCGGGAAAGCGTTCGATTGGGCAAGCAAAGAAATCCCGGCCTAGTTGATGCGCTCGACCGTGTAGCCCTTTTCTTCCAGCATCAGGATCACGCTGTCTGGCCCCGCAAAGTGCGCTGAGCCCGCCGCGATAAAGAAGGTGCCTGGCTCATCAAGATAGCCTTCGATCACCGGTATCCAGTTCTTGTTGCGCGTTACGAGCACACGCTCATACAACTCTTTCGCTGCGCCCGTCGCTTCTGCATCGGCAACAAGGAGGCCTAAGCCTTCAACATCTCCGTCAGCCCACTCAGCGACCATGTGGTCCAAGTTCTCTCCGGCAGAATCCAGGGTCATAAGCGTGTTGTATAAGAATTCCACTTGCGACGCTTCAGACATAAGATCAAACGCGTCGGCTTGATCAGAAATATCCTCTAGGAATGCGAACTTTTTCCCGCCCGCTTCAGCTTCACTAAGCACCACTTTTTCGACGCCTGAGTTGGGATCATAGCCTTGAGCGACGATCTGCATCGCACCAATGTTGACCCCGACCATCCATGGCTCAAATGTGTTGAACGCATCAAGCGGAACGTTTGCCTTTTTCATCGCCTCTTCGATGACGGCTTCATCATCTGCGTTAAGCGCCCCACGGAGCGTACGCCCACCCTCATACATGCCGCGCGGTAGAAACTCGCTCATATAGGCCTGCTCGCCTTCGGGTGAGAACATATCGACCTCGACGACAACCGTATCAGCTTCGTCCAGTGCCGCATCAAAGGCCGGGAACCGCCACTCAACCTCGGGGCGCAGAAGATGAACCGTGCCGAAGATATAGATTTTGGTGTCTTCATCACTGAGCGACCAAAGTGCTGGGCTTCCAGGGCCTTGCGTCTCTTGGGCTTTTGCAAGTGCCTCTTGGTAGTCGGCCAGAAGCTCTTCAGCCGTCGCGCGTTCAACAGGTGCGCTGACAGACCCGGTCGCGCTGGACGAAGGCTCAGTAGACGATCCCGCACCACACGCGCCCAATAGCGCCAATCCGGTGGACAAACCGATAAGCGTAGATTTCAACCCAGCCATGGCCGCGACTCCTTTGATCTTTCACATCCTGTCTAACCTGCCAATTAGCCCTGCCAAGACCCTGATCCAGTGGATTGCCAGTTTCACCGCATTGGCCTATTCGATCCACAAGGCACCTATAGCTCAGCTGGATAGAGCGCTGCCCTCCGAAGGCAGAGGTCACAGGTTCGAATCCTGTTAGGTGCGCCACTTTTCATCCTTGCATAGTCATGCCTCTTAGTAGTTTGAATGGTCGGGATTTTTTGGTGTTTGAAAACCCCATTCAGTTTTGTATTTTCGGATAGCTTTCCCGCTAGATCAGCCTTCTTTCGTGCGAGAGTTTCGATGCGCTTCTCATAAGCCGAGACGACACAATCAGAATTAGAAGTGACGATCCTATCAAGTAAGCCGTCGATTTGCTTCGCAATCTCGTCGCGCTCTTTCGGCACGACGTTGCTGCGTTCCTTCTGCCTAGCGATATGTTGACCTCAAATGTCTGAGAGGATTTCTTGCAGCGCATTGATGAGCGGTTTTGTAGGTTGCATATCGCAAATGAGCTTTGTTTTTGCACTCCGCCCAATGTCCGATATGAGAAGGTTCTATGTGCAGAAAACAATCGGCTGGTAACACGACTGGAAATGCTTAGCACGTCTACCGGTTACCTCTGGCTGTCCATCAACTCATAGGGAGCTAGCCCCAACTCAGTGCGTCTAGAACCGCGCCAATTTGCAGTCGATTTCCTGCGTGCAAAGGCTCTGGAAGGAGATCATTTGCCCTCTCAAGATGGCGATTGAGCGTGTTGCGATGCAATCCTCTCTTCTTCGCAGCTTGAGCGGCATTGGCGCCTTCTGCCAGATACACGCGCAAGCTCTCTCGGATGCCTTCTGGCGCTTTGAACAGTTTACCCAGCGTCGCGGCAGCAACATGAGAAAAATCAGACTGCTGAAGCATCAGATGGGCCAGTTTGATTTGGTCGTAAGAGACCACATTTTCCTCCCGCTTTGTTTTAAGCATCATCTGTTGAGTGATGAGAGCTGTTCTATGGCTGTCTCTGAAGCCAGCGAGACCAGGTAGAACCTGTCCAGCTGCAATTTCGAAGTTTTCTTCGGCGATGGCGGATAAGTCCTCTATACCGACGGGATCGGAAAGCCATAACCAGACCACACTGGCTTTTGCTTTTATGGGAAGGGCGCGAGCCCCATGAGCAGCGAGTAGAATACGGTCCACCATCACCTCGAGGTCATCGGTGTTTACCTCTGGTTCGCGGCTCCAGACAATTAAGGCTTGGTGGGTTCTATCCAGCCTATAGC
This sequence comes from Pseudomonadota bacterium, assembly GCA_038746145.1. Taxonomy (GTDB): domain Bacteria; phylum Pseudomonadota; class Alphaproteobacteria; order Caulobacterales; family Hyphomonadaceae; genus Henriciella. The sequence goes on from JBCDKW010000011.1 coordinate 110,770, forward strand.
CGAGCGCCTGCATAGTTTTTTGCGGATCCGGCATCGTTCCAGCAAGAATGGCCCTTGCCGCTTCTTGCTGGCGATCTTGGTCTGCCTCAGAAAAACTGGCCCATAGTTTGAGTTAGGATCGGCTCTGATATGGAGTTGAATCATGGGCAAGAGAGCCAAACCTGAAGAGATCATTGCAAAGCTGCGCGAGGTGGAGGTGCGCCTCAGCCAGGGCGAGA
>JBCDKW010000012.1:0-93748 GCA_038746145.1 Pseudomonadota bacterium
CGCCCTGACTTAGGCGAACCTAAACCTCACGCAGCTTTGCGATTATCTCTTCAGGCTTCAATCTCTTGCCCATATCCCAACTCCATATTGGAGCCAGAACGAACTCAAAATATCGGCCACTTTGCAGGTGGCAGGCAAATCCAGAAATCATGGCTCGTGGCCGCCATCACGAAAAGAATAATCAGCGCCACAGCGCCCAAACTTTCAAATGGAAATCCCGAGACGCTGTCATATCGCGGATTAGACACGAAGAGAGAGACAATCACGTTCACATCGGAAAAACCATGATACCAAAGTAAGACGAGCCCGGCATGGATGAGTGCAAAGAAAAACGTAGTGACGCCCAGATGACGCCGATTGTAGAGAAACGGCTTAAACTGATCGCTCAATCTCGCCAGCGGGCCTATGCACAGAATAAAGGTCAGCAACAGAAACGCCAATGTGCCGGTGACCCGGATCAGGACTTGTATCGGGGTGAACATTTCACCCGCAGGCTGCGCCACGAAGCTAATGATGATGAAACCCGCAAGATAAACCACGATGCCGGCGAGCATCCACAGATCGAAGCGTTTCTTGAACGCGGTCCACTGGACCATCCGGTAATCGTGCGACACTACCGCCCCCCTGAACTCAAGCTCGGCGGTAGCGCATCATTCACGGGCTCTGCGGGCCGAAGCTGAACGGAGAGCGCGATCACGGCGCAAATCACCGGGGCGAGAAACAGCCAGATTAAAAGATGGGATCCGCGATGCGCTCTCTTCATGCTTCCGGCGGCTCCGTCTGCGTGAATAGCTTCAAAGCCATCAAAGGCCAGAGCGCCATAACGCCCGGAAAAATCATGAACCGCACCCGAAGCGGCATCCCCCGCCCCTTCGCAGCGGGATCAATTCGGCCCGCACCGCCAAAAACATAGATGAGCGCAACGACAGCCCCGATCGCCAAATAGACCATCACACACAATAGAATTTGAGCAACGATCACTTCACCCATGCGCACAACCCTTAGAGGTTAAGATCATTGATTGCTCGCATAGCGAGTTAAAAAACGCAAATAACAAAACCACGCGCGTTCAGGATCGTCCCGCGACCCTGTTGGGTAGAGCTACCCTAGTAAGCGAAATCTCAGCCGCTGATCTTGGAGAAATCTGCCACAGTATTCACCGCGCCACGCATCATGTTCAGGAGGTTCAGGCGGTTCTCGCGGGTGGCGGGATCGTCCGCATTCACCATCACACTGTCTGGCCCATCGAAGAAGGCGTCGACCGGGCCACGGAGGCCAGCCAGCGCAGACATGGCGGCCTCAAAGTCTTCGGCTTCTAGAGCGGTTTTCGCGGCAGCAGTGCTGTTCACGATGGCGACGTGCAGGACCTGTTCGCCCTTCTCGGTTAGGCGCGAAGTATCAACCGCGCCGTCAAAGGCGCGTTTGTCCTTCTTCTCCTCGGCCTTGAGGATGTTCGCCGCACGTTTGTAGCCCGCCAGCAGGTTCGCCCCGTCTTCGCTGTCGAGGAAGGCTGCCAACGCCTCAACGCGTTTGACGATCAGGACGAGATCATCCTCGCCAAGCGCAAAGACAGCATCGATCAGATCATGCCGCTGACCTTGGTCACGGAGGTATTGCTTGAGACGATCAGCGAAGAAGGAGAGGAGGTCACCCATGCCCCCAATGGTGCTAGACTTGGGCTTCGAGACTTCCTCTTTTGCAATGATAGCTAAAAGTGCTCTCATATCTGCGTTCATTTTTGCGACTAGCTTAGGGTGGTCGCTTAATTCAAAGACGTTTTCACTTGTGAGTATTGCTCTTTGCCTTTTCTCCCACTCTACCTGATGTTCGGAAGGAGGATTAAGGCTATGAAACAGAGCGATAAAATGCTCGTTCAGCTCATCAATAAGCCCCAATCGAGCCCCATTCTCCAACACAATCCGAACCACACCCAGCGCCGCACGGCGTAGCGCGAACGGGTCCTTACTCCCCGTCGGCGTCTCATCAATCGCCCAGAACCCGACCAGCGTATCAAGCTTGTCGGCGAGCGAGACGGCAATCGCGACCGGATCATTCGGGACGGCATCGCTCGGCCCCTGCGGTTTGTAATGATCACGGATCGCGTCGGCGACAGCAGCAGGCTCGCCCGCTTCAAGTGCATAATACCGCCCCATCACGCCCTGAAGCTCAGGGAACTCATACACCATTTCCGACACCAGATCGGCCTTACAAAGTCGCGCCGCCCGCTCCGCCAAGTCAGCGTCAGCGCCCACTTTCGGGGCCAGTTCCCGCGCTAGCGCCGCAACCCGCCCAACCTTATCACCAATCGATCCAAGCTCATCCTTGAACTTGATCGTCGACAGTTTCGGCGCCATCGCCTCAAGGCCTGTGCGCTTGTCATTCTCCCAAAAGAAACGCCCATCATCTAGGCGGGCAGAGAGGACTTTCCGGTTGCCCTTTGCAATCGCGACGCCGCCATCCGTCGGTGCAACATTCGCCACAACAACAAAGTTCGGCGCAAGGTCACCAGTCTTCGGATCACGCACCGCAAAATACTTCTGGTGCGTGCGCATAGAGAGCTGGATCACTTCCGGCGGCAAGGACAGGAATGCCTCATCCATCTCTCCCAAAATCGCCACGGGCCATTCAGCGAGGCCTACAACCTCTTCAAGCAGCCCACGATCCTCAACCAGCTCAAGCCCAGCTGCCTCACAAACCGCTTTCGCCTCAGCCTCGATCTTATCCCGCCGCGCCTCCCGCGTCAGCATCACATGCCCCTCGCCAGACAGCACCGCCTCGTACTCGGTCGCGCTATTCACAACAAACGGCCCACGTCCATGCACGCGGTGTCCCTCAGTCTCGTTTCCGCTGACAAGACCATCAACCTCAAACGGCACAACAGCACCGTCAAACACGCACAAAATCCGCTGCAGAGGCCGGACCCAGCGCAGCTCGCCACGCCCTGTCCGCATTGACTTCGGCCAATGGAAATTGCGCACAATCTGTGGCACCAGCTCAGCGACAATATCGCTCGTATTCCGTCCCTCAATCTTGCGTACAGCGACATAGAAATCGCCCTTCTTCGGGTCGTTGCGCACCTCAGCCTGGTCCACAGTGTCCAGCCCCGCCCCGCGCAGGAAGCCCGCCACGGCCTGTTCCGGCGCACCCACTTTCGGGCCTTTGCGCTCGTCTTCCACATCAGCCGAGCGCGCAGGCAAGCCTTCCAGCACGACCGTCAAGCGCCGCGGCCCCGACATAGACCGGCTCGCGCTCGGCTCCAGCCCCGCCTCAGCCAACCCTTTCAGGACAGCCGACAGTAAATCGGCCTCAGCTTTCGCCTGCATCCGCGCCGGAATTTCTTCAGAAAAAAACTCGAGGAGAAGTTCAGCCATGGCTCATCAATTCTATCGCTGTCGATCTATCAAGACAGCGCAATAGACTGATGGCGTGGTTTTGCAAATGGGCGAGATCGCGCGCGACTGCGCTATGGCCGCAAGTTGACACTCGGCATCGGCTGCTCATGCAGCATGGCAGAGATCATCGCCGCTTCCTCCGGCGGGGTCTGCTCAAGGATCAGGCGCGTCGTGAAGTGCCCGCGCTGCTTTCCGTGCTCACCATAACCCCAGTCCGTCAGGCGATCGAGCGTAAAACTAACGCGGTCCCCGATCTTCAAACCACCCGCGAGATTATAGGGATCATTGTTCAGAACACCGGTATAGCCATCGCCGCTGGCCTTCACATCAAGCACCCAGATATGCTCAAAACTTTTATCATTGGTCGGTAGCGCGACCTTGGCGGCAAAATTATCAAGATGCGGCTGTTTGGACGCCTGCATTTTCAGGAAGTGAGGGAACGTCGCGCGCGCTTCAGCAACAGCCTCCTCATGGGTTTGTTTGCGCACATCCATCGTCACAATGTCGACTTTGCCTTGGCGTTTGATCACCTCACCGCCGTCGGGCGTAGCAATACGTGTTTCAGATGGCCCACAGGCCGCAATCGCAAGCCCGAGCAAAACCGCAATTGTCTGTCTTTTCATCATTGGTCTTCCGCCCTCTTTCCTGAATCTTTGAGAGAGAAGATAAGCGAAGAGCCTTTGGGTTTATTTAGTTAGAAGCGTGAAATTCAACCTGTTCACGATCAGGTTCGGTGATCTAAATCCGGTCAAGCGCGGTGACCGTCAGCTTTGACTTGGTATTGTCACCTGTATTCACCGTCGTCGCGGGCTCCAGTAATAGAACATGACATTCCTCGCCCACCGCGCCCGGGCGATGCTCAACACCGTGCGGGACGATGATAAACTCGCCCTCTCCAACAATCTCTTCACGATGCCGAAACGCCATCCGCATTTGGCCTTTCACAACGAAAAACAGTTCGTCTTCTGTGTCATGCTTATGCCAATCAAAATCCCCGCGAAACTTGGCAAGCTTCACGTGCATATCATTGACTTGCCCTGCAATCTTGGGCGCCCAGGCTTCTGTGAAGAGACCAAACTTTTCTGCGAGGTTCACTTTGGTCATAAGATCTTCTCACGAGAGGTTTTAATTCTCGAAGAGACCATCGCCAGAAATTCTCTTCTCTCATTACTGGATTTAAAAGCGCTGTTATCAATCAAAATTGCTTGCGTTTTATCGATAAAAAGCATGACCGATTTCTTCCCTTCGGCCACATCGATAATACCCTCCCAGTCCATGCGCCAAAAAGACTTCGACGTTGATACCTCAATTCCTTTCGTGTTGGCAACAAACTCTGTCCGACCGTACATAAAGCTCGAAGAAGCGCTGAGCCGCGGAGGAGGGACGCAAAAAATCAAATTCGAAACTATCCAACCCACGACATAACTAAGAGCACCAATGTTGGCACCTAGTTCGAGGTCAAAATTCTCAAAATAACTGACCGCTAGAGCTACCAAGCCAGCCGCTACTATTGGAAGCGTTATACCTAAAAAGGTACGCCGCCTGGTGTAAATTCGCTTCTGACTTAACTTGATTAAATCGGAAGTGTTTTCCACCGACAACTCATATGTAAGATGAACAGGCGCCATCATCCTTCCGCCCGCTCCGCCTCTTGGTGCGCCCATTGCTCCGCCGCCCCGCGCGCCAGATCCCGAACTCTAGCAATGTAAGCCTGCCGTTCCGTCGGCGAGATCGCCCCGCGCGCGTCGATCAAGTTGAAGGTATGACTGGCCTTCAAAGCATAATCATAGGCTGGCAGGGGCTTGCCCGCCTCGCGCAGAGCATTGGATTGGCTTTCACAATCGGCAAACCAGCGCAGCAGCATCTCAACATCGGAGTGCTCAAAATTAAACGCCGACTGCTGCACCTCATTTTCAAGGAACACGTCGCCATAAGATAGCGGCACGTCGCTGTCCGGATCATTGAACGGCAATTCATAGACATTGTCGACGCCGAAAACATACATGGCGAGGCGCTCTAATCCATAGGTCAGTTCACCCGACACCGGAAACACATCCAAGCCACCAACCTGTTGGAAATAGGTGTACTGGCTGACCTCCATTCCGTCACACCAGACCTCCCAACCAAGACCCCACGCACCCACAGTAGGGTTCTCCCAATCATCCTCAACAAAGCGAATGTCATGCACGGTCGGGTCGATCCCGATCTCATAAAGCGAGTTGAGATAGAGATCCTGCAAATTTGCCGGATTGGGCTTTAGAATGACCTGGTACTGGTAATAATGGCCCAGCCGCATAGGGTTTTCACCATAGCGGGCATCAGCAGGGCGGCGTGACGGCTGCACATAGGCCGCACGCCAATCCTTCGGCCCAAGCGCCCGCAGCACCGTCGCCGGATGCAGTGTCCCTGCCCCAACCTCCATGTCGTAAGGCTGCAAGATCGCGCAGCCCTGCTCTGACCAATAGGTCTGCAAACGCAGGATCAGAGCCTGAAAAGAGGTCGGTTTTTCTTTGGCTTTTGGCGCAGTCATAGGCGATCCAAGTGTACGAGGGGTCAGTCCCTATCGAGTACTCGCGCCCGCCGTATTTCGCAACCTCAACGCTCAGGACTAAGCCTTACCATTAAAATCATCGGATGCTTTCGGCGCCTTAAACACACGCGCAAAGATTCGCGGATGGCCCAACGCACTAATGAGGAAAAGGAACACCCACCCCAAAATGTAGAGCAGCGTGAACATGAATTTTACCCTTTCTGAGACGGTAAATGGCCTCAATCTATATATTGATATTCAATAAAATCTTTTCAAGATTGAACCGACCAGAAATCCCCTTCTCAGAACGGCATAAACCCTGCACGCTATGGCATATGCGCAATAACAGTCTTCTCGTGGCCTGTATCTTCTTTCTGCTCTGCGGTGTCGTAGAGTCTTTAGTTGCGCGTCACGTATCCCCGGACCTTCAATACAGACTGACCATCCTGATATGCCTTACATCAGGCACCGCGCTGACTTTGCTGGCCTGGTCAAACAACAGAACACAGTTTTGGACCGCCGTGCGTGCTGGTTGGCCACTTTTGGTTTTTGCAATGCTGGCAATTGCCAGCACGGCCTGGTCCATCATGCCTCAGTCCACATTCTTGGCGTCACTCGCTTTGACGTTTTTTACCCTCGCCTGCATCTCCCTCGTCGCGCTCAGCGATTGGCGTAGTCTTTTGAAAGGGATCACCCTCGCCTGCCTCATGATCGGTGTTCTCTCGCTCCTATTGATCCCTGTCGGCGGGTTGATGACAGAAGTCCATGAGGGGGCTTTGCGTGGACCGTTCAGTGAGAAAAACCGCGCCGGTATGGTCTATGCAATCGGGGCTGTGGCAAGCGGAGGTCTTGCTTTCACAGCTCGGAAGGCGCGATGGCTCTTACCTATTCCGTTCTTTCTGGTCCTACTCATCCTTAGCCAGTCCGGGACATCAACTATTGCCTGCGCGCTCGGCCTCGCCGCCCTGGGTTATGGAGAGTTACTGCGGGGAAAATCGTCACGACTGGTTCTAGGGGTTTGGGCAGGCGCTCTGGGCGCGATCGGTATTTTCTCGCTCGTCATACTCAACGCGGAAGTCATTCTCGATGCTTTAGGCGAGGATTCGACCTTTACCGGTCGTGACCGCATCTGGCCGGCCGTCTGGTGGCGCATCATGGAAAGCCCGCTGCTAGGGTATGGCTATGACGCCTATTGGCGCGATGGCAGCTACGGCATGGCATGGCTATGGTATGAAGCCGGGTTCGAAGTCTACAACGCACACAATGGCTGGCTTGAGACAGTTCTAGCCGTCGGGCTGATCGGTGCGCTCCTCTTGACCTGGGTTATCATGCGCACAGGCATTGCGGGTTTAACGGGCCTGTACGCGCATAATGATCCCCGCCGTATCGCGATCCCGATGGTGACCATGATTTTCATGATGAGCCTGACCGAAAGCGCGATAGGCGGCCCTGAAGGCCCGGCCTGGCTCCTCCTTTTGCTGATTAGCACGGCTTCGGCCCTAAAAGAGAGACAAAAACATGCCAAAAAGAGCGTCTATAGTGACGAAATTATAGCAAAAGTTCAGACATAGCGATCAGGAAAAGCGGAAAGAGACTTGCGACATCGCAAGAAAATCGGCTACTTGAGGCAAAACAATCTCAAAAATATGCAAGTTTGGGGAATATTTTGTCTGAAACACTCGACTCCATCGACGCAAAAATCCTAGACCTCATCCAAAAAGACGCGTCCTTATCCGTCGCAGAAATCGCCGATCGTGTCAGCCTGTCTTCGTCTCCGTGCTGGCGGCGGATCAAACGGTTGGAAGAGATTGGCGTGATTACAGGGCGGGTCACGCTGCTGGAAAAGCAATCTCTCGGGCTCGGCTTTGAAGTTCTTGCCAATGTAAAGCTCGCGCTTCCTAGCAATGATAATCTGATGGCTTTTGAAGCGCTTGTTGAAGAATGGCCGGAGGTGATGGAGTGCATGACGGTGACAGGTGCTGTCGATTACATCATTCGCGTCACAACCACAGACATGTACGCATATGATCGTTTCCTTCGTGAGAAATTGCTCGGCTCAGCGCTCGTGTCAGACGTTCAGTCCCGGATTATCATCAATGTTGCCAAGCGGACGACTGCGCTGCCACTCGGTCTTGTGAGCGATTACGTGCCTGCGGGCTAAACTGCGTCTTGCCATATTTAAGACATGCCTCACTATAATGGCATGCTAAAAGTCGTTCGAAACTTTACCGCCATTTGTCTATCCCTATTCGCACTGGTCGGCGCAGCCCTCGCGCAAGACTTTGACCTGCAAGCGACCGTCGACGAAGCCCGCGAAGAGCATAGCATTGTCGGTATGGGCGCCATCATCATGCACGCCGATGGGACGTATACGATCGCAGTCTCCGGCGAGCGCGTCAGAGGCAGCGGCGACCCAGTCCAGCCCGATGACGCCTGGCACATAGGCTCAAACACGAAATCGATGACGGCCTTGCTCTATGCCCGCCTTGTTGAAGACGGCCTCGCTTCATGGGGCGCGACAATTCCAGACCTGTTTCCAGATTTCGCTGATGAGATCGACTCGGCATGGTCCGAAATCACAATCGAAGACCTCTTCGCCCACCGCTCCGGCCTGGCGCAACTCAGCGGCGGCTGGTTCCGCAGTATTCGGCGTGACACGAAGCCTGTGCAGGAACAGCGCCTTGAAACCACGTTGGACTTTCTGAGGAAGCCACCCGCCAAGGCCGCAGGCGAATACGAATACAACAATCTCGGCTATGTCATCGCTGGCTCGGCCATAGAGGGTATCCTTACAAAAGGCATGGGCGAATCTTTTGTATGGGAAAACGCGATGGAGCGTTATGTATTCAGCCAGCTTTCCTCTGATACCGCCGGCATGACTTGGGGTTTTGGCCCACCGCAAGCGGGTATACAGGGTCATCGCGGTGCGCTTGGATCATCTCTTTTTCTGTCTCCGGTCGGAACTGGAGACAGTGCGGACAATCCGTCTGCCCTCGGTCCTGCTGGCACGCTTCACGCCAGCCTCTTGGCACATGCCCGGCTTAGCCGCGAATACTTGCTTGAAGACAGCACGCTTATTCCAATCCATGTGCGTCAGAAACTCTGGGCACCCTACCCCGCAATCAGTAGCGATTCAGATTACGCCATGGGTTGGGGTGTTCGCCGGAGTGACACTTACGGCACCTACTATAGCCATAGCGGATCAAATACGATGTGGCTCTCTGATGTTCGGATCCTGCCGGAATACGACCTTGTTGTGATCATCAACTCCAATCAGGTCAGTGATAAAACCTTCGCAGCCCATCAGGATGTCTTAGTCACCGTGCTAGATCACTACCGCGGAATCTCCTCGAAAAGCGACTAAGCGCCTTCAAAATAGGTGACGTGTCCGTCGGTGTAGCCAAGTGTTCGGACGTTGCCACCGGGCCAGGTCTGTAACCGCACACGAAAGACACCGAGTTTGGGATTGTCCTCAGTGAACACAGAGTCCGGTTCCATGCAGAGCCAAGCCAGTGGCGCCTCATCCGTCGCTTTCTCTCCTGCCTCGGAAATCAATCCCATTATCCGTTCGCGCACTGCACTTGGGGGATAGTGCAAAAACACTGAATGAAACACGACAGTTGTCCCGCTGTCTGTCCGCGTCGCCAACTTGCGTTCTAACCAGTCCGCGGCATCCGCCTTCTCAACTCTGGTCCCCGCCTCGAGCGCAAGTTCAATCGCCGCGTCCGAGCGTGCCAAACGCTCCGGCTGATCAGCCCAAGTATAGGCTTTGAGCCGCCAACGCGCGTCTTGTGTGGAAAGGTCAATCGGATTGAGGTCACACGCAGCCCTGCTTAGCACGTCAGGAAATGCACCCTCGGGTGGAGGGGCACGCCAATCCGTGGACACCTCAACCCCGCTATCACCTCCAATCCACCAGTTCGGATCGACATAAGAGAACTGATCCAAATTCTGATTCAGCCCGGCGCTCGCTCCGAGTTCAAGCAAATGGATCGGCGCGCCGAACCTTTTCCCGATCTGCAGAAAACCGGGCAAAAGGGCAATTGAGCGCCGCGTCTCATTGGTTTGCGGATCGGATTGAATAAACGCTTCTACGGCGCTCGTGTTCGACGACAAATAGCCCAAAGCCGCCGCCCAAATCTCTGGAAAGGCTGCGCTTTCACCGACTTTTGTGTAGGCCTCTGACAACTCTACCGATTGCCCAGTCAGTGCCGCATAGTGTAGCGCGCCAGCCAACCGTAACGCCGTCGCCCGCTTGCGATGCGGTGGCTCAACGCTTGTAGCCAGATCAGCAACGACGCCACCAACCTCAGCGTTTGCGGCAAACGCTTCGCACAGCGCAGCGGTAAAAGGAGATCCAAGTTCGCGACACCACCCCGCCTGCTCACGGCAATGGGTAATAAAATCATGCATCTGCAACCTTCCCGCCCTGCGAGATTCGTTGCGCCTCTCGTATCGCGAGTACGACTAATCTCGCCTCTCCCTCATTCGCGCATTTCAGCAGACGTGTGGGCTTTCCCACGATATCAGCGACAGCGAAGGGCGTCGGTGCGAGACGCAACTCCAGAGAGCCTAAGGCAAGCAGGACTAGGCCCCAAAGCATACTGAAAAGCCCTAGATATGCAGAATAAATACATATCAGGCCAATCCAACAGACTATCGGATTCGGCTCAGGCCAATGCGCTTTGTGCATCTCAATCCGCGCATTTTCGACGGCACCAATTGAGACACGCCGAAACCGCATCCGCAGAGCTTTGGATGTCACACGAAAACGCGGCCCTTTCAGGATAAGGACCGCGCCTTTTTTATCGGTTTGAACGGTTACGTCCGCTCCACGCACATGGCGATGCCTTCGCCGCCGCCGATGCAGAGGGAGGCCACGCCTTTCTTGACATCGCGTTCTTCCATCGCCGCCAGAAGCGTCACTAGGATACGTGCACCGGATGCGCCAATCGGATGGCCCATTGCGCAGGCGCCACCATTCACGTTGACGATGTCATGACTGATGCCGAGTTCTTTCATGGCGATCATGGGCACAACAGCGAAAGCCTCATTGATCTCCCAAAGGCCGACTTCATCCTTGCTCCAACCCGCCTTTTCCAAAGCTTTGTTCATCGCTGGAACAGGGGCAGTCGTGAAGTATTCCGGCTCGTGCGCATGACTGGAAGATGAGACGATTTTCGCAATCGGGGTGAGGTCCCGCTTTTCAGCTTCTGAGCTCTTCATCAAAACGAGCGCCGCGGCACCATCAGAAATCGCAGACGCATTCGCCGCTGTTACCGTGCCGTCCTTACTGAAGGCAGGACGCAGACTTGGAATTTTGTCCGGGCGTGCTGTGCGGGGCAGCTCATCACTGTCCACAACGGTCTCACCCTTGCGGGATTTGATCGTTACAGGCGCGATCTCTCGCTTGAACTTACCGTCTTCGGTGGCTTTTTGCGCGCGGGCAAGTGTCTCCAGCGCGTAGGCATCCTGCTGCTCGCGCGTAAACTGGTATTCGGTGGCGATCATGTCAGCAAAGTTGCCCATTGGCCCGCCTGCATAAGCATCCGTCAGGCCATCAAGCGCCATATGGTCCTTCGCGCCCATATCGCCATACTTGTGGCCCTTACGGACATCGATCAGGTGCGGCGCGTTCGTCATGCTCTCCATACCACCTACGATGACGATGTTGGCATCACCGGAGGCAATCGCATTGCGGCCCATCACCGTCGCCTGCAGGCCGGACCCGCACATTTTGTTGATCGTGGTTGCCTCAAGGCCCTTGTCCATGCCGGCTTTGAAGCCTGCCTGACGCGCAGGCGCTTGGCCTTGGCCTGCCGGGAGGCAGTTGCCCATGATGATCTCATCGGCCTCGTCGGCACCGAGTTTCGCCTCCTCAACGGCGGCCTTAACGGCAATCGCGCCAAGCTCATTGGCTGACATCGCATTCAAATCACCGAGCAGACCACCCATTGGCGTTCGCGCCATACCAACAATGACGACAGGATCAGCTTGAGACATAGGGAAACCCTCCTTGGCTTTTATCTCTTTATCGCCTCTGCATCAGAGGCTTTTGTGCAGTTGCGAGATAGATGCGCCTGATGAGGGGTACGCGTCAAGTGGGCTTTGGTCTGAATGACGCGCGACAGTCCCTTCACCCGAGCTTCAGGGCTGTCGGCGAAAGCTAGAAAGGTTACAGGTAGATGGCTTCGTGGTACTGAAAGATAGCGAGAAATTCGGGAGAACTTCAATGACCGGTCTACTGAGATGGATATTCGCTTCAGCTGTTTGCCTAACGCTCGCCCAGCAGGGGCACGCTGCGAAATGGGGTAAAATACTCGACAAGGGGTGCAGTCCCTCTGGTCACCGTCTTTATACCGCTAAAATCTGGACTGGAATCGGCGATAAGGGCCCCTCAGAGGAGTGTAGACGTACCGAGGGAGACGTCGCAGGCAAAAAGCGTCTGCCAAATAATTGCGTGAACAATAAAGTCGGCCGCTTTAGCGTCGGCGTTGTCTATGGCGAGTGGTATATACCGGACACGAGCTGTGAGGTTTCTGGCCAATTGCGACGCTCGGCTGTCATGCCAACCGGTAAAAACGATCCCGCAAACCCAAAACAACCATCGAGAACGCGTTTTGCAACAGATGATCCCCTTGTGGCTGTGGCCTATAAACTTGAGGATCTCGGCACAGCCGTTGTCACGACATTTCAAGACATGAAGGCCGTCATAGAACCGGTGGCGGGGAAACTTCTTGGTACAGACAAGCTTATTGAAGCGGCAAAATCATTTCAGAATGGGGCCGAATACGCAAAATTTGCGCCGCTCGCGAATGATCTATCGGCTGCGTTGAAGTCCGATAATTCTGATGCAATCGCGGCACGGGCACATATTCTGAATGGTGACAGTGACAAGGCGATGGCATCTTTGGCCAAGCTACCCGCTTTTGTGACTTTGTCAGAGACCGTCAAAAAGGATCCAGTTGTTACCTCATTCTCGATTGGTCTGGTTGGTGATGCTCAGTATGTTGGCACAGTGAACGGCGAAGTAGGGGTCGCTTTCGGCCCAATCAGGCCAGAGACAGGCATCGCTGAAGGCGAACCGGGCAGTCCTCCCCCAGCGGCGACCGGTGGTTTTGGTTACATGACTTATTATGGCCTTGGCTATGGTGCTGGTGCGACTAAAGGGGCGGATGCGAGTATTGCCGTGGGCCTATGGCGTGGCGCACTCAATGATCTTGAAGGTGACAGCCACGGTGTCGTACTGGGGATCGCTTATAAGTTTGGTGTATCTGCCAGCTTCTGGTGGGGATACGCCACCGATACGGATGATAATCCAAATAACGATAACCAGCTGTTCAAAATCAAACCGAGTGAGTTTCTGGGCTTCGTGATTGCCCCACAAGCCGGATATAGCGTTGAGGCTGAGTATAATCGAGCGTTTATGAAATCCGGTGGCCCTGTCAAAATCGGAAAATGAAGTCTGGCCTACCCCGCCAGAGCCCGCTCAATGTCCGCAACCAGCTCGCCGTCAGCTGGCCTGATTGCACTCGGATAGGCTTGAATGAAGCTGCCATCGCGACCGACGAGCACCTTGTGGAAATTCCACTTCGGCTCAGCCTTCTCCCCGAGCGCCGCTTTCGCTTCACGCCAAAACTGATGCTGATTTGGCCCAACCGCCTCCACTTTAGACGTGAGCGGAAAGTCCACACCATAATTGATTTCGCAAAAGGATTTGATCTGCTCTTCTGTGCCCGGTTCCTGTCCACCAAAATTGTTTGCTGGCGCGCCTAATACGACGAGACCGTCATCCTTGAACGTATCATAAAGCTCCTGCAGCCCGGCGTACTGACCGGTGTAGCCACACCGCGACGCGGTGTTCACAACGAGAACGACATTCCCCTTGAACATCTCAAACGGCATCGGCTCGCCGCGGATAGATTGGAAATCAATATCGTAAACCACGGCGGCACTCCCTGTCGTGTTAAGCTTGCTAGAACTGGATTGAGATTTGGGTTCAGCGTCGCCAGTGCATGAGACGAGTATCAGCGCGATCGGTAGAGCCAAGAGGTGTTTCATGATCCGCGAATTAGTCGCCATCGCTCAAGAGGCAAGCGTCTATCTGACAGCTTTAGGACTTGTTTGATCCAGAGCGACCGCACGCTCCATAATATCGATGAGTTCATCATCAACCTCGTCGACATCATAGACTTTGACGTGGCGAAGATCTTTTCCCGTGCCTTCAATCCGGCTCATATAATTGTCAGCCAGTCTCGCACCGGACCAGAGTTGAAGGTTGCAACGGTCTTTCAGCGCCATAATCGAAAAGACACGCTCATTTCCTGTCCAGCAGGGAAACCCCCAAGCCAGTTTTGAATGAAGCGTGGGCCAACGCCTTTCTATCGTTTTGCGCAATGCGGCCGCGATCTTCGCAGGCTCACCTTCCAGGCCATCAAAATAGGCAACAACACTTGCAGGCTTAGGCATTCTGCTCTCCCTGTAGAATGTGTGAGCGCTCTTACAGCACTGTGCACCGCACAAACTAGCCCTAAATACAGAAAAAGCGCCTCAATTCGAGGCGCTTTCCCATAGGGCTCAATTTGGTGACTACCAAATCCGAATGCGCTCTTCCGGCGGCAGATAAAGCGCGTGGTCAGGACCAACGTCGAACGCCTCATACCATTCGTCAAAATTCCGGACGATACCGTTGACGCGGTAATATGGCGGACTGTGCGGACCGCGGATGAGTTGCTGACGCAGCGCATCCTCGCGGTACATATTCCGCCATTGCTGTGCCCAGGCCATGAAGAAGCGCTGATCACCGGTAAAGCCGCCAAGGACAGGCGCTTCCTCATCCTCGCTGACGACGCCGTCACCATCTGTGTCCAAGCTCATGCGATAGGCTTTGTAGGCCATTGAGAGACCGCCAAGATCACCGCTATTCTCGCCCAGACCGAGACGGCCATTCACGCAGGTCTCACCATCGTCAAGCGGGCAGAAAGCGTTGTACTGTCCAACCAGCGCATCGGTGCGGGCTTCGAAATTGGTTTTATCCTCGTCGGTCCACCAGTTACGCAGGACCCCATCGCCATCGGATTTAGAGCCTTGGTCGTCAAAGCCGTGACCAATCTCGTGGCCAATCACGCCGCCAATCGCGCCGTAATTGATCGCCGGATCAGCATCGATATTGAAGAAAGGCGGTTGTAAGATCGCCGCAGGGAAAACGATCTCATTGCGGGTCGGGCTGTAATAGGCGTTCACCGTCTGCGGAAGCATAAACCATTCGGTCTTATCGATCGGCTGGCCCAGCTGTGCGATCATGTCTTCATAAGCCCAATCGCTGGCCGCACGCACGTTTTCAAACGCGTTATCGCCAAGGCTCAGACCATCATAGGTCTTAAACTTCTCAGTATAGCCGATCTTTGGCGTGAACTTGGAGAGCTTATCGCGCGCTTGCTCCTTGGTTTCTTCACCCATCCAGCTGATCTCATTTAGATTATCAGCCATGGCGAGGCGAAGATTTGCGACGAGATCATCCATTGCGGACTTATTTTCCTCAGGGAAATACCGCGCGGCATAGACCTTGCCGACGGCCTCACCGAGGGAGCCTTCAACAGCGCTGACAGCCCGCTTCCAGCGGGGGCGCTGTTCTTCCTGGCCGCTTAGCTGTTTTGAATAGAATTCAAAGGTTGCTTCGTCGATTTTCGCCGGGAGCACAGATGCGTGATCAGACAGGAAATGTGCACTGAGGTAGGCTTTCCAGTCATCAAGCTCAGCCGTGTTCATGACCTGCATGATGCCAGCAATACCGCCGCCCGAGATTTTCTCGACCTGCTCTTCTGTTAGGCCAAGTTCAGCAATTTCAGCCTCATCGGGTTGCACCTGTCGGACAACGAATTCCGTCTGGTCTTTCAGCATGAGACCCGCGAGCATGGTTTCAACCGGAAAACCGCCTCCAAGTGCGATCAATTCACCTTGGGTCAGTTTATTATAGGTAAGGTTGCGGTTACGCCCGACAGTCCGGTCCCAATGCGCTTTCGCGATTTCAGTCTCGAGCGCCAAAACACGTTGGGCAGCTTCGGCAGGATCGTCGTAGCCCGCCTCGTCCAGCAAGAGCGTCAAATACTCCAGATAGCCTGCACGAATTTCAGGGTTCTTGCCCTCATCGTTCAGATACATATCGCGGTCAGGCAGGCCTAGTCCGCTTTGCGTCACGTTGAAGATGTAACTGTCCGTGTTCTTCGCATCGATATCGACCCAACCCCCAATTGGGCTAGCAAAACCACCGGCAGCAAAAATATCCGCCAAATCTTCACGTGAACTCATCGCTTGAATGCGGTCCAGATACGGCTGCGCTGGCGTAAGACCAGCGCCCTCAATCGCGTCTGTATCGAGAAAGGCGTTGTAATGAGCGGCGACTTTGCCTTCGAGCGTCGACGGGTCAGGCTGCTCAGCTGCCAGCTCCTCGATGATGGTCCGAACCCGCGCTTCAGACTTGTCACGCAGCAGGGTGAACGAGCCATAGCGCGTTTTGTCATCGGGCATATCAAAGTTTGCGTACCAAGCACCGTTGACGAAGCAGAAGAAATCGTCACCGGCTTCGAAGCGCGTATCCATAGCCCCAAGATCGATCCCGAACTCGCCCCACTCATCACGGTCGACGGCGTTTATGGCCGGCGCGTCTCCTTCTGCGCCGACACAGTCACCCGCAAAGCTGGTTTCTGTGACCTCAGCTTCAGCAGTTGTCTCAGTTACTGTCTCCGCTTGAGGGATCGTCGCCTCTCCCTCAGCGGTCTCAGATGTTGAGCTATCCGTAGCTCCGCAAGCCGCCAGCACAATAGCTGCAGCACCAAGCATTAAAGCCTGTCTCATGTCAGTCTCCTTACTGTCTCCGTGAAATAGACTATAAAAGCTTATTCAGCAGGGAAAGGCCGTGGCTGCTCCTGAGATGAGCCGATGAGTTCTTCCTCATCAATCTCGATCTCACCGGTATAGCCTTCGCCGATCCTGCGATATGGAACGCCGCCCCAAGTCCACTTGAAGATGCGGCCGACCTCGACACCGATCGCATAAAGCGCAGGCACAAGGAAGAGCGACATGAAGATCGCAAACGCAACCGCACAACCAAGAGAAATGACCATCGGTTTCAGAAATTGCGCCTGAACCGACTTCTCAGCAATCAGAGGCAAAATTCCCACAAAGGTCGTGACCGACGTCAAAAGGATCGGCCTGAAGCGCGAGACCCCTGCATCCACAATCGATTGGACAGCGCCAATCCCCTCGGCCCGGCGGCGATTGATATAATCGACGAGGACAAGGTTATCGTTGATGACAACGCCAGCGGCGGCCGCGATCCCGAACATCGAGAAGACACCGAAAGAGCTGCCAAACGCCCACGTCCCAAAAACAGCACCACAGAAGGCAAACGGAATGGCCGTCATCAAAAGAAGCGGCTGGGCATACGATTTAAACGCGATTGCCAGCAACATATACATAATCAAAAGTGCGATTATGCCATTGGTCACAATCTGCTGATTGAACCTTTGTTGCTCGAGGAAATCACCCGCATAGCCACGCGTAATATCCGGGAATTGACGTTCAAAATCAGGCCAGAAATTCTCGTTCATATCTGCAATGACAGGACCACGCCCTTCACGGCCGACAATTTCGGCGAAGACACGGACAGATCGCGTACGATCTCTACGCACGATCTGATTAATGCCAGGCGCATACTTAAAGTCCACAACCTGCGTGATCGGCACTTCGCGGAACGTTCGCCCATCCGGTTCGCGTATCCTGATACGGAGCTGCTCCAGACTGTCGAGATTATCACGATCTGCCTTTGGAAGCCGCACCATAACGCGGACATCCTCACCGTCGCGTGGCAAACGCTGCACTTCAAACCCGAAGTAAGCTTGCCTGATCTGGCTTGAAACCTCTGAGACCGTCAGATCCAGCGCCTCAGCTCCCGGCTTCAGCGAAATCTGAATTTCATCAGCGGCCGCGGTCAAATTGTCGCCAATATCGGCAGCGGTCGAATAAGTTGCCAACTGTGTTTTCACCACACCCGCGGCTTCACGAAGACGATCGAGATCAGGGTGGTTTAATGTGAATTGAACCCCATTGCTGGCTTCATTTTGTGTGAAGTCAAACGAGACTTCTTCGGCATCCTGAACGGGCCCCATTTTCTCGCGGATCTTGTCAGAAATATCGCGTGTACGTAGTGTCTCGGGTCTCTCCTCCGGCGGGATCAGACCGACATAGGCTTCGATGCCACCATTAAAGGCAATGATGGACGCGCCATCAATGATATCAGCCTCAATATCCGGCCACTCTTCTGAGAGTTCGAGCGTTGCAACATCCACAGCATCTGCCAGCTGTTGGCGAACCTGCAAGGTTCGACTGAAAGGCGTGCCGTCCGGTAGGTCAATGTTGATAATAACGAGCCCGCCTTCAATTTCCGGTAGGAAGGAGGTCGGAACATTTTTCGTGATCGAGACAGCCGATACAGATAAAAAGAAGATAGACGCAAACAGGGTCACAGTCGCGTAACGGAACCTCAGCGCGAGTTCCAGCGTCGGCTTATAAATGTTCGCTGCAAACCAGAGCAGGCTGTCTGCAATACGGCGTTGAGCACGGTTTATCCCGCCGCCAGGACCATCAAAGGTTTGTTTCTTCATGTGCGCCAAGTGCGCAGGCAGAATGAACATACACTCGATGATCGAGAAGGTCAGCGCGGCAACAACGACCAGACTGATCTGCATCGTCTGGTTGCGCACGCCACCATCCAGAAAGAGCCACGGCAAGAAGGCGACAATTGTCGTAATAACGCCAAAGACGATCGGCTTAAGGACAAGCTGAGTTCCGACAATGGCGGCGTCCAAGCCTTCTCGTCGTCCTGACTCGACCTCTTTGTGGATGTTTTCACCCACAACAATCGCGTCATCGACGATCACCCCGATCACCAGAAGCACCGCAAAAGTAGACAAAATATTCCAACTCACCCCCATGAAGGGCAGCAGAAAAATACCACCGGCAAAAGCGGTGATAATCCCTACCGTGACCCAGAATGCCACGATTGGACGCAGGAACAGGATCAAGATGATACAGACCAGAAGCGCACCAAGAGCGGCCGACTCGGTGATGAGCTTCATCCGCGCATCGAAGATCACGCTGTCATCCCATAGGATGTCGATTTTCATACCTTCCGGCAGCGAGGGCTGAACCGGCACATCTTCGCAGGCCTTTTCAGTGCGTGCATTGGCGCATTCAATATAGTCCCGGAAACCCTTGGCATAATCCGGCAGGTCCATAACATCAGGCGACGGCATAAACACAAAAGCCGTTTTGCGATTATTGAAACGCGCATCCAGATCAGCATCTACGAAGCCATCGACGACAGAAGCAATGTCGGTTACTCGGATCATGCCCTGTTCATTGGACTGGCGAACAACAATATTTTCAAACTGGTCTTTTGTATCGGCTTGATTGCGCGTCGTCACAGCAACTTCACCAACCGAGGAACGGACACGTCCGCCTGACGAGTTCACAGACGCTTCACGGATGGCCATAGCGACTTCAGCAAGCGTGATGTTGTAGCGACGCAAGTCGGTTTCAGAAACTTCAATCGACACTTCTTCATCGAGTGTCCCGTTTAGAACCGCGAGATCACCGCCGGGCAGAAGCGCGATATCATCACGAACCTGATCAGCCACACGCTTCAGCGTTAGCTCGTCTACATCGCCGTGAACCGCTGTCCCAAAATACCAGTTGCGCTGTTCGCTCCGCTGGATTTGAGGCTGAAATGCAGCTTGGGGCAGATTATTAATCTGCGTAATTCGCCGCTCAACCTCATCGACGAAGATATCCATATCGATGCCTTCACGGCCAATAACGATGACAGTTCCAATACCTTCTCTCGCGATTGATGTAATGCGGTCCAGCCCGTTAATATCAGCAACCGCCTCTTCAAGACGTGTCACGATCTGTTCTTCAACATCTTGCGGAGATGCCCCTTCCCAAGCAACGCTGACCACGGCCCCATTCGTTGCAAAGGATGGAAACATCTCGCGTTCCATCTGGAAGTAAGAGTAAATACCGCCGAAAAAGGCGATGACCATTAGAAGGTTTGCTGCAACAGAATTTCTAGCGAACCAGGCAACCATTCCACTCATAATTACTCTCCTTCACCAGTGGCAAGGCTCGCAGGCTCAGTTTCATTTGCATCGGCCAGCGCGCCATCCTCAACACTGCTTTTCGGTGTGTGTGTTTTAACTGTACCGTCGGGCATTCTCTCGAGCACCGTAATGCTCATTCCATCAAAACCCGCTTGGATGGGGCTGGTAATCGCCAGCATTCCCGGCTCGACCTCGTCACTTCGGAACCAAGCACCGTCTGGTGTACTATGGATAGGCTCAACTTCATAAATCCGGAGCATGCCCTCCTCCGGTTCACCAACGTAAACACGTCTTCCGCTTCGCAACGCACCGCGCGGCGATACGAGTACACTTTCAATTGTGCGTCCCTGAATACTCGCCTCTACAAATAGACCGGGTGCCATAGGGGCGCCATCGTCGGCGCCTTCTCCGAATGGATCCTGAAGCTCAGCAATGACATTAATCAGGCGCGTACGCGGATTAATCGCCGCAGCGGTCCGTGTCACCCGACCTCGCCATTCACGATCTACACCGCCGACTTTAGCCGAAAAGAGGACTTCAGGTCCTTTAAGCGATGTCGTCTCAGCAAATGCCAGCGGCAAACCGAGTTGACCCATCTCGTCATCATTCAGCGGCAAAATCACTTCAACAATGTCAGTTGCAAAGATCTGCCCAAGTGACTGTCCAGGTGATGCAAACTGACCAATATCAACCGACCCCTCACGTACACGTCCTGTAAAAGGTGCAAAAACGGCTGTGCGGCGCAGGGCCAATTCCGCTTCAGCCAATTGTGCCTTGGCCGACTCAAGTGCAGCTTCAGCATCAGCCATTTGGGGCTCACGACGGGCCAGCGGTGACGGGTTATCAATGCCGAGGTCTATCAGGTCCTGAACAGCGATCTCGGCTTCCGCCTTTTCACGCGCCAATCTCTGCTCGGCACTCGCAACCAAAGACCGCGCGCGCACCACGCCCAACTCATAATCATCGGCTTCCAGACGGATCAAAACCTGCCCGCGCTGAATAATACCGCCGTCGATGAAATCCGGTGATACATAGGAAATCCGACCCGCAATCTGTGGTGCAACAACGATCTCACGCTGTGGTTTCACCTCGCCCTGAACGTTGACATCGAACTGCAAAGTGTCACGCACGATCGGCTCAGCAAAGACGGACAATCCTGCAGGGGGCTCCTCAACCTGTTCAGGTTTTGGCGACAGCGCATTGAGAATGAAGAAACCACCACCGCCAATGATCAGGATGGTCAAAACTGTGACGATTATCGGGAGGATGCGGTTCATGGCTTTTCGCCTTCTCTTCTGTTTATTCTTTTATTGTATCATATCTTGGGGGATCGGGTCAGCCGGACGTTCAACCGGTAATCCACCGCCGAGCGCGAGATGATATTGAACACGGTTTGAGGCACGCTGCGCCTGCGCTGTAATCAACTGACTTTCCGCGTTCAGGCGGCGTGTCTGGCTGTCGATCAGGTTAAAGATCGAAACCAGACCATTCGTATATTGTCGGACAGCGAGGTCTTCAGCGAGCCTGGCTTCCTCAAGTGCAATGGTAAGCGCATCGACTTGCTGCGCCAGCAAAGCATCTGCTGTGATCGCATCTTCGACCTCACGCCACGCTGTTAGCGCCGTGAAGGCATAGTTTTCAACGCTTACTCTCGCGCTAAACAAGGCGGCTTCACGTTCAGCGGCCAGAGCGCCACCATTGAAGATCGGTGCGGCAAAACCGGCAAACAAGCGTGCTGCAATCCGCCCCGGATCAAACGCATCTGCAAAGTCATCTTCTGTGGTGGATGCGCTCCCTGTGATGGTCAGACTTGGTAAGAGGGCAAGCCGCGCCTGCTCAGCCCGAAGACCAGCGGCAACAACACGGCCCTCTGCCGCGGCAACATCGGGTCGCCTCGATAAGAGAAGAGCGGGATTGCCCGCCGGCTGTAAGGGTGCAAGGTCCGGAAGCGATGCTGGCGCTTCGATCTCGGCTGCTGGATAGCGTCCCAGCAAAATCTCCAGACGTCGCGCCGCTTCTTTGCTTTGCTGTCGGCGCAGCGCAATCGTGGCCTCCGCAGAGGCAAGTGTTGTGCGTGCTGTTCGAACATCAAGCGCTGTCGACAAACCGCGTGAGAGCCGCCGCTCTGTCAGATCAAGCGCACGCTCACGGGCTTCAAACGTCTGAACGGCAACACGCTCCTGAGCTAAAGCGGCATTCAAATCAATCCAACTGATCGCTGTCTGACTTGCGACTGTGAGTTGTGCACCGGCCAGATCAGCTTCACTGACAAGCAAATCGGCTTCGGCAGCATCAATCCCAGCCCGAATACGCCCCCAAAGGTCAATTTCCCAATTCAGACCAAGACCAAGACCAAAAGACGGGTCATCTGAACGCTCATCCAACTGTTCAACATAGACACTTGTCACGCCAATATCTGATGTGGCACCGATATTTGGCCGTGAGCGTCCCAGAATAGCGCGTGCCTGCGCGCGAACAGCCTCTGTTGCAAAATATTGAGACCGCAAGCTCGGATTGGCACTTAGAGCCTCGGTAACCAATGCCTCTAAGGTCTCATCTTGGAATTGCTCCAGCCAAGGCCCGCTTGGTGCTTCGCCGGAAACCCCACTTGCCACCCAGGTATCAGGAGCGTCTGGCGCAACCGGAAAGACCGCAACAGGTTCACCGCCAAGATTACCGACATCCGGAATCGTCGAGCAGGCGGTTGCCATAGCAGCGAGGATAAAAGTGGCACCTGCAGTTTTCATAAAGACCTCTCTTACCTTTCGCATCGCCTTACGGCTCGATTGCATGACTGTCAACAAATAATTATCGTTTTTCAATATATTCATATAGCGCTCTTAGTTGCGCTCAATTTGAAACATCTATACGCGTCTGATCTGCGCTTTAGATGAATAATATCTCAATAAAAGCTGCGGTGTCGCAAATTGTAACTCAGCCGGTGCTATGAACACGCTTAACCAGACCAATGCTCGAAAGCGGCGACGCGATTTTGCGATTCTGACGGCTGGTGCAGTCGCTCTGCTATCGGTTCTGTGTTTCACCAATGCTGTCGGTTTGATCGAAGCGATTGCGGGCGCGATCATCATGATATCGGGCGCGCTTGCATTCTACATCGCGACAACACCTTCTGTCTTTCGAAGAAAAGTACAGATAGACCCCTCACAAACAGAGGAAACCGTGTTCGGCGGTTTTGTCAGGGCGCTCCCCTTCCCTGCGCTCCTGATCGGTGTCGATGCGCGTGTTTCAGTCGTCAATGAAGTGGCCACAAGGGTTTTCCACTTTACCGATCCTGTCGGTCAGTATCTTGACAATCTGCTGCATAATCGCGGCTTGATCAGGGCCGTCAAAAGAACACGTAAAACGGCATCGAGTGAGATCATTGAGTTCACGCTCGGCGATGCCCTAGAGACCTGGCTGGCCCATATTCGACCGGGACCAAGCGAAGGCACAGCCTTCATTCTAATGGAAGATCTCACGGCTGTGCGACGAGCCGAAGAGGCACGCGCAGACTTCCTCGCGAACGCCAGCCATGAATTACGCACGCCTTTAACCTCGATTGCAGGCTTCATTGAAACGATGCAAGGACCGGCCAAGGACGATAAGAACGCATGGGATGGTTTTCTCACAATCATGCACTCCCAAGCGGAGCGGATGAAACGGCTCATCGCTGATCTTTTGTCTCTCTCACGCATCGAATTCAGCGAGCACTCGCCTCCCTCGACGCAGATTGACATGAAAGAGCGCACCTATCGCGCCGCGCTCGGCCTCGCGCCGATTGCGAAAGAAGCTGACGTCGATCTCAATTTCAAACTTGCTCCTGACGAAGCCATTGTAATCGCCGAAGCCGATGAAATGACCCAAATCGTGCAAAATCTGATCGGGAACGCGCTCAAATACTCTCCGAAGGGAAACACGGTCACTGTCTCTCTCGATATCGCCCCGAGTATGGCGCTCGCTGAGAAGGAGCTAATCAATCGAAACGAGAATAGTCGCTCTGCCGTCCTCTTGCGCCCGCGCGCGTCAACAGAAGTTCCAGCCGTCTGGGTCAGGGTGACGGACCATGGTGTTGGCGTCGCTGCAGAGCACATTGCGCGTCTAGGCGAGCGTTTCTACCGCGTCGACCAAAGTCGTGGCGGCAAGATTGAAGGCACGGGTCTGGGCCTCGCTATTGTGAAACACATCATGACACGCCACCGCGGCGGTCTCGCTGTCGAAAGCTTGCCAGGCGTTGAGACGTCGTTTGGTGTCTGGCTGCCCCTCTCAGTCGCAGATCCGGTATGATCACATCCTTACCGCTGAGCCCATATCGGCCGCCACTCGCAGATACGCTCGAAACCCTACACATCGACGACCATATCGTCCTAGCAAATAAGCCGTCAGGCTTGCTGAGCGTACCGGGTCGCGGTCCAGAAAAAGCCTTTTGTGCTGTCTCTATCCTAAGCGAGCGTCATGGCGAGGTTCTGACCGTCCACCGCCTCGACATGGACACGTCCGGCATCATGGTGTTTGCGCGAACCAAGCAGGCTCAATCACGTCTTGCTCGCGCGTTTCAGGATCGCCGAGTCGCAAAAACTTACGTAGCGATCGTCCACGGCACCGCGAAGCCGCTGAATGGTACAATTAATCTGCCCATTGCCGCTCTCTCCAAACAGCGCCCGCTTCGCCATATTGATCCCGACGGACGCGAAGCCATCACACACTATCAAACGCTTGAAACAAAAGGCTCATATGCTCTTCTGGAACTTAAACCGGAAACCGGGCGGTCCCATCAACTCCGTCTTCATCTGAAAGCGATCGCAACCCCAATTGTCGGCGACAGATTTTACGGCCGTGATGATGGAAACCCACACCTCCTCCTGCACGCAGAGACGCTCAGCTTTCGCCATCCCGACAGCAATGAAAGACAAACCTACCATGCCGAACGCCCGTCCTATTTTAGAGCAGTGATATGATCCCCGCGATAGACAAGCATATTGCGCAAGATCGGATTGGTGATATGGCAGGGCCTACAGGCAAGGGCGATCTGGAGACTGACCGATGAAACCTTTCATTGTCATCGCTGAAGATGAGCCCTCTGTTTCCGAACTTCTGCGCTACAATCTGGAAGCCGAAGGCTACGAGACCGTCACAGCCAAGGACGGTGATGAGGCAATCCTTCTCCTTGATGAACGTATCCCCGATCTGATGCTGCTAGACTGGATGCTGCCGAAAGTCAGCGGTATCGAAATCTGCCGCAGGGTCCGTTCAAAACAGGAAACGGCCAACCTTCCCATCATCATGCTGACAGCACGCACCGAAGAAGCAGACCGGATTCGCGGTCTTGAGACGGGTGCCGACGACTATGTCACAAAGCCATTCTCCACGAATGAGCTTATGGCCCGCGTGAAAGCCGTACTGCGCCGCATCCGTCCAGCCCTGATCGAAGATAAAATTGTTGTTGGGTCTATCAGCATTGACCGGACAACGCACAATGTGACGCGCGACGGTGACGACATTCACCTTGGTCCGACTGAATTTCGCCTGCTTGAATATTTTGCCCAGCATCCGGGCCGGGTCTTCTCACGCGAGCAGCTTCTGGATGGGGTCTGGGGCTCAGATGTGTATGTCGAAGCGCGCACAGTTGATGTCCACATTGGCCGCTTGAGAAAAGCGCTCATGACCCATGGCGGGAAAAATCCGATCCGTACAGTCCGTTCAGCCGGGTACTCTCTGCGCGAAGACTAGGCCAAGTTCACGACCAGATCTCAAGCGCTTCAAGCGCAAGTTTTCTGGCAATATCACCCGCTCCAATTTCACGCAGTGCCGTAATCAGCTCTACAATGTCGCGTGACCCGATCTTTTCTGGCGCACGATTGGTCGCGACTAAGACACGCAGTGCCGCTTCCCCCAGCGCACCACCGTTAGAGGCAGCCTCCAGAGCGGTCAGGTCTCCGTCCTCAAGACGGGTGCCTCCAAGGCTATGCTCAGCAATAAAACCGCGCGCGTCCGGCCCAAGCGCCACCCCAAAACCCCGCCAAACGGTCAGAAGTTTCGCGGCGTCTTTCTTCTGTTCGACTTGCTGGGCGGCTTGGATAAGGTCTGCAATAAGCGCGTTTTGCGCAGCGCGTGATCCATCTGTGGTCGCCACGAAAGCAACGGCCTTTAGCCTCGCCATATCATATATAATCTGCTCATTTGCCGTTTCCGTATCTATTGCGGACAGCCAACGCCGCGCTAGGTTCGGCTCACCTGCCGTCAACGCGGCGCGTGCGAAGGTTAGAGCATATTGTTTCGTCTCAGACGTGACGGAGAGACGCTTTAGCTCAGGCAATAAGAGCTGCACGATTGTATTGATCCTGGACAAGTCCCCCCGTCCCGCGCTTTGCAGAGCTGTTTCCAAGCGTCGCGCCTTATCAGCCGTGCTCGCTTCTGGATCGCGAAACGTCGAGATCGCCATCTGCACGGCATTTTGCGGCGTGTACTCATCCTCTTGCATGCGCGCCATCAGGATGCGGCGCTGCTCTTGCGGCGATATGAGTGCAGCTTCTCCGGCCAGGGTCGCAAACCGTTCGGCGAGTTCAGGCGGAACACCGGGCCTTTGTGCAGCAGCTGCCGCCAAATCGGGGCGAGAGGAGGATGTTGTAATGCGCGACTGATCAAGATCCGCCTTGGTCGAGAGCGCAATATTCAACCCACTATCAAATCGTGCATTCGGAGGATTGGGAATATCGCCCGATGCGGCAAAGATCGCACTGACGAACCATGGATCATTCAGGCCTTGCGCGGTTGCCACCTCAACAGCGAACTCAGCGCGGGCAAAGTTCTCCCGCAGAACAGCGCAGACCGCACTCAGTTTTAACCAATACATCCCCTCGGGTAGAGCGGCTGCACTGTAAACGCGCCGACAAGCGGTTTCCTCATCCCCCCGCGCCAAGGCTAAATCCACCGCAAGTGTCTCCGCATCAACGCCGCGCGCTGCCGTCTCCAGTCTAGGAACCAGTGCCGCAGCGGCGTCGGCCTCGCCGAGTGCCAGCATAAGACGCGCCCGCTCGGCCAGAAGCTCATCGGCCTTGTCGCCTCGTGGTCGCCGCGTCGGTGACAGAATCACACGCCTCAACAGCATCCGCTCGGCAGGCGTAATTCGCGTTGTCTTCACATCGCGCATCAGTTCCAGCAAAATCTCATCACTGGACCCTTGCCAAAGCTGTGCTGGAAATTCCCCGTCATCGGCTTCCAGATAACGCGCACCCCAAGCGGTGATGTCACTCATGCCTTCGGATCCGACCTGCGCGGTGGCACTTAGGGGCGCAATCGACATCAGTGCAGATAGGAGACACGCTCTAAAAGACATGATCAATCTCCACGCGGACTTCACCATCGGCGGGGCGCTGTTGATCGAGTGAATTGCCAAGCCACCATAGTGCACCGACGACTGCCAGTGCTAAAATCAGCAATATGATCAACCATTTGCGCATAAGATTGCCTCTCCTGATAAGCGGACTTCTAGGGTGATTGCCCGAACCGCCTTGTTTGTATAGGACTGATGCGCAACAAAGACACAACGATGCCCGACGACCCATCAAGTATAAATAAATCTGACCACACTAAGGCAAGCTGGCACGACAGGACGATTGCGCTTGTCGGTCTTATGGGCGCAGGCAAGTCCACGGTTGGCCGCCGTTTGGCCGAGACGCTCAACCGCCCCTTCTTCGATAGCGACAATGAGATTGAAAAAGCCGCCGGGCTTTCGGTCGCCGACATATTCTCCCTGCACGGCGAAAAAGAGTTTCGACGCGGCGAACAGCGCGTGCTTGAGCGCCTTCTGAATGGCCCGGCTCATATTCTGGCGACAGGGGGTGGCGCCTACCTGAATTCCGAGACACGCAAACTCATGCGCGATAAAGCCGTGACAGTCTGGCTCAACGCTGATCTAGAAACGCTTTGGAAACGGGTCTCAAAGCGCAATCACCGCCCGCTCTTGCAGCGCCCTAACGCTAAAGGCGTCCTGACCGACCTACTCGAAAAACGCCGCCCGATCTATCGCGAGGCTGACCTCACAGTTCACAGCATTGACGGCCCGCACAGCCAGACCGTCGATGCGATCCTAGAGGCGCTCAAAACCTGGAAAGCACCATCATGAGCGCATTGCAAACTGTAAATGTAGACCTAGGCGCGCGATCCTATCCGATTGAGATTGGTCACAGCCTCTTGGACAGTCTTGGCCAACGGTTAATGGGACTGATTAAGCAACAACGCTGCTTCATCCTCGCCGATGAGGTGGTGGCAGGCCTGCATCTCAAATCGCTCGAGGCCAGCGTTCGCGCAGCCAATATCACGCCCCACACGATGACCGTTCCAAATGGCGAAGGGACAAAAAACTGGACCCAGCTCGGTGCAGTTCTCGATTGGCTCCTCAGTGCCGGTGCTGGCCGGGACGATGTCCTGATCGCATTTGGCGGCGGCGTGATTGGTGACCTGACAGGCCTCGCAGCAGCTCTGATGAAGCGTGGCATGCAGCTCGTTCAGGTCCCGACCACCCTGCTTGCTCAAGTCGACAGTTCAGTCGGCGGCAAAACCGCCGTAAATTCAGCCCAAGGCAAGAACATGATCGGGGCGTTTTACCAACCCAAACTTGTCCTTGCTGACACGGCTTTGCTGGAAACCCTTCCTAAACGCGAACGCCTCGCGGGCTATGCCGAAATTGCGAAATACGGCCTCATCAATGATGTCGATTTCTTCACGTGGCTGGAGAGTAACGGCCAAAACGTTGTCAACCTTGACCCGGAAGCCATCGCCCACGCCGTTGCCATCTCCTGCCGCGCCAAGGCCAACATCGTGGCGCAGGATGAGCGCGAAGGCGGCGTTCGCGCTCTACTCAATCTCGGCCATACATTCGGGCACGCTGTCGAAGCCGTGAACCAATACCGCCCTAACGTCCTTCATGGGGAAGCCGTCACCGTCGGCATGGTTCTCGCGCTGAAGTATTCCGTCCGCCAAGGCCTCATGCACGGTCAGGACGCCGGACGCGCTGAAGCGCACCTCGCCCGCATCGGTATGCAGACCGCACTCCCAAAAATGCCCGGCGGCCCCTATGAAGCCACCGCCCTCGCCAATGCCATGAAGCAGGACAAGAAAGTCCGCGCGGGTCGTGTACCCCTGATCCTTGCGCGCGGCATCGGCAAATCCTTTATACACCCTAATGCGGACCTGAATGATGTCCGCGATTTCCTTGCAGAGGAGCTTTCGGAAAGCTGATGATTATCGGCACGGCAGTCGCCATTTTAATTTTGATCATGTTGTCGGGCTTTTTCTCCGGCTCAGAAACAGCGCTCACAGCGGCAAGTCGCTCGCGCATGCACCAGTTGGAAAAAGAAGGCGACAAACGCGCCGGGGTAGTCACCAAACTGATCGCAGACCGCGAGCGCCTTATCGGTGCGATCCTGCTCGGCAATAATCTCGTCAACATTCTCGCCACCGCCCTGGCCTCAGCTTTGTTCATTAATCTGTTCGGGGATGCAGGGGTTGCCCTCGCCACAGCGATGATGACCGTTCTGGTTCTCGTCTTTGCTGAAGTGCTGCCAAAAACCTATGCGATTACGCGGCCCGACGACATGGCCCGATCCGTCTCCACCCCGATCAGTTGGCTGGTCGCGGGCGCAAGCTGGATCGTCAGCGTCATTCAGCTCATTGTCAACGCTACGCTGCGCCTCGCAGGCGTCAAACCGCCAGAAGACCTTCTGACCGCTGAGGACGATATTCGCGGGACAATTGATCTGCACCACTCAGAAGAAGGCCTAGACGCGAAAAACCGTCACCGCCTCGTCGGCGCACTCGACCTCAAGGATATGACGGTCGAAGAGGTCATGATTCACCGCAAGAACATTTTCATGATCAATGCAGACCAACCGGCCGAAATCATCATCCGCCAAGCGCTCTCAACGCCTCATACCCGCCTACCGCTTTACAAAGGTGATCAGGAAGAAATTATCGGCGTCCTGCACGTCAAAGACGTTCTGCGCGCCGTTGTCTCAGAAGGCGGCAAAGCAGATAAAGTCGACATCATGGCCGTCGCGCGCGACCCATGGTTCATCCCCGAAACCACGCGCGCGGAAGACCAACTCGACCTCTTTCTGAAAAAACGAAGTCACTTCGCTCTTGTTGTCGATGAATATGGCGCGCTGCAGGGACTGGTCACGCTGGAAGATATTCTCGAAGAAATCGTTGGCGATATCCGTGACGAGCACGATGTTGTTGTTCAAGGTGTCAAACCGCTGGAAGACGGCTCGGTCGAAACCGATGGCTGGGTCACGATCCGGGATCTCAATCGCGCGACAGGCTGGGATCTTCCCGACGATGAAGCGGTCACCATTGCGGGCCTCGTCATCCATGAGGCCCAGACCATCCCAGAACCAGGTCAGCGTTTTGCCTTCCATGCCCACAGCTTCGATGTCATGAATAAAAAACGCAACCAGATCACGCGTTTGAAGATCACGCCCATTCTGGATGAACCCGCGGACTAATCAGCCACCGTTTCAACACGATCAAAGCCAAATCGCCGGCAGACTTCCAGCAGTCGCTCCTGCTCGGCTGGGTCGCTCGTCAGGAAGATGCGCCCGCCAATTTGCGCGCTGCCCTGTGGTTGATCCGACAGGACGCGCAAAGTCTGGCGCGCAATCGCTTCGCCACTGTCTACAAACGTGACGGCTTGCGGCACGCTGGCCGCCAGTTCACCACGAATGAGCGGAAAATGCGTGCAGGCCAGAACGACTGTATCAATCTCATCACCGCCAGCCGCCTCGAACAGAGGCCGCTGCGCCTCGCGAAACGCCTCCAACGATACCGCCCCGCCGCTCGCCTGTTCTTCGGCCAGTCGAACCAGCTCGACAGACCCATGCATGATCACGCGGACATCGCTGGCAAACTCATCAATCAGTTGCGCTGTATAGGCGCGCCGGACCGTCCCTGGCGTCGCAAGTAAGCCGATCGTCTTCGTCTGGCTCATCGCTGCGGCCGGTTTGATCGCCGGCACGGTCCCGACGACAGGGATATCCAGCACTTTGCGCACCGCATCCAAGGCCAATGTACTCGCAGTATTACAGGCGATAACGAACACATCCGGTTGAACGTTTTCAACCAAAGCCATCGCCACCGCAGGCAGCCGCTTCCGCAAAGCCTCGTCTGACTTATCCCCATACGGGAAAAATCCGCTATCGGCTGCATAATTCACGACCAAATCAGGTGCGAGAGCCATGATTTCGCGTGCAATGGTCAGCCCGCCCATGCCACTGTCAAACACCAAAACTGATCCGCGCGAGTCATTCATGCGCTCGCTCTAGAGCGATCTTGTGGCGCTGAAAAGGCAGCGGGCTTGCGTAGCGGCAGGTTCACGGCTATGCTGCACTGCACAAAATCAATGGAACCAGATCATGTCCGGCCAAAACCTCCCAGAAGACCAGTCTCCCATTTCGCCTGTTGAATACTGGATGGAGAGTTTTTCCGCCTGGCGCGATTTCGGCCGTGATGCGTCCAAACTCTGGATGGAGCGGATGGGCACTTTTCAGCCCGTTATCACAAATGAAGCCGAACCCGCAGAAGACGCTGTGACAACTGATCTGTTACGCATGATGGCCGACTTGAACCTTCGCCACTGGCAAAACACAGCGCGCTATCTGTCCGGCTTACCCGCATGGATGCGCGTACCAAACATGACAGCCGGCTCAGCCCTGGTGGACTGGTTCGACAAAGTCCAGCGCGCGAATTTCGCGGCATTCCCAAGTGTCGACCCATACCTGAACTCCGCTGGCACAAGTGAAATGGGTCGCCAACCGCTGGGCCTAAACGCTCCGGAAGGAACGCCGGATGATCTGACCCGCATTAAAGGGATCGGACCGAAACTGTCTGCAAAACTAAACGAGCTCGGCATCTACCATTTCCGCCAAATCGCTCACTGGGGTGAAGAAGAGGCTGCGTGGATCGACGACTATTTGTCCTTCAAAGGCCGCGTCAGCCGCGAAAACTGGATTTCACAGGCCAAGGGCTTTTCGGCAAACGGATCCAGCAGCATTCATTAGTCAGTAACTGAAGTGAGATGAGCGAGTGGATCCGCATAGAAGATAATGAAATCGCACCATTTGGGAAACGCGCAATGCGATTTTCAAATCGCGCTTTCACTTATGAAATCTCAATCGATGAGACGAACCAAAACACTTTTACCGTCAATTTCGACGGACAAACTGAAAACTGGGATATTGAGACTAAAGACTTCGATGGCATCTCATACCGATTGTGCGGCATCACACGTCTAGTCCCACGTCTCGGTAGCGATGGCGATTGGTATGAATTGATCCTAAGTAAAGTTGCTGAGATCAAATATTGGGGTACTGGCGTACTTCATCGTCACGACATCGAAACTGATTAAGTCCTAAAACATAAATGACCGACGCCGCTCGGCTTACTTCCCCTCGCCCAGCAGCCACTTATACGCGATCACCTCAACGTGCTCGAATAACCCTGCCTTGGCATAAGGGTCGTTCGCAGCCCACGCCTGCGCATCATCCAGCGTTTCAAACTCCATGATCAGCGTTGAACCCGCCATCTCGCCAGCCTCGTTCAAAACGGGGCCCGCAACCTTGATCCGGTCCATTTGACCTTTCGCATAGGCCAAATGCGCATCCCGGTTGGCCATACGCACGTCCAGACTGCCCGCCTTGTCACGGGCATTGATCAAAAATAGTCCCATCTCACTCTCCTTTATAGGGTCGCGCCATCAGCGTCGTGATCGCTTCATTTACGCTCACATTCTCAGCCAGTATGTCATGTACCGCTGTACAAATCGGCATTTCGACACCGGCGCGTTCAGCCAGCTGGACCATCGCCGGCGCGGTTGCCACGCCCTCCGTCACAGCCCGGCGTTCAGCTAGGATCGCTGCCGCGCTGCGTCCTTCGCCAAGCGCCTTACCAAAGCTCATATTCCGCGATTGCGTTGACGAACAGGTCAGCACCAGATCCCCTAACCCACATAAACCAGCCAGTGTTTCTGCCCGCCCGCCAAGCGCCACACCAAGACGCGTCATTTCCGCAAATCCCCGCGCAATCAGCGCCGCATGTGCCGACTTACCGAGGCCGAGGCCCTCAACAATGCCGCAGGCAATCGCAAGCACATTTTTAACCGCACCGCCCACTTCTGCACCGATTAGATCGCTGGACCAGTACGGCCTAAAACTCGGCTGCCCAATCATCTCCATCAGCTGACGTCCGAGATTTTCATCTTCACAGGCCAAAGTCACCGCTGTCGGCAACTGACGCGCGACATCGGCGGCAAAGCTCGGCCCTGACAGAACCGCGGGGACCGCTTGCGGGATCGCCTCGCGCAACACATCGGTCTGCAGCGAGAGGCTCTCGCGCTCGATCCCTTTCGCGCAAAGCAAGATCGGCGTTCCAGCGCCAACATGCGTCGCAAGCGCTTCAAACGTCGTCCTTGCAAACTGTGCCGGGACAACAGCCAGAATCACATCGCTGCCGGACAGAACATCCAGCTCTGTCGAACTCTCAATCGCAGGAAGTTCGATCCCCGGCAGGAATAGCGGGTTCCCATCACCGCTGGACAGCGCGTCCGCAACGTCGCGCTCGCGCGCCCATAATGCCACATCTGCATCGGTCGCCGCACAAGAGACGGCGAGGGCTGTGCCCCATGCACCGCCACCCAATACGCCAATTCGGTGCGGCTTAGCGCCACCCTCTTCTCGTGTTATGTCAGTCACGCTCACTGGTTTCTCACATGCTTGTCATTGAACAATTCGTTGATTGTTCACGAATTTCCTATATGTAGATAGTCCATGAACGATAAAACTGATACCCGCCAGCAAATTCTTGACGCCGCCATGGATCGTATCCTGCACTATGGCTATGGCAAAACGACAATGTCTGAGATTGCCCGTGATTGCGGAATGTCTGCTGGGAATATTTACCGCTTCTTCGCCTCAAAGCTGGATATCGCGGAGGCCATGGCGCGCAAATACAATATGGAAATCAACTCCGCTAATGCCGCGCTTGTTCGAGGTAACCTCGAAGCCCCTGAAAAGATGCGGCAATTCCACTTCATTGCACTGCACGAGACATTTGCGAAGCTCGACAAAGATGCAAAAATTCTCGAAGTGGCTGAAATACTGGCCCGCGAGCGCCCGACATTTGCCAACGAGGAATTGGCCCAGGAACGCGTTTATCTGGTCCAAATTCTGAAGCAGGGTATGAAAGAAGGCTCTTTCGCGCACATGGAGAACCCGAACTTCACGGCCGAAATGTTACAGGCCGCGACGATGAAGTTCCGTTACCCACAACTCTGGTCTCGCCTCACGCTTCCTGAGCTTGAGCGTGAGTTGAAAGGCGTTCTCGACATCACGCTGGCCGGCTTAACAGTTCCTGTAAAAAGCTTGGAAAAATTGAACGCTGAATAATTTTCAAATTATTCATTGATTTTTCAAATCACGTATCCTATATCCTTCTCATGGACGCAGAAAACTGCGCCATAACCGCAAATAGAAGGATAAATCCGATGCGCGTCTCCTCCCCAACCGAAACCCGTCAGGGCATTCTGGCACTCGCACTTGCAGTACCAGCCTCTCTGGCAATCGTCGCTACGACTGTCTTCGCGGCCGCCGCCGTCGTATAGTAAGGGTTTCCTCCCATCAAAAAGCCCGCGACCTGAAACAGGCGCGGGTTTTTTAATGCAGTATTTTCAATGTTTTATTCGACCGTGACGGATTTCGCAAGATTGCGCGGTTGGTCGACATCTGTGCCTTTCTCAACGGCGACATGATACGCCAGCATCTGCACGGGCAAGCTGTACAGGATCGGCGCAACAAATGGATCACAATCCGGCATTTTGATACGGTGAGCCGGTGCATCCCCTGCTGCACGCAGTCCAGCCTCATCTGAAATCAACAGAACTTGACCCCGACGCGCTGCAACCTCCTGCAAATTCGACAACGACTTATCAAACAAGCCATCAAAAGGTGCGACAAATACAACCGGGGTATCTTCATCGATCAAAGCGATCGGCCCATGCTTGAGTTCGCCTGAAGCGTACCCTTCCGCGTGAATATAACTGATTTCCTTCAGCTTGAGCGCCCCTTCAAGCGCAATCGGAAAGTGAACACCGCGCCCAAGGTAAATCACATCGCGCGCTTTCGCCATATTCCGCGCCAAACCCGCAATGCGCTCATCCAGAGCAAACGATTCGGAAATTTTGCGGGGTAACTCCATCAACGCCCTTGTCAGACGGATTTCAGCGTCTCTGGACAAGGTCCCCCGCGCGCGTCCAGCCGCGATCACAACAGAGGCCAGCGCGCAGAGCTGCGCGGTAAACGCCTTCGTCGACGCAACCCCAATCTCAGGTCCGGCGAGCGTCGGCAGGACCAGATCAACTTCGCGCGCAATCGTTGAGGTTTGAACATTGACCACGGCGGCTGTCTTCAGCCCGGCGTCCTTGCAATAGCGCAGCGCCGCAAGCGTATCGGCCGTTTCGCCTGACTGGCTGACAAACAGCGCCAAGCCACCCGTCTTCGGCAAGGCCGGCTGACGGTATCGGAACTCTGACGCGATATCGGTTTTGACCGGCAGGCCAGCAATCTGCTCAAACCAGTACTCAGCAACACACGTCGCATAATAGGCCGTGCCGCACGCCACCATGTGCAAATGGGTAATCTCGCTCCAGTCAATCGCTTCATCATCACCCGGAAGCTCAATCGCCTGATCGAGAGCGTTGACATAAGCCCCAATGGTCCGCGCCGTGCTGTCAGGCTGCTCAAAGATTTCCTTTTGCATGAAGTGGCGATAGTTGCCCTTCTCCACAGTCGCGCCAGCACCTTGAACAACAGAGATAGGTCGCTCAACCGCTTCACCCTTCTCATTGAATATCTCGAACGTTTCGCGGGTCAGAACACACCAATCGCCTTCCTCCAGATAGACGACCCGGTTCGTAAACGGAGCAACCGCCAAGGCATCGGAGCCCAAGAACATCTCGCCATCACCAACGCCGATGACAAGCGGAGACCCCTTACGCGCCCCGATCATAAGATCAGCCTCGCCCTCAAACAGGATGCCCAGCGCGAAAGCACCGTCCAGCTTTTTCAGAGTAGCCTTAACGGCCTCACGCGGCGCATGTCCCTTGGCCAAATGGGTAGCGATCAGATGCGCAACTGTTTCAGTGTCAGTTTCAGTCTCAAAGGTGCGGCCTTGGCCTTCCAACTCGCCGCGCAAAGTCCGAAAATTCTCAATAATCCCATTATGCACGAGGGCCACTGGACCGGACACATGCGGATGCGCATTCGTGACAGTTGGCGCCCCATGCGTCGCCCATCGCGTATGTCCGATACCCATCGTTCCAGCGAGCGGTTGAGCCCCCAGCACCTCTTCAAGATTTTTCAGCTTACCTGCCGCACGTCGCCGTTCCAGCCTACCATCGTCCAAAGCCGCCACACCGGCACTGTCATATCCACGATATTCCAAACGCCGCAGCGCTTCCACCAAACGCGGGGCCGCTGCTTCATTGTGACCGAGAATTCCGATAATGCCGCACATACCGATCCAGTCTCCACTCTACTTATATCGAACGCCTGCATACAAAGCAGACAGAGGTTTCGTCATTGCAAAGACTATTGCGGAATATGTCGGGGATAAGCTCGATTTCGGATGAATTAAGGCGTCGCGAGAAGATGACTTTCCAGAAAAGCTCCAAGTCGAGTGTATAAGATCTGTCGGTCTTCTGAGCGCGACAAAGAATGATCCCCACCCGCAAAGGCAACATAATCGACATCTTTTTCATACTTGAGAAGCGCATCGAGCATCGGCGCATAGTGTGAATGCGCAGGAACAACGGCGTCAAACTGCCCGTGTGCGAGAAATACAGGGATTTGAACTTGTTCTGCGCGCTGCACGGGAGAGATATCCAAGACGGCCCTTCTATCATAGCGGCCTGAGGCCCCAACTCTTTCAATCACTTCGTCCGTCGCTTCTGTTCGGATGAGTTCAACGAGATCAGTTACACCTGCAATACTTCCAGCGCATGCATACTTATCACTGTCGCGTACTGCCGCCATGAGACTCGCATAGCCGCCATAGCTCCAGCCCACCATGCAAATCTGTTCAGGGTCTGCGAGCCCTTCCTGAACGAGCCAGGCACGCGCATCATTCAGGTCATCCTGCATCGCTCGCCCCCATTGACCGTATCCAAGTTCCTGAAATTCAAGCCCAAAGCCCGATGATCCCCGAAAGTTCACCTTGATGACACCAATACCCAGCGCGTTGATAAACTGTGTGAGTTCATCATAGCTGTCATAGTCGCGAGACCACGGCCCGCCGTGAGGCAAAACGACAAACGGAAGCTTTAAATTGTCTTGATAGTCAACGGCGCGGGGCAAGGCGACGTAAGCCTGTAGAGGCAATCCGTCCCGAGCCTCAAGCTCGATTGTTTCCTTATAGGAGTATTCCACCCAGTCAGGCCGTGGGCGACGTTCAGCAATTTCGAAGATGTCTTGGCTGGTTTGGTCGTAGAGATAAAAAGTACCAGGATTTGAAGAACTCGTCACCTCGTAAACGACCTTCGTACCATCACTGCTACGCCCTTGAGGGGCGAAAGTAAGATCATTGACAACCTCTCCCAGAGCGTCGATCGCTGCCTTTGTCTTGTCGTCTATAATGAGGATTTTCCCGCCCGCAGAGACAGACCTCAAGCTACCATCCTGGTTTAATCGGACCACATCGACATCATGATCATCATCACCAGCGACTAGGCGCTCAAAGTCGTCTGTTTCCAAATCATATAGGTACACACCGAGCTTATCTGCACCGCGATTGGAGAACACATATATTCTATTCGGTTCCTCAGATTGCCCAATAAAAGAAAAGCTCTCGTCTTCTGTAATCCGCAGCCGTTTGGACCTTTTCCAATTTTGCTGCCCTTGAAGTCTATATCTAAAGGATATTTCGTTCCGACGCCGTTCGTAAGCGAAGCGAACCTGGCCTTCATTGTCTGCGAACCAACGGCTAAAGCTCTTCTTGGGTTTTACGACAAGTTTTGTCTCCAGCGTATCCGGGTCGACTTCATAAACGCCGGGTTCCCCGTAATAGCCTTTTGGTCCGTGAAAGAATGACAACAAGAGCGAGCCTTGCGTACTATCGGGCCAGGAAACAACAGACACCTGTGACCTCATCACTGAACGACGGTTGAAAGACAAACGATAAGGAAATTCACGTGCGAAGGGGGAGGATAGCGTTTTCTTTTCCAGATCAAGAACATTGAAGCGCCTGATTGCATCATTCCTGCAAACACGGTCGCCACAGACACGCAGAGAGCTATGATTCACGACGTCAATGAAGAGCTTTGTATCCGTTAACCAGCGAAGCCGAACGTAATAATCATGCGGTATCGGCTTCCCATCAATAACATGACCTACGGTTCGCAATACTTCTGACGGATTGTCTGGGTCGTCAAAATCATAAATCACAATTTCTGGTATGTCGCCCGTCTCTAGCATCGCGATATAACGCCCGCTCGGCGAGATACTAGGAAGGCTAAATCTATCAGGCGTCGCAAAAACCTTTGCCTCTTTACTGACGAGGCCAGATTCAGCGAACACTGCACCATTCAACAGGTATGAAAATAGAATAAAAACTAAATAGCGCAAAGCGTCCCCCATTTTGTAGTGTTCTCACACTACAAAAATAGGGAACTAAACTCAAGTTTTTAGCAGACTGAGGATCCCCTAACCCGCCGGATAGCTGATCCGCTTTTGAACAGGCGCCGTCATGCAGCAACGAACATGCATTTCGAGAACCTGAGAATTAAATCGGCACTGGTCATTATTGACCTCGCGCAGGAAAGACAGGCCACCAGCGCGATGGGTGTAACGCGTCTGCGTACATCCCATGACCGTATAACCGGCATCACAGCGACCGACTGAAGACTTCTGCACCACTCGGGTTTTACAGATCAGGTCTTCTTCTTTCAGCATGGCACTTTGGCCAAGTGTCAGGGCACGGTCCGCAGTGGATTGTGCACCGCCTGCTGCGCCGAGTGCTCTGTCAGCAGTCGCCTGCGCACTTTGTGCCGCGCTCATGGCATTTGCCGCAAACCGGCGCGCCTCTTTCAGGCTCATATTTGTGTCGGCGATTGCCGTTGCATTGCCGTCAATTTCGACTTTCAGGCGGCAGACATTCTCGTTCGCTTTTTTAGGATTGGCACAATAATCGGCCACGCTCATATCTTTTGGGATGCTCATACATCCGCCAAGCGACAGAGCGACAGCACCGCCAATCATCAGTCTATTCAAACGCATATCGCGTCTCCTTCAACTTCCCCAGTGAGTTGAATGAAGCAAGCAGCATGCCACCACTAAGCGTTTCGCCCACCCACTCCCCCGCCCAACCGCCCCAGTGGTCCCCATAGGCTGGTGTGGTTGGGCGGGGGAGCGGGTGTCGCGCCGCAATCGGCGCACAAGGCATACGCAGAATGACCTTGGAATTGCCTTACAAATCATGGCATTGGCCGTGCATAATGATACAGAACGGCATCGGAGCCCGCATGACACGCAAATATTTTGGCACAGATGGCATTCGCGGTACGGCTAACTCGCATCCGATGACGCCAGAAATCGCGATGCGCCTGGGCATGGCGGCAGGCAAGTATTTCCGCACGACCAGCCCGCGTCGCCATAGTGTTGTCATTGGTAAAGATACGCGCCTGTCCGGCTACATGATCGAACCCGCCCTGGTCGCTGGGTTCACATCAGTCGGCATGGACGTGACCCTATTCGGCCCGCTCCCGACCCCCGGTGTCGCCATGATGACGCGCAGCCTTCGCGCCGACCTTGGCGTGATGATCTCCGCCAGCCATAACAATTATCAAGACAATGGCATCAAGCTCTTCGGCCCGGACGGCTACAAGCTCTCAGATGACAT
The DNA here is from genome assembly GCA_038746145.1 of Pseudomonadota bacterium. Classification (GTDB taxonomy): domain Bacteria; phylum Pseudomonadota; class Alphaproteobacteria; order Caulobacterales; family Hyphomonadaceae; genus Henriciella. The sequence goes on from JBCDKW010000012.1 coordinate 40,020, forward strand.
TGAGCTCGACATAGAAGCCCGCATGGACCGCGCGCTGGATGATAAACTCGCCGCCCCAGAAGACCTTGGCCGCACCAAACGCGTGGATGACGCGCAGGCCCGCTATGTCGAAATCGTCAAAGCGAGCTTCCCGCGTGGCATGCGCCTCTCCGGCCTTCGCGTCTGCGTCGATTGCGCCAATGGTGCAGCCTACAAGGTCGCTCCCGCAGCGCTTTATGAACTCGGCGCAGAGGTCTTCAAGATCGGCGTCGAACCCAATGGCTTCAATATTAATCAGGAGGTCGGTTCAACCGATACAGAGGCGCTGAAAGACGCTGTTAAAACCTATCGCGCGGATATCGGCATCGCGCTTGATGGCGACGCCGACCGCTGCATCATTATCGACGAAAACGGAAATGAAGTAGACGGTGATCAGCTCATCGGCCTGATCGCCGGACACTGGAAAAAGGCTGGGCTGTTAAGCGCTAACGGCGTTGTGACGACAGTCATGTCCAATCTCGGCCTCGAAAAACACCTCGAAAGCCTCGACCTGACGCTGGAGCGCACCAAAGTCGGTGATCGCTATGTCGTTGAGCGCATGCGCGAGGGCGGCTTCAATCTCGGCGGCGAACAGTCCGGCCACATTGTCATGTCCGATTATTCAACCACGGGCGACGGCCTGATGGCGGCGCTGCAGGTTCTTGCCGTGATGGTCGAAACGGAAAAGCCCCTTTCAGAGCTCGCTCACGTCTTCGACAAAGTCCCGCAAAAGCTGGTTAATGTCCGATACAAAGATGGTGATCCGCTCGAAGCTGACAGTGTCAAAGCTGCGATAAAGGACGCCGAAACCCGCCTAGGCAAAACCGGCCGACTAGTGATCCGAAAATCCGGCACGGAACCGCTCATCCGCGTGATGGCCGAAGCCGATGACGCCACCCTGATGGATGACGTTATCGAAAGCGTCGCGAGCAAAGTTCGCGCAATCACCTAGAGCGGTTTCAGCGTCTTCCCGTTCAAGCCGCCCATCTCGCAAACCTTCATCCACTCGTCTTCTTTCACCGGCTGGACGGACAGGCGCATACTGGTAACCAGCGACATATCGCTCAACTCTTCGGTGGCCTTCACTTCTTTCAAGGTCACAGGGCGCGGCATATCGACAAGCGCGCGGAGATGCACGCAATCCCAGCGCTCATCATCTGTTGTAGAATCAGGCGCAGACTCCGCAGAAACCTCAACGATACCAACAACTTCCAACCCTTCATTCGAGTGATAGAAGAAGCCGCGGTCCCCGATTTTCATATCCCGCATAAAGTTACGCGCCTGATAATTGCGGATGCCGTCCCACTCTTCACCCGCGTCGCCCTTGGCTTTCTGTTGGTCCCAGCTCCATTTGAAGGGCTCTGATTTGAACAGCCAGTATTTCATACTTTCGTCTCCGCGATCTCTGTTGGGTGCTTATCTAGCGTCTGTAGATTTTTAGACAAATCAGTGTCCGCCCTCTCCCCCTCCCAACCACCCCATGGTTCCCAAAGGCTGGGGTGGTTGGGAGGGGGAGAGGGCGGACACTGATGGATTAAAGTGCGAACGCCGCCCCACGACAGGCCCCACGCACCAGCGGCTCCAGCTCATCCCATCCTTTATACCGCCGCACAGTCTCAGGCGCTCCAATCCAGCTATCCTCAAACGCCTCACGCCACTCTGGATTCTCCAAGATGGGGACCAGAGGATCGGTACAAATCCGGATTGTGAACACCACTGCCCTACTATGTATGAGCTTCCGCACGGTCTGACGTTCTACACGCAGGTAAAGGTCCTGCACACTCGCGCCCGCTATTGATGGACGCTCAGGCGTAAACCGCTCCCCGCTGACCTGAACCGTCCAGTTAAACCGCTCCAACACGCGCCCGGGCCGAAGCCCTGTAAAAATCCGTCCAATTCGCGCAGACAGACCCGGATCACCGCCCGGCACAGGCCCGTGCAAGCCCCCCAAATCCAGCCCGATGCGCTCCGGCAACCGCCAATAGGTGGGCGCGCACAACACGCCTGCACTTAACCGCCAATCACCTGGTCGGTCTTCCACCAGAATGCATAGGTCGTCCGACACGAGAGAGGCCGCCTCCTCCAGCGCGGTCGGCATATTCTGCGATGGAATTTCGCCGGTCTCTTCGATCAGTTTATACAGCAATTCCTGCGCCGCCTGCCCGTCCAAATCACCAGCGCTCACCTGATCGCGCATCAGCTTCATCAACAGCCGCTTATTGTTGAGCCATAGCCCGGCCTCGGTGTCCGGCATGACCCATTGCTCTGGCGCGATCGGCTTCATGTTTGGCGCAAAATCAGGCTCACCGCTCAAAAACGGCAAGTGCGGCGGAGTACGCGGCTTACGCAACACGCGCAGCGCCCCAGGCGGCAAAGCCCGCAACCTTCGGCGTATTTGGCAGGTACATCGTCTCATAGACGTCGGTCTTGAACCCGCCCGCTTCCAGCATTTCGCCTGTATCGCGTGTCAGGTGACAGCCACCCGCGATACGCTTCCAGACCGGCTCAACCCGTCGCTGCCACTTGGCAACGCCCTCATCCGGTGCGCGCCCATGCTCTGAAAATAGCAGCCGTCCTCCCGGTTTCAGAACACGCCGCAATTCCACGAGAGACGCCTCCCAGTCCGGGATCGTGCAGAGCACAAACGTGACGACCGCCGTATCAACAGATCCATCGTCTAGCGGCACCGCTTCAGCCCCACAATGGTGGATGTCGCAAGGTGTCTCCCCACCCCTATCAGACCACGCCATACGCGCCCGTTTCACCATGCCTTCAGCCGGCTCAACCGCATGCAAATGCGTCAGCTTGGATCGGTCATACAGCCCAAAATTCGTGCCCGAACCACAGCCAATCTCCAGCACCACACCTTCAGCTTCAGGGACAATCTTCTCCCGCTGTTTCATGATCGGCTTGGACGAGCACGCGCACGAAATTAGCGGCGGAACAACATATCGCTCCCAAAGCCCGAACATCGCTTACTCTCTTTGCGGCATCGTCAGTCGCCGCCGCGCCGCTTCATTCTTGGGCCGCAACACAAGTGCACTTTGGGTAATACTGACCTCGTATTCGAGCCCGTCGCCCATCGGTGCATAAACCGCAGACCCAAACTGAGCGTCCTTATTGCCCGCTGCAACACCGAACCGCTTACCCTGCTCTTTCGCGAGGCCATAGACGTCCAGTCCCGGATTTTCGAACAGTTTAATCCCTGTACTCACTGCCTCGCTCACCGCTGCTGTATTATACCGATTGGCATAGCGTCCTTCGAGATAGTCGAGCCGATAGACGCTGTCATAGCCCAGCATCTGTGACATTGGTTTAAATGTTATGACCTGCGCACCCAGAGAGAACTCATCGCCCTTAATCTCATGGCTGCGGACCTCACCTTCGGCCAGCACAAGCTTTGCCGTGTAAGTATCATCAACACCCGGTGCCTTATCAAAACTCACATTCGCCACAACGCGCTCAAACGTCAGGCGCTTAAACGTTTGCAGGTTCAGCCCCGCCAGCGTCACAACACCCGCCAAGCCCAAAAAACCGATCCCGAACAAGAACCGGATACCCCCCGACATCAGGTTCAGTTTGATGAGTTTCCCGATGCCTGCAAAGCTCAACATCAGCCCCAAAACCAAGGTCAGCGCTGGCAAAATCCACCAAATCAAACCCATCACTCTCTCCCTTTGCAGCCACCCCTTATGGCCGTCTATGAGCAACTATAGCAGGCGTTAAGGATTGCGCGAGGGCGCAATGTGAGCAGCCGCGTTTGACAATACCCCTCTGCAAAGCGAACATCTTCGAAGAAAGCAAAGCCGCACGGGAGGAAAGCAAGATGAATCGGACAAACGATAAAAACCTGCGGAGCCGCGCACAAAAAGTCCTACCCAACGGCGTCTACGGCCACGAATCCACAATGATGCTGCCCGACAGTTACCCGCAATTCTTTAAGCGCGGTGAAGGTGCCTATCTCTGGGACACGGACGGTAACAAATATCTCGATTTCATGTGTGCCTATGGGCCAAACCTGCTCGGCTACAGCGATAAACGCGTCGACGGCGCCGCTATAGATCAGCTCGCTAAAGGCGACACGATGACCGGCCCGACCGCGCTGATGGTCGAACTCGCGGAGACCATGACAGACATGGTCAGCCACGCCGACTGGGCGATGTTCTGTAAGAATGGGACAGACGCCACCACGATGGCCAAAACCGTTGCGCGCGCAGAGACCGGCAAGCGCATCATACTCGTTGCAAACGGCGCTTATCACGGCGCGGTCCCGTGGTGCACACCCATGCCCGCGGGCGTCCTACCTGAAGACCGCGCCCACATCGCCTATTACGACTATAACTCGGTTGAGAGCCTAGAAGCCGCAGTCGCTGAGGCCGGAGACGACCTCGCAGGCATCTTCGCAACGCCCTTCAAGCATGACGCGTTTACCGACCAAGCTGCCCCGGACCCGGCCTACGCCAAACGCGCCCGCGAGCTATGCGATGCAAAAGGCGCGCTCCTGATCGTGGACGATGTGCGCGGCGGTTTCCGCCTGACCCGCGATTGCAGTTGGGAACTGATCGGGGTCAAGCCCGACCTCTCCACTTGGGGCAAGAGCTTCGCCAATGGGCACCCTATCTCAGCCCTGCTTGGCTCAGACAGCGCCCGCGCGGGTGCGGCCTCTATCTATGCGACAGGCTCCTTCTGGTTCTCCGCCGTCCCGATGGCGGCAGCTTTAGAGACGCTCAAAATCCTACGCGAAAGCGATTACCTCGAACACACAATCGCACTCGGCAACCACCTCCGCGAAGGCCTCGCCACCGCAGCAAAAGAGGCAGGCTTCGGCTTCCGCCAGACCGGCCCGGTTCAGATGCCGCTTTTCCTGCTCGATGACGACCCCGATTTCCGCCTCGGCTTCGCATGGGATGAAGCCATGCTGAAGCGCGGCATCTACGTGCATCCGTGGCACAACATGTTCCTCTGCCAGGCCATGACCATGGCCGACATGGACAAGACGATTGAGGCCGCACGCGGTGCGTTTGCAGACCTCAATGCCATGCGCGAGACTGCTCAGCCCCACCCCGTCGTCGCCATGATGATGGCCGGGCAAATGGCGGCCGAATAGGCGCTTTCCGAAACGCGCGCGGCGGCCTACACTGCGCCCATGACAGATCTCAACGCCTTTATCGCCGCGCTCCCAAAAGCTGAACTCCACTTGCATCTCGAAGGCTCCCTCGAGCCGGAAATGATGATGCAGCTTGCTGAGCGCAACGGCGTTACCCTGCCCTTCAAATCCCTCGAAGAGATCAAGGCCGCCTATAATTTCAACAATCTACAGGACTTTCTGGACATTTATTATCAAGGCATGGCGGTGCTGCAGACCGAGGCCGATTTCCACGACCTGACCGACGCTTACTTGCAGCGGTGCGCGGCCGATAATGTCCGTCATGTCGAGGTCTTTTTCGACCCGCAGGGCCATACCGAACGCGGCCTGCCTTTCGCAGTTCCGATAACAGGCATCCTGTCGGCCCTCGACGCCGCAAAAGAGAAATACGGCATCACCTACAAGCTCATCATGTGCTTCCTGCGCCACCTTTCGGAGGACTCCGCATTCGAAACATGGAACCAGGCCCAGCCCTGGCTCGACCGCCTAGAAGGCGTCGGCCTCGACTCCAGCGAAGTCGGCAACCCACCGTCGAAATTCAAAAACGTCTTCGCGGCCGCCCGAGAAGCCGGCCTGAAAGTCGTTGCCCACGCTGGCGAAGAAGGCCCACCAGAATATGTCTGGGAAGCGCTTGACATCCTCAAAATCGATCGCATCGACCACGGCAACCGCCTGCTGGAAGACGAGGCCCTGATCGAGCGCTTGCGCGAGGACGGCCTCACCCTTACTGTCTGCCCACTCTCAAACCTCTGCTTGCGCGTCGTGGATGATCTGCGCGATCATCCCATGAAGCGCATGCTGCAGCTCGACCTAAGCGCCACGATAAACAGCGACGACCCCGCCTATTTCGGCGGCTATGTGAACGAAAATTATCGCCAGACGGCAGAGGCTGTTAGTTTGAGCGCGGATGATATTGTCACGCTGGCACAGAACAGCTTTACCGGGTCGTTTTTGAGCAAGTCTGAGGTGGCAGCGCACTTGGCCGAGATTGAGCGGGTGGCAATGAGTATTCAGAATTAAAATTTTACCGATGACAGAAGATATTCGAAAAGTTTGTGATCTAGCGCTTAAGTTAGATAGATACGAGCATAATTACTTACGTCCGCAAATTTTGATTTCACCGGATGCCAATGCACCTGGAGCTAGGGGAAAATCGAGCTTCTTTCCTGAATGGCTGATATATGAAAGCCGCTTTGATGAACGTAACTTGAAATATTTTCAGAGCGCCTCGCGGAATGAGACTGAAAGCTGGATAGCCTTATATGCAACCCAATCCATGGTGCACTCAACTGGAGAACCAGTCTCGGCAGACCTAGAAGCATCCATCAGGGATGGGCTGGACGGCATCGGTCAAGGCGCTCAATTCTTTGCGCTAGGGCACTGGAAGTACAGTCCCCGGTCTCGCATAAATGGACAAGTTATCAAAACTATCGAACCACTGAAAAATTACAAACGATATTACTTTGATTTCCATGGTGGTTGCGACCCAAGACCCGGAGCGACTTTTGCTGGTGGTGTTGCAGCTGTAGGTAAGAATATGACTTTCTGTTTATGGGCAGAAGCCGAGGATTAGTTAGGGTTCACCTTGCCTGTTACTGATCCGACAAATCCAGCGACAACCACTTAACCCTACTCCGGCCCAATCCACTCAAATTCCGGATCGTCCCACCACGGAAAGAAGCCTGGCATGCCGTCCGACACTTTCACCGGATAAGTCGGCTTGCGCTTTTCGAGGAAGCTCATCACGCCTTCTTTCGCGTCCGGCGTCTGACCACGCGAATAGATCGCGGCACTGTCGACAATGTGGGCGTCCATGGGGTGGCTCGCGCCCAGCATGCGCCACATCATATGACGCGTAAGAGTGGTTGAGACCGCCGCCGTATTCTCCGCAATTTCGCGGGCGAGGCCCTTGGCGACGTCCAACAGCTCATCCTGAGAATGGATTGACCGGATAAGTCCGCCATCCAGTGCCTCCTGCGCCGGAAACACGCGCCCTGAATAGCACCATTCCAGTGCCTGCTGAATGCCGACCAAACGCGGCAGGAACCAGCTAGAGGCCGCCTCAGGATTGATGCCGCGGCGGTTAAACACAAAGCCAAAGCGCGCATTGTCTGAGGCAATCCGGATGTCCATCGGTAACTGCATCGTTACACCAACACCCACGGCCGCGCCATTAATCGCGCCGATGACCGGCTTCAGGCTCTCAAAAATGCGCAGCGTCACACGCCCACCGCCATCGCGCTGAATATCAATCTTCGCAGCCCGATCCATCTCGCCGCTATCGGCGCGCGCTTCATAGTCGAACGTCTTGGCCCCCTCAGACAGGTCCGCCCCCGCACAGAAAGCCCGATCCCCGGCTCCGGTCACAATCACCGCGCGCACATCATCATTCGCATCGGTCAGATCAAACGCCTCGATCAGCTCGTACATCATCCGGCCGGTGAACGCGTTCATCTTGTCTGGGCGATTGAGCGTGAGGATCGCGATATTGTCCTCAAGCTCCAGTTTGATCTGCTCAAAATTTCCAATGCTGGCCATGCGCGCCGCTCCCTTAAGTGTGTCATTTTTCCCAAACAGAGCCGCTTTCCCCTAGGACCGTCAACAGGACAGATTTCGATTTTCCCCGACGCGACCCTTCCATTCCGTGACGCCTGTGTCATTCTGCAGCCAAACACGCACCAAAAGAGTGCGAACGATCAAGGGAGTGAAACGAAATGGCTGAATTTGATTATATCGTCGTGGGCGCCGGCAGCGCCGGATGCGTCCTCGCCAACCGCCTGACGGAGGACGGTAAGTCCACAGTCCTGCTGCTGGAGGCGGGCGGCAAGGACACCTCCATGATGATCCACATCCCGGTCGGCTATGCCCAGACCCTGAAAGACCCAAAGGTCAACTGGCTGTACGAGACCGAGCCTGATCCCGGCACGAATGATCGCGTCCATACCTGGCCGCGCGGCAAAGTCCTCGGTGGATCATCCTCTATCAACGGCCTGCTCTATATCCGTGGCCAACAACAGGACTATGACGGCTGGGCCCAACTCGGCCTGCGCGGTTGGTCTTACGCGGACATGCATCCCTATTTCATCCGCAGCCAAAACCAAGAGCGCGACGGCATGGACGGCCACGGCCAAGGCGGTCCGCTAAATGTCTCGGACGTCACCGAAACGCATGAAGTCTCGGACGCCGTCATCGAAGCCGGCAAAGCCATGGGGCTGCAGCATCGCGATGTGAACGGTGAGGATCAGGAAGGCATCTGCTATTACCAGCTTACCGTGAAAAACGGCAAACGCTGTAGTGCAGCCGTCGCCTATCTCAACCCGGCTAAAAATCGCCCTAACCTGACGATTGAAACCCATGCCCTCGCCGCCCGCGTCCTATTCGAAGGCAAGCGTGCCGTTGGCGTTGAATACACTCAGAACGGCAAAACCGTCACGGCCAAAGCGCGCGGCGAAGTGATCCTCTCAGGTGGCGCCATTAACAGCCCGCAACTGCTGGAGCTGTCCGGCATCGGGAACCCGGATCTGCTTCAATCCAAAGGCATCGATGTCGTCTCGGCCTTGCCCGGCGTCGGCGAAAACCTGCAGGACCATTTCGTCCTCGGCAATCGCTACCGCTTGAAGAAAGGCGCACCGTCCGTGAACAGTCAGTCGCGCGGGCTCAGCCTCGTTGGCGAAGTCTTCAAATGGCTGTTCACCCGCAAAGGCATGCTGACGCTGTCCGCCGCCCATATCGCGGCCTTCGTGAAGACCCGTCCAGAGCTCGCCACGCCGGATGTGCAATACCACATTCTGCCTGCCACGATGGACATGAACAAGCTGACCGAAGACGGCGACATGGTGCTTGAGAAAGAGCCGGGGCTCACTATTGCGCCCTGCCAGCTCCGACCGGAAAGTCGGGGAAGTGTCCACATCAAGTCCTCGGCCCATGACCAGCATCCAGCCATCCTGCCAAACTATCTGCACGATCCACTGGATCAGCAGACCGCCGTCGCAGGTCTTCGCTGGGCGCGCAAATTCGCTGAACAAGACGTACTCGCCAGATATATCGAGCATGAGATGGAACCCGGCGAAGCGCTCCAGACCGATGACGAACTCCTCGCCTATTCCCGCGAAACCGGCGGCACGATCTACCACCCCGTCGGCACCTGCAAAATGGCCCCGGACGGCGACCCGATGGGCGTCGTCGACGCTGAGCTCCGCGTCCGCGGCGTCGCAGGCCTCCGCGTCGTCGATGCCTCCGTCATGCCCCGCCTCGTCAGCGGCAACACGAACGCGCCGACGATTGCCATCGCGGAAAAGGCGAGTGATATGATTAGGGCTGCTGCGAAGGCTGAGGTTACGGCTTGAGAATCGTCGAAGGTAAGGAATAGGCCGCTTATTCCCTAAACCGGACGTTATGAAACCGGTGATTGCTCCCAGAAGCGGACGTTAGCTCACGTCAGGATAATTCGAGAAGTCGCGATTTTTGAGTCTCGATTTCAGCCCACTGGTTCGGATGTTCACTTTGATCGATATGACTTTGTGCCCGCTGGAGGATCCGGTCTGCTCGTTGAATGTATTCCGAACGTCGTTCGTGCGACAGATCCGCGTAACTTATAAGGGCCTCACCAAGTGACCGACATGAGGCTACCCAATACTGCAAACCAGCTTCAGGACTTCTCACATCAAATGACTGCTCTAAATGTTTGATGGCCAACTGAAGATGTTCAATCGCCTCGGTCTTCTTCTTTAGTGCGGCTATTGATGTGTGCGAACAGCCAAGATTGTGGTGTACGATCCCCCATTCTCGCGGGTGTTTTTGCACTGTGAAAAAATCGAGAGCGGAATACTGCAGCTCAATCGCAATAGAAAGATTGCTCAGAAATTGCTCGTCCGAATTGCTGAATGAGCGAGCTAAATGAACGTTCGCCAAGTCTAACGTAGCAATTGCAAGCGATTTTGGATCATCACCGCTTGAGCAACTTGTGCGAACGATCTCATAATTTTCCTTTGCATCCTTTAGATGCTCATGAGTTCTCGATACATCGTCAAATTGGGCAAGCCTTACCGCTACCCCACCCAAAGCGTTCCTGGTCATGCACCAAGATTCAAAGAAGGTATCTTCAGTCCAAATACCCAAATTCTGAACTAAAAACTCCCGCGCTGCGTGTAGCGATTCTGCATCCCTATAGCGGTACGCGTAAGAACGAAGCAAATCGATGTGCTTATGCCTAGTTTTCGCCTCCAGCTCCTTATTAATCCCAGAGAAGTAGTTTGCGGCTGTCTCGAAGTGTTCCACCGCCAATCCCAGATAGCCAGAGAGAAGCGCGGCGTTTCCACGTTCCATCCTCAGAGTTGCCTGTGTAACCAAGGCGTCTTTCGTAACTAAGTCGAATTGAATGTTCTCAGCTTGTTCTAAGAGTTTGTCTGCCTTCTGAAAATCACCTTGGTCAATCGCGGTTTTGGTCGAAGCAAGCAGTAGTGAAAGCCGCTCATCAACTTCTGCCAACTCGTCAAGCCGCCGACGCAACTCATGATACTCAACGGCTTTTCCCTTCAAGAATGCAATCATATCCGCTTCGGTGGCTTTTGGATTCGAATTCCCGAAACCAGTAGCTAGGTTTTCGAGTAACTGCGTGGATAGACTAAGCCCGGAATCTTCGTGACAGGCGATCCGTTCCTCATTCGAAATATCAAGAGCAACGCAAAGGGCGTCAATCGTTCGCGCCTGTGGATTGGATATTCTGCCGTTTTCCAGCTGCGAAATTCTTGCCTTCGGCACATCAGACGAGAAGGAGAGCTTCTCCTGTGTCAGGCCCTCAATGCCGCGCTTTTTACGGACGAGTCGCCCAAATTTTTTGCCAAAATCGGCCATTTCGTAAACTTTCGACAACGCCAAAGAATAGGCCGCCAGATATACCTTCTATGTACACAAACGGCCAAGCGGCCAACCCGGCCGGGTCCAATCTTGAAGGACCCAAATATGAAACAGAGAATTGAACAAATACTACTTATTACGACCGCATTGATTAATCTCTTTATGATATGTGGCCTCAGCCAGATAGTCGCTGCGATCATGTTCGCATTTATCAGCATTGTGCTGGCTATTCTTGTGGAGTAGAAATCTCATGTCTGGTTTGCTCGCGTTCCAGTCACCCCGACCTTCTATTCCCCACCAAATCGCCCAAAACCCCAATAGCCACCGCGCCTCAACAACAATCTATCCCCGCCCCTTCTGAGTGACCGTATACTGCGTGGCATGATCTTTCAGCGTTACGCAGACCTGTTTGAGATATGCTCGCCGATCTTCTGGCCGTGGCTTTTGCTGCAGCTGGCCATTCTGTGCGCGCAAAAGGCCGAGGACGGGCGCGAGCGGCTGATCATGGGTACATGGTGGGGCAAGGTCTATCTCCTCGCCGTCGGAAGCGCGCCGAGCGAGCCCTCTGCCGCCCCCAACCCAAACACAATCTTCACCCAAAGCCTCACCGCCCGCTTTCCAGGCGATACTTCTGCGCTCACAGAGCGCGCAGAGGCAGCGCCCCTGCCCCCACTTCAAATCGCAGCGCGCTCTAGAATAGCGGCGTATCTCCTCCTCCAAGACAAACCCCACCTCCTCGAGCCGGGATAGCCGGAACGCTCTTCTCCGCAAACCAGCCTCAGCCTTAGTCTTAGTCTTAGTCTTAGTCTTCGCCCACCTGTCACCACTCAGGCTCACAACGCGCTAACAATAAAGTGAGTGAATATTCAATTATATTTTTCCTGTTAAGCGAACACATTACAAGTGTCGTCTGCACGTATTAGCCGCGCCTAGCCCTCACATCCTCTTCGTTCTATAAACCCAAAAACGCGGGAGGAGGAAGACACATGACTCAATGGCTCAGATCCGGCGCAACCGCCGTCATTACAGGCGGCGCAGGCGGCATCGGTCTCGCCGCGGCCAAGCGTTTCGCCACCGCAGGTATGAACCTCGTCCTGATCGATATGAAAGAGGCTGAACTCGAAACGGCAGCCGCGACCCTCAGCGATCTAGGCGCGCAGGTTATGACGGAGCGTTGCGACGTCTCAGACCTCGCCGCTCTCCAAGCCCTGCAAACCAAAGTCGCCGACCGCTTTAGCCCGGTCCACTGTCTCATGAACAATGCCGGGATCGGCCGCAGGGGCACCAAGCCTTGGGAAGACATCGAGGCCTTTCACGAGACCATCGCCATCAACCTGTTCGGCGTCGTCAATGGCTGCCACGCTTTCATCCCGTCCATGCTGACACATGGGCAGCCCGGCGCGGTCATCAACACCGCCTCCAAGCAAGGCATCACACGCCCACCCGGCAACTATGCCTACAATCTCTCAAAGTCCGGCGTTCTCGCCTATACGGAAAGCATCGCACACGCTTTCCGAGGCGAGGAAGACTGCAAGTTGAGCGCGCACCTCCTCGTGCCCGGCTTCGTCTACACACCCATGGTCAAGGCCTTTATTCCGAATAAGCCTCCCTTCGCGGCCACCGCTGAAGAAACCGTCGACTATATGATGGATCGCCTCAAGGACGATGATTGCTACATCCTCTGTCCGGACAATGAGACACCCCGCGCCCTGGATGAAAAACGCATCCAGTGGACCGCCGACGACCTCATCAAAAACCGCCCCGCGCTATCGCGCTGGCACGGCGACTACGAAGCAGAGTTCAAGGCGTTTATCGAGGGCTGAACCGGAAGGCACACATAATGAGTAATTTTTCAAATATCGGCTTCCCGGTACAAACCGATGAAGACTTGGACCAGCTGATCGAGACTATCGCGCCGCGTTGTGAGCGCCTCAAAACTGAACGCGGGATATACCTCGCCTATCATCATGAAAGCGGCGCTTCCCTCTGGCTGCAGGTCGATGCTCAGAATAGTCTCATAGGCATCAGCCCGCATTTTCAAGGGACATCGCGACGGCGTGTTGGGCTCATAAGAGATATCGACCGAGGGTATAGTCCGCTCGACGGAGCCCTTTATGGATGGGCCGAGCCGCAAAATGAGGATGCACCGGAAGATACGGGCAGCTATCCTTTTGTATTTGATCTGCCCGATCGCTGGCGAATGCCAAGGCTCAACCTGCCGCAGACCGTCGACGTGCAACTCACCGCATCACCTTATGAGCTGCAGGTTTACTCAGATGAGGCCGCTTATGACGCCTCGACTGATACCGGTGAGCCCAAATTTGCGTCAGAGAGCTTTGTCCCGAGCGGACTCTTCATCTCCGAGGATGCGCCAGAGGGCACGCAACCTGAAAGCTACGGCATGTTTTACGGTACAGTCCTATCAGCCGAGCAACATTCCGACGTCTACAAAGGCGGGCATTTCACGCACCTTCTCGTGCGCACTCTTGGGGGTGAAATCGACGTTGTTGCAGACGATACTATCCTTCCAGAAACGCCTCAAATAGGCGCAATTATTGGCGGCTCCTTCTGGCTTTCAGGTCGGATCGTCAGCGATGCAAAGCTTGATGACCCTCTACAAAAGGAATTCAAAACAACTGCCAAAAAGAAAAAACGCTTCGGCTTGTTTTAGCGCTCTTCAGACAAAAGGCCACGTCATCCGAACAAAGCCAACAGGCCTAAGGCAAAGCCTCAACCTCGGTCTTTAAATCGCTCATAGCCTTTCGCCAAGGCCAGGGCCCATGACTGATCCGCGCAACGCCAGCGTCTGCAAATGCGCTGATGTCAGGCCCATCCAAACTGCGCATCACATTCACGGGCATCTCCACAGCTTCGCAGATTCTATTGATCGCTTTGAGGTCGACGAGGCCTGGAACGAAGAGGCCATCTGCCCCGGCCACCTTAAAGGCTCGCGCTCGTGTAATGACCTCTTCTATCAGATCATCCATCTCTCGACCGCTTTCCAACAGAAAGACATCCGTGCGCGCATTCAGGTATCCCTCACCCAGAGCTTCCTTTGCAGCTGATATCCGCACGAGCTGCTCATCCAGCGCGCGCAAACCACTTTCGCTATCGACGCCGTCCTCAAGATTGATTCCAACAGCCCCTGCATCCACAACGGACCGGATGTACTCGCCCACCTCCGCCGGCGTTTCACCATAGCCACGTTCAGAATCATGACTAACAGGCCTGTCCGTCGCACGACAAATCAAACGCAGCGCACCGAGCACGAGGTCTTTCGGGCAATGCTCTCCATCTTCATATCCAAGCGCACCGACCAAAGAAAAACTCCCCGTTGCCAAGGCCGAAGCGCCCGCATTGCTTACAACTTTCGCCGAGCCCGCATCCCAGACATTCATTAATACCAAGGGCTCGCCTGCAACGTGCAGATCACGAAACGCCCGAATTTTATCTGTCTGGCTCATTTTACAGCCTCCTGAAAATCCTGTGACCCGACTAAACAGAGCACTATTCAGTCACCACCCGATCCTTGCGCATGGGTCGCTAAAATTCACGGATAACACCACCAGAAAACTCGAAAATAGCTTCGTGAGAGTCACCTTTCGCGCTGACCTCGGCAAACGGAAAACCGGTATAAATCGAGCGCAAAGCCATCCCGGCCCAACCATGTGAAACTGTGACGATTCTGGCACGGTCGATGTCGATTTCAGCCAACCATTCCTCAAGCCGATCCAGCAACGCCGCTTCGCTCTCACCTCTCGGCGCAAGATAGGCCCAATCAAAACGGCCGCTGCCATCCAGAAATCCGGGATGAGTGAACTCTATATCTTCCATCGTCATACCTTCCCAATCGCCAAGACTAATCTCGGCCAATCGCTCATCATTCGTGACATGAGAGACGGCAATATAATCGCGAAGAATGGACGCCGTCTCCTGCGCCCGACCTAGAGGGCTCACCCAGAGTTCAGCACTCTGACCACCAAGCACCGTCTTCAACTTCTCACCCACAACACGCGCTTGCTGTTGCCCTCGTTCCGTCAACTTGGAATCCGTTCGCCCTTGCATACGCCCGACCCAATTCAGTTCTGTCTGACCGTGGCGAACTAAGTACAGCATATTTCAGACCCCTTCAGATGAAGCCTAAACCCGGTATTATCATCATGTGTTCGCATTAGGGCGCGCCAATCGGAAACATCCTGAAAGCACTTACAAGCCACTGCACACTTTAGGTAACGTCGCATCGACTTATCAGGAATAGCAACTTAGACTCACATAATGCCGGACTTCCCACCCATCACGACATGGTTTGCACCTATTTTTGCGCTCTCGGTTCTAATCGAGTGGCTGGCTGTACGCTCCGGCCATGCCGAGGGGCGCTATGAGGCAAAAGACGCCTTCGCATCGCTCGCCATGGGTGCGGGCAGCGTGGTGGTGAATACGATTACCGGCTTTGCCGCGCTCTGGATGATGATGCTGGTCTGGCCCTACCGCGTGATCGATACGCCGGTGATATGGTGGAGTTTTATCATCGTCTTCCTGCTCTACGACCTCGTTTATTACTGGAAGCACCGGTTTATGCACCGTATCCGCTGGTTCTGGATGGAGCATGTCACCCATCATTCCAGCCGTCACTACAATCTCTCAACCGCGCTGCGTCAGCCATGGTTCGGACCGTTCACTGGTCTGATCGTGACTAGTTGGCCGCTCGTCTTGCTCGGGTTCCACCCCGCCTTCATCTTCTTCGCTGGTGGTGTGAATCTGGTCTATCAATTCTGGATCCATACAGAGGCGATCGACCGAATGCCGCGCTGGTTCGAGGCGGTGATGAACACGCCGAGCCACCACCGTGTCCACCATGCTACGAACCCGCGCTATCTCGACCGCAATTATGCCGGTGTCTTCATCATCTGGGACAAGATGTTTGGCACATTTCAGGAAGAACTCCGCGAAGACAAACCCGATTACGGCATAGTTAAACAGCTTAAGACGCACAACCCGATCACCATCGCCTATCACGAATTCATTGCGCTCATCCGCGATTGTGCACGCGACGGTCTTAAGCCCCTGACATGGCTCAAGCGCGCCATCAACGCGCCCGGCTGGAGCCCTGACGGCAATCATCAGCGCAGCGAAGACCTTCGCGAGAAATGGCAAGCCGAACGCACGCCCGCTGAGTAATCTTCATTGACCGTTCATACCTTGCTCGCCATAGGGGCGCGTCGCAGCGCTTTGATCAGCGCATGGGGCAGGCAGCGTGAATCGCGCTCTCTTAGGATATAAGAGAGATTGGGCCTCCCCCTTCAGGCGCACCTTGAGATACTAACGTCCCTTTTCACGCGGGTCGTTCCGATAGCCAAACTGGCTGCGCTCGGAACAGAACCGCCCGCACGCCATGAAAAGAGACAATAGACGTGACCACATTCACTGATCTCGGCCTGCACAAGCAGGTCATGAAAGCCGTAACCGAGCAAGGTTACGACACCCCGACACCCATTCAGGAACAGGCCATTCCACTCCTGCTCGAAGACCGCGACCTGCTCGGCATTGCCCAGACGGGCACGGGTAAGACTGCCGCTTTCGCGCTACCGACGCTCGATTATCTGTTGGAGCACCCACAAGGCCGCGAGTTCAAGTCGACCCGTGTCCTTGTCCTCACGCCGACGAGAGAACTCGCCCGCCAGATCGCAGAGAGTTTCCAGACCTATTCCAAATATATGGATTGCGTTACCCAGACCGTCTTTGGCGGGGTCAAAATCAACAAGCAAATCCGAGCCCTGCAAAAAGGAACCCACGTCCTTGTCGCGACGCCCGGACGCCTGCTCGATCTCGCTCAGCAAGGCGCGCTGACACTGTCGGAGGTCGAAATCCTAATCCTCGATGAGGCTGACCAGATGCTCGACATGGGCTTCATTCATGACCTCAAGAAGATCATCGCGATGTGTCCGAAGGATCGCCAAACGCTCCTTTTCTCTGCCACGATGCCAAAATCGATTAGCGACCTCGCACAGCAATTCCTGCGCGATCCGGCCAGGGTCTCCGTCGCGCCGGAAAGCACGACCGCGGAACGGGTCGATCAGGCCGTCATCCATGTTGCGAACGGGGACAAAATCCGCCTGCTGGAAGATGTTATTCGCGCCCATAGCATTGACCGCGCACTCGTCTTCACGCGCACCAAGCACGGCGCAGACAAAGTGGTTCGCAAACTTGTCGCCAAGGGTATTGAGGCGAAAGCGATCCACGGCAACAAATCCCAACCCCAACGCACGAAAGCGCTGGAGGCTTTTAAAACCGGCACATGTCGCGTGCTGATTGCGACAGATATCGCTGCGCGTGGCATCGACATTGACGGTGTCAGCCATGTCTTCAATTTCGAGATGCCCAACGTGCCAGAACAGTATGTGCACCGCATTGGGCGCACAGCGCGCGCGGGCAAAGACGGCCTTGCTTTATCCTTTGTGGCCGAGGACGAGCTTTACTATTTGCGCGATATTGAAAAGACGATCCGCATGGAGATTGATGTCTTACCCGTTCCGGAAGGGTCCAGCATCACAGCCCTGCCAACGCCCGACCCGAACTTCCGTCCGCCAAAGCCAAAAGGACCCGCAGGACGCGGTGGACGCAGAAGTGGGCAACGCCCTTCGAACAGGCCAAAGAGTGCTAAGAATAGCAGTCGAGGCAAACAGAATAATAAGCGCAGACGCACACGGAAAAAGGCGAATGCCTAGGCGCTTGGATCTCGTCTAGAAAGCTTACCAAGACGGGTCGAGGGCATCCCTTTTTAGATTCAGAGTCATTGAGCGCTTGGCATAACCGTCTGCAAAGCCCTCCGACTCGGCAAGCGCCTCAAGAGGCGTGATACGGGCCTTCAAAATATCGTAGTCGGCACCGTCACCGATAACTTGGCCATCCTTGTCGAATGAACGCAAGGCAAAGGACGTCCCGTCGGGCGTCGTCGCCCACTCAAACGTGACGCTCACGGCTCCGGGTAAGGCCGCAAAGGTTAAACGCTTGCGCCACTGTTCTTCGTTTTGAGACATGGAATAGATCTCCCTGGTTCGCCCTATTCAGGGGCCTCGTCCTGACGCGCTTGAGCGGCCTCAACACGGTCTTTTAAACTATCATTTGGAATCTCTCTATCGACGATGCCAATACCGGGAACAGGCGTAAGCGGCAGCTTATCATCATTATAGTCACCAGAAGCGATGATATCGCGCACATTCGGGATGACAGGCTCGCCTTCGCCGTTTTGACTTGCCACTTCGTCACCCTCCTCAGCAATAGGATTGTCCGTCATAACTTCATCACTCGATGTTTTAATCGTTTCATGACTGCACCCGACAGCACAAAAGCACAGCCCCGCCATAAGAATGACGAGCCGACCTGTTGCCAAACGGATACGGTTCTGCGGTCGAAAGATGGGCTTTTCAGTTTTTGGTCTTTCCATGTGCGCCCGTTCGATTAATCAATTAAGCAATACCGTACCAAAAGATCGGGGAAATGCTATGAAACTTTCATCAAATCTAAGCCGCCTCCTTCTCGGCGCCTCCGCAGCAGCATTGGTCTCTGCACTGAGCCTTCCAGCTAGCGCTCTCACCGTGCGTGATGATGTAGGCGTTGAAGGCTCCGAAGATGAAGACCGCGGCGGCAACGAACAATGGGACGGCGTTGTCCAGCTTTACTACTGGTCTAATGGGGGCGGCGTTTTCTTCAATTGCACAGGCTCGCTGGTCAATCACCGTACCGTTCTGTCGGCGGCTCACTGCTTTAATTCTCAACCGTCCAACACATACGGTCTCGACCGTGCAGGTAGTGACGACACAATTATTGCCGCTTACGGCCCAGACACTTTTGATGCGCTCTTCAACTGGCTAGATACAGGCGAGACGAGGATTGATCGCCGCAATGGCCTAACGTTCTCCACACAGGTTATAACGCACCCGGATGCGGATTTCGGACAGGTTGAATTCCCCGGTGCGGACGTGGCGCTGATCGCGCTCGCAGACCCGCTTGCGGACCTGCCCACTTATTCCATGCTGTTCAGCCCCGTCTCAGTTGGTGAGCATGTCTCACTTGCCGCGTATGGCGGGCACGGTATCGGCTCTACCGGGGATGTCGGCATCGATGGTAAGCGTCAAGCCGGTGAGAATATTCTTGGCATGGTCGGATCGCAGAATGACTTCCTGCGTGGCCTCGATAATTCCAGCGCAACCTTCTTTGGCGCGCCGGATGGCGACCAGATCATGTACTTCATCGATTTCGACAATCCCGACCGCACAGGCGATGAATGTCAGCGCCGCTCTGATGAAGACGCCGTGGCGTTCGGTGTCGGCGGTGTACAATGTGTCGACTGGACCAATGGCGCTTTTCTGAACGATACGCTGTTCCTTGGTGGTCCAAGCAATGACTTCTTCGCGGATGACGCGTTAGAGAATGAGGCGGGCACAGCAGGTGGCGACTCCGGTTCGCCGCTCTTCTTCGACGAAGTTAACGGTGAACTGCTCATCGGCGGTGTCCTGTCCGGCGGTTTCACTTTCGTGACAAATCCAGGCAGCGGCTATGGCGATGTGTCCTATTATACGTCGCTGTTCCAGTATCACCAGTTTATCGAGGAAGCGAACCCGCTGAAATATATGTCTGCGGTTGAAGGTGACGGAAACTGGTCAGATGCCAGCCATTGGGTACAGAATCTTGACCCATCCTACCGTATCATCGATGCGAACGGAAACGTGATTAACGGAATCCCGGACGGACCAGAGGAAGGCTTAAGCGCAACCGGACCGCGAGAGGGCACAATATACGGCGTCGACATCAACGATGTTGATCCCACTCAAGCAACACCAGCGACAGATTCAGAGGCGTCCGCCGAAGGCACATTTGGAGGCCTTGAAACAACCAATTTCAGAGCAGGCGGTACGGTGGAGATCGGCGCAACCGATTTTGTAGCCAATGGCCTAATCGCGACAATGGCAACAACTGAAAGTGATGAAGCCGGTGCGCTTTCAAACGATTTCGAAGAAGAAAGAGACGTCCCAACCTTCGGCGTTGGGGATGTCGACTTTGGCGATCTTGAAGGTGCAGGTTCAAGTGGCGTCGCACCAAATAATGGCTTTAACGCGGCTGGCTATGTCAACTATTTCGATGTGACACTCGATGCCGCAGGCACAACAACAGCTGATATCGACGTTGAAATTGATGCGCTGACGCTTGCCAATGCAGACGCGACGCTCGCAATTAATGATGATGTCACGTTCCTGGCTTTGGTCGACACGCAAATTGGTCAGGGCACGCTTGATGTCGGTGGTATTTTCGCCAGCCGTGATATTCTGAATTTCGGTCTAATCACCGGCCGCGATGGTACAATCGTGACTGACACACTGTTCAATGGAGGCACTCTGACAGCAGGCACAGGCCTCACGGTCGACGGCGATCTCGTCCTGACGTCTGCCAGTACGCTTCTTTATGAAGGCAATGCCATCGACGTCATAGGCGACGTCTCGCTCGACGGGCAGGTCACTGGCGTGAAGTTCGGCGATACAGGCACGCTGCTGACATTCACAGGATCAAGAGTTGGCAACTTCTCAGTCAACGCCCCCGGCGTTCTGGAACTCGCCTATGTCTACAATGCAGACAATGTCACGTTCGAAGTCATCGCCAATGACTACGAAACCCAGTTCGGCGGCACCGGATCAGCAAACAGCTTTGCGATCGGTGGGCTGCTGGATGGCCTACGTGCTGACAATTACAGCGATAAAACAACGCTTTATGATACACTCGACGTTTTGTCGGGCGCCGATCTGACAACCGCTCTGAACGCTCTTACGCCAGCAGGCGGCCTCGCCATACAACAGTCCAATCTTGCAGGGACAGAAACCCGTGTAGGCCAGATCGGTTCACGGATTAAAACGATCCGTGCCGGACGCGCGGATGGCAATAGCGTCAATATCGCCAGCACTGGAGCAAGTAGCGCAACGCCCATGATGGGTCTCGCGATGCAGGCGGACGCTGCAGCGCAGTCTTCAGCCAAGACGAACACAAAAGGCTGGGGCAGCTTTGTCGAAGTCACCGCTCACCAAGGCGATCAAGAAGCCTTCAATGGCAGCGACGAGCGCGACATTGACGGTCTGTCCCTGACGGCCGGTATTGACCGTCAAGTCGGCAAGAATATCCGTGTGGGTGGCTTCCTCAGCTATGGCGAGAGCGATAATGATGCCAAGGACGGGGCCAGTGTGGCCTCAACGGAAGGCTTCACGCTGGGCGCTTACGGCGTCAAAACCGGTGAGAAAATCGACTGGTCCGGCTATGTCGGCTTTGGCCAGAGCGACATTTCCACAGCAAGGGCAGGCCTGACAGGCGGCACTGTGTCGGGCGAGACCGAAGCGACCGAAGTCATGTTCGGTGTTGCCGGTGCAACCTCATTTACACAGCGTTTGGAAGGCGTCGCGTCACTGGATTACTTCAGCTACGAGATCGATGGCTACACCGAAACCGGTGGCGTCTCTGCTGTCACTGTGGGTGATCAGACGATTGACAGCTTGCAAGGCTCACTCGGCGCGAACTTCTACTTCATGGAAGATAGCGCCGCGTGGCAGCCTCGGGTTGGCGGACGTGTCGTCTATGATTTTAATGGCGAAGAAGCGAATGCAGTCATCAGCCTTCCGGGTCAGGTCGGAACAGCCGGCGCTGACGTCGTTGGCGGATCAGATGATCTCGGCTGGGTCGTCGTTTCGGCCGGCCTCGACTATCAGACTGAAGGCAAGACCATCGGCGGTCTTTTCGTCGAGCAGACCTTTGACCGTGACAATCTTGAATACACGACATTCGGTGCGCGCTTGCGGGTCGAGTTCTAAGAACACGCCGAAAAGCATATCTGAGAAAAAAGCGGGCGCTCCCTCAAAAGGGCGCCCGTTTTGCATTTGAGTTGTGATAGCACGAAGCGACCGATGCCGACTATGTCGCCCAATCCGGTTTCCGCTTTTCAAGAAAGGCCGATAGCCCTTCTTTCCCCTCATCGGACACGCGCCGCGCGGCAATTCGCTTGGCGGTCTCACGACTAAGCGCGTCTGTCACCTCAGCTCCGGCAAAGTCATTGACCAGTGCTTTCGCATCGCGGATCGCGCCCGGTGCGCCAGTCATCGCCAAGCTCGCGAGATACTCTTCCATCTCGCTCATCCCTTGCGCGTCATCAACAACGTATTGGACGAGCCCGATCTTCTCGGCATAGGCCGCGTCAAACACTTCCGCCGTTACAAAAAGCGCCTTGGCCCAGCGCGGCCCAATCGCTTCGATCACAAAAGGCGAAATCGTTGCCGGTGTGAGGCCGAGCTTCACTTCGCTGAAGGCAAACTTTGTCCCCGCCATTGCCACCGCAACATCACACGCCGCCACCAGACCAGCCCCACCGCCCATCGCTGCACCCTGCACGAGCGCCATAGTCATTTGTGGTAGATTAGCGAGCTTGCGCAGCATGACCGCCAGTGCCATCGCGTCTTCTTCATTATCCTCGCGTGTCCAATTCTGCGCGGCTTTCATCCATTCCAGATCGGCACCGGCCGAAAAAACTTTGCCAGCGCCGCGCAGGATTAACATCCGCACGCCATCCTGCTCTTCAATCGTCTCCAGCGCGTCAGTAATCTCGCCGATCACCTGTCCATTAAAGGCATTGCGCTTGTCAGGTCGATTAAGCGTCAGGATTGCGATTCCGGCCCGCGTCGCGTCCAGCATAATCGTCTCATAGGTCGACATATCTATTCCTTTTCACTGGCCCGTCGATAATGACTGTCCGATCTCAAAGCAGGTTTTTCAACCAGCCACCAGAGCACAAATGACAGGCCGAACACGATCACGAAGGCGAGCGCCAGTCCGGCTGCGGCTCCTAGAGTGGCAAATGCGCCCAACGCGACCATCGCCTGCAAAACGGGAAAATGGACGATGTAGACGCCATAGCTGACATCCCCCCATCGCGCCGCGTTCAAGTGTGGGCCGGGCGCAAAGGCCAAGCCTCCAATCAGGAGCGCCAGAGCGACCGCTCTGATCACGTCGCCGTGTTGAATAGACAGAGACACAGTTAAAAGGGTCACCCCGAGAAGCGCGATCAACATCGGTCTAGTCTTGGCAAAACCCCACAGCTTCCAAAGTGCCATACCGCTCGCAAAATACGCCATCTGCCCCGGTAATTGCCGCGCTAATCGCTCGCCCATATCCCCGTCAATCAAGATCGGCAAACTTAGCGTCCAGAGGATACCACCAGCATAAAGCGCGAGAAGTCCAAGCCACCAGAAGCTCTTCATTTGAGCAATAACGAACGCCAAAATAGGCAAAGCGATGTAGAACATCACTTCAATCTTGAGCGTCCAGAGCGCGCCATTCACTTCAGTAAACCGATTACCCTCGAAGAGTCCGGGTAAGTTCGGCTCTAGAAAGTTCAGAAAGACCGCGTTTGCCGCAAGATATTCACCAACGCCCCGGAGGTCCGAACTCAGATAAAAGCTCACCGCAGCCGGCACCAAAATCACGACCAAATAGGCTGGGTAGAGCCGCCGAACCCGCTTACCCGCATAATCAGATATTCCGCGCGAGCGTTCCCATGAACCATAGACCAGAGCGCCGGAGACAACGAAAAAGCCTTGAATACAAAGCTCGGCCATCTGTCCCAACCGCGCTTCCCAGACGCCATTCACATCAAGTGCCGCAATCGCAACGCCATGATAGACAAAAACCCACGTCGCAAAGACAAGTCGCAGCAGGTCGAAACGGTTCTGGTCAGTCCTCATCAATCTTCCGCTACCGCTCTGATTTAAAACGCGCAAGTACAGCCTTCGCGTAACGCCACCCCTTGCCCAAATGGCCTCAGTGCGTCATTTCACAGCGAAAGAAAAAGAGACACGCGATGGCAGACGATCTTCTCTCACTTTCCAGCGGTTTTGATGAGGCCAGCGAAGCCGATTGGCTGGGCGCTGTTGAAAAAGCCCTGAAAGGCGGCGGGATCGAGAAAATCACGCGTCAAACCCGCGACGGGATCAAAATCAAACCACTTTATCGCGAAACCAATTTCAAAAGCGCGCAAGACCCGCTTGGCGCACCTGGAGCAGCGCCCTATCTGCGCGGTTCCCATTCACAGGCGAACCCTGACCTGCAATGGGATATTCGCCAGCGTTTTACCCATCCCGATCCGGCACAGACCAATGCGGAAATTCTTCGCGATCTTGAACGCGGCGTCACAGGGATTGAGCTGGCGGTCGACTGCTCTGGCAAAAATGGCATTCAACTCTGCGATGCTGACGCCATTGAAACCGCCTTGAGCGGTGTTCGCCCCGACATTGCACCCATCGCGCTTGATCATTGCGGTGCGGGCACCGGCGCAAGTATCGCTGCGCTGCTGGCGCTTTGGGCCGAGGGCGAGGATGGTGCGATGCATGCCAAGCTGGCGTTCAACATTGATCCCATCGGCGTCCTGATGCGCACAGGCAAGCTCGGCAGTGGGCTGGATAAGGTCTACGCCAAAACCGCTGCGCTAACAGAAGCCCTCGCCCTTCGCTTCCCGTTTGCCACAGTCCTGCGCGCAGATGCCCGTCCGGTTCACGAGGCCGGTGGCACAGAAGCGCAGGAACTCGCAACTCTGATCGCGAGCGCCGTCGATACAATGCGCCGTCTCGATGCAGCAGGCCTCAGCCCTGACCGCACCGCCCCACAAATCCTGTTTACGCTCAGCGTCGATGGCAATTACGGCATCGGCATCGCCAAACTCCGCGCCGCCCGCCAGCTCTGGGTCCGCATCCAAGACGCGATGGGTCTCCAAGCCCAACCGATGAAGCTTCAAGCCGTCACAAGCGCGCGCGTGCTGACCAAATACGATCCGTGGGTGAACATGCTACGCGGCACAGCGGCCTGTTTTGCAGCGGCTGTCGGTGGTGCAGACGTGATCACCGTTCGCCCGTTCAACGAAGCCCTCGGCCTGCCCGAAGAACTTGGCCGCCGCATTGCCCGCAACACGCAGATCATGGCTATGGAAGAGAGCGGTTTGGGCCGTGTTACGGACCCCTCTGGCGGGGCCTGGTTCACTGAAACACTCGCCCGAGACATGGCAGAAGCCGCGTGGACGGAATTCCAGCAGATCGAGGCCGAGGGCGGCCTCGCTGAAAGCCTGATTAGCGGCGCGCTGCAATCGCGCGCTCAGAATGCCAAAGTCGGCCTACTCAAAGACGTTGGCCGACGCAGAGTCCCTATTACAGGCGTCAGCGAATTCCCGCTTCTGGACGCTGTTGGTGCGCCCATCGGCGACGCAGGTCCGATCACCCCAAAAGACGGCGTCGATGCAACAGGACTGAACGCTTTCATCCCTGACAATACCGATATTTCGAGTCCTGATGCGATTGCCGAGCCCTTGGTTCCTATGCGCCTCGCCGAACCGTTCGAAGCCTTGCGCGATCGCGCCGAAGCCCATTTCGAGAAAACTGGACAGCGCCCGGCCATCTTCCTGGCTACACTCGGTCCTCTCGCAGAACATACAGCCCGCGCCGACTTTGCAAGAAACCTCTTCGCGGCAGGCGGTATCGAAGCCAAAGCCGCACCGGTCCCGCCGGAAAGTGTGTCAGAGCTCGCTGCCGCTTACAAAGCAAGCGGTTGCAAGATCGCCGTCCTCTGCGGCTCAGATCCCCGCTACGCCGATGAGGCAGAAACCGCCGCCAAAGCGTTGAAAGATGCGGGCGTACAAACCGTCTGGCTCGCTGGAAAACATGAAGGCCCAAGCATAGACCGCCATATCTTCATGGGCTGCGACGTCGTACACGAGCTAACACTCGCGCTAACGGAGTTGGGACTCTAGTTTTCGCCAGACAAAAACGGTTTTGAGTGTCTCTACTCCATTCCATTTGCATCAATTTCAGCGGTCGTGTCGACCAACTTCACGAAGCCTGCGCGATAGCCATAAGGATCCTCGCCAAGCGCATTTTCGGCGATGCCCTTGATCGTGTCCCAGTTAAAATCCGCTGAGAGATATGGATCGCCACGAAGTGCCTGCCCGAAGCCTGCGACAGCCGCGGCGAAGCGGGTAGCTTCGCTGGCATTTTGGAACGTGCCTACAGCATCCTCTTCGGTCACAGGACGTGTGATCAGCACGCTCTCATCAGCGCCCGGCGCCTTGTAGCGGAGTTTCAGAAAGGCCAATTCGCCTTCAACGCCTGCTCGCTGATTGGTCACGGATTGGTAGCGGCTAGTATCGATCAGGCGTGCATCAGATCCAACGCGTGTGATTTCATAGAGCGCCGTCACGTTGGACCCTGCCCCAATATCGCCAGCATCGACCGCGTCATTATTGAAATCCTCGCGGTTTAGCAGGCGTGTCTCATATCCGATGAGGCGATATTCAGCGATCTCAGCTGGATTAAACTCAATCTGGATTTTCACATCGTCTGCAATCGGGAACATGTTGCCTGCGAGGTCGTCGTTGAACAGCTTCTCAGCCTCGGCCTCGTTGTCGACATAGCCCGCAATACCATTGCCCGCCTGTGAAAGGGTTTGCATAAGCGCATCATTGTAATTGCCCTGCCCGAAGCCCATGACGGACAGATAAATCCCGGTTTTGCGTTTACGCGCCACAAAGTCTTCAAGCTTGCCATCCTCGACCACACCGACATTGAAATCTCCGTCGGTTAGGATCATGACGCGATTAACGCCATCAGGACGATACGTCTTTTCCGCAAGTTCATAAGCGAGTTGCAGACCCGCACCGCCAGCGGTTGAGCCACCGGCACGCAAATTTTCCAAAGCGCAGCGAATTTTCTTGGGCTCAAAGCCAGAAGTTGGCTCTAGAACAGCACCGGCTGCACCTGCGTAGACGACTATGGAGACCGTATCTTCACGACGGAGCTGCGGAATAATTTTCGTAAGTGCCGTCTTAGCGAGCGGAAGTTTATCTGGGCTCCGCATGGAACCGGAGACATCCATCAGTAGCGTCAAATTGATCGGCGGGCGCTCATCTTGCGAGATATCACGGCCCTGAATAGCGATATGCATCAGATCGCGACCGTCTGCCCAAGGCGAGGGCGCAACGCTGACAAAAGTCGAGAACGGGTGTTCGTCATCGGCACCCGGCGCGTCATAGCGATAGTCAAAATAATTGATTAGCTCCTCGATCCGAACAGCATCCGAAGGCGGCATCTGCCCGTAGCTCAGCATTCGGCGAGCATTGGCGTACGCCGCCGTGTCCACGTCGATTGAGAAGGTGGAGACCGGCTCCTCGCTGCTGAGTTTGACGGGATTTGGCTCCGCATTGGGATAGCGCTCCCGGTCAATGTCACCGGCCGGGCGCGCATAGCGGAGATCGTCCGGGAAGGTTTCAGCAACTACCGTTTCAATCGGGGAATTGCTGACAAAATCGTCTTTTGCAACACGTGATCCGGTAACAGTGACACGCTGACGGTTGGCAGGGGCCATCTGACTGCTATCCTGCTGAATGCGACCCACCACATCTCCCAAACTCCCGGATGACCCAGGTTGTGGCGGGGGAGGAGGAGGTGGTGGTGGCGGAGCCGGTGGGGGTGGCGGAACCTCTGATTGCGCTGGCGGAGCAGCTAAACGTGCTGGCGGCGGAGGGGCCAATCCTCTGATCTCTTCACGCTCAAAACGCGGCGCCGGGCACGCCTCGCCGTCATCCGCGACACGCAGCTTTGGTCGCTTGACCGGGTCATCATAATCAACGAGATTGGCTGCATCCCCATCGCCATCAACCAGGTTCGATGAACCCGGTATCGCGGCCTGACAAGCGGCCAACGCCGCAAATGCCACCAATCCGGCAAACTTTGTTTCATGACGCATAGCGATCTCCCTTGCACCCTGCTTGTCCAGAGAAGACTGACCAATTGGGGCAGGAATTCGACGTGCATCTGTTTCTTTTGAATTTTTCTGACGGACACAACGTCTAGGCAAACCTTGTGCTTCGGTGAAAAAACCGGATAACACCGCAGAGAGTATATTGCGTACCGGAGACATCGCTTGACCTTCCCTGATTTCACTAAAATCGACCTCGGCGATCTGCAAAACGACCCGCTGACTGGGCGTCGTCATCGCACACTCGATACGCCGGAAGGCATCAAGCTTGCGACCGCCTACAGCGCTGCGGACACAGCGGGCCTCGACCACCTTGACGATTATCCCGGCCTCGCCCCATTTGGACGCGGCCCATACCCAACAATGTATACTCAGCGCCCTTGGACAATCCGCCAGTATGCGGGTTTCTCAACGGCCGAAGACTCCAACGCGTTCTACCGCCGCAACCTTGCTGCGGGACAAAAAGGCCTATCGGTCGCCTTCGACCTTGCGACCCATCGCGGCTATGATAGTGACCATGTCCGCGTTAGCGGCGATGTCGGCATGGCAGGTGTCGCCATCGACAGTATCTATGACATGCGCACGCTGTTTTCCGGCATTCCGCTCGATAAGATGAGCGTTTCGATGACGATGAATGGTGCCGTCCTGCCGATCATGGCGCTCTACATCGTCGCGGCCGAGGAACAGGGCGTCGGGCCGGACAAGCTCGCAGGCACAATTCAGAATGATATTCTGAAAGAGTTCATGGTCCGCAATACCTATATCTATCCACCCAAGCCCAGCATGCGGATCATTTCGGACATTTTCGCCTATACCAGCCAGAATATGCCGAAATTCAACTCGATTTCGATTTCCGGCTATCACATGCAGGAAGCAGGCGCGACGGCCGACCTTGAGCTTGCCTACACGCTCGCCGACGGCATCGAATATATACGCGCGGGTGTCGCTGCAGGCCTCGACGTGGACGCGTTTGCGCCGCGTCTGTCTTTCTTTTGGGCCATCGGCATGAACACGTTCATGGAAGTCGCCAAGATGCGCGCCGCCCGCCTGCTTTGGGCTAAGCTGGTTAAACAGGAGTTCAACCCAAAAAATCCGAAATCACTGAGCCTGCGCACGCATAGCCAGACCTCCGGTTGGTCTCTCACCGCCCAAGACGTCTACAACAATGTCATCCGCACCTGCCTCGAGGCCATCGCGGCGGCGGGCGGTCAGACCCAGTCCCTGCACACAAACAGCTTCGACGAAGCCCTTGCCCTACCGACCGATTTCTCCGCCCGCATCGCGCGCAACACACAGCTCTTCCTGCAACAGGAAGGCGGCGCGGCCCAGACCATCGACCCGTGGGGCGGCTCCTACTATGTTGAGCGGCTTACCCATGATCTCGCCGCCAAAGCGCTGGAGCATATTGGCGAGGTCGAAAAGCTCGGCGGCATGGCCAAGGCGATTGAGGAAGGCATTCCGAAACTACGCATCGAAGAGGCGGCTGCGAATACCCAAGCCCGCATTGATAGCGGCGAACAGACCGTGGTCGGCGTCAACAAATTCCTGCTCGATGAAGACGAGGACGTCCCCGTACTGAAAGTCGACAACGCGACCGTGCGTCGGATGCAGCTTGATAAGCTGGCGCGCCTGAAATCAGATCGCAGCCAAGCCGAAGTCGATGCAAAGCTCGACGCCATCGCCGCCGCCGCAGCGGGCACAGACGGCAACCTCCTCGCGCTCGCCGTCGATGCCGCGCGCGCCAAAGCAACCGTCGGTGAAATCAGCGAGGCTGTGGAACGCTCCCAAGGCCGCCACAAGGCGGTCATCCGCTCCATCAAGGGCGTCTACGGCGCTGGCGTAAAACAGACCGACCGCGCTAAAGAAGCCTCCGGCATGGCCGAAGCCTTTACCTCCAAGCATGGTCGTAAGCCTAAGATTTATATTGCGAAAATGGGCCAGGACGGGCACGATCGCGGCCAAAAGGTCGTTGCCTCCGCCCTCATGGACCTCGGCTGGGACGTTGAAATCGGCTCCCTGTTCCAAACGCCGCAGGAAGCTGCCTCCGATGCCCGCAAAGCTGGCGTCGACGTCGTCGCTGCCTCATCGCTCGCCGCAGGCCATTTGACGCTTGTCCCGGAACTGCGCCGCGCCCTCGGAAACGAAGGCGCCGCCAACACCCAAATCATGGTCGGCGGCGTGATCCCACCGCAGGATTTCGATGCTCTGCGCGCTGCAGGCGCAGCAGCCATCTTCCCTCCAGGCACAGTCATCGCAGACGCCGCCGTCGCCATGCTCGAAGCGCTGGACGATGACGGAAAAGGCGTCGCGGCGGAGTGAGTAGCAATCGCCTATCCGGGCGCTCGACGACACCAGCAAGAGTGATACCAGCCTTACTTTTGGCAATGCTGCTGACCCCTATTGTCTTCATCGCAACGTCTGCTTTGGGGAGCTACTTGATCACCGGCGAAGCCTTTCCGTCGGATAGCCTTCTTGGCAGCCCGTTAAACCAGATCCAGATCGCCTTTACATACGCCTTCATTTTCTCAGCACCCATTACACTTGTCGTCGGAGGGCTGGGTTGGTTGATCGCTCACAAAACACAGCATAACGGCCCGCGCAGTGCGATCCTATTCGGAATATTCGCAGCGACACTCGGCATGATGTTGCTGACACTGTTATTTGGGCTGCCATACAAGGAAATCGAAGGCTCGTATCCAACGTCCGTAGAACTCCTCGAACGCAGGCATCTTAGCAATGTGGCGTGGGGCAGTCTTCTATTGAGCTATTCCATGGTCAGCATCGGCGGCATCTTTGTTGCCCTGTCAGTCTGGTGCGTCGGCTATCTCGGGCGTCCAGAAAGAAGCTAAAATATCAACACACGCCCCTTCCCACGGCCACCAATCCCGTCCATCCTTCCCAAAAATTACGGGAGGCCAATATGAACGATTATGACCAATACGATGCGCTAGGGCTGGCAGAGCTGGTCCGCACCAAACAGGTCACGCCGGGCGAACTGCTAAGCGAAGCCCGCACCCGCGCGGAGAAAGCCCAAAGCGAACTGAACTGCTTCTCCAACATGTTCGATGGCGCAGCCGAGGCCCAGATTGAGAGCGGTCTCGCCGACGGCCCGTTCACAGGCGTGCCCTACCCGATCAAGGATCTTGGCATCTCGATCGCGGGCTATCCAATGACCAATGGTTCAGTCGGCTGGAAAGACAATATCGAGCCACAAGACAGCGTGCTGGCCGCCCGTTACAAAGCGGCTGGTCTCACGATCTTTGCACAAACCACCAGTCCTGAATGGGGCCTGACCACGTCAACCGAGAGCCAACTCTACGGCCAAACCCGTAATCCGTGGGACGTGACCCGAACCTCCGGCGGTTCTTCCGGTGGGGCCTCCGCAGCAGTCGCTGCAGGCGTCGTCCCAGCCGCTCATGCCAGCGATGGCGGCGGATCAATCCGCATCCCGGCGGCCTGCACAGGTCTATTCGGGATGAAACCCTCGCGCGGGCGCACGCCGATGGGGCCTTGGGTCACCGAGGGCTGGAACGGCCAGTCCTGCCACCACGCCGTTAGCCGTAGCGTGCGCGACAGCGCCGCCCTACTCGACATATCTCACGGCCCGGAAATCGGATCGCGCTATGTCGCTCCGCCACCGAAAGGCACCTTTCTTGAGGCAACGCAGCGCGATCCCGGCAAGCTCAAAATCGCGGTCTGGACCAAAGCGCCCAATGGTCACGAAGGCGACGCAGACGCCAAAGCATGCGTCGCGAACACGGTCAAACTGCTGGAATCGATCGGCCATGTGGTTGAGGAAGCAGGCCCGAAAACCGATGGCGAGGCGCTCAGCAAATCCCTGATGATGACGGTGTCCGCCGCCACAGCCATGCTCGCCGCCGGGCGCGCTGAAGTGCTTGGTCGACCGCTACGCGAAGATGAGTTGGAAACCGTAACGAACCGCTTCGTAGAGTTTGGAACCCAAATCCCGATGGTCGAGCTAATGAATGCCAATTATGCGAGCATTAAAGCCGCCATCGATTTCGATCATTTCATGGTGGGTGGTGGCTATGACGTCGTCCTGACGCCCACGCTTGCCCGCGCGCCGGAAAAGCTCGGCGTTCTGTCGCTCAGCCCGGAGAATGTCGATGATTACGGCGTCGCGGTCACGACGTTTGCGCCATGGTGTGCCTATTTCAACCAGATCGGCGCGCCGTCTATGTCGGTGCCTCTACACTGGACAGATGAAAACCTGCCAATCGGAATGATGTTCTCAGCGCGTTGTGGAGAAGAAGAGTTACTGTTCAGCCTCGCTGCACAATTGGAACAGGCCCAGCCTTGGGCCCATCGAAAGCCGCCGATCTGGGTTGGGTAGTCCTTTACGCTTCGGCCCACTTGCCCCTCCCAACCGCCTCACAGCTTGGCGACCATTGGGGCGGTTGGGAGGGGCAAGTGGGCTTGGATAAAAGTGCTACCAAACGCCGGCTTCCCGCAACTGAGCGCGCAAAGTCGACGGCATTTCAATTGCCCCACTGCCCGCCTTCAAATCCGGCGGCGCATCTTTCAGCTGTAAATAGCGCCAACCCTGAAACGGCTTTTTCGGGCGCGGCTCCACTGGCACGAGCTCTTTGTCAAAGACCAGCTCACAGGCCTTGCGCCCGCCACGATCGGTAATTTCGCGCACATCGATAATCCGCTGGCGCACTTGGATCAGGCGCTTGATCACCCAGTAGATTGACCCGCCATCGGCAAGTTCTTCCGCCCGCTTCGGCATCATTCGCGTGTGGTGAACTGGTGCCGGATAGGACTTCATCACGTGCGCCTGCCAGTCGCGCAAATCCTGCACGTCATCCGCACCCACGCAGAGTTTCACCATGTGAATCGCCATAACTCACAGATTAGCGCGCCGCGATGGCCAATCCAGTCTGATCCTGTCGCATGTCCACAAATTGCTGCTCAGCATCGCGGCTCGCAAAGAAAAATGTCGCTTCCGTGATCACGGCATCATAGTCGCGCCGCACGGTTCTGAATGCCGCCTTTGCCTCAAAGGACAGGCTATATCGGGAGACATAGGACATCCCCCAAACCGGCTCGCGCTCCAGAAGGTAAGACTGTTCAAACCTCGTCAAACGCCCACCTTCGGGGCCGCGCACCGGGCGTGGCAGCGAGTAGTCCAACCGCAAAAATGCGCCCTGCACCGGTTCAACCCAGGCCTCAGCCTGCAATTGGCTAACCGCCCAAGTATCCAGCTCTGTGTCGTTCGCGGAGGGCACATGATCGAACTTGACCCGCCAGGCCGGGCCAAGATCTTCCACCTCAACCAGCGTCCCCAGACTTGCCCGCAAGTCATCGGGAAACAGCCGCCCGTCCGGCGCAACTTCCGCGCCCCATGCGGCCCCCGCATCATCCAGTGCGCTATCCTCTCCGCGCGCAGACACCAGCCGCCAGCGCTGATCCGGCTCAAGACGCGGATCAAAGGCATAGACCCGCTCGGCCCGCTCAGACCTCAACTCGACCGTGAACGCGGCCCGCAATGTCGGCGGTGCTTCGGTCGCGCGCAACGCATCATCCATCGGACCCGTCACAGTCATCAATGGAAACAGAAAGGCGAGCGAAGCAATCATGATCAATGCGGTGCCTGACAATGGTGGCGGCGGTATGGCGATAAAGTTAATTTCAAAGCCTAACGCGTTAAGGTTAGCAGCGGGTGAACAGGGGGCAGTTTACATCGAACTTGATCTATTTTCCCACGCCGTCTTCACCAAATAAACATGCGCGATGCTTAAGACCGAGAACGATGTGCTTGAGATAACGGAGGCAAAGCAAGAATGAAGTCGACATTACTAAACCGGTTAAAAACAGCCTCTCCTCTCTTGACCTTACTGATGCTCTCGGCATGCGGTGAAGGTAGGCCTCGAGGCGCATTTGTTGAGAAGGTCGAGAACACGCCGTCTTTCTACTACCGGGTCGAAGCCAGTTATCAGGTCATAGAAACTGACGAAATCGTGGACTTTGATTTTGTCGTCGCCTGTGGTGGGCAGATCACGAGCTGGTCCTATACGTCCCCATCTGTATCGATCAGCTGGTATCCGAACTTTATCGCGCAGCCGACAGAGGACGGCGCAGCGATTGGCATCAGAGTGCCGAAGCTCTGTTCAGACTGGGCCTGGGGTGAAAACTGGGAGACCAATGAGAGAGACTTTCGCTATCTGAACCCACCGGATGACTTCCTGCCGTCCACGATCTGGTATCCTGATGTCAATTTTCTGGGCTTTGGGATCGGTTATGAGTCCGATATTGCCTATGAGAGCCCCTATTCAAAACTGTTTTTCCTGGACGCGCGTGTTGCAAAGTCCAACGAAGCAGAATGGCAGGCCTGGCGTGAGCGTGCAGCAGCCGATTATAAACAAGTCGGCGCCATACCGGGACCGTGGGGGTATTCCTTTTATGGAGAGGATTTGGCGTTTCAGCAGGAAGTCAAAGACAGGAATAAAGGTCGTGAAATTGCTGGAGACACCTGTCGATCAGTGGTCTCACTAGATCTGACTGACAAAGCACGAGAAAAGTTGGTGGGCTTCGTGCCAGAAGACCGCTCACGCTTCTGGACTCCGCAACCGAGCGATCAGGGGCAACTCATAAACATATTGCGAACCAGCGGCCCTTACAATGATGGTTCGCTCAATAGTCATATAGGTATTGGATCCGAGTTAGGCGTTCGAAGATCTGACGGCATGCTACAGGAAAGCAAAGGCGTGCGTTGGCACACCGGGGGCAGATTTGTAAATCCATCTGGAAAAGGAAATTTCTATCACGATTCATATCCGGTCTTAATTTCTCACAAC
The DNA here is from genome assembly GCA_038746145.1 of Pseudomonadota bacterium. GTDB lineage: Bacteria > Pseudomonadota > Alphaproteobacteria > Caulobacterales > Hyphomonadaceae > Henriciella. The sequence continues at coordinate 74,685 of JBCDKW010000012.1, forward strand.
TCTGATGCATCCTCAGATAGTGACAATCTTCAAAATACGGTCCGGGTCATTTTAAATGAAGAATGGAAAGGCTTTAGCTTCTGCGGACGAACCGATCTGCGCGAAGAAGATTTGAGACTGTATTCCTCAAGCAAGGGACTAAAACTGCCTGAGCAGAAGCCACGCGATCTGCCTCTAACCGGTAAGAATGCAATTTTATTTGATGTTTATGTCGAAGACCAGTTGATGGTAAACGGCGTGCGATGGCCAAGCATAGACAACTCTGTTTACCATATTCTTGATGGTAATGATAGTTTTCTAAATTGCTGCTCGGATAGGTAAGGGGGACAAATCATGCTGGAAAATTGGCAATATGCGGCGCTTTCGGAGCTTGTATATCGAAGGGCAAAATCCGTTATATGAACTCGAACAAGATGCTTCTTACGTCGTGCCTATCGCAATAGCCATTTGAAAATTTGAGTGTCGCATGGAACAAGATACGCCTCGTCATCAGTCCCATTGCAAAGCGCTTATATATTCAGGCCGAACTCTTGCTAGATAATGCCCTTCAAATCCTAAAGCGCGGCGGTCTCGTTGCAATGCCAACAGAGACGGTTTACGGGCTGGCGGCGGACGCGTCCAATGCCAGTGCGGTTGCCGCGATCTATGACGCGAAAGGCCGGCCGCGTTTCAATCCGCTGATCGCGCACGTTAGTGACCTCGATATGGCGCGACTGGAAGGCCGATTTTCAGAGCATGCGCTCAAACTCGCAAATGCGTTCTGGCCCGGACCGCTAACCCTTGTCGTTGATCTCGCTCCAGCAGCCAAGACTTGCGACCTCGCCCGCGCGGGGCTGTCGACCATTGCTTTGCGGTGTCCCGCACACCCAATCGCACGCGAGTTGATAGAACTTTTTGGTGGCCCACTGGTCGCTCCATCCGCCAACCTCTCAGGCAAAATAAGCCCAACCACGGCCAGTCATGTCGCGAAAGATCTCAGCGATAGAATCAATCTCATCCTTGATGGCGGGCCATGCGAAACAGGGTTGGAGTCCACAATCATCGACGCCCGCCGCGACCGCCCCGCCCTGCTGCGAACCGGAGGAATCACGCCAGCCGAGATTGAAGCCATCTGGCCTGATCTGATCCGACCTGAAACCAATCCAGATGCACCAACAGCCCCGGGTCAACTCCTTCGCCACTATGCGCCCAATGCGCAGCTTCGCCTCAATGCAGAGAACGTGGCACCCGACGAAGCCCTGCTCGGCTTTGGAAACACCGACGCTACGCTCAATCTGTCGCCGTCCGGCAATCTCACAGAAGCTGCAGCCAATCTGTTCACCATGCTACGCCAGCTCGACGAAACCCATCACAAAATCGCCGTTTCCCGCATTCCGAACAGAGGTATCGGCGAAGCCATCAATGACCGCCTCACGCGCGCGGCCCGGAAATCACCCTAAGCAACCGACCCGTCGCGCATCCTTGCGCCGCAATTCGTCCTGTTTCATGTCCGGCTGCAGGCATGCTAAACCTGATATTGAAGAAAGATCTATTGATGCCTGATACGCTCCGCCAACATGCTTTGCCCGTCGCCTTTGAGGCGGCCGCTCGTGATCTTCTCGGATCGAAAGGCTGGTGTACAGATGCGGATGTGCTGGAGGCGGCGAGCACACCATGGCGCGGGACATATTGGGGCCATACGCCTGCAATCGCTTTGCCTGCCTCGACCCAAGAGGTAGCAGCACTGGTCAAACTCTGTCAGCAACACCGCGTCGCCATTACACCGCAAGGCGGCAATACAGGCCTCGTAGATGCCGGAACACCACACGGCGAAATCACCCTCAGCCTAAGTCGGATGCAAGCTGTGCGCGAGGTCGATGGCTTCAACAATTCGCTTACGATTGAGGCGGGTGCGCCGCTCATTGCAGCACAATCTACGGCTGAAGAGGCTGAAAGATTTTTTCCCCTATCGCTCGGCTCTCAAGGCACCGCGACGATTGGAGGCCTGATTTCAACAAATGCGGGTGGGGTTGCCGTTCTGCGCTACGGGATGATGCGCGATCTCCTACTCGGTCTTGAAGTCGTTTTGCCTAATGGGGAGATCTGGAACGGTCTGTCCGGCTTGCGCAAGAATAATGTCGGCTATGACCTAAAGCATCTCTTCGCAGGCGCGGAAGGTACGCTCGGTGTGATCACAGCTGCAACGCTAAAACTGTTCCCACAGGTTAAACGCGCCGGTGCCTGGATCACTTGCGAGACCGCAGAGGACATGATCCGGCTGCTCGCATGCATTCGCAGTCATGCTGGTGACACGGTGACAAGCTTTGAAATGATCCCAGCCAATGCGATTGATATGGTTCGCGCAGACATGCCGGACACCCGCGATCCGAATCCATCAAATACCGCGTGGCGTGTCCTCTGCGAAATTTCCATGACACGCGAGGATCATGCGCGCGAGCTCCTAGAAACCGCGCTTGAAGACGCGCTCAGCACAGGCCTTGCCAGCGACGCCGTGATCGCCGAAAGCCTGTCTCAAAGCCAGTCTTTCTGGACCATCCGCGAGGCAATCCCGCTGTCAAAACGCGCCTTCGGCACCTCTATCAATCATGATATATCCGTTCCAGTTTCGAGCATTCCGGCATTTCTCAAAGCCTGCGAAAAAGCTGTACACGCAATCGCGCCGGAGGCTGAGATTGTCGCTTTCGGGCACGTTGGGGACGGTAATCTTCACTATTCAGCCTGCGAACCGGGCGACGCGGACGCAAAAACGCTGGCAAGTCATGCCGATGAGATTACCGCAGCCGTGCATGAAACGGTCATGGCATTCGGCGGATCAATAAGTGCGGAACACGGGGTTGGACGCCTTAAACGTGATGAACTCGCACACTCACGCCCAAAAGCGGCGACAGAAGCAATGATCGCCATTAAACGCGCGCTTGATCCTCACAACCTGTTCAATCCGGGTCGGGTCATTGATGCAGGCTCTGTCTGATCATACTGCTGCCAAACCATCTCCTTCTTGCACCGGCTCTGGGTCCTTCCGTGCTGGAGTGCGCCCATATAGCAATAAGAGGGACACAAAGGCGATGCTCGTCCCTTGCGAACTAAAAACTTCCAGCATGACCGCAAACAGCCATCCCGGTAGCGACTGGACCTGCGATTGGACGCGAACATCCAGGTCTCCATTTCCAAGTAAAGACGCACGTGCATCGTCAATACGCTGCTCAAGATCAGCGCGTCTCTTGGCCAGCCCCAACTCATTCTGCGCATCACGATAGGGCTTCTGATGCGTGCGTCCGGCTGCTTCCACCCCGGCAAGATACGCCTCCAATCCCTCAACAGACCGCGTCTCCAGTGGAATGCCCACAAGCTGGCGCGACCAATCCTCAATCTGGCTTTCGATAACTGTTCGCGACGCCAAACTCTGTTCGCGCTCTGCCGCCTCGATGGCTGCATTATTGTCCATAAACAGCGCTGTGCCTGCAATACTTGTGGCCGCTCCGGCAATCGCAAAAGCCAGTGCGCGCAGGGCTTCGCCAACCCTGCGCCCCGACATGTGCCACCAGAAAAACGTAAAGCCCCCGAAAGAACAGACCGACGCAATCACACCGGCCCACCCCCAAATGCTCGCCTGTAAAGGATCAGCGACAACACCGCTGAAAGCCTGATAATTTGCAAATCCTGACAAGCCCGCAGCACCCAGCCCGGCGATCAGAAACACAATCGCGAGCAGGCTCATAATCACGCGCTCACCGACGCGACCGTCACTCTGGCTTCTGCGAACATCTAGTGGATCAGGTCCGGTCTCATTGAGAATTTCTGCATCCATCACGATTGGATCCGGTATCGGCTCGGGTATCACGGTCACCGATTTTGAAGGCCGCTGCGCATCCAGAATAATGATCTCGGCCGGACCGCAGACCTCTTCATCCCATAGAGGCTCAAGGTCACGCTCTCGCAAATATGTGAGCAATGGCCCTTCAAGGCCGCAATTCGCACAATTCACGCGGGCTGTGGTGAGGCTCAGCTTTAGCCCAGTGCGCGCGCCACACGCCGGGCAGTCAACGAAAGCACGCCCGCGTGCATCAAAGGCCTCCGATAAGCCGGCCTGATCTATCGCATTCTGAACCGTGTCGGGGATGAGTTCAGCCGACATATTAACCCCATATGATCTTTATTTGTTCTATTTTTGTACATATATTTTAACCCGTCAAGTTACAACACCGATTTTGATATCGACGGCTCGCTGAAACTGATTTAAACGTCATATTATGACACGCTTGAGAAAAACGACGGCAACCGGCCAGAAACGTCTTCATCGCAGGCGTTGGCGTGGGAATTCAGCGGCCCGGCCGACCCATTCGGATTTGCTCGAGGCCGCTCAGGATGAAGCCCGCGCAGACGGGAAAAGCCTGACCCGTATTCGACGTCATGTGCTTGCGACACTGCTGTCTGCCGACAAGCCGATGACCGCTTATGAAGTGCTCGCTTCCCTTGAAGGCGTTGGGTCAATCTCGCCGCCAACGGCTTATCGCGCACTCGATTTCCTGATCCATCTTGGCTATGTCAAACGTATTGAAAGCCTGAATGCCTATATCGCGCTCGATCTCGGGCCAAGCGACGGCCCCATCGCGCTGTTCGTCTGCGAAGGCTGCGGACAGGCTGAGGAAATTGATGCTCCGGAAGCGATTACGGGCCTCATGCAAGCTGCATCGAAAGCAGGCATGAAACCGAGCCAAGCCGCCTTCGAAATCCGTGGCCAGTCCTGCAGCAAGCCAGGCTGCTGCGCACCGAGCCACGCTGCGGACCCAACCGAGCTAGGTGCGATCCACGAGGACCGCCACGAATAGAGCGGGCTCGCTGCCCTCAACCACCCAGGCATGATTAGTCGCGCGCTGCACAACCACATCGCCCGGCCCGATCACCGTCTCTTCCTTGTCCAAGATCAGGCGAACCCGCCCCTTCACAAGGATAATCGCGTCCAACGTATGAGTTTGGTGCATCGCCGGGTGCTTGCTCGTATCAGGTTGATGATCTCCCGCACCGATAGCAACAAATGCCTTTTGCATGAGGTCCGCGATCATTTCCGGCGGTGCACCCTCCGGCGTCGGTCCAGTCGTGAACCAGCGGATTTTCACTTTGCCATGATCGGGTGAGAGTTGCGGCGTGCCTTTGCCGAAATCTGCGCCGTCGCGGCCTTCGAGCGGGCCGCCAGCCTCTTCCTGCCAGATTTCAAACAGGCCGCCCAAATCACCCGTGCGGAACTCGGCCGCCGGACCATCATCAATCATGATGCCCGATCGCCCGTCACTATCATTGCTGGTCACAATCCGGCGCAGGCCGGACACAAGATCATCCATTTTCGACATCATTTGATCCTCCCGACAATCACGCTAAATCCCAGAAGAACGCGTTTCAAGCTGTATCACGAAACGCCCTTCACAAATCAGCGCGAATAGGGCTTTAACTCAATCCATGACACATATTGAAGACGCCCCGAAAAAGACACGCAAACCCAGACCGCAAATGATCCCGCGTTCTGCAGCCATTCCGAAGACGTGGAAGACGTTTAATTTTGCGAGCTTCTTTTCTGCGATCCTGTATCCTGTTTTGGGCCTTGCCCTGTTGATCACCATGACGGTGCTTGGCCTCGCGCTTGAGGCGCTTAATCTGCGCTGGTGGTACCTGCCCATGGGCCTTGGTATCGTGGCCGCCACGATCGTCGTCTGCAATGCCGGCATTGGCCCGCTTCACCGTATCCTACAGCACAAAGCCGGTGAGTTACGCGCGCCGGCTCAAGTTCTGACGATGATCAACCTGATCATCGCGATGCAGGGCAATGTGAAGGACTGGGTGAATTATCACAGCCAGCATCACCGTTTCTCAGACGAACCCGGCGACCCGCACAATCCCCACGAGTCCAAACGATGGGCCTGGGTCGGCTGGATCATCTGGCGCGATGCGAAAGATATGGCGCGGCCAATGGCCTTCTGGCTGAAGCAGCAGCCGATCATTGTCTGGATGGATAAATTTTACGATTCCCTGTCGCTCGTGGTGCATCTGGTTATCCCAGCCGCAATCTATCTGATTGTCTGGGCCGCGGGCGGTGATCTCGTTCTAACCGCGATCATTCATGCCTGCGTAGTCATCGGCCGCGCAATCCAGTTCCACGCGACCACCTATGGCATCAATGTGCTGGGCCACCTGCCGACACCGGTTTGGGCAGATCACGTCATCGGCCTGCTGACCGGCGGCGAAGCTTTCCACGACCACCACCATGACGAACCGCAAAGCGCCCTCCACAAACCCCGCAGAGGCCTCTGGAACCGCATCGTGGATTACAACGGCACACTACTTCTAATGTACGAAAAGCTTGGCTGGGTGAAGAACCTCAAGATTGCGCCACGGTACGCGTGAGCATTTCCCAAAGTTGGGATGCTTATTGAATCAAAATCTGCTGACGCTCAAAAGCGGAGGTGCTGACTGGAATTTGATCGCAATACTCGAAAGCTTTTGAAACATTCTCAAAACGCTTTGGATCGATTGAAATGCGAGGCGTTTGACGACCTGTTGCGAGCCAGAGATCAGGCAAATCTGGTTCTGGACCAGGAATTCCACCTGTCACAATGATAGGCTGGCTCTTTTGCTGTTGAGAGGGCGATTGAGTTTCGCGAGGAGCTGTCGGCTTAGGGGGCGCGACAGGTTTGGTGTTGAACTCATTGATAAGGTTCGGAAATTCAAGCTCATCTACGAGGTCTATATAATAGCGATCTTCGGCATGTTCTTGAGCCCAGCTGTCACGATAGCGCTTAAATTCGCGCGCATATGCAGTATCGCTATCGACACGTTCAAAACCCCAATCATCGTCAGCTTCAAACTCAAGTGTAATCGCCTCAGCAAACCCAAATCTTCGAAATTCACCTTCTGAGAAGGTTTGCCTGACCCATCCGCACTCCGCGCCATCATAGTCTACGGTCCGATCACAATAATCATTATCAATTTTCAGAGCGTCATCCTCGTCATCAAAAGTCACGTTTAATTGAGCCTGCGTTTCCATTATATGGTGCAGGGATAGAGCATTAATTAAAAGGCTAAAAACCGCTCCATTAGGAAGATCCAATCGGGCAGCACTTAGAATAACATCGCCATCCCGCCATTCCGCTACACATATAGATGCTTCACTGAGAGCCACATCTGGAAATTCTCGGGATAGTTCTCGTGAAAGCTCGGCTTTGCGTTTCACTTTCAACAAGTGGATACCCTCAAACTTCAGGGACGCTATTTGACGCGAGTCAACCTCACCGACCCATTCCGCCCGTCGTGTTCGCTCATTAATCAGGTCCGAGGTTTGAGCAGCTTCATCGCGGCTGACCCGAAACCCAAACACGTCAAAGGCGAAAGCCGTGACGGCGAGTGCAATACCGACCACGCCGATAACAAGCCCCAGATTAACCTTCTGAAGTATACGCGCTAATATACCGCCCATGTCGCTTTCGCCTCCAATAATTTCGTTAAGTTATACATGAGCGCTAGGAATGAAAAGTAACATACCAACCACTTAATCCTCAATTATGGGGCTTCCGAAAAACATGGCTGGACCTAAACGACGATGCGAGTGCGAGAAGATAAGACAGGTTGTTGTAAAGCGTAATCTAGTCTCATGGGTGGAGGCGTGCGTCTGTCGCGTCGAGTGAGCACGCGTAGCACTCAGCTACACCTTCAAAATGGCTTCCCCACCAGCCGAACAATCCGGCGCAACTCTGACATGTAGCGTGCGGGTTCTTCCCAATGTGGGCTATGAGCCGACTTTTCAAACCAGACGACCTCCTTCATCGGCGCGTCTAACTCGGAGAGATAGTCAACGGCCGACTTGGGGGAGACCACGCGGTCACCGCGCCCTAAAAAGAAGACGACGGGCACGCCCAAACGTGGATATTGCTCTGAAGCCTTCAACGCTGTAAATGTCGAAAATAATGCAGGCAGAGAACGATCTGCGCCTCGAAGCGTATTGCGTAATCCGAGCCAGGAAAATTCCGGGGCCTTAATCGCGATGGAGGCATATCGCAAATCAGGCATTGGCGTCACCCAAGCCCCGCCAAGCGTGTTCACAACGCCGCGATGCCTCATCATTTCATCGACAGACGCGTATGGCGGTGCCCCGATCTCTTCCAGAACTTGCAGGCACTTTTGATCAGAGCGCGCGTCCGCAACCTGATAGGCCCACTCATAAACAAGGCGCTCACTCTCCGCCGTATCAGCCATCTGACCGATCCCGACATAGAGAGCGACCCTTTCTGGGTGCTCGGAAATGTAATGCAAACCCAGCATTGATCCCCAGGAGTGACCGACCAGAATGACGGTCTCTTGTTGGAATTCGCGACACAGCGCCTCAATCAGTTCATTAAGATCGCTTGTGATCTGTTCCAGCGTGAGTGACTTGTCATCCTCGCCAGCTTTATAGCTATAACCTGTGCCGCGTTGATCCCAATTGACCGTCAAAAAATGGGTCTCAAGCTCAGAATTGAAAACCCGATTGAAAGGCATCGCTGAGGTGCCCGGACCACCATGCAGAAACAACAAAATAGGCGCGGTTCGATCCATTCCTCTAAGGAGTAAATAATGATCCGCACCGTTCAGAGATATCCAGCGCTCTTCAGCAATCGACCCGGGTATAATCTGCCCGCTCTGATCCTTAAAAGCAGGCGTGTGCGTTTGTGCGCTCCAAATCCCGACCACGGCGAGACATAGGACGATAGCTAAACCAATTCGTGTAAAGATCTTCAACATTCACAAGACCTCTACACCTACTTGCCAACTTCGCTGCGATCCGTCGCAAAACAGCATAGATCAACACGACTGTATCCTAAAGCGAGATCGCTCTTTTCAAGTCACTTTTCTTGTCGGGACAGATAGTCGGACACGGTCTCTTATGCTAAAGTCTGACGATGTCTTACGATCCAAATGATGGCGATCTCGTCCTCTGCGTGGATGCGCGTCCCAATCATGTGACCGGCGAGCCTGTTCCGCTGGTGCAGGGTGAGACCTATGTGGTTTATGGCGTCCTACCCTTCATGTGCCCGTGCGGTCGCTCAGATGCTCTAATCGATGTCGGCGTCGACTTCGCCTGGTGCCAGACCCGCTTCCGCCTCCTGCCCAAACCTAAGAAAAAGAAAGCTCCAAAAGAGGCCGAAGCGCCCAAAGAGTTGGAAAACGTCTAAGAGTCGCCCCCCGATTTCAGAAAATTAGACCAGTATGCTACCCTCTAAAAAACGTTCTGGGAGGAACCAATATGGCCTATGATGCTGCAACCGAATTCACACGCTTTGAACCACGCCTATTGTCACCAGCCATCGGGGCTGAGCTGATTGGCGCTGATCTCGCTAACGCTGACGGAACCCTCATCGAGGAAGTGCGCGCGGCGCTTCTAAAATACCAAGTCGTGTTCTTCCGAGACCAAGACGACCTCACCCGCGAACAGCATATCGCTTTCGCACGCGGCTTTGGCGAGCTCGAAATCCATCCGGCCACGCCAAAAGGACAGCCTGACCCAGAGGTGCTGCGTATCGCTCACGGGGCCAAGTCCAAAGGCGCGGAGAATATGTGGCACTCGGATGTCACTTGGCGGGAAGAGCCTAGCCTCGGCTCGATCCTGCGCGCGATGGAACTGCCGGAAGTTGGTGGCGATACGCTGTTTTCCAATATGGTCATGGCCTTTGAAGACCTCGATGAGGATCTGAAAACGCGCCTGCAAGGCATGACCGCAATACACGACATTGCCCGCGTCTTCGCGAAGCGGTTAGGAAAAGACCCGTCCAGCCTTCACGATAAATATCCCCCACAGGAACACCCGGTCATCCGCACACACCCTGAGACCGGGGAGAAAGCGCTTTACGTCAACGGTGCCTTTACCAGCCATATTGTCGGCATGGATCGCGACGAAAGCGATGCCTTGCTGAAATATCTCTATAGCCGCGCCGCTACGCCTGAATATCAGTGCCGCTTCCGCTGGGCACCGGGCTCGCTTGCCTTCTGGGACAATCGCGCCTGCCAGCACTACGCCGCCAGCGACTATTTCCCGAATGTTCGGATTATGGAGCGTGTCACCATTGCGGGTGATAGGCCGTATTATTCAGACTAAAAATCGCACGGACCCCTTGTCTACCCTAGCGACACCCTATTCTAATTACGACAAAGTGCTTCGCAGAAAGCACCTCGAAAATGAAATACGGTGCCAGGGAGGTTTGGCCCATGAGACTCGTTAGCGACGATATTCTCGAAGATCGCGGGATAATGGATCCGAAATATGACGCGGTCTATCCACTGCTGGAAACTGATTTTGCACTTTGGAATCCAAATTCCTGGACCCGCGGCCACCCCTACGACCTGTATAAAGACATGCGCGAAAAAGCGCCTGTCATGTGGTCTCGCATGCGCAAGGGCGCAGACGGCTTCTGGTCAGTCTCGCGCTATGACGACATTAAGGCCGTAGAACTCAACAATAAAGTCTTCTCGTCCCAGCGCGGCGGCATCAATATGGCTGTGCCGCCGAAAAAGCACTGGAAGCCGGAAATCCTTGTGCGCGCCGCCCTCGATACGATGATCTCAACCGATGAGCCGCAGCACATGCAGCTGCGCATCCAGCAGAAAGACTTCTTCATCCCTGCCTATGTCAAAGTCCTGCAACAGCGTGTCCACGCCAAGGTCGAAGACCTTTGCGACGATCTGGAGCGCGCTGGCCCGGAACTCGATTTCGTCGAAGTTTTCTCTAACCAGCTTCCGCTCTTCACGCTGTGTGAAATGCTCGGCGTTGACGAAGAAGATCGCCAGAAAATTGTCTATTGGATGCACTATCTGGAAATGGCGAGCCAGTTCCTCTCCAACCCGTGGCGGACCTTCATAAGCGAGCCAATGTTTCCGTTCCGCTTCAAGAAAGTGGTGGATGAAATGTTTGCTTACGGGGCCAAAGTCATGGCCGACCGCCGCGCCAATCCGCGCGAGGACCTGCTCACAGTCATCGCCCACTCCAAGCTGGAAGACGAACTGCTCCCGCAGGAATTCCTGGACGGCTCATGGCTGCTGATCATATTTGCCGGCAATGATACGACCCGCAATTCGCTGTCGGGTACGATCAAGCTTATGACAGAATGGCCGGACCAGCGTGCCATGGTGCTGGAGGACCGATCACTGATCCCTGCCATGGCGGAAGAGTCTCTGCGCATGGTCTCGCCCGTCAAACATATGCGCCGAACCGCGCTGGAAGATATCGAACTCAACGGCCAACTGATCGCGAAAGACGAAAAAGTCGTCATGTGGTACGGCGCAGGTAATCGTGACCCAGACATCTTCCCCAACCCGAACGTGTTCGACATGACCCGTAAGAATGTCACCCGCCACATCGCCTTCGGCCACGGCGTCCACAAATGCCTCGGCTCCCGCGTCGCGCAAATGCAACTGCGCACAGCCTATGAGCACATTTTTGATCGTTTCCCGAACATCGAGTTTACAGGCGATATCAAATACGGGCCTAACGCGCTCGTCCACGCGATTTCCAAGCTCAAGGTCAACCTCTACGGCAAAGGCATGTCCAAGCCGACGCACGTGCAGGTGAAGACGCTGGAGGCGGCGTAACACTTCGCGTTAAACTCGGAACGATGCGCTCAAGGGGTTCCGAATAAACAATGCAGTTTGAGAATACTTATGCAGGTCGGCATAGAAAGAACGCCGGGTGCTCAGGACCCAACGCTCTTTCCTGCGGTAAGGGGTGAAGGTCAGGGTTTGGGGCCTGACCTTCGGGTGAATGTCTTTTAAAATTGGAGGTTCCAAAAGACCTCGTAATAAAATGACAATTGCAGGTCCTCGTCAGGTCAAATGAGGCAGACGACACCCGAAACGCGACAAACTGCATCCGCATAAACAGCGTTCAGGACACCAGCTTCTCTCGGACATTCGGCAAGAAAGTCCGTCCAACACGCACTTCCCGACCAGAAGCCATAACAACCAAGCGCCTGCCACTCTCAGCCGTTTTAAGCGCCTCGACCTGACTTAGATTAACGATGAACGACCTGTGCACGCGGACGAACTGCCTGGGGTCGAGCCGCTGTTCAATCTCAGAAATTTTGCCACGCATGAAGTGCGACCTCGTCTGCGTATGCAGCTCAACATAATCGCGAACCGCCTCAACAGCCTCTATATCCTCGGCATTGACACGAATTTGGCGATCTTGGTGTTTGACCCAGAAATAATCATCAGGACCTGGATCGATGCCATCCGGTTCGGGCAGCGGAGATTCAACGGCTTGTGGCGCGATACGCACCAATTCCTGGCTCTTGAAATATTGCAACAACCCCCAGAATAGAGAGACCCAGCACATGAAGATCCACGCATCCATGTAAAACATATCGCCCACGCCATTCTGAAACCAGCTTGATATCTCCTTTTTTGGATGAGCCAGCGCAAAAATCAGACGGTCAATAACCGTATGCAAAGCAGCAAACGTCACAGTCACGACAACGACCAGCAATAGTTTCCAGAGATCAATCCGCTTCAACATGGTCCTGACGAGCAGGTGGGCGAGACCGATTGTCAGCAGCATAGCGACACATAAAGAAACGCTCCGTTCAACCGCCATGGAGACGCCGTACCCGGATGCAAAATTAAATGTGGCGCGCCAGAGAAAGACCGCTCCCCAGAACACGAATTGAAAGCCCCAGAAGGCCCGTATGGATAAGTCCTGTGGCGTCAGCGCTTTGAAACTTGCTCGATTCACTCGTTCGACCTGACTGATCTGTCATTTCATTACATTTCCCGCAAAGTGCTGTATGCCCATAAATGGGTCAACTAAACCTATTGTCATTCAACGCTAAAAAAGAGCCTTTGGTCGAATAAGCTTGGAGACTGGTTCAACAAGAACAGGAATAGATAGAATGGAATGATCAGGGCAAATGGACCGCCTGATCACTCGGTCTTACTTGCGTTTTCAGCGTCATCGCAAGATTGGCGGGTTTCCTGAGCCATTTGCTCAACATTCATGGCCAAGACCTGCTCGACCAAAACTTCAGATTGATCACCCGCACCAGGCAAGCTTAGCTTAATCCAAGCATCGTCCAACCCAATCAAGAGATATCTGTCAGTTTCGGCATCGCGACCAGTTTCTATGGGATCAATGCTGCAAATCGAGCCGATCTCGATCCACACTGATTCAATTTCACCACCACTCTTATACCAGCCACCAAAATATTGGTCTGTGAGTAAGCTACCTCCCTCGGAAATCGCGTAAGTTCCGTAAGAATAAAATTGCATAAGCCGCTCATCACTCAGCAAGAACTCATTCTCAAACAGCCAGTCAATATGCTCCTGTTTGATATCTTCGGAGCCAACAATATCAGGAGAAATACCGTTCTTGGCGGCAACCTCTGTCCAATCAATAGGACGGTTTTCGTCACAAAACATCTGGATTTCGGAACGCATCTTGCGTCCGTTCAGCAAATTCATCTGCGCGATTAGCCGCTTGTGCATATTGTCTTCGATGGAAAGCCAGAGCTGAACCCAGTTGTCATCGCCTGGGCCATGCACCGAATAAATTGCATCCTCGAACGCGCTTCCTTCCGAAAGCGTATCCACCCGACAAATTTGCCCTAACTCTAACCAGACGGACTCTACGTTTCCGTCTTCCTGCCACCATGCACCGACGTATTCATCGGTTAGAAGAGTTCCCCCCTCATCAATAGAGAACAGACCGTCCAAGTAATAATAGAGTGGCTTTTCAGACGGCAGTAGAAACTCACGTTCAACAAGCCATTCACGATGCGCCTGTGATAAATCACGTCCGTCCGCCACTGCGGTATTGTTTGCGAAAACCAAAACGCCGACGCCAAAGCCAAAGAAGATAATGACCATACCCATGAGGACCTTACCGCCCCATCGCAAGACACTGCTTCCCCCCAGAGGCTGCGAGGCCTGCGTTGAAAGGCGATGATACTGGATCGCGCTGATCAACATGATCAGAGCCAATATGATGTAAATAATACTTCGGACGATATCGGTCACCTCAGTCTCTGCCTGCCCCATGGCGGCGAGAGCAGGGGTGAGACCAAGCAGCAGGATCAAGAAAACAGCCGCAAATCGAGAGCCATTCCATGCGGCAACGGCACTGACCAACATGCCAACGACAAGCAGTGCCGTGTCAAAAACTGAATCCGCACTCAGCTCCCAGCGACCTATCGCAAATAGCCCGATCGCCGCCACACCGCCAATAAGCGAAATCACAATAAAAAAGGTGGCGATGCCGCGCATGCGCCGACGTGCCTTCACACGCTTTTCGTCTTCAACACTCAAGACCCAACCCCTTAAATCGCCAATGACTGTTAAACTTGTTACAGAAAGGCGGTGTCTGTTCAATATCACCAATTCGATCTTTTCACTAAGGCTAGGTCGGACCATGCAACCAAGTCGTGCGCTGACTGACCTTGCTTTCTTTGCCCTCCTGACAAATCCATCTCAATCCCCTATATGGCTCATCCAACATAACCTGCTCCGGGCCTTGACCCCGGTTGGAGTGTGAGATGAGCCTCGATCTATCGGCGTTGACCGCGCCGGAATCCGCGCCTTTGCCGGGTGCGGTCAATTCTCTTGGATTTGCAAAGCCGCCGGGCGAAACCCGCGTCGTCGCTGCCATGTCCGGTGGGGTCGATAGTTCAGTCGTCGCCGCCCTGCTGAAAGCGCGCGGCTATGACGTTATCGGCATCACATTGCAACTCTATGACCACGGCGCAGCGATTGAGAAAAAAGGCGCCTGCTGTGCTGGTCAGGACATTCATGACGCGCGCAATGTTTCCGACCAGATCGGTATCCCGCACTACGTGCTGGACTATGAGAGCCTGTTCAAACAGCAAGTCATGGACGATTTCGCTGACACCTACCTTAGCGGCGCAACGCCGATCCCATGCGTGCGCTGCAACCAAACGGTGAAGTTCTCAGACCTGCTGCGCACCGCCAAAGATCTCGGCGCGGACTGCCTCGCCACCGGCCACTATATCCGCCGCTTGGACGGCGAGATCGGCCCGGAACTCCATCGCGCGCACGATGACAGCCGCGACCAGTCCTATTTCCTCTTTGCGACAACCAAAGAGCAGCTGGACTATGTCCGTTTCCCGCTCGGCGACCTGCCGAAAACCGCCGTGCGTGACTTGGCGGAACACTTCGACCTGCCTGTGGCCAGCAAACCCGACAGCCAAGACATCTGCTTCGTGCCGGAAGGCTCCTACGCCACCGTCGTCGAGAAACTCCGCCCCGGCTCCGGGCGCGGCGGCAAGATCGTGCATCTGGATGGTCGTGAACTCGGCGAGCATAAGGGCGTCATCCACTACACGATTGGCCAACGTCGCGGTCTTGGCATTGCGACAGGCGAGCCGCTTTTCGTGGTTAAAATCAATGCCCCGAAACGCGAAGTCATTGTTGGCCCACGCGAAGCGCTGCTGACCGCAGGACTGACCATGGAAGAGCTGAATTGGCTGGGCCAAGGCAGCGTCGAGGACGCCTGCAATGCGGGCGAACCCGTGCTGGTACGCGTGCGCTCAACGCGACCACCCGTCCCCGCCCATCTCGGCTGGCATAATGGCGCGCCTGCTGTCTGGTTCGAAACCCCGGAAGAAGGCGTCGCGCGCGGCCAAGCCAGCGTCCTCTACGATGCCGGAGACCTCAGCCGTATCCTCGGCGGCGGCTTCATCGCTGGCACCGTCGCTGCGGATGTGAGACTGCGCGCGTGACCCCAATCCTGCTCGGTAAAGTCAATCGACGCGCGCTCGCAGCTTTGACCCTTAAGCCAACTGAAACCGATTTGATTGCATCCAATCCGATTTGGATTGCTGAAGCCGCGCTGGAGGCAGAGGCTGTCACGTTCGGCCTGTTCAAGCGCGAAACACCAGTGGGAATGATGTCCCTCATAGACCCCCGCGCACGGGCCAAAGACGAGAAAGACTTCTGTATTTCAGATTGTCTCTACGTGTGGCGCATTATGATTGATGCCGATCATCGCGGCATGGGCATTGGGCGAGACGCTCTAGACTTTGCTGCAGAATATGCCGCGCTGCTCGGTCTAAGCGGCTTATCTCTCACGACCGCCGACCAAAAACCCGGAAACGCTCTCGGTTTCTACAAAAAGATCGGGTTCATACCGACTGAACGCCGGATCAAGGGCGAAATCGAACTGATAAAGCGATTTGCACCATAAACTGTCGCCCAAACCCTTCTCAAAATTGTCATCACGCCCCCCTCTATCCCCCAAAATCACCCCAAATCCCAAGTTCCGCAGATACCAGCGAAAGCTGGTATCCATCTCTCCAACTCTCAACGCTGACGACAGGGTCAGAGATGGACCCCAAATCAAGGCTGGGGTCGTCGGACGTGGGATAGAATATGGTCTATCCTCACCTCTTCTCTCACTCGCACCTAGGCGTAGCACTGCCCTTGCCCCCACGCTCCCCACGGCTTGGCCGTGGCGCCCATCACCCGAAATCTACCGCAAGAATAAGGGGTTAAGGCCGCTCTCAGCCCAACTGCCAGAGCAGGAGATGGATCCCCGGATCAAGTCCGAGGACAGCGTTGCACGGTCAAGCCGTGCAAAGCGTGACTGGAAGACCGGACTGTAAATCTATCCGACCGGGTTCAACCCACCGCTATGCTCCTCCCCAACATGCAAATCCGCATCAATCCCCGCGACTGGGCGCACGTCCCCGTCTGGCTCTGGCCCTACATCTGGTGGCAGCTCATCCGACTGCGCGCCCATATCCGCAAAAGCGGCCAAGACGGGTTTTACCAAATCACGCACGACGGCTGCGTCCATATCTATCTCGCACCGGACCAATCAGACCTAAACGTCTGGCTGCACCAACGGCGCCAGAGCTATCTCGACCACTGGACCCCCATGCACGATACAAGCGGAGAAGCACACCTGAGCGCGATCCGCTATTGGACGCCCCGCTTCATGGAATGCGGAGAGCGCATCCTCTACATCAGCTGGGGCACAGACTTCACACCAGCACCCGCGATTGAGGATAGTTCGTAGATGCACCAGCCCCCTCCGCCCTTCGGGCACCTCCCCCGCAAGCGGGGGAGGAAAGTTCAGAGCCTAATCGGATTAAGAGCAGGATTTCCTCCCCCATACTTGGGGGAGGTGCCCGAAGGGCGGAGGGGGCAAGCCAAACTCACCACGAAAACCGAAACCACCCCACCTTCCCGCACCCGCGCGAGGAGCCAAGCCCGGCTGCGCGAAACTCAAATCACCTAATCCTCATCCCTCACACGCCCCCGAAGCGCTTTAACTTCCCCGCGCACCTTCTTCGCCTTAATCCGTCGCTGCACAGCTCCGCGCGTGGGCCGCGTCGCAATTCGGCGCTTTGGTGGTTTGGCCACGGATGCGACCATCTCTTTCAAGCGTTTACGCGCGGCTTCTCTATTCAAGGCTTGGGAACGATGGTCCTTTGCTTCCAAGATCAGATCACCCTCTTTCGTCAGCCGTGCGCCATAGCGCTTCTTAAACCGGGTTTTCACCGCCGCCGGCAACGAACTCGCCGTTACATTCCAGCGTAATTGCACAGCACTAGAGGTCTTATTGACATGCTGACCACCGGGGCCCGAGGCACGGATAAACTGCTCGACAAGCTCCCAACCTGCGATCACGAGATCGTTACCGATATGAAGATCATCTCCGGCCAAGCCTGAAGCTCCTATTCAGATAAAGTTCAGATGCGGTTTGCAATTTTGTTTTCAAGGCTGGGAGAGATCGCAAGATTTTTGCCTTGCGGCTCTCCCTTACGAAAGGAGGCCGATATGACCATCCTCAACAAAACCGCAGGCTCAGTTGCGGCAATCGCCTTGAGTCTAAGCATGTTTACCCCGGTTGCTGTTGCTGACCGTGGCGATCGCGGAAGCTTCCGCAGCCTTGTGGACCGAGGTGTCGAACGCGAACGTAATGCGGATCGACGCGCAGAGCGTAGAGCTGACCGACGAACTGAACGCCGTGAAACGCGATCAGATAGGCGCGGTGACCGTCGTGAAACGCGAAGTGATCGTCGTTCTGACAATCGCGATACGCGCAGTGACCGCCGTTCTGATAGACGTGAAACCCGAAATGATCGCCGCGCTGACAGACGCGACTATCGCAGAGACAGACGCTCAGACCGTCGCGTAGAGCGCCGTGATGACAGGCGTGCAGACCGCCGCTACGCAAATCGCGTCGAGAACCGTCAGATTCGCCGCGATGCCTATCGGACTGGCTACCGTGATGCTCGACGTCATAACTATCGCTCCCGCAGCTATAGCCATGGTGGTTACAGATATTATCAGCCGCGCCGCGTCTATCACTCGCGCCCGCGTCACTACCGACCGTATTATAGTCGGCCGAGCCACTCGCGGATCATCTATGGTCGCTATCACCGCCCGCACTATCGCTACACACCGCGGTATAAAATCGGTGGTTTCTATGGCTATCACAGCAAGACGATCATCATCAGTGATTACTGGTCGTATGGACTGTATGATCCGCCACGCGGCTATCACTGGGTTCGCGACAGGAATACAGGCGACGCCATCCTCGCCTCAGTCGCAACCGGTGCCATTATCGGCCTGATCATCGGCGCGCTCACCTATTAAGCGCTAACCAAGCAAACTCTGAAAAGCCCGCTCAAAAGAGCGGGCTTTTTATTGACGGCTAACACAGCCCTGAGCTTGGTTCATCGGAGGAGCGAAGCGACGATCGGGAACCCGCTTCAGACTGCTTGCGCGAAGCGCTCAGCGCAGTCTCAAACACTGGCGACCCCGGCAGGATTCGAACCTGCGACCGTCCGATTAGAAGTCGGGTGCTCTATCCAGCTGAGCTACGGGGCCGAACCACGCTTGCATACCAAGGCCGCTCGTCTTGTCGATAGCGACCCGCAGATTGATCAGAAAGAAAATGGTCGGAGTGATAGGATTCGAACCTACGACCCTCTGGTCCCAAACCAGATGCGCTACCAGGCTGCGCCACACTCCGGCCTCCCGGTATAGTTTCGGTTTTTTGAACCGCAACCTTATTTTGCTGTTCGACGCAG
>JBCDKW010000013.1:0-89987 GCA_038746145.1 Pseudomonadota bacterium
CGGCTCTATTTGAGGTTGGCGAGGATGGCCCAGTCATGGAGCCAATGTGGCGGGAACCTCTTTCTTGATTGACTGACCCGCCCGCTCCCCATCCTGAGCGAAGTCGAAGGGCCAACCACCCCATGGTTCCCGGAGGCTGGGGTGGTTGGCCCTTCGACTTCGCTCAGGATGGGGAGCGGGCGGGTCAGTCAATCAAGAAAGAGGTTCCCGCCACATTGGCTCCATGACTGGGCCATCCTCGCCAACCTCAAATAGAGCCGTGCGTTCAAAGCCGCGAGAGCCATAAAAGCCTGTATTCGCCGGGTTTGAGTTCTCGAGATAGACCGGCAGACCTTCCCGGTCCGCATAAGCCAAAACCGGATCCAGCAGCGCTTTCCCAACGCCTTTCCCACGTGCTGCCTCGCGCGTCGTGATAGCAAACAGATAGAGATGCGGTTCTTTCGGATGATAGTTCGCCATCAACTCACTCAGGACCTGACCACGGGCAAGCGCGCCTTTCTTGCCGTGCCGTATCTGCCCGATGGCGAATTTAAGCATGGTCATCGGTCCAAACTTGCTCTCCACGCCAGGCGGCAGCCAAAGCGTTGATCCCTGATCGCCATGGATATGACTGAAGCCCTGCTTCAAATAAATATCACGCGCCATGACCCGCATACCTGACAGGATCGCGCGCCGATTGCCAAAAACGAAGCGATTGACGGGGTCTTCTGCAAAGCCCTCTGCGGTAATATCCGCCACTTGCCGCCAATCGCGTATCTCTGCCTGTCGCAGCGGCGTATCTGATAGATCGATCTGCATGATACCTGCCTCCTCCTCTTTGCATTAGAGGCCATGATGCCTAGACATGGCAACGTCTTTTTCGAGGGTGATTTACATGCGCGATGGCGGGCGAATAGCAGCAGCGATTGATGTGCTCGGGTATGTTATTGGGCGGCATCAGCCGGTTAAAGTGGCCGCGCGCGACTGGGGGAAACGGGCGCGCTATGCGGGATCGAAGGATCGCGCGTGGGTCAGCGGGCTCGTTCTGGATGCCCTGCGAAAACGGAACTCGATTGCGCATGCGATGGACGATGACAGTCCGCGCGGTCTGGTCCTCGGCGCGCTGGCCCATGCGTGGGGCTGGGATATCCGAAAGATTGATGACGCGATGGACGAACAGCACGCGCCGTCCGCGCTGACCCTGCAAGAGCGCGAGCGCCTCGTCATGGCGCCCGATCCATCTGCTGCTCCACATATCGCGGGCGACTATCCAGAATGGCTCGCCCCACACATGAGCCGCGTTTTCGGTGAAATGGCTGCGATTGAGGGCCAAGCCATGGCGGTTCGCGCCGACGTCGACTTGCGTGTGAATACGCTAAAGGTCGACGCTGAAAAAGCCGCTGCGCCACTCCGCTCGGCAAAGGCGGAACCATCACGCTTGCTCAAAAACGCCTTTCATATACCAGCGCGCGATCCATCCCAGCGCGAAGCATCACTGGAAAGTATCCCGGCCTATTCCAAAGGCTGGGTTGAGGTCCAAGATGCAGGCAGCCAGATCGCAGCGGCGGCCGCCAACGTGCGGGCAGGCGAACAAGTGTTGGATTATTGCGCAGGCGGTGGCGGCAAGACTTTGGCACTGGCCGCCGCCATGGGTGGCAAGGGTCAAGTCTTCGCTTACGACATCGACGGGCGACGCCTCAGCGCCCTAATCCCGCGCCTAAAACGCTCCGGCGCGCACAATGTACAAATGGTTCACCCCCGCGAACCTGATGCGCTCGCAGCCCTGAACGGTCAAATGGATTGCGTTTTCGTTGATGCGCCCTGCACAGGCACCGGGACGTGGCGCCGACGCCCGGATACGAAGTGGCGCGTCAAACCGGGCTCGCTGGAAACCCGCATGGGCCAGCAGGATGAGGTTCTTCGCGAAGCTGCGAAGTACGTGAAACCCGGCGGGCGACTGCTCTATGCAACCTGCTCTTTCCTCGTCGAAGAGGATGAGGATCGCGTCGATGCATTTCTCGGCTCAAACCCAGGTTGGACTCAGGAGGATGCTGCGGCCCATGCGATCGAAAGCGGTCTTTTGACGTCTGATGGCGAAGCTACCGTCAAAGCGGGACAGGGGCCGGGTGGCTCGGTTCGCCTTACGCCCCGCACAGCGGGAACCGACGGCTTTTTCTTTGCCGTTCTGCGCGCACCCACATAAGTCACGTTAAATCAAAGGACACGACACTATGAAAACTCTCGCTTTCGGCGCCAGTATCTCAAGCACATCGATCAACAAAGCGATCGCGACCTACGCGGCCCATCTGCTGGCCGATGAGATCATGGAAACAGAGATCGAAATTATCGACCTGAATGACTACGCCGCGCCGATCTATTCGAGTGATCATGAGAAAACCCATGGCATTCCGGATGCGGCTAAGGCGCTGAAAGATAAAATCCAAAGCGCAGATCAGATCATCATTTCGTTCGCTGAGCATAACGGGTCATACACAGCTGCGTATAAGAGCATCTTCGACTGGATGAGCCGCCTTGAGGGTAAGGTCTATGAAGGCAGGCCGATCGTGCTGTTGTCTACTTCGCCGGGAGCGCGAGGCGGCGCAAGCGTTCTGGCCACCGCAGAAACATCCATGCCCCTCTTTGGCGCGACGGTAAAAGCCACGCTATCGGTCGGTGGCTTCTATGATGTGTTTGATCTTGAAAAAGGCGACGTTTCTGATGCGGAGACAAAAACACGACTGATCGAGGCGCTTAAATCGTTCAAAGACTAAGTCCAAAGAAATCTTTCTCGCGCGCGTAGCTTTTATTGAAACCGCTCTGCCAAAGCCTCCCATCGCGCGATCTGATCTTCTTTCATCTCACCGCTCAATTCGCGTGAGACGAAGATTTTGAACATCGGCTCACCGTCGCCGTCATAGAAGTGGATCGACCGCGATGGGCGTTTTTGGAAAGACCGATTGATGAAGGCGATGTGCTTACAAGCATCTTCCTTGATATGCCCGCCAAATCCGTTGGTCCCAAAGAAGTGGAAATAGCCGTCATGGTTGAAGACTTGCGGCATCGTCGTGGACGTTCCGGTAATTATTTCGCGCGCTTCAGTAATGAACAGGATATCGCCCCACTCGCTGACATCTTTCAGGACATCCACCATCGCCTCACCGCTGGTGATCGTGGTGTCCGAAGCCGGTAATTTATGCACCAGTTCCAGCGTTGTCATGCCGTACTCTTTCGACAATCGCTCCAGAAAGCCGCTAAAACCTTTCAGGCGCTCTTCCAGCGGTGGCAAGTCAGTCGTATCGGGCATCGCGCTCTCCTGCGTTGGCCGCGAGGTTACGTCTCGCGAAGATGTCATGCAAGTCACGCGACCGCTTCCCCCCTGCGAGAGACTCGGCTAATGGCCTCCTATGACTGATCTGAACACCGCTGAGCGCCATGAGCGAGCCCTGATTATCGATTTTGGCTCACAGGTGACGCAGCTGATTGCACGGCGTCTACGCGAGAGCGGCGTCTATTGCGAGATTCACCCGTTCAATAAGGCCGATGAGGCGTTCATCCGAGACTATGATCCGCAAGCGATTATCCTCTCCGGCGGGCCTTCCAGCGTGACATGGGATGACAGTCCCCGTGCCGACCAGAGTGTGTTTGAACTTGGTGTGCCTGTTCTCGGCATCTGTTATGGTCAGCAGACCATGATGGAACAACTCGGCGGCAAAGTTGAAAGCGGGACCAGTCGCGAATTCGGCCGCGCTTTCATCGATCAGGTCAGTGACGATGTCTTGCTCGACGGGCTCTTCTCCGGGGGTGATCAGGAAGAAGTCTGGATGAGCCACGGCGACCATGTCGCTCAAATGGCACCGGGTTTCAGCGTCATTGCAAAATCATCCGGTGCGCCTTTTGCCGTGATCGGTGATCCAGAGCGCCGTTTCTACGGAACGCAATTCCATCCTGAAGTCGTCCACACGGTCCATGGCGCAAAGATGCTGCGTAACTTCACGCATGGCATTGCAGGCCTCAAAGGCGACTGGACGATGGCGGCCTATCGCGATGAAGCGATTGAGAAAATCCGTACCCAAGTTGGTTCCGGCCGCGTGATTTGCGGTCTCTCCGGCGGGGTCGATAGCTCGGTCGCGGCTGTCCTGATCCACGAAGCTATCGGCTCACAACTGACCTGCGTCTATGTCGACCATGGCCTGATGCGCGCGAATGAGAGTGAGCAGGTCGTCAGCCTGTTCCGCGAGCATTACAATATTCCGCTGGTGCATGTGGATGCGTCTGATCTCTTCCTTGGCGAGCTGGCGGGTGTCAGCGACCCTGAGCGTAAGCGCAAGATCATCGGCAAGCTGTTCATCGATGTGTTCGACGAGGAAGCCAAAAAAATAGGTGGCGCGGATTTCCTTGCCCAAGGCACGCTTTATCCTGATGTGATCGAAAGCGTTAGCGCGATTGGTGGGCCCAGCGTCACGATCAAATCCCACCACAATGTCGGGGGTCTGCCAGAGCGGATGAAGATGACACTGGTCGAACCGTTGCGCGAACTCTTCAAGGATGAAGTGCGCGCACTGGGGCGTGAGCTTGGCTTGCCGGATGCCTTCATCGGCCGTCATCCGTTTCCTGGTCCGGGCCTCGCGATCCGTATTCCCGGCGAGATTACGCGGGATAAAGCTGACACGCTGCGTAAAGCGGACGCGATCTATCTTGAAGAGTTACGCAAACACGGTCTGTACGATAAAATCTGGCAGGCTTTCGCGGTCCTACTCCCCGTCAACACAGTCGGCGTCATGGGCGATGAACGCACCTATGAAAACGTGCTGGCGCTGCGAGCCGTCACCTCAACTGACGGCATGACCGCCGACTATTACCCGTTTGAGCACGACTTCCTTGGCCGCACCGCGACGCGGATTATCAATGAAGTGAAGGGCGTCAATCGTGTGGTCTATGATATTACGAGCAAACCGCCGGGGACTATTGAATGGGAATGATCGCTGGTCGCGCAGCGATTTTTCGGTCCGGTGGACCGAAAAAAGGCGATCATTGCCCCGGCAGGGGCTAGCAAGACACCCAGGATTTAGGATGAAATCCTGAGTTCAAACAACACCTACTCCCAAACCTCCAAATAGTCCTTCCGAACCACCCGATGTGGACTGCGAAGCTCCAGAATCCCATCCAAACCAGCCTCAGCAAATAGAGCTCGCACATCCGCTTTATGTGCCTCACTCAATGCATCAAAACTATCCGTCACGCGTTGTAACAGGAAGTTCCGGTAAGGCCCGACAATCGAGCTGATTTGATGCCCGCGCCACTCAAACGTCGTCGCGCCAAGAAACCGGCTCTTAGGATCATAAGCCGTTGCGGGATCAGGATTTTCCGCCAGCCAGTTATTCGTGAATTCGATATGTGCAGTAATTTCCGGAAGGTAATCCTCGGCCACAAACCGCATCAGAGCCTTCAGCGTGTCCGGGATCGCCTCAAACCCAAACAGATCATCACCCGCCTTGATCGCCGTTCCATCAACATAGCGCTCAGACATATTCATCCGCTCGGTCCAGCGATGCACACGCGGCGCTGTCGTTTGCATCAGGTGCAGCGGGGCCGGATCGCGGGCCAAGTGGGCATAGAGCGGGCTGAATAAGCCATAGTCACCAATCGTCGGATGCCCACCTAGCAGAAAAGGGCGCTCTTTCATGTGCGCTTCGAAAAGTCCAAGGAACTCTTGGTAAGCGGCTTCAACGGTTGGCTGCACCTCTGGTGTCACGCCAAAAAACATCGCCGCTTTGCGCATCTTGCCGCTCGAATTCAGGAAGAACTCTTCATATGTCTTGTCGTCCAAACCATCCGGTATGACGTCTTCAAAAGCGACTTTCAGAAACTCCAGATTGGTCTCATCAAAGTTCCAGCGATAGTGCATGGCCGGGCGCAAAAGGCCCTCGCTGCCGAACAATTCGAACAGATGCGCGATGACTTTCAGGCGCGGATCGCTTGGATAGATTGAGGTCTGCGAATATCCATTATCTTCGAAATAATCGAGGATGACGGAGCCATCCTGTATATACTCGCCATCCGGCGTTTCGATCACGGGAATAATCCAGCGTCCAACCTCTTTAGCAACGACATGCCGGAAATGATCACTTCCCGCTTTGACCTCTTTGAACGGAACTTGATTATAGCGCATATAAGCGCGGACTTTGCCGGTATAGAGCGAGCCACGCATACCGTAGAGTGTGTAGTGTTCTGTCATGCGTTTAAGCCTCCCTCGTCGACTCGATTGTCTATTCTTACGATGCGCCTTGCCGGGCGAAACCCATGTTCGCTCGTGTCACTTCATCCCGATCGCGTTTTTCAGCTCATGAGCGCCTACGCCCAACTCATTCAGTGAGCGAAGCCCGCTTTTGATCGCTCTCAGTATGGCATCATGTTTATGCGGGTCTGAAAGGCTCTTCTGATTGATCTCGATTTCTATGCCGGAAATGCCCTTTGGATGGCCAAAGACATGCAGTGCGCCTTCCTCTTCGGTGTGGGCATCATAGGGAACGTTCTGTCCGACGTTTAATTCGGGAAAATGCGTGTTCATGTGCGCCTGCAAATGCTCCGCAAGCGTTTTATCCACATCCCACAACAAACCGATATCACAGTCACGTTCGGTGATCCCACCATCAAGAGTGTGCGTGAATGTATGTACACTGATCAAATATGGATAGTGCCCATGCTTTGCTTGATACGCCTCGATCGCGCGCTCGACGCCGTCATGATATGGCCTGTAATAGCGATCAGTGCGGTCCCTTACTTGATCTGAATTTAGATCTCTGTTTCCAGGAACGCTCACACCATGTGTTTCGGCCCGGATCAGCTGATGCGAACTCTCTAAGCGATTGCAATCCACCAATAATCTCGACGTCGCCCCCAAGATGGCTGGTGCATCTAAGTCTTTTGCCAGGGCCGTTCCGAACTCTGCTGCATACAAATCGTAAGCCAGATGTGCGTCCAGAACGTCCCGGCTAAGGCCAAGATCGCCAAATTCAGGGGGAATATGGTTTGACGCGTGCTCAACCGTGATCAGGAAGGGTGCTGATCCAGACGCGTTGACCATCTCAAACGCTATGGAAGACCTTTGGCGCTTGCTCATTGTGCCGGAAACCTCTCAATCAACCGCGCGTTCAAAGCTTGTAGCTCAGTATGCGTCTTCGCGAAGATCACGCACCTCAGCCTCGCAACCTCCATGTTTGGCCTGTCGGGAAACACATCCATCATAAGGGGCACAATACCGCTCGTCATATCCTGTTTATAAAGATCATCCCCAAGCGCCGAAAAAATACGCTCGCTTGCCGAGGCGCCAATGCCGCCATGCACCGGGATCGAGATCGTGCACAAACGCGCGAAAACATCCTGTCCGTTCTGTTGCCGTGAGAGTTTATGCGCCGCGGCGATTAAGGGGGTTGCGCCAGTGACCCGACAATTTGCTTCCAAAATATAGGGCGTAATGGATCCGCTCTGATCTGCGATCAATGCATCGACACCCATAAATCCTCTATAGCCGTCTGTCTGATAGGCCCGAAACACTTTGAAAATGTCAGGCAAACAGGCCTGTTCGAGTGTCTTATCTTCATCAGAAGCGATCGACTCGCCGCCTGCATAGACGCCATCTTCGATAATTTGTTTCGCTGCACCGACATAGGTGATCGCGTTGTGACCAATAATGGCCTGAAAACCAAAATTACCGATGACTTCAAGATCGTTTTGTAACGACAAATCCTGCTCAAGGACGAGATCGCGTTTGAAGGGCATCGCTAGGTCTTCGTACCGTCCATCAAAGGCTTGCAAATCGTGATCTGAGAGCACGGCTGAGGCTGCATCGCGCAAGAATGGAATCAGAACCTCATTAATATCTTCAATCCGATTCTCGGCGAGTCGCTTCGTGCCGCCTCCGCCAGCGGTTGCGAGCTTCAGCCATAATCCTTTTTCGGTATGATCTAAGCCTTTCAGAAACGCTTCCAGACCGGTTTCGACAGACTGGTCCGGGCTGATGATGACACCTAATGGAAGAGCAAGTCCGAGGTTTTCCGCTGTCTCTCTCATATAAGACTTAGAGTTAAACTTAATGCAGTCGTCTGGACGGATCAGAAGGTGTGCATCATGCGCATCAGCGAGGTCCACAAGGTCCTCCGTCACAAAAGACGCGATGATTGTCTTACCTTTCAGGAGTGATGATGCCGTCTTTGGAGCATTCAGGAGCCGCCCGACAACGGATCCTTCGGGGTAGAACCGCCGAGAAATATCATGACCCTCACAGGCTTGAAAAATGCGCGCCTCTTCGGGAATGAAACCGATATCCTCAAGGTAGGTTTCTATTACGTCTGGGACCGTAAGTGTCAGTAGCGTTGAGGCTTTCCCCGCAAGACTAAGGGGATAAAGCGAACTCCAAACATCACCTCTCACCCAGCTCGAAGGCTCTGCTAAATCCGGGAAACGGTGTCCATCAATGCAATATTCATTGAGATAAACAGCGCTCTCTGGTGGGACCCCAATGGCCCCGGAGAGGCCATCCAGATCACCTGCAAGACTGCCGAGCTTAATCTCAACTTCCATCACATGCTCCTGACTTTAGACAACGCCAGTCGAAAGACAGTCATGGACATGTAACAGACCAATCGGTTTCTGATCAGAATCGACAATGAAGACGGCGGTGATACGCCGTTCACTCAGAAGGGCAAGGGCTTCTGCGGCGAGGCCTGTCTGTGAAATCGTCGTTGGGTCGGCGGTCATAATGTCTTCCACGGCTGTCTCACTGAAGGACTTTCCGAAATTCCGACGCAGATCCCCATCCGTCACCATTCCGATCAGTCGCCCATCGCTATCCTGCACCCCAATGCAACCGAAGCCCTTCTTTGAAATAATCTCCACGGCCACATCGACCGTTTCATCGGGTGCGCACAGCGGCATATCCTTGTGATGCATGAGGTCGGTGACGCGTTTCAAGGCTGCACCAAGCTTGCCGCCGGGATGGAACGTGTGAAAGTCTTCTTCTGTAAAGCCCTTTTCGCGTAGGACACTCACAGCGAGCGCATCGCCCAGCGCCATCATCATCGTCGTGGATGTGGTGGGCGCTTTTGTAATACCGCACGCTTCTGGGGCCTTAGGCATGAGAAGTAGAATATCACTCGCAGTCGCCAGCGACGATCCTGCGCCTGACGTCATGCCGATCAGCGGTATGCCAAATCGCGCGCAATAGCCCATCGTGTCCCCTAATTCCGGTGTCTCACCGGAGTTCGACAAGGCGAGCACCACATCATCACGCGAAATCATACCCAGATCGCCATGACTCGCTTCACCCGGATGGACGTAGCTGGCATTCACCCCGGTCGAGGCCAATGTCGCGGCAATCTTGCGCCCGACATGTCCTGATTTCCCCATCCCTGTCACGATCACGCGACCTTCGATCGTGAGGCAGGCATCAATCGCGGCCTGCATGGCGAGCGTGAGCGCGCTACAGGAATTATTTAGCTCATGGTGAAGGGCGGTCAGGCCCTCAACTTCGGTTTGGATAACGTCTGCTGCAACATTGGTTTGTGCTGCCTGTAAGAGGTCAGAAGCCATAGCTTTTCTCACGTTTGAACAACACAGTATGCAACGCGCCGTGTTCTGCGCTTGAGCCTGTCATTCGGATATAATTATGATTGTTGGCGCTCTAAACCATACCAGCGTCTGTCGGAAGCCCGTATGCCATACGCCCGAGCAGTTCATAGGTCGCTGGGGCTGTCACAATGTGCTGCGTCATCGCGTGCGCATCTCGGAAGCGGCGCTGCAGATCACTATTCTCAAATAGGGCCGCGCCCCCGCCAATATCATAGGCCTGTCGTGCAATATCAGCCCCTGTGCGCACCATATGCGTACAGGCCAGCCGCAGGGCTGCACGCCGCTCAACCGGGATTTCGCCTTCTGTTTGAGCAATATCCCATGTTTGGTCGATCTCATCATGCAGATAGGCTCGTGCCGCCCTAAACGTACCGAGCATCTCCGCTGTCTTTGCTTGCACCGTCGCGCGTTCGCCGAGTGTCTTTGAGGAGCCCTGATTTTTCTTGACCCGTCCAAGGTCAATCAACGCATCCAGTGCACCCTTGGCATTGCCCATCGCGGTCGCAGCCACGCCGAGGCTCAATAAGCCGAAGGCCGGAAAGGCATACAGTGCACCGTCAACTTGGGGCTTATCCGTGACCAGACTGACAGAGCGCGCTTTCGGAACGCGAATGTCTTTCACGGCAATGTCGCCGCTGCCGGTCCCTTTCAAGCCCATGACGTGCCAGGTATCGATCAGTTCCGCATCATCGGCCGGGAACACCATCATGCGCGCATCGGGCTTTCCAGTCGGCAAGCGGCGCATCTCGCCATCCTCAAGGATAATTGCGCCACCGCACAGCCATGAGCAATTTGCTGAGCCCGATCCCCACTGCCAGCGCCCGCTGACGATAAAGTCGTCGCCGTCGACGACTGCCTTACCCATCGGCGCAAACACACCGCCCGTAATCGTCATTGGGTCATTATAAACCTCACGCGCCATGTCCGAGGCCATGTAGGCTGCATTCATCGCAGTCGTTGCGCCAATCATCACGCACCAACCGGCACTCGCATTGGCCTCAGCGACAGCCTCGACCGCATCCACAATCTGGCGCGGTGAACACTCCAATCCGCCATAGGCACTCGGTGTCACCATCCGGAATAATCCGCCTTCCGCGAGCTTTTCTGCGAGGTCAGCTGGCAACCGCCTCACGGTCTCCATTTCAGAGGCGCGAGCGGCGAGTTCCTCTTGCAAAGAGAGCGCTGAGGTCAGGGTCGGGTGCGGATCAATACGGGTCATATGTGCAGCCTATCCTATTTTTTCTTTCCTCTCCAGCACTTCCGCATATCTGGCGAAGCAAACCGATTTTCAGGAGTTCAACATGACTTACACGCTCATCCATCACACCGGCTGCGGCTCATCCAAAAAGGGCCTCGCCCTGCTACAGGAAAACGGCGTCGAGCCTGAAATCCGTAAATATATGAATGCTGGGACACGCCTCTCAGAAGACGAACTCCGCGACATTGCCAAGAAAATGGGGGGTGTGTCTCCGCGTGAGTTTATCCGCCCGAAAGATGCGGGAAAAGCGGGGCTTGCCGAAGATGCGAGCGATGATGAGGTTTTCGCGGCGATGGCGGCGGATCCGAAACTGATTCAGCGTCCGATCGGGATCAAAGGCGATAAAGCTGTCCTTGGCCGCCCGAATGCGAAATTACTCGAAATCCTCTAAGTCAGACGTCTATTCAGGAATATCGCTCGCCGGGAGGCCCGCTTCCCGGCGCGTGGCATAATGGCTCTCAAATGCAATGAGCAGGCAAGCGCCAATAATCACGACCGCGCCTGCCCAAGTCTGCCAGCCCGGATATTCGCGGAAAAAGAACGCTCCAAGCAAGCCGCTCCAAACCAGAGCGGTATATTCAAGCGGTGCCAATTGCTGCGCAGGCGCGCGGGCATAAGCAAGCGTCAAAAGATACCAGACCGTGAAGCCTAGCAATCCGAAAAAGGCAAAGATCGGGACGTAACTCCAATTCGGTGTTCCAAACAGGCCAAATGTAATCGGTAATAGGATCAGGGCTGGTACGAGATTGGTAAACATCGCAATCGTCGTTGCGTCTTCTTTCGTCGCCCGCATCCGCAACAGGACGAGCGTCAGGGCATACAGGAAGGCCGCTGCAAAACAGGCGATCAGGCCGAGCAATCGGTTGCCGCTCTCCCCATCACTTTCCGGTAGTCCCTGAACGGCCAGTACAGCACCGGCAAACCCGACCACGGCCGCCCCAAGCCCCAGTTTCGTGATCTCCTCGCCCAAGAGCGCGCGCGCGACAAACGGTACTATTAGCACGGCGGTAAATCCAATAATCGTCGCGAGCGCGAGCGGCAGCTCCAGAACAGCATAGAAAAACAGGAAAGCCGCTACAACATGAATCGCCCCGCGCAGGCTGTGAAATCGCACCGCTTCCATATCTGGACGCGGTCGCTTCTGTGCCCTGAAAACGGCCAGCGCAATCATGGCCCCGAACAGAAACCGCCAGGCCATCAAATGATGCAGGCCCGTATCCGGCGCGACCCACTTCACCAGCGCATCAATTCCGGTGCCCATAAAAATCGCAAACACCGCAATCAAAAGCGGCGCGCTCAGCGGATTAAACCTCATCTCAAATGCCTCAATCAGAGCCGCTAAAATCTGGCTTCCGTTTCTCCAGAAACGCTGTGTAACCTTCTTTGAACTCAGCGCCAGCAAAACCGCTTACCTGCAAGTCCCGCATGGCTTGCGGCTCTATGGACGCCCCGCTCGCAATCGTGTTCAGCATCGTCTTCGCCGCCGATAATGCCCATGGCGATAGCGCTGAAATATCGCCCGCAATTTGCGCTGCAACGGCCAACGCTTGTCCATCCTCAACCAACCGCGACGCCAGCCCAACACGTTCCGCTTCACTCGAGTCTATCACTCGTGCGCTCAACATCAGATCCCGCGCAGGGCCCTGCCCCACCAGATCAACCAGCCGTCGCAAGTCTGAATACGGATAGCTCGCCCCGATTTTGGCCGGGGGCAGGGCGAATTTCGCCCCGCTCGCAACAACGCGAATATCTGCGGCTGTCGCAATCGACAGGCCTGCACCCATGCAGCTGCCCTCAATCGCAGCAATAACCGGTTTCGGACAGGTTTCGATCGCTGCGGTTGCCCGCGCGAGTTGATCGGCGGCCGCGTGCGCTTTGGCTTCGGTTTCCCAGTGCGTTGCGAATTCCGACATGTCCGCCCCGGCCGCGAAGTGCGCGCCTTCGCCGCGAATAATCACAGCGCGCACATTCTCGTCGTCTGAAAAGCCGGTCATGGCCTGCTCTATGCCCGCCCACATGGACAGGTTCAGCGCGTTACGCCGCTTAGGATAGTCAATCACCACATGCGCGGTTGGGCCGTCACGCTCGACCCTGATTTGCCCGCTCATGCAGGTTTGAACGTCGGCAGGCGGTCAATCCAAGGCTGTGCTTCTTCCAGCTCATAAGCGAGCGCCAGCAGCATGCCGTCATCGCCTCTAATACCAGAGAACATGGATCCGATTGGTAGCCCGTCGGCGCTCCATTGAATCGGTACGGACATGGACGCCGCCCCGGCCACGTTCATCGGCGATGTAAAGGAGGCATAGTTCAGAACATTCTCCATCACCGTGTCATAAGCCCCGTCCGGCGCTTGCTCACCGATCTTAGGCGCTACTGTCGAAACGGTCGGCGTCAGCAACACATCAAAATTCTCAAACCAACTCTCATAGACGCCCTGAAAAGCCTGAAGGTAAGCCACGACGCTTTCAAACTCGCCAAGGCGCTGCATGAATTGGGTCGCGAGACCCAGCGTCCATGGCTCCAGAATGTCCGGCCCAATCGGCTTGCCACTGAAGGCGCTCGCATCCTGCGCAAATTGTGCCGCGCCGGCCGCCCAATACATCAGGAATTGGTCGCCGAACTCGACCCCATCAATCGGGATCTGATGGTCGATGACCTCATGGCCCAAATCGCGGCAAAGCTGGGCTGTGCGTTCAATCCCAGCGCGCGTTTCGCCATCCAGCGTCGCGCCGTTGATCGGGTCCGGCGCATAGGCGATGCGGAGCCGTCGAGAATTCGGTCCCTCGATACGGCCGATACGCTCCAATCCGTTCGCGGCAACCTCTGTTTCAGCAAACAGGGCCGCGCTGTCGCGCACACTCAGGGTCACAGCGTGGTTGACCGAAATCGACACTGGGGCGTCAAGTCTACGGAAGGGCAGGGCACCTCGGCTCGGCTTTAGTCCAAACAGCCCGCAAGCCGCTGCCGGTATCCGGATCGATCCGCCGCCATCGCTCGCATGCGCAAACGGCACCACGCGTGCTGCAACCAAAGCTGCCGCACCGCCCGAAGATCCACCAGGCATCCGGCTCAGATCAAACGGATTGCGCGTTGCTCCACTCACCAGCGGCTCAGTTGAAGAAATCAGCCCCATTTCCGGTGTCGTTGATTTGCCGAGACTGATGAGGCCAGTTCCTCGCCACGCAGCAGAGAACACATCATCATTCGCCGCAATATTTCCCTTGAAAGCGCGTGATCCGTACAGCGTCGGTGCACCTGTCCAGTCGGCAAGGTCCTTGATGAAAGTCGGCACACCGCTGAATGCGCCATCCGACGGGGCTTCCGCAGTTTCTAGGGCTTCATCATACGTGTCGTTCACGATCGCATTGATGAAAGGGTCCGCTGCTTTCGCCCGCGCGATTGCGGCTTGCGTCAGATCAAGGCTCGTCACCTCCCCACGCGCCATCATCGCGACTTGCTCCAGCCCATCCGGGATAGCTTGCGCGGTATAGCCGGGCGCGGCTTCAGTGACTTGGATCTCCGCAACCGGTTCACTCGCAACGGTCTCTTCAGGGCTATTGCTCGCCCCGCAAGCACCAAGAGACGGGGCCAGCGCGGCAAAAGCAGCGCCGGATTGAAGGATCCTGCGGCGGGTGGGTGAAGTCATGTCGGCGTCTCCTGCGAATTTTATCGTTTGCGCGCGACTCTGGCCCGCTCGCAGGAGACTGACAAGACTTGATTTGGCTTAGAGCTATTTCCCGAACCCATAGACGAGTGAAACGCGACTAATTGTGTCGGTGTCCTCAAACCCATCCACCGGATCTGTATCATGGCGCACTTCATAAGAGACGCGCGCTGACAATGTATCGGTCAGGCTCGCGGTCAGTGCCGTAATGTTACCGATCTGGGTCGATGTTTCCGCATACAGAACATTCGTATCATTGGTCAGACCAACATTCTCATTGAATTGGTAAGCCCAGTTGGAAGAACCTGTCGCGCCGAAAGATTCCTCGGTTTCTGCAGGCGTCAGCACCGTTGCCGGCGTTGTGGACGTGTCCAGAATAGCTTCGATTTCATCGATCTTCAGGCCCGGTCCACCGCGAACGGTCCATTGTAGGGCGTCTGAATTGAAGATCTCATAGCCCAATCCGCCGCCGATAAACATGCGGGATTCAAAGCCGGAAAACTCATCAACTTCATAGGACAATTGGCCAAAGCCGAACAATTTGTCCGTGATTTGACGATCCAGATTGGCGCCGAGGAAAATGCGGTTCTTGGTCTCCGCGCCATCGGTTTCGCCATAGTCAGCGCTCGCTTGAACACCAACTTTCCAGAGGCCGAACTCGCGGCCCAAATCCAAACCAAGGCCGAGGTCGGTGGTTTCTGTATTCCCGGTCGTCACACCCGCACTCAGCGAGCCTTCGCCCGTCCATTTAGAAGCTTCGTCCTCTTGGGCCGACGCTGTCGCGATAAGGCTGATTGCAGCAATTGAGGCTGCGATGGGTTTGAGGGCGGATAAAAATGCCATGTCTACGCTCCTGTCTTTGGATGCGTAGGACGAATAAATTTTAGGGCTTAATCACACATGAAGGCGCTGCTAGTCGCCACTAATCTGACCCCGGTGTCTTAACTTTGCATCCGCCAGAACACACGCCATCATGGCCTCGACGACTGGAACAGCTCGTATCCCAACGCATGGATCATGGCGCCCGCGGGTCTGTACATCGACGTCCCGACCATCCCGCGTCACAGATTGCGTTTCGCGCAGGATCGAACTCGTCGGCTTAATCGCGACGCGCACGACCAGATCCTGCCCAGTCGTCAGCCCTCCAGCCGTGCCACCATTATTGTTGGATAGAAAACGCACCCCGTCATTGCCCATACGCATCTCATCCGCGTTCTGCTCGCCTCGATAACTCGCCGCCGCAAAGCCAGCGCCGATCTCAACGCCCTTGGCCGCGTTGATGCTCATCATGGCACCCGCCAGTTCAGCATCAATCTTGCCATAGATCGGCGCGCCCCATCCGGCGGGAACCCCGCTCGCCTGCACTTCAACAACCGCGCCGATGGAAGACCCTTCACTGCGAACACGATCGAGATAATCTTCCCACTCTGCCGCTGCGCTCGCATCCGGGCACCAGAACGGATTGTCGCTCGTCACATCCCAATCCCAGGCTTCACGATCAATGCTCTTCTCACCAATCGAAACGACAGCGCCACGGATCACAATGTCCTCGCCCAGAACCTTCCTTGCCACAGCGCCTGCTGCCACCCGCGCCGCCGTTTCACGTGCAGAGCTGCGCCCACCGCCGCGATAGTCGCGCACGCCATATTTTTGATCATAGGTATAATCCGCGTGCCCCGGGCGGTAGCTGTCCCGGATTTCAGAATAGTCCTTTGAGCGCTGATCGACATTCTCGATCATCAGGCTGATCGGTGTGCCTGTCGTGAGCGACCCATCTGTGCGGTCATCTTCAAACACGCCGGACAGAATCTTTACCTGATCCGGCTCTTTGCGCTGCGTGACGAAGCGCGAGGTGCCCGGCCGCCGCATATCCAGAAAGTGCTGAATATCGGCCTCACTCAGCGCCAATCCCGGCGGGCAGCCATCGACGATACAGCCCAAAGCGGGCCCATGACTTTCACCCCAGGTTGTCACCCGAAACAGATGTCCAAACGTATTATGCGACATGAGCGCTTTCCCGTGGTCTCAAGCTTTGCAGTGTCCTATATGCAAAGCACACACCTAACAACGGTCACGACGCCTCATGCCTGACATCAAAACCGATATGCCCGTCTCTATCCCCGCCAGCCCGAGCGCGGAAGAGTATGCCAGCGAACCCGACCGCGCCCTGATCCCCGACGTGAACGAGCCGTTTGCGCTGCTGGACACATGGCTCGCGGAGGCCAACGCGTCCGAACTCAATGACAGCACGGCCATGTCGCTTGCCACAGTTGACGCAGATGGGATGCCGGATGTCCGTATCGTGCTTTTGCGCGGCCTCTCGCCTGAAGACGGCTTCAAATTCTACACCAATTATGACAGCGCGAAGGGCCAGCAGCTGACCGCGCACCCAAAAGCCGCGCTCTGTTTCCACTGGAAAAGCCTTCGCCGCCAAATCCGCGTGCGCGGCAAGATTGAGAAACTTCCTGCCGATCAATCCGATACTTACTTCGCTCAGCGCGCCGCCCAGAGCCGCATCGCCGCGATCGCCTCAGACCAGTCCCGCCCGCTGCCCTCTCGCGATGTCTTCGACCAACGCATCGCTGAAATCAGCGCGGTTTATGGCGATGATGACGACATCCCGCGCCCCGACCATTGGGGCGGCTACCGCCTCATCCCAACCGAAATCGAGTTCTGGCAGGATCAAGCCTTCCGCATGCATGACCGTTTGAAACTGGTCCGCGAAGGCGAAGGCTGGACGGGGACGCGCCTCTACCCTTAGTCTCGGTTCGATTCTCGCCCACACGAATAGTCTCCGCCATCATTGAGGTTTTGATCAATTATGAATGATGCAGAGAGACTAATCGCGATCCTGAAAGATACGAGAGCTTGGGCGTCGGACCTGTCTAATATCGACTTAGAACGAATGTATTCTGGGTGGTCTTCTCAGGAGAAACTTATAGCGGATATCGATGCTCACATACTTTCTGCTGAGAAAGGTAAAGTCCACCTCCGGAAGATTTTAATGCTCTTTGCCCCAACCGCGGGCCTGTGTGAAATCCTCTCTTCGGATCAATCAGTGGATGCCTATGAGCAGCTGGCAGCGCGATTCGACGACTGGTATGCGCGCAATGGTGAGAAGGCTGATCCTGAAAAGTAAGATACCCTTTCGGAAATATTGCTAAAGACAGATTTACCGACCTGGTCGAGTGAACGCCTTCCAAGCTCCAAACGGTGTCCAAATCGATAACATCGCCTCGCGCGCCGCTGCTTCATCCTCACCCAGAACATCGCGTCGATAGCGGTACACAAAAGCCGAGACCCGCATATTCGCGGCGCAATGCACCCAAATCTGCTTGCTATCATGCGCTTTCATGACATCGCAAAACTGCTCGAAATCAGCTTCGGACGGCGCCTGAAAATCCACTGGAATATGCACATAGGGCAGGTCAATACTGGCCAGAACACCCGCTTCATCGGCGAGCGCGTTCTCCGTTCCATGCGGCGCTAGATTGATCACGAGCTTAAACCCCGCATCGCGGATCAATTCAAATTGCGCAGGCGTCGGCTGCCCGGATGTCGCGAT
The DNA here is from genome assembly GCA_038746145.1 of Pseudomonadota bacterium. Classification (GTDB taxonomy): domain Bacteria; phylum Pseudomonadota; class Alphaproteobacteria; order Caulobacterales; family Hyphomonadaceae; genus Henriciella. The sequence goes on from JBCDKW010000013.1 coordinate 18,094, forward strand.
CCGGTCGCTGATGTTGCGATAATTGTAAATGCGCTCAATTCGCCCAGCGAGAAGTCTATCGGGGATCACACGCCGCGTTAGTGTGGCCAGAAATCCAAAAACCGTCTTAACCGTATTCGCAGACATTGACGCTCAAACCTCCAGCGATCCTTGCTGGCGCTGCCCCAGCTTTTCTTCCCAATGCTTGCGGCAGAAAGACACGTATTCGGTCTTTTCAACATTCACTTGCTGGCCCTCGCTGACAACGCGTCCCGTGGAGTCCATTCGCGCGGTCATGGTCGCCTTCCTTCCGCAAAAGCAGATCGTGCGGGCCTCCCGCAATTCATCCGCGATAGCAAGCAAGGCCGAAGACCCTTCAAATAGTTCCCCCTGAAAGTCTGTGCGAATGCCATAACACAGCACTGGCACATCAAAGTCATCGCAGACCCGTGCCAACTGCCAAACCTGTGCTTTGGTCAGAAATTGCGCCTCATCGACAAAGACCGCGTGCAGATCGCCTTCAGCCAACCGCTTTTCGATTTCACGATAAAGATCGCTCTGAACCCGATAGAGTTTCGCTTCTTTGCGTAGGCCAATGCGCGATTCTATATCGCCCACCTCCGCATCCGGTGAAGCGCCATGATGGCCTGAGGTCCACAACATCACCTCCATGCCGCGTTCACCATAATTGTGCGCGGCTTGTAACAGAAGCGCCGATTTACCGGCATTCATAGCGCTGTAAGTGAAATAGAGTTTCGACATCGATGCTGACAAAGCCGATTCAATAAAGCCTTGCAAGTCCGCACTGCCTTCACCCTGCCGTAATCTCTCTCCATTAGGGTGCCCGCAAAAGAGATCGGAGCCGCGCGTGAGCACACGCAATCCTAAACCTGGGCTGAAAAAGCCGAAACCTGCGCCAAAAGCGGCAGCAGCGAAAAAGACCGCGCGGTTTTCTTTCCTGCGCAAACGCCCGATCCTGAAATGGAGCTTGATTGGTATCACGGCCAGTGGCGTAATTACATTGGTAGCCGGCCTTTTCTATTGGCAGAGCCTCTATAAGGGTATGCCGGACCTGCCCGCCACCGCTGAGCTTTGGGAAACCGGTCGCGACCCCGCCATCGAATTCCTCGATGCTAATGGGGAGACGATCGCGATCCGCGGGCCTCGATATGGTCGCGCCGTCAAGATTGACGATCTGCCACCCCATGTGTCACGCGCCTTCATCGCAGCCGAAGACAAGCGCTTTTACGAGCATGACGGCGCAGACACTCAGGCCATGGTCCGCGCGCTCTGGTCGAATGTGACGTCCGGGCGCACGGTTTCAGGTGCGTCCACACTGACCCAGCAGCTGGTTAAAAATCTCGTCCTCTCTCCGGAACAGACCCTGAAGCGCAAAGCGCAGGAAATCCGCCTCGCGCGTCGTTTGGAAGAGCGCCTATCTAAAAACGAAATCCTCGAGCTTTATCTCAACCGCGTTTATTTCGGCTCTGGCTTTTATGGCCTCGGTGCAGCCTCGCGCTTCTATTTCGACAAGGACCCTGCGGACCTTACCCTCGCCGAAGCCTCTCTTCTAGCAACGCTTCCCCAAGCCCCGTCGCGCCTTGCCCTTAATAACAATATGGACGATGCGAAAGAGCGTCAGGCCTATGTCCTCTCCGAAATGGTGGAAGCCGGTTTCGTCACGCCCGAAAGCGCGCGCATCGCCATTGAAAGCGAGGTCACACTAACCGAGCCTCCAACTGCTAATCCCGCTTTTGGCTATATTCTTGATGAGGCCACTCGCCGTGCCAACGCTTTGCGCCCGAGCTTACCCGATGATCTCGTTATCACGCTCAGCCTTGATCAAGCCCAGCAACAGGCTGTTACAGACGCGATCAACACGCGAATGGATGAAGAGGCCGAAGCCGTAAACGCCGGGCAAGCCGCTGCGATCCTCATCGCGCGGGACGGTCGTATCCTCGCGCTCTATGGCGGGCGCGACTATGCCGACAGCCAGTTTAACCGCGCCACTCAGGCTAAGCGACAACCCGGCTCAGCCTTCAAACCTTTCGTCTACGCCGCCGCATTGAATGAAGACGTCAGCCCCTATGATGTCCGCATCGACCAACCGACCACGTTTGGAAAGTGGAACCCGCAAAACTTCTCCCGCGCCTATATGGGCCCTGTCTCTGTGAATGAGGCTTTGCGCGACAGCCTCAATACGGTCGCTGCCCAGCTCGGCAATGAGGTCGGCGAAAACACCACAATTGATCTGGCCAAACGCTTCGGCATTACAGAGCCACTGCGTCCACTGCCGTCCATCGCACTTGGGTCGCAAGAGGTGACACTGGCAGAGCTCACCCGCGCCTACGGTCCGTTCATGACCGGCGGAACCCGCATTGACCCCTATCTCGTTATGAAGATCCAGACCTCCCGCGGCGATGTTATTTATGAACGCCCTGACTATGACCTTCCTCAAGTCTATCCGCGCGACAAAGCTGAAATGATGACAGGTATGATGGCCAAGGTCGTGCGCGAAGGCACAGGGCGCGCTGCAGCCGTTCAAGGTTGGCCTGTCGCGGGTAAAACAGGGACTAGTCAATCCTCGCGCGATGCGCTTTTCGTTGGCTACAGCGCGGTGATGCTCGGCGGTGTTTGGGTCGGCAATGACGACGACACGCCGATGAAAGCTGTGACAGGCGGAGGTCTACCCGCACGCATCTGGTCAGATATGATGCGCGCCGCCCATGCAGGCCAAAGCCCGGTCACTTTGCCGGGCGCCAATGCCCTGATCGAGCTTAGTCCAGATCAGCAGGCCCGCGTTGCCTACTATCGCGATCTGTCCATGGCCTTTGGAGGGCTGGTGGCGCAATAGGGTCTGGTTTAGAGGTCATGAATGACCCAATCCGTCCTGACCGAAACCCGCGATGACATCACAATCATCACCATTAATCGCCCGCATGCCCGCAATGCTGTCGACCGTGACACGGCTCAAGCGCTGTACGATGCGTTCAAGGAATTCGAGGCCAATGACACCCAATCCGTCGCCATTCTCACAGGCACTGACGGCGCCTTTTGTGCAGGCGCGGATTTGAAAGCCGTCGCGGCTGGAAAGGGTAATATCTCCAAGGTCGACGGTGATTTCGGTCCGATGGGGCCGACCCGCTTGATGCTCTCAAAGCCTGTCATCGCAGCGATTGAAGGCCATGCGGTTGCAGGCGGCATGGAACTCGCGCTCTGGTGTGATCTGCGCGTGATTTCAGAGACCGCACGGTTCGGCATCTTTTGCCGTCGCTTCGGCGTGCCTCTGATTGACGGCGGAACGATCCGCTTGCCACGCTTGATCGGTCAGTCGCGTGCCATGGACCTGATCCTGACAGGCCGCGAAGTAGGCCCCGACGAGGCGATGGAAATAGGGCTTGCAAACCGTCACGCGCTTGCGGGAAACGCGCTCGACGTTGCCCTTGATCTCGCGCGCCAAATCGCCGCTTTCCCGCAAACCTGCATGCGCGGCGACCGAATGAGCGCGCTCGAACAATGGAGCCTTCCCGAAACGCAAGCGCTTCAGAATGAAATGAAACGCGGCCTCGCGACAATCGCCACAGGTGAAACCAGGGGCGGCGCAACCGAATTTACAAAAGGCAAAGGCCGCGGTGGATCGTTTGAGTAAGTAAGAGGCGACAATCTAAGACGTCCTATCCCCCAAAATCCCATCCAAATCCCAATCTCTGCAGATACCAGCGAACGCTGGTATCCATCTCTCCAACCCTCAACAAAGACGACAGGGTCAGAGCTGGACCCCAGCTCAAGTCTGGGGTCGCCGGACGTGGGATAAGGGAGAAATCAGCAAAATCTATCCACCCCCGCCAGAAGCCCCCGTATACTCTCCTCCAACATGCAAATCCGCATCAACCCCCGCGACTGGGCCCACGTCCCGGTCTGGCTCTGGCCATATGTCTGGTGGCAACTCCTGCGCCTGCGCGCCCATGTGCGCAAAACCGGCCAGGACGGAGTCTACCAAGTCACAGCCGACGGCCGCGTCGAGATTTACCTCGCCCCAAACAGATCAGACATCAACGTCTGGCTCTACCAACAACGCCAGACTTATCTCGATCACTGGACACCGATGCACGACGAAAGCGGCGAAGCGCACCTGAACGCCATTCGCTATTGGACGCCGCGTTTCATGGAATGCGGAGAGCGCGTCGTCTATATCAGTTGCGGCAAAGACTTCACGCCCGCGCCCGCGATTGAGGATAGCTCGTAGAGGCACGAACCCCCTCCGAGCGCTTCGCGCCCACCTCCCCCGCGAGCGGGGGAGGTGCCCGAAGGGCGGAGGGGGCAAATCCCAATCTCACCAAAATCCAAACCTACCTACCTTCCCACCCCGGCGCGCGAAGCCATGCCCGGCTGCGCGGAATCCAAGCAGCACTTATTCCAACCCAAACTCTGCACCCAAACAATTTCCCCACACCACCAAACGCGCTAGGTCTGAGTTAGACTGTAACAAAACAGAGCCGCGCCATGACTGATACGACGCCGACGGGCCAAGCCCCGCATAAGCGAAATGCGTTTACCCGTTTCCTCGATGGCGTCGAATGGCTCGGTAATCTTCTGCCGCACCCGGTCACGCTGTTCGCTTATCTTGCGCTCGGCATTGTGCTGCTGTCCGGCCTTTTCGGATGGATGGGATTGGCTGTCGAAGACCCGAGACCTCTAGGCGCCAAGGGTGTCGCCGAAGATGGCATGATCCGGGCGGTCAGCCTTTTGAATGGCGACGGTCTTCGCCGCATTTTCGAAAATCTGGTCAAGAACTTTACCGGTTTTGCGCCGCTCGGTGTGGTCCTCGTCGCTATGATCGGGGTTGGCGTGGCGGAGAAATCGGGCCTGCTGTCAGCGGCTGTTCGCTCCATGGTTCTTGGCGCGCCGAAGCACCTCGTCACAGTGGCGATTGTGTTTGCGGGCATTGTCTCCAATACCGCTTCAGAGGTCGGCTATGTTGTCTTGATCCCGCTCGCCGGGGCCATCTTTTATGCGCTGGACCGGCATCCGCTCGCAGGGATGGCAGCCGCATTTGCAGGCGTTTCAGGCGGCTATAGTGCCAACCTTTTGATCGGAACAATTGACCCCCTTTTGGCAGGCATCACGCAGGAAGCCGCGCAACTGATTGATCCAGCTTATGAAGTCGCGCCGACGGTAAACTGGTACTTCATGGTCGCCTCCACATTCCTGATCACCATCATCGGCTCATTGGTCACGATCTTTATCGTTGAGCCGCAACTGGGCGAGTATGATAGCTCGCGCGCGGATGAAACCATCCTCGACAAATCCATGATGGACGAGGTGAGCGCGACCGAAAAGAGAGGCTTGTTCTGGACCGGCATTGCTCTGCTCGGCGTCTTGGCCGTCATGGCGTTTACGTTGCTTCCGCGCACAGGTCTGACTCTCCCGTGGACGTCTATAACCGTCGGCGGAGAGTTCATTCCCGGCTGGGGTGTGCTGCGCGATCCGGTGACCCAAGACCCGATGAAATCGCCCTTCTTCAAAGGCTTTGTCGTCTGGATCCTGATCTTCTTCATGGTCACAGGCTACACTTATGGTCGTGTCGTCGGCACGATGAAGGGCGACCGCGATGTCATTGATGCGATGGCGGCGGCGCTCTCCTCTCTTGGTCTCTATATTGTGCTGGTCTTCTTTGCCGCGCAGTTTGTCGCGTTCTTTGGCTGGACGAATTTGGGCGCGATTTTCGCCGTGTCTGGCGCTGAGTTTATCAAAGAGACAGGCCTCTCAGGGCCTTTCGTCTTCATCATGTTCATTCTGATGTGTGCCCTGATCAATCTCTCGCTCGGCTCGGCGTCTGCGCAGTGGGCCGTCACAGCGCCGATCTTCGTGCCAATGTTGATGCTGGTCGGGTATTCGCCAGAGGTTATTCAGGCGGCTTACCGGATCGGCGATAGCACCACGAATATTATCACCCCGATGATGAGTTATTTTGGGCTGATTTTCGCGTGGGCGCTGCGCTATGACAAGAATTTGGGCGTAGGCGGTCTGATCGCGATGATGCTGCCCTATACGATGTTCTTCCTGCTATTCTGGACGGGATTCTTCGTCCTGTGGACATTCGGACTTGATCTTCCGGTTGGGCCTGGCGCACCGACATATTACACCGTTCCGACTGGTGGCTAAGGCGTGGATGGCTGGGTCAAGAATGGCAAGGTTCGCGGTCGGATTACCGAAGACGGCGCGTTAGAAGTCCGCTGTTTCGGCCTGACGACGCAGACGCGGTATTACAAGACCCTTTTCCGCGAATTCTTCCGCAAGGACTTCCCGCGCTTGAGACCGGGCTATGGCGATTATGATGTCCAAATTCTGATGGAATATACCGGCGATGCCCCTTGGATGGATCTGGATAATCTCGCCAAGGCGCTGCTCGATAGTTTAACCGGCAATGCGTTTGAGGATGATCATCAGGTCGCGCGGCTCCTAGTCGAGCGCAAAGTCGGCGATCGGGAAGGAATTTTCATGCGCGTGCGCGCGATGGACGGGGAAATGGACTAAGACGTATTAGCCGCGCGCTTCAAATTTGATGTCGTGGCGACCGCGTTGGACATCGGCTTTCAGCTTGCTGCACTTGGCGAGGTCAGGTTCACCGCCGAGCAATGCCAGGACAGCCGGATCGGTTTTACGCACTGTAGGTTGACCTGCACTTTCTTCCATGTCCTGAAGCATGCGCTGCATTTCAAAGGATTGTTCGATCGCCTTCATCTGGGTTTCGCCGGTGAAAAGGCCGACCATCATCTCATTATTTGCGCGTTGAAACTCGCGCTGGCGCTCAGATCGACCAGCTTTCCACTCGGCTGTTTTGATTGCACGAAGCTTTTCAAATGATTCAGCATTTTTATTTCTAAATGCGCTCATCATGTCATAGCTATATTTGCCAGGCAGGCTGCATTCGGAAATTCCGCGCATAACAATCTGGTAGCGTGCCATTTCTAACGAGGCTGACCAAGGTTGTTCGTCAATTGTGAGATCGTAATCGACGCTGACAACAACACCGTCTTTCAGGTCCGCGTCGCTTAGAATAACATCGCTCGAGGGAGCGGGTTCGGTAATTTCAAAGGGAGCAGGCGTTGATTGGTGGCTGCTCCCGGTCATGAAATAAGCGCCAATAGCCACGCCGATGATCGGCAGGGAAATGACCATTGCCCAGAAGCCCACCGTGTCATCGTTGTCCTGTCCGGCATTCGCGGCTGCGACGAGGGCTTCACGATCAAAATCAGACATTTCAATGCTCTCCAAGCTGGTAACTAAGAAAGCACAAAACGGTTAAGACGGATTTGGAGTGATCGCTGAAATTAGCTCAAACGCTTGAACGCCATTGGGATCGCCGTTGCTGTGGCCTTCGCGACGAGTTTGCCGTCCGGATCAAAGCATTCCGCTTCCATGAAGGCTGCCGACCGACCCCATTTCAGAATGCGTGCCTGGACATAAGCATGACCCGGCATGAGGCGACGCAGATAGGAGGTCTTCATTTCGAGCGTTGGCGCGGTCATGGTCACATTGGACGCGATAATGCAGCACGTGCTCATCGCTTCATCCATCATCGCGGCAATAAAGCCGCCTTGAACCGCGCCTGTTGGATTTGCAAACATTTGCGGGACGTCGAAGTCCATGCGGATGCGTTTTGCGTCCTGCTCAACTTCGGTGAGGCGCATGCCCAGTGTATCCGAACATGGCGGGCGCTTTTTGCTATTCTGGAACCGCGCCAGCATGTCTGCGTCAGTCAGTTTCGGCTTCTCGTCGCTTGGCGCACTCATCGCGGGGGTCCGGGCCTATTTCCGGCGGAAAGCGTCAATGTTGACGACAGTGGAGGTCTCTTCTTCAGCCTCTTCCACAATCGTATCTTCAACGGTTTCAGCAGCCTCACTGGCCGGTGCAACAATATCCGTGGCGTTACTATTTCCCGGTGAACGCTCAAAGCTCAGCGCGAAATTGACGGCTGGGTCCACAAAACGCGTGATCGCTGCGAAAGGGATCGAAATGTGCTGAGGGACACCGGCGAATTTCAAGACGATTTCAAAGTGACCATCTTCCACTTCCAGGTCCCAGAACTGGTGCTGGATCACAATTGTCATCTCATCAGGAAACCGCTGGACAAGATGATCCGCCATTTTAACGCCGGGGGCTTTAGACCGGAACGTCACATAGAAATGATGCTCGCCCGGTGGGACGGACTCGGTTGCGACTTGGCGCAAAGCCTCACGAATAACACCGCGCATCGCCGCCTGTGTCAGCGCTTCATATCCGATGTAATCCGTCATGTTTCAGCGCTCCCATCGTGTTGGATGCATTCTTTACCGACAGGTTTAAGGCGAGACAATGGGGTTCATCTCGAAGGCGAGTTATTTCCACAGCAATCGCCTTGGTTGAAAGGTTGGTTTCAATTGGCCCAGTAGTTATGCTGACCGCTGCCGCGGGTCACTTTGCTTGAATCGATCCCCCGGATCGATTCATAAAACGCAAAGTGAAGGCTTCTGTTGCCAGGCGCCTCCGGGCCCCGCCTTGAGTGCTATAGTCCCAAGGAGTTAGATCGGCTTACCAATCGCAGACTAGGCTGCGAGCAGTTCACCTTCAGCAAAGTTATCATTAGCAACTATTGCAAATTGAGCTTCTAACGGGGCTCATTCGGGCGAAAGCATCGTCTTTACACGTCCGTCGATCCTGTTTCGCCCCCAAGCCGCCCGCTAATGACGGGGAGATTGGTGGAGGCGCCGGGTACCGCCCCCGGGTCCGAACCGCTTATTACACGCGCGTTTATCGCCATAGTTCAAAAGAACGCGTTAAATATAGCAGCGGCGGTAAGCCATTGAAAGACCACCGCCGCGTAATTTGCCATCTATGTTTAGATCCTAACGTCTAGTACTTGATCCGTAGATCAGACAATGACGTCGCGATTGCGCGGTAGGCATCCGTCAGCTGCTGACCATTTTGAGCGTCAAAGTAGAATTCAGGGCCAGACGCGCAATATTCGAGAATTGCCTTGCCTGCATCGGGTGCCTGCAGAGCCACTGAATATACGACAATGTCTTTGTCTTTCATGTTGTCACATAATGCTTTTGCTTGATCGTCCGATGAGCCTTGATCATCGAAAATCTGACGATTGAATTCACCGTCTGTCATCAAAATAACGGCTTTGATGGCATCGGGTTCATCGTAAGGCATTGGCTCTGCGCTTGCAGAGAAAATGTCTTTCCACTCTGGCGCAATGAGATACCAACTCCAAGCAATTCCCTGGTGACCCGCTGTGCCTCCACCTGCGGTCAGCGAATTTACGTAATTTTCTAGTGTCGTGCGATTATTGGTCAATTCAACGGGAGGGAAAGAGCGACACTCAGTGCCTTTGTACTTATTATCACCTGGCTTTTCCGGGTGCCCATATTTCCAGACCCCGCCATTCCAATGGTCTTCGTCTTCTTCAAACCAAGCTTCGCGATGCGCGAGGTAGGAATTCTCCTCAGGTTCTTCAGCATTGAAGGCATTATCACCATCTCGTTCCCATACGCATGATGACGTTATTGTCGTCGTTTTGGTCTGAACGCCGCCTTCACCGGTAATCTCGAAGCTAATTGTGTTATCGTATATTTTGCCGCTCTTATTATTGTTTTTATACACTCGATAACGGAATTCGTAATCTCCATCATCGAATTCTTCACCGTGTAAGTTTCCGTTATTGTCACCGAATGAGGCATAAGGTTCGTAATTCTCGGTTTGATTCTTCGAGAATCCACCGCTCAATTGGAGGTACATGCTCTCGACACCAGAGTTCGGGAAATCGCCACCTGGTCGAACCTCAACTGTAATCGATAGATCATCACGTTGATTTTCCGCGACAGAAACGACGCTACCATCTCCTATCTCTGTGATTGGCTGATCAGTATCAGCATCCCAAAGCAGCACTCTAAAGTTGTCGTCAAAATCGCCCTCTTGAGGCTCGGAGACTTCGCCTCCAATTTCATGTGTATAGGTGCGCGTTTTCGGTACGCCTGCGACATCTTCAAAGAAATCACCTGCATCGACCATTGAATTATAAGTCGACATTGCGACGCGCGTGTTCTCGATGATTTCGGGTAAAGCGTCTTCTGGTAAGAGAATGTCCAGCGCTTCATGTGTAGAGGTCTTGAGATTTGATAGACGATTATTGCTGTTCATTGAACCGGAAACGTCGAGCATGAAAGCTACGTCGAGTTTCGCAATGCCCCATGTAGAGGTTGATGAGACATCGAACTCAATCACGTCCTTGCCTATGATCGCTGACAGAGTTGTCTGCTGATAGCATGTGATGTCGACCTGAATATCTTGTGTGCCTTGCGGGAAAATGATGTCAGCCTCATCGCAAGAGAGTGAAGAGCCTTCCACGCTGATCATGTTCTCCATGTAGCTGTTCATTTCCAGTCGGATCTCGTCTTGGCTAGCGCCACCTTGCATAGAGCGGGCACCTGCAATGACAGAGGCGTCAATCGCGGACTGAACCTTCACTTTGCGGCTCGTCGTATTTTGGAAATCAATGGCAAGTCCTGCGACCGCTGCAATAGGGATAAGCGACAAGGCGAAAATCATCGCAACATTGCCGTTCCGGTTTTGATAGATACTGCGCGCTCTTTTGGGCGTTGTGAGAAGCGTCATGACGCAAGTTCCCTATTCTTTTCCCACACTCTTACGCTCGAAAGCTAAGAGACGCGTTAGAGAATTCGGAAAGATCAGTGCGTGTGTAGCAAACTGTTATTAACCTCAATGATTCTCTGCTTTCGCTGGACAAGCGGGTGCGACTCGGCAAATTTCAATGCATGAAACAGTATCATGATCTTTTAAGCGATATCTTCGAGAATGGGACGGATCGTGGTGATCGCACGGGCACAGGTACGCGAAGTGTCTTCGGTCGCCAGATGCGGTTTGACCTCGCTGACGGCTTCCCGATGGTCACCACCAAAAAGCTCCACCTTCGCTCGATCATTATCGAGCTGCTATGGTTTTTGCGTGGCGATACCAACATCGAATTTCTTAAGAAAAACAAGGTCAGCATCTGGGATGAGTGGGCCGATGAGACCGGTGATTTAGGCCCTGTTTACGGAAAACAATGGCGAAGCTGGGCCGCGCCGGACGGGCGCGTGATTGATCAAATTCAATGGGTGCTGGATGAGATCAGGACCAATCCTAACTCCCGTCGGATGGTTGTGTCCGCCTGGAATCCGGCCGATGTCCCGGACATGGCATTGCCGCCGTGTCATTGCCTGTTTCAGTTTAATGTCGCGAACGGTCGGCTGAACTGCCAACTCTATCAGCGCTCAGCGGATGTGTTTCTGGGCGTTCCCTTCAACATTGCGTCATATGCTCTACTGACCATGATGATGGCGCGTGCGACGGGCCTAGAGGCGGGTGAGTTTGTGCACACGTTCGGGGATGCGCATCTTTATTCAAATCATCTGGAACAGGCCGAGTTGCAGCTCACTCGCAAGCCCTATCCGCTCCCGACGATGACGCTGAACCCTGACAAGACAGACCTTTTCGGGTGGGACTATGAAGACTTTACACTGGAAGGCTATCAGGCCCACCCGCACATCAAGGCGCTGGTCGCGGTTTAGTAGCGGGTCTGGCTGTCGGTAAATTCCCAACGTCCGTCTGATTGCTGGCAGACACTCACCGGTTCCGTGATCAGGCTGCCATCCGGCATACGCGTTTGGCGCTGCACGGTTTCGCAAACAGGCTGATAGACTGGTGCGGGGGTGGACGTGCGCACAACCCGGCGTGTTTCGACAGGACCGCCATAGAGTGGCTCCTCCTGAACACGGACTGTGCGGACGGTGCGGGTCGTGGTCACAGGTTGCGTTTGCGTTGTGGTGTAGCCGTAACTGTCCGTGGTCGCATAAGGACGCGGACGGGGCGGTGGAATATCGCCGTGTTGATAATCTGATGTCCGGCACTCTGTTGCATTACCTGCAAGCTCGCTTCCGGCAACACCGCCGATGACAGCGCCTAGGACAGCGCCTGCGATTTGCGCGCCATCGCTGTCGTGGTGACCTCTATAACGGCCATAGCCACGATGGCGTCCATATCCTCTATAGCCGCGGTAGCCTCTATAATGACGTCTGTAATTGCGATCATTATCGTCGTCTATCTCACCCCCGATGGCCGAACCTAGCAGACCGCCTGCAATGGCGCCGACAACGGCACCGGCTGCGCGGTTGCCATCACGATCGCGTTGGCATTTTGAGCTGTGCGGGATCGGCTGGTTATGTGTGTAGCCGTAATCGCTGCCGTGATAGGCGTATTGCGCGCTCGCGGCAGGGGCCATGCAAAGCGCAACGCCGCCTGCGAGCATGGCTGATGAAATCGCGGTCCGGATCATGATGATCTCCTTCGATCTAATATACTGATGATACATTGCCGGAGCCGTCCTGAACGAAACCTGAAGGACTGATTTAGACTGCACCCTTTACGCATAGGGGTAAGTGCCCCATTTTGAATGTCATGAGCTTGATCAGAGAGATTGCAAAAACAGCAGGACGCGCGCGCTACACGGCGGCTCAAGGCTTGAGAACCGCCTGGTATGGCGGCCAGTTTATCGTTGTGAGACGGCGCTCAGCAGGGTTCAATCGCCCAGGCGAGCCTGTGTTTAAACCCGAACATGCGCCTAATTTGCGGGCGATGCGAAAAGCCTATTTCGATCTGTTCCGCCGTGATCGGGAGAATATAGAGGCCGGTCTCTATCCTGACCCAGTGTCGCGCGACATGCGCTTGCGGGATCTGCCGAGAACAATACGGCGCGCGCGGGCTTTTCTGGCAGATGTTGCTGAGGTTGATCGGCGACGGGTCAATCGCAGCGGTCTTGAAGTGCGAGAGTCGGAGGCGGATGATCCCGATCGCTTTCCCGATTATTACCGGCAGAACTTCCACTATCAGACAGATGGTTGGCTGTCAGAAGACAGCGCCGATCTTTATGACCATCAGGTCGAAGCTCTGTTTACCGGCTCAGCCGACGCAATGCGCCGAGCGGCGTTAGCAGAATTGTTGAAAGAGTTGGAAGGGCGCGCGCCTGCGGATACGAAAGTCCTTGATCTTGCCTGTGGGACCGGTCGCTTCATGCGCCAGACCCTTGAGGCAGCGCCTCGACTTGCCCTCACCGGGTTCGATCTGTCACCGCATTATGCAGAGGCCGCGCGCAAGGCCGTGCGTCGTTTTCCACAGGTTGACGTCGTCGAAGGCCAAGGCGAGGCGATGCCGTTCAATGATGGCGCGTTTGATGCGATTATCTCGATCTACCTCTTCCATGAATTGCCACCTCGGATTCGCGCAGAGGTGATCAGGGAAGCAGCGCGCGTTGTGAAACCGGGCGGTGCGTTCATCGTCGCTGACAGCTTGCAGTTTGGGGACAATGAAGGCCTGAATGGTATTCTTGAGTATTTCCCTGAAGGGTTTCATGAGCCTTATTATAAAGGCTATCTGAAATGGGATTTTGAGCCTGTGATGAGAGAGGCTGGGTTTACTCTGGAGCGGACACAACTCGCCTTCCTGACCAAAGTAAATGTCTGGCGAAAAACAGGCTAGGAGAGGGTTATGGCCAATCGAAAATTGATGCTTGTCACCGGCGCATCAGCTGGAATTGGGGCTGAGTTTGCCCGTCAGTATGCTGCGCGCGGATGGGATGTCGCGCTAACGGCACGTCGGGCGGACCGTCTGGAAACGCTCGCGGCTGAGATCAAGAACCGCTATGATGTCGAGGCGTTGATTATTGCGCAGGATCTGGCTGCACCGGACAGTGTTGATGCGATCCTGAAGGCGGTTGAGGCCGCTGACCGTCACGTTGACGGCATTACCAATAATGCGGGCTACGGGCTAACCGGGACTTTCTTCAATACAAGCTGGCAGGATCAGGAAGACTTCATGCGCGTGCTGTTCACAGCGCCGGTTGAACTGACCCATAAAGTGCTGCCCGGCATGGCCGAGCGCGGTTTTGGCCGGATCATCAATGTCGCATCTTTGGCTGGATATACGCCCGGATCAAACGGACATACGCTCTATGCCAGCGTCAAATCGGGCTTGATCAAATTCTCTGAGAGCATTGCGGCTGAGGCGAAAGCTGCGGGTCATCACGATGTGCACTGTACGGCCCTTTGCCCGGGGTTCACGTGGTCAGAATTTCACGACGTGAACGGTACGCGTGAGGCCACGAATGAAATGCCGAAATGGATGTGGATGGACGCTGAACCTGTCGTTGAAGCCGGCATCGCAGCCTGTGACCGCGGTCAACCAGTTGTCGTGCCGGGTGGGGTCAATAAAGGCCTCGCGACACTGAGCCGTATCCTGCCTGAGCCTATCGGACGTAGCATCGTAGCCGCGCAATCACGGCGCTATCGCAATGCGGATGGCTGAGTGGTTTATCTTGCGGGCTTGCTAAAAGCGGCCTAGCTGAACACCAAGTCTATTCGGAGTTTCGCCTATGCGTGCCTTGCTCGATGTTGTTGGGATTATTCTGGACATCGCGGTTGTCGTGATCGTTATTCAAGCGGTCCTGTCATGGTTGATAGCATTTAATATTGTAAACACGTCCAATCAGCTTGTTTCTACGATCTGGCGGACACTGCATCAATTGACCGAACCGGTTGTACGTCCGATCCGGAATTATATGCCGCGCACGTCGGGCATTGATCTGGCACCCCTCGTTTTACTCTTGGGGATATTTCTCCTGCAAAGGGTCATTGCCTACTATATTTATCCGAACGTTTTTTAGGATCGACTGAGCTATGACAGCGACTGTGATATCCGGCAAAGAGGTGGCCGCAGACGTGCGTGCGCAGGTCAAAGCCGCCGTCGAAACGCTACCCGGACAACCGACGCTCGCGGTTGTTCTTATTGGGGAAGACCCGGCGAGCCAGGTCTATGTCCGCAACAAGATCAAGCAGACGGAAGAGTGCGGGATGCGCTCTATCCATCATCGCCTACCCGCTGACACATCACAAGCCGAGGTTGAAGCAACGATTGCGGCCTTGAACGCCGATGATGAGGTCGATGGTATTCTGTTGCAGCTTCCCCTGCCGAAAGGTCTGGATGAAGCCGCCGCGATTGAGAAAATTCATCCCGATAAAGACGTGGACGGCCTCACCGAAGCGTCTGCCGGACGTCTCAGTCTTGGCAAGCCGGGGCTGCGCCCATGTACGCCGACAGGATGTGTTATCCTCGCGAAGCGCGCTTTGGGCGATGATCTCTCCGGCAAGCATGTCGTCGTGATTGGCCGCTCCATTCTGGTTGGGAAACCAGCCGCACTTTTGTTTCTGGCCGAGAATTGCACGATCTCTATCGCGCATAGCCGCACTGCAGACCTTCCCGGCCTCTGTCGCACGGCGGATATTGTCGTGCCAGCCGTTGGTCGCCCGCAAATGGTCAAGAGTGATTGGCTAAAGCCCGGTGCATGCGTCATTGATGTGGGGATCAACCGCATTCCGGCGCCTGAAAAGGGTGAGGGCAAAACGCGACTGGTGGGCGATGCTGACTATGACGACTGCGCTACGGTTGCAGGCTCGATTACACCTGTACCGGGCGGCGTTGGCCCGATGACGATTGCCTGCCTTTTGCGCAACACTGTCCTCGCGGCGTGTGCCCGGCGGGGCTGGGCCGTGCCGGACAACCTTTAAGATCGGAGCGTCGCCATGATCAAAAATATTGCAATTGGTCTTGGCTTTTTCCTTGGTCTTGTCGTGTTAGGCGTCATTGCGTGGCTGCATGATCCTCTGCCATCAAATCCCGATCCTGACGTGCTCGCTGCACCCGCATCACAGTATGATGTCGAGATTATCCGCGACTCTTGGGGCGTGCCTCACATTTATGGAAAGACGAACGCTGATACCGCCTTTGGCGTTGGCTACGCGCATGCCGAAGATGATTTTGAGACGATCCAAGACGTGGTTGCGGCCACGCGTGGGACACTCGCACGCTATAAGGGGATGAGTGCCGCGCCAACCGATTATGTCGTCGGCCTGCTGGATGTCTGGGGCACGGTTGAAGCGCGATATGAAGCAGATGTTCCGGCCGAAGTGAAAGCCATTGCCGATGCCTATGCGCACGGTGTGAACCTCTATGCATCAGAAAATCCAGATGAAACTTGGGCAGGTCTTGCGCCCTTTACGGGCAAGGATGTTGTTGCGGGCTTTATCCTGAAAACGCCGTTCTTCTATGGTTTTGACGGCACTTTGACGAAGCTGTTGGCCGATAGCCGCGACGCACCTCTCGCGACGGATCCGAACCTACAAGGCTGGTTGCTGCATCCGACGCTAAACACCGCGCGTGGATCGAATGCGTTCGCTGTTGCACCTACGCGCAGTACAGACGCCAAGACGCGGTTGATCATTAACTCGCACCAGCCGATGACGGGGCCTGTCGCATGGTGGGAGGCTCATACCGTGTCCGAGGAAGGGCTGGATATCACGGGCGGTCTGTTCCCAGGGACGCCGGTCATCCTGCACGGCTTTAACCAGCATCTGGGCTGGGCGAATACAGTCAGCAAGCCTGATTTGACCGATGTGTATCGCCTCGAAGTCTCCCCCAAAGATGATACGCTCTACCGTATGGACGGTGAGTGGAAGAGCTTTGAAGAGGATACGGTTACGATCAAAGTCAAACTTTGGGGGCCGTTCGTGTTTCCGGCGAAACGCAAGATCAAGCGCGCGGTTCATGGTCCGGTCATCGAGGCGGAGCATGGGACCTATGCCGTGCGCTATGCAGGTATGGGTGAGGTCCGCCAGCTTGAGCAATATATCCGCCTAAATCATGCTGAGAGTCTGAGCGAATTCAGCGATGCGATGGCGATGAATGCGCTGCCCAGCATCAACTATATCTATGCCGATAAAGAAGGAAACATCGCCTTCATTCATAATGGTCAGTATCCGGACCGTATCGAAGACTGGGACTGGCAGGCGGATCTGCCGGGCGACCGCTCTGACCTGATCTGGCAGGACTATATTCCGTATGCGGATGGGCCGAAACTGATCAATCCGCAGAGCGGTTTCATCTTTAATGCGAACAATACGCCGTATAGCGCGACGGACGGGCCTGATAATATCCAGTTTGGTGATTATCCGGAAACGCTCGGCCTGCAGGAGAACGAGACCAACCGAGCGCTCCGCATTCTTGAATTAACTGATGGTGAGAGCCTTTTGAGCCGCGACGATCTGCTCGCGATCAAGTTTGATACGGCTTTTGCGACAGGCTCAGACACCGATCTGTTCATTCGCGATGTGCTTGCCAATGACTGGAGCGGCGAACCGGATATGCAGGCTGCTGCCGAGCATTTGGCAGCTTGGGATTATCAGATGGATATCAATGATCGCCATGCAGCCTTGGGGTCGCTGACTGTGCTGCGCCATGTCACCGGGCAGTTCACAGGTGACTATGGGCCCGAACCTCCGCAAGCCTTCCGCGAGGCTGTTCAGGTGTTGAAAGAGCATCACGGCCGTATCGACCCGAAATGGGGGCAAGTGAACCGGCTCGTGCGGGGAGAACTCAGCCTGCCGGTCGCGGGCGGTTCAGGGAGTTTACGCTCAATACACCCGAAGGAGTGGCCTGCCGAAACGGGTATTCTTGAGGCGGATGGCGGCGACACATGGATGGCCCTGATCGAATGGGACGAGGATGGGACACAGAGCGCTGAGGTCGTCCATCAGTTCGGTTCCGCGACGCTAGATGAAACCTCGCCGCACTATGCCGATCAGGCCGAACTCTTCGTGCGGGAAGAGTGGCGCATGGCTCTGCTGACGCGCGAAGCGGTCGAGGCGGATGCGGCACGTATTTATCGGCCAGGTCGCGACTAAGCGCACAGGCTAGCGCACGGACGCAGCTGCCCTCGCCAATCGTCGTGCTTTCGCCTCGCCCAACACGCTGTCCAATGTGAACACAAGCAGCGCTGTCCAGATGAAGGCAAACGCAAAAGCGTGGGTCTGCGAAAAGCTTTCGCGGAACAGGAAAACAGCGATCAGGAATTGGATCGTCGGCGCAAGGTATTGCATCATTCCGATTGTTGAGAGGCGGAGGCGCTTGGCTGCGACAGCGAATAAAATGAGAGGCACAGCCGTGATCGGACCTGAGAGCAGGATGAGCGGAATATCTAAGCCGCCCTCGCCCATGATCCGCCCCTCAGGCTGACCGATAAACCACCCCATCCATAAAAGTGCGAAAGGGGCCAGCAGGGCGGCCTCGATCACGAAACCCGCGCGGCTATCGATCTGAACCTGTTTGCGAATGACCGAGTAAAACGCAAAGCTGAAGCATAGAATGAGAGAGACATAAGGCACGAAACCCAGCGCCAATGTCATCACACCGACACCGCATGCAGCCAGCCCGACGGCAATCCATTGCGCAATCCGCAACCGTTCTGCGAAAAAGAGCGAGCCAATCAAGACGTTAACCAACGGGTTCATATAATAACCGAGGCTCGCCTCCATCACGCGCTCTTGTCCAACCGCCCAGATATAGATCAGCCAGTTCAGCCCGATCAAAAAGGCTGTAACAGTGAGATACCCCATCCGTCGCCAGGTCATTACGGCTTTTAGGGCTTCCCAGTTTCGCGCGAGCGCGATGAAGAACAGACCTGTCGGGACGCTCCAGATGATCCGGTGCGCCAGCATTTCCTCCGGCGCGATATGATCGAGCGCCCTGAAATAAAGCGGCAGTGAGCCCCAGATCATGTAGCATATGAGCCCTGAAAAAAGGCCGAGGCGGATAGGAGAAGACATGCGCCGCCCTTAGGCTTTTGTTTGGCCGAGCGCTAGTCTCAAATGCGTTGAAAAATCACGGTGAGATTGTTTGCAGGCATATCGATGACTGTGTGTAGGCTGAGACCTGCCGCTTTTGCTAGCGGAGCGATCTCAAGATCGAGATCGCGAACCCCCCAATTCGGGTCGCGGCGTTTGAGGCTCTCGCTGAATTCAGCGTTAGAGGGCGCGATTTGGCGGTCGCGTGCGAATGGGCCGTATAGGACGAGCCGTCCGCTTTGGGGTAATAGGTCGCCGGACCCTTTGATCAGACCTTTCGCTGCCTCAAACGGCGCGATATGGATCATATTTGCGCAGAAGGCTGTATCGACGTGGACCGTGACCTGTGCTGGCCAATCCGGTTTAGTTACATCTAGAGTGAGTGGGCCGGATAGACGCTCATGCTCAGCCGCCGTGCGCCAAGCCGCTTGGCTCTGCAGGCTGCTTAGATCAATATCTGAATAGGTCCAGGATAGATCGGGCATGCGCTCTGTCAGGTGAAAGCCGTGTTCGCCTGTGCCAGAGGCAATCTCGAGGACATTGGCGTTCTTGTCTATATGTGCGCAGACGACCTCGGCGATCGCTTCCCGATTGCGGGCGATGGAAGGGGAGTATCGCCGCCCATCACTCTCAAGATTGCGTGCCTCTAAGGCGAACGGCTTGCCATCATGGTTCTTGGGATAGCTGCTATCTTCGTTGCTCAAAGCCAGTCTAGCCCCGCGCTTCGAACCTGTCTCTTAGCACAGGCTTCAGGATTTTACCGTTCGCATTTCGGGGTAGGGGCTCTGTTTCAAACTGGATTTCCACAGGCACTTTGAAAGCGGCCAGATGCTCAGCGACGTGTGCGCGGAGTTCATCTTGCGTGGCGCTCGTTCCGGGTTTTAGTTGGACCACCGCGCCGACTTCCTCACCGAGGACCTTATGCGGAATTCCGACAACGGCGGCGTCCATGACGGCAGGGTGATCGTAGAGCGCGCTTTCAACCTCGATACAGTAGACGTTCTCACCGCCGCGGATCAGCATGTCCTTGGCGCGGTCGACGAGGTAGAGGAAGCCTTCTTCATCAAGGCGCGCGAGGTCGCCTGTCACGACCCAGCCATCCTTGAAGGTTTCGGCGGTCGCATCCGGACGGTTCCAATAGAGCTTGCAATTCATTGCGCCCTTGACCCAGAGTTCACCGACTTCGCCGGTTGGTAGCGGCTTGCCTTCGCCATCGCCGGGCTCGCAGATTTTCAGCTCAACAGCTCCGGGAGGCGCGCCTGCGCTATTGGGGCGGTTTACATAGTCTTCACCCAGATTGAGCGTGGCGGTCGCGCAGGTCTCTGTCATGCCCCACCCGTTGCCGGGCGCAGCTTCCGGGAAGCGCTTCTTGATGGTCGCGACCAGTTCCGGTGCAGACGGCGCGCCGCCATAGGAAACCGCTACGATAGAGGACAGGTCGTACTTGTCGCGATCCGGATGCTCCAGAATTTGCCAAGCAATTGCAGGGACGCCGCCAACAGTGGTGACTTTTTCACGCTCAATGATCGGTAGGGCCAGGCTCGTATCCCACTTGTACATGGAGATAATCTTGTCGCCGCGTAGCAGTGTCGGGATTAGGATCGCGAACGCCCCTGTGGCATGGAAGAACGGGATTGCGAGCAGGATCGATCCCGGCTCACGCTCGCCTGGTTCCGGCAAGGCTTCGCCTCGCCGCAGCAGCATGCGGGCCTGACACGTCATCGAGTTTAGCATGTTCGATATAATGGCACGATGCGAAGCCAGCGCGCCTTTGGGGCGACCTGTTGTCCCTGATGTATACATGATCGTGGCATCATCATCCGGGGCGATATCAATCGGCGGCAGGCCGATTTTAGCCAGACCTGCCCATGAAGAGACGGGTCCGATCAGGCTTTCCATCGATGTGACGCGCGGGTCGCCATGCTCTTCACTGTCATCGCGCGCAATGATGATGGCTTCCAGATCCGGTAGCGCGCCAATGTGTTCACGCACGCGCTCATAAATCTGGGTGTCGACGACAGCGATTTTTGCGCCGCTATCCTTCAGCCCGTATTCCAGCTCTTCACCTGTCCACCAGGAGTTCATCGGCGTTGCGATTGCACCGATGGAGAGGGCCGCGAAGAATGGGATCGGCCATTGCGGGTAGTTGCGCATAATGATCGCAACGCGGTCGCCTTTCTGGACGCCGTATTTTTCGATCAGAATGCCAGCAAAATGCTCGACGGCGCGCGTCAGCGAAGCAAACGTCACCCGTTCATCTTCATAAACAATATAGTCTGCTTCGCCGAACTGGGCCTCTGCCATCTCTACTATGAACCGGATCGTTGGTGGAGCCTGATCGTAGACCTTCATCGGCACGCCGTAGACCTCACCATCTCCCAAGTGTAGCGGAGAGTCAGACGCGGCCAGCCCTGCATTCGCGTGGGCAATTGGCATAACAGGCCAGTTTTCTGGCAAAGGGGCGACAGCAGACATGGGGTTCCTCCGGTATTTTTATCTGAACCGGATAAACCATGCAGACCCGCGCTGCGGAAGGGGATGCCGCAGCGGCAGGTCTGAAAAATCAGCGTTACAGTCGCTTAACTGAACGGAGTAGCTTCGACTGTGATCGCGAGGCTTTGGATTTTTGTCCCGCCCTTGGTGACCAGTTGGCGGGTCTCCATTGGGATATTGGAGCGGATCGGACGGCCTGTTTTTAAAAGAAGAATGCTCGAAGGAACCTCACGCGCTTCATCTGGAATGTCGGCCGGTAAGTCTGCGGTTTCGAAGGACAGAAGCGAGTTTACGACCATGAAATTGGTCGAATGGCGACCGAGATCGCGGCCAAACTGCTCCTGTACGGCCAATCTCGTATCAGCAGGAATGCTGACGCGGAAATCGTATTCGGATTTGCCGGACAGCGCGACGAGATAGCTTTTCCCTTGCTCAACCACGATTTTGGGTTGGTCGAGGACTTCGCCGTTTTCCTCCAAAGTGATCTTGAGGGCATACTGCTGGCCCTGAGCTTCGGCTGAGCCGGGCATCAGCAGGATAGCAAGCAGGGTCAAAATACCCGCAGCGAGAATGGCAAAGAAAGAACGCATGGGACTGATCCTGTGTTTTCTACACAGCCTCCCCAGCAATCCGCGTGCCATAATTCCCCGAACAGGCGAAAAGAAACAAGAGAAAATCGCTGATAGGTAATAATTCAACTATAAGTAGCAATAAGATTATAAGACTTCGACCCTTAATAGGAATCCATGTCTTCTGATCTCTCCCGTTTCCGCTTTTATTCTGCCAGTCTGATCGCGTTAGCATCGTCCAACACCGCGATGGCGCGGCCGATCACAACCACTGGAAATGCGGGAGCCAAGATTGAAACGCCGCTTGAGATTATCGCTTCAGAGGAGCGCTTTCTCTCGGCCGGACTGAGTTCGATTGCCCCACCATTGCCCGAGCTAGCGGCAGTCGAATGGTCGAGCCTTTACTTTGGAACGATCGCACCTCCGGATGCAGGAACAGCCCGCATCACGCTAACAGCCGAAGGGGCGCGGACTTGTCCATCAAATGTCACGTGCATCACCGATGACCATCACGCCGCGCGGTTCGGCATTACAGGGGAGGAGAATCGCTTCGTCGTGATCTCAATTCCCAACTCGATGATCATTTCGAACGGTACAGATACAATGACGATCGAGAATATGATCTCGTCTGTTCCGATCGCTTATTTGACCAATGGCTATGATGAGTTCTGTGTTGGTGGCGAACTTATCGTCAATGCCAGCCAGGCCAGCGGTGACTATGCCGGTACCTACAATGTTATGGTGGAGTACCAGTAGGGCGCCTCGCGACGCCTACTTACCGAACTCGCAGAAGTGAAGCGTGCGCGCCGTTCCGTCCACATCACTCAGCGCATAAGACGGGCCTGTCAGTGTTTCATCCTCGCAGAGATACCCGATCTGATACATGTCCAGCAGGATGCCATTATCCGGCGTCAAATTGCGCGCAAGCATCATGTCAGACGCATCGGTATGTTCACCCAGTTCAAACATCGCATTGAACCGCTCAGTTGGACTGAGATTGGCATTATTCGCCGCGAAATTGAGGCTGGTTGCTTTGCCGCGCAGGGTGTCAAGCATGTCTTCAGCATCGCTAACCAAGTCTGACTCAGGATAAGTCTCGATCAGCTCTGTCAGCGCATCGATTGCGCCGTAAACATCATTGCCGCCAAATCCCCGCAGCTCTGCCATTTTGAACAGCGCTTCTGCTTTCTCTCCATCGCTCGCGTCCTGCATGCCGATGAGTTGCTGCAGGCGTAGGATAGCGGCCTGCTCATTGCCGGCTTCGATCAGTTCATCGACCGACTTCATAGCCAGATCAAAGACGCTCGGCATTACCGGCATCTCCTCGGCGGCAGGCGGTAATTCAACAACAGCAGGAGGGACATCCACATCCCCTGTGCTGGCACAAGCTGTGATCAGGACAAAAGCGGAAGTAGCAAAAAGAAGGCGCATAAGGGTCTCCAATCGTGAAACTATCGTATCGAGTTTCCAGCGTCGCGTGGCAAGAGTGTGACGGAAAAGCGATTTATCAGGACGTCGGTGCTGAAGGGCACCAGGTCAAGTTCTGAACATAGGATGGCGTGGCACCGTAATTATGAACGCGCTTGCCGGTCCCGGTTGCACAAATATAGCCAGCCTCTCGCAAGGTATAGACTTGCGCTTCTGTTGGGGTGATCCCTGACTTTTCGTAACGGGCGGCCGCTTCTGATACGCGCCCCATCAGGACGCTGTCATCAAACCAAGCGCGGAGCGTCTGCAGATAAGCGAGCCTTTGCTCCGCACTCCGTATCCTCGTCTTCGCTGTTCCAAGATGGCGTTTCGCATCAGCGGCCTTCGGATCGAGCGAGCGTGCGGCAAGAAAAGCGTCATAGTCCGTCACCGCCCCGGGAAGATTGAAGTTCCCGGTGCGTCTCTTTTCAGCCCTCAGATAGGTGGCTTCAACACGCTGTTCTTCAGTTAGGTCAGATCGTGCCAACAGTTCCGTCAGGGCTTGATCCGCAGAGGGTGGGCTTGGATTGGCTTCTGCTCTCTCAAACACAGCAGAGAATTCGACCGGATCCATTGTAACCGGTACTTCTTCAACGGGAACTGTTTCACAAGCTGTGAGAATGCCTAACGTGAGGGCGGCGGTAAATGCTCTAATCATCGCGCTACCCTCGCTTGATTGAGGGTACGCGACAAGGCTGGATTTCATTACATGGGATTCACCGCGGTAACGTATTGTGGCTTAACCGGCGAGATCCTCAGCAAAGCGTCTCGCAAACCGATCTGACGCGCGGCGCGCATCACCCCAAGTGCCTGTCGCAATCACATTACGGATGTCATTTTCGAAATATTTGTAGGATTTCGATCCGATCTCTTCGCCGTCAGCGTCGAATGCCGTGCCTTCCAGCGACATTCCACCAAGCGACCGTGATCGAAAGCCATCAAGACCCGGCGTATCAATTTGCTGCTGTAAGGTTGGGCGGTTCGGCTTGGCATCAAGGATCGTCACATCGACGCGCGCCACGTTCAGGCCCTGCTTCTCGAACTGCTTCGTGACATCGTCGATGACTTCCTTGGTCAGACGCTCGCCTTCGCGTTCACCGTAATCGTCTACAAGTTTTTCGGCGAAATCTTCGCTGAATGTGACGTTGACACTTGTGGCAGCCGCAAATGGGGCAAGCGCAAGTGCGGCAGTGGCGAGAAAGAGCGTTTTCATGAGAAGCCTCCATAAATCGACCCCTCAAATATAGCTTAGAATATCGGAGGGGTCTAACTTTTCGCGATCACAAGCGCGTTAAATCGTATCCACGAATACAATCTCTGCGTCTGCCAAGGCTTTCAGCGTGATGATTTCACCACCCGTCACTGCCGCACCATCGCGGGCATTCAGGATTTCACCATTCACTTCGACAGACCCAGCCGCCAGAACGAAATACCCGTAACGTCCTGCTTTCACCTCATAATCAAGGCTTTCACCGGTTTTCAGCGTTGCGCCGAGAATTTTGGCGTCTTGGCGAATGCGCAGTGCACCCTCATCACCGTTGCCGCTTGCCAGCACAGCCCACTCACCAGACCGGTCTGCTTTCGGGAAGGCTTGCGCGCCCCAATCGGGTGCACCGCCAGCCTTAGCAGGCTCAATCCAAATCTGGAACAGCGTCGTGTCTTCAGTCTCGGCATTCCATTCGGAATGCTGAACGCCATTGCCTGCGCTCATGACCTGAACATCACCGGCTTCAGTGCGACCGGTATTACCCATACTGTCCTTGTGCGTAATTGCACCCGTGCGGACATAGGTAATGATTTCCATGTCACGGTGGCCATGCGGCGGGAAGCCTGTATCGGGTTTGATCGTATCATCATTCCAGACACGTAGCTTGCCGTGGCTCATCCGGCTTGGATCGTAATAGCCGGAAAATGAGAAGTGATAATGGGCATCAAGCCAGTCATTCTGAAACGTGCCCAAATCGGAGAACCGTCGAATATCAATCATATCGCGCTCCTTTCAGTGTTGCGATGAGCCTGAAATGGCATTTGCGGGAAAATTCAGAAGCATCTCACCCTCGAAAACAGTTATGCAAATCCTGTATGTCTGAGCGTGACAATCATTTGCAAACATTGAGGTATTTTGCGACCTTTGGCGCGTTGACAGGCCAATCATGACATTCCAGTAAAGCGTCCTATATCTTATACGAGATACGGAGTAATTTATGGCTGGAAGCGGCTGGACAGATCCTCGTCCCCTCTCACCGCATTTGCAGGTGTGGCGCTTCCATATGACCATGCTTGCGTCAATCATTCACCGCGCAACCGGTGTAGCCATGTATTTCGGCGCATTCCTGATCACAGCCTGGATTGTTGCGCTCGCGAGTGGCCCTGAAGCTTACGCAATTGCTGACATTGTCATTAATCACTTCCTGGCTCAGATCGTCCTTTTTGCTTGGGCCGTCGCGGTTATGTTCCATCTGGCAAACGGGATCCGCTATCTGTTTTGGGACGGCCCGAAGATCGGCTTTGATCCAAATATTGCGAGCCTGATTTCGATTGTGAACTTTGGATTTTCTGTCGTCGCAGCAGGTGCGATTTACGCTTACGCGGTAATCGCGACCTAGGAGCTGA
Organism: Pseudomonadota bacterium; assembly: GCA_038746145.1. Lineage (GTDB taxonomy): Bacteria > Pseudomonadota > Alphaproteobacteria > Caulobacterales > Hyphomonadaceae > Henriciella. The sequence continues at coordinate 43,991 of JBCDKW010000013.1, forward strand.
TGAGATGACGCGTAAATCCACACCTATGGGAAGTGTTCGCGGCCTCGGCTCTGCCCAAGCCGGCACAGAGCACTTTATCCATCAACGCGTCAGCGCGATTGCGCTCGCCGTGCTGGTCCCATGGTTTATTTTTTCAGTCATCCACGCCACGAAAGCAGGCTATGCGAGTGCTCTGGACTGGGCTTCTAAACCGTGGAATGCAATTTTGCTGATTCTACTGTTTTCTGCGGCGCTTTATCACATGCGCTTGGGTCTACAGACTGTCATTGAAGACTACATTGGTAAAAGTGGAACGCGTCAGGCCTTGTTAATTCTCAACACGTTTGCCGTTTTCGCGCTGATGGCTGCCGCACTCTTGTCGGTTTTGAAGATTTGGATCGGATCAGGCGTCTGATCCATCGGAAGGGTTTTTATGAGCGAGTATAAGTTCATTGATCATACGTATGATGTTGTCGTTGTCGGCGCTGGCGGCTCTGGCCTGCGGGCGGCACTCGGCGCGGCTCAGGCAGGTTTGAAGACAGCGTGCATTACGAAAGTATTCCCGACACGCTCTCACACAGTTGCCGCCCAAGGCGGTATTGCGGCGTCTCTCGGCAATATGGGCCCGGATAACTGGCGCTGGCACATGTATGACACTGTCAAAGGTTCAGACTGGCTCGGCGATCAGGATGCGATCGAATATCTCGCCCGTGAAGCCCCGGCGGCGGTCTATGAGCTTGAGCATTGGGGCATGCCATTCAGCCGGAATGAAAACGGCAAGATTTATCAGCGCCCGTTCGGTGGTCACACGACCGAGATGGGTGAAGGCCCGCCAGTCCAGCGCACCTGCGCGGCGGCTGACCGGACCGGACACGCGATGTTGCACACGCTCTATGGCCAGTGCGTAAAGAACGATACGGAGTTCTTCATCGAATATTTCGCCATGGATCTTATCATGGACGAAGAAGGTGTTTGTCGCGGCGTGACGGCCTGGAAGCTTGATGATGGAACACTTCATCGCTTCCGCGCGCAGAAAACAATCCTTGCCACGGGTGGATACGGTCGTGCTTTCTTCTCTTGTACGTCAGCGCATACGTGTACAGGCGACGGCAACGCCATGGTTTTGCGGGCTGGATTGCCGCTTCAGGACATGGAGTTTATTCAATTCCATCCGACCGGGATTTATGGCGCTGGCTGCCTGATTACCGAAGGTGCCCGCGGCGAAGGTGGGTACCTCACGAATTCAGAAGGCGAGCGCTTCATGGAGCGCTATGCGCCAAGCGTGAAAGACTTGGCGCCTCGTGATATGGTCTCGCGGTCCATGACGATTGAGATCCGTGAAGGGCGCGGTGTTGGCCCGAAGAAAGACCACATTTTCCTTCACCTTGAACACCTCCCGCCGGAAACATTGGCGGCGCGCCTGCCGGGCATTTCGGAGACGGCGAAAGTCTTTGCCGGCGTCGACGTGACCCGCGAGCCGATCCCGGTGCTGCCGACGGTCCACTATAATATGGGCGGCATCCCAACCAATTATCACGGCGAAGTCCTGACCAAGAAAGGCGGCGATCCGGACGCGGTTGTCCAAGGCCTGATGGCTGTGGGTGAAGCGGCGTGCGTGTCCGTTCACGGTGCAAACCGCCTCGGCTCCAACTCACTTATTGACCTCGTCGTCTTTGGCCGCGCAGCCGGTCTGCGTTGCGGCGCTACGCTTGAGGCGGGTGCGGGACAGCCAACAATGGAAGACAGGCTTACCGACGGCCATATTGAACGCTTCGACAGGATCCGAAACGCCGACGGGAACACCCACGTCGCTGATCTACGCCTCGAAATGCAAGTTGCGATGCAGGAAAACTGCGCGGTCTTCCGCACCGGTGAAATTCTTGAGGAAGGCGTTGAACGGATCGACGAAATTCAGGCGAAAGTGCCGGATATGAAAGTCGAAGACCGTGGCCTGATCTGGAATACAGACCTGCTCGAAGCCCTAGAATTTGATAATTTGATCGGCCAAGCTGTCGTTACCGTGAACTCAGCGGTGAACCGCAAAGAAAGCCGCGGTGCGCATGCCCGCGAAGACTATGCCGACCGCGATGATAAGGATTGGATGAAGCACACGCTCGCCTGGGCTGCAGATGAAGGCGATGTGCGTATAGATTATCGTCCCGTTCATGATTATACTATGTCGAACGAGATAGAATATATTAAGCCCAAAGTCCGGGTTTACTAAGGAACAGAAGACAGAATGGTTCAGCTTACGCTCCCTCAGAATTCCAAAGTCGGTAAAGGCGTTATCTGGCCTAAACCGTCTGGTGCAGCTGAAGAAAACCTGCGTCAGTTCCGTATTTATCGTTTTAGCCCGGAAGCTGACGAAAAGCCCCGTTGGGACCGCTTCTTCGTCGACGTGACCGATTGCGGCCCGATGATTTTGGACATCCTGATCTATATCAAGAACAAGATCGATCCGACGCTTGCCTTCCGCCGTTCTTGCCGCGAAGGCGTATGCGGGTCCTGCGCCATGAACATCGGTGGACATAACACGATTGCCTGTACGCGGGGATGGGATGAGGTGGCCTCAAAAGTCATCACCATCGCACCTCTGCCGCACCAGCCGGTGATCAAGGACCTGATCCCGGACCTGACCAATTTCTACGCACAGCACGCCTATGTGCAGCCCTTCCTGAAAACCGATACGCCGGAACCTGAGAAAGAATGGACGCAGTCTGAGGAAGACCGCGCCGAACTTGACGGACTTTACGAGTGCATCCTCTGCGCGTCCTGTTCGACGTCCTGCCCGTCCTACTGGTGGAATGGTGACAAATATCTCGGCCCGGCCGCATTACTTCAGGCTTATCGCTGGCTCATCGATTCTCGCGACGAAGGCACAGGCGAGCGCCTCGATGACCTGGAAGACCCGTTCAAGCTCTATCGCTGTCACACCATCATGAACTGCGCGCAAGTCTGCCCGAAAGGCCTCAACCCGGCCAAAGCGATTGCGAAGATCAAGACGATGATGGTCGAGCGCGTCGCTTAGACATTTGCATATCTAGGATTATAGCCCGGCTCTGCGCCGGGCTTTTTCTTTTCAGCGATACAGACCCATATCTCCTTAATGGACGCTTTTGCCAACCTGCTGGAACGCTTGCTCTTGACGCCATCGCGTAATGGCAAATTGGCGCTGATGCAGAACCATTTTGCGACACAGCCTGATCCTGAGCGCGGGTGGACCTTGGCTGTTCTGACCGGTGAGCTGGACCTGCCGGGCGTAAAAGCAGGCCTGATCCGCCGCTTGGTTGAGAGCAAAGTCGATCATGAACTCTTCCGCCTGTCCTACGACTATGTCGGCGACTTGGCCGAAACTGTTAGCCTGATTTGGCCGGCCGAGCATGGCGCGAACTATGTTCCGCCGCTTTCTGAAATCATCGGCGAGCTATCCGGCGCAACCAAAGCGCAAGGCGAGCGATTGATTGAGGGCTGGCTCAACGCGCTCGATGCACGGGGGCGTTGGGCTTTGTTGAAACTTGTCACAGGCGGCCTCCGCATCGGCGTTTCAGCCCGCCTCGCCAAGGTCGCAGCAGCCGCCTACGGCGGTATCGAACCCGCCGAGGTCGAAGAAATCTGGCATGGCCTCGAAGCCCCTTATGAGAGCCTTTTCGCATGGCTCGACGGCAAGGCCGACAAACCTGAACCTGACATCACCGCGCCGTTTCGCCCTGTGATGCTGGCTCATCCGCTGGTGCCAAAGAAAGACCGCGATAATCCAGATGCTGTCGATCCGGACCTGATCAAACCCGAGACTTTCGCAGCCGAATGGAAATATGACGGTATCCGCGTGCAGGCCGTCGCTGAAAATGGCGTGCGCCGCATCTATACGCGCACGGGCGACGATATCAGCCACACATTCCCGGATGTGCTGGCGGCGATGGATTTTGACGCCGCGCTCGATGGCGAACTCCTGATCCGCGCCCCGGATGGTGGCGTCGCGCCCTTTAATGAGCTGCAGCAACGCCTCAATCGCAAAACGGTCAGCAAGCGCCAGATGGATGCCCGACCCGCCTTCATTCGCGCCTATGACATCCTCGTCGATGGCGACGACGATCTGCGCCGCCTGACCTTCAAACAGCGTCGCGGGCATCTCGAAACGTTTATCAAAGACCTCGATCATGAGCGCATTGACCTCTCCCCGCTCGTGCCTGTCACAGATATTGCCGCGCTTGAGGCCGCCCGAAACGATCCGCCCGCGCCAGAAATTGAAGGCCTGATGCTGAAGCGCTGGGACAGCACCTATGAAGCCGGACGCCCAAAAGGCCCATGGTTCAAATGGAAGCGCGACCCCTTCCTGATCGACGCAGTCCTGCTTTATGCACAGCGCGGTCACGGCAAACGCTCGAGTTTTTACTCTGATTTCACATTCGGTGTCTGGCGAGAGGTCGATGGACAGGATCAGCTTACGCCTGTCGGAAAGGCTTATTTTGGCTTCACCGATGAAGAATTGAAACAGCTCGACAAATTCATTCGTAATAACACGATTGAGCGGTTCGGTCCGGTGAGGTCTGTCACCGCCACGAAAGAAAAGGGCCTCGTCTTCGAAGTCGCATTTGAAGGCTTACAACGCTCACCCCGCCACAAGTCCGGCATCGCGATGCGTTTCCCGCGGATTAACCGCATAAGATGGGACAAGCCGACCAGCGAGGCTGATCGGCTTGAAAACCTAGAGGCGTTATTACCGTCTTAGTCCACCCTCTCCTCATCCTGAGTGAAATATAAGGCCCCAATCGCCCCAAGGGTACCTGTATGGGTGGTTGGGCAGGAGGAGAGGGCGGATACTGAGTCAGATCAAATTAAGCATCCGCCATCTGCAGCGACTTCATCTGCCAGCCTTGGCCCTGGTTCAGGGCAGAAATCGCTTCTTTGTATTCAGCCTCGAGGCGATCAACAAACTCGCCTGTGCTCATCCGCTTATCGACCGGGCCGATGCCTTGACCACAGCCCCAAATGTCTTTCCAGGCCTTAGCTTCCTGATTGCCGCCAGAGCCGAAGTTCATCGCGCTCGGGTCACTCTCAGGTAGGTCGTTCGGGTCAAGGCCAGCCTGTGCGATGGACGGCGCGAGATAGTTGCCGTGTACACCGGTGAACAGGTTCGAGTAGACGATGTCTTTCGCATCACTTTCGACGATCATGTCCTTATATCCATCAACCGCGTTGGCCTCGTCACAGGCGATAAAAGCCGATCCCATATAGCCGAGGTCTGCGCCCATCGCTTGAGCCGCCGCAATCGATCCGCCTGTGGCCATCGAGCCTGACAATGCAATCGGACCGTCAAAGAATTTGCGAATGTCTTGGATCAGCGCGAACGGCGAGGTCGTTCCTGCGTGTCCGCCGGCACCTGCAGCCACAGCGATCAGCCCATCGGCGCCCTTATCAAGCGCCTTTCGTGCGAAAATGGCATTGATGATATCATGCAGAACGATGCCGCCATAAGAGTGAATCGCGTCATTTACCTCTGTACGCGCGCCTAAAGAGGTAATCACGATCGGAACTTTGAATTTTACGCACGCTTCGACGTCGTGCATCAGGCGATTGTTCGTCTTGTGGACGATCTGGTTCACCGCATAGGGCGCAGACGGGCGATCTGGGTTCTTCTCGTCATACTCGGCCAGTTCTGTCGAGATCTTATCCAGCCATTCATGCAGGACATGGTCAGGCCGCGCATTCAGGGCCGGGAATGATCCGACGATGCCGGCTTTGCACTGTGCGATGACAAGGTCAGGGTTTGAAATAATGAAAAGCGGGCTCCCGATCAGGGGAAGGCGCAAATTCTGTAGGATTGGGGGCAGGGCCATGGAACTCTCCGGACGCGTTTTCGTTGGACCTAGACGTATCTCTTCCGACGCTGGCGACAAGCCATGACGGTGGGAGAACACCTGTAACGCGCGTAAAGAAGGCCCGACACATGGGCCGGGCCTCCTCATTTCCCCTTTTGACTCATCTACGGATTGAGTCTGCAAGCCCCTTTAGCTGTCCGACAAGCCATCAGTTTCGGAGAGGGCTTCTTCGAGCATATCTGACGATGTCGCCATAGCAGCGTCAAATTCTTCCGGCGTGATGCCGCCGCTGCCATCGGTATCGATAGACAGGAATTTGATGATCGCTTCAGCGCTGCTGGTTTCGCTGTCACCGGAGGTTTTCCAACCGACAAATTCAGATTCAGTGATCAGCCCACTGCCATCCGCATCGACGGTCTCAAAGGTTACAGCTTCACCGGCCTGTGCGGCCAGCCCGAAAGCGGCGGATGCCGCCAAGATAGATGCAAAACGGATCATGAGAGAACTCCTTCTCGTTGCTTGCATGTCACGTCATGTGACGAGCGAAGGGTGTCTCCAAATTGGCAAAAATCCTTGTGACAAAAGCGTAAGCTGGGTGACACAGCATTCATGACATTGACGCAAGAAAAGTTCCCATACCCTTGAACTGGCGGTGGTTGGAAAGATGAACGCAGCGTACGTTCACATGTCTAGTTCGGTTTAAGATAATGATATGTGGCTTTTTTGCCACATAGTATGTCTACCACTCTATGCCGAACTCTTCCCGCACGGCCTGAATTTCTTGATCGATAATGTCTTGCGAAAGAGGGTAACGCTCTCTCGCGAGCCTCAAGCCTTGGCTGGCAAGATCATCGCCACCGATATCGGCTAATGTCAGAAGCGCATGCCCATATGCGGGGCGCCCCGTTTCTGGAAGCTCACCACTAACCTGCATATAGCCAAGGGAACGCATCGCGTGAGCGGCAAGCGGTCCGTCAAGCATCGCAGCTCTCCGGTAAGCTTCTGCAGCCGCTAAACTATCAATCTCAGTTCCTTGTCCTGTAGCAAGCATGACACCGTGTGAGATCAGTCCGCTTTGGTCTCCGGCCTCGGCCGACTTCGAAACCCATTTAAAAGCCGTAGCATCATCTTTGGGAACGCCGGAGCCTTCCAAATAGCACATGCCGGTTTTCCAGTAGGCATCAGTCATGGCTGCTTTTGACGCGGTTTCGTAATAGTCACATGCAGCAGTGGCGTCAGGGTCTCCAAACCAGCCATTTTCGTAGCCGCGAGCAAGCAACCAGATTTGCCGCATATCATTTGGAGCTGTCAGGACACCCTCTAGCAAAAGTCGCTCTGCTTCAGGCATAGGCGCAGCGAACTCTGTCCCCAAGATTTCCGACATACCAAAAAGTGTCGCTGCCCCTGGAAATTCAGGGTCGAGGTCATACGCGATCTCCGCAAATTCGCCGACTTCGTCCCAAGATGGCGTTCCAGTTTCGGCCTGCGAAGACAAAGTCTCTGCCAAGTTCATATAAGCGAATACGGACTGGCGCGTCTCTTCGGCATTAACCGCGCTTCTGTAAGCAGTCTCGGCTTTAGTTAGGTCCTGTTTAAAACCCAATATGCCATTGGCGTGGATAACCCCCATAGCGTTTAAGGCGTATCCATCGCCCGCGGCGGCTTCTCTTTGAACCAGTTCGAGAGCGCTTTCATACTCTTCCGATAATGGAAGCACTGTATCGCTACCCTCCGCAAAGAGCAGGTCAAAAGCCTTGGTTAAGGGATCGTCGTCGACATCGCTTTGAGCATTACTTAAAACTGGCGTTTGGAAAATCAGAGCAACAAAAATTATGAAATAGCGCATCAAAACTCTCTCATTGCTTTCAGCTTACCATCACATCCTGAACACGCCAAAGCCGCGCTCGCCCATTGGCGCATTCAGCGCGGCTGCGAGCGCTAGTCCTAAGACCCGTCGCGAGTCTGCTGGATCAATAATCCCGTCATCCCAAAGGCGCGCGGTGGAGAAATAGGGGCTGCCTTCGCGCTCATAAAGATCACGGATCGGGTCTTTGAAAGCCTCTTCCTCGTCAGCGCTCCAGGTCTCGCCGCGCCGCTCCATGCCATCGCGTTTGACTGTGGCGAGGACGGATGCGGCTTGTTCGCCGCCCATGACGCTAATCCGTGAGTTTGGCCACATGAAGAGGAATCTTGGGGAATAAGCTCGTCCGCACATGCCATAATTGCCCGCACCGAAAGATCCGCCTGTAACCAGCGTCAGCTTCGGAACAGATGCTGTGGCGACGGCCGTCACCATTTTCGCGCCGTCCTTGGCAATTCCGCCAGCCTCGTATTTGGAGCCGACCATGAAGCCAGTGATATTCTGCAAGAAGAGAAGCGGCGTCCGGCGCTGATCTGCCAGTTCGATAAAGTGCGCCGCCTTTTGTGCGCTCTCGCTGAACAGGATGCCATTATTGGCGAGGATCGCGATCGGCATGCCGTAAAGCCGGGCAAAGCCGCAGACCAGCGTCTCACCATACAGTTTCTTGAACTCGTGAAACTCTGATCCATCCACCAGTCGCGCAATGATTTCGCGCGCATCATAGGGCTCGCGAACGTCGCGGGGGACGAGCCCGTGCAGCTCTGCGGGATTATAGATCGGCTCTAACGGCTCGCTTAGGCCAACCTCGTCGGGCTTCGGCACATGCAGCGTCCGCACGATGGAGCGCATAATCGCCAGCGCATGGTCATCGCTGGCCGCATAATGGTCTGCCACGCCGGATTGGCGCGCATGCACATCTGCACCACCGAGGTCTTCCGCACTGATTTCTTCGCCGGTTGCGGCTTTCACCAGAGGGGGGCCGCCAAGGAAGATCGTGCCCTGCTTACGCACGATAATCGTCTCATCAGACATGGCAGGCACGTAAGCGCCGCCCGCCGTGCATGACCCCATAACGGCAGCGATCTGCGGGATACCCTTCGCACTCATCTGCGCCTGATTGTAGAAGATACGCCCGAAATGCTCGCGGTCCGGAAAGACTTCAGACTGATGCGGTAGGTTCGCACCACCACTGTCGACAAGGTACAGACAAGGCAGGTGATTCTGCATCGCGATTTCCTGCGCGCGCAGATGCTTTTTCACCGTAATCGGATAATACGCTCCGCCTTTGACCGTCGCGTCGTTGCAGACGATGACGCATTCGCGGCCCTCAACACGCCCGACCCCTGTAATGATGCCAGCGCCCGGGGCCTCGTCATCATACATGCCGTTTGAGGCCAGCGCGCCAATTTCCAGAAAGGCCGCGCCCGGATCGATCAGGCGCTCAACGCGTTCTCTCGGCAGCAGTTTTCCCCGTGCCGTATGGCGTTCGCGTGCGCGTTCGCTGCCACCGACTGAGGCAGCCGCCGTCTTATCGCGCAATTCAGCAACCAGAGCCTCCATCGCGCGGCGGTTTTCCGCAAAAGCCGTCCCGGCCACATCCAGCGTCGATTTCAAAACAGGCACTTCGGCACCTCCCTCTCAATCCCCAAACTCATAAAGAGCGCTGACGCAGATGTCATGCCCTGTGATTGCGCGCGTCCTTAAAACCTTCACTTTTCACTGTGATATGGTGCATAAACCAGTTCAGCGTTGGAAGGAGGGTTCGAGATGGCAATTTTTGGCGGCATGAGCCTCGACGTCGTTCCTGCGCTTGCTTCAATCAAATTCCTAGAGGATGTTCCGAAGCGCGCCTTGAAGGCGGCGGGCAAGGAAGCGCGCTGGTTCTCTCTTCCGGCTGGATGGCCGCTCTTTAAAGTCGGTGAGGTTTCGGACTCAATCTATTTCGTCCTGACCGGATCGCTCGGCGCATTCAAGCGCATGCCGGATGGGCGCAGTGAGTTTCTCGGCCATATCAGGGCAGGGGAACCGGTCGGTGAAATGTCCATGTTTCGCGGCGGTATAGACATCAATGGCGATGGTATCCCCGATAATGTTGGTCACACATCCTCCGTGTACGCCCTGCGCGATACTGAAGTTCTCGAGATTTCACGGGAAGGCTTCGCCCGGCTAACAGCGGCTGAACCGGATATCTTAAGCGCGATCATTCGTCTGATCCTGTCGCGCCTGAGCGAAGGAAATGAGCGCAACAGACGCACGGCCCCAAAAGTCTTTGCCTTGATCGGGACATCACCAACGATTGATCTAGGCCTGCACGCGAATGCTTTGAAAACCGCGCTCGCCAAACTCGGGGTCAACGCCCGTGTGATTGACGAGGCCGAGGGCGATGAAAAACCGACCGCTTTCTTTGATGAGGCGGAACGCGAAAACGATATCGTCATCCTGACAACCCCTGTTGCAGACACAGGCTGGTATCGCCTTGCAACGCGTCAGGCAGACCGTCTCTGGGTCATGGCGCGCGCGGATGCGCGGCCCTCATACCCTCTGCTACCGGAGAACAATTCGCCGGCTCAGTCCCTGAAACTCGTTGATGTCATTTTGCTGCACAATCAGGGGGAAAGACGGGCCTCCAAGCCGTCTGACTGGCTAAATTCATGCGGTGGTGCGCGCGCGTTCCATTGGCAGGGACTTCAAGGCAAGAATTGTGACCATCTTGCCCGCACAATGGCCGGGCGCAGCATTGGCGTCGTCTTTTCAGGCGGCGGCGCGCGGGCCTATGCGCATATCGGTGTCGTTCGGGCTATTAGAGAGCTGGGTCTTCCGATTGATTTCGCAGGCGGTGCCTCAATGGGCGCCGTGGTTGCAGGCTGTGTCGCGATGGGCTGGGACGATAATGAAATCGATCGTCGCATTCGTAAGGGCTTTGTTGAGACCAATCCGCTGGGGGATTGGCGCTTACCGGTTGTTAGCATGGTCAAAGGCCACCGCGTCGATGCGCGTCTGAATGAACATTTCGGGCAAGCTGAGATCGGTGATTTGGATATTCCGTTCTTTGCCGTCTCGACCAACCTGACTGACGGCGCGTATCGCATTCATCGCAGGGGTCTGCTTCGCAAGGCGCTCCGCGCGACGATTTCCCTTCCGGGCATCCTGCCGCCAGTGATCGATGACGGTGAAGTGCTCGTTGATGGAGCGGTTCTCAACAATTTCCCTGCCGATGTGATGCGCGAATTTCAGCGTGGCTTTGTTGTCGGCTGCGACGTGACCCGCGCACCGCAAGGCCTCAATACCGAAGATTTCATCGATCCGCCGGGCTTCTTTGGTTGGGTCAGACAAAACGGCTTCTCAAGCGCGCCGCCTATTGCTGGCCTCCTGATGCGCTCAGCCACGGTCAGCTACAATCCGAATATGGGTCGCGATCTCGTCGATGCGCTAGTCCTACCTGAACTCAAGGACATCGAACTGCGCGACTGGAAAGCCTATGACGCAACCGTCGAGGCAGGATACAAAGCTGCTATGGACGTTCTGAAAGACAGTGATTTGCTGGAGCAGTGTTGCATGAAGCAGGGTGGCTGAGATCTGCGAAGACTTAGCGTCGATTGCACTCTGTGGAGCCGTAGGCTTCGGCGTATGGCTTTCCAAAGCAAGCGATCAGGCCGTCTAGAACGCCTAAATTGAGCTGGCTCGGATTGTCTGATGCCGCCATCAACTCGCGCTGGCGTTTCAATTCGTCTAAGTCATCTTCAAGAAATGCGATTGAGACTCTCACATATTCATTCCAACCACGGCGACTATCTTCGGGGGCTTCGAGGCTCTTGTTGAAGAGAGCAAGCGCTTGCTGTGTTTGTCCTTGAGAGGCTCTGATCTGTCCTTCGTGCCAATACAGAAGCGTGACCTTGCCCGTGTCGCTAATGGGAACCTCACCTTGAGGAACAGAGATTATGACGGGCTTCCCTCTCTCGCGAAGCCTTGAATGATAGTCCTTTATGAGATTAGCCGCCACGAGTTCACACTCGGGTATAGCAACAATCGGCTGGTAACCTTGTGTCGGATCAAGTTCGAACGCCATGTAATCCAGTGAAAGAAGGGCTTCCCGGTCTTTGATGCACTCTGCTTCGGATTTGACTTCAGATGTCTGAGTAGGCGCATCGGTTGAGGTTGCCATGCAGCCTGCCAAGAATAACGCAGCTAGCCCAGACGCCCATATCCACTTCATACTGTCCCTCGAAATAGCATTTTCAAAAAGCAGTATCGGACGAGAGTGCGTAAAAAGGCAAACAGTTTCAAATATCGTCTAGTCTTTATCTCTGCACTCATCACTGTAAGCTTCACGATAAGGCCTATCAAAACAGTTCAAGAACCCCTCAACGACATCGAGATTCAGCGGCCAGATCGGCTCTGGCATGTCGGGATACTTTAGCTTGAACCGTTCAACACCCTCTAGAAATCCATCTGGTGGTGGGACAGCGGCAAGTTCAGCACGTGCTGCCTCTAAGGCCAGTCTGTCGCGCGCAACAAAAGCCCGCGTCGCTTTGTAATAAGCCAGATTGGCGGCATCGGTTTTAAATTCGATCAACTGATCAAACAGGTTTAACGCTTTTTCTGTTTCGCCAGCCGCAGCTCTCAATTGAGCCTCATGATGAATAAGTCCGCGGCGATGGTCTTCAATTCTCGCCCGATAGGCTTCGATCAAGTCTGCTGCAGTGCCCTCGCAGCCCTCAATATCGCCGACGGTGCGCCATCCGCTGTCGGGTGTTTTGTCGAAGGCTTCGATCGACAACTGCATCATTTCTGTAGCGTCATGTGCGCAGGGATCGGCTTCTTTGCTCATGCCAATCGGAATTGCTGCAAACAGAGCGAATATGATGAGACAGACCCGGATCACGCCGTCTCCTGAAACAGTTCCCGTGCAATCAGGAAGCGGCGGATTTCGCTGGTTCCGGCGCCGATCTCATACAGCTTCGCATCGCGGAGCAGGCGGCCGGTCGGATAGTCATTGGTATACCCGTTGCCGCCGAGGATCTGGATCGCATCCAGCGCGATTTTCGTCGCCTTTTCAGCAGCATAGAGAATGGCGCCCGCCGCATCCTTGCGCGTTGTCTCACCCCGGTCACAGGATTTCGCCACCGCATAAACATAGGCGCGCGTCGCGTTCATCTCGACATACATATCTGCGACTTTGCCCTGAATGAGCTGAAACTCGCCAATCGGTTTGCCGAACTGTTTGCGCTCGTGAACATAAGGAACAACCACATCGAGCGCGGCCTGCATGATCCCGATAGGACCTGCCGCGAGGACGGCGCGTTCATAGTCCAGACCGCTCATCAAAACTTCGACACCGCCATTCAGCGGGCCCATCACATTTTCTTCGGGAACTTCGCAGTCTTCAAAAACCAGTTCGCCGGTTTCTGAGCCGCGCATGCCCAGCTTGTCGAGCTTTTGCGCAACGCTGAAGCCTTTAAATCCCTTCTCAATCAGGAAGGCTGTAATCCCGCGCGAGGCTTTCTCCGGTTCCGTCTTGGCATAGACGATCAGCGTGTCCGCATCCGGGCCGTTCGTGATCCACATCTTGCCGCCATTCAGGACATAGCGGTCGCCCTTTTTATCCGCGCGTAGCTTCATCGAAACCACATCAGAACCAGCGCCAACCTCACTCATGGCCAGCGCGCCTAGATGCTCGCCTGTGACTAGTTTCTCAAGGTAACGCGTCTTCTGATCGTCATTGCCCCAGCGGCGCAGCTGGTTGACGCACAGGTTGGAATGCGCGCCGTAGGAGAGGCCAACTGAGGCGGATGCACGCGAAATTTCTTCCATCGCAATACAATGCTCAAGATAGCCCAGGCCTGTACCGCCCCAGTCTTCTTCAACTGTGATGCCGAGCAGGCCAAGCTCACCCATTTTGGGCAGGAGCTGGCGTGGGAACACGTCGGTGCGGTCAATCTCGTCGGCCAGCGGCGCGATTTCGTTTTGGGCAAATCCTTGCACGCTTTGGCGGATCATCTCCGCAGTTTCGCCAAGGTCGAAGTTCAATGTGGGATATCTATTCGGGATCATGCCCGCTGTTTAGCCGGATGTGCCCTTTGTGCCAATGGGCATGTTGTCTCTGAAACCTAATCCTTAGAGAACAGCGTCCGCAGGAAATAGTATCCCATGACAACGAAGAGCAGGACACCGAGCAAGATTAGGAAGGGCGGGAGATACACCGCCATATCGCTCTCAACCGTCTGCCCAGAACTGACCAGACCGAAGAAATCGGCCAAACCATAGCCTGCGATTCCGGCGCCGATCAGCGACAGCAGGCCGTAAGGCGCGGCGCTCAGGCCCTTTGTGCTTCGCTCTTGCTCAACCAGCGGCTCTTGCAGGCGAACATCGTCGCCAATGCCGTTCATACCCGCGCGCGGTTTTAGGATTTCCGGTTCTTCCAGATCATCGATGACTTTCAGCGGTGGTTTCACATCCACATCGCGTTCGAGCTTGGGTGCGACCGCTGTACGTTCTGGCTGTGTCACGACGCGCTCGAGATAGGGCGGGGGTGGCAAATCCTCATCCGGCCGCGATGGCGTTTCGAGATCAGCGGCCAGAGCGTCCTCGCGCTGGGGCCACATGGATTTCGTGACCTGACTAGTATCGCTATCATGACCAGCCAGATCCATAATCGCGGCTTCAATTTCTTCCGGTGAAGCACCATCCGTTTCGCTCTGATCGTTCGCCGGTTGCGGTTTTTCATCGGAGCCTTCATCGCGGCTCAAAATTTCCTGAATGCTCTTCTTCAACGATTCAGCCGCCTCTTCCGGGGCTGTCTTATCAGACTTTTCTACTTCAGGTTCCGGCTTGGCACGCTCCACGATGATCTCGCGCGCTTTTGGCGGCGGCGATAGTCGCTGCGGTTGCTCTGACAGAGGGCGATATAAAACCGACGCAGCCGACGGCATGTTACCCGCTGCGGTCAGGAAAAGCGCCTTTTCAGCTGCCCGCCTGCGCACCAAAGCATCAATAATCTGCACACGACCACCAATCCGCGCCTTGCGCCAGACGTCCATGGCGCTTGCAGCCGCCAGTCGATTTCCGCCGTTTAGGTGCGCAACGACGTCGGACTTCACAAAGGCCTTTGCGCCAATATTGAAGGCAAAACTCACCAGAGCGTCGAACTCATTCTGGTTCAGCGGGGCCAGCACACAGTTTTCGACCAACAGCTCATATTTAGGCAGATCATGCTCACGCAGAACCGCTTCTGCTTCGGCCTTGCTGAGGCGTTCATCGCTCTTTTGCGCGCGCACATGCCCGTAGCCGACGATGAAGCGGCCATCGGGGAGGTCCTGATCAGTCGGGCGATAGCCCTCGAACTGTTTGATCAGTTCAAGTCCGGCCCGTGAGATGCGCATATGCGATGCCATATCTGCTCCGCTTTGGGACAGTTATTCTGCCAATTCGCCTCTACGGTGCAAAGCGTGCGCCGTAATCGCCCGTAATCACTTACATGTCATCACTATAGAAGAATGAGTGTGGCAAGACCAAGGAAACTAAAAAACGCCATCACGTCGGTTAGTGTCAGGACGAAAACTGAGGACGCGACAGCCGGATCAGCGCCTAGTTTCTTGAGCGTCAGCGGGACCAAAATGCCCGATATACCCGCCCAGATAAAGCTCAGCATCATCGCAATTCCAATCACAATCGACAGTGCCACATCGCCAAACCAAAGCTGAGCGATCAGGCCGACGCCAACCGCGAAAATCAGGCCGTTGACGAAGCCTGTCAGCGTTTCCCTAACTACGGCGCGTCGTCCGGCGGTGCCTTCCATTTCACGTTCTGCAATCGCGCGCACAGCGACCGCAAGTCCCTGACTGCCAGCATTGCCTGCGAGCGCTGCGACAACCGGCATGAGGATCGCCAACTGGACGAGGCGGTCCAGCGTTCCCTCGAATAGGGCAATAATGCCCGATGCAACAAAGGCCGTGATCAAATTAATCCCGAGCCATGGCGCGCGCGCTTTGACCGATTCCCACACCGTGTCCGAGCCGTCGGCAGACGATACGTTTGCGAGCGCGAGAAGGTCTTCGGTGTTCTCTTCCTGAATCACGTGAACCATGTCGTCGACGGTGATCATACCGACGAGGCGGCCGTCAGCATCTTTAACCGGCGCGGAGGCGAGCGCATATTTCTGGAACTGATAGGCGACGTCTTCCTGATCGAGATCGACGTGAATGTCAGATTCAAAAGCTCCCATCATGTTGGCCAGTCTGACATCACGCTCAGCCCGTAAAAGCTGTGAGAGTAGGACATATCCCAAAGGCCGATTCATCGGATCAACGACGTAAATCTCATAGAAATCCGTCGGCAAGTCCTCTGCATTTTCGCGGGCGTAATCAATGGTTTGACCGATCGTCCAGAATTCCGGCGCAGCGAGATATTCGCGCTGCATGAGGCGGCCGGCCGTTTCATCGTCATAGACCAGATTGGCCTCAAGAACCGCGCGGTCTTCCGGTTCCAGCGCATCCAGAATGCGCTCGCGGCGGTCCTCATCAATATCTTCCAGAACCGCTGTCGCATCATCAGAGTCCATCTCGTCGATGGCGTCCGCGATAGCTTTGTCTGAGAGAACCTCAACCGCATCTTCGCGATATTCGTCGCGCAGTTCGACCAGAACCTCAGAGGGTAACTCACCACCCAAAAGTTCGACGGCGGTTTCAAACTCGTCCGTACCGAGTTGTTCGAGCAGGTCTGAAGCATCGGCCGGGTGAAGCTGATCTAGTGTTTCAGAAAGCCGGTCCTTGTCGCCCTCTGTCACAGCAAGCTGGATATCCTCGAGTTGAACTTCGGGCTCGTCTGCGCTCTCGATTTGATCCTGCTCGCTCATGGCCTGTGTGTGGCGTGTCAATCAGCAATAATCAAGGCAGAAGCAGGCAGGCATCCCCATAAGAGTAGAACCGATACCCCTCCCGAACGGCATGCGCATAAGCCGCCTGCATAATATCGGTCCCCATCAGGGCGCAGACCAACATGAACAGGCTCGATTTCGGAAGGTGAAAATTGGTGACAAGCGCATCCGTCGCGCGGAACTCATACCCTGGCATCAGAAAAATATCGGTCGGTCCGGTTACGGCCTCTATAGTCTTCTCAGGCGTCGCAGCACTTTCCAGCGTGCGTAGCGAAGTTGTTCCCACCGCTACGCAACGCCGACCGTCGGCGCGCGTAACGTTCAGCTTTTTCGCGACCTCCGGCGTCACGCGACGCCATTCTTCGTGCAGCTTACCCGCTTCAATCTGTTCGTCTTTAAGCGGCGCAAACGTGCCCAAACCGACATGCAGGCGAACCTGTTCGCGCAAGATATCTGCGGCATCGATTTCACTTAACAAGCGCGGCGTAAAGTGAAGGCCAGCGGTGGGCGCAGCAACCGATTGCGCATCGTCGCTAGCGAAACTCGTCTGATATGTCTCGCGATCCTTGGCGTCGGCAGCGCGTCTACGGGCGATATAGGGTGGCAGCGGCATCGCCCCGAACCGGTCCAAAGCTTGATCCAGCGCATTGTTAGCAAGGCCAAACTTCAAGACGGTTTCGCCGCTCTCTAATTTACCGACGACTTCCGCACTGAGTTCTTCGGCGAAAGTGATTTTATCCCCGATTTTCAATCGCTTACCCGGCTTCGCGAGCGCACGCCAGGTCTGGCCATCGACGCGCTCCACTAGATTGGCATCAACCGAAATATCATGCCCCAACTCATCGCGCGCGGCCCGCACACCTTTCAGAGCCGCTGGGATCACGCGCGTATCGTTGAACACCATGATGTCGCCCGCGGACAGATAGCGCGGCAGGTCGCGAATGCTCGCATCTTCCAAACGTCCATCGCCCTGAACCACTAGCAGACGTGCTGCGTCCTGCGGTTCAACAGGGCGCAGCGCGATACTCTCTTCAGGCAGATTGAAATCGTAAACCGAAAGGTCGGTGCTCATGGCCGTGGCCTGTGGCCTACTCCATCACAGCCGGGACAGCGGGCAGGTCGCAAATGTGATTACCAAGCTGATCAGCGGCTGTCAGCTTGTCCGCCCAAACTTGTGAACTGGTCTTCTGAACCCAGACTGTAGGCTGCTCTGCCTCTGGCAACGTCGAAACCAGAGTGGCCTTGCGCAAAATGTCTGCATTGGCGATCGGGAACCCGTTCGGTTCAGGCCCCAATTTTATGGAATCGACGACATTCTGTCCGATCAGAACCCGTCCTTTGGCCGTATAACCTTCATCAAGGTGTTCCGCGCGTCCTGTCATCAGGAAGAATTGTGCATTGCCCGAATTCGGATCATCGGTGCGCGCCGTTGAGACGATGCCTTTGCAATGCGGGATAAAGCTTTCAACCGTCCCGTCGGCTGTGAGTTCGGCAAGGAACTGAGCCTGCGTCTCAATCGGAAAGCCGTTGTAAAAACCACCCACCGCAGAGTCCGACGGGCCGATTGTATCGAGCGGCATTTCGCTCGGGTCACGCTTGAAGATGAACTCGCCTTTCATTGGTTCCAGCATTTTGTCCGCGCCATGCACGCGCCCGACATCGCCGCCCTGAGCCATGAAGCCCTTGATCACGCGGTGAAACGGCGTGTCATCATATAGGCCAGCTTTCGTATAGGCTTTGAACTGATCGCTATGGCTCTTTGAGACGCCGGGTAAAAGCTCGATGACGATCTCGCCCTTGGTGGTGTCGAAAATGATAAGATTGTCAGGATCAGCAGCGCGCCAGCCCTCAGGATCGGCTTTGACATCCTCAATCGTCGGAACTGTTTCGCTCTCACTATCTGACTGCGCCCCAGCGCAAGCCACGAATCCAATACAAGCCAGCCCCAGGACAACGGATTTAAGGGTCATTTGCGATACTTCTCCAATAAACGCTCTTTGACAGTCGGTGTCACGAAGGATCCGATTTCGCCGCCGAAGCGGGCAATCTCTTTGACCAAACGCGAGGCAACCGCCTGATGGCGTACATCGGCCATCAGGAAGACAGTTTCAATCTCGCGATTCAGTGCCTCATTCATCGCGGTCATCTGGAACTCGTACTCAAAGTCAGAAACCGCACGTAGACCCCGAATAATCACGTTCGCGTTCACTTCTTCGGCATAGTGCATAAGCAGCGTATCAAACGGTTTCACTTCAACCTCAGCACGGCCCGGTCCAGCCAGTTTCGCGCATTCCTCGCGCATCATCTCGATACGTTCTTCCAGCAGAAAAAGCGGGCGCTTGGCCTCACTGACGGCGACAGCAATAACCAGCTTATCAACCAGCTTCATACCCCGACTGATAATGTCGAGATGCCCGTTCGTGACGGGGTCAAACGTCCCTGGGTAAAGGCCGATCCGTTCCATACTGTCCTCCAGACGCCGCTTATGCTCGCGCGTTAGGACTCTTCTGTATCGTCTTCACCGCTATCGGCAAGGCGCGCGACTGAGACAACGCGTTCAGTCTCTTTTGTGCGCAGGACCCAGACACCTGAAGTCGCACGGCCCGCAATGCGAATCTGATCGACTGGTGTGCGGATCAGCTGGCCCGCATCTGTGACCAGCATAACCTCGTCATCGTCGCCAACTGTGAAGGAGGATGCGATCTTCTTGATCGGTCCGGTTTTCTTATTGCTGCCCCAGATATTATGCGCAACGAGCCCTTTGCCACCGCGCCCGGTCACACGGTAGTCATAGGCGCTAGACCGCTTGCCCATGCCATCATCAGCAATACTCAGGATAAATTGCTCTGCTGCGCCGAGTTCGGCAATCCGTTCCGGTGACAGCGCAGCTTCATCCTCGCCATCATCGCCCTCATCATCACTGATCGCGTCGACGACCTCCTCGTCTTCGCCGGTTGCTGCACGCCGCATCGCCGTCGCATGTTTCAAATAGGCGCGCGCTTCAGCGCTTGTGACGTCGATATGGCGCAGGATGCCCATCGCGATCACCTCGTCACTGTCAGCCAGACGAATTCCGCGTACCCCCGTCGAATTGCGCCCTGCGAAGACGCGGACATCACCCACGCGGAAGCGGATGCACTGACCCAGTGCTGTCGTCAGCATCACATCCTGATCCGGCGAGCAAATCCGCACACGGACAATCCCGTCGCCCTCATCCAGTTTCATCGCGATCTTGCCGTTGCGATTGACGCGAACGAAGTCAGACAGCTTGTTGCGCCGTACCCCGCCGGAGCGGGTCGCAAACATCACGTCGAGCTGTTGGCGATCTTCCTCATCATCTGGCAGCGGCATAATGCTTTCAATCCGCTCATCCTTGGACAGCGGGAAGATATTCACCATCGCCTTGCCGCGCGATTGCGGGCTGCCCATCGGCAGACGCCAGACCTTCTCTTTGTAGACCATGCCTTCAGAGCTAAAGAACAGAACCTCGGTATGCGTATTCGCCATAAAGACGCGCGTGACGAAATCCTCATCCTTCATCGAAATACCGGACCGGCCCTTCCCGCCGCGATGTTGCGTGCGATAGGTCGCCAGCGGCGTACGCTTGACATAGCCGCCATGCGTCACCGTCACGACCATATCCTCGCGCTCAATCAGGTCTTCATCATCAAGGTCAGCGCCACCAAACGTAAACTCAG
Organism: Pseudomonadota bacterium; assembly: GCA_038746145.1. GTDB lineage: Bacteria > Pseudomonadota > Alphaproteobacteria > Caulobacterales > Hyphomonadaceae > Henriciella. The sequence continues at coordinate 64,220 of JBCDKW010000013.1, forward strand.
AGCGCCGCGGCACCGCGAACTTCTCTTTCACCTCGCCCAGTTCGCCACGGATAATGTCTAGCACGCGCGGACGTGAGCGTAAGATGTCGAGATAGTCCGCGATCTTGTCAGCGAGGCCTTGCGCTTCGTTGCCGATCTCGTCACGGCCAAGACCTGTCAAACGAGACAACTGTAGCGCCAGGATCGCCCGTGCTTGCTCATCAGAGAGATAAATCGCGTCTTCGCCATCCCAGCGCGTGCGGCGATCTGCAACCAGATCCAGCAGCGGCTTCATATCCATGATTGGCCAGGCTTTCTCCAAGAGCTGCTCACGCGCGGCTGTTGGATCGGGCGCACGTCGGATCAGCTCGATCACCTCATCAATATTGGCCACAGCCAGCGCCAAGCCGACTAAAACGTGCGCCCGATCCCGCGCCTTATTCAGCTCAAACTTGGTGCGCCGCGCAACAACCTCTTCGCGGAAGCGAATAAAGGCCTGCAGGATCTGGCGCAGATTGAGCTGCTCCGGCCGCCCCCCATTCAGGGCGAGCATGTTGGATGGGAACGAGGTCTGCAGCTGCGAATACCGGAACAGTTGGTTCAACACCACGTCCGCGCTCGCATCCTTCTTGATCTCGATTACAACCCGGATGCCCTGACGGTCAGACTCGTCGCGCAGGTCAGCAATGCCCTCAATCTTCTTGTCGCGCACCATCACCGCGATTTTCTCAACCAAAGCGGCCTTGTTCACCTGATAGGGAATCTCTGTAACGATGATGGCCTGACGTCCGTTGCGCATTTCTTCGAAATCGGTCTTAGCGCGCATCAGGATCGAGCCACGTCCTTCCAGCATGGCTTTGCGAGAGCCGCCATAGCCGAGGATCAGCCCGCCGGTCGGAAAGTCCGGGCCCGGAATAATTTCGAGCAGCGCCTCATCCTCAATCGCTGGATCATCAATCATGGCAAGCGTCGCATCGACCACTTCGCCCAGATTGTGCGGCGGAATATTGGTCGCCATGCCGACCGCAATGCCGCCCGCACCATTCACCAACAGATTGGGATATTGCGCGGGCAGAACCGACGGCTCTAGCGCGGAATCGTCATAGTTCGGCTGGAAGTCGACCGTATCCTTGTCAATATCAGCGAGCAGATAAGTCGCCGCCTTATCCATCCGCGATTCCGTATAGCGCATCGCCGCGGGTGGATCATTATCGATTGATCCGAAATTACCCTGCCCATCGACCAGAGGCAGGCTCATGGAAAATGGCTGCGCCAAGCGCACCAGTGCATCATAAATCGCGCTGTCGCCATGCGGGTGATACTTACCCATCACGTCACCGACAATCGCGGCGGATTTGCGATACGCCTTGTCCGGCGTGTAGCCACCAACCTGCATTGCATACAAAATCCGGCGATGCACCGGCTTCAGCCCGTCGCGCACATCCGGCAGCGCGCGACTGACAATCACGCTCATCGCATAGTCGAGATAGGACCGCTTCAGCTCGGTTTCGATACTGACTGGATCAATGCCTTCTGCGGGCGGATTGCTCGGCAATTCAGGGTCTTCCGGCGGTGTCGTTTCATCACTCACGGGGCAGGGCCTCTTATCTTTTGGCAGGTGCTCGAATCACCCGAAATCACTTAGCTAGAGACTAGCAGCCAGCGCCCGTATATACAAACACAAACCTGTTGTTTTAGATCAGTGATAAACGCCCATTCCCACTGCGATTCAGGAGCAATTCATGCGCCCAATCAACCTTACCCGCAGAATGACGCTTTTGGGGGGAAGTGCCGCCCTTCTGGGAGCCTGTGCGAGACCTGAAAAGGCCGTCCAAGACATCCCCATTGAAATCGCTCCGTCTTGGTCGATTGGTCCTTCGCTCCCACTCGCAGTACAGGAGATTTACCCGTGCTTGCATAACGGCCGCATTCATTTGGCTGGTGGATTGTATGCTCAGGACGGTCAGATCGCGGGCGCCACAGACCGTCACGTCTCATGGGCGCCGGGCGAAACGGAGTGGCGTGAAGAGACGCCTTTGCCCGTCGCACTCCATCACCCACAGCTGATTAGCTACAATGGAGCGCTCCTCGCAATGGGTGGCTTTATGGTGGAAAGTGCAGAGGCGGTCTGGGTCATGCAATCCGCGTGCTATCAGCTCGTTTCAAATTACGAGAAACCCTCAAAGGAAGATGTTTCGCAGCGTCCAGATATTTTGCCGCCCGAGACCTGGCGGTTCCGCGTCGATATCCCCCAACCAAGCGGTGAAAGTGTTGCGAGTGTCCTCAACGAGAACCTCCATATTTGCGGGGGGCGCGTACCAAAGGGCGACCAGAACAAGACGTGGCAAGACCACACCGATACGGGAAATCACTTCGTGTTATTCGGCTCAGATGGTCTTTGGGATAATGCTGCACCTCTGCCCACTCCGCGTAATAGTAGTGCTGGAGCCGTTATTGACGGCCAATGGCACGTTGTCGGCGGGCGCACGGTCTCTGATGGCAACACGCCCGCCCATGAAGTCTACGATGCCAAGGAAGATCGCTGGCGCACTGCTGCCCCGATGCCACAAGGGCAAGGTGGCCTCGCTGCAGCTTCAGTAGGCGGTAAACTCTATGCCTTCGGCGGCGAGTATTTTGACAATGGTGGCGGCGTCTATCCCGAAAGCTGGGCCTACGATCCAGCTGCCGACGCATGGACCGCCATCCCCGACATGCCTAGCCCACGACATGGCCTCGGCGCGGTGACGATTGATGACAGCATCTATGTCATAGGCGGCGCCCTTAAAGTCGGCGGCAGTGAAACGTCAAACCTCGTCGAGATTTTCACGCTTTAGAGCTTTGATTTGACAGCTTCACGCCTCTGTGCGGAATATCTCTGAGGAGGGTCCACCATGTTAATCAAAACATCCATCGCAGCGGCGCTTTGCCTTGCAGGCGCTAATAACGCTTTCGCTCAAAATGATCGTCTTGAGACAATCGTCGTAACGGGCTCGATGATTGATGAAGACGACCTTGGCGAAATCCCGAACGTCACGCTAAGGGTCAACGCAGATTTCATCCTTTATGAGCTGACTTATGTGAATAGCACGCTTGAGCCTTCGGAACGTAAAGATGAGATGGAACGGATGTATAATGCGGTTCGCCGCGAACTCCCAAAACACCCGACATTAAAACTGAAAGTCGGCGACGCGTCCGCTTCGGCCGATATTGAAACCACGATTTTTGACGAAGCCTATAATAATTATGGGACACAGGCGCGTATGGACTTTGTGGTCAGTGCCGATGTTCAGTCTAATGATAGCTATCAGGATATTCGCGAAAGAGTGGAAGCCTTTGTTGATCAAGCTGGTGAAATCGGTCGCTCGCAGTCCATTCTCGATGATGAGCAATATCTCGGTGTCAACGATCTGAAAAGTTACCGACCAGCGCTAATCAAGGCCATTTGGGACGACATTTACGCCACATCAAATCCAAGCGGTATAACTGAATTAGAGATCAAAGGGCTTGAAGGGCGAACGCAATATATTCCAGTGGGACCGATGGAGCTACAGCTCTTCATTCCTTACAAAGTGGAATACGCGACAACCGTCGACCGCTAGAGCTTCAAATGCGCCGCGCAGGCTCCGCGACCATCATCCCCGCTAAAAGGGGATCTCGTCGTCAAAGTCCTGGCTGAAATCCTGCGCTGGGCCGTCCATTTGGCGCGGACCACCGCCGCCTCCGCCACCATAGCCGCCGCCTTGATCATAACCCATTGAGCGGCCACCGCCGTCACTGTTGCGGCTATCGAGCATCGTCAGATTACCCGTATAATTGCGCAGGACGACTTCAGTCGTGTACTTGTCCTGCCCATTCTGGTCCTGCCATTTACGCGTTTCCAGCTGGCCTTCAATGTAAAGCTTGGACCCCTTCTTCACGTATTGCTGGACAATCCGGACAAGGCCCTCATTGAAGATCGCAACGCGGTGCCATTCTGTCTTTTCGCGGCGCTCGCCCGTATTGCGGTCTTTCCAGTTTTCAGACGTCGCGATGGAGAGGTTGCAGACCTGTCCGCCATTCTGAAACTGGCGCACCTCCGGGTCCTGCCCAACATTTCCAACCAGGATAACCTTGTTTACTGAACCCGCCATGTTTCCGCTCCGATCATTTTGTTTCCGAATCTAAGTGTCTCGCTACACTGACACTTGATCAATGTCGCGATGGACGTGGCTCCTATCCACAGAACTGAACCGCGTCAAGAATTTTGTTCTTATTTTGTTCAAATCTATTGACGTGGAGAATGACGCAGATACAGCGTTGACGTGTGTAGCTTTGGAACAAAATAGCCAAGATGGCCGCTTCTCTCGAATCCCCCTTCATCCGCGTGCGTGGCGCGAAAGAGCACAATCTCAAAGGCGTGGACGTCGATATCCCGCGCAATCAGCTTGTCGTCGTCACAGGGCTGTCCGGTTCGGGTAAGTCCTCGCTCGCCTTCGACACGATCTATGCCGAGGGTCAGCGCCGCTATGTTGAGAGCCTGAGCGCCTATGCCCGCCAATTCCTGGAACTGATGCAAAAGCCGGACGTTGAGAGCATTGAAGGCCTCTCGCCCGCCATCTCGATTGAACAGAAGACCACCAGCCGAAACCCGCGATCCACTGTCGGCACAGTCACCGAAATCTATGACTATATGCGCTTGTTATGGGCGCGCGTCGGCACGCCATATTCGCCGGCCACAGGCCTTCCCATCGAAAGCCAGACCATTTCTCAAATGGTGGATCGCACCATGGCGCTGGAAGAGGGAACGCGCCTCTACCTGCTCGCCCCGGCTGTGCGCGGTCGGAAAGGTGAATACCGTAAAGAGTTCGCCGAATGGCTGAAAGATGGCTTCCAGCGCGTCAAAGTCGATGGTGAATTCTACGACCTCGAAACCCCGCCGACGCTGGATAAAAAGTACAAGCATGACATTGACGTCGTTGTTGACCGCATCGTCGTGCGCGAAGGCATGGAGCAGCGCCTCGCCGAAAGCTTCGAGACCGCACTGCCCCTCGCAAACGGCATCGCCATTGCCGAATATGCCGATCTCGCAGAGGGTGAAACCGAACCCAAGCGTATCACCTTTAGTGCCAACTTCGCTTGCCCGGTTTCCGGTTTCACGATCCCCGAGATTGAGCCGCGCCTGTTTTCCTTCAACAACCCGTTCGGCGCCTGTCCGACCTGCGATGGCCTCGGCCAGCAGCTCAAGATCGATCCCGACCTGATTGTCCCGGACCGCGACCTCACCCTCAATAACGGGGCCATCGCGCCATGGGCCAAGCAGGCGAGTCCCTATCAGACCCAAACGCTTCAGGCGCTCGCCGATCACTATGATTTCGACCTGCAAACGCCGTGGAACAAGCTGCCGAAAAAAGTCCACGACGTGATCCTGAATGGGACCGGCGATGAGGAAATCGAATTCATCTACGATGACGGCCTGCGTCGTTATGAAGTGACTAAGACCTTTGAGGGCGTCATCCCCAATCTCGACCGCCGCTTCCGCGAGACAGACAGCCAGTGGGCGCGCGATGAGATCGCCAAATTCCAGTCCGCGGCCGCCTGTCCGACCTGTATGGGTAAACGCCTGCGCCCTGAAGCGCTCGCCGTGCGTATCAATCAACTCGACATCTCAGATGCTGCCAGCTTCTCTATCCGAGAGGCCGCTGAGTGGTTCTCCTCGGTCAATGACAGCCTCTCCCTACAGTATCAAGAAATCGCGACCCGCATCCTGAAAGAGATCAATGACCGACTGACCTTCCTGAATGCGGTCGGGCTGGAATACCTCTCCATGTCGCGCTCCTCAGGCACGCTCAGCGGCGGCGAGAGCCAGCGTATCCGCCTCGCAAGCCAGATCGGCTCCGGCTTGACGGGGGTCCTCTATGTCTTGGACGAGCCCAGTATCGGCCTCCACCAGCGCGATAATGAACGCCTGCTCGAAACGCTGAAACGCCTACGCGATCTTGGCAATTCGGTGATCGTGGTTGAGCATGATGAAGATGCCATCCTGACCGCTGACCATGTCATCGATATGGGGCCTCGCGCGGGCGTTCATGGCGGCGCAATTGTCAGTCAGGGCACATCTGATGACGTCATCAGAGACCCGAAATCTCTGACCGGCGACTATCTCTCCGGTCGCGAAGAAATTGAAATCCCGTCTGCGCGCCGCCCGTTCAAAAAGTCCCGCTCTGTCACCATCAAAGGCGCGACTGGGAACAATCTGCAAAAGGTCGACGCCACGATCCCACTCGGCCTGTTCACCGCGATTACGGGCGTTTCGGGCGGCGGCAAGTCCACGCTGATCATCGAAACGCTCTACAAGGCGCTTGCCCGCAAGCTCAACAACGCGACGAAGCCACCCGCGCCATACGAATCCATCGACGGTCTCCACCATCTCGATAAAATCATTGAGATTGACCAATCCCCCATCGGACGCACGCCGCGCTCTAACCCCGCAACGTATACGGGCGCGTTTGGTCCGATCCGAGATTGGTTTGCTGGCCTGCCAGAGGCGAAAACGCGTGGCTATAAGCCCGGCCGCTTTTCCTTCAACGTCAAAGGCGGGCGCTGCGAAGCCTGTCAGGGTGACGGTGTCATCAAAATTGAGATGCACTTCCTGCCCGACGTCTACGTGACCTGCGAAACCTGCAGCGGTAAGCGCTACAATCGCGAAACGCTGGAAGTCCTCTATAAAGGCAAATCCATCGCTGACGTGCTGGATATGACCGTCGAAGAGGCCGAAAAGTTCTTCGCCGCCGTGCCCGCGATTAAATCAAAAATGGAAACGCTGAACCGTGTCGGCCTCTCCTACATCAAGGTCGGCCAGCAGGCGACGACGCTCTCAGGCGGCGAAGCCCAGCGCGTCAAACTCGCCAAAGAGCTGTCCAAACGCGCCACGGGCAAGACGATCTACATCCTCGATGAACCGACTACAGGCCTGCACTTCCACGACGTCCGCAAGCTGCTCGACGTGCTGCATGAACTGGTCGACACTGGAAACACAATCGTCGTGATCGAACACAATCTCGACGTCATCAAGACCGCCGACCACATCATCGATATCGGCCCAGAAGGTGGTGATGGCGGCGGTCAGATCGTGGCGGTTGGCACCCCTGAAGACGTCGCCGAAATCGAAAAGAGCTGGACAGGCAAATTCCTAAAAGACACGTTCAAACGCCAGGATGAACGCCGGGCCATGGCCGGGAAGTCACCACGGGCAAAACCGAAAAAGCCCGCCGCGAAAAAGCAAGCTGCGTCAAAGAAAAGGACCAAGGCGAAAGCCTAAATTTTCTTTGAGGTTTACGGACTGCAGCGAGCCATATCGGTTCGCTGGTCATCTTCCTTGGACCATCTACCTGACCTTGTATGACCACAGCGCTTCTGATTTTCCCGAACCAGCTTTTCGCCGATCATCCGGCGCTTACCGACAAACCTGATCGTGTCGTCCTGATCGAGGACTCGCTCTTCTTCGGTGATCATCAATACCCGATGACCTTTCACAAGCAGAAGCTCTGGCTGCATCGCGCCAGCATGACACGCTACGCAAAAATGCTGGACGATGAGGGCGAGCGTGCCGAGACGGTCCGTTACGAGACCGACCGGAATATCCTGCGAGAGACACTGGAAACACTCAGCAAGGACGGCGTTGAAACCGTCTACGCGGCTGATCCGGTCGATTTTATCCTGAACAAGCGTCTCAAACACTATGCGGAGGATCTAAGCCTCGACCTGAAAATCTATACCACGCCCATGTTCCTCAACACGGCGGGCCAGAACCGCGAATGGCGGGACGGTCAGAAACGCTGGTTCATGGCGGAATTTTACAAATTCCAGCGCCGTCGCCTCGACGTTTTGATGGATGGCGATCAGCCGGAAGGCGGCAAATGGAGCTATGACGAGGACAATCGCAAGAAAGTCCCGAAAAAGCTGCAAGGCGATGTCCCGCAACTCCAGCCGATCAATGCCGACAGCATCGACCAAGACGCCCGGGACAGCATTCTAGAGCAATTCCCCAATCATTATGGCAGCCTCGACACGCTCATTTGGCCCACCAGTCACGACCGTGCGGCGGAATGGTTGGAGACCTTCCTCAAAAACCGTTTTGAGCTATTCGGCCCCTATGAAGACGCGATTTTAGAGGGCGAAAGCCTGCTCTGGCACTCGGCCATTACGCCAATGCTCAATATTGGGCTTCTGACGCCGCAACAGGTCATCGACGCTACCCTAGATCATATGGCCGCTCACGATGTGCCGCTGAATTCTGCTGAAGGCTTCATCCGTCAGATTATCGGTTGGCGGGAGTTTATGCGCGCGACCTATGAAGACCTTGGCGTCACCATGCGCACGACCAATCACTGGCAGCATACACGCCCAATCCCTGAAAGCTTCTGGACCGGTGAAACCGGCATCGCGCCGATTGATGACACGATCAAACGCGTCCTCGAAACCGGCTATTGCCACCATATTGAGCGCCTCATGGTGATGGGCGGCTTCATGTTCCTGTGCGAGTTTGATCCGGATGAAATCTATCGCTGGTTCATGGAGATGTTTGTCGATGCCTATGATTGGGTCATGGTGACGAATGCCTATGCGATGAGCCAAAATGCAGATGGTGGCCTGATCACTACGAAACCCTACTTTTCAGGCTCATCCTATATCAAGAAAATGGGCAATCATCCCAAAGGCGATTGGTGTGAGATCTGGGACGGTCTCTATTGGCGCTGGATCTGGCAGCATGCGGACGCTTTGGAGAAAAATCCGCGCTGGGCCATGATGGTCTCCATGGTTCGCAAAATGGATCCTGCGAAACGCGACGCTCACCTCAATGCCGCCGCGAGCTATCTTGGAACCCTTACGCGTGATGTGAACGAAGCCGCATAATCGGCGACACAAAGCCTTAGGCATATTTAATGCAGGCAAAACCTCGACGGGGCCGTCTGATTGCGGTTCTAAGAGTTAGCCCAAGCGCGTAGGGAGTGTAGCGTGATGAAATACGGTTATTTGGCATCAGCATTGGCCTTGGCGATTGCCTCCTGCAGCGGGGGCGGCGGTTTGGATGATGATGAAGTGACCCCGCTGCCAACAGTCGATGCCGGCCCTGACCAGTTCGTCGAAGAAGGTGCCCTTGTTGAGTTGGACGGGAGCCTCAGCAGTACAGCGGGCAGTATTGATTTCGTCTGGTCTCAAGTTTCAGGGCCAACCATAGGGCTCGTCGGTACGACGACACTTTCCCCTGAATTCCGCGCCACCAATGTGAATGAACCAACCGACTTCGTATTTCGCCTTAGCGTCACGAACGGCGAAGCATCAGCCGCTGATGAAATCACGGTCACGGTTACCGATCAGGCCCGCATTAATGGTCCATCCGCACGCGGTATTGATGATGACATGGAAGCGCGCCGGGTCGCTGCACTTGCTGCACGCCCGACATCAGGTCCTCTTGTTGAAGGTCGTGAAGTCCGTACATTCGACGGGACAAATAACAATCTTTCAAACACAACGCTCGGCGCAAGCTTCAGCCAGCTACAACGGCTTGCCCCATCCGCTTACATCGATGGTATTTCGCTTCAAGGTGACGGGCTTACCAGACCGAACACTCGCTTTGTCTCAAATACGGTCCTGTCACAAGATGATGGTACGGATATTCCGACCTCTGCTGGGACGAGTGATTACCTTTGGGCGTGGGCACAATTCATAGCAAATGATATTGAGCTTGCCGATGGCGCGGCAGAAGCGGCTGATATCATTGTGCCGCGCGACGATCCCGTATTCGATACAGAGGGGACAGGCGCTGAGACGCTGCTGTTTAACCGCAGCTTCTTCGATCCCGCGACAAGTATCGACGCCGATGATGATGACAGTATCGACACAGACATCCCGCGCGAGCAGATGAATGAAGCGACCAGCTGGCTCGATGGGTCTGTCATTTACGGCAATGGTGCAAGTCGCGCCGAAGCGCTGCGCGATAGCACAAATCGCGCCTTGCTGGCCACAAGTGGCACCAATCTCCTGCCGATTAACACGACAGGTCTGACCAACGCGATCGGCTATGAGAGTGATGGCAGCACGCTCTTTGTCGCAGGTGATTATCGCGCCAATGAGCATCCCGCGCTGACGGCTTTGCATACCCTCTTCCTGCGCGAGCATAACCGACTTGCAACCGATATTGAGGCCGCTAATCCGTCGCTGAGTGACGACGAAGTCTATGAGCGGGCCCGGCGTCTGACGGTCGCGAAACTACAAATCATCACCTATGAAGAATTCCTCCCGGCTCTGCTCGGGTCCGGCGCAATTCCAGCCTGGACAGCTTATGATGACACGATCGACGCGACGGTCTCGAACATATTTTCAACCGCTGCGATACGCGTCTCCTATTCAATGCAGAGTGAAACGCTTCAGCGTCTCGACGCAACGGGAGCCGTAATCGCTGATGGTAATCTCGACCTGCGGGATACCTATTATAAAGCACCCGACTTGATTACAGATGATAGCTCACTCGAAGCCCTCCTCAGGGGATTGGCGGCACAACCACATCAGGCGCTCGACGTTGCCATTGTCGATGATCTGCGCAATGCCTTCCTCGCGGCTCCAGCGGATAACGGCCTCGACGCGGCGTCCCTGATTATTCAGCGCGGCCGCGATCATGGTCTGCCGGATTTTAATACGCTGCGCGAGGATTTGGGTTTAGCGCGCTTGGATGCGATTACGGACATCACCGATGATACGACTGTCTCAGACAATCTCACGGCTGCTTATGGCAGCATTAATGTGATTGATCCCTTCGTCGGTGGACTAGCCGAAACGCCTGTTACAGGGTCTCAACTCGGCGAGCTCTTTCAGACCATTATCATTCGTCAGTTCACAGACTTACGCGACGGTGACCGGTTCTGGTGGGAAAATGAGCTAACCGCCGCAGAGCAGGCCGAAGTTGCCGGAACAACCCTCGCTGACATTATTCGCGCCAATACAAGTATCGGAACCGAAATTCAGGACGACGTCTTTACGGTTCCGACCACGTCGTAGCCGTAGCGTCTTTACCGCTCGTCTTCTTCATCCTCTGAATCACGCAGAATAAACTGACGCGGATTGATGCGCGTGTTGGTTTTGACATCCAGAAGGCTAACTCGCGTGGTGTTAAACTCGGCATCAACGGCCCGCCATCCTGTCAGAGCATTCTCAGTTTTGTTGAACAGCATGGTCAGTGTGCCCGGCATCTCACCTGAGGCATCTTCGACCGTAATTTCGAACGTCGCATCTCTCTCGATCACGCTGTTGACGATTATGTCATCTGTGAATTCAAGGCTATCATTGAGGATCAAACCCAGCGGTGTTGTGCCAAGCGGGATCCGGTCAATCGTTTCCAGATCGCGGTCTTCCATGGCAACAGTTGTTCCGTCAGACACGATGAGAACCGGCACAGGATCATCATAGTCAAAGCGCAGTTTGCCGGGGCGCGACAGAGCAAACTCACCCGTGTAGAGCGACCCATCAGTATTGGCCTGCGTAAAGCGTCCGCTCGCTGTCTTGGCGCTCGCAAGCGAAACACGGGCGCGCTCCAAAAAGACGGCATGACCGTTCGTTCCCTCAACATGACGTGTCACCAGCTCTGTTGGCGGAGATGCCAACTGACTCTCTGGCTCGGGCGATTCAGTCGTGTCGATGGGATCAGACGCAGAGTCGCCTTCGATCACAATTGGAGTCGCCTCTTGCTCTGCGGCGACTGGAAGCGGCGACACGGTCTCGGTCACAGGTGGCGACGGTTCAATAAATACGTCTGCCTCGGGTACAGGGGACACGCTTGGCTGCACATCGATTGTCTCGACCACGTCCTCTATGACAGGGGTCTCTGTCGCAGTATTGACAGACTGCGTGACCTCTTCCTCGGATGAAAGAAGCTGGAGCGTTGACATCGCAATAGGGGCTGCCTGCTGGCTAAACGTCCAGACAAGCGCAATCGCAGTCAAAGTGGATGAAACCATCAAAGCCTCCTGTTTCAACTTGGATAGATAAGCAGCTTGGCGTTACGAGAACAGGGCGAAATCATGACATTTCTGCCTGTTTTCGTTGCCCAACATTCAGGCATGAAAAAGCCGGAGCTTTTGAGCTCCGGCTTTCCAATATAGGTTTCGGAATTTTAGGAAGTTACTTCTTCAACCTCTGTCTGAACTTCTTCGGCCTTTTCCTCGACCTCTTCTACAGCTTCCTCAACGGTTTCAGCCGTTTCCTCGACTTCTTCTACAGCTTCCTCAACGGTTTCAGCCTCTTCCTCGACCTCTTCTACCACTTCCTCGACTTTTTCGACCTCTTTCCCGACTTCCTCAGCATTCTGAATGTAGGAGTCTTTGTCGCTTCCTTCTTCTGCCAAGATGGCGACCATCGGATTTGGTTTAAGATCGTTCATCGCGCCCGTCGAACCATCTATGGCGGCACCAACAATACCACCAATAAGAATATTGCCTGCCATACCAGCGGCACCATCGCCTGAAAGCTTAGGCTCAAGAAGACCTTCGACAGACTTGTGCCCATCAAGTTCAAATGTGACCTTGTAGTTCCATTTTCTGTTGAGCTCCATGACGCATGGCGTCTGGCATTGTTGATCCGCAAGTTTGCCGCGAGTCTCGACAAAAGTGACTTTAGCGCCCTCTGGTTGAGAATTCAGACGCACGGTGTCGTCTGTGCCCTTTGTGATTGTTGCACACGCCGTGAGTGAGACCGCCATACCAGCGGCTAGAAGTACTTTCTTCATTAATATTCCCCTGTAGAGTTAAAACAGCTGATCCCCAACTGTTGAAGCAGATGGTTAACCCCCTGATCCGACTCGTCAATATGACCTATGACAAAAGCCGGAGCGATGAAACTCCGGCTTTTGATTGTGGTAAATATATCGCTTATGCAGCTTCTTTGACCTTCACACCACCCGGGGGGAAGCGCGAATAGAAGGTCTCACCATTGGCGGCCATATCGCGCAGAAGCTGCGGCACCTGGAAGCGCTCGCCATACTTCTCGGCCAGCTTATCGGCTTCAGCGACAAATTCCGGGATGCCCCAGATCAGGTCCATGTAGGATGCGCATCCACCCGTATAAGGTGCAAAGCCCCAGGCGAGGATGGAGCCAATATCGGCATCGCGAGCATCGGTGATCACACCTTCTTCAAAGCAGCGCGCAACCTCAACCGCCTGACGGACCAGGAAGCGGTTTGTCAGGTGCTGTTTCAGCTCCGGCGGGCACTCGTCAATGGTCACATCAATGCGGGAATTCAGGTCCGGCCAGAGACGCTCCGGCTTGCCCTTCTCGTTATAATCATAGAAGCCCTTACCGGCTTTGCGACCCACACGGCCCTGATCTTCAACCAGCCACGCCATCATCTGGCCAAGCTCGTTGCCGCTATAGTCAACGCCCATCGCTTCGGCCATCGAACGACCGACTTTCAGGGCGGTATCCAACCCGACAGAGTCAGAGACTTCCAGCGCGCCCATAGGCATGCCGGACTGACGCCCGACATTCTCAATGATCGCAGGCTTGATGCCCTCAGCCAGCATTTGCATGCCTTCCTGAGTGTAAGTGCCGAAGCAACGCGAGGTGTAGAAACCGCGCTTATCATTGACCACAATAGGTGTCTTACGGATCGCGAGCACGTAATCGATCGACTTCGCAAGCGTCTCATCGCTGGTTTCTTTGCCCATGATGATCTCAACCAGACCCATCCGCTCAACCGGTGAGAAGAAGTGGATGCCGATAAAGTTCGCCGGACGGTCTGACGCCTTCGCAAGACCCGTGATCGGCAGCGTCGACGTGTTCGACCCGAACACAGCATCCGCACCGAGGACGGCTTCCGCATCCTTCGTAATCTTCGCCTTCAGCTCTTCGTTCTCGAACACGGCTTCAATCACGAGATCCGCGCCACGGAAATCCTCATAGTCTGAGGTCGTGGTGATCAGGTCGAGAAGCGTCTCGCCTTTCTCTTCGCTCATCTTGCCACGCGACACGTCTTTCTCGACGAGACGGCGGGAATAATCCTTGCCCTTCTCAGCATTCTCTTTCGAAATATCGACGAGAACAGTCGGGATACCGGCTTTCGCCTGCACGTAGGCAATACCCGCGCCCATCAGGCCCGCACCGATAACGGCGACCTTTTTGAACTCGGTCTTTTCAAACCCAGCCGGGCGGTTGCCGCCTTTGGACAGCGCTTGCATCGACAGGAAGAGCGAGCGGATCATCGCTTTGGCTTCCGGACGCTGCTGCGTGTTGATGAAGTAGCGCGTCTCAATGCGCAGACCGGCATCGATTGGAACCTGCAGGCCTTCATAGACGCAAGACAGAATGTTCTTCTGTGCCGGATAGTTGCCATAAGTCTTCGCCGCCAGCATCGCGTTCGCCATAGTCGCAACCTGACCTGCGCCTGCGCTTTTATGCACGACGCCGCCGGGAACCTTGAAGCCTTTTTCGTCCCACGGCGCTTTCGCGGTTGGATTGGCCTTCACCCAGGCTTTCGCCTTGTCGACCGTCTCAGACGACGCGGCGAGTTCGTTTACAACGCCCATGCCGAGCGCTTTTTCCGCGTTGAAAGACTTGCCTTCAAGGATCAGCGGCAGGGCCGCCTGAACACCGATTAGGCGTGGCAGACGTTGTGTGCCGCCCGCACCCGGCAGAAGGCCAATCTTGGCTTCCGGCAGACCGAACTGGATTTTCGGATTGTCATTCGCCGCTACACGGTAGTGACCTGCAAGTGCCACTTCCAAACCGCCGCCGAGCGCCAAACCGTTCAGAGCAACCGCAATCGGCTTGCCGCAGGTTTCCAACTCGCGAAGCGTCTTGTTGAGGCCAAAGCCGCGCTCAAACTGAAGCGCTTTCAGCTCAGCCTCACTCATTTCAGATTTGGGCTTGCCGCCGGCTTGCTCGCCCATCTCGCCGAGGTCGGCGCCGGCGCAAAAGCCACTGGCTTTTCCGGAAGAAATCACGAGGCCTTTGATGTCATCATTGCCTGCGACTTCAGCCGTAATGGCCATGATATCCTTGATCGCTTGGGTCGTCAGCGTGTTCATGCTGCGGCCCGGCACGTCAAAGACTGCGTGTGCGATGCCATCGGCATCAATGTCGAATTTAAATGTTTCGAGGTTCATTTTGTAACTCCTATATTGGATGCGATCTCCTCCCCCGCTTGCGGGGGAGGTGGGCCGCTTTAGCGGCTCGGAGGGGGGAGCCGCCGAGAAATTTCGTTAAGGACGTTGTCAGTCTGGTAGAGCGTTTCCTCATTTGAAAAGCGCAAGATCGACCAACCAAGACTATTAAGAGTCAGCGTTTTAGCAGCGTCCCGCTCCGCGGCTTCAGCACTATGATGGGCATTACCGTCCAACTCAATTACGAGCTTCGCCTTAATGCACGCAAAGTCAGCAATATAATCGTCGATAGGATGCTGACGTCTGAATTTGTATCCGTTCATCTGCCTGCTCTTTAATCTGCTCCAGAGGGCAATTTCAGCTTTCGTCATAGTCCTTCGAAGCGGTCGGGCATGAGGTTTGGAGCGCCATTCGCGTTCTCGCATGATGCTCCCCCCTCCGACCTGCTCCGCAGGCCACCTCCCCCGTGAACGGGGGAGGAAGACAACAACTATACCCGCTCAATTATCGTCGCTGTGCCCATGCCGGCACCGACGCAGAGCGTCACCAGCGACGTCTCTTTGTCAGAGCGCTCAAGCTCATCAACCATTGTACCGAGCAGCATCGCGCCGGTCGCACCCAGCGGGTGGCCCATCGCAATCGCGCCGCCATTCACGTTCATCTTGTCGTGCGGAATGCCCAGCAGGTGCATCATCAGCATTGGGACGGAGGCGAACGCTTCGTTCAGCTCGTAAATGTCGATGTCACCGACGTCCATGCCGGCTTTCTTCAGCGCCTTCTGTGACACCGCAGTCGGGCCGGTCAGCATGATACCCGGTTCAGAGCCGATAGAGGCCATAGACTTGATCCGTGCCCGTGGCTTCAGGCCGAGCTTTTCGCCCATTTCCTTGCTGCCGAACAGAACCGCGGACGCCCCGTCCACGATGCCGGACGAATTGCCTGCGTGGTGGACGTGATCAATGCTTTCCAGCTCTGGATAGCGCTGCTTAATGACTTCATCGAAGCCCATAGAGCCCATGCCCGCAAAGGACGGGTTCAGCGCGGCGAGGCTTTGCATGTCAGCTTGCGGGCGCATGTGCTCGTCATGGTCGAGCTGCGTGCCTCCCATTTGATCTTTCACCGGAATGATCGACTTGGAGAAACGGCCTTCTTTCCAGGCGCGGGCTGCGCGCTGCTGGCTCTCAACCGCGTAAGCATCGACATCATCACGGGAAAAGCCCCACTTGGTTGCGATTGTGTCCGCGCCGACGCCTTGCGGTGCGAAATAGGTTTTCATCGCGACTTCAGGATTGGCAGACCATGCACCGCCGGATGCGCCCATCGGGACGCGGCTCATGCTCTCAACACCGCCACCGATGGCCATATCCGCTTCACCGGAGATGACTTTTGCCGCCGCCATGTTGCAGGCCTCAAGACCCGACGCACAGAACCGATCAATCTGAACGCCCGCTGTGGTTTCAGCATAGTCCGCATTCAGAACCGCGATGCGCGCAATATCTGCACCCTGCTCGCCGACCGGAGAGACACAGCCCAGGACAACATCATCGACATGGCTCGTGTCGAGATCGTTTCGATCACGCACGGCTTGCAAGGCCTGCGTCGCAAGGCTCAGCGCCGTAATTTCGTGCAAGCTGCCGGAAGATTTGCCTTTGCCGCGCGGCGTGCGCACAGCGTCATAAATATAGGCTTCGGTCATGGGAGGGCTCTCCTGTCTAGAATTTGGTTGGGTTGTTGTTCGGGTTGTGATCGGCAGAATTCGGAGCGGTTTCGTAGCGTTACACCAATCTCCTTCGACGTTCTCTCATAAATTTCATCCTCACATACGCGATTAGGATTGGCCGGATCTACATACATGCCAAGAATAGGTTCGTGGTACTCAAGAGTGAACCAATTCGGTCCGAAAATGTCATTCCATTCTTCCCGTGTACTAGATTTACGAAAGAAAATATCGCGATCAAACGGGCCAATGAAATACTCTCGTCCATTAAAGACTGTTTCTTGACTCCCGCAAACTTTCTCTCCCGGACCACGCTCTTCAAGGATATCAGCCGCATCAATGGATGAAGGAAGTTCGAGTCTTATAACCGGCATCTGACAGACTTCACCTCTTTGCTCCATCTCTCTACAGAAACGCAGTTGCCTTTGACGCTGCTCCTCCTTGTAAACTTTATACTGTTCATGGGTCCCGACAAAGCCCCGCCGGTAGTAGACTCCAACAGTCGGCACAATTTTGCGTCCGCGATCGTCAAGCTGAGGTTTAGCGCGCTCAACCACGAATACGTTCTCCTCGTAGGGATTCTCCCAGCATAGCTCAGGCACTTTTTTTCATCCGCGGGATTATGTTCTACCGTAGATAAATCGGCTTTGCTGGAGACGCACCCAGGCAGGAAAATTAGAAGGCTTGCTAAACCTCCCAAAGCCACGGACTTTTTTCGTCTGGGACACAAATAGCTGAAGAAACTGCTGGCTGCTAACATCATTTCGCTGGCGCTTTCATAGGATTAATCGCCAATGATGCTGTGGCTCTGGCAGCTTCTTTTCCGCGCGCGTCGAACAAGTCGGCTTCGGCAAAAATCACCTGCCGCCCGATATTGCGAAGGCGCGCGACGACCTCGATCAGGCCGACGCGGACCGGGCGCAAAAAATGCGTGTGCAGATCTATGGTGGAGGGGAACTTGGCTGTCCCCATTTTGACTGTGGCCAGCATTCCAATCGTATCGTCCAACATGGCCGATAGGTATCCGCCCTGAACGTAACCTGCCGGATTGGTAAACTCAGCCTTGCCGTCAAACCGCACCCGCGTTTCCATCTTGGACATATCCAGAGAGACAAGCTCAAAGCCGAGGGACTTCGAGCTTTCAGCCGGATTTGGAAACGTAGAGGTGAGGAGATGGCTATCGTCAGGCAAACTCTACATCGTCCTCGCGATCAGCATTTTCATAACTTCATTCGCGCCGCCATAGATGCGCTGGACGCGGGCATCCTGATACATCTGGCCGATTGGATATTCGTCCATATAGCCCCAGCCGCCATGCAGCTGCAGGCACTCATCGATGATCTTGCACTGCAGGTCGCTGACCCAGTATTTGCTCATGGACGCAGTCGACGCATCCAGTTTGCCGTCCAGCAGCATCTGCGTGCAGTGATCGACGAAGACACGCGCCACGGTCGCTTCGGTCTTGCACTCGGCGAGCTTGAATTGTGTGTTCTGGAAGTCGAAAATCGTACCGCCAAAGGCTTTGCGCTGTTTCACATAGGCAACCGTTTCGCGGATCGCGCGCTCGATCATGCCGATGCCCTGAATGCCGATAATGTGGCGCTCTTGCGGGAGTTGCTGCATCAGCTGGATAAAGCCCTGGCCTTCTTCCGGACCGAGGAGTGCGCTGGCGGGGACTTTCACGTCATTGAAGAAGAGTTCTGATGTATCTGCGGCGGGCTGGCCAATTTTCTTCAGGTTGCGACCGCGCTCAAAGCCTTCAACCTCTTCGGTCTCGACCATCATGATCGAAATGCCTTTGGCGCCTTTGGTCGGATCCGTCTTCGCACAAACGAGCACCAGATCAGCCGTCTGACCATTCGTGATGAACGTCTTCGAGCCATTAATCACATAGCCATTGCCGTCTTTCACAGCGGTGGTTTTGATGTTCTGCAGGTCAGAGCCTGTGCCTGGCTCGGTCATCGCAATCGCGCAAACCAGATCACCGCTCGCGAGCTTTGGCAGCAGGCGTCGCTTCTGATCTTCAGACCCATAGTGAATGATGTAAGGCGCAACGATTGCATTGTGCAGGCCGATGCCGAACCCGGCGATGCCCTGTTGTTCGAGTTGTTCAATGATCACGGCGTCATGGCGAAAATCACCGCCTGCACCGCCATACTCTTCCGGCGCAGAAACCAGCAGCAAGCCTTGCTCCGCTGCTTTATACCAAATCTCGCGTGGCACTTGGCCTGCCTCACGCCAGCTCTCCACATCCGGTTTCAGCTCTTTCTCAAAGAATTGCCCGACGGCCTCATTAAAGATTTTGATCTCTTCATCTTCACGCCAAGCCGGTGGCGGCAGATCGAGGACATTTTGCATTTTGAGCTCCTGAAAATAGTTTTCGTTTACGTTAGCGTCAATCTATAGCGCGCAGTTTGCCATGACTAGTCGTGACGTTGCGCGAAGTAAAAAACCCCGGCGCGATGACCGGGGCTTTATTCGAATTAGAACCGCTCAGCGTCCAGTGCCATGACCAGATCAGCGCCGGTTTTCAGCTTTGCAAGGTGGCTTGCGGCTTCCGGCAGGACGCGGGACACGTAATACTTGCCCGTCGTGATCTTGTCGTCATAGAACGGATCGTCGCCCTTCTTCTCAATCGCGACTTTCGCCATCAGCGCCCACATATAGGTCAGCGCCGTCAGGCCGAAGAGTTGCAGGTAATCGGTCGACGCCGCGCCCGCATTGTTAAAGTCGGTCATACCGTTCTGCATCAGCCACGTTGTGCCGTCCTGCAGCTGTGCCTTGGCTGATTTGAGCGCCTCAACAAACGGCTCAAGCTGCTCATCGCCCTCATGCGTGCCGATGAAATCATCCATCTCTGCAAAGAACGCAAACACGGCACGGCCACCATTGGCAGCCAGCTTACGACCAACCAGGTCGAGCGCCTGAATACCGTTCGTGCCCTCATAGATCAAAGAGATGCGGCAATCGCGGACGAACTGCTCAAGACCCCACTCTTTCGTGAAGCCTGATCCACCGTGCACTTGCAGGGCTTCATTCGCCATTTTGAACCCGCGATCGGTCAGGAAGGCTTTGATGATCGGCGTCATCAGCGCCATGTAATCGTCAGCTTTCTGGCGCGTTTCTTCGTCCGGTGAACGGTGGTGCAAGTCACCAAACAGCGCGGTCCAATAAGCAAACGCCCGCGCGCCCTCGATGAAGGACTTCTGATCCATTAACATCCGGCGCACGTCCGGGTGGACGATGATGGGATCGGCAGGCTTGTCCGGCGCCTGTACGCCCGTCAGGCTGCGGCTTTGCAGGCGGTCATTCGCGAAATCGACCGCGTTCTGATAGGCGATTTCAGCTTGGCTGAGGCCCTGCAGGCCAACGCCGAGACGCGCTTCGTTCATCATGACGAACATGGTGCGCATGCCTTTATTTTCTTCCCCGACAAGCCAACCGGTCGCGCCATCATAGTTCATGACGCAGGTCGCATTGCCGTGAATGCCCATCTTCTCTTCGAGACCGCCACAAGATAGCTCATTACGATCCCCGAGAGACCCGTCCGCATTGACCATGAATTTCGGCACAACGAAGAGAGAAATCCCTTTAATGCCTTCTGGCGCGCCTTCAATCCGGGCGAGGACGAGGTGGATGATATTGTCGGTGAGGTCCTGTTCACCGCCGGAAATCCAGATTTTTGAGCCGGTAATCTTGTAAGAGCCATCGGCTTGCGGGACAGCCTTCGTTTTGATCAGGCCGAGGTCCGTGCCGCACTGCGGCTCTGTCAGGTTCATGGTGCCGGACCATTCGCCGGACGCCATTTTGGGACCGTAAGTTTGCTTCTGTTCGTCAGACCCACCCGCCATCAGCGCTTCATAGGCGCCAGAGGTCAGGCCCGGATACATGCCAAATGCCATGTTGGCAGACGAGGTCATTTCACTGGTCGCCATGTTCAGAACGTAAGGCAGGTTTTGGCCGCCCATTTCTTCAGGCTTTCCGAGCAGCGGCCAGCCATTCTCGACCAGTTGAGCGTAAGCATCTTTAAAGCCATCCGGCGTGGTTACGCTGCCATCATCATTGCGGACACAGCCTTGTTCGTCGCCAACACGGTTCAGCGGGAACAGAACGTCTTTTGCAAATTTGCCGCTTTCCTCAAGGATCGCATCGATTGTGTCAGGCGTGGCTTCTTCAAAGCCGGGAAGGTTAGAATAGTTTTGCAGGCGCAGGACATCGTGAAGGATGAACTGCATATCGCGTACAGGGGCATCGTAGCGGGGCATTTTAGGAACTCCGAGTTATTGTCTATATGTCTGCGTGTAGTGGCTCACCGAAGATACGGTAGGCCATTCAACTTTTAGGCGTCATCAAGCTGACGTCGCGCAACCGCGTCATAGGCTTTCAAATTGGCAGCATCGTCTTTGCCGGGGCCGATCCGGCCCAGCTGCTCCTCAAGCCATTCGATACCGCGATGAAGCTCTTGCAGCGCCATTTCGATGTCCTCGCGCTGGCTTTCAAGCTCTTTAACCTGGTTCTGAAATTTAACGAGCGACATCCGCATTTGCGCACGCTCGCCGTCCTCCAGACCATACAGGTCAAGAATTTCACGGATATCCGCAAGCGGAAGGCCAAGGCGCTTGAGGCGGACAATGATCTTCACGCGAGCACGATCCCGATGCGAATAAACACGTGTCATACCATCACGTGCCGGGTGGAGCATG
Source organism: Pseudomonadota bacterium (assembly GCA_038746145.1). Classification (GTDB taxonomy): domain Bacteria; phylum Pseudomonadota; class Alphaproteobacteria; order Caulobacterales; family Hyphomonadaceae; genus Henriciella. The sequence goes on from JBCDKW010000013.1 coordinate 85,747, forward strand.
TCCTTATCTTCATAGAAACGCAGCGCGCGTGGGGTGATTCCAAACTCACGGGCAAGCTCTGATATAGAGTAAGTGCGTGAGTCAGCGATAGAAATAGAAGAGATTGTATCTGGCATAACACTCGTATGCCGTGTCCTTACGCGAACGTCAACGGAAAGTCAGCAGATTTCGCATAGGAGGGTCAGGACCCATAAAGTTTGCCACGGTGGGCGGCGTTATTTTTTGATCCTGCCAGGCGCGCAAGCGTAGGAAGCCAGTCGGCTTTCAAGCTTTCGCAACGCAGCAGGGGCGAAAAAGAGCGGTGCCCGGCGTGGACCAGTGCAGCCTTCATTTGCTGAGCGGCGGCCTGCAGCGTCAGACCGCTTGAACGGGGATGGCCCCGTCCCACGCACTCTTCCTCGCAATCCTTGCTCATCAAATGACCTCCACAACAAAATTTATAGGTCCTGACCCTGAATTCCTTTATTATCACCCGCACTTTGTTTACGCTTTTAACTTCGCTTTAAGAGCAAGCACGCCATTGATTAACGAGATTGGTAAAATTGCGTCGATTTTCATGGCGCGCTCGTGGAGTGCTTTTAATGTCGAACACAGGATCGTGGAGCGTTAAGGGAATCGATAATCGTGCCCGTGCCGTTGCGAAAGAACGCGCGCGGGAACAGGGCGTGACGCTTGGTGACTATATCAATGACATGCTGCTGAAGGGTCACAGCGAAGCCGGGCCCCGCGATTTGCAGCAGCGTCTCTATAATGAGGTCGGTGAGCAAAGCGCGCTCGACCAACTCTCCCGAAAGTTGGAAGCGATTGAAGCGCGCTCCACACTGGCCATTACAGGCATTGATCAATCTGTCCTGGGTCTGATCGCCAGACTGGAAAATGCCGAAGTCTCAACCTCAGCCGTGGCCTCTGAAGTCGACGGGATGGTCGATGAGTTACGTCAGACGCAAGAGACTTTACGCGACAAGATCACAGTTCTCGAATCCGATGATCGCGCAGAACGCAATCTGGAATCCATGCGCGCGCTCGAAGACGCGCTCGGTAAACTCGCCGATCATGTCTACGAAGAAGGCAAATTGGTTCAGGACCAGACTGGCGCGATCACGCATCGCGTCGAGACCGGGTTCTCGGATTTAAGCGACCGCGTCGATGACATGGAGCTCAAGGTTGAGAGTACTTTGTCTGAAGCGGCAAAACGGATCGAGAAAAGCGTCGAGCAGGCGGAGTTACGCACCGAAGGCACTGTGCGCCACGTCTCTGAGCGGTTGTCCGCAATTGAAACGAGCGTTGCCAGCCGTCTCGAAAGTGTCGGCGATATGGGCGGTCGCGTTGATGCGGTTGAGGCCGATGTCTCTGGTGCTCTGACCTCCATGGACGCAACACTGGCGCGCATTCAGGAACGTTTGAACCGGGCCGAAACGACAACAGATGCAGCCCTGATGGGGCTGGAACGCTCCTTCGTGTCACTGGACGAGCAGCTCACAAAAGTCGCCGAAGATGCTGATCCACAGAAGATCGAGGACCTGCGCCAGCATTTTGAATCCCGGTTCGAAACCCTTGCAAATGATCTTCGCGAAAGTGTTGCGAACGCGCGAACCCAACTCGCTAATCAAATCGAAGCGGCGGCGACAGGTGAAAATCCCGAACTGATGGGCCGCATAGAAACAACAATCGACACGCTTAAGAAGCGTTTGGTCACCGGCGAAGAACGCTCCGACCGCGCTGTCGAAGCGATTAGCCAACAAATGAGCCGCTTGTCAGCAGGTCTCGACCAACGCCTGCAAAGCATGGAGGCACAAGAACAGGCCGTTCTCGACAAGGTCTCCGATCAGATCACTGGCGTCGCCCAAAGCTTCGAGAAGCGCATCGAGGAAAGCGAAGGTCGTTCTGCGGCTGCGATTGAACAGGTCGGCGATCAGGTTGCCACCGCCGTTAACCGGATGCAGGCCAAACAGGAAAGCGCTCTTGCGGATCTGAAAACCGAAATGGCGGAATCGTCCAAGCGCAGCGAAGTCCGTCTTTCAAATGCACTCTCCAACGTTTCAGACCGTCTGCGCCAAATCCAGCAACAGACTGTTGATCACGTTTCGCCAGTCCAGAAAGCTATGGCATCGCTTGCGGCCAGACTGGAAGCCGTTGAGGACTTCACCTCCCCTCCCGGGACGCCTGTCCAGCCCGCCCCTCAGTTTGCTGTGCCAGAGCCTCAATCGCTTGAAATCGAGCCTTTCGAGGCGTTTGAGGCTGAGACTGAAAGCACTGCGGAGCCAACGTTCGAAACCCATGAACCGGAGCCTCAGGCACCTGTTCAGGATTTTATGTCTGATCTGCAGTCCTTTGACACAGATGATGTCGATGACATGTCTTTCGAGCCGCAAACTGACACAATCGAAACGGGCAGCGAAGCCGACGCCGATTATGCACCAAGCGAAGCCCATGCTTATGTTGCAGAACTGCCCGAAGACGAGTTCGATGCAGATGATCCCTTCGCCGTACTTGGCGGATGGGACGATCCCGATACAGAGCTTCGCGATACCGAAGTCTTCAACGCCGACATGCCGGAAACGGCCGAGTTTGATGTGGACGAACCCTTCGTGCCCGAAGGCGAAGACACAGCCCATGCTGACACGGCTCTGCCGGTCGATAATGAAGCAACCGACTATCTCAAACGCGCGCGAGAGGCGGCTATCGCTGCGTCGACGGATCCAGCCGCAACGAAAAAGTCTTCCCGAAAAGACAAATCCAAGCGCAAGGCCAAATCTCAAGACAAGGCCGTCGCTAAAGGCATTTCTGCTCGCCAGTCGGGCAGAGGCAGCTCCAGCAAGCTCCCGATCATTGCGGCGGCCTCTGTTCTGGCCATCGCTGCAGCGGGTGGCGGCGCCTATATTTCCCTGCGTGGCAAGCAGTCGCCCGGTCCTTCGCCCTCTATTGCGACATTGCCGACGGCTCAGGTTTCGGCGCCGACACTGACAGAGGCTGAAACGACAGAAGCTCTCGATGACATGCTTTTTGAGAGCGATGGCGAAACAACTGAAGCACCGAGCGCGTCTCTGAATGCGCTGAAGCCTGTCGGGATCGATGAGCCTCAAGCTGTTGAGGTCGCAGCGCCGGTTCTGCCAAAAATTCCAGCGGCCCTGACGCTTGAACGCGCGGCCCAAGAGGGCAATCCGGTTGCGCAATATCTGCACGGCGAAGCGCGTCTGGCGGACCGCGATTATGTTGCTGGGCCTGACATGATTAAGCGTGCGGCGTCCCAAGGGCTGTCGGCGGCACAGTATCGACTGGCCAAACTTCATGAGGAAGGCCTTGGCGTCCCACGCGATATGACGGCCGCGCGGTCGTGGACGGAAAAAGCGGCGCAGGGCGGAAACGTTAAAGCGATGCACGATCTGGCGGTCTTTTTTGCCGACGGTGAAGGCGGCCCGCAAAGCTATGCCGGCGCGGCTAAATGGTTCCGTCAGGCGGCGGATTTCGGCTTGATCGATAGTCAGTATAACCTCGCCGTTCTGCATGAAGAGGGCCTTGGGGTCTCTCCGAGCGCGCAGGAAGCACTGTTCTGGTACGAAGTTGCGCTTCGCGGCGGTGATGCGGGGGCTAAGCCTGAGATTGATCGCCTTCGCCAGACGGTTGCTCTCAGTGTTGCGCAATCTGTGGCTCAACGTGCTGATAGCTGGACGAAATCGACCCCTGCAGCCGCAGCGAACGGCACATTCACGACCCGTAGCTGGGGCTATGGCGCGCGCGATCAGGTCTTCGCGATCCAGACGGTTCTGAACGGCCTCGGCTATGAAGCCGGTACGCCCGATGGCATTGCAGGGGCTGGCACGCGGACAGCCATTCGCGGCTTTCAGGCGGATAATGGGCTCGCCACGACAGGCGAGATTGATGATCGTCTGATTGAGGCGCTTAACGCCAAGATTGGATGAGCAGGCTGAGTTGTTTGCCACTGCGCTGACAAGTTTAGTTTATGCCCGTCCCTGAGACGCTTCGCGTCAGACGGGCGAAGCGGGTTAAGTTTTTCGATGAGGCGCTAAGCGCTTCGCGCACGCCTCATAAAGCGGGTTCCGCGCCCTTTGGGCGCATGAACCAGGCCGCGGGCGCTGTTCTCCAAATTGGTGATTGGTCTTTTTGTCCTTCCCAAATTCTATTGCGGTCTCCCCGAATCGCGAGAGCCCTCAGCCTGGTTCATGCGCCCAAAGGGCGCGGACCCTGCTTCGTGCTGCTGCGCCGGAGGCGCTCAGGGCAGC
>JBCDKW010000014.1:0-63984 GCA_038746145.1 Pseudomonadota bacterium
GGTATTGTTAGAATTATGGAGGGCGATGAGAACGGCGCGCGCGATATCGATTCTGGCGGGACGACGGATATCGGCCTCGTCTATGCCGACATTTTTGATACGTCGTCGAGCAGCACGTCCACGGGTGTCTTCTTTGGAAATAGCTTTGATATCGATACGAGGGCCGAGGCAGATCTTGAACGTTTGGACTTGGCGCTGGGCGTGTTCGGCAAGCTCGGAAGCACGCTGAATATAGATGGCGATGCAAGTGCAGGTCTCAAATTGAATTACAGCAAGGATGAGGTGAAATCATCGAGTTTTGCTGAGGTCGATGTGGCCGCCCTCTTTGGTGCAGGGACGACCAACTCAGTTCAGACCAATGATCTTGAAACCGATCGTGAAAGTTACGGCATTGGCATCAACGCGTCCTATGAATATTCGTTCGGTGAGTTCAGCATTGGGGGGCTAAATGGTTCAACGGGGCTTACAATTGGCGCGAATGGCGGACTTGAATATTATGACAGTCAGGGGACGTTCAGCCAGTTGACGACCAGCGATGCAGGCGTGGTTGGCTCGGGCGAAGCGAGCGTGGCTTTTGATGATAGTTTCGACGATAGCGGCTTTGGCGTTCATGGAGGCGTTTTTGCTGAGATAGGTCTGCAGCTGTCGCCAGAGGATGCTAATCTCGATATAGATTTTTCCTTTGGGGCAAGCTTAGAAGATTTGGGCGGCGGCTATCCCGTTTACGATCAGGCTTTCTCACCTTTGGGACAGCCATCGGGTTGGGACACTGAGCGCGTAGATGTGACAACAACGTATGTCCGGATCGGACTTGAGTTTTAGGGGACTGCTCTAAAACTCACATTTGACGGGGCGCCTTCCCCTTTAGGCGCCCCGTTTTTTTATTTCGTGTTTGCCGTCGATTAAGCCTCTCTCGGTGGCGTGTCTTTCTTGATCCGTTTTAGGAGAGTCTTTGGCATCCAGCGGGCGGTAAATTTGGTCTGCTCGGCCATTTTGCCAGCCATATAATGGGTGTCTTTGCCGTGGGCGGCGTCCCAAGCGCGCTCAGCAGCAAGGGAGACGGGATAGACTTCTGCGCCACTCGCGCGGATTTCATCCGACATTTTCTCATTCGCGCCCTCGGTTTTGCCCATGTCGAGGATCGGCGTTTCGATGAACCAGGGCATGAGGCTGGTGACGCGGATGTCGAGTTCCTGAAACTCCGCGTCTAGGGCTTCGGTGAGGCCGCGCACGCCGAACTTGGTTGCGGCATAGACGGCGAGGCGGGGGGCAGCGGCAATGCCTGCGGTGGAGGCGGTGTTGACGATGCGCGCTGATGGGGTCTGTTTCAGATAGGGCAGGGCGGCATAGACGCCGTTCACGACGCCTTTGAGATTGATGTCGATGATGAGGTCGGACTCTTCGGGTGGGATATCCTCCATCCAGCCATGCCGACCGATGCCAGCATTATTGAAGAGGACGTTCATGCGGCCTTCGGTGGCTTCAGCGAAAGCGGCCGTGGCACTGGCCCAATCGTCGCGGTTTGTTACGTCGAGGCGGGCCTGATGGCAGTTGGCTTCACCGATCTCACTGGCGACTTCTGAAAGGCCGCGCTCATCAATATCGTAGAGGCCAACAAACCAGCCTTTCTTAGCAAAGTGACGGGCTGTTTCCGCACCGATGCCTGACGCTGCGCCTGTAATGAAAATGCTCTTTCGACCGCTGGCTTCGCCCATGATCTATCCTCCCTGAGTGTTCTTTTTTGACAGGTCAGAGGATATCAAGGCCCACGTCAAGGTTAATCGCCGAATGCGTGAGCGCCCCTACGGAAATATAATCTACGCCGGTTTCGGCTTTAGCGGCGACGGTTTCGAGCGTGATGCCGCCGCTGGCTTCGGTGACGCATTGGCCGTCTACAATCTCGACGGCTTTGCGCAGGGTTTCCGGGTTCATATTATCAAGCAGGACAGCGTGGGGCTTGTGGGGAAGCGCCTCTTCGAGTTGGGCGAGTGTGTCGACTTCAATCTCGATCATGCGGAGGTGGCCGGCATAGGCATGCGCGCGCTGGAGGGCATCAGCGATCGAGCCGCAGGCGGCGATGTGATTGTCCTTGATCAGGACCGCATCATCGAGGCCGTAGCGATGCGAGGTGCCGCCGCCGCAGCGCACGGCCCGTTTTTCTACTGCGCGATGGCCGGGTGTGGTCTTTCTGGTGCAGACGATTTTCGTTTTTGTGTGCGCAATTTTCTCTGCAAATTCACAGGTTAAAGTGGCTATTCCTGAGAGACGACCTAGGAAATTGAGCATGGTGCGCTCTGCGGTCAGGATTGAGCGCGCTTCACCCTGCATGACGGCGATGGTTGCGCCGGGGCTGAGCGTGTCGCCGTCGTTCAGGTGTTGGGTCAGCTCTGTCTGTGGGTCGACGAGGTGGAGCGCATGGGCCGCAGCGTCCATGCCCGCGAGCGTGCCGGATTTACGTGCGCGGATATGGGCGGTGAGCTGTGTGCCTGCCGGGATGGTGGCATCGGTGGTTAGATCACCGGCGCGGCCGAGGTCTTCTGACAGGGCGAGGCGCACGATTGGGTCGAGTACGATGGCCGGGAGAGGTGGAGGGATAATATGGGTCACTAGGCGGCCTCTGAAGGCTGTTTTTGATGCGTTCGGCGCTCTGAAACGTATGTGTGATGAGCCTCGGATGAGGTCTCAGTGAAGTCCGAGCGGTAGTGGCCACCGCGGCTTTCTTGTCTGGCGAGGGCGGCGCTTGCGATTAGGCGAGCTGCGGCGATCGAGTGTGCGGGGCCGTGCTCGTTTTCGAGGTCAGTGATGGTTTGCAGCAATTGGGTTAGGCCGCGCTCATTGCGGACGACCCCGCAATGGGTGGCCATGCCTTTGCGCAGGGTTTGCAGCGCTGAATTTGGCAGGTCTGACTTCACTTTGGCAGTGCTCGCGTCCGGCGTCTTGAGGGGTTCTTCGCGCAGGCGGTCAGCGATGCGCGCGGCGAAGACGACGGCCTCCAAGAGCGAGTTTGAGGCGAGGCGGTTCGCGCCGTGGGCACCTGTGCTGGCGCACTCGCCGCAGATGCTGAGCCCGTTGAGTGTTGAGCGGCCCCACATATCAGACAGGATGCCACCCATGTGATAGTGCATCGCGGGCGCGACCGGGATCGGAGCGCTGCGCGGATCAATGCCAGCGGCTTGGCAAGCGCCGAAGACGGTGGGGAAATGGTGCTCGATCTCTGCGCCGATGGCCTCGCGCGTGTCGAGATAGGCTTTGCGACCACTGGCGAGTTCGGTGTGGATGGCGCGGGCGACTTCATCGCGGGGGGCGAGTTCGGCTTTTGGATGGTAACGGCTCATAAAGGGCGCGCCGTCTTCGCCGATCAGGATCGCCCCTTCGCCGCGTAGGGCCTCTGTTGCGAGGGGGGCGGGGTCGAGGCCGACATCCATTGCGGTCGGGTGGAATTGGACGAATTCGGGATCTGCGATCACAGCCCCCGCGGAATAAGCCATAGCGAGCGCGTCGCCGCGTGCTTGAGACGGGTTGGTTGTCACGCGGAACAGCCCGCCGGACCCGCCTGTGCAGAGGACAGTTTCTGGCGCGGTGATCGGGGTGTGAGTGTCGTTTTGATCGCGCAAGATCACACCTGCCATGCGGCCGCTTTCATCTTGCAGGAGGCTAACCGCTTTTGCGCGTTCAATGATGGTGATGTGATCGCTGGCATGCACAGCGTCGATCAGGGCGGCCATGATCGCTTTGCCTGCGAGGTCACCGGCGACGCGCGCGACGCGGGGATGGGAGTGGGCGGCTTCAAGACTTAGCGCGAGGTCGCCATTTTCCGTGCGGTCGAACGGAACGCCGAGCTCTATCAGGTCGCGCACGCGGGCCGCGCCATCCTCCGCAATCAGTTTTGCGATCACGGGATCAACCAGACCTGCCCCTGCAGCAATCGTGTCAGCGGCGTGATTTTCGGGGCTGTCATCGGGGTGAAGGGCGGCGGCGAGGCCACCTTGTGCCCACGCAGACGACGAGGCTTCACCGAGCGGCGCGAGCGAGATGATCGTGCACGGGCGCGGAGCAAGGCGCAGGGCGAGGAAAAGGCCTGCCAGACCTGCACCAACGATCAGGACGCGACCGTCAGGGCTGCCCGCCGGGGCGCGAATGATCTCTGGCTTAGGCATGGCTACGAAATACCACCGTCGTCGCGGGTCCAGACAGCTGGTGCGGTTGAGGCGCTTACGAGTGCGCCGTGCATGCGTTCCGATGAGGCAATCGTCAGCGTGAAATTGTCAGGATAATAATACTCGCTCTCAAAACCGTTCAGGAATTCGGCAATGCTGCAACGGACCGAGAGCTGGTTGCCGAGCCTTGAGGCCTCGCACGTCTGGCGCACGAGGTAGTCTTCCGGCAGTTCCGGGCAGCTTTGGCGCGCGGTGACCTCGCCTTTATAGCGATTGGGTTCGGTCTGTTCGAGGAAAGCTTGGCCGCCAAATTCGCAGGTGCTGTTGATTTTAGCGGTGAAGATCCACTTTCCGGCCGGGTTGGCGACTTCGTCTGCCTGAGCGGTTATTCCCAGCGTCAAAACGCTCAACGCGAGTATGGTCAGTCGATTACGAAATGGCATTTTGTGTCCGTTTCCATTCAACCCGTGTTGAGCCATTCAAATACCCGGTGAGGGTTTCTCCATTGTCCCATTCGAGGTTGAAATCGTCCGGGTAGAATGTGGCTTCGACAGGTTCCTCGCGGATCAGGAATTCTTCAATCTCGCTGTCGACATAGATATACCCACCGTCGATTGTCATGACGCTGGATTGCTTGACGCGGGCGTAATTGCCGCCGCAGCATCTATCTTCGGTGATCAACTCGACTGGATAGGTTTCGCCGCCATCCTGAGAGGGTTGAACCTGCGCCCAGCCTTTGAAGTCGCCATAGGGGCTGACGAGTTCGATTGTCCAATTGCCAACCGGCGAGTGCGCGCTTTCCGCAAATGCGGATAGTCCCGTCAGGCTAAAGAGGAGGAAGCCGAGGATGGCTCGCATTATGAAATGCCCTCTTCGGAGCGACGGAATTCGACCGGGGCGGTCGCGGCCGAGATCAGGGCGCCCCACATCCGGTTTTCATCCTGAACCGTCAGTGAGAAATTATCCGGCACGTATAGCAGGCTCTGGGTCTTCTTTTCTAGAACCTGTGAGATGCGCGAGCGGACCGAGACCTGATTGCCGAAGCGGCGGGCTTCGCAGTTTTGTTCGACAATGGAGCGGCCCCACATGGTGCAAACTTCTACTGCTGTGAGTTCGCAATCGTACAAGCCCTCAGCGGGATGATCGCGTAAATGCATTGTGCCGGACATGATGCATTGGCCATCGCGGTAGGGCTTGGTCTGAAACGTCCACGTGCCAAGGACATCGCCGGGATCACGTTTTCCAGATGCCGCCACCGGCAAGGTCAGCATGAACCCTAAGGCGATTGCCCCTATCAGTCTCGCAATCATCATCTATCTCCCGAACGCTTGAACCATCTTATGGGGAGATTAGGCGACTGCAAGGTGTTTTTCTGGGCGTTTTTCGGGCGAAAAGACCTCAATGTCCATCGGGGCGAGGCCGGTCTCAAACGCGAGTGGCGTTTCCATTTTCGGCAGGGCCAGCATTGCATCAATGGCGGCTTTGGCCCGGATGCGGACGTCTTCGTCCATCGTGACCTCGTGCTCCATGTTGATCAGGCAGTCATAGATATTTTCCAGCGTGATCCGCTTCATATGTGGGCAGAGATTGCACGGCCGGATGAAGTTCACACCGGGGTTTTCAGCCGCCACATTGTCCGACATGGAACACTCGGTCATCAGCACGACTTTGGCCGGGCTGTGGTCGCTGACATAGTTTGCCAGCGCTGCCGTGGAGCCTGCGAAGTCTGCTGCCTGGAGAACGTCCGGGGGGCATTCGGGGTGGGCGAGGATGACCACGCCGGGGTGTGCTTCCCGCAGCGCTTCAACATCGCCTGCGCTGAACAGCTCATGCACTTCGCACGCGCCGGGCCATGTGATGATGCGGATATCGGTCTGGGCCGCGACGTTCTTGGCGAGATACTGGTCAGGTACGAGGATGACGGTGTCGGTGTTCCATTCGGCCGCAATAGCCTCAACGACCTGAGCGGCATTGGAACTGGTGCAGGTGATGTGGCACTCGGCTTTCACATCTGCCGTCGTGTTGACGTAGGTGACGACCGGATAGTCCGGGTAGTGCTCTTTGATCAGGCGGACGTCTGGACCTGTGATCGAGCTGGCGAGCGAACAGCCGGCTTCCAGATTTGAGATCAGGACGGTCTTACTGGGCGCCAGAATTTTTGAGGTCTCGGCCATGAAGTGGACGCCGCCCTGAACGATGACATCCGCGTCGACATTGGCAGCCTCGCGGGCGAGCTGCAGGCTGTCTCCGCGAAAGTCACCAACGAGACGGAAAATGTCCGGTGTCATATAATTGTGCGCGAGGATGACAGCGTTCTTTTCGACTTTTAGGTCATTGATTGCAGCGACGAGAGGCGCAATCGCAGGCCACTCCATCGGCGTTATGAAGTCGCTGGCGAGCGGGTAGAGATGATCGGTCTTTGCCTTCACGTCATCATTGAAGAAGAGACCGCGTGCGGCAGCCGCATTTGCAGCGCGCAAAGGCGTCGGCGTTGGACAGCCTGGGCCTGCGTCGATCAGTTTTGCCATCTCTGTCTCCTTTTGCTCAATATGAGCATAATATGGGTGTGACTTTGCGGAATGCAACCGAAATTCACGATTTCCGCTCACTTTTGCTGAAAGTGAGCATAAGGTCGTTTAGCGTACTGAGCACAAATTGCCAAGTGAAAACTCTGAAGGGTCGCATCGCTTCGTTTTCGTGCAGTAAGGTTTCGTTAACCAAAAAGTTCTTGCATGAGAACAAAAGTGGAATATAACAGATTAGAACACACCAAGAACATCGTTGGGAGAACAGTGATGAGAGAGATCAAATTCCGTGGCCAGTCTGGCAAGTCTTATTCCTTCACGCGCATGGCGCCGAATGCCCCTTGGGCGAGGATGCGCGGTGTTGCGCTGTTTGCGGCGCAGGGTGCCTTCAATTTGAGAGCGATCCGGCTTTGCAAGCTGCGTGGGCGGGCGCATGACGTGCAGCCGCTCTGGGCGTTTGCAGATGCGGAGCGCTACGGAGCACGGGCGGTCTTCGTTCTCAGCGAAGAGGATGCAGATCGGATTGAGGCCGTGATCGCCGATTTGGAGGCGGGTCTGGATCCAGTCTGTCCTGATGGTGCACCACACTTGGCGTTGGCGGCTTAAAGTTAGCGGCTTTCGATCAAGCCTTGATACCAAAGTTCGACATCGCGCTCGACAAGACTAAGTGGGCGTGGACCATCCGAAATCAGGATGCTGTGAAATGCGCTCAAGTCGAAACGGGGTCCCAAAACCTGTCTTGCCCGTGTCTCCAGTGATCGAAAGCGCTGGGTGTGGACATAAACGCCGACGGCGTGTCCGGGATTTGCGGCAAGGCGTACGGCAGCTTCGTTGGCTAGGGGCTCTGAGAGGCCGATCGTGCTAACGACTAGAAAGTTCGTTGTGTCTGATAGGCTCCAGCGCTTAGCGTGCAGACCCAGATCGGCTTTTGCCAGGGCGGTTTGGAACAGATCAAGAGCGTATACTGAGGCGTAGTCTTCCTCCAGAGCGCTATCTGCTTTTGTGCTGTAGAAGTAAGTGCGCCATGCCTGCTCGAACGCATCGCCATTGATATAGGCCCGCACGGGTGAGCGCTGTGCCCCGGTTCTGACGGCTATGTCGTAAATGCGCGCAGCATCCAGGTAAGGCGTTGAGATGAGCGCATCCAGCAATGGGTCGGGAAGCGTAGAGAGGCGTTCTTCGTCGTAAATGATGATCGCAGGGCGGCGATTATCATAGCGGGCTTCTAGGCGTTGCAGCCCCAAAAACGGCATGACTGAAATGGGTGTCTGCGCGCGAGTGAGCGTTGTTCTTGCCGCCTGCGTAAGTTCAACTTGGACATCGGATATTTCAGGGTCGGCCTCTTGGTCCTCGATAGACGGAGCCGTGGTCTCAGTCAGGCTATCTTCGACGGGGGCTGTTGCAATTGGCGCGCTTGCCTCAAGGGCTGAGATCGCGCTTTCCAGCGTTGGCCAGAGTGTTTCGACACGAGCCGTTTGATCGGCATGAACCTCCAACAGGTCGTTATACAGCGTGACGCCACCGGGTTGGGTCCACAGACCTAAAGAGATGGGGGCCTGATCTTCAAGCGTGCGCAGGGCTGTGGAGAGGTCGCGATAGGCAGGCAGCAGCTCGGTTTGATAGACCTGTCTCGCCAATCGCATGCGATCTACCTGGCTTTGGCCGTTGTCCGCCGGGAGGGTGGCAGAGAAGGTCTCGAGTGTCTGTGGAATGGCCGCCAGTACATCGTCATCGAGCAGGCGATCAATTTCCAGCCGCGTCTCGCGGAGCAGGGTCCCTGATGGCAGGTGGCCTGTTGCCGCATCGGCGACGAGGCGACGGCGGGTGTCCTGTAACCCATCGGCCAGTGCTTTCATGCGTGTGAGATATGCGTCCGCATCTTGCGGCGTTTCAATAATATGGTCGCGAACGAGCGCTTGTGGGCCTTCGATCCAAAGTCCCGAATAGGGATCGATTGTGTGTACGCGAATACTCGAAAGACTAAGATGACCTTTGCCGGATGCTTGCAGCTGGATCAGATCGCGAAGGGCCAGACGCGTGAGTAGCAGATCACGTGCGAGCGGTTGGTCTTCGGGCAGGTTCGGCGCTTGACCCAATCGCGTTGCGAGCGCCATGCGCAACAATCGTTGCCGTTCAAAGGCCGCTTGAGAGGCGTCGCTCAGCTGCGATTTTGCATCTGGCAGAAGCCTGTCATCAAATCCCAATTGACTGGTCAATTCGGGGCTAAGTGCCGCTTCGGTCAGAGCGGCGTCTTCGAGCAGAGCCTCTGTCTGCGCGAGTGTTTGAGCGGTCACACGGGCGTTTTGATTGTCGCCGGAACAGGCGCCAACCAGTGCGAGTAGGATCACAATTAGAGCGGGCATTTTATGAAAGTCCTGCAACACCTGCATCTTGATGCCCCTTGATGGTTGTCGCTGCATACCTAATCCGTTACATCCCGCCCATTCAATCCTTGGGAGTTAATTGTGGAAAACACACCAGCCAATCAAGAACCAGCCCTTTCCGGCAATGTTATGTTTTACAAGAATCCACAACCGCTATCGCCGGAACAGCATGGTGGTCTGGGTGTCAAACAAATTGACCAGCCATTTGGCTTTTTGCGTGAGGCCCATGCGGTGCCTGTGACTGTGACCGAGTTTGGCATGGGCGGCACCGCCTATCCGATCATTTTTGTCGGCAATGACTATGCACCTGTCGCCGTTATGGGTGTGCGTCAGAATGAGAACCTGTTCGTCGATGAAGCGGGTAAGACGGATCAGGACTTTTACGTCCCGGCCTTTGTGCGCCGGTATCCGTTCGTCTTCGCGAATGACCAAGATGCTGACCGGCTCCTCCTTTGTGTTGATCGTGATGCGCCGATGGTTTCAAACCAACCGGACGTCCCGTTCTTCCAGAACGGTGAAGCCACCGAGTTCACGACCAATGCCATTGAGTTCTGTAAGGAATATGAGCGTCAGCGTCGTGCGACGGTTGAATTTATCAACCTGATAAAAGAGCTCGGCCTCTTCGAGCAGAAGACGGTTGCCTTCCAACCACGGGATGCGCAGGGCCAGCCGCAAGGCGACCAACAGAAGATCGCGGATTATTGGGCGGTTGATGAGAACAAACTGAACGAGCTGCCGGCAGACAAGTTCAACCTGCTTCGTGAGAATGGAGCGCTTGGTGCGATCTACGCGCACATGATCTCCCTATTGAACTGGCAGCGTGTGATCCAGCGCGCCGTTGAAAAGTCTCAGCAGCAGGCGGCTGCGGGTCAAGTTCAGGTTTAACCTCTATTACGGGGCCAGCCCGCTCCCCCTCCCAACCGCCCCAGCTTAAGGGGACCATTGGGGCGGTTGGGAGGGGGAGCGGGCCGGTTCATCTCAACAAGACGGTCCTCGGGCCGCCTTTTTTGTTGGTTTGCGCGATCACAAGCGCGTTAGGCGGGTTATTTCTTTACCAAGACCGCGATATATCGGCGTCGATTTTGGAGTTTTCCGCCTATGCCGACGCTGTATCGTTGTTTTGTCTTCTTCCTCGCGATTTTCGCTTTGGCTGTTCCGGCACTGGCGCAGAAAGTTGATGGCGGGCATGCGACGGTTGAGTTGGTGAGCGAGCGAGCGGTCGCGGTTCCGGGCGAGACATTTTACTTAGGGCTGTCCTTCGAGCTGGAGGATAAGTGGCATATTTACTGGAAAAATCCGGGCGATGCAGGCTTGCCGCCTGAGATCCGATGGCCGGATCGCACACCGCCAGAGGCTTTGAGTGATGTCGGCGAATTTGCTTGGCCGACGCCGGATCTGCTTGAGGTCGAGCCGGGTCTGATCATGGATTACGGTTACTCTGATCAGGTGGTTTTGGCGTTTCCTGTGACGCTAACGGAAGGCGCGGATGGACCCGTCGAGATCGCGATGCGGGTCGATTATCTGATCTGTTACGATGTCTGCATTCCTGAGAGTGTTGATTTGCGGATGCTGCAATCTGTCGGCAGTGCGCAGATTGCGGATGATTACGGAAGCGGCCTGATCCAGCAGGGCCTGATGGCCGTGCCACCGCGCTTCGAGGGCGACGCAGCGGTGACGCGTCAGGGTGATGTCTGGGTCCTGTCGGCAGCTGGCGGGCAGCTTGCTGAGCTGAGTGGCGAAGCACGGTTTTTCCCGAATGATCATGAGATTGTGCATGCGGCCGGACAACCGGTTGAGTTTGGGCCGGAGGGGCTGCAGCTTCGCTTGACGCCAGCGAAATCTGATGCGGATGCGCCTGATGTACTGGCTGGCCTTATCAAGATTGGCGATATGGCGGTCGATGTTCAAGCTGTCTCCGGACCGATGATTGCGGGAACGAGTGGTCTTGGCGGGGGCGCTGGACAAGGCGTTCAAACGGGCGCGATCAACCTGCCCTTGATGTTGGTTTTGGCCTTTGTTGGTGGGCTTGTCCTGAATTTGATGCCGTGCGTGCTGCCTGTCCTGTCGATCAAGGCGATGGGTATGGTTTCGGCTGCGACCAGTGGTCATGCCGGTGAAGCGCGCGCGCATGGGCTTTGGTATACGGCAGGCGTTTTGGTGAGTTTTGCGGCGCTGGCGGCGGCCGTGCTCGGCGTTCGGGCGGCAACAGGGATCGCGACATGGGGGTTCTGGTTGCAGGACCCGGTGATTGTATCGGTGTTGATCCTCGTCATCGTGCTGATCGGATATTGGCTGCTTGGCCTATTTGAGTTGGGCACGTCTGTTCAGAACGTCGGCTCCGGTCTGGCGGCGAAACAGGGCGCTGGCGGGGCGTTCTTTACCGGTGTTTTGGCTGCCGTGGTTGGTGCGCCGTGTGTCGGTCCGTTTTTGGGCGCGGCTTTGGGCGCTGTATTCGGGCAGCCGGCGATCGAGGTGATTGCGGTGCTAATGATGATGGGACTGGGGCTGGCCTTGCCGTTCCTGCTGCTCAGCTTTGCGCCGAATTTGCAGCGGCTTTTACCCAAGCCGGGCGCGTGGATGGAAACGCTGAAACAGTTGTTTGCATTCCCGATGTTCCTGACGGCGGCTTGGTTACTGTCGACGCTAGGGGCCTTGGCCGGATTTAGAGCGGCCGCAATTCTCGTTGCAGGTGTCGCGCTGATTGGGTTTGGCCTTTGGGCTTGGCGTGCAGCAGGGCAGGGGGCGAAAGCGATCCTGTTATCGCTTCTCGGCCTCGTGGTCATTTTGCCCGCCTTCATGTTGATCAGCGCGGTGAGCGCCGTGGATTATGTGCAGGCGGTTATTTTCCTCGCTCTGACAATCGGGGCTTTTATTGTGGTGGCGCGTTTGCCGGATGGGGCAGCTGGTGGGGTTGCTAAAGCTGTGGCGGCAGCGGCCGTTCTGGCGGGTCTTGGATGGCCTGTCATGCAGGCTGTCGGATCGAATGCGAGTGCTGCGAGTGCCGGTGACAGCTACAGCGCATCCTATGATACGGACACTTGGTCATCTGAGCGCGTGGCGGAATTGGTTGCCGAGGGCCGGCCTGTCTTCGTCGATTTTACGGCGGAATGGTGCGCGATTTGTCAGGTCAATAAGCTGCAAGTCCTGCAGACCGCACCGGTGACCGAGGCGTTTGCGGCGGCGAATGTTGCGTTTTTGGTGGCTGATTATACGCGCCCCGATCCGGTGATTGCGGCAGAGCTGCAAAAGCATGGGCGCGCCGGTGTGCCGCTCTACCTCTATTATGCGCCCGGTGAATCGAACCCGCAGGTGCTACCTGAGACACTTTCGACATCTTTGGTGACAGGCCTTGTCGCTGAGAACTAATCGCATAACTAACACAGGAGAAATGCGGAGATGACTATGGTTGAAGTAACACGTCGGAATATCGGACTTGGAGCGGGCATGGTGACAGCCGTGGCGCTGACCGCCGCAGCCTTGATCTCATTCTCGACAGCAGAAGCGCAGGGCGCGATTGAGCCGGGCAATGAAGCGCCGATCTTTCTTGATGCTGTGACAGCGCAAGGCGAAGCGATCGATCTGCCTGATTTTGAGGGCAAGACCGTGGTTCTGGAATGGACCAATCATGACTGTCCATTTGTGAAGAAGCATTATGCGGCACCACCTGAAAATATGCAGGGTCTTCAGGAAGAAGCCGGTGAAGCTGAAGTGGTCTGGATTCAAGTGATCTCTTCTGCGCCAGGCAAGCAGGGGCATGTGAGTGCCGAGAAAGCGCTCGAGCTGAATGAAACGCGCGGCGCAGCTCCTAGCTATACGATTCTTGATGAGACGGGTGCGATTGGCCGGTCTTACGGTGCGAAGACAACGCCGCATATGTATGTCGTCGATGCTGAAGGTACGCTGCAGTACAATGGCGCGATTGACTCGATTAAGTCTGCGAGCGCGAGCGATATTGCTGATGCTGATCCATACTTCCTGAACGCGGTCAACGCCGTCGTTGAGGGCGAAGAGGTCCAGCTGGCGAGCACCGCGCCTTATGGCTGCTCTGTCAAATACTAAGACTTAGCGACAGTCTCGTTTTTTAAGTTCCAGATCGGCGTGCGGATGATCATCCATGCGATTAGCAGGGTCATCCCCGCCGCTGGGACGATGGCGATCTTGTAGGGGCCGAAAGCGTCTACGAGGAAGCCCATAATGAAGGCGCCAAACGGTGCGCCTGCCATAAAGCCGAGTTGATAGATTGATAGGACGCGGGCGAGTTGATCCTTCGGCGCGGCGTCTTGTACGATAGATCGGCTCATCGCGATTGAGACTCCGCCGGACAGGCCCCACGCGAAAACGATGACCAGAAAGCCCTCGTGCGGGATACGGGTCATCATGGGTAGGATGGCAAGCGAGCCAAGGAGCTGCGCTGTCAGCAAGAGGCGGCCCTGGCGCTTGATGTTTCGGAAGAGCGAGAGCGCCACAGATGACACGAATGCGCCAAGCCAGAAGGTGACGAACATGTCGCGGATGCCGTCACTTTCGAGGCCGTAAACATCACGATTGATGATCGGCAAGACGACGAGGAACGCACCGATCACAAAGATGCCGACGCCGAACATGAGCACGGTCATTGCCCAGAGTTTTGGATCGCCGGATACGACTTTGAAGCCCTCACCAATATCGCCGAAAGCCGCTGTCAGGCCTGAGCGACCTGTTTTAACCTTGCGCCCGCGGGCGAGCATGAAAGCAAAGACCGCGCCCATAAAGACGACGGTGCCTTGCACCAAGAGGAGCTGCCAGCTGGCGATTGGACCAATGCCAAACCCGCCAAGCCAGTCCGGCATCATCGTCATCTTATCGGCATAGCCGCCGAGGATCAGGCCTGTGATCTGTGCCGCGAACTGGGCGAGCGTTGCAAAAGCGACGCCTTGCTGAAGGGTGACACGTGAGCCGACACGACCGCGCCGTTCAACGACTTCATTCAGGATCGCGTCTCGAGCTGGCATCATAAACGCGCCGACCGTGCCGAGAGCCAAGCCGTATGCGATCATGATCGGGTAAGAAAGGTTGCCGCTGGCGAGAGCGAATGCGAGCCCGAAGGCCGGGAGGGCGGCGAGCGCGTGCAAGATCATCATCAGCGACTTGCCGCTGGCCCGTTCAGCAACGACGCCACCGATTAGCAGGAAGACGACTGAGGGAGCGGAGAGCGCCAGATTGGCGAGGCCGAGTTCCGCTCCGCCAAGGCCCAGCTTATTCGTGATGAGGTATGGAAATAGCACCATCTGTAGGCCAAAGGCGATGAACCATGTGGCTTGTACGGACAGGTAGGCCGGTAATTCGATGCTGATGCCGCGCCGGGTTTTCTTTGCCAGAAGGGATTGGGCCGTTTCCAGAAGTGTTGCCCCTGCATTCATTGCGGAGCCCATGCCGCTTATGGGTGCACGCGACTCTTCCAGCATATCGGCATCAAGAAGATCGGAGTCCTCTTTGATATTGGATGTATCGTCAGTTGTGCTCATAAGCCTCTACCCTCTCATGATACTCTAAGAGCAAGACTGGCGACAGAAAAGCAAAAAAGCCCGTTTTGCAGGTTTCCGTGTTGGAGGGCTAAGATCACCATGCTAGGTCAGAGATAAAAGGGAGTGTATGTATGCGCCTATTGCGGCATCTGGCGAGTTGGGGATTGGCGCTGTTTCTAATCGCGATGTTCGTTCAGGCGACGATCCATCCGCTCCCTGATCCTCCCGAAGGACAAGTAAAATTGTTTGATCTGGCCGGTGAGAATATCGTTTTCGCGACCATGGCACAGAACACGGGCATTGCTTTGCTGGAGCCGACGGGGCGGTTTGTTGTCGCGATTGTTGAGCTGCTGGCGGCGCTTTTGCTGTTGATACCGTATTCGAGGCGGTTTGGGGCTGTTCTCTCATTTCTGATTCTGGCCGGTGCCGTTGCGGCGCATTTGATGCCGGATGTTCTTGGCCGCGAAGTAGCTCTGTCATTGCAACCGGGTGAGACGGAGACCGATGGCGGACAGTTGTTTGCACTGGCGATCGCGATGCTGACCGCGAGCCTGCTCGTCCTGATGATCCACCCCGGGAAACGGCAAAATCAGCAATAATTGTTAAGGCTTTTGTGATTGTCTGGCCTGTGAATAGAGTTGCGGGCACAGGATATCATGGTTGAACCGATCCCCTTGATGACAGAAAAGAACGGTGGACGTGCGCGGCGAACATTAATGCGCCGCCTGATCGATTATGTGTCTATTCCAGGATCGAATGTCCCGCATCAGGATCGCGCGATGGCCGGCGACATCCTGCTGGAAATCCTGTTTCATGCCAATGATGATGATCGGGCACTGTGTGCGCGGCGACTATCGATCATGAAGGACGCGCCGCGACGACTGCTGCGATATCTGGCGCAATGCAATTTTGAAGTCGCCAAGCCGATTCTTGAAGAGAACGAGGCGTTTGATGCCTCTGACTTGTGCCAGATTGTGGAGCGTGTGAGCGCGCAGCACCGCCACGCGATGGCACGCCGGAAAACCGTGCAGCCTGCTTTAGCAGACAAACTCGCCGAGTTCGGGGAGGCGCATGTCCTGGAAGCGCTCGCGCAGAACAAGGGTGCGCAGCTTTCAGAGCACGCCATGGATGTTCTGGTGACGCGCTCGCGCAAACATGAACGCTTGTGCCCGATGTTGGTTAAGCGTCTGGACCTCAAGCCGTCACAGGCCATGATCCTGTTCTGGTGGGCGGATGGTGAGACACGCCGCGATATTCTGCGCCGGTACGCAGCCGACCGAATGGAATTAATCGAAATGTGCGGAGATGTCTTCGCTATGGCCGCGGAGGAAAAGTGGGCTGATCCTGTCGCACGAAAGGCGCTGCAACTCATTGAGCGCCGGCAGAGAAACCGCGCCGCAATCGACAAGAGCCCTTATGCGAGCCTCGAAGATGCGATTCGCACAGCTGCGATACAGGGTATGAACCCCGAACTGGCACAGGAAATTGGGTATCTGGCCGGGGTTAAGCCTGTCACCATCGCCAAGATCATGAGTGATCATGGCGGAGAGGGTCTTGCAGTTCTTTGTAAAGCAACAGGCCTTAAGAAGCGACCGCTCGCAGAGCTTTGGCGCGCGTTGAAACGGCCGCTCAAATTAGATGATGGCGAATTACATCCGCTCTTCACCTATACGCTTGAGACGTATGATTTGTTGACCGTCGCCAAAGCCCAAACCACGCTGCGATACTGGAATTGGTCACTCTCTTCTTCCTTCTCTCCGAGCGCGACCAAGCGTGCGCTCATGGATGATGAAGCCAATGATGAGAGTGATTTCTCAGCCTCACGGCGCACAGCGAAGCTGGTCTTCGATAGCTAGAGTCCAAAGCAAAAAGCTATCGGATTTCGGCAGTTTGGTTAGCGAAAGCTCTGGTCAAAACTCAGACTCGGCTCTAATTCTTGCTATAGGCATGGTTAAGTGAGGGTCTTTAGAGCGCGTGGGCTATTTTATTGGGCTGCTGATTGTCATAACTGCGCTGTGGCTCGGACTGTCTGGCCTGTACAAGACCTTGCTTCTCTCACTGATGGCGGTTTCGGTCATTTTGACGATGATCCTTGCGGTTCGGCTGAAGGTTATTGACCGGGAAGGCGTCCCTTATGGGCGATTGCCGCAATTTTTGATCTATTGGGTCTGGCTGGTCGTGGAGATTTTCAAGGCGAACTGGCAGGTCATCAAAGCGATTTTGAGCGCTGACCTTACGATTGACCCGGCTTTGGTGAAGGTGAAAACGCAATGTGAGAGCGATCTTGCAAAGACGGTTTTTGCCAACTCGATTACGTTGACGCCTGGCACGGTCACAGTATCGGTTGAGAAAGGCAGCATGCTTGTGCATGCCTTGCACGAAGATGCTGCGGGACCGGGCGCATTTGATGAAATGGATCGTCGGTCCAAACTTGCAGCGGATGGCAAGGGACAAGGCGCATGATCGGGGCGGCGTCTCTTGGCTTGATTGTGGCGATCTTACTTCTTCTGGTAAGGGCTCTACGCGGACCGACGCTGTATGAC
Organism: Pseudomonadota bacterium; assembly: GCA_038746145.1. GTDB lineage: Bacteria > Pseudomonadota > Alphaproteobacteria > Caulobacterales > Hyphomonadaceae > Henriciella. The sequence continues at coordinate 17,114 of JBCDKW010000014.1, forward strand.
CGCGTTGCCGCAGTCAATGCTTTGGGGACGAAAACGGTTCTTTTGATCGGCGCAATCGGGTTCTTGCTTGGCCGGCCTGAATGGCTCGATATTGCGATCCTTTATGCGCTGATCAATTTCGTGACGACCATCGCGATCCTGAAATTCTTCCGGTACCGGTCTTTTCAGGTGCCAATGGTGCGCCGGGAGGACAGTTGATGACAGAAGTGATCGATTTCCTTCTTGCCGTAAAACCCTGGGCAGGCTCATTCCTCCTACTGGTCGGAGCGATTATGGGCATTATCGGCGCGATTGGGATGCTGCGCTTTCCCGATGTGTATACCCGTGTTCATGCGGCCAGTGTAATCGATACGGGTGCGATGACGGTTGCGATTGTGGGCATGTTATTGCTTGCGCCGACATGGACGATTGCGATCAAGCTTGCTGCGATCTGGTTGTTCCTGTTCATTACTGGTCCGACCTCTAGCCATGCCCTGATCAATGCTGCTTACAAAGCTAACCTGCAGCCCCTCATCGGGGCTGAAGCGCGTAAACCGCAACAACCGGATGGAGGCGCGTCATGATGGAGGCTTTGGCAGGTATCAACCTTTCGGTCGCGCTTTTGAACATCACGCTCTTATCGACGCTGTTTGTGATCGCGATTGCGATTGCAAGACTGCGAAGCCTGTTTGCAATTGTCCTTCTGGCGGGAATCTACTCTTTGGTCTCCGCTGTTTGGTTCATCGCGCTTGATGCTGTTGATGTTGCCTTTACCGAGGCCGCAGTTGGGGCCGGCATTTCAACCGTGTTGTTCTTGGGGGCCATGCTGTTGACGGCCCGCACAGCGCAAGCTGCGCCCAATAAAGCACGCCATATTATTTCCGCGCTGGTGGTGATCGCCGTTGGGGCTGTTCTGGTCTATGCCTCAATTGACCTTCCGGGATTTGGCGATCCGAACTCTCCGGCGAGTACGCATGTCGGTGTGGAGTTTCTAGAGCGCACCAAACCTGAAATTGATATTCCGAATGTCGTGACGGCTGTTCTGGCCTCCTATCGCGGTTTTGATACGCTGGGCGAGGTTGGCGTTGTGTTTATGGCAGGTCTTGGCGTTGTGATGTTGCTCGGCTTTGGGGAACGCGCATTGGGCGCTCAGCTAAAGCAGGGCGGCCATGAGGAACCTGAGGATGCGGACTTGGGAGGGCTGGATGACTGACCACCATGTTGTTCTTCGCGTTGTCGCGAAAGTCCTGATCCCGATCATTACGATTTACGGATTTTACGTGCACTTCCATGGGGAATACAGTCCGGGCGGTGGCTTTCAGGCCGGGGTTATTCTGGCGGTTGCACTTGTGCTCTATTCTCTGATTTTCGGCATCAAGCCGACTATGGAAGCGGTTACTCCCGGCTTTGCACGCGGCGCGGCGGCGCTTGGTTTTCTACTTTATGCGGGGGTCGGCGTCTGGTCGATGATGATGGGCGGAAACTATCTTCAGTATAATGCGCTCTTGCGCGAAGAGCCGGGCGAGCATCTTGGCCAGCATATGGGCATTATCATTATCGAACTCGGCGTTCTGATGGCTGTCGCAGGGGCGATGGTGTCGATCTATTATGCCTTTGCTGGGCGCGTCACAGAAATTAGCGACGAGGACTGGTAGACATGGTCGAATTTGTCCTCGAGCGCGGCAATTATTGGGCAATCATCGGTTTGATGATGATCGGCCTTTTCATCGCGTTTTCAGCGGGCAATCTGATCAAGCGACTGATTGGTCTGGGCGTGTTTCAGACGTCAATTATTCTGATTTACGTGTCGTTTTCGCGCATTGATGGCGGCACAGCACCGATCCTGTTCGGCGCGGACTATGGCAAGGATAAAGACAAAGAGACCGACCCCGCCGTTGGATTGGAAGCGGGTGAGGCTACGGGTTCAGGATATGACAGCGCCTATCAAAGCCTCGAGAACGTCTATTCCAACCCGCTGCCGCATGTATTGATGCTCACCGCGATTGTGGTCGGGGTTGCAACTCTGGCGGTCGGGCTGGCGATCATTGTTCGCATCCGTGAGGCCTATGGCACGATTGAAGCCGACAAGATTGCGGAGATGGATCGTGAAGTGGCGATGGCGCAAGCGGCGGACGAAGCCGATGAGCGTGCGAGTGTTGCGGGGGCGGGCACAGCATGATCGACGCGATGATCTCCATCGTGCCCGAAAGTTGGGTGATGCACGCACCTGCTCTGGTGGTTGTGATCCCCATGCTGGCTGGACCGTTTTGCGCGTTTCTGCCGAATGGGCGTTTGGCCTGGATCGTCTCCATTCTAGCGACGGGCGCATCGACACTTATGGCGCTTGTTCTGTTGCGGCAGGTACAGGCTTTGCCTGATGGTGGCGTGATTTCTTACGCTATGGGTGGGTGGGCCCCACCGGCAGGGATTGAGTTTAGAATTGATGCGCTGAACAGCATCGTTATCCTGCTTGTCTGTGCGATGGGCTTCCTATCATCGATCTTTGCCTGGCCAACGGTGAAAGCCGAGATCCGTCGGGCCAAGAAGGCGATGTTCTTCGGCACATTTTTGATCTGTTTCTGCGGCCTTCTGGGCGTGGCAGCGACGGCGGATGCGTTCAACCTGTTCGTGTTTTTGGAGATTTCATCGTTGGCGACGTATGTTCTTGTTGCGCTTGGGGCTGGGCGGGACAGACGGGCGCTGCCGGCTGCGGGCAATTACTTGCTTTTAGGGACGATTGGCGCGTCGCTTTTCGTTGTCGGCGTTGGCTTTCTGTATGGCGCAACGGGGACGCTGAATATGGCCGAACTGACCGTGTTCATGCGCGAGATCCCGGACAATAAGGCGGTCATGGCGGGCTATGCCTTCATCTTTGTCGGGCTTGGCATCAAGGCCGCGATGTTCCCGCTGCATCAGTGGTTGCCGAATGCGTATGCCTACAGCCCGAGCTTTATTACGATGTTTCTGGCAGCGACGGCGACGAAAGTGGCTATCTATGCCCTGATCCGCTTCTTGTTCACGGTATTCGGGCTCGACTTCATGTTTGAGGGTCAGAGCCTGATCTGGGTCCTTATGCCGATGGGGATTGCGGCGATGTTGGCCTGCTCCTTCCAGGCGATTTTCCAGACCGATGTGAAGCGTATGCTGGCTTATTCCTCGGTCGCACAGGTCGGCTATATTCTTCTGGGTGTGTCGCTTGGGACCGCCGCAGGCGTGGCCGCAGGCATGTTCCATCTGGTCAATCACGCGATCATAAAGGGCGCGCTGTTTATGGCGGTCGCGGCTGTTGTCCTCGCGCATAAAGGCACAACGCTGAACGACTTCCGCGGGCTAGGCCGCACAGCGCCCTTGACGATGACAGCGTTCGGGATTGCCGCGCTATCTCTGATTGGCGTCCCGCTGACAGCAGGATTTCAGTCAAAGTTCGCTTTGGTGACGGCGCTGTTGGAAAGCGGATGGTGGTGGGGTGCGCTGATCCTGATGTTCTCCAGCGTACTGGCCGTCATCTATATGGGTCGCATTCTGGAGATCGTCTTCTTCCGCGCGCCGCTCAATCCGAATAAGCCGCATGATGAGGCACCTGCCTTGATCCTGATCCCGCTCTGGGTGCTGGCACTTGCAAGTCTCGCCATTGGCATTCAGGGGAGCTTCGTGGCTGAATTGGCGAATGACGCAGCGGCGGCCGTCTTCATAGGAGGCGTGCGATGAGTGGTGAGATGGCCATTGCTGCTGCGCTGATCCTGCCGCTGATCATTACGCTGGGTATCTGGCTAGTCGGCAAAGTGCCGAACCTACGCGAGGCGGTGACCCTGATCGGGGCGGCGGCGCTGTTTGGCGTCGTTATCGTGATTGCACGCATGGTGGCCTCGGGCAATGCGCCTGAATTGGTGCTCTGGAGTGCGGCACCGGGGCTTGAGTTTGCCTTTAGAGCAGAGCCACTGGGCGCGCTCTTTGCCCTAATTGCGAGCGGTCTGTGGATCGTGAACAGTTTCTATTCCATCGGCTACATGCGCGGGAACCGGGAGCGGAACCAGACGCGGTTTTACATGTGTTTTGCGATCGCACTGATGGGCGCGATGGGTGTTTCGCTCTCGGCGAACCTGTTCACGTTGTTTGTGTTCTATGAGGTTCTGACGCTGTCGACCTATCCGTTGGTTGCGCACAAGGGCGATGAGAATGCACAGCGCGGGGCGCGGATTTACCTGATGACGCTGCTGGGGACGTCGATCGGGTTCTTCCTTGTCGCGATTATCTGGACAGGTGTTGTTGCGGGAAGCCTTGATTTCATGCCGGGCGGTCTTCTCTCGCAGGTGGAGGGATTACAGCCGATCATCGCGAGCGTACTCTTGCTCCTGTTTGCTTTTGGGGTTGGTAAAGCGGCGCTGATGCCGTTTCATTTCTGGCTGCCGAATGCGATGGTGGCGCCAACGCCGGTCTCAGCGCTGCTGCATGCTGTTGCGGTTGTGAAAGCGGGCGTTTTCACCATCCTGAAAATCGCAGTTTACATTTTCGGGGAAGATTTGCTGAACCGGACAGGCGCGCAGGACATTGTCATCGCGGTCGCGTGTTTCACGATTATTGTGTCGTCTCTGATTGCCCTGACGAAGGATAATTTGAAGGCGCGCTTGGCCTATTCGACGGTGAGCCAGTTGGCCTATGTGACCTTGGCCGCGATGTTGGCGAATGCGCATGCGTTTTTGGGCGGGGCATTGCAGATCACAGCGCATGCGGCCGGTAAGATCACGCTCTTCATGTGTGCCGGTGCGATTTATGTGGCGACGGGCCTGACCAATATTTCCCACATGCGTGGCCTTGGGAAGCGGATGCCGCTGGTCTTCATCGCGTTCCTGATTGCGTCGCTGTCCCTGATTGGTATTCCGCCGCTCGCGGGCGACTGGATGAAGTATGAGCTTCTGCTTGGCGCGTCTCAGGCGGGATATGGCTACGTGCCCTATGTGCTGATTGTATCCGTTTTGTTGAACGTGGCGTATCTTTTACCCATTCCGATCCTTGCGTTGATGGCACCGCGCGGAACGCCGGAACCAGCGCCATATAAGCGGCCTGAAGGCGCGCCGTTCCTGACAGTTGCTGCGCCTTGTTTCACAGCAGCGCTCTGCTTCCTGATGTTTTTCGCCGTGGGTCCGCTGACCGACTTCCTTGAACCTGCCATCGGGAAAGACGCGCTCCAGGTCGCCGCCGCGCCAATAGGAGGTCCGTCATGACTGATGCTCCGATAGGACGTGATCAAAGTGGCCGATTTGTAAAGCCGGAGGTCGACACGCGCCCACCTGACCGTGAACAGGATTACCATCCCTTGGCGCTAACTCTTTTTGGATGGACGCGGGCAACGCGGCTCCCTCTCATCGCGACCATCACTGTCGCTGCGGTTCTGGCACTTGTGATCATGCTGTCAGCGGGTCAGCAGGGCGTTTCGGGTGATCTGGCGAATGTTAGCGGATTTTACGCGGGCGCTGCATTGTTATCGGGTCTGATCCTAGCGCTAGCAGGGATCGTTATCGTGACGCTGTTAGGGCGCGACGCAGACTATTATGGAGAAGAAGACACGCAGCCCGACGATGTAGAGGAGCGGTTGTGATGGCGCTCCTCGCAAGCATCAATCCGGGGTTTGTCCTTATTGCGCTGGGGCTCATTGCGTGTTTCGTTCCGGTTCGGCGCGTCCGTAATATCCTGACGGTTGGGGCACCCATTGCGGGTCTGTCGGTCCTGATGCTGGCGGAACGCGGACTTCCCTTAGCGTCGGCGTCTGTTCTGAATTCTGATCTGGTCTTGTACTATGTCGATAGTCTAAACTTTATTTTCGGGCTTGGATTTCTGCTCCTTGCCTTCTTATACGGTATTTATGCGCTGCATCGTGATGACCGGTTACATGATGGCATAGCGACGATTTTTGCAGGCTCTGCCGTCGCTGCGGTGTTTAGCGGTGATTGGTTGAGCCTTTTCATCTTCTGGGAAATTGGAACGATCTCAGCGGCGTTTCTAATTTTCAGATCGGGCACAAAGGCCGCCTATCAGGCAGGCATGCGTTTCCTTGGATTTCATATCCTGTCGGGCGTCCTGTTTCTCGACGGCCTGATTTATGTCTATAAAAAGTCGGGAAGCTTCAGTTTTACCGAGGTCGATCTGATCAGCTCGTTTGAGCATCCGGCGGCTAAATATCTTCTTGCTGCGCTCGCGATCAAGGCGGCTTTCCCGCTGGTCCATACCTGGTTGAAAGATGTTGCGCCAAAGACGACTGTCCTCGGCGGAGTCTTGTTGCCCCTCTTAACAACGATCGTGGCCGTATACGCGCTCGCGCGTTTGTTTCCGGGCTTTGATATTCTTGTCTGGATCGGCGCAGTCATGGCGGTCTATACGGTCGTGTTTGCGGCGATTGTCGATGATGCGCGTCGTGTTCTGGCTTATGGGCAGAATGCGCTCACAGGACTGATGGTTTGTGCCGTTGGCATCGGAACACCACTTGCTCTCAATGCTGCTGCGGCGACAGCTTTTATGAGTCTCTTGAGCATTGGGCTTCTCTCGATGGGGGTCGGTGCGGTGCTTTATAATGCGGGTACCGCCAGACTGAGTGCGCTTGGTGGATTATGGCGTACCATGCCGCTGACAGCGCTTTTCGTAATAATGGGAGCCGTGAGTCTTAGTGGCATGCCGCTATTCCTCGGTGGGGTGACTCTGCCATTGCTTATTGAGGGTGTTGGCGATCATGCAAGCTTGCCTGTCCAGCTGGGCGTGATCTTCGGTCTGACCGGACTGATTTATACGCTCTGTTTGCGGTTACCTGTCGCCATCTTCTTTGGCGAAGACTCCCGGGTGCGACCGCCAGAAGCCCCTTTCAATATGCTGTTGGCGATGGGGCTTATCGCGGCTCTTGGGTTCTTGTTAGCTTTGCCAGGCATTCTGCGGGGACTTGGATATGACTGGCTGTACCAGCTTCTGCCGTGTTCGGCTGGGGTGAACCCGCAATCTTGCGAGGTCACAGAGGTTTCACTGACAGGATTCAAGCCCTATCAGATGGTCCATATGACGACGACGTTACAGGTCACGTTCGCGGCTACACTCTTCTTCCTTTTGGTGAAAAGATTGCCGTTTCTGCAATCGCGTGCGCGGGGCGTCATACTGGATACGGACTGGGTTTATCGCAAGTGGGGTTATGATACGGCGAAGTGGAGCGGTCAGGTCTGGGGCAAAGCCGGACCTGCGCTGAGCGCTTTGGCCGGTCGGATTGGCGAGCAGGTGTTTATTCGGCTGCAGGAAACATTCAGTCCGCGTGGGAAGCTGGCCTATGGCGGCCTGAACAATGGTGCCGCCATATGGTCTGCTGTCTTGCTTGGTTTTGTGATGGGTGTCGTTCTGCTGTCACGTTAAGTGAATTGGTTTATACAACTTAAGTCTATTAGTGACTGTAATTGATATGCTTTTTCTTATTCCGAAGAAGCGGGTCACCCTTTATTGAGGTCATATAAAGGGGAAATATTAATGACACAGTCAACTCAAGATGATGAAGCAAAGACCATAATCCTGCATGGGACAGTCGATATTGTTTCTGCCTATGTTGCTAAAAATCCAGTTCAAGCGAGCGATTTATCAGCTCTTTTGAAAACTGTTCATGCAACACTGGATGGTCTCAACTCACCGGGCGCGCATGAAGAGGCGAAAGACCCCGCCGTTCCAATCCGGAAATCCATTACAGCCGATTATTTGATCTGTCTCGAAGACGGTAAGAAATTCAAGTCCTTGAAGCGCCATCTTCGGTCCAAATACGATATGACACCTGAGGAATATCGCGAAAAGTGGGGCCTTCCGTTCGATTATCCAATGGTTGCACCGAATTATGCAAAGAAGCGTTCAGCACTGGCGAAAGAGATGGGGCTTGGACGATCGCGCAAGCGCTAGTCGCAGGTGCAAGCAAAAATATTACGAAGTAAAAACATATTAAATCTCGAGTTTAGGTAAACGAATTCTTACTTTTCCACTTGATCGTGGAATCAAACTCCACCACTCCTGATTCGTATCGAATCACCACGGGGGTGGCCATGACCGAGTCAAGATCTATTGAAGCTGATGAGCAAACCGAGGCTCAAAGCCATTTGTTGGCCTATTGGACCTCTCTGGTCGATGAAGACGCACTGCCGAGGCGGGGGTCTTTTGATCCGGGAGCAGTGCTTCCTTATTTGGGCGGTATTACGATTTTGGAGCTCACCGAGACGGGGCAACTCGTGTGCCGTGTTGAGAGTGGCTCAATCAAAGCGCAATTGTCCGCTCAGGATCTTCTCGCATCGAGACGGCTTGGCCTCGACACGCTGTTGCAGAATCAGTCACCTGTTCGCGGACACCGGTCAACGTCATGTGGTATTCATCACTGGCTACGATTGCCATTGTTAAGCGACGGCGGTGATCGCCTGGTCATACTATGCTACGACGAGTTTGTTATGGATCGGAACTCTAGCGGTAAATATTCTGGGCCGAATGAGACTCTATCCTCACATTGCGACGCATTAGCGGCCTGACGTAAAAGGATAAAATTCCTAAAATAGGAAATTTATCCTACACCTCGTGAAATTCGTGTATACTCTCTTTTCGGCAGAGAGGTGACGTACGAATGACAATTGATGTGATCGGGGACCGTCGGCAAGCATACTTGGTTGGCCATGTTGTGAGCTATGTACTCGGTGTGAAAGGCATAGAAATAATGGCGAGCGGCAGAGGATCACGGCTCGCCTCAAAGGGCCGCCAATTATCGATGTACCTGGCCCATGTTAGTTTGGGTTGGTCAATTGGGCGGGTTGCTGATGCTTTCCGGCGGGACCGTTCCACTGTCTCGCATGCGTGTCAGCTTATCGAGTATGAGCGTGATGATGAGGCTGTCGATCACTGGATATGTGAGATGGAAGAGAGTTTGCTGAAACTTGTTCCACTAGCGGGGCTCGCGGCATGAGCGATGCGAGATTGATCAGGGCGCTTCAAAACGGCGGTGCGGTTTATGACGACGGAGGCGGGCGCTTTGTTGTGCGGCGTGGTCAGGATGCGCGCGGACGGATCATTGGGCAGCTTGCATCGGGTATAGTTGATGCGCTTGTTGCGAAAGGGCAATTGAAGCCTTTCGGGGCCTTCGATTTACCGCGATACATATGGAGCGGGCCTGCGCTTGAAAAAGCGGATCTAATCCCCGCTTCTATTAAAGGGTTCATCGAAACGCACAGCAAGGCAGAGAATCGCTCGCTGCTGGGGCATGTTCTGCATACGCTGTCCGATAGGGCGGAAGCCAGCCGGTTACAGCGCGCGGCAGACTGGTTTTATCAAGACCATATTTGGGAAGCCGAAGGGGGATCTGTCGCAGGGATGAACTGGCAGACCTTAGCGCTTGGTGGCCGGGTTGATCGGTCTGTGACAGCAGATGATATCGGGCGTGATGGATTTCACCGGTTAAAGGCGAAGGAGCGTCTGAGCGGTGTCCGCGGGCGGTTTAGTGAGCGGGCGTACAATGAACTCTATGCACTGATTATGTCAGAACACCGTCGCGGGCACTTCGCCGCAACGTTTGCGTTCACGCCAGCCGAGGCTGATCGTCGAGCCGTCGACTTAGTGCGGCGTTTGAGCTGGTTCTATGAGAAAGAACTTGCGCCGCCAGAAGCTGCGACCCCGTCGAGTGGGGCTGATGCGGCGCTGTGAATCCGGGTGAGCATAGAGGCCAATCCATTCGAACGCTGCGCTGAAAGGGCGCCGGAAACACCAATTTTATCGAGGAACCGTGTCGCGTCGAAGGCGAGAATGTCTTCACGTTTGGTGCCGGAATAAAGCCGCGTCAGAATAGCGATCAATCCTGATACAATCAGGGCGTCAGACTCGGCGCGTATCGTCATAGTCTCATCATCGGCGTGATCGATGACCATCCACACCTGAGAGGCACAGCCGCGAACGCGCGTGGCCTCGGTTTTTTCATCATCTGCGAGACCGGTATTTGACTTACCCAAATCGATAATATGCGCGTAGCGGTCTTCCCAATCGTCGAGAAAGGAAAACTCGTCTTCGATATCGGTAGCGCGATCCTGTAGTGTCATGGCTCATAAATGGGTGGAGCGCTTGCAAAAGAAAACCCCCGGCACTCAGGCCGGGGGTGACCGAATTCATGACGGGTCAGATTACTGGCTGACGTCGCCGATACACTTACCGACATCTGAGAGCGCATGCTCACCGATGCAGAACGGAACTTCAAAATGCTTGTGCGCAGCAGCAACGCACTGCTGTAGGTTCAGCTGAGCAGTGTAGATGCAGCGTGAGGTTCCACGGTCTTGCATCGCATTGCGCATACCACCGATAGACGTCGTATCGGCCCCGATAATGCGATAAGCGGCTAAGGTTGCAATGCGGTCAGCGATCGGCTCTTTGCCACGCTTAATGCGACGCTGAGAGGTCAGGCGTGAGACGGAAGCTGGTACGCGAACGGTGCTCGCAGCACTTGTCACGCTTTCCCAGACAGAGGCGGAGCCATTCTGTCCAGCCTGTACAAGGACTGAGTTGATTTCAGGGGAAGAGAAGGCGGTCACGAGGGCACCGCGAGCCGGAATACCTGAACGTGATGACGTCATCAGACCATCGGCTTTTGCGCCTGAGTTGCCGACTTTGCCTTTCGCCCAGCCTGCGCCCTGAAGCGTGTAGGCTTGTTCTTTCACATAGGCAGCGGCCCCGATCAGGCGGCGGCTGTCAGCATTGATGGCGGAGAGTGAAGCACCGACGGCAGTGTTGCCGCCGTTTAGGCTGCGTGCGTAACGCACATCATTGTTCAGACCACGCATGAATGTCTCACGCCCATAATAGCCTTCGATGTCACGAACAGCGGCACGGAATTCAGGGTCCTGCGATGCCACAAGTGCAGAATAAGACAGCCAGCCTTGCGACAGCTGGTCCGAATTATGACCGCCAAGATTGGTGAGAGCCGTGTCGATGTCACCCGCGGATTTGAAGCCGGAGGTTTTCACGTCTGTGACGACGCCGTGATACGTGCCATAGAGGGCAGCCGCACGAGACAGTGGGTCTACAACCGGACGGGCCGCCGTCGAGGTTTTGACAACGGGTGCTGTACTGGCTTGTGTGGATGAAGTGTCAACCGTTGCGACTTGTGCCGTGGCTGAAAGCGCAAGCCCCGTTAGGGATGCCAGCGCAGCTGTCAGCTTTGTACGTTTCATTGTCTCTCCTCGCACTCTACTTGTTAACGACAGTGGCCTATCTTTTGCGTCTGGCAAAGCCTATTCTTTGCCATTCGGCGCAATATGACCGAAAGTTTATGTTGGACTGGGCCAAGAATGCCTAAGAAATATTCCCGCAGTGTTAACGATTTGAATCGGAGTTCATCTATCTCCGGATTTTTTGGAAGTTTCGTCCAAGGCGGTGCTGTTTTCTTGATGGCCGTTGTCGCGTTGTTTTCGGGAGGAGTCGCGTCTCCCGGTCTTTTATTCGTGATCATTTTTCCAGCGGCGATTGCGGTTTTGACGTCATGGGGCAACGCTCGTCCTGCGCTTCTCTGCGCGATCGTTTCGCTGCTGGGGCTGGCGTTGATGAGTATGTTCGACTTAGTACCGCCTCCGATTCAAGCACTCTCGTCTTCGATTGGGTGGTGGGCCGTCGGGGGCGCGATCGTGACGTTTCTGATTGCTTTGCTGACGCAACTGTCACTGGCAGCGGATGCCGATGACGCGAGTAGTCAGACCGAAGAGACTTTGCCAAACAGTTTGGACATTGCTGGCCTGAGCCATGACTTGAAATCGCCCCTGACGAGCATCCTTGGGTTTTCCCAAGTCATGAGAGATAGAGAGCTTGGCCCCGATCCGGCAGCATATGAGACGTATCCCGAGTTCATCCACCAGTCGGCTTTAACCTTGGAGGAACGGGTCAAAGCGCTGCTGACCCTGATGGAGTCCGATAGTGGTGCGCTTGAACTCAACATTGAGGATGTTGATGTTGCGGAACTGATATCGCAGGTCGTTGAGCGGCTTGGAGGTCGCGCCCAAACTGAGCGTGTGACACTTGAGGTTAGCGCCGCGTCGCCAACCCTAATAAAAGGGGACCACACCGCGTGTGAGCGGGTGCTTGAGAACCTGATCAGCAATGCGATCAAATATTCTGATCCTGACAGTTGCGTTTCGATAGTGGCTGAAACGGATGAGTCTTGGGTCACTCTGATTGTAGCGGATGAGGGAACAGGGATCGCTGGCGAGGACCTGGCCAAGCTGGCTGAGCCTTACACCCAAGCCAGTCATAGCGGGACACGCGAAGGTACGGGCTTAGGGCTCGCACTGGTCAAGCGATTGGTGGAGCTACAGCAGGGTGAGTTTCGCATTCGCACGGCATACGGCCGCGGGACCCAGATGATCGTGAAATTACCGGCGGCCCGATAAAGTGTCTAAACTTTCACGCCACCTTTTTCTGCATCCGCGAGGAATGCCGCGAGGCCTTTATCCGTAAGCGGATGATTGGCGAGGCTTGTCAGGACATTCGGTGGGACGGTCGCGACATCCGCGCCTGCGAGAGCCGAAAGTTTCACATGATTGGCGTTGCGGATCGAGGCCGCGAGGATCTCCGTCTCGAAGACATAGTTGTCGTAAATCGTGCGGATTTCCTCAATCAGGAGCATTCCGTCGATGTTGAGATCATCAAGGCGACCGATAAAGGGGGAGATGTACGTCGCGCCAGCTTTCGCCGCGAGCAGGGCCTGATTAGCCGAGAAACACAGCGTGACGTTGACCGCGGTTCCTGCATCGGTCAGTTCGCGGCAAGCGCGTAAGCCGTCCATTGTCAGCGGAAGTTTAACGCAGACATTGCTGGCGATGGCCTGAAGTTTTTCGCCCTCATTGACCATGGCCTGCCATTCAGTCGCGACGACTTCAGCGCTGACATGGCCTTCTGTCAGATCGCAGATTTCGGCGATCACCTCTTTGAAATCGCGGCCGGACTTTGTGATCAGCGATGGGTTCGTGGTGACGCCGTCGATCAGGCCTGTGGCGGCGAGCTCTTTGATGGCTGCGGTGTCTGCAGTGTCGACGAAAAATTTCATGGCTTTGCCCTTCGCTCCCGATCTCTCTCAAGCGCTATAGCAATGGGGTGCGTGAGCGCAATAGCGCTTACGTTCGCTTATGCTGTGTCAGTTGAGTCTAAGACGCTTCGCTGGTCTGCGCTGTCTCAGTGTGGACGTAGAGCGGCTCTGCATTGCCTTCGACCACTTCGCCGTTGATGACGACTTCGGAAACACCGCGCAGGCTGGGTAGCTCATACATGGTGTCAAGTAGGATCGCTTCCATGATGGAACGAAGTCCGCGTGCCCCGGTTTTGCGCGTGATCGCCTTTTTCGCGACGGCCTTGAGGGCGTCATCAGTGAAGGTGAGCGCGACCTCCTCCATGTCGAAGAGTTTCTGATACTGTTTGACCAGTGCGTTCTTCGGTTCGGTCAGGATTGTGATCAGGGCGTCTTCATCGAGATCTTCGAGTGTCGCCAGAACTGGCAGACGACCGATGAATTCCGGGATCAGGCCGTAACGCTGCAGGTCTTCCGGTTCAACTGTGCGCAGGATTTCACCGACCTTACGCGCTTCCGGATCTTTAACCGCCGCGCCGAAGCCAATGCTGGTACTTTCACCGCGAGACGAAATGATCTTGTCGAGGCCAGCGAAGGCGCCACCACAAATAAACAGGATATTTGTCGTATCGACTTGCAGGAATTCCTGTTGCGGGTGTTTGCGTCCACCCTGTGGGGGAACAGCCGCGACTGTGCCTTCCATCAGTTTTAGCAGCGCCTGTTGCACGCCTTCACCGGACACATCGCGGGTAATGGACGGGTTGTCAGACTTGCGCGAAATCTTGTCGATCTCGTCAATGTAAACGATGCCGCGCTGGGCACGCTCGACATTATAGTCAGAGGCCTGAAGCAGTTTCAGGACGATATTTTCGACATCCTCGCCGACATAGCCAGCTTCGGTCAACGTCGTTGCATCCGCCATCGTGAATGGGACGTCGAGAACGCGCGCGAGGGTTTGCGCGAGAAGTGTCTTACCGCAACCTGTTGGGCCGATCAGCATAATGTTGGATTTGGCGAGTTCTACACCGTCCGCACCGCCTGGATTGGCGAGGCGTTTATAGTGGTTATGGACCGCAACTGACAGAATGCGTTTCGCGTAGGGCTGTCCGATCACATAATCATCGAGGACGTCGCAAATTTCGGCAGGGGTCGGAACACCACCGTCTTTGGCTTTGAAGCCAGCCGTCTTGTTCTCTTCGCGGATGATGTCCATGCAGAGTTCGACGCATTCATCGCAGATGAAGACGGTCGGACCCGCAATGAGTTTTTTGACCTCATGCTGACTTTTGCCGCAGAAGGAGCAATAGAGCGTATTCTTTGAATCGCCGGAGCCGTTTTGCTTTGCCATAGGCAACCTCAATGACGGGCAGGGATTAACACGGGGCTAAAGCGACCGTACCGCCCGTTTCTTATTTGACATTATAGTGTTCATAGCGCCGTGCAAGCCCAATGCCGCACGGGCGAACATTACGATTTTTCGTCGTCATCAGCGCGGCGTTCAAACACCGTATCGATGATGCCGAACTCTTTCGCCTCTTCAGCGGTCATGAATGTATCGCGGTCGAGTTTACGCTCGATCGTGTCATAGTCCTGACCGGTGTGTTTGACGTAAATATTGTTGAGGCGCTTCTTCAGCTCAAGGATTTCCTCAGCGTGGCGCTCAATATCTGTGGCAACACCGCGATAGCCGCCAGAAGGCTGGTGGACCATCACGCGCGCATTTGGTAGCGCGATGCGTGATCCAGCTTCACCGGCGGAGAGCAGGAGAGAGCCCATGCTGGCGGCTTGGCCGATACAAACAGTCGAAATCGGGCAACGGATGTATTGCATCGTGTCATAGATCGCGAGACCGGCGGTGACGTATCCGCCCGGGCTGTTGATATACATCGCGATGTCTTTTTTCTGGTTTTCAGACTCCAGGAAAAGAAGTTGAGCCGATACGAGAGATGCTGTCGCATCATCAATCGGTCCTGTGATGAAGATAATGCGCTCTTTTAGAAGGCGCGAGAAAATATCAAAGGCGCGCTCACCCCGGCTGGTCTGTTCAATAACGGTTGGAACAAGGTTGAGATCGTGGGGGCGCATCGGATCAAACATATTGAGGGCCTTCATCAGGGGTCAAACTATCGCGGCCAAGGCTTGGCAGAGACCGTTATATTTGTCCATGCGCGATACGTTGCAAGGTGCGGCGTGTTGTGGGCAGCACTAATAACCAGATGTTTTTCCCACTGCGCTGACACGTTTGGTTTATGCCCGTCCCTGAGACGCTTCGCGTCAGACGGGCGAAGCGGGTTCCGCGCCCTTTGGGCGCATGAACCAGGCTCAGGGCTGTGTGTCTTCAAATCTCTTTCCGTTCTCTCGTCGTCTCCGCTCACCATGCGGGCTTAGAATTGTGCGCAGCCGCGCGTCTCGGACGGTGTTGCCACCTCACGTTATGAAGGCCGGGCGCGTCTGAAACAGGCGCGATGGAACTGCCAGCCTCTCGGTCTGGCGATAGCGTCTGGTTCAGACGCACCCGCGGCGGTGTGTTGTTTGTGTCCTCTCACAGGGCGAGGCCTGAAAGAGGTCCGGGCTTGGTCGGTTTTACGGGGCTGCTCGCCCCAACCGTGCCGCATTGGCGACCGGTCTCCCATTGCTCTGCCCGACTGTGACCGCCCTCCGGACGTGCGGAACGTTCCGAAGCAGCCGCAGACCGCCGCTCTCGCCCTCATCCCTAGCCGCTCTAGAAAGGCCCTTCTCAGAGGGGAGATGCGGAGCAGTATACGCGCACTCTGGAGAGTGGGGATAAGTTTTGTGATTTCCCAATGCTAGTGGGGAATTTTTAGGGGATAGAGCAGGCATCGCTACCTTCGCCTCCCTCTCCCGGACGCGGGAGAGGGAACGAGGGTGAGGGCGCTAAAATGGGTTATGGAGCATGACCGGGGAGGCAAGATGACTATGGCTGCGATATCGAAAGCAGTACAGTCCGTCGATTGCATCGCCCTCATCCCCGACCCTTCTCCCGCATCCGGGAGAAGGGGGCGCATTGAGTTACCCATTGTGCTGGAGGATCAAGTGAAGTTGGAGAAAGCCGCGGCAGTGGCCGTTTTTAGAGTCCGCACCGTTCTCTCCTCCGGCGATACCTGCGCAGGCAGGTATCTATCTCTGGACCTCTCCACGAAGACGATAGGGTCAGAGATGGTTCCCAGCGTTCGCTGGGATCTGCGGAGGTTGCGGTTTCGGGTAAAATTTGGGGAATGGGATAGAAGGGGGCTACCCCTCCATCCCGGCCTTGCGCGCACAATCTGCGGCGAACATCGCCAGCGGTTTGACGCGTTCAGCCATGCTGGCGGCTTGCGCGCTATTGGCTGTGCCATCGCGCACGCGCCCGACAATGCCCTGACAGATCGCAGCGAGGCGGAAAGCGTTATAAGCGAAGTAGAAGTTCAGCTCCGGGAGACCGTCGCGACCAGTATGACCGCAATAGAGGTCGGTATATTCCTCCATCGTGGGAATGCCGTAGCTGGCCATGTCTTCAATATCGACCAGCGCGCCGCGCGCTGGATCAGAGCTCGGCATCACCCAATTCATGAGGTGATAGGTGAAATCGGCAAGCGGGTCGCCGAGCGTGCAAAGCTCCCAATCGAGCACTGCGGCAACTTTCGCCTCTGTCGCGTGTAGGACCATATTGTCGAGACGGTAGTCGCCATGAACGATCGTGGTCTTGTCGCCCGGCGGAATATTGGCCGGGATCCAGTCGATCAGCTTGTCCATCTCGTCGATCTTGTCGGTTTCCGAGGCGACGTACTGCTTGGTCCAGCGATGGGTCTGGCGGGCGATATAGTCGCCTTCCTTGCCGAAGCCTTCGAGGCCGGCAGCGCGCCAATCGACATTGTGAAGGTCGGCAAAGGTTTTGACCTTCGCTTCGTAGATCGCGCGACGCTCAGCCGGATCCATTCCCGGCAATGTACCGTCCCACAGAATGCGGCCTTCGACGCAGTCCATGACATAGAAGATCGTGCCGACGACGCTTTCATCCATGCAGAGGCCGTAGGGGCGCGCAACCGGATAGCCCAAAGGATACAGCGCGTTGATGACGCGAAACTCGCGATCAACGGCGTGTGCAGATGGGAGCAGCTTGCCCGGTGGCTTGCGGCGCATCACATAGGTTTTGTTCGGGGTGAACAGTTTGTAGGTCGGGTTCGATTGTCCGCCTTTAAACTGTTTAACCGTCAGCGGGCCTTCATAGCCCTCGACATGTTCGGCCATCCAATCTGCGAGATTCTGCTCATTGAACTTGTGGCTATCGGCGACGTCTTTCGTGCCGGTAAAGAGTTCTTGTGCGCTGCCGCCGTGAACCATGATGCTTGAGCCTCCCGTGGCGTTTTTCGTTGTGTCTGAATGTGTGTAGAACAGGTCGAGCGCTAGGCAAAGGTAAAGGTGTTGCGCTCGTTTTCCGTTGTGACGTTTATAGGTAGTCCGACAGGGCTTTCTTCCTCTAGAAGACGCGGCATAGCCGTAGGATCTGCGACCGCGATGAAGCGCTCTCCGGTCTCCGTACGGGCAAAGACGATGCCGCCATTTGGGCCGTTTTTGCCATGCGTGACAGTGTAGGTTTCGATTGCTCCGGTGCTCGGCGTGTCTGTGAGCGTCACTTTTTCCGGCGCTTTGGCGGCGGGTGCGATGGGCGTGAACGTGCTCGGTTTTGTCGTCGACCAAACTCCAGCAGCCTCTTTCGTCATCCAGCCGCCATTGGCGAGGAGGAGGCCGAATTCGCCTGCGTTGGCCCGCAAATGCTCGGCCATACTGACAATGCCGTGTAGCGAGTAATTGTTTCCGGGGCCTCCGAAGAAGGGCAGGCCGCCGGTCACTGTGAGCGGACGCGTCTCGGTTTTGTGGTCGATGCCGAGGACCGTCATTGAGCTGAAAACCGCGCAAGGGAAACAGGAATAGAGGTCGAAAGCAGACATATCCTCAGCCGTTTTACCTGCCTGATCTAAGGCGCGGTTGATTGCGACATCCATCGCCCATGAGCCGTCGAGTTTGGGGCGTTCTGAGATGTAATCGTCGCCTGCTTCCCCGCCGCCATGAAGGTAGACGCGTTTGTCTTGCGCAACACCTAGCTCATCGGCTTTTTCCTCGCTCATGAGGATCATCGCGGCGCCCTGATTTACGGCGTCCTGCGCAATATGCCATTTCAGGAAGGGGTCAGCGAACGCGTAGTTGGCTTTGCTGGGGGTTTCCAGAAAGGCCTTGTCGAAACTGGACGTATCGAATTGAGATTTCGGGTGCTCAGCTGCGACGGCAGCGAACTTGGCGAAAAGGTCCGACATTTCTGCGCGGCGTTCTGATCGGGTCTGGCCATCGCTCGCGGCCATTGCGTTTTCAAAAAGAGCATAAAAGAAAGCAGGCCTGATAATACCATGCTTGATCTCATCGCGGCTAAGCAGCATGTCGCCCATCCCGCGATCTTCTGCCAGCAGGTCAGCCCCATCTGCCCAATTGATCTCAACGCCGTGTTTGCGGGCGGCCTTTGAGGCCTTGTTCGCCTCTGACCCTGTTACGAGGGCGCAGTCTATTTCGCCGTCGTGAATGCGCCGTGCCATTTCATTGGCGAGCTGCTGTGGGCTCTGACCCCCGACGCTGGCATAGATTGCGCGCTGGGGTGCCGCGCCGAGGTCGCGGGCGATTGTGCCTGGAAGATTGGTATTATGACCATGGGGATGATTATCGCCCGGCACGCTATCCTCAAAAATGCGAACGACAGCGAGGGTATCGATGGCATCGGCGGTCAGGCCCGCGTCATCCAGCGCGATCTGGCTTGCCTCAACACAGAGCGATTTCGGGCTGGGCGCACCGGCAGGGCCTGCGGTTCCGTCCCACTGGCTTGTCACCTGTCCGACCCCGACCAGAACGGGGATACCTCCCTTAGGCATCGCGTTTCTCCGAAATCTTTTCTCAAGTGAGGGATAGGCGATTGCCGTGGCGGTTCAATCCGTACCGTTGGGGGAAGCTATGACTCCTACTTCAGCATATTAGAAACTACGAGCAGCTGTTTTGGGGCGAACTTAGGACGCTCGTTGGATATATCATCCGCCGCTTATTGGCCCATTTCAGTCACTAATCCGCTATAATTTAACGTCTCTGAAACACTCAAAGACAGACGCTGGACGATGCCAACCATACCAAGGTAATCCGCACATTCGAGATGCGGCGTCTGAATCAGCTGCTTCCACAAAGCCGTGAGGTGTACGACACTCAGGACGCTGCAAATGCCTATCAGCTATATTAAGTGCACCAGATGGACATTTCTCAAAGGATGTTCTCGGACATATTTGAAGAGGAGTTCCATTTCCTAAAGCTTGTGAGCTAGGCCGTTCATGGCGCTAACGATACTATCGATCTCAATTCGATTGAGACCATCTTCACTTTGCCCAAGCCTGTTTAAAGCTTGCTAGCCGCACTTGATGAGTTGGCTATAAGTATGGCTCTCCCAATAGAGAGGGAAGAGCCAATTGGGGACCGCATTACGAGCGCCAACGCAATAAACCCTCGAATGCTGATAAAGTCGCACACACAGATCTGGAGGACAAATCAAGGTAATCTTTTTCGTAGCCAATGCCAAAGCCGCGCATATCGAACCAAGGGTCCAACCAACCGCGCTCGAGATACTCGTCTTGCCCTTTAACTATCTTAAGCTAGTGGCGCTTGATGGTACTGGCAATCAGATGCAAACCCATCTCCAGCAGCTAATCGTGCCTTGCAAAGGATACGTAGAATGCCTCAACTGAATTGATGTTATTAGATACTACAGTAGTGCAGTTTTGTTTTTAATAGAGAGCCTTCTAAGATTCGGGATCGTGGGAGCTCTTCTAATACTCGCGCTCCTCGTCGTAACCAGCCAGCTCAGGACCTGGCCGGGGCGTTTCTTGATCCTACTCAGTCTCAGCCTGTGTGCGATGATGATCGGAAATGTCCCCGATTTATATGGTATGTCCCGAGATACCAGATTCGTAATACGGCTATTCGATGTACCCAACACGGTCCTCGTCTGGTTGTTCGCGAAATCTATGTTGGATGA
Source organism: Pseudomonadota bacterium (assembly GCA_038746145.1). Classification (GTDB taxonomy): domain Bacteria; phylum Pseudomonadota; class Alphaproteobacteria; order Caulobacterales; family Hyphomonadaceae; genus Henriciella. The sequence continues at coordinate 37,237 of JBCDKW010000014.1, forward strand.
TCAGTTCAGAATGGAAGCAAAATACTGGATTCTGTCAGGGGTTTATTGTGTGGCGTTATGGATCGCCCGCTTCGATTATCATGGGTATTTTGATGTAGTCACCCAGATGCATGTCGGTCTGATCAATTTGTATTCGCTGGGACTATTTACCTACCTGATTATTGATATCGTCAAGGGTCGCGGTGATGATCTCCTAGAGCCGAGACGACGCTTGCGTATATTTTTCGTCTTCAGTCTGGTCCTATTGACTATGTTTGCAATCGCGTCTGAATTTCTGCTCGTTGGCAATGCCGCGCGCCTGCAGATCAGCTTGAAGATGCTCGTTATATCAACACTGATCATCGTAGCTTATCTCTGGATTTTTCAGGTTAAGCCCAACCATTTCGCTTTTGTATTGCCTGAGGAAACGCCTGAAGGCCCAGCAGAAAAGCCATTCACTAAGAAAGAAAACGCGCTGCTGGAAAAACTCGATACTGCCATGGAAAAAAATAACGTCTGGCTTGACCCCAAGCTGACGATTACGCGCCTAGCTGACGATCTAGCTGTCTCGGAACATAACTTGCGAGCTTTCATCAATAAGCAGCTCGGATTTCGTAATTTCAGCGCTTACCTCAACCACTATAGAATTTCTGCAATCAAGGTCGCGCTTTTAGATCAATCCCTGAGAGATATTCCTATACTGACCATCGCTCTAGATCACGGTTTCAATTCGACACCCCCTTTCAATAGAGCTTTTAAAGCAAGCGTCGGAATGACACCCAAAGCTTTCAGATCGCATGGTAACTTGGGAACGACCTAGTTTTTTGAATAAGCCTTTTTCGAAATCGTTCTGGTTTCCCGTGCAATCCTACAGACGCAAATCGCCTCAAACTTATACCCGGATTAGAGACTTCGATCTCAAATCGTAAATCCGATAGGGTAAGTATTGTGTCTTTAAACCGGTTTCTTAACCGTCGAGCTTCGACGACTATTCTCATTTCAGTCTTGGCCCCTCAAATATGGAGTTTGAACGCGTTATCCGAAGATGCGTCAGCAGAAGTGACGGAGAACCAAGTTTTTCAGGCTGCCTATTTCGATATTTTTGTGCCTCGCTCTGCGTTTGATATGCTGGAACGCGTTCCTGGGTTTCAGATTGTCGTTCCGAATGAGCGCCGGGGCCTTGGGCAAGGCGGGGCAAATGTCCTTTTGAATGGCGAGCGTCTCACTGGAAAAAGCGGTGATGTTATTGGTCAACTCCAGCGATTGGACGCAAAAAGCGTCCTACGGATAGAGATCATCGACGGTGCGACCTCTGGTGTACCGGGATTATCCGGGCGTGTCGCAAACATCACGACGCGTCCTCCGGTCTTCTCTGGACGCTGGGAATGGGTGCCTGCATTTCAGGACGGTGCCGCGCCGAACACCACGCGTGGAAGCTTAAATATCTCAGGATCTTCGGGACAGTGGAGTTACACACTCGGTCTCGAGAATAATGGCAGTACATTCGGTTTTAGGGGCGATGAAAGACGCGATCTCATTCTTGAGAACGATTTTACAACTGCGAGAGAAAGTTACAGCGGCCGAGAGGGAGGCCCCGAACTCTCTGCGGAACTGACCTATGAGCCGTCCGATAAAATTACGGCGAATCTCGAGATCGAATACGGTGATATCAATGTCGATGAGCGTGAGTATTCATCGGAATTTTTCCGCAATACCGAAAACTTGTTACAGCAAACCAATTTCTTCTTCGGGATTGATCGCAAGCAGGGTGATCTACGCGGGGATATCAAGATGCCCCTTGGCCCAGGTGATATAAAACTCATTTCATTTTACAGTTTCCAAGATGATTTCCGAAGTTCGGTTTCAGACGTCTTTCCCATTGCAGAAGATGAACGATCCAGCCGCTTCGAAGCAGATGTTTTGACACAGGAGTTCATCTTCAGGACAGAATATAACATCGCCGTATCAGACGAGAACTCCTGGCAGGCCGCGGGTGAATTTGCGCACAACAAACTCGAGTCAGAGAATGCCTTTTTATCCCGTTCCGGTAATGATTCCCTGACGCAACAGATGCTTCCAAATCCGACCACAGACGTCCGTGAAGATCGATGGGACGCAACCGTCACTTATAACCGGAAGCTTTCAGAAACATGGGATTTTCAGGCTGCTTTGGGCGCGGAATACTCAACTTTGACTCAGCAGACATCACTTGGGCAGAATGAAGAGAGTTTCTTTCGCCCAAAAGGGTTTGGGCTTCTCACTTATACACCGAACGAGCGCTTAACGATTGCCGGAAGAATCGAACGAGATGTCGGCCAACTCAATTTCTTTGATTTTGTCTCTTCGATCAACCTGCGTGAGAATCTCGATCAAACCGGTAACCCAGACCTCGTGCCACAACAGCTCTGGCGCTACGAAGCCGATACCGCATGGACAGCAAAGAACGACCACTCCCTCAATCTCACCGTTTACGCTGAAGATGTCGAAGACGTTGTTGACCGCATTGCTGTCGGTGATGGCGGAGATGCGATCGGCAACATCGACTCTGCGTCCCGCTATGGCCTGGACTTCATCGGGACATTGAAAGGCGATCCGTGGGGCTGGGACGGGGTACAGGTCGATGTCGAATTTCAGACACAGACGTCGAGCGTGATCGATCCCATCACCGGGGTTGAACGCCAGTTGAATGGCGTTGGAAATCAGCGCTGGTCAGTCGAATATCAGCATGACATTCCGAACACGGATTGGGCCTATGGCGGCAAGATCAGCCGAAGCTCCTTCGCGCCGCTTTTCCGGGTCCGCTCTGTCGACGATATCGAGCTGGAACCGTTCATGTATGTCTATGCTGAGCACAAGGATATCTTAGGCCTTCGGGTCCGTGCCGGCCTGTACAATTTCAATGACTTTGCAACAGATCTGGAGCGAATATCGTTCGATAACCGTCGCGACCTCGGAATAGTGAATCGCATTGAAACTCGATCGCGCCGATCTGGACCATATATCCTCTTAAATATAAGCGGAACTTGGCCTTGATTTACTCCACTAGCAGAGCATAGAAATATGCCATGAAAGCGTGCGGCTCTGGGTTGATCCTTCTGTCGTGCCAAATGATGTCTTGCTTTAAAATTCTAAAACTAGAGAGCAATAAAGACATACTCGCGATCAAGGCTGCAATTACTAATGTGCGAGAAGAATGTGAGTCATACTGGAAAAGAGCCCTGCTAACCGAAAGTGATTGACGTAGCTGCCAAATTAGAAATCAGCCGAACCAAGGTCCTATCGGTATCAAACGTGGCTTTAAAACGCTTCCGTATCTATACCATACCTGCATTTAGTCGTTCGGCACCTGAGGCCATAGTCAAAAATAAGATCAAAAATATGAAAGTGGTTATTGGCGACAAAACTTGAGGTGTTCACGACGTTTATGTTGTTTTCTCAACGAAGGCGGCCGATTAAAAGCCAACGTCAAAATCGAGTGTAAGTGCAACATTTCATCAGATATTCGACTTCTAGCGTCGCCTTGTCCGTGGTCGGCGGTGTTTTAAATGACGCCGCCGCAAAGGGGACGACAGTTTTCGATCCTGACATAAACGGGGCGCCTAACGCAGTGGTCAATCCTAAAGGTCAATCGCCACAGCAAGGTATTGTGTCTATCGGGCTTTATAACTCCAAAAACTCTTACGAGACTAGAGGTATCGTACGGGGCGAGCGTTTGGATGTGACAGATACAGTCTTGGTACTGAAATTGGAAAACCTTCCGGCTGGTGGTGAACATGCAATCAGAGCGCTTCACGACCTCAATTCTGATTGCCAAATGGGTGGGAACTCCGTGGGCATTACAACCGAGTTATTTACCCTTTCAAACGATGCTCTGGGGCGCTTTGCTCCACATTCCTGGAAGGATGCTAAATTCCCAGCGACCGTTTCAGACACTCTTCTGACACCGTCTTTCGTTCAATAAGCCGGTGGCGAGATGGAGTGCATCAGTTAAGTCGACAGGGAGTTCGCGCAGGAATTGGGGATCGATTATTTTTGTCGTTGTAGCTTACAGCGTTTCTCTGCCATTCCATCTCGACTTTGTTCAAGTCGATAAACTTTTTTCCGATAACGACTTTATTTTGATCGGTGGATATATGTTTGCCGGATTGGGCCCCTTAATTGCAGGGATGTTATGCTGGTGGCGCTATCCTCCCAAATCCGCAGACATAACACTTACTGGCGAACATACCGTTCAAAATCTGGTGATACTCAGCTTACCGCTTTGGGCCTTCACGATAACTGGCCTACCCAACAAACTTGGACTGAATGTGCACGTCTTCGCGTTCTCTTTCACGCTAGCGAATCTCGTCTATTCCAGCAGCGAGGAATTTGGGTGGCGTCTGTATCTTCAAAACAAATTGGCGCGGCTCAATCCGCATTTGAAATATATTACTATCGCCGCAATTTGGTGGGTTTGGCACGCGCGATTTGAAACGCGTTTCGATTTTTTTGTATTCCCATGGATTTGCCTAGGCGGGGGCTACCTACTGGGAAAACTTGCTGACGATGCGAAATCCGTACTCCCGGTCATTTGCGCACATACGCTGGTGATCCTGATTACAAACCAGAATGCGCTCTCGACAAAACACTATTTAGCCGTGGGCGGAGTGATGACAATCTGGTTCGCAATCGGCTTCTTTTGGCCAGGGTCCGACCAAGTTCAAAACGCATCCGAAGACAACGAACAGAGCAGCGAAGCCAATGGATAACATTCGCTACTCTCTGACCTTGCCCAATTAGCATATCCGCTTGGCGTAGTTGTCGGATAATCTCCTGTATAGTGTAATGTTTACGAGCCACAATTCTCCACTAAACAGCCTATTTCTATAACCAAAACTTGGCCGCACTTTAGGAAGCTAGGCCATTAGCTTGATCCTGGGTGAACACATCATCCAGTCGCCAACCGTCAAACGTCGTGGTCTCCGATAACGCTTGCATGACTTAATAAGTGTGAAACACGAATTTCGTGCCCATAATCAGGAAAATCGGATATGTATTTTTGAATGGCGTCTTGTAGAGAGCTTCCCTTCCGCACTTAACAATTAAATCGCCACCGTGGTGAACTGTTTAGATACTGATGTTCTATGGGATTTGTATTAGGCGTTATGGGAACGCCATTTTTAATATTAGCTGCATCGTAGCCCTTAGAAACCAGAACGCGCTCATCTTTTCCAATCAGGATAAGCGACGCTGGTTAGTTTTGATTAGGTAATATGCAAAGAATATAACGGGATCTGGACCCCTGGTGAGCAGTTTTTTCAAGAAGAGCATCACTGCTGCTCCATTAGGACGGTTCCTCTCAGTGCATTGACTTGCGCTTTGGCATTTGAATTTGCCGGGTCCATTTCGAGGGCAATTTTATAATTAGCGAGTGCGCTAGGTTTATCACCAGCGACAAGGTAGGCCTCACCAAGGCTATCGTATGTATTAGCAGACTCTGGATAGGCCTGATTGTTTAAACTTAAAACTAGTATTGCTGAGCTTATTTCACCGTTAGATAGATAGGAATATCCAAGACTGTTCATACCGATTTCATCGATATCGTATTGGCTGTTCTGGTTTGCCAGTTCGGATAGGAACCACGAGCGCGTCGCTTCAACTCCATCTGTCGCAAGCCTCTGCGAGACTTGCCGACTGATCGGAGGTTTGGGAAAGGTATATTGCGCACCAGCAAGCAAAAGTGCGATACGATTGGACAGCTCGTTCTGCTCAGATCCGATGTTCGACAATGCGATTATGGTCCACTTTGGTTCTACTATACGGCTTTGTGTAGACCGAAACCCACCTAAAGCTCCGCTGTGACCAGCGCCTTGATATGTTTTATCGCCGAGTCGGAGGGTCACGTTTCCAAACCCAAAACTATAATTTCGCTCTTTTCCTTCGGGTAGTTCGAGCATCAGATCGCGTGACTCTGCAGTTCGAAATGGCTCCCCCGCATACAGAGCATTCGTCCATTTAAGTAGGTCATCCGCGTCGGCATAAATTTGAGCATTTCCGAGTATCCAAGACTCGTCTGTAGAGACTTCTGGTGCATAGCCAGTGCCCGTCCAGTTATACCCCTCGGCAAAGTTCGGAATAATGCTGCCATGGTCAATGTAACCCATATCCTGCAAGCTGAGCGCGTCGAATAGGCGTCTCTGCAACACCTGACCGTACGGTTGACCCTCAATTTCCTCGATCATCACGCTCAACAGGAAAAAGCCAGAATTATTATACGAGAAATTTGTGCCAGGCTCGAATTCGAGAGGTTTATCCTTGAATAGCGCAAGCACATCTTTTCGCGTTGCTGCGTTGCTTGCACGGCTCCGGTACTCCGGCATTGACGTGTAATTGGGAATTCCAGATGTATGATTAAGCAGCACGTTTAAGGTAACCTTGTCGCCATGCACAACAGGGTATTCAGGGAGTATGTCTGATATGGTCATATCCAGACTTAGCTTACCTTCTTCAATCAATTGCATGACAATCGCGCCTGTCATTTGCTTGCCGATGGAGCCTATATGAAAACGTGTGTCGCGTTGATTTGGGATGCCCCATGTTCGATCAGCAAACCCATATGCTTCGTGAAAGATAACTGTATCGCCTTCCGCGACGAGTATGACCCCTTCAAACAACCCAGCATCAACATGCGCTTCGACGAGGTTTCTGATATCGGCGAAGCGCGGGTCGGGTCTGTCTTGTGCCAACACACCGGTGGTACAAGACGCTAAGCAAATCGCGGCTGCACAAGCCCACGTAAGTCTTTTTAACAAAGCGTTTTGCATTTATTCTGTTCCGTTTATCATAAGATTTGACGAAGTTTAATTGTTATCATTTGGACGACATCACGTATGTCGCGAAATAGCTCAAAATCGTCGCAAGTGACCATTTACACGGCTTTGCATAGTTCCGTTTTTTGCTAGTTGGGATTTTAGAGGTCAGATTGTGAGTATGAATGTGACAGAAAATCGTAACCGAACTGCTGCGCTCGACTATTTAAAGTGGCTTTGGCCTACTGTGAGTTTGATGTCTACAGCTTTTGTATTTGCAGCGTTAATGACGATCTTAACTCCACTTACAACTGATCGGCTAGACATCGTAACTCGATTTTTGCTTTGGTTCTCTATGTGCCTACTCGGAGGATTAGGCGTATTACTAGCAGACTTATTTTTGCGATATTTTCAAGTTATGGCAAATGCTGGGGTCTCGATAAATGTACGTGCTGCTGGTGCGTCGATGCCTGTGTTCTTGACCTTGTTTATTTATGGTTGGGGCCGCTCTTGGCTCGCAGGCCCCACACTCTTTTTTTATATATACGTCATTGCCGTTTTGATCACTGCTTTGTCCGCTTTATTGTCACGATTATCACGTTTTCAAAACACACAGGAGATAACGCCAAGTGAGGCCGAGCCGGCTGTTGTCGAACCTCCGCTTTTTAACAAACTACCAATACAAATGAGACATGGAACGCTTTATGCGATATCTTCAGAGGATCATTACGTGAAAGTCCATACGTCCATCGGGGACTATATGCTCAGATCGTCCCTCACTAACGCTATTTCTCTGACGGGTAACCTCTCGGGTGTGCGGACGCACAGATGTTGGTGGATCGCGGAGAATGGCATTGACAAAATCAAGAAGTGGGATGGCCGCAAACAGGTACAGTTGAAAAGTGGAATTTGTGCACCGGTAAGCAGGAATGGCGCCCGTGAATTACGCTCTTTAAAATGGTTTTAGCTCGCAGGGCTAAAAATAAATCTTCTGCGCGCCTTCAGACATTCAATTGTTCGATATTAAGCGTCAAGAAATTCACGCGTTGCAGTCATCCGCTGAGCAAATCCGTGCGGCTACCTTTGGCGACGCGCAGCCATTGAGAGACCAACCTTGTTCGACTGTAAGGCACCTCACAGCCGAACTTGAAACTAGAGATCGATAGACGAGGAAATGTCGAGCGCATCGTCTACGTCGACGCCAAGATATCGAACTGTACTCTCCAGTTTGCTATGGCCTAAAAGCAATTGAACGGCTCGAAGGTTTCCTGTCTTCCGGTAGATCACCGCTGCTTTGGTTCTTCGCAGGGAGTGGGTTCCGTGAGTTTGTGGGTTGAGGCCTATGGATTGAACCCAGCCACCTACGATGCGCGCGTATTGCCGTGTCGAAAGATGGGCAGACGCTCTAATACGACTGCGGAACAGAAAGTCATCTGGTTTGGCAACCGATTGCATGAGAAGGGTATGGATCGACTTGCGGGTGTTCTCAGTGATCTCAAATTGGACGGGACGGCCTGTTTTTTTCTGTATGATCACGCCTCGCGATTTAACCTCACCGCCTGCGGCGATATCCTCAACTCTCAGGCCGACTAGGTCGCATCCGCGTAATTTGCTATCGATTGCGAGGTTGAACAACGCTAGGTCGCGAGCACTGCCATCTAGCTCTAGGCGAGTCCGGATGGCCCAGACTTCCTTCATCTTCAACGCAGGCTTTTGTCCGGTGAGTTTCCCAAGTGAATGCCGACGTTCTGCCGGACTGCCGCTCTTACCAGAGGTTTCATAGTTGGTTTGCATCAGATTTCTCCTTTAGTTCCATCGACTGATTTCGACGGGGAGAACTCCGTGCAAATTGAGTGTCTAATCGACTATTGGGTGTTTTCTGGCCCTAAATGACTGTCCGACATCAACCTTTGGAACGGCCGTATCAATCCCTATTACAGACACAAGCAGCAGTCGGTTCTCTCGACCGATAAATTTTTACCACAAACTTTGTCGAACCTGCAGTTGAGAATTGAAATTGAACGACTGGCGTCTTCGCCATGGACTAATTCAATCAGCGCTTATGCGACTATCTTCGAATAGTTTTGGATAGCCACCTAAATCGCGATGGAAGGTGGATCGCGTTATGAAGAGTGTTGTTCATCTAAAGTCTTTGGCACGCCGTAGAGTTCGACTTTGAAGCTCTGCATTTCATAACCTAATTGCTCGGCGATCTTGGGTTTCATGTGATTAAACGCATCATTCTGAAAAGGAATAACCTCTCCACTCTCAGTGTCGAAGAGGTGATCGCGTGGGACTTTCTGTGCAACACAGAAGCGCCCTTGGGTTCCGTTGAATTCTAGGCGCCGAGTGATGCCGAGGTCGATTCCTACCTTCAGTGTTCGGTAGACTGTAGACAGACAAATCTTGGGGTCGTGCGTGCGAGCCCTTTCCATGATCTGCTGAACGGTTGGAAAATCTTTCGAGGTTTCCAGAACGTGACAGATCGCAATGCGTTGAGGCGTTATCAGTCCTCTAGTCGTTCGCATTTGTTCAATCAGGTTTTTAGCCAACGACGGTTCTCCTTTGTTTTGATAAATTGCCGTAGTTGCTTTCCGTCCCGAGAAACGCTCCGCGCATTAGCGTTTTTGGGCTGTTGTCGATAGAGATTTTACGCTTTTGAAGATGATGTACCACCGACATCTATGAGTGCCTCTTGCTCACACTGGAAGAGGGCAAAGCCGCTCTACCCTTTACACTATGAGCCTCGAGCGCGCTGAATTAACGGGTGAGCTGTAAACAACGTATTGGCCGGAAACATAGCCGGGCGATCGATCTCTGGTCACAAACTCTGCTTGCTTAAATGACGTTGAGCGCTACCTGACCGAGTGCCATTGTTAATAGCAGTCTAATAATGGCCGCTTTCAGCGGCAGCGCTGTTGGTTGAAGTAGTTGCGCAGCGTGAGTGATATTGAGGACGGGCACAATGGACGACGTTTTTCGCGATGGCCCGCCAACGAGCGCTGACGTTTATGATTTTCAAAACACGCATATAAATGACCCGGCGCCGGAGAGAACGACGTGCGATCGCCACATTTTGACGGGTCTCTACAAGACATATTTCCCGAAACTGTCGGCAACCCTGCGCAAATTATATGGCAACGGTCCACCCGATCCTGATGATATCGCGCAGGCCGCATTTCAAAAAGTTATTGAATGCGGCAAAATCAATGAAATTCGCAGTCTCGAAGCGTTTATATGGCGCACCGCTCGCAATTTGATGTTCAAGGCCCATCGATCAAACGAGGTCAGGACCCGCTATGACTTCGAGATTGATGCGATTTTCTTTCCATTAAAAACCGACGAATTGACACCGGAAAGGGTCATAGTAGCAAAAGAGCAACTCAATGCGATCAACAAAAAGCTACTCACTATGCCAGCAAAAAGACGACGCGCATTCCTTCTCCACAGAATCAGCGGTTTGACCGTGACTGCGGTTGCAAAACAGCTAGGAGTAAGTCGATCGACAGCTGATGAGCACATATCTCGTGCCGCAGCAGACCTCAGCCGTCTTTTTTCCGATTCTTTGGGGAATTAAGACATGGCTAAGAAAGAGCGCGGTAGCGATACCGACGATCTACTGCTGATTGCCCATCGTTGGCGTCAGCGCATACAATCGCCCGACGCCACAGAAGCAGACCACGCTGAATTTGAGACTTGGATGGAGGCGGATCCTCGCCACGAAGACATATACGGGCTTGCTGTTACGCTGTGGGAGGCATTTGGTGAAATTGAGCGCTCGGATTTAGACCCGCGCCTTTACAAACCGGCATTACACGAACGGGTCCGTGAAATTGGTATGAGGCTTGGTCGAGCATTTCAGAGCCGCGTCATTCAATTATCTGGCGCAGGCATTGCAGCCGCGCTTGTCGCATTTGCCGTCCTGCCCTTTGGTAGAGAAGTAAAGCCGATTGAGCCAACGACAATAGCGCCCGTATTTGCCGAGTTTTCAACAGGGATCGGCGAAACTCGCGAAATCGTTCTTGAAGATGGATCGTTGGTAACACTTGGCGCAGCTAGCGTTATTGAGACGGAGTTCTCAGGTGTTTACCGAAACCTCCGACTGGTGGAAGGCGAAGCCTATTTTGCGGTCGCGCAAGAGGCTGACCGGCCATTCTCTGTCAAAGCAAATAATCTGACTGCGACAGCCCTAGGGACCGAATTTAATGTCAGTCTGAATGGCAGTGTTTTCCGAGTTGGCGTCGCAGAAGGGGACGTGAAGGTCGCTTTCCCCTTCTACATTGATGAAAAGCCAACAGCGCTTGTCACTGAAAGACGTTTGTCCGGAGGTGAACAAATAACCGCAACAATCAAGGGTGGGCTTCAAACTGTACGACCAATCAACGCCTCGAGCGTCGCTGCTTGGCGATCAGGCCAATTCATCTACGATGGTGTGTCACTGAACCAAGTGGTAGCCGATCTCAACCGGTATTCAGAAACACCTATTGTGATTGATAGAGGGTCGGAGAGTATAGGCGACCTTCGTGTAAGAGGGGGTTTCAAGATAAGCGATCTAGATGGATTGTTGAATGCAGTAGAATTGATCCACCCGGTCACAGTCGATCAAAGTGAGCCTGAGGTCATTACGCTTCGAAGCCGTGGCGACTGAGACAAGCTGTACTTTTTTCTATAAATGAAATTTCTGAAATTTTCACCCGTTAAACGGCGCTTCTCGCGGGTCATAGGTTTGTAGAAGCGAGTGAAAGTCATTCGCGGACGGCTGATCTACAGGAGAATTCGGCAATGACATTGACTGAGAATAATTGGGGTAAATCAGTGCTGCTAGGCATGGCGTCTTGTTTAGCATTGAGCGCAGCGGCAGGTACCGCAACCGCACAAACAACGCAATCAGAGACAAGCGTTCAGCAAGTTGATATCATTGCCGGTCCGCTTGGAAATTCGATTAACGCCATCACGCGGGCCTTTGGCGTCAATGTTCTCGCTTCAGAAGACTTGGTAGAAGGCAGGCGCGCACCCGCCATCACCGGTGCCATAAGTGTTGAAGCCGCACTGGACCGTGCGCTTACCGGTTCGGGCCTCACCTATTCACTAACAGGCGGTGCTTTTATTGTTACCCAACAAGTCGCTCCAGCGCCTGTCGAGGCCGCGCCGGACAACCCTGATGCGACTGTCATACTTGTTGATGAAGCCGAACCGACTGTTCAGGACACTGTAATTGTTACAGGCACGCGGATCGAGCGAACGGCTGCAAATGCGCCTGCACCTGTGGATATTGTTACTGCCGAAGACATTGAAGCATTTGGCCTCACCGATAATACTGAGGCATTACGCTTTGTGCCCGCTCTGCAGCAGTCGCAGTCTTTGTCATCCTTCAATGAGTTTACCAGCGGCGCTCGCGACCAATACGGCATCTCTGCTCTCGATTTGCGCGGTCTTGGCTCCGCACGAACGCTCGTCCTCGTAAATGGTCGTCGCCATGTTGCAGGTTTCGCCGGTGAAGCAACTGTGGACGTTTCCAGTATACCTGTTGCGCTGATTGACCGGGTTGAAGTTCTGACTGGTGGAGGGTCTTCGATTTACGGTGCCGATGCGGTTTCGGGCGTTGTCAATTATGTACTGAAAGACAATTTCGAAGGCTTGGATGTTAGAGGCGACTATAGCCTTCCAACTCGTGGCGACGGCGAAGCTTATTTCGGTGCGCTAACGGCGGGTGCAAACTTTGCTGAGGATCGAGGTAATGTCGTTCTTAGCGTAGAGTATAATCGCCAGACGCCTATCAGAACGGATGAACGGGACACCTTTGTGACCGGTGGAGCGGCAATCCTAAGACGTAATAACGCTGACATCGCGCAAGCGCTTGGTGTCGACCCAGAATTTACCAATGTCCTTATTCCAGGGGGCGTTTTTCCAATAAACCCACCATTCCCTAGTATCGGCCTGACCTTCAATGGCGGTCTTATTCCTGCACTTATTGCGGGACCGGGCGAGACAAATGGCGTTACCAATTTCCAACGATTTGACCGCGTCACAGGCGAGTTGCGCCCTTTTGATTTTGGCGTACGCGCAGATAATTTCGCATCGCTGGGCGGAGACGGTAGCAACATCCCGATCAATCCCAGCGCGTATCTTATTCCGGATATTGAACGTTTTTCGCTAAACGGCTTGGCCAGTTACGATTTTACTGAAGAACTGTCGGGTTTTCTTGAAGTAAAATACTCGAATAGCCAGACCGAGGCGCCTGACGTGAACTCGATCCTGTTGCGCGATGTACCGATCACTCGTGATAATCCTTTCTTACCGACGGAACTTGCTGCTCAGTATGACAGTCTTACCGCTCAAGGACTTGATCCTGTTTTACGCGCTACCTTACGTCCTGACCTCTTGCCTTTAGGGATCATCTCAGAGAATAACCGTGAGACATTTCGAATTGTAGGTGGTTTCAAAGGAGAGTTTTCGCCGGCTTTCGCTTATGAAGTTTCAGCTAATTATGGACGTACAAATACTGAGGTCATTGATGCCAACGGCTTCTTACAGGATCGCTTTTTTGCAGGGGTGGATGCGGTGACAGATCCTAACGGAAATATTGTTTGTCGCTCTGATCTTGATCCAAACGCCGAAATCCCTTTTGGTTTGTTTGCACCGCCACTCAGTAGCGGCTTTACGACCTTCCAGCCCGGCGATGGAAGCTGTACGCCGATCAATATTTTTGAACCGTTCACGTCGGAACAGGTTGATTTCTTCAGCAGTCCGTTTCGTTCAACATTTGACATTGATCAATTCGTGTTAAACGGCACCGTCACTGGTAATAGCGCTGAATTTTTTAAATCACCAGGAGGCGGGATAGGATACGCAATAGGGTTCGAATATCGCGAGGAAGAAAGTCAATTCATTCCTGATGAGCTCGAAGCTGCAGGTTTTGGGAATTTCGCATTCTTTGGGCAAATCCCCGAAGCGCTAGGCGGCGAGTTCGACGTGACTGAAGGCTTCGCCGAGGTCAATGTACCAATTTTGGCAGATACGCCATTTGCAAAGCGATTGGATGTTGATGCGTCGATCCGCATTGCAGATTATAGCACGGTTGGAAGTACAACTTCGTGGGCCGTGGGTGGCTTATGGCAGCCCGTCGATGACTTGCGGCTTCGCGCTTCATTCAACCGCGCTGTGCGTGCGCCAAACATCAACGAGCTGTTCACACCTCAATCGGTCTTCGTCGACAGCTCGATCAATGACCCATGTAGCGCGGACAGATTAAATGATGGCTCTGAGTTTCGTGCCGCCAATTGCGCGCAACTTGTGCCCCCTGGTTTCGTCGGTGGATTTGGAAACGTCCCTGACGTAGCGATTACACGCGGGGGGAATCCTAATCTCGAGGAAGAGACGGCCGATACATTTACAATAGGCTTTGTGTACGAGCCAAGCTTCCTGCCCGGTCTAACTCTGATTGCTGACTATTACGATATCGAAATTGAAGACGCGATTGTTCAGGGAACAAGTGAAGACAGTATCTTTAACAATTGTGTCGACGCCCCAGACATCAATAACCCAGCCTGTGCAGCAATCACGCGAAATCCAACAACAGGCTTTATTGAAACTACACAGGCGACGGCACTTAACTTTGCAGCATTGCGCACCGAAGGTATCGACTATCAAGCGAACTATGCATTTGATTTAGAAGATTTCTTGGGTGAGAATTCAGGTGATTTTAACGCATCTATCGCCGGTAACTATCTCATTGATCGGGAAGATCAGGCATTCGGGTCAATTGAATCATCCAATGAAAGTCGTCTGGGTGAAGCTGGTGGTTTTGGGATTCCCGCATTCCCGCGTCACTTTATAAACTTCAATTTGAATTGGGAGAAAGGCCCATATCAAATTGACTATGGTGTAAACTACCAATCTAGCACGACTTACTTCTTCGAATTTCTCGGTATTGATCGAGAAGCCGCTGAAGCTGATCCATTTCTTGCGAACCAGTCCGGAACTGGCGACAGTTTCGTGCATTTCTTGGGAGGATCATATGAGATCCTCGATGACGTACTACTAAGCGTCAGAGTCAATAATTTATTTGACCGTGACCCCTTTGTCCGCGGTACTAATTCAACAAGGATACGTCCAACATCCGCAATAGGCCGGACGGTACAGTTGGGTGTCAGAGCCAGGTTCTAAGAACCATCTTGCTAACCAGTCGGGGCGGCGTATTTTTATACGCCGCCTCTTTCTTTAGATATTTGCGGGCGCTTGAAAGCGCTCCCAGAGAGCATTTACTTAAACCGCTGCTATGATGACTATTTATGGTGATTTTCGGACGCTGATCTCGTAATCTATCAATGTCTGATTTTGGCGAATTGCCGTCAAAGCCCAAGCGGTCATTATTGAACAACTTAAGTCCCTTAGCTAACCCCTGCCTCTGCCAGCAACCGCTCAGAATGCATGCCATCGACATAGCCCATGAAAGGCGGGTGGATGGAATAACCCACCAGCTCGCGCACGCGTTTCGGAAGACGCGCTGTGATCTCTTTCGGTGTGATCGCCATGTGGTTTTCAAGCTGGCGCGCCCAACCTGCACAATATTGCGGGGTGACGATCGTGCGCGGACTGTCAGATTTGTTTGCTCCGCCGCGATGCAAAAGCGTGCCCTTGGCGAGCATGAGCGAGCCTCCGGGCATCGTCGCTTTGATCGCATCAGGGTGGGCGAACGGGTCGTGGTCCTGTGATTTTTTCTCGGTGGAGGAGAAGCCTCCCGGGTCATTTAACGCCTCTATCTGGGCTTTGGTCCATGTATGGCTGCCCGGAATGACTTCTGTTGCACCATTGGTTTCAGTTGTGTCGGACAGCGCCCAGAAGGCTGAAACACCGAAAGCCGGATGAGGCATGTCGACCCAAATGCTGCCGTCATCTGTATGCCACGGTTGTACCGTTTCGCCAGAGTGGAGTCGGATGGCAAGGCAAGCGGAGAGCAGGCAGGTTTGTCCAAGCTCAGCTTCTGCGAAAGCCAAGGCGAGCGGGTGCGCTATCGTATCCGTGGCAACTCAGCTCTGGCAACTTATTGCCGGCTCGGTTGGGTTAGAGACGGCAATAAAGACCGTCGCTGCAAGATCGGAGAGGTCATGCAAAGTCCGTTTTAGAAACGAGCGATGACTTAACAGAGTCTAAGCCAGAGACGTTCAATCCCGCAGAAAGTTTCCACGAAATACTGAGCAAGATTGGTTACCACGCTCGGATATAAAGAGACTTGGGCGGTCTGACATGAAGAATACACAGATGAGTCAATTTGGCGATGCAGGCGATAAACTTGTTGGGCTTGAGCGTCATACGCTTGAGGCAAATGAGACGCCGTTGGCCTCGTTACTTGTCCCAATCCTTCTTATGGCGAGTCTGGTAACAGCCGCTATCCTTCTTATCGCTGATTATCATCAGGGTGCCCCCGTCTTTGGCTTATGGCTGCTGATGCATTGTATGATTGTCAGCGTTTTATTCCTTCTGAGTCTGCGGACTAACCTGCTGACATCAGGATTTGAGGTCCGCTCATTGAACCGCGAGCTACGACGCCCGCCGGTCATCCTCTTGGCTTTTGCCTGGGGAACAACACCCGGTGTTCTGAGTTTCTTTCAACCGGCTGAGTTGCATCTCGTTTTCACATCCATTCTATGTGGTTTGACATTATCCTCAGCGGTTCTGATGCGAATGATGCCACGCACCAGCAAGCTTTTAATGTGCCTGGTCGGCGGTGGATTTATCGCAAACACCCTTATGCTACCTGATGCGACATCCATAATCGTGTCCACGGTAACACTCGCCTATTTCAGCGTTATGGCAATCTGCGCGCGCTGGTACTCCACGCGTCTTGAGCGTCAGCTCCACGATGCGGAACTGATTGCCGTTCAGGCGCAGGAATTGTCTGACGTGATCCAGACGCTCGGTGACTCAACTGAGACATATTACTGGTGCACTGACCCTGACGGGCGTGTGATTGAGGCAGACAAGATTGGATCATCCGAAACGGACGACACGTCGCAGCCTCCGGTTGGTGCAATTCTGCTTGACCTATTTGTCCCGTCTTCAGATTCAGAAACTTTGAAATCTCGGTTCCTGAGACGCTCAGAAATTGTTGCGCTTGAACTGGAGCGCCGGTCGAAGGGTGAAACAGAGGGCAACTGGTGGCGCCTGACAGGGCGACCTTACTTTGAGAGCGGTGTTTTCAAGGGGTATCGCGGTGCGGCGACCAATATTTCAACGCTTCGTGAACGTGAAAAGCGTGCTGAATTTCTGCTGGAGCACGACCACCTAACCGGTTTTCTCAACCGTGAGAGTTTTCACAAGGCTGTGCATGATAGAATTGAGCGTTCTGATCTCTCTCAACAACACATGGCGTTGGTTCTGATCGATCTTGATAACTTCAAATGGGTCAACGACACGTTCGGGCACCAAGGCGGTGATACGCTTTTGAAATTGGTGTCTGAGCGTCTTGCGGGGACGAGCCCTGAAGGGTCTGTCGCTTCCCGCTTCAGCGCTGATGAGTTCGCTTTGATCGTACAAGAAGACAGTGAAGAAGACCTGACACAGCTTGCTAGACTGCTGTCAGAGCGCCTTAGCGATCCGTATCAGATTGATCATACCGAGGTGCAGTGTAGTGCCAGTATTGGCGTCCGGCGTTTCTCTTCTGACGTCAAAGATGTGAACACCGTCATGAAAGAGGCTGACTTGGCTCTACTGGCTGCAAAATCAGCCGGTCGCGGGACCTTGCGTGAATATTCTGAGGACTTTGAAGCCCATGTTCGCGGTGAACGCGAGATGGCAA
The DNA here is from genome assembly GCA_038746145.1 of Pseudomonadota bacterium. GTDB lineage: Bacteria > Pseudomonadota > Alphaproteobacteria > Caulobacterales > Hyphomonadaceae > Henriciella. The sequence continues at coordinate 54,802 of JBCDKW010000014.1, forward strand.
ATGAGCTTAGAGCGGCCATCGAGAAAGAGACGCTCTCTCTGCAATTTCAACCGATTATAGACACGGTTACCGGGGAACCGGTCGGCGTTGAGGCGCTCTCGCGCTGGGTCCACACGAGGCGAGGCAATATTGCGCCGAACGTCTTCATCCCAATTGCTGAGAGTAACGGTCTCATCGTTGATCTTGGCAATGCTGTTCTGAGGAATGCCATAAGAGCGGCAGCGAAGATGCCCGATGGTCTGACTATCTCGATCAATATTTCGCCGGTTCAGGTGCACTCAACAACGCTTTTACAGGTGATCAGAAACGCCCTTGCCGACGCGCAGGTCCCAGCTGAGCGGATCGAGCTTGAGATCACAGAATCTGTCTTCCTGTCTGACAATGAGTTCGTGCTATCGCGGTTGCGGGCCTTAAAAGATATGGGGCTCAAAATTGCACTTGATGATTTCGGTACAGGCTTCTCATCGTTAGCTTATTTGCAGCGCTTTCCGTTTGATAAACTGAAGCTTGATCAGACCTTCGTGCGCGGGCTTGAGCATAGTGGTCAGAGTCGGGCAATCGCGCGCGCAACGATTTCGATGGCCAAAGCGCTCGATCTTGTCGTGACGGCAGAAGGGGTCGAGACGGACTATCAGGCTAGTTTCCTGCGAGAGCATCGCTGTGATTATTTGCAGGGCTTCTTGTTTAGTCGTCCGCTAGACGAAGCCGATCTCACAGAGGCGCTGTCCAATATTGGCGATCAATCCGGATTTAATCGCAAAAGCCCCAAGATCGTCTCGCTGTAAGCTTAACTGACAATCGCGGCTTCTGTCTTATCACGCACCTCGTCGAGGTTGACCTCCGGTGCGAGCTCGACGGCTTTTAAACCGCCGTCGACAACATCGAAGACGCCAAGATTGGTGATGATGCGATCGACAACGCCTTTTCCGGTGAGGGGTAGGGTGCATTCTTTCAGTAGCTTGGCGTCGCCGCGCTTATTATTGTGATCGGTGATCACGATGACGCGCCCGACGCCCGCGACCAAGTCCATCGCACCGCCCATGCCTTTGACCAGCTTGCCTGGGATCATCCAGTTGGCGAGGTCGCCATTTTCGGCCACTTCCATGGCGCCGAGAATGGCCATTGCGATTTTACCGCCACGGATCATCCCGAAGCTGGTCGCGCTGTCGAAATAGGCGGTGTGGGGCAGTTCTGTAATCGTCTGCTTGCCGGCATTGATGAGGTCGGCATCTTCCTCGCCGTCATAAGGGAAAGGGCCCATGCCGAGCATGCCGTTTTCAGATTGAAGCGTGACAGTCATACCGTCGGGAATGTGGTTCGCGACGAGAGTCGGGATGCCAATGCCGAGATTGACATACATGCCGTCTTCTAATTCTTGCGCCGCCCGCGCCGCCATTTGATCTCTATCCCAGGGCATTACTCGCCTCCTACTGTATATGTCGCGTCGCCGAGCACATCTTGAATCGATTGTAGCCGTAAACGCGTCTGTCCTTTCTCAAGGATCAACGCATTGTCTACCCATCCAATAGCGGCTGGTTCAGCGCTCAAAAACTCTTGTAGCCTATGCTCCGTTATGCGGGTTTCGTCCGAGCATTCACGGACAGGTTTTGAAATCTCTACAATCGATAGTGCGCCACTCAAGCGAAGATGCTTGTCCGCTGTGAAACCAAATGGTGAGGATGCAATCGTGCATCCAAGCGTTGCAGACAAAATACCGTCTCGCCTGAAGTCGACATAAGCGTCGATTACACCAGACTTATGCTCAGCATAAGGATTGTGTTTATCAAAGCTCGAAATCGGCACGCGCCCGTCATAACTAGAGATTGAAATTAAGGCCGGGTCCCGAACGGTCGTGCATGAGGTCACGACCAATATCGACATACAGATGCTCAAAAAGGTTGAGGTGCCTCTCACACCCGCTCCCTCACAGTCCGCTGCTCAATCCGTTTCTCATGCTCGCCTTGGACGAGGCGATGCACGTAAATACCCGGGATATGGATCGCATCAGGGTCGAGCGTGCCAGGTTCGACGATTTCTTCGACTTCCATGACGCAGACTTTGCCGCAGGTTGCGGCGGGGAGGTTGAAGTTGCGGGCGGTCTTTCGGAAAATCGCGTTGCCGGTCGTGTCGGCTTTCCAGGCTTTGACGACGGCGAGATCGGCGAAGATGCCTTCTTCGAGGATATAGTCCTCGCCTTTGAATTGTTTGACCTCTTTGCCCTCAGCGATGACCGTGCCCACACCGGTCTTGGTATAGAAGCCCGGAATGCCCGCACCGCCTGCGCGCATGCGCTCAGCGAGGGTACCCTGCGGATTGAATTCCAGTTCCAACTCACCGGAGAGGTATTGCTGCATAAACAGATCATTCTCGCCGACATAGGACGAGCACATTTTCTTGACCTGACGTGTTTCCAACAAAACGCCGAGGCCGAAATCATCTACGCCTGCATTGTTGGAATAGACCGTGAGATCCTTTGTTCCTGCCGCGCGAATTGCGGCGATGGAGAGTTCCGGAATGCCGCATAGGCCGAACCCCCCAGCGGCAATACTCATGCCGTCAAACAGGACGCCGTCGAGTGCTGCGGCCGCACTTTCATAGACTTTGCTCATGGCGTTTCGTTACGCTGGGTGAGCCATACGGGCAAGGGTTGTTTTCGAGCACGGGTAGAGGACCGTTTCGCTCAGCGCCTTGAATCATGTTTATCCGCTAGTCAGGCTGAGTTATGTTCTTAACCCATGTTGAGACCGTCAGCAGCGCGGACGGATCAAATGTAACGTCAAGAGTCGCATATTCGCTAGGCGCACCTGTTTCAGAAGGCTGGAATAAATGATTCAAGCCCTCAAGCGTGACAACTTTTGATTTGGGATGTCTGAGTGCTGCTTCCATCGTAGGGGCATTTACCGCTGCTGAAACCTGCAGATCAGTCTCCGCAAAAACGCCAAAAACGGGGATATTCATCGCTTCAAGATCAGGAATTGGATTGTAATCCAAGGCCTCGATAAACCATGGATTGATCGCTGCTAAAACCTGACGATCAATCTCGTCACTATCCAGTCCTGTTTCTGATAAAAATGACCTCAGGTTTGACTCCTTACTTTCAAGGGAATCTTTGCCACTCAGAATCTCAAAACTCTCTAATTGTTCAATGCGGCGGGCTTCAATGACGTCCTCAGTCTCTCCGTTAATGCGAAGGATATCACTCGTCTGACGTATAATCGTGTCTGCAAACCCTTCAGTGGGGCTAGCGAGAAGAATGGCGTAGTTTGCGGCTTTTTGTTTATGGGCCAAGGGCGCAACGAGGCCACCTTCGGAGTGACCAATATAGCCAAGGCGCGTAGGATCAATGTCGCTTCTGGTTGTGAGGAAAGTCAGAGCCGCTGCAGCATCATCAGCAAAATCAAATGTTGTAGCCGTCGCGAAGTCGCCCGTGCTGGCGCCAACACCCCGGTCATCATATCGCAAGACAGCGAAGCCTTGATTGGTGAGATGATCAGACAGGATAAGGAAGGGTTTGTGGCCCAGAAGCGCTTCGTCCCGGTCTTGAGGCCCTGACCCTGTAATTAAAACGACAGCAGGAAAGGGGCCTTCACCCTTGGGCTTTGTGAGTTCGCCTGCCAGCACGACACCATCTGCGCCCCCTGAAAAGCTGACCTCTTCAATGATATAATCACGAACCAGTGCTGCTTCTTGTGGTTTTTGTTTCGGGGCCTCTGCTTCGTCACGTCTCTCAAGTATTAGTGGGAGGTCTATTCCCTGGGTGAAAGTGCCGACTAGGGAGCCGTTGGTGATCTCAAACTCAAAGGAAGCACCAATTGAAGGAACCCGCCCCGATATCATGGTGTCTGTGATTGAAAAGGGATCAACAGTAATGCCGAAGGCATTTTGATCGACGCTGTCCAGAGTTGCTGAAATGCTCTGTTTGTCATCGTAAAAAATATTCAGAGCCAGTGTCAAAGAGACAGCATCGTTAACCTTCAATGGTCCCGACCATCGTCCAATCATCATCTCTGGATCCAAAATCTCCTGCTTACCTGCTGCGTTCGTGGTTTGAGCTGTTGCCGGGATAAAGGAAAAAACACTGAGCGTTATAAGGCCTAAGATGATTTTCAGCAGCATGAGCATATCCTTAATTGTCAAAATTGATAATAAGCAATATTGCTAATTTGTAAACGGCTGTTCAAAAAGAAAAGGGCGGTCAGATAGACCGCCCTCTAAATTAGTCAGGTTGGAAGTCCTGCCGGAGCCTCCTGGACTAGAAGCCCATTCCGCCCATGTCTGGCATACCGCCGCCTGGCATGGCTGGGGCTTCATCTTTTGGCGCTTCTGCAACGGCCGCTTCTGTTGTGATCAGAAGACCCGCGACAGACGCTGCGTTCTGAAGGGCTGAGCGAACGACTTTCGCCGGGTCGATAACACCCATGTCGAACAGGTCGCCATACTCTTCCGTTTGCGCGTTGAAGCCGTAGCCTTTGGTCTTGTTGCCTTTGATATTGTTGACAACAACAGAGCCTTCGACACCCGCATTCTCAGCGATCTGACGAATTGGAGACTCCAGAGCTTTCGACACGATGTCGATGCCGGCTTGCTCGTCATCATTGACGCCTTTGATGTCAATGTTGCCAGCCGCTGCAAGCAGGGCTGTGCCACCGCCTGCAACAATGCCTTCTTCGACGGCTGCGCGTGTCGCGTTCAGGGCGTCATCGACGCGGTCTTTACGCTCTTTCACTTCAACCTCGGTTGCGCCGCCGACCTTGATGACAGCAACACCGCCAGCGAGTTTCGCCAGACGCTCTTGCAGTTTTTCGCGGTCATAATCAGAAGACGTGTCTTCGATTTGCTTGCGGATCTGGGTGACGCGCGCTTCGATGTCGGCTTTCTCGCCCGCACCGTCGACGATGGTTGAGTCGTCTTTGGTGATGTTTACGCGCTTGGCTGTGCCGAGCATGTCGAGGCTGACATTCTCAAGTTTGATGCCGAGGTCTTCAGAAATGACCTGTCCACCTGTCAGGATCGCAATGTCCTGCAGCATGGCTTTGCGGCGATCGCCGAAGCCTGGCGCTTTAACCGCTGCGATTTTCAGGCCGCCACGTAGCTTGTTCACGACGAGTGTCGCGAGCGCTTCACCGTCGACGTCTTCTGCAATGATCAGCAGCGGACGCTGAGACTGAACAACAGACTCAAGGATTGGCAGCATTGGCTGAAGCGAAGACAGCTTCTTTTCGTGCAGAAGGATGTATGGATCATCCAGTTCTGTCGTCATCTTGTCAGCGTTTGTGACGAAGTATGGAGACAGGTAACCGCGGTCGAACTGCATGCCTTCAACAACGTCGAGTTCAGTTTCGAGTGATTTTGCTTCCTCAACTGTGATGACGCCTTCATTGCCGACTTTTTCCATCGCTTTTGCGATCATATCACCGATTTCAGCGTCGCCGTTTGCAGAGATTGACCCAACTTGGGCGATCTCGTCATTGTTGGCGACTTTGCGGGAGTGATGGGCGAGATCAGAGACGACTTCGCCAGCGGCTTTATCGATGCCGCGCTTCAGATCCATTGGGTTCATGCCAGCGGCGACGCGCTTCATGCCTTCGCGAACGATGGCTTGAGCGAGAACAGTGGCAGTCGTTGTACCGTCACCGGCAACGTCGTTTGCTTTAGAAGCAACTTCGCGCAGCATTTGTGCGCCCATATTCTCGAACTTGTCTTCAAGCTCGATTTCCTTCGCAACGGTGACACCGTCTTTTGTTGTGCGCGGTGCGCCGAAGGATTTCTCGATGACCACGTTGCGGCCTTTTGGTCCCAGTGTGGTTTTGACGGCGTTTGCGAGGGTATCGACACCCTTCAGCATGCGCTCACGCGCACTTGCGCCGAATTTTACGTCTTTAGCAGCCATGTGTAATGACCTTTCTTTATTCAAATTGCATGAAACGTGACGGGAGAGCTCTAGCCCTCGATCACGCCCATAATGTCGCTTTCTTTCATGATCAGCAGGTCTTCACCGTCGATCTTGACCTCAGTGCCACCCCATTTACCGAACAGGATTTTGTCACCGGCTTTGACGTCGAGCGGCACGCGCTCATTGTCGTCACCGATTGCACCATTGCCGACAGCGAGGACTTCGCCTTCCTGTGGCTTCTCTGTTGCAGTGTCAGGGATGATGATGCCACCCGCTGTCTTAGTGGCTTCTTCAACGCGGCGGACCAGAACACGGTCGCCTAGTGGACGGAATTTCATGAGTTGCCCCTCATTTCGTCAGTTAAACTTTTATCGCGTTGTCAGCCTGAAAGAATGCGTTTTGGCACTCACGGTATCAGACTGCTAACGATGTTGCGCAAGTAGGTTCCGCTGAGCCTTGCGTCAACGCTCTGTAAAGAAATTTTTCAGGCAGCGACGTCTTCCTGTAAAAAAGGCCGCACCACAGCGTGAAACACTTGCAAGCTGAATCTCTGTTGGCTATATCGCGCGTTCAAACTGAGTGCTCCCTTCGTCTATCGGTTAGGACGCCAGGTTTTCAACCTGGAAAGAGGGGTTCGATTCCCCTAGGGAGTGCCATGTTTGAAAGACTTTGCACTCAAGACGCTCTCTCCCCGAACTTTATACTAGCTGCTATAACCGACCTGATCGATGATTTGCCTTCGTGTGTCATTTGAATAGTGATTGGATCGTGCACGACAGGAGACCGCAATGACAGAGATCAAGCTTTACGGATATGCCACCAGTCCATTCGTGAGAAAAACCGGGTGCTTCCTTTATTATAAAGGCTTGCCGTTCGAGCATGTTCCGGTTGATCCGACCAATCCTGAAGCAACAATAGGGCATACAAATAGCACACAAGTGCCTGTCTTGGAGATTGACGGGGAATACCGAAGAGAGTCTTCCGATCATGCTTTCTGGTTGGATGAGCGATTTCCTGACAAACCGCTTTGCCCCGCCGCGCAGAAAGACAAAATCCATCTGATTGATAAATGGATTAGCGATAGCTTCCTGCTGGGTATTTTTCGCGGCGCAATTGACGCTGACCTTAACTTGCAATTTCGCTATCGTGGGTGGCGCCTCGCGGCCTTGGTCAGTGCGCATACACCTCTATCCGAGCAGGTTAGACACCATTGGCCAGAAGGCCTGAAACAGGCGCCGTTCATTCGGGCAATGGCAGAGCATATGAACCTCGATGAAAGCGCCAAAGATATGCAGGTTCGTATCTTTCTCGAACTCGTCGGTCACCTTGGAGATGGTCCATATCTCGGCGAAATGCAGCATCCGACCATGCTTGATCTGGCGGTGTTTCCACAACTTGTATTTGGATACATGTTCGGATTAGAGGAAGAACTGAGCGCTGCGGCCCATCCAGGGATAAAAGCGTGGATGTCGCGCGTGGCGAAGTATTTGCCGGATAATCCAACGCTTGTGGCTGATTTCATGCAAGTTAAGTCACTTAGCGAAGCGCTTTCTTGAGTTCATCGATGCGGTCTTTTCCCCTTAGGAGTGCCATGTTTGCATCACTTTCTCTTAAAAGTTGAGGTATGCGCCTTTTGACAGGGTGACACCGCCTTAACGGTTACCTATTTGTTAACCACACTGGGGTGTTGCGTGAATCAGACTGAACCTATCCTTGATGCGGAAGATGAACCCGAAACAGTTCGCATGATCGGCCATGTCAAATGGTTCGATATTGCGAAAGGGTTTGGCTTTATCGTGCCGGAAACGGTTGAGCGCGTGAGCGTTGAGGGCGATGTCATGCTGCACATTTCCTGTCTTCGTGCCCACGGCGAAAGCCTGATCGATGAAGGCGCCCGGATCGTTTGCAATATCGAAGAGCGCGAAAAAGGCTGGCAGGTCGTTCACATCATCGAGATGGAGACATCGAAGTTTTCCAGAAATACGGATGAGGCGGTTGTTTTTGAGTCCGTCACGGTCAAGTGGTTTGACAGCGTAAAAGGCTTTGGCTTCGTCAACCGGGTTGGCGAAGCTGAAGATATTTTCCTGCACATCACAGTTCTTCGCCGCGATGGCATTGAAGCAGTTGAGCCCGGGCAAAGTCTCTCTGCGCTCATTGCAGATGGAAATAAGGGACTGAGCGTTCGGAAAGTAAAGATCGACTGAGCCTTAGCCGCCATTCCAACTTGCCGTGACCCAGCCACAAGGATAAGCCAGTGACATGATGAAAAGAACAGTTGTCCCCGCTCTCATGGCAGCTTTTGGTCTGGCAGCTTCCGCGTTTGCTGATCCAATGGCGGTCACCCCGCTCTCGATTGAAACAGACGATGCAACGCACACGTTCACAGTCGAGATTGCCGACGATCAGGAAGAAATCAGTTTTGGATTGATGGAGCGTGAAAGCATGGCGGAAAATGCCGGCATGCTGTTTGACTTCAATCCGCCGCGCGACCCGCAAATGTTCATGAAAAACACGCTGATCCCTCTGGATATGCTGTTTATTTCGTCTGACGGCACAATTGAAATGATCGCACGAAATGCAGTTCCGGGGTCACTGCGCACGATTTCAGCGGGCATTCCCGTTGCTGCGGTGCTGGAAATTAATGGAGGGCGAGCGGCGGAATTGGGAATTGAACCGCTCGATACGGTCATCCATCCGCTGTTTGGAAATGCCCTCGCAGAAGATACAGCCGCTGAGTAATGCGCGAAAGCGATCTGCCGGATCATCTGCGCGTCCCTGACGGCTTCGTATTGGCGCAGACCAAAGGCGCGTTCACCAATCATAACGGCCCTGTCTATCAGGCGAGTGCTGACGGAGATCTGCGCTCTGGCATGTTTGTGCTCGATCGCCACTGCAACAGTATGGGCTTCCTTCACGGCGGGATGGCGAGTGCATTTGCAGATCGATCGATTGCGGTTGCCGTCTGGGATGCAACGAAGCGCTTTTCCGTTACGTTGAAACTGACGCTACATTATTATGAGACCGTTCGCCTGCATGACTGGCTGGAAGCGTATCCAATTGTGCGCTCTGTCGAGTCCGGGATTGTGCAGGTTCAAGCGGATTTACTGATCGGCGGGACGAAACTCGCAGCGCGTGCAGATGCGACATTCCGATCACTGCGTCGAACAGCAAAATAAGGTTGCGGTTCAAAAAACCGAAACTATACCGGGAGGCCGGAGTGTGGCGCAGCCTGGTAGCGCATCTGGTTTGGGACCAGAGGGTCGTAGGTTCGAATCCTATCACTCCGACCA
>JBCDKW010000015.1:0-59675 GCA_038746145.1 Pseudomonadota bacterium
ATGGATCGGTCTAATCCGCTCGATATTGTAGGCATGGGTCACGACATAAGGTTCACCGGCAGCGATCTGGGTGACGACCTTTTCGGCAAACGTGTCCGCACTCATCGCAAAGGCCTCTGAGCCTTTCGTCATGTCTGACGCGACAAAGCCCGGCACGATCATGCCGACCGTGATAAAGTCCGGAAAGTCATCGCGCATGGCCTCGGTCAGTCCGCGCACAGCGTGTTTTGAAGCAATATAGGGTGCGCTATTGTTTACGGCGTTGAAGAAGGCGTTTTCTGAGGCGACATTATAAATCGCGGCGGGTTCGCCCGCCTCTATCATCCGTTTCCCAAAAATCGCTGCCCCGTGCCAGACGCCGAAAAAGTTCACATTGAACAGAGTGTGCAAGTCCGCCAGATCAACGTCGGTCATTCTTTTGCGCGTTATGGCGATGCCTGCATTATTGATGAGCAGGTCGACGCGGCCATAGGTGGTCCATGCGAAATCTGCAAAGGCTTCGACGCTTGCAGGATCGGTCACATCCAAAACCGATGTCGCCACATCGATGCCGAGGTCGCTTAGGGCTTTGGCAGCCTCGTCTAATTTTTCTCCGCGCGGGTCGCCGATGACGATTTTCGCGCCCTGCGCGCCAAACGCTTTGGCCAGCCCGAAGCCGATCCCTGTCGCACCGCCTGTGATGACGACTGTTTTGCCTTGATAATCCATCGCCTAAACTCCCATCTGGCGGGCGGCGAGATCGCGCATAATCTCTTCCGACCCACCGCCAATCGCCATAACGCGGACCTCACGATATAGCCGCTCGACCCGGTGACCGCGGATAAAGCCCGCGCCCCCGAGAATTTGCATCGCTTCGCGTGCGCAGTACTCCATCGTTTCGGTCGCTTGGACTTTCAGCATCGCAAGCTCAGCCACAGGCGTATTGCCGTTCTGAACGTGCCAGGCATAAGTGTCGAGCATGCTGGTCGTCGCCCAGACCCGCTGCGCCATGCTAGCCAGTTTGTGGCGGATGACCTGATGGTCGGCGAGGCGTTTGCCAAACGTCTTACGTTCTTGAGCCCAGGCGGCGGCTTCTTCAATGCAGACCCGGGCATAGGCAGCAGCCTGCGCGGCCATGCCGAGCCGTTCGCCATTAAAGTTGGCCATGATGCCGTAAAAGCCTTTGTTTTCTTCCCCAATCAGGTTTTCCGCAGGCACAAAGACATCATCGAAATGCAGGGTCGCGGTATCAGACGCCCACCAGCCCTGTTTCGGAAGTTCGGTTCGCTCAACCCCCTCGCTTTCAAGATCAATCAGCATTAGCGAGATTCCGCCCATGCCGTTTCCGCCGGTCCGCACCGCCGTCGTCGCCCATTTCGAGGTCATGCCGCCTGTAATGTAGGTCTTTGAGCCATTCACGCGCCAGCCATTGCCGTCTTTAACCGCCTTGGTTTTGAGTTGCGCCACATCCGAGCCACCACCCGGCTCAGTAATGCCGAGGCTGATCTGTTTCTCACCGGACAGCACCGCGCGCCCGATTTCTTGCTTCAAGGTTTCGCTACCCATCGCCATGATGGGCGGTAGGCCGATGCCGTGGATCATCAGTGCCGAGGACACCCCTCCGGCGCCGATCCGCGCTAATTCTTCACTCGTGATAATGCCATGAAACCGATCAAAGTCAGTGCCTTCACCGCCATACCCAGTCGGGTATCCAACACCGAGCAGGCCCGCCTCGCTCGCCGCTTTGAACAGTGCGCGGGGGATACGCCCGGCCTCTTCCCAGTCCTCGACAAAGGGCATGATTTCTTTGTCGATAAAGCCGCGCACGCTGCGCCGCCAGGCATCATGCGTTTCATCCATGTGCGGGCAGGGCGGGCGGAGGCTGTCGAAGGTAATGGTCTGTGTCATGGGGAGAGACTGCCCGTCTGGCAAAAACGGTCAAGCGGTCACGTGGCGCAAGCGTCCTATTGTGGCGCTTATCGGTGCGGGCCATATCAGGGCCATGACAGAGCCGACTGCACCGCTACCCCAATCGTCGTTTTGGCGAACCAATTCGCTCACCATCATGACGCTGACAGCGATCATCTCTGCGGTGACATTCTATCAGTGGTCGGCTGATGAGCGGACGGTGGACTGGTTGTTTCGGGCGTTTGCCGTGATCGGCGGGCGTGAATTTGAAGACATTCCTAAACCCTATGGCGAGGCAGCGCCTTATGTCTTGCATGTCCTTCTTCACGGCGGTGTCGCGCATCTCGGCATGAATATGCTCGCGCTTTATGCGTTGGGGACGCAGCTCATCAAAATGTTTGGGCCCAGCGCGAGAGGCAAAGTCGCTTTCCTCGCCTTCTTCGCTTTTTGTGCAGTCGGTGGTGCTGTGGCTCAACTGCTCGTCTGGCAGGTCACAGGGGAATCCGGCATCGCGATTGGCGCATCTTCAGCGATTTCCGGCCTGCTGCCAGCGCTTGGATATGCGTTTGGCGGATGGAGAGGCGCTTTGCGAAACAGTGCGGTATGGATCGCCATTAATATTGGCTTGGCTGTTTTCGGTGCGGCGTTTCCGATCCCGATTGCGTGGGCGGCACACATTGGCGGCGTGGCCGCTGGGTTTGCGATCCCGATCTTCCTTCGCTTCGCATGGCGCTAGTCCATACTCATACGCATACAGTGATCACGAATCTCTGACTGGAACTTTTTGGCCTGTTGGGCCATTGGACATTCAGGAGGGCCTGTCATGAAGCTTGGTCGATACGCATTGTTTCCGATTGCGATTGCGCAGTTTGCGGCACCGGCTTTGCCCGCCATGGGTTTTGGGGAAACGATTGGGGACCGTGCCACGGGTCCGGGTATCCCGCCTGAACTTCCTTTAGGTGTCTTTTTCGCGATTTGGGGCATTATTTTCACCGCTTATCTCGGCGTTGCTATCGTCGCGATCGCGAAGCCTAACATAGTCTATGACAAAGTGGCGGGTCCGCTCGCGCTTGCAGGCATCGGAAATGTCATCTGGATGATCAGCGCGCAGAGTTTTGGGCTGTCCTGGCTCGATTTTCTGCTGCTGTGGCCGATCCTGTTTGTCGCTTGGGAGGCCGCCTATCGTCTGCACAAGGTAGGCGGGTTTAACGGGACCGGACGCCGCCTTCTGTTATGCCTGGTCGTAGGGTTGCTCGCCGGATGGCTCGCCGTAGCAACATCGATCAGCGCGCCGGAAGTGCTGCGTGACGCGTTTGGGCGCGGGCCGACAGATAATCCGTGGCAGTCGCTATGGACCGCACTGGTACTTGCCGCCATACTTGCCTATCTTTTCGCCCGTTATGTCAGCGCCAGCCTTTGGTTCTATGTTGCGCTCAGCTGGGGCTTGCTGGGCATCATCATGAACAATTGGACGCGAACAGAGATGCACGCGCTCGCGATCATGACGGCCGTTATCGGCCTGATCGTCATCAGGTTACGGCTCCACCTTGGCTCTGAGGGGCAGACTGCATAATCGACTGGCCGCTAGGACAGATGCTGGCTTTGGAGGGCCTGCTGGAATTGATACAAACGTCAGAGACGACGCTGACGTAAACTACGGCACAACAAACTCAGCGCGCCGTTCTCCATTTTGCCAAACAAATCGTGCCCGCTGGTGCCCCTCGCGCGATAGGCTCAGCCAATCCAAGCCTTCAATTGAAATATCGATCACGGTAAAATGATCGGCGGCCAGAGCGCTATCGCTGTCCATTTTGCCCAACGTTCCGGGCGCGATAAGCGCCGAGTAGTCCCCTAGCGCGTAGTCCGGAACGTTATCAAACAGGCTCTGCCAGCGTGCACCACGCGTTAAAATCTCAGCTACGCCAGACAGGCGAAACTGCAGCATCTTGCGGCTGTCAAAGAAATGGCACTCGGCTTTTGGGTTGGCCTGCAATGCTGCGACTTTCGCGGCGCGGCGATCCGTAAACAGCGTAATCCTGCGCGCGTCGCGATCGATCTCCCGCAGCACGACCGTGCGCGTCTCAGGCTGCCCATCGCTCGATACCGTCGCGAGCGTAAACCAACGCAGGGGCGAGCGCTTATCAACCACAGCGCGCACCAGCAGGTTCCAAGTATCGGTCTCAATCTCACTCAAGCGTTTAGTATCACTCATGCAGCTGACTTAGCGCGCAGAGGTTGCGACGGCGAGGCACAAGGTCCACATAGAGGCAGACTTAAACAGGATGCCGAAAATGCTGGACCCGAACGCCGCCTCCCCGATTAAAGATGCCACTGATGAGACCTTTATGGCCGATGTGATTGAGGCGTCGAATGACACGCCTGTTCTGGTTGATTTCTGGGCACCGTGGTGCGGGCCGTGTAAATCGTTGACGCCTGTGCTTGAAAAGGTCGTGAACAGCGAAAATGGCAAGGTCAAACTGGTCAAAATTAATATTGACGAAAATCCAGGTATTGCAGGCCAGATGGGCGTTCGCTCAATCCCGGCTGTGTTCGCCTTCGGTAAAGGCCGCCCGGTCAACGGCTTCCAGGGTGCGCTGCCGGAAGGTCAGATCCGTCAGTTCATCAGTTCCATCCTGGGCGGTACGGACAGTGCGAAAGCGATTGCAGACTTGGTTGCTGAAGCTGATGCTGCGCTTCAAAACGGCGATATTGCGGGGGCAGCTCAGCTCTACAGCAATGTGATTGAAGCCGATCAAACCCATCCCGGCGCGATCGCTGGTTTAGCAAGGTGTTACCTTGCGAACGGCGACACTGAACGCGCCAGTCAAATTCTCGATATGGCGCCTGAAGACAAGCAAAGCGATAGCGCAATCAAGTCTGTGCGCACGGCGATAGAACTCATGGCGGATGCGCCTCTGGAAGATGATCTCTCCGAAGCGCGGGGCGCTGTCGAAGCCGCACCGGACAATCATGATGCACGCTTTGATCTGGCTGAAAAGCTGATTGCGAAAGGTAAAAATCAGGACGCCGCCGATCATTTGCTGATTATCCTTTCCAATGATCTGGACTGGAGTGAGGGTAAGGCAAAAGCGAAACTGCTGGAAATCTTCGAAGCGGCGGGACCGAAAGATCCAGTGACGGTCGAAGGGCGTCGCCGCCTCGGCTCTTTGATGTTTGCCTAAGGTTTTAACGGATTCCCCCTCGCAAAATTTTGGTTTCGACCCATTTCCCTAAGAGCGAAGGGAAACGGTATTGAGCGCAGAGACCTATCGTAAGCTTTCCGACTTGCCGGAAACAATGGCCGTTTTCCCACTATCCGGGGCGATGCTGTTCCCGCGATGGTCGCTTCCGCTGAATATTTTTGAACCGCGTTACCTGAACATGATCGACGATGCGATGCGCGGTCATCGGGTGATCGGAATGGTTCAGACGATGGGTGGCGATCGCTCCAGACCGACGCTCGCCCATGTTGGTTGCGCGGGTCGGATCACGTCTTACTCAGAGACCTCCGACGGTCGCTATCTCATTTCACTGACCGGCATTTGTCGTTTCAGCACAGAGACTGAAATGGATGTTAGCACGCCTTATCGGCAGTTGACGCCGAACTGGGACCCGTTTGAGGCCGATCTGACGCCGCCTAAACCTGCTGATTTGATCCTGTCGCGTGAGAAGCTGACAGAGTCCTTAAAACGCTACAGCAAGGTCAACGCGATGGAGGTTGATTGGGACGCGGTTAAGAACGCGCCGCTTGAGACCCTGATCCATGCGCTCAGCGCGGGCTGTCCTTTCGGTGTGCTGGAAAAGCAGGCGCTTTTGGAAGCTGATACAATCTCCCATCGCGCTGAAACGCTGATGGCGCTGCTTGACATGGACGTGCCGGGCGATGACAGCTCAACGGTGCAATGACTAATGAGCCAACTCCGCCAAAAATAGGTCCCTGCGGCGTCGATCCGCGGCTGCTTGAACTCTTGATCTGTCCTGTGTCTCGCGGCCCCTTACGGCTTGATAGCGAGGCTTGCGAACTGATTTCTGACAAGGTCAAACTCGCTTATCCGATCCGTGACGGCATGCCGATCATGCTGGAAAGTGAGGCACGCGACCTAAATGAGTGAGGCGAGCTGGAGCCAGTACTGGCAGGGCCGTGAGGGCGATACCACCGGCGCGCTGACAGGCGTTGAAAGCGACCGTGAATTGCAAGAGCATTGGGCACGTGTTCTCTCAGATGGTGCAAGAGATGCGGCGTTTCTCGATCTCGCTTGCGGTGCGGGGACAGTCCTGAAACAGGCCGCAAAGCTTGGATATTCCAATCTTACAGGGCTCGATATTTCTAGCGAGGCGGTCAAGGTCCTTCAAAACGATCTGCCTGCTGCTAAAACAATGACTGCCTCTGCCTCCGAAACCGGCCTGCCGGACGCAACCTATGATATTATCGTTAGTCAGTTCGGCCTCGAATATGCAGGCGCGCAGGCCGCTCTGTCTGAAGCAGCGAGGCTCACTGCACCACGCGGACGCATTGAAACGGTCATGCACATGGCCGGTGGGGCGATCGAGGCGGAAGTCCAAGGCCATGCGGACCATTGCGCCGAACTTTTGGAGTCGGGCTTCATCGAGAAAGCTTCCGCTCTATTCAAAGGCGCTTACGAGAATAACACTGCAAAGGCTCAGGCGCTGATGGATGATGTCATGATCGCCCGCGATCGTGTCAGTGCTTTGATCAAACCGAATAAGCGCAGCCTTGCGGCGCATTTGATCAACGGGACCGCTCAGCTTTGGGAAAAACGCTCAGCCTACGTGCTCCAAGACGTCACGGGGTGGCTTAACAGCATGAAGAGCGAAATTGAGGCTTACAAAGCCAGAATGGATAGCATGATCGCAGCCGCTCTCAGCCAAGAGGAGTTGCAGCGATGTGTAAGCCATTTGGAAGAGCAGGGGTTTTCCGTGAATACAGCGCCGCTATCATTATCAGGCGCGCAAGCAGCATGGGTTCTTTCTGCTCACAGAAATATCGGAACCTGACAGCAAACTTCGCTTGACGGCATTCACGCGATCAGTATTTGTGATATTATCACATTAATAAGTGGTTTTCCGAATGGCCGCCAGGACTGCAACGTCGAAGCTTCTAGATATCTCCGGGGTCGGGCTCTCATGTCTATGTCTCCTCCACTGCATGGCTCTTCCTCTTTTAGTTGTATCAGCTCCGGTTCTGGCGGTCTTTTCGGAAAATGAAGCGATTCATAAGGTCCTTGTGCTTTTGGCCCTGCCGGTCGCTTTGTTAGCGATTTTTACGACGCCACAGACACGTAGCCGTCCCCTTATCCTTGGGATGCTGGTGGTTGGCATAAGTCTCCTACTGGCTGGTGCATTTGTTGAAGCTTTGCATGATTATGAGACGCCGCTCACGGTCGTCGGTGCGCTATTCCTGTCCGGTGGGCATATCTGGCGGTGGCTTTCTCCTGCGACAGCATCTGAAGCGTAACGGCTCTTACCAAATCTCAATCCGACGCTTATATCCCCCATGAAGCACAGGGCTGGGGCGTTCGAGGACGGTCAGCTATCCGCCGACCTTAATTCCGTCTTAGGGAGCTGGCTCTGGACTGGACCGTGGTCCTATCTAACCGGCGCCCACCTAGCTACTAGGTCGACGGGATACAAGTACCAGAGACGGCGTTCTCGGTCCTGTGTTTTACGCGTTTGACGCCTTGGTCTCGCGTCCGAATTTCTGCTGTGACAGGTAAATTCCAAAGAGGATAAAGGCTGCCCCTCCGGCCTGAATGGCTGTCAGAGGTTCTTCGAATAATTGCCAAGAAATCGCGGCAGCAACCACGGGTTGGACCAGGACCAAAACCCCTGCAATCGCAGCCGGTGTATGACCGAGACCGGTAATGATCAGGGCCTGCCCACCCACTTGAACGATAATGGCGAGGAAAAGCGGGATCGCGAAACCCATCATCGTTTCCGGCATGAAGGACTCGCGAAACGCGATAACCAGAATGCCCGCCACGATAACCTCGACCGCGGTCAGCCAGAAAATCGTATCCAGACCTCCCATTGTGCGCCGCGCGACTTTGGACCCGACCATATAGCAAGAGACGAGTACGGCGGCGCCAAGCGCTAGAAGATCGCCTCGAATATCAGTCTTACCACCAGCTTCACCACCTAGAGATAAGGCCGCGGCCCCTGCAATCGCAATCAGCACAGCAATAAACCAGACCCGCGTCGGTCGCTCTTTCAGGAAAATCCAGGCTGTGATGCCAACACAAATATTACCCAGATTCACGATGAAGGTCGCGTTCGCTACCGTCGTATAGGTCAAACTCCAATGCCAAAGGCCGATGTCCAGCGCGAAACAGGTTCCCGCTATTATGACATATGGATTGGGCTTCACGGGGAGGCGCCGATTGATGCCAACGGCGATGATAAACAGGATTGGAAGGGCGAAGACATAGCGCCAGAAGGCAATGGCCTGAGGGCCCAATTCATCCAAACCGAGACGAAGACCAATCGGGGCGAATCCAATAAAGATGCTGCCCATGAAAACCATGGCCGGGCCAAACCAGACCGGCATGGCCTTTTCCTGCTCGATGACAGCATCGCTCATAGACTATCAATCCTCGCCCAAATCTGTTCTGGCGTATGGCCTTCAGCGTGAAGCTGCGCAAGCGAAATGCTCCCATGTGTCTTGGATAGGCGCTTTCCATCTGGTCCCAGCAGCAGGCGATGATGCTGATATATTGGCTGCGGCCAACCCATTAGGACTTGTAATAGGGTCTGAATGTGCGGCGCATCAGCGAGATCATCGCCGCGCACGATATGGGTCATGCCTTGAAGCGCATCATCATGGGTGGCCGCGATGTGGTAAGCGCTCGGGCTATCTTTGCGGGCGATTACGATATCGCCATGTCGGTCCGGATGAGCGCGGTATGTCTCCAATCCGGTTTCGGTTTGAAGCATGAAGTTGAGATCGCCGTAAGCGGACCCCAGAACGTCCTTGCAGGCTTCAAGAGACAGTCTCCAAGCGAAGGCATCGCCATCTGAGAGTCGGTCCTGCTCCTCATCTTCGGGTAGAGCGCTCCCTGTAAAAGGCCGATCTTCGCCGGTTTTCTGCGCGATCTGAGCGCGAGTGCGAAAGCAGCGATAGGCCAGCCCGCGCGCCGCCAAGGCTGAAACGACAGCTGCATAGTCAGCAAAATGGTCTGATTGCAGTCGAACCGTCTCAGGCCAGTCAAAGCCCAGCCAGCGCAAGTCTTCGACAATCCCCTCGACAAACTCGGGCCTGCACCGCGTGGTATCGATGTCCTCGATGCGAAGCAGAACCTCTCCGACCGCAGCTTCTGCGGCGCGCCAGACCACACGCGCAGAAAAAGCGTGCCCCAAATGTAGGCGCCCTGTCGGTGAGGGGGCAAATCGTGTTCGAAACATCGCGTCTTCTGACCTTCTCACCCGCGGATACCGCTATTTCTCATTGCACCTTAGAGGATGAATACTGTATTTGTGTAAGTCGAATTCGCAGCGGACTCACGTCAAAATATGCCTATGCTCGATCAAATTACGGTTTGGTGTTCAAACCTGATGCAAAACGCTCCTGTGCTCGCCGTGGCAGGACTGGTGGCGTTGGGCGTGCTGGCAGTCTTACTGATCTGGCAGACTGTCCGTTTGATACTGGCGAGCCTCCGCAAAATTTCACACTTGGTGCAGCGGCGCAAACATAGCCGTTTTAACGGCATCAGCGTGATTGTCGCCGATCTGGCCGGACCAAAAGGCAAACAGCGCTCTCAAGAGCTTGTTCTGCTGCTCCAGAAACATCTGGGCGCATTCACATTCGGTGCGCCTTATGAAGTGACATCAATGCGCCAGCTGAAAGCGAAAGGCGCGCAAGGTCTGCGCGATACCGCCAAGGCGCACAGAGATGCTTTTTCGGCCGCTTTGGTCGTTTGGGGCCAAAGCGAGCGAAAGTCAGAGACGAGCTTCCAACTGATGAGCCGCGAGCTTGACCCAGAAACCGGATACGGCCGCCACGAAACCATCCTGCTTCCGGAAGACCTGTCTGAGATGACAGAAGCCCAAGAACGTGCAGCAGCCTATCTCTTTGCACGCGCGTTCCAGCCAGGTCTGGCCGACGCTGTTGGATTTCGCCTTGAGAAGATTAAACCGGTCGCGGAATTGCTGGAAACCGCGCTTGAAAATCCCGGGCCTATTCCGGCAGACACGCTAGAACTGATCGAAGACGATTTCTGCACCATGGCGCTTCACTGTGGCGATCATGAGGACTTGGAATATGTAGTTCAGTTGCGTCGCGCCCGACTGCTGTCTGATGGCCAGCTTAGCCGCCGCACACAGATTAAAGCGCGTATCGATCTTGGGCGCGCCCTTTTGAGCCTATCTGAGCGCCGGCACAATCCAACCCGTATTCGCGAGGCGATGGACCACCTCAAGCAAGCGATTGAAATCCTGAGAGAGCATCCTGTCATTGGCCTTGCCACGGCGACCTCAGATGCCGTTCGCCAGGGCGAAAGAATGCTGACGGTTCGCCGCAAATTCTCAGTGACGGGTGGCAGCGTTCTATAAGCGCCTATGGGCCATTCTTACCCCATCGCAGAAACAGTCATTGGCGCTCTGAATGCCAGCGCACCGCGAGCCGCCACGCGCTATGATGCCGAAGCTCTGGCTGGTGATCGCACGATAACCGCTTTGCATACGCAATGGCTATCGCGGGCCGAGGTTGAGCAGCACTCACTGTCCGATGAAATCAAAGCGGGGTCTGAGCGTGGCTTCGTGCAAGTCTATGAGGACGCAGACGGAGAAATCGTCTTTGCGGTGACCTATTGGAAGCTTGGCTCGACTGTTCGCCCAAGGTCTAAACAGGTCAAAAAAGCCAGACCCAAACAGGATAAGGCGCCCTCAAAACCAAAACGACGAAAGCGCAAACGCTATGCCGATCCGAACCAGCTGGACCTGTTTCATGACTGGCTGAACAACTAAGCCGCCTCGAATGTCAGCGCGACGCCATTATTGCAGTATCGCAAGCCGGTCGGTCTCGGCCCGTCATTGAAGACATGCCCATGGTGGCCTTTACAGCGCGCGCAGTGATATTCCGTGCGCGTCATCCACAGCTTATTGTCTTCCTTAAAGCCCAGCGTGCCGGGGCGATAGTCCCAGAAACTCGGCCAGCCTGTGCCGCTGTCATACTTCCAATTGCTATCGAAAATACCGAGATCGCAGCCGGCGCATTTAAACACGCCCTCGCGCTTTTCATTGTTCAGCGGTGAGGTGAACGCGCGCTCTGTCGCTTCCTGTCGCAAAACCCGGAAGGCGAGCGGTTCCAGACGTTCGCGCCAGTCGGCTTCGGTTAGGGCACGCCACTCACTTTCAGAGAAGGCTTGTGTCGCGCTGGAATCAAAAGCGGTTTCTCCAGATGCTATGCCGGTGCGCGTACATGCTGCTGCCAGAAGCGCGGGTGCGGCCAGGATCAAATTGCGCCGCGTGGGCGAAAAGCGTTTCGTATCAGTCATGCAGCTGACATAGGGAGGACCACCAATAACGTCCAATCACAGGGCTGCGCCCGATCATCACATCCCCGTCAGTTCAGGTCTCGCATCGCGCCCGATTCAGGCTTAAAGACAGCGCTGATCATCAAGCATGAAGGACACAGATCCATGAACAACGCGTCAGATACCCACCTCACTGAAACGGCCCGCGAAAAACTCCGCCAGACCGTCTCTCGCATTGAGCGGCTCGAGATGGAGAAAAAAGAGATCGCGGATCAGATCAAGGACGTCTACGCCGAAGCCAAGGCGATGGGCTATGACACAAAGGCCCTTCGCCAATGCGTGCGCCTGCGCAAGCAGGACAAGGCAGAGCGCGAAGAGCAGGAAGCCATTCTCGACGTCTACCTCCTCGCGCTTGGCGAAATCTAAGCTTCCATGACATCGCAGGCTGGCATTTACGCCCTACTGAGCGCTTATGATGTGCTTGAAAAGCTGGAGCGCTTCGATGCTGTCTGGGTTGGCTCAACCGCTCTTGATGTACACACCTCAAAAAGTGACGTGGATATCTGCTGCTCCGCCAAAGGCGATCTGGATGGCTTTGCCGCCGCGCTGAAAACCCTGTTCGGCACCCAGCCCAAGTTTCGCCTTGAGCGCAAACCCTATCGGCGGCAGCCCTCCTGTTTCGCGACCTTCGAGCTCTCAGGCCAAGCCGTCGAAGTCTGGGGCCGCGAACACCCGGTCGAAGAACATGAATTCTATCGCTTCTTCAAAGTCGAAGAACGCCTGCTGCGCTTTGGCGGCGATGATTTGCGCGCCGCTATTCGCGAACTGAAAGAGGACGGCCTGTCGACCGAACAGGCGTTTTCTGAAGCGCTCGAACTCGATGGTGATCCTGAAGAAGTCCTTCTGTCATTGTACGAGGCGGACGCTATGACCTTGCTGGCGTTGCTATAATCCCCCGCATCAGGCTAACACTGGCTCATGTCCCGAGAGATTGACGAAAGGAAAAAGCGCAAGGCGCTGCGCAAATTGCGCAAGGCCGCGGCGCTGGCTGACCAAGGTCTAGGCCCGCCGCTCTCAGATTGGGAACGCGAATTTCTGGAAGAGGTCGAGGCGCGCGTGGAGAAATATGGATCTGCCTTCCACGATCTCGAAAAGGGCGCGCCAGATGAACCACTCTCGGCGCTTCAGACCTTAAAACTCAAAGAAATTGATAAGAAAGCACGCGGCAAGGGGGGCGGTTTCAAACAGAGAAAACCGCTCGGCTCACAGAAGAAACCCGCCTACACGCCCCGCGTTCGTTACATTGATGACGACATTGAGGAGACACCCTCACCGCAGCCGCCAAAACTCAAAGCAAAGCCACAACTTGTCAAAGCCAGTGAGCTAAAACCGGAGTCGAAAACCTCTGCGGTTTCGCAGCCCAAGACTGGTCAACCGAAGCTGCGCGTGATCAAGGGCGGTGCAGCTGAAGACTAAACCATTTTATCTCCCTGCGCGTATAAAAAATAGAACACATTTACAGGACACTTATGAAAACCGTCGTCATTACAGGAGCTTCCACAGGGATCGGCCGCAGCGCGGCTGAATACCTCGCTGACAAAGGCTGGCGCGTTTATGCGGGTGTGCGCAAACAAGCCGACGCCGATGATATCGCTGACGAAGCGCGCGGCCTCATCCCGATCATCCTCGACGTGACCAAACAAGATCAGGTCGATGCCGCCGCCGAAACGATCCGTACAGCACTTGATGGCGAGAAACTCGCTGGCCTCGTCAACAATGCCGGTATCGCCAATATGGGCCCGCTCGCGCTGCAGCCGCAAAAGGACTTTGAGGCGCACTTCACAGTCAATACGTTCGGGCTGCTGCGCGCAACGCAGGCTTTCTTACCCCTGCTCGGGATGGATGAAACACTTCAGGGTGATCCCGGACGCATCATTAATATTACCAGCGTCGGTGGGCGCCTCGCATCGCCTTTCCTCGGTGCATACACAGCGACAAAGCACGCTGTGGAAAGCATGACGGACAGCTTCCGCCGCGAGTTGGTCATTTACGGCATCGATGCCATTGCGATCGGGCCGGGTGCTGTCAAAACACCGATCTGGGATAAAGCCGAGGATAAGAACAAAGACCAAAGTTACGCCAATAGTGATTGGTCAGAGCCTCTGGAGAAATTCATTGAGACTATGCTTAAGGGCGGCCGCGAAGGCCTCGATCCGGACGAGGTCTCCGAGCTGATCGAAGAGGCCCTGTCGGCCGATAATCCCAAAGCACGCTATGCCCCGGTCCCGGACAAGCTTACCAATTTCACACTGCCGATGCTCCTGCCCAAGCGCGTGGTCGATAAGTTCTTCTGGAAGAATTTCGGGATGAAGAAGCCTTGAATATTTTGAGCCAACATTGATTTCTATTTAAAGCTTTGCTTTCTTCTCTATAAGGAGGACGCATTATGAAGCTTTTTACAATAGGCGATAGTATTTCTCAGGGCTTTATGTCCGGTGCAGCAGCACGCACAGATCTCAGTTATTCGACGCTCATCGCGAAATCACTTGGATTAAATCCGGGGACAGATCCCCAAAAGCATGACTACCTTTACCCCGAGTGGCCGATGGACGGCCTGCCCGTAAACCTTGAGGCGCTGGCAAGAAAATTAAAATCGAATATCGGTGACAAAATTGATTTCTGGGACTGGCCTAGATTTCTAAATACTGTTCGTCGATACATCGATAGTGTTGAAGACTATTATGAGCGCGGCGACGGGAGGATCACAAAGCCTTTTGGGACCGCAAGCACGTTCAATAATATGGCAATTCAAGGATACGATGTTGCAGATACGTGGTTAGTCACGCCTAAACTGTGCCGTCAATTTATTGAAAAAGCGAATGAAAAAGAGGGCGGTGACGAATTCGGAAGCCTGCCAAGTGCGTTCTTCTATCGAACCGCGCTAAATGTCTTAAACCCACAGCGAGACCCTGACACAGAAGATTGGACGGTTCTTGATTGGTTGGAGCATCATGTTGAAAACGAGGGCGTCGAGAATGTCATTGTATGGCTGGGCGCGAACAATGCTTTAGGCACAATTACGCGTCTCGAAGTTAAAGCAACAAACGATAACCGCGTTTTAAAAGGGAAAGTTAAGCCAGTCAGAGAGATCATGGAATCTGATATTTCGGATTATGAGAAGAGGCGTCTTAGGGCAGAGAATTTCAACTTATGGTCCCCACAGGACTTCGCTTGGGAGTTCGGAGAGTTCATGGCGCGCCTCTCCGCGATCATGGCAAAAAATAAACATAACAACTGGAATGTTTTCCTAGCGACCGTCCCAGCAATTACGATTGCTCCTCTCGCTAAGGGGGTTGGCGGGGCAATCTACGCGGATGACCCGTTCGATATCATTAATCATGTGGAAGTGCCTGGAATTGACGGTGCAATAGAGAGCGTCCAAGCCAAGTACTTTAAGCACTACACATATTTCCTGTTTGATGCTGACTTTGCTCAAAAGAATGATTGTAAGCTCACATTCTCGCAAGTGTACGCCATCGATAAATATATATCGTCATACCGGGACACGATTAAGGCGATCGCAAAGGCCTACAATCACGACCAGGATCGCGAACGCTACCATGTCGTCGATACGTGTGAAGCTTTGCTCAAGGCAGCGTTCAAACGAAATGATCGCGGCCCAACATATGAGTGGCCAGATGAGGTCCTGACTAAGTTTCCCATGATCGACACACGGTTCCACCACGCCACGTCGAGAGGAAACTTGGAGCAAGGCGGAATCTTTAGCATGGATGGTATCCACCCATCGGCGCTAGGCCAAGGGCTTATCGCCCATGAATTTATCAAGACCATGAAACAGGTTTTGCCTGAGGGCGAAATTCAGGAAGAGATTGATTGGGACGCAATTTATAAGTCAGATAATCTTTTCATAAGTCCAATATCGCTCATGGAGAGCATAAGGGCAAAAGCCGGTGATGTCGGCCGCTTCGTCATGTGGTTGAGTAAACTTAAGGGGCGAATGTAATTACCCCCGCGGATGCGCGCTCGCATGCACTTTGCGCAAATGCTCTGAGTCGACGCCTGTATAAACTTGCGTCGTCGACAGGCTGGCATGGCCGAGCAGGGTTTGGATCGCGCGCAGGTCTGCGCCATGGCTAAGCAAGTGCGTCGCGAAAGAGTGGCGCAGCGCGTGCGGTGTAGCCGTTTCCGGCAAGCCCAAGGCCCCGCGCAGGATCTGGACCTGGCCTCGCAGCACTGGGGCCTGCAACCGCTTGCCCCGCTTCCCGTAGAACAAGGGCGTATCCGCATTCAGGGGGTAAGGACAAAGCGCCCCATACGCGTCAACCGCAGCCCGAACCGCCGGAATAAGCGGCAGAATGCGGGTCTTGTTACCTTTTCCTGTCAGGCGCAGACGTTCTGGCGCAGGGGCAGACGTGCCCGGTAAATCCAGAACCTCACCGATGCGCAGACCCGCACCATACATTAGGCTCAGCGCAGCAACATCACGCGCTGCGATCCATGGTTCATCCTGCA
This sequence comes from Pseudomonadota bacterium, assembly GCA_038746145.1. Taxonomy (GTDB): domain Bacteria; phylum Pseudomonadota; class Alphaproteobacteria; order Caulobacterales; family Hyphomonadaceae; genus Henriciella. Next base: position 15,909 of record JBCDKW010000015.1, read on the forward strand.
GTGCTTCGGCTTGGGCAAGAATGTCTTTCGCAGCGACTTCCGATACAGGCCGCGGAAGTCGGCGGGGGCGCTTGGGCCCGCTTAGATACGCAATCTCCGCATTTTCAATACCATGCGCACGGTCGAGCCAGCGATAGAAGCTCTTAATCGCGGATAAGAGCCGGGCGACCGATGTATCGGACAAGCCTTCACGCCGCCGCTGGGCCAGAAACGCACGAATATCGCGGGCCTGCAGGTCTGAGAACGTATTCACCCTGGGCGCCATACCCAAATGCAGGCTGAGAAATCTAAAAAACGCTGAGAGATCAGCACGGTAAGCCTCAATCGTATTGCCCGCGAGGCGTTTCTCGCGATCAATGTAATCAAGGAAGCCCGAGATAAGATCCATCTGCATACCCTCACTCTTTATGCTTAAAGAGTGGTTTCGCGCAGTGCGCGGCCTGTTAGAAATACAGTGATGAGAATCGCGCGTGTCCTCTTCCCTCTGCCCCTGCCGGAGCCGTTTGATTATGCGGTGCCTGAGGGCCTGACGGTTGAGGCGGGTACTTATGTGAAAGCTCCGCTCGGCAAGTATGATCGCCTAGGCGTGGTCTGGGAGGTCAAGGACGGCGACGCTGAGCGCGAACTGAAACCGCTGAGCGAGGTGTTTGACGTCTCACCCATGACCGAAGCTATGCGCCGTTTCGTGGTCTTTTGCGCGCGCTACAATGTGGCCGGTCCTGGACAGGTCTTGGCGATGGCTTTGCGGGCACGCGGCGGGCTGTCCCCGTCGCCGGTGCAAACGATTTATGAGGCAACCGGACATCGCACGAACCGGATGACGGCCGCACGTGAAAAAGTTCTGGAGGCTGCCACCGAAATTGGGCCAGCCAGCGCGTCCGCCTTGGCCAATGCGGCGGGTGTTTCTGCCTCAGTCGTAAAAGGCTTGGCGGAAGCAAGCAGCTTGAAAGCGCGCCAGGAACCCACCGATCCGCCATTTCCACCGCCTGATCCCCATCGTGCAGGCCGCGATCTGACCGTTGAGCAGGCCGCAGCAGGCAACCAATTGCGCACTGCTGTCAAAGCAGGCGGATACGCGCCGTTCCTGCTGGATGGGATTACAGGATCGGGAAAGACCGAGGTCTATTTCGAGGCGATTGCGGAAGCCATCGCCAGTGACCCGAATGCGCAAGTTTTGGTCCTCCTGCCGGAAATCGCTCTGACCCAAGCCGTGTTTGAGCGGTTTGAAGCCCGCTTCGGGGCAGGGCCCGCGCCTTGGCACTCGTCGCTGTCAGATGTGCAGCGGCGGCGGACTTGGAGGGAAGTCGCCCATGGCCGCGCGCGCATTGTGACAGGCGCGCGATCGGCTCTGTTTCTGCCTTTTCAAAACCTGAAGCTGATCATCGTGGATGAGGAGCACGATAGTAGCTTCAAACAGGAGGACGGCGTCACCTATCACGCCCGCGATATGGCCGTCATGCGTGCGAAACTGGAAGAGGCGGCTGTAGTCCTCGCTTCAGCAACACCAGCACTGGAAACCGTCGTGAATGTTGAAAGCGATCGGTATAAGCGCCTGAAACTCTCGGCCAGACCCGGCGCAGCCAAACTGCCGGACGTGTCTCTGGTCGATATGCGGTCCAACCCGCCGGAAAAGGGCAATTGGATGTCGCCGGTTCTGTCTCGCGCTCTCGTCGAGACATTTGGAGCTGGCGAGCAAAGCCTGCTCTTCATGAATCGGCGGGGTTATGCGCCGCTGGTGATCTGTAAGGCGTGCGGGGAACGGCTGAAAAGTCCAGGCAGTGATAGCTGGCTGACAGAGCATCGATACACCAATCGGCTTGTCTGTCATTTGACGGGCTGGTCCATGCCCAAGCCGGATCGCTGCCCGATGTGCGGCGCGAAAGACTCGCTGATGGGCGTTGGCCCGGGCGTAGAACGGATCGCGGAAGAGGTGCGCCAGCTTTTACCTGAAGCGCGGGTTGAGATTTTTTCCTCCGATACGGCGCAGGGCGGCGAGGCGACGCGAGGCATAGTCGAGCGAATGGCGGGCAGTGAAATTGATGTTCTGGTGGGCACGCAGATCGTCGCCAAAGGACATAATTTTCCAAACCTGACCTTGGTTGGGGTTGTGGATGCAGACTCCGGCATGACGGGCGGCGATCTCCGCGCCGGCGAGCGGACGTATCAACTCCTGTCTCAAGTCGCCGGGCGTGCGGGGCGTGCAGAGCGGCCGGGACGCGCTTTGGTGCAGACCTATCAACCGGACAACCCGGCGATGATGGCGCTGGAGGCCGGGGACAGAGACGGCTTTCTACAGATTGAGCGCGATGTGCGTGCGGAATTGGGGCTCCCGCCATTCGGACGGATGGCGGCCTTGATCCTCTCAGCGCCGGACGCTGAGATGGCGAAAGAGATCGGCCAGATGGCGGGCAAGGCGGCACCACATGGCGACGGCGTGACGGTCTATGGGCCAGCGCCAGCGCCAATCAGCGTCGTTCGCGGGCGGCATCGATTACGCTTTTTGGTGACCTCACCGCGCGACGTGGACCTGTCAGCCTACATGGCGGCGTGGCTGAACGCGCTGAAACTGCCGAATGCAGCACGGGTTAGTGCGGATATCGATCCTTATAGTTTTTTGTGAGGTTTTGGCGGGAAGAAGATGCGGCGAAAGAGTTGGAGAGTTGCAGCAATCAGGATTAAGCCACAGATGGCGCACACACCTATAATCAGACCCATTAAAAGAACAGGTGTGAACTCTGGTAGCTGGTCGCTTGGATCGCCAAAATAATAGATGCCGAATGCGATTAAAAATGGGACGAAAAAGCAAAGAATGCCCAAGACTGCGACTAGCCAACGATATTTTTCAGGTGTCACACTGCCGGTATTCTCAAGTGTCCTTTGAGACCAATAGTGGCCAGTTTGTTCAACCGCTTTGCTATTCGCCATACTCGCGCGTCCGCGCTTTCTGCGCCTCATGATGAACGCGATGGAGCGTCGCTTTTTGTGGTCCTCAGTCGGACGTGGGAGGCCGCCCGTCATTCTTGAGCGTCTGCGAAACGGTCGAGGTCATCTTCATGAAAGCAATTTTGATCTTCGACCGTGATCGTTCGGTATTCATCCAGATCTTCCGGCATAGGAGCATGGTCAGAGAAACAGATAATGGACTCAGGGCTAATCATCTCGACGGAATAATACGGTGTCTTCAGCAAGCCCGTCGTCTCTGTGTTCGTAAACTCATCAATGTAAACATAGACGCGAAGGGGCGTTTGGTATGGGGTGCTCATCAATTGTGCGAACTTTATTGTCTCCTCGTCATAGTCGCCGGAAATCACGTTCAACACGTTCGCATCGAGAATATGCCAACTCGACATCATCAAGACGTCCTCATCGTGCACAGGCTGATACTCGGTGAACTCAATCTCTGTGACCTCAACTTCGAGCAGGGTTTGAGCCACGAGCGCGGGCGCGAGTCCGATGATCAAAACAAGGATAGTGAGGATGCGATGCATGGTTTTACATCACACATATGGGCATTGCGCGCCGCAGATTCCAGCCCTCATCCGTCCAACTTGATGTCGGAAAAGCGGAGACTGGACGATGACCCGGGGCGAATTCGTTAGGGCTGCTTCGTTCCCGACCTGACCCGGTTGGCGAGTGACCCGTCCACCGCCAGCCTCCTGATTGCATATATCGCCCTTGCGGCAGGCCGTGACAAGAGGGCGAAGACTGTTATGTGGCAGTGATGACTAAGATGACGACGTCCAATGATATTCCGCTCGGCAGCCACCCCATCAACCGCGCGGCTCATTACCGAACTGATCAAGATTGGCTGGATCGCGCCTTTGCAGGCGAGACTGTTCTCGTTTTTATGATGCAAAAGGGGCAGCCTCTCGTCGCCCGTGATGGCGCAGGGCTTGTCTGGCTGGGTCCCGAAGTGGCGCGGCTGCAGCCACAGGTCGAGCGGGTCTTCCTCGGCGTTGACAAAGCCGACAATCCGATCTTCGCGGTCAATATGGCAGAGGGATTTCGCCTCGAAGGCTCCCTGATTGAAGGTACGGGCGAGTTTAGCGATATGCGCGCGGCGGCCGGATCGCTGTCGCCGATGCAGGCGAATTTAGCGTCGACCGCACGCTCTATTCTGGAATGGCATCGCAGTCATCGGTTCTGTTCTAAATGCGGCGACGAGAGCGTGCCAGTCGAAGCGGGCTGGAAACGGGTCTGCCGGAGCTGTGGTGCCGAGCATTTCCCACGCACAGACCCGGTTGCGATTATGCTGGCGACGCACGGGGATAAGTGCCTTTTGGGTCGTCAGGCAGGCTGGCCTGCGGGCTTTTGGTCCGCATTGGCAGGCTTTGTCGAACCGGGTGAGACGATTGAACAGGCCGCCTCACGTGAGTTGGAGGAGGAAGCCGGGATCAAGTCCGATCCGGCAAAGGCGGAATATCTGTTCTGTCAGCCTTGGCCGTTTCCATCCTCCATGATGGTCGGCATCCTGATCGAGGCGGAGACGACGGAAATCTCGGTTGAGCAGGACGAGCTGGAAGCCGCGCGCTGGGTCACGCGCGAAGAGGTTCGCCAAGTCCTCGCGGGCACGCATCCGGAGATTTACGCCCCGCCGGGTATGGCTGTGGCGCATCATATTCTGAAAGTTTGGGCAGAGCGTGATGGTTGAGCTTAATCAAACGCGTTGGGATTTATCGGTGATTTAAGGTCTTTAATCGTGGTGACGATGGCAATGAAAAACAAAACCGTGGCGATCCCCGTAAACGTCGAGATGGTGATTGATATCGGCATGAGGCTCTCTGTGCTCGGAAAATCACCTGCAGATATTCTTTCATTGATCATACGGCTATAATACAGTGTCAGAATAGAGCCGAGCGCATAAGCGACGAGCTGGGTCCATCCCAGCCAATCGATGATTGGTCGGCCGGAAGCTTTCTTCAGGATCAGATAGATCAGCCCTGTTGTAAATCCGGAAACGATGGCCACGAGGATACTTGGCGCAAAATAGAGCAGTGTTCGCTCGTCGCTGTTTGATAGCGCCTCCATTCTCATATAAATGCGCGAGAGACCTGCTAAAATCCCAACCGCAATCCAAGCTTTGACCAACATGTTTCTCGCCCCTTCTATCGTGCGATGAAGCTACAGGCGATGTGTATAAAAGAAACCCCGACCGCAAAGGATCGGGGTTTGCAAATTCTAGATGGCTCCAAAGCCTAGAACCGAACCCCCAGAGAGATCGTGAACGCGTCCGCTTCGAGGTCTTCGATATCGAGGCGGGTATAGTCGCCACGAACATAGAGGTTTTCGGCAAAGTCAATCGTTGCGCCAACCCCGATACCAAAACCGGTTTCAGAGGCTGACTCGCTGATGCCTCCGCCGGAGACTTCCAGTTCTGCACTGACAACGCCAGCGCGCGCAAAGACATTTAAGGTTTCACTGAGAGGCGCCTGAACTTTGCCATATGCGCCGATTAGATAGCTGAGTTCGACAGTGGCACCGAGAACATCTTCGTCAGCGACGCCGAAAGAGCCTTCCAGCTCTACGCCGAAATTCTCAGTGAAGTCATAGCCGCCGCGCGCTGTGATGCTGCCAAGGTCGACATCCAGCGATGTACCGCTGTCTTCCAGGTCAATCGCGGTGAAGGTGTAACCCCCGTCGGCGTAGAAACTGCCTTCAGCGAAGGCTGGGCCTGCTGCCAGAGCGGCTGTCGCGACTGCGAGCGAAAGTGCTTTGTTCATAATCTAATCTCCTGTTGTGTGCTGAGAGGGCACGTTCAGAGAATCACATGGTTCGCAGGGCCACTTACACTTTCTTTTTCGTAATCGGTCGAATTGGGAGCTTCGAGTGATAAAAATGCGACAGGCCCGCGCGGGAAGGACACCGCACGAGCCTGCCTGAGACGCAGCTCCAAGGGGATGGGGGATCAGCTACGCACTCATTTCTATCGGCCTATTGCAGGACGGTTGGCCATTGCGCATCGGCTTTCTGAATGAAGCCTTCACGGTCTGAGTTCCAAGTTTTCTGGATCGACTTGTTATAGTTCAGGTAAAGCTTGCCATCGACAATGGCCCAACGCTCAGCGTCGCCTTTGGCTGTGTTGCCCTGGCTAACGGCCCAAGCGCAATATCCGCCATATTGAGGCGCATACTTGGCAGGATCAGCGGAGAACAGAGCGAGATTTTCCGCGCTGGCGAAACGGAACTGTGCGCCCTGGTATTCTGTTGAGAACTCAGCGGAGCCTTTTGTTGGGGCACCGTCTGTGAAGTAGGCCACAGCGTCATAGCCTTGGATGGCCGTGTTGGAGAAGCGACCTGTGTAGATCGGATCCTTGTCGGCATAGGCAGCCGGTGTTGCAGCGACGACGGGGACAATGGCGAGCGCGCCTGCTGCGATGAGTGTACGGAGTTTCATGAGAGTGGTCCTTTTAGATTGGGGAGGGGCGAGCCCCGCTTGGGGCTCTGTTTGGGGTTGGGAGGAAACGCGGGTTTGATTGGGCCTCTTAGCGGGCTGGAACCAAAGCTTTGCGAAGGTCGCCGAGCAGGCCAAATAGCTCCTTGCGGCGGATGGCGAGCATGGTCAGCGATCCAGCCCAGACAACACAGGCCATAAAGAACAGGCCTCCGCCGTCATTGTTCGGATCAATGCCGAGCGGTGTGAACAGGTGGAAGCTGATCGCGCCTGTCATAACAGCGACGGCGATGAGCGCGCCCAGTGCCTGTAGGCGACGGAAGGCTGGTAGAATGCCGATCAAGAGTAGCGTGGACGCGATCAGTTCTGCTGTGCCGATCGTGTACTGGCTGAACAGTCCGGTCTGCGCGAACAGGCCATCTGCGCCGAGGCTTGCGGCCCAATCATTGAGCTTTCCGAAGATGGTTTGTGTCTCTGGCGCGTTGGTGAATTTGAAGCGGAGGCTGTCCAGGAAGACGAGGCTTGCAACTCCTGCGAGTGCGTGTGGCGCGATGTTTTTGACTTTGCCTGCGATGCCGTTTGCGGCAGGTTGTACTGTATTCTCTGTAGCTGTGGTCATATCTGATCTCCTTTGCTTGTGAGGATTACATAGCAGATCAGTGGATCACATGCGAACAACACTTGCGTGAGCGCCCGTCACACGAGTGTGAGCGGTTTGTGATTAGGGTGTGAGGGAGGCTAAATTTCGACTTGGTGCGCTGATCAAGGCTGATCGGCACACTTGCGAAACTGTCATCAGGTTCGTTTAAGTGATTGTATTTGAAACGGTCGCGAAGTTAGGCCGCCTGCCTCGTGCTGACAGCTTTGAGCTCTTCAACGACTTGCGCGACCCATTTGTCGAGCCGTTCATCTGTTAGATAGGCCTGCTCGTCTTCATCAATGGCAAGACCACAAAATTCAGACTTGTCTTCATTCGCAGCGAGAGACGCGCCAAAGTTGTAGCCTTCGGTCGACCATTTTCCGATCACTGTTGCCCCACACTTCACGATGCGCTCATGAAGCCAGCCCATCGCATCAAGGAACCACTCGCCATATCCGGCTTGGTCACCCAATCCATAGAGCGCTACGACTTTACCATTGAGCTTGGTTTCGATCACTTGGTTCTCATTGGCTTCCCAGTCTCCGTGAATACCACCAAAATCCCAAGTCGGAATGCCCATCATGATGAAGTCATAGGCTTCAATCTCGGACGCGTCATAATCAACCACGTCCATGACTTCGACATTGACGCCTAAATCAGAAAAGCGCTCAGCAATGCGTTCGCCGACTTCTTCGGTGTTTCCCGTGTCGCTGCCATAGATCAGGCCGACTTTCAGTGTATCGAGGTGTGAAGTGTCCATAATGAAACCCTAATACATTAGATTAGTGAGAGTGCTAGAGAAAATACGTCGCAATTAGGTTATGATTCCGTAAAGGCGCGTTCAACGACGTAATGCCCCATTTCTTTGTCAGAGGCGGCGGTGAAGCCGAGATCCTCTAGAATTTTGCTCATATCCACGAGCATGCTCGGGCTGCCGCACAGCATGAAACGGTCAGTTTCTGGATTGAGATCCGGGATATTCAGCTTTTTGGTCAGTTCGCCGTTTTGGATCAGGGTCGTGACACGCCCTTCATTGACATAAGGCTCACGGGTAACTGTCGGATAATAGGTCAACTGTTTCGACACCATCTCACCCATGAACTCATCATTCGCGAGCTCTTTTGTGATATAGTCCTGATACGCCAGCTCAGACACAAAGCGCACGCCGTGAACCAGAATGACTTCCTCAAAGGCTTCGTAAATCTCGAAGTCCTTGATGATGCTCATGAACGGGGCGAGGCCCGTGCCCGTGCTGATCAGGAAGAGGCGTTTGCCGTGCAGGAGTTCCTCAGCGATCAGCGTGCCGGAGGTTTTGCTTCTGATCAGGATATCATCGCCGGGCTGCAGATGCTGGAGGCGCGATGTTAGAGGTCCGTCCTGGACCTTGATGCTGAAGAATTCGAGTTTTTCTTCATAGTTCGCGCTGGCAATGCTGTAAGCGCGGAGCGTCGGGCGGCCAGTCTCGTTTTCAAGGCCGATCATTGTGAAATGCCCGTTCTTGAACCGGAAAGCCTGATCCCGCGTGGTGGTGAAGCTAAACAGATCCTCGGTCCAGTGATGGACGCTTGTGACCTTCTCTTTCAACATGGCTACCACGGTTTAATTCCTCTCATGTGTCACCGTCCGATCTCGCGGACGTTCACGACTTGCGAATGCCTATCACTAACTATTTATTCTGCAAGCCTTTGTCCTGCCAGACTTTAAGACAGCAAAATCGTCGCAGCTGATATGGTGTGCGGGATATAGACCGCAAGCGCTGATAACCACCGCACGCAGCTAAGCCAAACGTTTAGAAATAGTATCAAGTGGCTGGATCTGCTTGTCGGCCATAACCATACAAAAAAGCCCGTGACGTTTGGGGTCACGGGCAAGGTTTTTTGGGAGGGGAAAGTGTTCGGGTCGGATGACCCTCTGGGAGGAAAGGTTTAGGCGAGCGCAGGTTCACGCTTGGTTGCAGGGGTCCACGCGTGTTTGGCGAAGGCCTCGTTTACAGGCGTTTCTGCGATATGATTTGTATAGTTCGTGATGACTTTCATAGCGACGCCCAGGATCACAGCGAGCACGTCTGAACGCGTGTATCCGGCCGCGAGGAAAGCATCGACGTCAGCATCGGAAACGAAACCGCGATCAATGACAGTTTTCTTTGTGAACTGCCGAAGGGCTTCCAGCTTGCTATCGGCAATCGAGCGGTCTTCACGAACGGCATAGATGATGTCTAGGTCTAGGCCTGTGCTTTCTGAAACTGTCGTATGTGCTGCGACACAGAAGTGGCATTCGTTTTCGACACTTGCCGTGATCGTTACGACCTGCTGTTCCAGCGGGCTAAGGCCGGACGTTGCGAGTTGGTCAGAGAGTTGGGTATAGGCGTTCAGAACGGTCGGATTCTCAGCGAGAACCGCGTAGAGGCTAGGGACGAAGCCCATTTTCTTGTTCACGCCTGTGATGAAGTCGCGTGCGCCTTCCGGTGCGGTTTCGGGCGTATGCAGGTCGAATTTAGCCATGGTAAGGCTCCTTGTTTCATTGGTCTGGGGCGGTCGTTCCGCCTTCGATGGAGCCTATATGGATCAATGAGGGGTTTCGTAGAACGTGTGTTTCCTCCATATGGTTCATGCAAAACGTGCATAAGAAGTTTCTTGCTGGCTGGCACCGTCCGCCCGCTCCCCCTCCCAACCGCCCCAAGGGTGCCCAAACTGTGGGGCGGTTGGGAGGGGGAGCGGGCGGACCATGAAAAGGAAAGACAAATCATGGACAGAATTGATGCGATGCGCCTTTTTATCCGTGTGGCCGACGCGGGGAGTTTTTCGCGCGCCGCAGCCGACCTTTCAATCGGCCAGCCGACCGTCTCGCGCCGGATACAGGACCTGGAACACCAACTCGGCGCGGAACTGTTCCACCGCACCACCCGCGCTTTGTCTTTCACAGAAGCCGGAGAACGGTTCTATAAACGCGCGCAGGATATTCTTTCAGACTTTGACGAGGCCGAAGCCGAAGCACGGGGGCTCGATAAGGAACCCGTCGGCATGCTACGGATCAGTGCGCCGCACTCCTTCGCCAAGATCGTCATCACGCCGGAGATCGGGCCTTTCCTGAAACAGTACCCTCACATCCGCATCGATCTGATCACGGACGATACCTATACGGATCTTGTCACCGAGGGCGTCGATGTCGCGTTCCGACTGGGAGAATTGGTCGACAGCGCGCTGATGGCGAAGCGCTTACTGGTTGCGCAACGCGGCATCTGGGCCTCGCCCAGCTATGTCGAAGAACGCGGCATGCCAACAACGCCTGACGAACTGAAAGAGCATGAGGGTCTCGTGTTTCGTCAATCGCTGCAGGGGCAGCAATGGACGCTCTACCATTGTGAAACAGGCGAAGAACGCCGTATTCAGATGAGTGGCCGCCTGCGTGGCTCATCCGGCGATACAATGCTGCAAGGCGCCGTCGACGGGCTCGGTATCTTCGTCGCGCCGGACTGGCTGGTCTGTCCGCATGTGGCGAATGGCGAGCTCGTGCGCATCATGCCGGACTGGAAAGGCGCAGACTTGCCGCTCTCTGTGGTCTGGACCGGCGGCAAACTGCGCGGCAAGACAAAGCTGTTTGTCGAGCACGTTAAACGGGCTGTCGACGGACTTGAGGTTCGGCAGTGTTAACAGGCCTAACGCCTCTCATCCGCCTGTACGCTAAGCCCTATCCACTCGTCGGAACAATCGTCTCTACTTCATACAGTGGATCACCATTTTCCAAGTGAGCTTCGATGAAATCCAGCGTTACAGACAGGGCGGTTGTACCATTGATTTGGACGCGATCAGGATTGACCGAGCTGAACCCATGGGGGCCGCCTTGAATTGTATAAAAGGCGTAAGGAAGGCCCACGCTGTCAGCTTCTGCCGCTAGAACAAGCGCGGTCTCTTCGTAGATTTGGGAATTATCTGCGGTTCCGTGAATGATCATGAAGGGCGGGCCATCTGCATCGACCAGATTATCGACCAGAAGTCGACCCCAATAATCGATGGCAACGAGAGGGTCCGGACGGTTGATAAAATATTCATCCAGACCGTGGGCGACGTGCAGACCCGTGATCGCGCCTGCTGACGATCCCCAGATTGCATACCGATCGATATCGAGACAGCGATCGTCGGCATTATCTACCGCCCATTCTATCGCGCTCACCGTATCTTCCATCGCAGCAGTCGCGGCGTTCAGCTGATCCCGTTGAGCTTGCCCGAGGCCCAAATCGTGGGCGAGGGTTAGAAAATCATCGAGGATCGGTTGAAATTCTGCGGATACGACCGGATTGTCTCCGATGAGACGATAGTCGATTGAAAGACCGACGAAGCCGCGCTCAGTGACCCCTTCCATATTCGTGACCCACGGGTCAGAACCGCGTGATCCACCGATAAAGCCGCCGCCATGAATGCCTATGACAAAAGGGCGGGGCGAAACACACTCGCCGTCAGGCTGATAAATATCGAGCAATAGATTCGCTGAGCCCCCTTGGAGCAAGCCCGTCCCGTAGACGATCCCGGCCTCGCTGTCTGTATTGACCGTTGAGACCGGTGGGGGAGGCGGTGGAGGCGGCGTTTGCACCACGGGTGCTGGATCACTACCTCCTCCGCCTGAGCATCCTATTAGCAGGCTGGCCGCCACGAAAATTGCCACTGTTCGCATAGGTCTGTCTTTCCTATCAAAATTGCCCGACAAGACTTAAACGATCTAACGTCTAATTCCGTCGGCATTCCCTGCAAAAAAAGCCCCGGATCGCTCCGGGGCTATGCAAGTTGGGAGGAGTACGAGAGATCAGCGCTTAAAACGTGATCTCGTAAGCGAGTTTGATTGCACGGCCTGCGCCGGGGAAAAGCGTGACTTGCTGGCGAAGCGTCAGCTCAAACGGCTCTTCAGCGGCGTCTTTTGTAAAGAATTGAACGATACCGCCTGACGCCCCTGCACCATAAATTGAGGTCGGGCCGTAAAGCACCTCAACGCGACCCGGTGTTTGTGGGTCAAACTTGGTGAGCGGGCTGGTCCGAAAAGCTGAGCCGCCATTATAGTCGAGCGGGACACCGTCGACGAGGTATTGCGGGTCGCGACCGCGAAGCGTATTTGTCCGAACAAGGTCGATCCCCGTCGGGGCACCGAAGCCCGGCACCTGCGTGCCGAGGAAGTCGACGACGTTCGCGGTCTTAATGAGTTCATTGTCCAGCGCGTCTTGATCAATCACGATGACTGAGCGGGCGATCTCATTGATCTTCTGCTCGCGCCGACCAGCCGTAATAACGACAGTATCAAGCCGCGTAGCCGCTTCGTCCCCGTCCGAACCCTGCGCCATAGCGATCGGGCTTGCTGCACAAAGTAGGGAGGATGTCAGCGCGGCAGCCATCGCCGCGTGTCGGTTCGCTTTCGCAAAAAGGGAGAGGGGGGGAACAGACGTATACTTTATCGTGTGTCGAATATGACACACGTTCGCATACCGAGACGACGGCAGAGACATATGCTTTCGGAAACTGCGCATAAGTTGCACTTGCAATGATATAACATTGCATTTTAGTTCGTACCTCACTTATATTTGCGAAAACAAGCGAGATAAGTATGACCTCCCCTCACGCAGCGTCTTCAAATCGTCTTCCCGTGACCGTCCTGTCCGGCTTCCTCGGTGCAGGTAAGACCACACTCCTCAACAATGTCCTGAATAATAGAGACGGACGCCGCGTTGCCGTCATCGTGAATGACATGTCAGAGGTCAACATTGACGCCGATCTCGTGCGAGCCGGGGCAGAGCTGAGCCGCACCGATGAAACCCTCGTTGAAATGTCCAATGGCTGCATCTGTTGCACCCTGCGTGACGACCTGCTTCAGGAAGTGCGCCGTCTGGCAGAAGAAAGGCGTTTTGATTATCTCTTGATTGAATCAACAGGCATCTCAGAGCCACTTCCCGTTGCTGCCACCTTTGATTTCCGCGATGAGCACGGCGAGAGCCTGTCTGATGTCGCGCGGGTTGATACAATGGTGACGGTTGTCGATGCCGTGAACCTGCCGCAGGACTATGCGAGCTATGACGAGTTGAAAGATCGGGGTGAGAGCCTTGGAGAGGGCGATGATCGGACTCTCGTCCACTTGCTGACCGACCAGATCGAGTTCGCTGATATCGTTATCCTGAACAAAGTCAGTGATGCAGGGCCGGAGCGAGCCGATACCGCCCGGAAGATCATTCGCAGCTTGAATGCTGACGCCGAGATTATCGAAGCGAACTATTCAAACGTTCCAAGCGCGAAAATCTTCGACACAGGTCTGTTCGACTTTGAGAAAGCCGAAACCCATCCGATGTGGGCGAAAGAGCTCTTCGGGTTCGCAGATCATGTCCCTGAAAGTGAAGAATACGGCGTGACGTCCCATACTTACCGTGCGCGCCGCCCGTTCCACCCGCAGAAAATCCACGACCTGCTCAACAGTGATATGTCGGGCGTTATTCGCGCCAAGGGCCATTTCTGGATTGCAACGCGCAGCGAGTGGCTGATCGAGTTTTCGCTCGCGGGCCGCCTGTCGAACCTAGAGCCGATGGGTAATTGGTGGGCAAGCGTGCCGAAAGAGACTTGGCCGGCGAGTGACGCTCTACGCGACTATTTAGGCCAACATTGGCAGGAGCCATGGGGCGATCGCCGCCAAGAGCTCGTCTTCATCGGGGCTGATATTGACTGGCCTGCATTGACAGCGCGGCTAGACGCAGCGCTTATGCCCAAGGATTTCGACGGCGATACGGGCGATCTGACGGATCCGTTCCCAATCTGGCGGCGCCAAGCTGCCGCTTAAATGTGTAAATCGAGGAGCACATCATGGCTGGATTTCTGCAAACCTACGAGGACTGGGAGCGCTGCATCACCGTCGATTGCGGTATCCCGCTCACGCCCGACTTTATCGCCGAGCGTATCAAGCGCCTCGAAGATAAACGCGATTACCAAACCCGCAAATTCATAGAACAATGGGGCGACGCGCACCACGCAAAGACGCTCGGCTGGTTTAAGCAGGCGCAAGCACGGGTTGGTGCTTAGAGCGCTTTTACAGCGTCAGCTTTCTGAGCGCCGTATGGCGTAACGATAGATTTTCGGATGCACGCCGTCCGGATCGTCTGAAGATGCGCCCGGCCCTACAGTGAGCGTATAAGTTAGCGGCATGGATATCGTCTGATCTTCAGCGGTTATTGCAGTCCAGTCTACGTACGCGATAATCTCGATACGGCCGCTTTCAAGCTGATTTGTCTTTAAGGTCCGAACGGTATTCGTGTTTTGCTTAATCGCACCCCAGTTCGCCTCAAAATATGCGCGTAGCTCCTCAACATTCTTAATTTCGGCATTGGTATACGACCATTGCTCAAACTCCCCGTCCGGTAAGTATTTCAGATAGTCGTCCAAAGGCGCCTTTGCGTCGATCATGGCGAGCCACTGACGGAAAAAGATCTCCGCGTCCTGTTCCCTCATTGGTCGGGATGCTTCCTCTACATTGCTCGGCGGGTGCACCGCGCAGGCTGGTGCGGCCATAGACAGGACGACTCCTGCTAAAAGAGTTCTGCTCATTGATTTGAGTGTCATGCCTCTGCCTCTTGCTTGCATCAATTTCTGGCTTGCATTTTCCCGCGTTCAAAACGGTTGCGGTCATCGCGAATTATAGTAATGAATATTCATTACTATAATAAGGGGATCTCAATGGCAAGGCCGACCAGGGAAGAGATTGAACACAATATCCGAAAGGCTGTTGTTCAAACCGTCGTTGAGCAGGGCATCGGCAGTGTGTCTGTCGGCGAGATTGCCAAGCGCGCTAAGGTCTCGCCGGGTACGATCTATCTGCACCACGCCAATAAGGAGGATATGCTTCAGAGCGTTTATCTGCAGATCAAAACCGAGTTTCACGAGATCATGATCGCTTCCCGCGATGAGGTATCATCGGAGGCCATGCTCAGGCGTATGTGGTTCGATATGTTTGAGTTCGTTTCGACATATCCTTTGGACTTTTTGTTCATTGAAGATGCCGGGGCTGCCTCAGTTCTCACGGATAAGCAGAAAGGCGATATCGCCTACATGGCTGGCGATATTCGCGGCATGGTCCAACGCGCCATAGACGACGAAACGCTCGCGGACATGGCCGCAGATATGGCGGTCACGCTAATGGTTGGTCCAGCGCTGCTGCTGGCCAAGCGCATGTCGGCCAGCAGAGAGGAGCAAGATCAGGCTTTGATAAACCAGACCTTTGACCGGGTCTGGCTATCCGTCAAAAAATAGGTTTGAGGTGAGTATCTTTGCAAGATCGGTCTGCTACCCCGCCTTCACACTTTCAATCCACTGATCGACACGACGCTCTAGGATCGCGAGTGGCATCGCGCCGCCGCCGAGCACTGTGTCGTGGAAGCCGCGAATGTCGAAATCGTCGCCAAGTTCGGCTTCAGCCTTTTTACGCAGCTCCTGCATTTTCATCATGCCGACTTTATAGCTCGTCGCTTGCCCTGGCAGCACGAGATAGCGGCGCACTTCAGAACGGGCCTGAGCCTCTGTGATCGCGGAATTTGCCATGAAGTATTGCACGGCTTCTTCTTCAGTCCATCCTTTGGCGTGCAGGCCCGTGTCCACGACCAAGCGTATCGCGCGCCAGATTTCTGAGCCCGCCCGACCAAAGCGCGACAGCGGGTCTTCATAAGTGCCCGGAATTTCAATCGCGAGCCATTCTGTATAGAGCGCCCAGCCTTCGATATAGGCGGTGAACCCGGCTTGGGTCCGGAAGGTTGGCAGGCCCTCAATCTCTTGCGCGATGGAGATTTGCATATGGTGGCCGGGATTGCCTTCGTGATAGGCGATGACTTCCAGTTCGCGCTTCGGCATCGCGGTCATGTCTGACAGGTGGGCGTAGTACGTACCGGGGCGCGATCCATCCGGCGTGCCGGGGAAATAGTGCTGGGCCGCACCGGGTTGTTCGCGGAAGGCCTCAACGCGTTTCACAACGAGGCCCGCCTTGGGCATGACACCGAAATAGTCCGGCAGTTTTTCGGTTAGATTGTCGATCGCTGTGGTGGCATCATCGATGTAGGCTTGGCGGCCCTCATCCGTGTCGGGATAGTAAAGACGCTCATCGTCCTTTGTGTCGCGCAGGAAGACGAAGAACTCTTGCAAAGTGCCGTCAAAGCCGAAATCAGCCTTGATCTCTTCCATTTCAGCCCGCAGGCGCGCCACCTCTGCAAGACCGATCTCGTGGATTTCATCTGACGTCATGGCTGTCGTCGTCTGATTGGCCAGACGCTCATTATAATAGGCGACGCCATTTGGCAGCAGTGTGACGCCTTGCGCTTCAGGCGTAGCATTGACGCGGTCTTCTTCCTGCCATGCGATCAGGCGCTCGTATGCGGGCTTGAACTCTGTCATCAGCTGCTTTTCGACGGCATTGCGCAGGCTTTCCGCGCGCTCCGCGTCGATTTTTTCCTGATCGAGCAGGGTCTGAATCTTGCTCTTGGCGTCCGCCCAGATCGCACTGTCTTCGCCGCTATCATCAAATGGAGTGCCGGAAATGATTTTGCGGCTTTCATCAATCACGCTTTCAAAGGCGAAATAGGGCGGGCGAACATCGCCTTCGGCGACCGTTTGAGACAGATCTATAAGTTGGTTCAGCGCGCGTGCGCCCTCAGTGATGCGACTGATATAGTCTTCCATACCCTGCTCGTCATTCGCGCGGTGGAAGGCGATCAAAAGCTGCGGGATGAAGCCGTGAACCGCTTGCATCTGTTCAAAGACGTAGCTGTTCCCCCGAAACGCGTCCGACGCGATGGACTGTTCCGCCTGATAAACCCAGATATCGTAGGAGGTTTGGGCCTCTGGCGTCAGTTTGGCATAGTCAAACTTGGCTCTTAGCTCTGCAAGTTCGGCCTTCGTGCGTGCCATGTCCTCATCAATGGACGCCATAGAGAAGTCATCAATTTCATCCTGGCGCTCGCTACGACCCAGAAATGTGAGCTGGATCGGGCTGCGCATGATGCCCTCTTCATATTTGGTCTCGAACCACTCATTGAGGCGTGCTGTTTCGGCTTCAATCTCTTCTGCTGTGGCAGGTGTTGTCTCTGCCACAGGGGTTTCGGCCGTCGTTGTTTCGCTTTGTGTTGGTGTTGACGTGTCTTGATTGCAGGCAGCAAGGGTTAAAGCCGCCGCGAGGGCGATCGGGGGCAGGCGCATCTATGTCTCCTCAGACAAATTTATCGTTAAACGGCAAAAAGCAGGTTTTGTGCGCGCATGCAAGCGCGATTAGTAGCCGCAAAGACCGTCGCCGCTGTCGCAAGCCGCCATCACGTCCTCAATCCAGCGAAGATAACCCTGCACATTCGTATAGCGCGCACCGTATTCGCCCTCACAAAACCCGCCTGTCGTCATGTTTTGTTCGACCACTGAGAGGACACCGACAACCGTGCGCTCGCCAGTCTCTTCGGTCACATAAAGCGGTCCACCACTGTCACCGATGCAGGGTCCTGCACCTTCAACACTGCGCACACCAATCGCGGCTGGGCCGGTCCCGGTCATTTCCAGACGGGTCGTGAGAAGCTGGTTGGACAGACTTCCGGCAAAGCTTGTTATGCCCCATCCCGCCATATCGGCTTCGGTGTAGTTGAAGGGCACTAGCGCTTTATCGCTCTCGCCAAAACGGGCGATCGGTATGGTACCCAGTTTTTCCGCTTCGGTCTCCAAGATGCGCAACAGCGCAATATCATTCACATAGGCCCCGCCTGCACCGCCATAGGCGGCGTGGCAGAGCGAGGACACAGCGTTCACGCGAACGGCCATCGGATTTGCCAAATTGTCCACGCCTGTGATCAGAGTGACCTCGTCATAATCATCATCCAGACAGTGCGCGGCTGTGATGAACCAGGTCTCTGCAATCCGCGTCGCCCCGCAATGGCCGGACGCAATCGCGCCGCCGGGCAGAAACTCTTTCGGCTCCATTTTCACAAGACCGGGAAACGCGGCGAGTGTTGCTGCGGTCCCGTTCACGGCTTGAATGTCGATACTGTCTTCATCGGGCGCTTGCGCGAGCGTCGCTTCAGCAACCGTTGGACTGTCGCCCATCGGACGAACAGGTAGACCGCACAGTGTTGCGTTTATTGCAGCGAGATCGGTAATCGGGGTGGGCGGTTCTGCGTCTTCCGCTTCTGTCACATCAACTTCGGGCAATTCAGGTTCATCTACATCCTCTGTTGGGGTGACGACCGGATCGGGCGCTTCAGCCTCCGTCTCCGCAGCGGGCGTCTGAGCGTCAGTTCCGTTCGGCAAAACCTCATCCGCAGATGGAAAGCGAACCTGATCACAGGCGCTCAAAAGCAGTGCCGCCGCTAAACCCAATCCCAATACACGCGCCATCCTAAGTCCCTTTCATGGCAGGTTAAGAGAAGGTTAACACGCGGGTTGCTGGCTGGGTCAAGCAAAGACTCGCTGCGATCATAGCGCCACTCGTCTCAACCAGATTATTTAAGGGGCATCCTGATGCTGGGCAAAGACCCAGTCCAAAACCGTGTCTTTACCCTTAGCATAGTCAACAAAGGTCGTTTCTATGTTTACGGATGGCGCGAGTGATCCCGCGGGAACTTCGTGCCACTCATTCATTGTGAAGCAATACGGCTCGCCTTTGCAGCCCTTATTCCAATCGTGGAGCCCGGTCGCGTAATACACATAGTACCCAGAGTTCGGCAGTCGGAAAGACCCGCCGGATTCTGCCCAGAAGCGCTCAAAGTCACCGATGGGTTCGCCGATGATCTGGGCTTTCTCACCGCCATAGTATTTCAGCATGGCTACGGTTACGATCCCGGCCGAAAACGTGTTCGAGCCTGTCACGATGTAGAGTTTACCGTCCGGTTTGAGATAACTCCCAGCGCGTTTGGCAAACGGCATGGATTTCAGATAGTTGCCTCCATCATTGATCCGAAAATCAACTACGAGATAATCGAGAGAGGCCTCCGCAAGACCTGACGTCATCTGATTATAGGCTTTGGGAATAGACAGGTCCCCAGCAACAAAACCACCAAGGCTGCGAATATAGTACCCGTTTCCGGGCAGGTCATAGTGCAGCAAGTCGTCCTGCGATTGTAGGTAGCGCGGAGGCGTCACATTCGCGGCGTCGCTCATATGGCGCCATGTCCTGTTCGTCTTGTCGTCCTCGCCGGGCAAAAGACTGTAATAGGCATATCGCGATGGAACAGCGCTTGGATCCTCGGCATAAGCGGCAGAAATCGTTTCGATGGTCCGTTTACCATCCGCATCTTCGACTTCGATGGTCAATCGGTCTGGAGCCTCTGCGAGGCCAACAGCATTCATCAAAACCGGTGACTGCATGAGTTTCGGCCCTGCGAGGCGTTTCCATGCCTCATTCCCGCCTTTGAAGGGGGCGAGACTTGAAAACACGTCCTCAATCGGTCTGCTTTCCATGCTGACGACGCGTTGGCCGAGCAAGTGCGTATAGTCGCTGGTTGCTTCAACGATATACAGGCCATCGCTAAACTCGTAAAAGCGGACGCCGAGTGTGTTGAAGTCTGTGTTTTGCGGACGTGAGCTCAGATTGGTGTGCCCGTTATCGGGTAGGCCAACAGCTTTCGCGATCTGCATATAAAATTCAGCATCCGATAGGTCGGCGGCACGACCCTCAAGGCTATCCAGCGCTTGCTGGAAACTTGCTTCCTGATCCTCGGTGAAGGCCCTGTCATACGACGTAAACTTCCGTAAATAATCGATATCCTGAAG
This sequence comes from Pseudomonadota bacterium, assembly GCA_038746145.1. Classification (GTDB taxonomy): domain Bacteria; phylum Pseudomonadota; class Alphaproteobacteria; order Caulobacterales; family Hyphomonadaceae; genus Henriciella. The sequence goes on from JBCDKW010000015.1 coordinate 35,688, forward strand.
GCGGGCGTCTGTCGGGGTCGCCGGTGTGTCATAGCTTGGTTGTGAGACCATTGGATTAAACACCCAAACCATCCGAGCGTAAGGATAGTAAAAGGGCGCGCCGACGACCGTGATTACGAGCCAGATTATGAAGATGTATTTGAGGATTTTGAGCATGTACGGCGGAACCAAAGCAGCGGACTACGCGTTATACGAGTGCTGGATTTTATGACAATAACAAATCGTTCCAATCAACGCGCTGAGACCCGTCGGATTTTAATCTGATCTTTTCTGCCGCTGTGGAGGCATTGGCGCTGTTTACACGCATCTGCCTTCCTGCTTTTAACGTATCGAACGCATTTCGGACCCTGCTTTCATGATCGCTCAAATCGCAACGATTTCACCTGACCTGAGCCCGCGGCGGCGACTGGGACGCTATGCCGTGATTTTCGCGCTGCTGGGAGTCCTGTTTCTCGATGGCGCAGCGACGCGTCAGGTCGTGCTTGAGACGCTCTCGGAGGCCTATATTGCGGTCACTGTGTTTGTGGCGTTCACGCTGCTCATCTTTCACGGAATCGAAAGCCAGCTAAAGATCGACACCGGCAAGCTCCTCCAAAAATACAGCAAGCAACAGATCGCGATCGCGGCGCTGCTCGGCGCGCTCCCGGGGTGTGGTGGCGCGATCATGGTGGTCACGCAATACAGCATTGGACGAACGAGTTTCGGTGCGATTGTGGCTGTGCTGACAGCCACCATGGGCGATGCAGCCATCCTTCTGATCGCGAAAGAGCCGCTGACCGGCCTGATGATTATGGGGATCAGCGTCATTGTCGGGGCCATCTCCGGTTACATTGTTGAGGCCATACATGGCCGTGAATTTATGAGCGTTGAGCCTAATCCGGAGGGCCGAGAGACCCCGCCGCCGTTTGATTTCGGCAAGCTGCACTGGCCGTGGATCGCACTCTTGGCGCTGGGCATCCCATTCGGCCTCATGGCGGCGTTCCAGATGGACATTGACGCTTTTTTCGGCATTCCGCACCTTGAGCTCACCGTGGGCGTCATGGGCGCGCTGCTCTCGGTCGGACTCTGGATCATCAATCCATCCAATAGCGCCAGTTATATCAACCGGACTGACGAACCGATTTACGGACAGGTCTGGGGTAGAACGGTCACTGACACCTGCTTCGTGACCGTCTGGGTGATTTTTGCCTTCTTGCTATTTGAGCTGACGGTCCACTGGACGAATTGGGATTTGGCAGCAGCCTTTGCAACGGCGGCTTGGGCCGTACCACTTATAGCGGTCGTGATCGGCCTGTTGCCCGGCTGCGGCCCGCAAGTCCTGGTCACCACGCTCTACATACAGGGCATCGTGCCACTCTCAGCCCAGATCGGAAACGCCATCTCAAACGACGGCGACGCGCTCTTCCCGGCCTTCTCAGTCGCGCCTAAAGCGACGATTCTGGCCACAATTTACACAGCCGTGCCTGCCTTGCTCTTGGCCTATGCGTGGTACTTTATTTTTGAGGTGCCGAGCGCGATTGCAAGCTAGGTCAGGGTCGTGGGGTCCGCAATACAATGAGCGCGGCGACGGCCAAAATCAGGATCGATATCGCCTCATAGAGGATGTTCTGCGGCGCCATATCCTTGCCCTGCAAGACAATCAGGCGCGCCAGTGCCGTAATCGCAATGAAGATCGGATAAACCAGCGGCGAACCGGTGCCGGAATAGAATACCGCAATCATGCTCAGCACTTCGAGATACAGGAACATCAACAGGATGTCCGCCAGATTGATGGTCTGAAGCTCGATAATTTTCATGATTTCGAGGCCTGCGGCAATCAGAGTCATGAAGGTGATGATCGCCAGAACACCACGCTCCAGCCAGACAAAGACAGCTGCCGTTCGTTCTGTCTCATTCGTTTTTGCTACGTTTGAAGTATCTGTCGTCGGCTCGGCCATGTCTACGAGGTAGGCCAATACGCAGCGTTGGCGAACTAAGTCCCAATTTGAGGCTCAATCCGCCTCATCCTCATATCCCACGAGCCGCAGCGGTCGCGCCTTACGTCCCTCTAGCTCCGCCCAGCGCACCAGCGCGTCCTCGCGCCCATAAGTGATCCAGAGCTCTTCCGGGTTCACGTCGCGCACGGTCTGGGTCAGTTCATCCCAGTCGGCATGGTCTGACAGGATAATCGGCAGCTCCACGCCCCGTTGTTTCGCGCGCTGGCGCACACTCATCCAGCCACTGGCAAAGGCGAGGACGGGGTCGGGAAAGCGCTGCCCCCATTTGTCAACGAAAGCCGATGGTGGGCCGACCACGATCTGCCCACGGAACATCTCCTGCTGCCCACGTTTGCCCTTTGGGATCGTCGCGGTTTCCAGCGGGCCGAGATCGATGCCGAGATTCTCGTAAATCGTATTGATCTTCTCAACCGCGCCATGCGTGTAAATCGTCTTGTCCCAGCCCGCCTCACGCAGCAGCTTGATCACGCGCTGCGCCTTGCCGAGCGAGTAGGCGCCGACGAGATAGGTGCGATCTGGGAACAGCTTGATTGTCTCAATCAGTTTCGCGATCTCTGCGCGGTCATTAGGGTGGCGGAATACAGGCAGACCAAACGTCGCCTCTGTGATGAAAACATGCGCATCGGGTACGACCTCGAACGTCTTACAGGTCGGGTCCTCGCGACGCTTATAGTCGCCTGTATTGACGATGCGCAGGCCTTTCCAGTCGACGATGACCTGTGCTGACCCCAAAATATGCCCCGCCGGCACAAAGGTCACCCGCACCCCGTTGATCTCAACGCTCTGCCCAAAATCCAAAGGCTGGCGAGACGCGGTAAACGCCTCACCATAGCGCGCTTCCATTATGGCCAGCGTGTCCGGTGTCGCCAGGACCGCCCCGTGCCCTGCGCGCGCATGATCAGAGTGGCCATGCGTCACCACCGCGCGGTCAACCGCCCCGCGCACCGGATCAATGTAAAAATCCCCCGGCGGGCAATACAGCCCCTTGGGCGTCGGGTGCAGCAGAAGGTCAGGCCGGATCATAACCCTGATTTAGGGCTGCTGCCGTGAATAGGAAACTGCCACTGTCAGGGCGCTGCAAAGTCTGGCATGAGGCAGGAATGAGTGAGCAGGGTCCTTCGATCTGGCAGGTGAGCGACGGGCGAGCAGGCAATGCCGCCCAAGTGCGCGCGATTGTGGCTGCTTTGCGCGAGCCTGAACGCTGGGCGAAGTTGGCGCATATTGCAGGGCAGGGCCATCGCGATGCGCCAATCGTCCTGTCGCCGCGTGCGCCTTGGACATGGCTGCCGGGTGCGCACTGGCCGTTTCCACAAATGGCGCTCCCGAAAGACCAGCGAGGCCTGTTCCAGTCACCATGGCCTAGCGTTTGGATCGCGGCTGGTCGGCGCAGCGCGCCCTACACGCGCCTGGTGAAACGTCTGAGTGGCGGGGCGACGTTCACGGTTCAGATGCTCGACCCGAAATGCGATCGCGCTGATTTCGATCTGGTCATAACGCCCGAGCATGACGGGCTAAGCGGGGACAACGTGATCAACACGGTTGGCTCGCCGTCGTATTTCTCTGCGGAAGCGATTGCGCAGGCCAAGAGCGATTTTGCACATCTCTCAGAGACAAAAGCCAAAACCGCGATCGTGATTTTGGGCGGTGACTCAAAGGCACACACGTTCAGCGATGACGCCGCAACGCGTCTGCTAAGCCATCTGCATACTATTTCAGAGCAGGGCTGGCATTTGCGGATAACGACGTCCCGGCGCACACCGGCGAGCGTCTCTGAAACTGTAAGAGCTTTCGCCGAAGAGACCGGGTCAGAGTTTTGGGCCCGTCCTGAAGACGGCCCAAATCCGTATCTCGGCTGGTTACTCCATTCAGACGCCGCGATTGTCACCGAAGACAGCGCCAATATGCTCTGCGATGCAGCATGGCACGGATTACCCGTGCATATCGCGCGCCTAGAGGGCGGATCGACCAAGTTTGACCGACTGCATCACAGCTTGATTGAGAGAGGTGCCGCGCGCTGGTTTGACGGGCAGATTGAAAGCTGGACCTACGAACCTTTGCGCGAAGCCGAGCGGGTCGCGCATATCATCATTGAACGTCTGCTCAGTCGATAAATGACTCAAACGCTTCAAGTTTGACGGGTTTTCCCAAAACAAAACTCACGCCTCTCCCATACACACCCTGCAAAGGTGATGGAGCAGACCATGGACCAAATGATCCCGATCATAGCAGCGCTTATCCTGCTAAGCGTCGCGGGTCTTGCCTGGAAGATCTTCCGGCGACGGCTCGAGGCGAAGGCGAGTACCGCTCCTAAAGGTGCCCCTGAAGATCGAACCGACACCTCAAACGTGCGCGTTGACTACACCTCTCGCGAAACGCTTATGACTCCTGCAGAGGCGCAGGCGTTTCGCTTGCTCTACCGGAGGCTGAAAGGCATTGGTTATCTTTGTCCCAAGGTTCGTATTGCCGATTTGATCAGTGTCCAAACGCCCGACGCGCCGAAGCAACGACTTCGCGAACTCTCAAAACTATCCCAGAAACATGTCGACTTCGCTGTGATCTCGATAAGAGGCGATATCCTCTGCGCAGTTGAGATCGACGACCCCTCTCATCGCACGCCGAAAACCATCAAACGCGATCAGTTTGTGAATGCGGTGTTTGAGGCTGCGGATATAGCGCTGTTTCGAGGTGATCTCGCTGAATTAGATGCGCATGAAGGCTTGGACGAGTTTATCAAGAACCAATTGGCGAAAAGAGCTGCAAAGAAAACAGCCTAAAGGACAGCCTGAGCAGCTGTTGCATCCAGCGCAACCTCATCACTTTCCCAGCACCAGGCTTCAGGACGGTCCATCAATGCGCGGACGAGCTTATTATTCATAGCATGCCCCGGCTGATAGGCCTGATAAGAACCGGCAATCTGCGCGCCTGCGAGGTATAGATCACCGACCACGTCCAATAGCTTGTGTCGGATAAACTCGTCGTCGCTGCGCAGGCCTTCAGGGTTTACGATCACGTCGCCATCAATCACGACAGCATTGTCGAGCGATCCTCCGCGCGCGAGCCCCATTTTCTTCAATGTCTCAACATCACGCGCGAAGCCGAATGTTCGCGCAAACGCGATGTCGCGCGCAAACAGGCCCGGCGCGAGACGCATCGACATTTGCTGCGTGCCAATGGCTTTGGTTTCAAATTCGATCTTCGCACTGAGCGTCAGGATATTGTCTGTCGTCGGGCTGATCCGCGCCCATTTCACGCCGTCACGGACTTCAACGGTTTCCAGAACACGAATGCGACGGCGCAGCGCGCTTTGGGTCTTGATCCCGGCACCCAGCATGAGTTCACAGAACACAGCCGACGAGCCATCCATGATCGGAACTTCAGGGCCGTCAATTTCAACCAGCAGATTGTCGATGCCAAGGCCTGCACACGCTGCCATAAAGTGCTCAACGGTCGCAACGCTTGCGCCATCTTCGCCTGTCAGTGTCGTGCCCAGCTGCAATTCAGTAACGAGATCGCCCTTCGCCGCGATCGGGGCCGTGCCCGCCATATCGGTCCGCTGGAAGCGAATGCCGGAGCCAACCGGGGCAGGTTTGATCACCATGCGGGCCCGCGCTCCACTGTGGACGCCGACACCTGCGCAGATCACGGCATGCTGTAATGTGGACTGATACTCTACTGAACTCACAGAAACTCTCCTATTACGCGATATAGAAGCGGGTCTGCGCCCCGATCTCAACACAAGCTGTATTGCGGTTTGTTACGAAAAAGCCGCCCCGTCTGGAGCGGCTTTTGATTTGAGGGTGATTTCACCGCTAATTATTAGCGGATCGACGCAAAAACGCTGGAATTTCAAGGTCCGCATCGTCAAAAGCAGCCGGTTCTGGATGATCATCCGGAGATGAAATGATCGGCATTGCCGTATCTTCATTATCGGCTTCAGCCATCGCCTCACGACGCCAGCCAAAGAGGTTGGAGAATCCGGCAGAGCCTGTATCTGCGTCTTCAGCAGGCTTGCTAAACGCAGCATCCGCGGAAACAGTTTCGGTCCCCTCAACGCGTGGCATGCGCGCAGGGGGCAGATCGCGACCGCGGAAATCAGGCCGCGCATCCGGCTCAGCTGCTGGTGTCGCGTCTGGAGTCGCTTGAACCAGCGGATTGACGATAGACGGGGCAGGGGTCGTCGCCGTCTCAACGACTGGCGGCTTGATCGCGCCCTGTTCGGCCTCATCCAGACCCGCTGCAACGACAGACACGCGGATGCGGCCTTCCAGTTCAGGCTCAAACGTCGAACCGAGAATGATATTCGCGTCTTCATCCACCTGACGGCGAATTTCGTTCGCGGCTTCATCCAGCTCAAACAGCGTCATGTCATAGCCGCCGGTAATGTTGATGAGGACGCCTTTCGCGCCTGCGAGCGAGATATCATCAAGCAGTGGATTATCGATGGCGGAACGCGCAGCTTCCATCGCGCGGCCTTCGCCTTCGCCTTCACCCATACCCATCATGGCAGTGCCCATGCCCTTCATGATGGTGCGGACATCAGCAAAATCGAGGTTGATCAGACCCGGCATAATCATCAGGTCCGTGATGCCTTTCACGCCGCAATACAGCACATCATCGGCCATGCGGAACGCTTCAGAGAAGGTTGTACGCTCATTTGCAATGCGGAACAGGTTCTGGTTCGGCACAACGATGAGCGTGTCCACGGCCTCTTTCATCTTGTCGATGCCGCCATCAGCGGTCTTCATTCGGTGCGTGCCTTCAAAGCTGAACGGCTTTGTGATCACCCCAATGGTCAGGATCCCGCGATCATGCGCTGCTTTCGCAATCACAGGCGCTGCGCCGGTACCTGTGCCGCCGCCCATACCCGCCGCAACAAACACCATGTGGGCGCCGTCGAGGACTTCATTGATATCTTCGAGGGACTCTTCAGCGGACGCTTCACCGATTTCGGGTTTTGCACCTGCGCCAAGGCCGCCTGTCGTCTCAAGACCAAGCTGCAAGCGGTTCTGCGTCTTCGAGCGCGTCATCGCCTGCGCGTCAGTGTTCGCGACATAGAACTCAACGCCCTGCAGGTTCGACTCGATCATATTGTCGACGGCGTTTCCGCCCGCGCCTCCAACACCAATCACAACTATGCGTGGTTTGAGTTCCGTCATTTTACACCGCCTTACGCTACGCGCCTGTCTATCGTTCGAGCGTAAAATGCAGGTGTTGGCCTAAAAGACTGTTAAGCGCGCGGAAATTGAATCAGAAATTGTCGCGGATCCACGCTAAGACTTTGGCAAACACTCCTCGCTCTCCCGGCCGACCGGCCAAAACCGATGCCCCGCCAGCCCGCGAAGCATCAGCAAACCCCTTGATTTGGTAGTTTATCAGACCTGCGGCTGTGGAAAAGGCCGGATGCGCGTAATTTTCACCTAAAATATCAGAATCGACGGGTCGTCCGAGCCGAACCGGCTGTTTCAGCTTGAACGACGCGAGGTCGCGCACCCCTGCAAGCTGGCTTGTCCCGCCCGTGAGAACGGTTCGTCTCGGTAAAATCGGGCGTAAATCGCTGGTTTTCAGGCGCGCCGTGATCATCTCGAAGATCTCTTCGACGCGCGGCAGGATAATTTCACATAATTCAGCGCGACTCATCTTGCTGGCGGTCAGACGCCCATCATCACCCAGACGCGGCGCTTCAATGCGCTCCGCCATGCCCGACCCAGCCGGATCAGCGCTGCCGTGAACCGTTTTCATGCGCTCTGCGGCGGCAAACGTTGTGCCGAGGCCTTGGGCAATATCGCTCGTGACGTGGCTACCGCCTACGCGGATCAGGTCGACCCATGCGGGTGCACCATTCAAGAAAACACCGATACTGGTCACACCGGACCCGACATCGATACAGATCGCGCCATTGTCGACCTCATCATCAATCAGGCAACCGGACCCGCTCGCCACAGAAGACGGAACGATCTGTTCCACGCTGAGATGAGCGCGCTGCACGCATTCTTTCAGGTTCTGAACAAGACTTTTCGGCGCAGTCACGACATTCAGGAGAACGCGCAGACACTCCCCCATCATGCCTGCCGGATGGCGGATATCATCCTCATCATCGACCCCGTACATAACGGGGTATGCGCCCAAAAGCTGCCGATCGTCCAGATCGACCGATTTCATCGCGTCTGCCCAGACATGCTCCACGTCGCGCGGGCTGATCTCGCGTTCAGAAAACTCGATTTGGGCTTCAGCCAATCGACTGTCCACTTTCGGGCCTGTGACACCCAGAATAACTTTCTCGATGCGTTCGCCTGCTTCGCGCTCAGCATCCTCAACCGCAAGACGAATAGAGCGTTCCAGCGCGTCCATATCGGTGATCTTGCCGCCGTCAAAGCCGCGGCTCTGCTGGCGTCCACCGCCAACAAGCGTGAATCCAGCGCGCGTGCCAGGTTCAATACGCCCGATCAGACAGGCAATCTTGCTTGATCCAATATCCAGCGCAGCAATCAGTGAGCCTGCTTTATGGGCGGTCTTCGCGACGCCTCTCGTATCCATCGTTGCCATTACGCTGCCTCTTTTCCTCTACGCCCTGCAAGCGGGGTCATCACCATTTGGCCTTGGACACGAAGATCAATCGCGGCCAAGGCACGCGAGAGGATCTGTCCACGTTTTTCAGCTTTCATCAGACTCACAATCGCTGCGTCCAGACTTGTATCGGTCGGCAGACGCACGATCATGCCGGATTTCATGTGCAGGTCCCAGCGACGGCTGGCGACGCGCTTTGCAAAATCGATTTCAGCGAGCAGGGTCATTTCACCAGACAAAGCATCGCCAAGAGTTGGGACGGCTTCTGGTGCGCCAATCCCTGTCGTCCGAACCAGCGACAGATGATCGCTCGGCTTCTGTCTGACCATTTGACGTCCAAGGCTATCAATCACGGCCCAGTCTTCGCCATTATACCAGAGCGCTGTCGCTTCAGCGGCATCAGCGCGAATAATCACAGTGTCCGGCCACATGCGGTAAACATTGACGCTTTTGACGAGGCCTGTGTCCTCGATGCGCTTGCGGATGCGATGCGGGTCAGCGCGAAACATGTTCTCACCACGCTCAATCATCGCCGCCGTGCGCACAGACCGCGCAGTTGTCGGAACATGCTCAAGCCCAACCACTTCGACAACATCGACAGACAGACCGACAGAGCGTGCCGCTCCGTCCATCACTCCGCCAAAGCGCTTTCCAGCCTGAGACAGTGATCCACCAAGCATGGCAGCACCGGCAACGATCATGGCAATCACCATGACCAGCCCGAAAATCACAGAAGAGATCTGGTTGACGTCGCCATAAACCTCAGGTTCCGGCGCGGATTTTCCACCCTTCACCTTTGGCATGATGCGTCCTCGATCATCCAGGCAACGAGGTCTTGAAACGACATGCCGAGATAGGCGGCCTGCTCCGGGACCAGAGAGGTCGGCGTCATGCCCGGTTGTGTATTCGTTTCAAGGATCACCAATCTGTCCTTTGCCTCGTCAAAGCGAAAATCAGAGCGCGAAACCCCGCGGCAGCCGAGCGCCTTGTGAGCGGTGAGCGCATCCCGCATGGCGCGCTCGGTCACACTCGCTGGCAGATCGGCAGGCACCACATGGGCCGAGCCTCCATCTGCGTATTTTGCATCAAAGTCGTAAAACTCTCTTAAGGTCGTGATTTCCGTAACCGCCAGCGCGCGGTCGCCCATCACAGCGACGGTGAGTTCACGCCCGGCAATGTATTCTTCCGCCATCAGATTATCGCCATACTGCCAGCTTGGTCCCATCACTTCACGTGCAGGGCCATTCGCACCCTCGCGCACAAACAGAACACCAAAGCTGGAACCTTCATTGATCGGCTTCACGACATAGGGCGGATCAAGCGGATGCGCGCGCGCCACTTCTTCGCGTGTCACAGACACATCGCGCGCAACATCAAGTCCGTGCGCGGCAAACACCGCCTTGGATTTAATCTTATCCATCGCCAGCGATGAGGCGAGCACGCCTGAATGTGTGTATGGCAGATCCATGACCTCAAAGATGCCCTGAACGCAGCCATCCTCACCCCAAGGCCCGTGCAGACCGTTGAGCACAACATCCGGCGCAGCCTCTTTCAACTGAGCGGCCAAATCCCTCGTCGCATCAACGCGTATGACCTCATAGCCCGCTGCGTCTGCGGCATCCGCCATGGCCTCGCCGGAGACCAGAGAGACCGGTCGCTCAGACGACCATCCGCCATAGACGACTGCAACACGTTTCATGAAAAGACTTTCATATTTCTCTGGCCCATTTTCTCTTGTCGTCATCACCGCATCATGGTTGATGCGCCGTTAAGGAGGCAGGATTAAGCCGCAAACACGGCTCAATTGGGCGTCTTTTTGTAAATTATATCTGCTGAAAAGAGGCGTGGTTCAGGGTCGCCTCATTCCGGCTTGTGACTGGAGTGAACTGACTTATGAAACGTGCCTTTGTGCTAGGCCTATCCCTGTGCCTGCCTTTAACTGCCATCGCGCAAACCACCATCACCGGAGAAACGACAGAAGAGGGACAGATCTATGTCCCCGCCGATTTCGAGCGCTTTGCACCCCGCACAGCCCTTGATCTGCTTGTCCAGATTCCGGGCTTCAGCATTCGCGGCGGCGGCGGACAGCGCGGCTTTGGCCAGGCGCAGGAAAACGTCCTGATCAATGGCAAGCGCATTACGGCCAAGACCACCAGTGCAACCGATGTCCTGCAGCAGCTTTCAGCCGAAAACGTGGTTCGGATCGTCATTGTCGAAGGCGCGGACTTGGATATTCCCGGCCTGACAGGCCAAGTCGCAAACGTCATCACCACCGCAGAAGGCATTTCCGGCACGTGGAACTACCGCCAACGCTACCGCGAAAATCTGCGTCCTGTTTTTGACTGGTTCGATATCAGTGTGAACGGCACAGTGGGCGACGTGAAATGGCGTGCCAGTCTGAACTCTGAGCCGGGCCGTGGGGCAAATGCCGGTCGCGAAAACATCACGGACGGCGATGGCAACCTTCTGCAATTCAGAGAAGAAGATTTCACCTCGCACCGCGATCGCGTGATCGGTGAGGTCGGTCTGGTCTGGGATCCGGCAGACAGTCGCGAGGCCAGCCTGAATGCGAGCTATGGCATCCGCGAAGTCGACGATGAAGAGTTCAGCAATCGGTTCGCGCCGGATGGTATCGAAACATCGCGCGCAATTTTCACCTTTGCCGAGGACGAGTGGGAAAGCGAAGTCAGCGGCGATTTCGCCTTTGATCTCGGCCCCGGACGGCTCAAACTGATCGGCCTACAGCGCAACGAAGACAGCGCTTTCACAGAAAACTTCAAATTTGGCGCAAGCGATGGCAGCGACAGCGGCGACTCTATTTTCCTGCAATCAATCTATGAGAATGAGAGCATTCTACGTGGCGAATATAGCTGGAACGGTGCCAATGAGAGCGACTGGCAGGTCTCACTCGAAGGTGTCTACAACCTTTTAGAAAGTGACGAGCAACTCCTCAGCGGCGATCTGACGACCGCTCCGGTTCTGGTTCCAGACAGCATTGACGGAATTGAGGTCGAGGAAATCCGCTCAGAGGCTTTCCTGACCCATAGCCGTCAGCTCAAGCCGGATTTGCGGCTGCAGGCCTCGCTCGGCGCTGAGTATTCCGAGGTGACCTCTGACGGCGTCAACGCGCAAACCCGCAGCTTCACGCGGCCAAAGGGATCATTGGCCCTGCTTTGGGAGGTTCGTGAAAACCTGACCATCAACACAGAACTCTCGCGCTCTGTCGGTCAGCTCAGCCTGTTCGATTTTGTTCCCGATGTCGATCTTGATGACGGCCTCAACCAGTCGGGCAATATCGATATCGTGCCCGCTCAGACCACGCGTTTGGAAGTGCAGTTTGAGCGCGATTATGGCAAATGGGGTAACACAACGCTGACACTCTATGGGGAGCAGATTGACGATATTGTCGACCGTATCCCGATCACCTTCACAGACGCGAGCGGGAACACGAGCATCCGTGAGGCGCGGGGCAACCTCGATAGCGCAACGCGCTACGGCTTCGACCTCGCTGGTACGTTCCTGTTCGACGCCATCGGTTGGAAAGGCGCACAGCTCGACTACGAGTTCGACTATCGCCAATCCGAAGTTGAAGACCCTCTAACCGGTGACACACGACGCATCAGCGGCGATAAAATCCGCTTCATCGATCTTGAATTCCGTCAGGATATTTCCGGCACAGACTGGGCCTATGGCTGGGAAATCGAGAACTACTACGAGTCCGCTGTTTTCCGCTTGAATGCCACCAGTGCTTTTGAGAGTGTCCCGCCTTTCGCGAGTATCTTCGTTGAACATAAAGACATTTTCGGCCTGACGGGTAATGTCATCCTTGGCAATATCTTTGATCAGGATGACAATTTCACGCGCATACGCTTCTCCCCCGACCGCAATGGCAACGTTGTTCAGGTCGAGGATCGCAGCCGAAACTTCGGGCCAATTCTTGTGATGCGGCTCAGCGGATCATTCTAGCGGCTGGGCATGAAGCCGATGCTCGAGGCGTAGCCGGTTATCAGAGAGATAGCCGCGCAGCCTGACATTGGTCCCGTTCGCCAGATCGCAGGCGGACGCCGCCTCTGAGTAGACGTCCAGGGTTATGGCGGCGCGCCTGAGCGACCAGGTGCAGCCGCCTCTCTCCCTTGGCGCGCGCTGGTCCAGTTCTGCGCTCAGAACGATGAATCCCTGAAAGTCAGGCACGATCCGATCCGCTTTCCGAACCTTGTAAGCCCGTTTCTTCCAGATGCCGATATTGGCCTCGCGAGCCTCCTCTTCCGCAAGCATCAACTCGTCCCCACGCGCATCTGTGTCCGGATAAAGCCGCACACGCGTCGCGCCGGTTCGAACCAATTCCATATTCACCCAGATCTCACGCCCCGCACTATCCTCTGTCACAAGATGGGCGAGCGCACGGTCATAGCGGTCTCGGGTTAGACCCGGATAATACAGCCGGACGCGCCGCCCCATGGTCAGGTCCTCCAACGCACGAGCAGCCTCTTCAGCATAAACGTCCGGTTCGCCATCCCGCACGCGCAGGATCGGGGCCTCAATACTGGCAAGGCGCACGCTTTGACCTGTGTCGAGCACCAGCGCATCGCCATCAATTATCCGAACGACCCGGCCAACTTCGCCGCGCTGCATATCCGGCAGAGGCGAAGACGAGCCGCAGGCCGCCAGCCCGATCAAAATGCAGAAAACGCTCAGCCTAAAAAACAAAACCCCGACCTTTCAGTCGGGGCAGTGTAGTCATATTTGAAGTTGCTGCGATAGCCCAATCGGGCCCGCAATCCTATTTCGGGTGACAGATCACCGGCATCCACGTGTAGCCCTTCACAAAAGACCCTGACGTCAGGCTCGGCTCATCCAGCACTTCAATATGGGAGAAGCGCTCCATCAGCTCTTCCCACAGGATGCGCAGCTGCAGCTCCCCAATGCGGTTGCCGAGGCAGCGGTGAATACCGAAACCAAAGGATAGGTGACGGCGCGCCTGCTTGCGGTCGATAATGATCCGGTTCGGGTCTTCGTCCCAGAAATTCTCGTCGCGGTTGCCGGAAACATACCACATCGCGATTTGGTCGCCCGTCTTGATCGTCTTGCCGTGTAGCTCAACGTCCTCAAGTGCCGTGCGGCGCATATAGGCGAGCGGGGTCTGCCAACGGATAACTTCAGACACCATGTTCGGGATCAGGCTGTGATCAGCACGAAGTTTGTCATACTCTTCCGGCCATTTATTGAGGCCAAGGACTGACGCTGTCATAGAGTTGCGCGTCGTGTCATTGCCACCAACGATCAGCAGGATGACATTGCCGAGCAATTCCTGTGGTGACATGTCTTTCGTCTTCTCACCGTGCGCGAGCAGGCTGATCAAATCAGGCTTTAGGTCACGCTGTTTACGGTCCTGGAACTGGCCCATGAAGGACATCAGGCATTCCATCAGCTCGGCGCGCCATTGTTCTTCCCCGCCGGGGCAGACGTCCGGATCATTCATCCCGGTTGAGACATCTGACCAGCGCGTGAGCTTGCGGCGATCCTCAAACGGGAAATCAAACAGCGTCGCGAGCATCATCGTCGTCAGTTCGATCGAGACGGTATCGACCCAATCAAAGGGCTCGTTTACCGGAATTGTATCCAGCAACTCTTGAGTTCGCTGACGGATGATCGGCTCATAAATTTTGAGCATGTTTGGTGCGACGGCGGGCTGTACGGTTTTGCGCTGTTCCGAGTGCTTTGGTTCATCCATCGCAATAAACATGGGCAGCTCGAAATCCTCGATCGGCGGTCCGAGAACGATGCCGCCATGCTCCCAGCTCGACGAGAAACGCTTATGGTCGATGTCGATCGCCATGATGTCTTCGTAGCGCGTAACAGACCAGAATCCGCCCGCGAAGCTATCCTCTGTCCAGTGCAATGGCGCTTCTTTACGCATGCGCTCGAACCGGTCCCAGTATTTCCCCTGACGCCAGACTTCCGGATCAGTAATATTCAGATCGTCTATGCTCACCTCATGTGCATCAGGGATATGACCCCCGAACTCTACATAAAGCTCATGCAGAAGTGGGCGCGGAGTAATGCGCGGACGCTCCAAATTATGGAATAAGGTGCCGGTGCTGTCAGCAGCTGCCATCGATGCCTCCAAGTATGCGGTCTGAGATGCCGCTTTTCATTGTTGGATTAGCAATAGCACAGCTTTTCTCAAAAAACTATGACGCAGGCGTCATTTTTTGAACTTTTACGTTAGAACCTTGATTTTACACGGAGTAGCGTTCATTCTTCGCCCGGAAAATCGCGTCTTCGAGCGCTTTTTTCAGGCTTTTACGCTCACCCGGTGTTAAAAAGCGTCCAATTATCCAGGCCTGCCCGCGATAGGCGATTTGAAGCTCGCTCGGGGCGCGTTCCGGAAATTCAAGATTGACCCGGGCAAACGCTGTCGGGATTTCAGCACTCTTGGTCTTTCGTCCCGGCTCTTCATGGACGAGATCAATCTTATCCGCCGTAATTTTAACCCGTGTAACCTGACGCTGGCTCCGCTGGCTCCATCGAAAGCAGATATAAATCAGAAGCGCGTCCAGCCCGAAAAAGCCCAGCACTGGAAATGCGCCCATCGACAGAAACATCATACCCGCGATGAAGCTGACGCCGCCAACAATCCCCATAACAACGAGAAAAGCGCGCGGGCTAAGCGACCGGTTCGGCGTCAGTGTCGCATCAAAATAGATTTTTTCTGTCGCGCTTTGCATACAAAACCTAAATCAAACCGTGGACACGCGGCAAAGCTGACCTTGCGTCGCACCCCGCCCACACTACTCTCTCATCACAAGATGGCTGAGTCGACTGCGAAGAAAAAGAAAAAACGCGCCCCGCGCACTTTCGGTAAGGAAAAAGCCGGAGAGCTGTTCGCGCGCCTGTCGATTGAGCGGCCAAACCCGCATACGGAGCTGAATTTTGTCAATCCGTACACGCTGGTGGTCGCCGTCGCCCTGTCGGCGCAGGCCACAGATGTCGGCGTGAACAAGGCGACGGAAAAACTCTTCCAGATCGCCGATACGCCTGAAAAGATGCTCGCCCTTGGCCTGAAAGAGGTCGAAAATCATGTCAAAACCATCGGCCTCTGGCGCAACAAGGCCAAGAATGTCATCGCGCTCAGCCAAATGATCATCGCCGAGTTTGGCGGTGAAGTGCCGCAAACGCGCGAAGAGCTGCAGCGCCTGCCCGGCGTCGGGCGCAAGACCGCGAACGTCGTTCTGAACGAAGCTTTCGGGCAGCCAACCATCGCCGTCGATACTCATATCTTCCGCGTTTCTAACCGCACTGGGCTGGCGCCTGGTAAAGATCCCGATCAGGTCGAAGCGGGCCTGGAGCGCACAACACCCGACCGCTATAAACTCGGCGCGCATCACTGGCTGATCCTTCACGGGCGTTACACCTGCGTCGCGCGCAAGCCGAAATGCTGGGATTGCGTGATCTCTGACCTCTGCCGATTCAAAGACAAAACGCCCGACCCGGCCAAAACCTCATCGCTTGGTCCTAAAAAAGCAGACGTAAAGAGAGCCAAACCCAAGAAAGCGGCCTAGATCGGGTACGCTGACGCTTGGTCACTCCTTCCGCATCTTCATAGACGCGGTAACCTCGTAATCATGGATATGACACCGAACCCCGCCCTCGAACCCTTCCGCGCCAATGTGCGCGCCTTCTTCCAAAACGAGTTTCCGAAAGACATTCTCGCAAAGACCGCGGCTGGGGCGAGCCTCACCACGCCCGAGGTCCGAAAATCCGAAATGGCGCTCGGCGCAAAAGGCTGGCTCGCCAGTGCCTGGCCGAGAGAACATGGCGGCCCCGGTTGGGATCTAGAAGAGCAATACGTCTTCGATGAAGAACTGGAACGCGCAGGCGTCCCGACCGTCACCCCGATGGGTGTGATCTATGTCGGCCCGATCATCTACACGTTCGGATCGGAGGCGCAGAAAGACAAATGGCTCGAAGGCATCCGTTCCGGCCGCGAGGGCTGGGCGCAAGGATACTCCGAACCCGACAGCGGCTCCGACCTTGCCTCGCTGCAGTTCTCAGCCGTGCGCGACGGCGATGACTATATCCTCAACGGCACCAAAATCTGGACCAGCGCGGCCCAGCACGCTGATTGGATCTTCCTACTCGCACGCACGTCAAAAGAGCCAAAGAAGCAGCAGGGCATCTCCTTCATCTGCTGCGAGATGGATCGCGAAGGCGTCACGCTAAATCCGATTATCTCGATCGACGGCAAGCACGCGCTAAACTCTGTCACGTTCGACAATGTACGCGTGCCGGTCGACTATCGCATAGGTGAAGAGGGCAAGGGCTGGACCTACAGCCAATACCTGCTCGGCCATGAGCGGACCTCTTATGCCCGTATTGGCGGCAAGCGGAAGCAGCTCGCCCATATCCGGGACCTTGCCCGCGCCGAACCGACCGGCGGCAATACGCGCCTGATCGATGACGAAGCCTTCGCGCGCAAACTGACCAACGCAGATATCGCCGTGGACGGGCTTGAAATGACCGTTCTGCGCGTCCTGTCGGCCGTCAAAGATGGCGGCAGCCCCGGCAAGGAGGCTTCGATCGTGAAAATCCTCGCGACTGAAACAGCCCAGCAGATCACGACGCTCTATCTCGACCTCGCTGCCGCGCACGGTCAGCGCAAGTTTGCCGATAGCGTGAGTCCCGATTGGACAGATCACACCGCCTATGCCGCGCCGGGCGTCGCAACCTATCTCGGCACGCGCTCACAAAGCATCTATGGCGGCACAAATGAGATTCAGAAGAATATCATCGCGAAGCGGGTGCTCGGACTTTAGACCTCTGCGCACCTGACCGCCAAGTAAGATTCCATATTCAAAAGATCGAACCGATGGTGTACGACAGTATTGATTGTCATTCTTAAAAGGTGAAGCATCGTGGATATCGTCGCTAATTTGCAGCCCTTCAAAGAGGCAAATGGGCTCCTCGGAGACCCAGAAGCGCTGCGCGCATCTTTCGAGAAAGACGGATACATTTTCGTCAAGCAACTCATTGATCCTAAAAAGCTCATCGCCATACGACGGCAATTTACAGCTATTCTGGCCCAATAAGGGTGGATCAAGGGCGGCTTCGAGCAAGACAAAGCCTTCGCAATCGGTATGCCCTGCCGAGAGGGTGAGCCGGAGTTTTTGCGAGCATATGAAAAGATACCGAAAGTAGAGGATTTTTACGCGCTGGCGCATGATCCGGCTCTGAATTCTGTCATTTCGAGCTTGCTTGGTGCAGGTGCTTTTCCGCACCCGTTATCCATTGCCAGGCTTATTTTTCCGAACAATGAAGAGATCACCACGCCGCCGCATCAGGATTTCCCCAATAATCAGGGGTCTACAGCCTTGACGGCGTCCTGGATCCCTCGCTGTCCTGGAGGGCTCACACAAATTCAGCTTGCTGCCGCTGACCGGGTCTTTGGGTGCGGGCAATCGTCAGGCTGTTCTTCCGCCCGAATTTGATGGGCTAAACTGGGTTGGCGCAGATTTTGAGCTTGGCGATGTCCTCTTTTTCTCCGCGCTTACTGTGCACACGGCTCTGCCGAATAAGCATAAAGAAAGAATGCGCTTGTCCGTCGATTTCCGCTTCCAACCTGCCGGTGCTGCGATAACAGAGCTCTGCTTGAAGCCGCACTTCGAGACCCTCTCTTGGGACGAGATTTATGAGAACTGGAAGGATGAGAGCATCCAATACTATTGGCGTGGCAACGCTTACGAGATTGTTCCGTTCGACGCTGAAATGCACAAACTTAGCGATGAAGAGCATGTAGAACTGGTCGCTCAGAGTATGCGCTACAAAGTTGCTCGAAATCAGCGAGCGCGGGAGCAGAAATCGAATGTTTCCTGACTGGGCAGATCATCGCCAAGGCAATCGATATCTCCCAACTCGGCGCACTCTATATCAACTTTAATTCAGGCGCGACCTCCGTGCCTATCGTGATTGAACCAACGCGTGAGGCCCGCCTTATCGAGTAGTTAAACTTGACGCTTAATTTTGTAGCAGAGATTAGCTCTGCTGAGATACATTTTTGTTACCAAATATATACAAAATATGGCGGGCAAATATGGTGATTTCATCATCTTATATCAGGAATACGCGTGGCAGCGTTATGCCACTCTTTGTCATATCCACTGCAGCTATTGTCGCCTTGGTCGGGGCAACTTTGGCCCTCTCAATGGACAGCCGCGCGGCCACGGAATTACAGGTCACAGCAGACAATTCAGCCCTCGCCGGCGCCACAGCTTTCATCAACGTCAAAAGTGCCAAACTGGATGATCGGATCAGCGAGGCAGAGAAGCTTGCAAAAGCCTACGCCAAACGCTCCATCGACTACCGGCTGTCAGACTTCGAGGTGCTTGCGAAATCTGAAGACGCGTACGGCCAGACGGTCCAACTCGCCGTTGAAATGGAATTTGATCCGGTCAACGCAGCCGCCAGCATCGTTGGTCGTAATGCAAATGTCGAAATCCGCCGCAAAGCCAAAGCAGAAGCAACATGGGGCTTTCCGCTTTGCACGCTCTCACTGTCTGGAGATGGAACAGGTCTCAAATTAGCTGGGGAAGCGTCGCTCGACGCCAATAATTGTCTAGTGTGGGCAAATACAAGCGGGCGCGCTTCGATGGAGTTCACCGGCGGAAAACTGCGATCAAAATATGCTTGCACGCATGGTCAGTACACCAAAGACGGTTTCGCCAGTGTGATCCCAAATCCGTCCACCCAGTGCCGCACCATTCCGGATCCGTTGGCAGACTGGAAAGCGCCCCTGCCGGGCAGCGTTTCTGAAGTGCGTGGGCTGAGTGACCCCCTTCCGGTTGAACCCGACTTGCCGCCCAATCTGAAACGGTTACGCGACGCATTCGATCAAAATCCGGACGGTTTCATACGCCAGATCAGGAACTTGCTGAAAGAGCCGTCAGAGCTGGACTGCTGTTTCGCGCAATATGCATATGAGCTGCAACGCATCGGCGATGACGGGATCGACCCTGAAAGAAGCGCTCTGTCTGATATGACCATTCCGGGCACATCTGCATCACTGGACCGTGACCAGCTCGATGATGTGACAGGGCCCGCCGAAGACAATGATTGGTCGCATCCGCGCCTGAATATTGATCAAGAAGACGATACCGAACTGGACGAGGATTCCGGACGTTTAGAGGATGGTCCTGCCGAAGGCTACACACTTTGGGAACTGGCTCAGGCCGCAGGGCTTGCAGACCCTTCCGGCAATGGCGGCGAAGAGCCTGTTGATGAAGACCGCTACTATAATAGTCCTACATTGACACTTAGTCCGGGAACCTTCCGGGGCCTACACATCTTCGAAGGGCATATTCGCTTCACGCCCGGCGTCTATCACATTGTTGGTGCACCGCTGATCCTGCGCCGTCGCGCGACGATGACCGCCGAAGGTGTCACATTCGTCCTGCACGGTGACAATGCGTACATTGAGGTCTTAGATGAGGCACGCCTCGAAATTACGGCCCCAACCACTGGACCCACGGCGGGGTTCGCGATTGCCCAGAACAAAGACTCAATCAAAAGCAAGGCGTATGCGAAGACCCGCCTGGCCGGATCAGGCAGCGCGATGCTGATCGGTACAGTTTACCTGCCGAAACAGAACTTTGAAGTCACCGGAAGCGGCACAGGCGAGCAGGAATCTCCGCTCCTGCAAATCGTGGCAAACGAATTACGCTTTGATCAGAACGGACAGCTCAAGATCGATTTCGATGAAGCGAAGACCGAGGTTCCCGTCGTCATCAAGCCTGAGCGAACGGCACGCCTGATTGAGTAGACCGTTGATTGTGGCGCGAGACGCTGCTTTTCCCCTGATTTTCCCTTGCCCCCGGCCTCGACTCCCCGCTATACGGCGACCGTTTGCTTTCGGGCTGAAAAACGAGGACGAAGATGCCAAAACGCACCGACATCAGGTCTATCCTCGTTATCGGTGCCGGTCCCATTATCATCGGTCAGGCCTGCGAGTTCGATTATTCCGGCGTGCAAGCCATTAAGGCGCTGAAGGATGAAGGCTACCGGGTCATTCTGGTCAACTCGAACCCGGCCACAATTATGACTGATCCGAGTCTGGCCGACGCGACTTATATCGAGCCGATCACGCCCGACTTTGTTGAGAAGATCATTGAGGCGGAAAAGCCCGATGCGCTGCTTCCGACGATGGGTGGCCAGACGGCGCTCAACTGCGCGCTGAACCTGTTTGAGAGCGGCGTGCTGGATAAGCATAATGTCGAACTGATCGGCGCGCGCGCTGACGCCATTGAAATGGCCGAAGACCGCAAACTCTTCCGCGAAGCCATGGACCGGATCGGCCTTGAAAACCCACGCGCGGCAATTGTCTCCTCACCGAAAGGCGAAGACGGCAAGTATGACCGCATCACCGGCCTTAAGAACGCGATGGACGCACTCGATGCGGTCGGCCTGCCCGCGATTATCCGCCCGGCCTTCACCCTCGGCGGGACAGGCGGCGGCGTCGCTTACAATGTCAAAGAGTATGAAGAGATTTGCCGTTCCGGCCTCGCGGCGTCCCCGGTCGCGCAAATCCTCGTTGATGAAAGCCTACTCGGCTGGAAAGAGTATGAGATGGAGGTTGTGCGCGACACAGCCGACAATGCCATCATCATTTGCTCAATCGAAAATGTGGACCCGATGGGCGTCCACACCGGTGACTCCATCACCGTAGCCCCCGCGCTGACGCTGACCGACCGCGAATATCAGGTGATGCGCAATGCCTCGCTGGCGGTCCTGCGCGAGATCGGCGTAGAGACGGGCGGCTCGAACGTTCAGTTCGCGGTCAATCCGGAAGACGGTCGTCTCGTCGTCATCGAAATGAACCCGCGTGTCAGTCGCTCATCCGCCCTCGCCTCCAAAGCCACCGGCTTCCCGATTGCCAAGATCGCAGCGAAGCTCGCGGTCGGCTACACGCTGGACGAGTTGGACAATGACATTACCGGCGTCACCCCCGCCAGTTTTGAACCGACCATCGACTATGTCGTCACCAAAATCCCGCGCTTCGCGTTTGAGAAATTTATTGGCGCCGAACCGCTGCTGACGACCGCGATGAAGTCTGTCGGCGAAGCGATGGCCATCGGCCGCAATTTCCAGGAAAGCCTGCAGAAAGCGCTCTGCTCGCTCGAAACCGGCCTAACCGGTCTCGATGAAATCGAGTTCGACACGGAGAGTGCCCTGCGCACCGAACTTGGCAAACAGACGCCGGATCGTCTACGCATCGTCGCCCAAGCCTTTCGCATGGGCCTTAGCGAAGCGGATATCCATGCCGCAACCAGCATCGATCCATGGTTTCTGCGCCAGATCGAACAGATCGTCGCTACGGAGAACACCATCAGAGAGAGCGGTCTTCCGACTATGAGAGAAGGCTTCATAACCCTCAAAGGTGCGGGCTTTTCCGATGCCCGCCTCGCGCTGCTGACGGGTCAAAGCGAAAGCGACGTCCGATCCGCACGTCATGCCTTGAACGTCCGCCCGGTCTACAAACGCATCGACACGTGCGCGGCCGAATTTGCCGCTAAAACGCCGTATCTCTATTCGACGTATGAGCATCCCGCCTACGGTCAGGACGAGCCCGATTGCGAGGCCCATCCAAGCGAGCGCAAAAAAGCCATCATCCTCGGCGGTGGTCCAAACCGGATCGGGCAGGGGATCGAGTTCGACTATTGCTGCTGCCACGCCGCTTTCGCGATGGCGGAAATCGACATTGAATCGATCATGGTCAACTGCAACCCGGAAACCGTCTCCACCGACTATGACACCTCAGATCGCCTGTATTTCGAGCCGCTGACAGAGGAACACGTCTCCGAAATCATCCATAAAGAGCAATCCAAAGGCGACCTCTCCGGCGTCATCGTTCAGTTCGGCGGCCAGACCCCGCTAAAACTCGCCCAGCCGCTTTATAAAGCAGGCGTCCCGATCCTGGGCACAAGCCCCGACAGCATCGACCTCGCTGAAGACCGTAAGCAATGGTCAGCCCTACTCGCAGACCTCAACATCCAACAACCGCCCAGTGCCACCGCACGCAGCGTTGAAGAAACACTCGAAAAAGCCGCTGAGCTCGGCTATCCGATCATGCTGCGTCCGTCATTCGTGCTCTCGGGCACCGCGATGCGAATCTGCCACGGCGACGAAGACGTCAAAGCCTATGCCGAATACGCGCTGTCAGTCTCCGGCGACGCCTCGCTCTTCCTCGACCGCTACCTCTCCGATGCCATTGAGGTCGATGTCGATGCGCTTTGTGACGGTCAAAACGTCCATGTCGCAGGCATTATGGAACACATCGAAGAGGCCGGCGTCCATTCCGGCGACAGTGCCTGCGCGCTTCCGCCTTACACGCTTGCCCCTGCCATCATCGGCCGCCTCAGCGAACAGACCATTGCGCTCGCAAAGGCCCTAAACGTCAAAGGCCTCATCAACATCCAATACGCGGTGAAAGGTGAAGACATCTACGTCCTCGAAGCCAATCCGCGCGCCAGCCGGACGGTCCCGTTTGTGGCCAAAGCTGTCGGTGCTCCGATCGCCCGCATCGCGGCAAAGCTCATGGCCGAGAAACCGCTCACCGATTTCGATCTTCAGCACGCCAACGCGAAGCGCATGGCTGTCAAAGAAGCGGTCTTCCCCTTTGCGCGCTTCGCCAATGTTGACCCGCAACTCGGCCCTGAAATGCGCTCAACCGGTGAAGTGATGGGCTGGGACGATGATTTTGGCGCGGCCTTCCTGAAATCCCAGATCGCGGCTGGTGTGACCCTGCCGACCGAGGGAACGGTCTTCATCTCGCTCAAAGACAGTGACAAGAACGACGTTCTACCAGCCGCGCGCAAGCTCATCGAGATGGGCTTTTCCATCGTCGCGACATCCGGCACACAGCGTTTCCTGAGCGAAAACGGCGTCGAAGCAGGCACCGTGCGCAAAGTGATCGATGGCCGCGATAATATCGTCGATGACATGATTAACGGCAAAATCGACCTCGTCTTCAACACGACCGAAGGCATGCAATCGCTCAAAGATTCCAAGTCGATCCGGCGCACCGCTGTGGTGAATAATATCCCATATTTCACAACGTTATCGTCGTCAGTCGCCGCCGTTCAGGCCATAGAGGTTCAGCGCACACGCACGCTAACGGTGCGATCCTTGCAAGACGCTTGAGATCAAGCGCCTCGCTAAAAACGCCATCCACAGGCCTTGTAACAGGAAAGAAGAAGCCCCACTTGACGGAGCGGTAAATTGAACGGACCTTATAACAAGACCAACACAACGGTCCGAAATAGTAACGGTAAAACCCATGAACAGAACACCTATGACGCCAGAGGGCCACGCCGCCCTTGAGAGTGAATTGAAAACTTTGAAATCAGTTGAGCGCCCGAACATCATTCAGGCGATC
>JBCDKW010000016.1:0-50968 GCA_038746145.1 Pseudomonadota bacterium
GCAGGGGGAGAGGGCGGACTTCAAACACAAGACACTGGTTGAATGTTAACGCCACAAATGGCATATTCATCAGGCTAACACTGGCAATATAGGAGAACCGCCATAGCCCGCAGACCATACGGCCGCCCTGAGCGCGCCAAACCCACCGGCCCCCGCACCAACAGAGATATCCGTGCATCCCGCGTCCTTTTAATTGATGAAAACGGTGAGAAACAGGGCGAAATGCCCATCGAAGCCGCTCTAGACGCCGCTCGCGAAGCCGGTCTCGACCTCGTCGAAGTCTCTCCAAATCAAGATATCCCGGTCTGTAAAATCATCGACTATGGCAAAATGCGTTTTGAAGCGCAGAAGAAAAAAGCCGCCGCTAAGAAAAAGCAGAAAACTCAAGAGCTCAAAGAGATTAAGTTTCGCCCAAATATCGATAGCCACGACTACATGGTCAAGGCGAAGAAGATCAGAGAATTCTTCGACAAAGGCGACAAGGTCAAAATCACCTTGAGATTTAGGGGTCGAGAGATGGCCCACCAACACCTCGGCATGGAACTTCTCGACAAAGTCAAATCCGACTTTGAAGAAGACATGAAAATCGAGCTCGAGCCAAAACTCGAAGGCCGTCAAATGACCATGGTCATGTCGCCGGTGAAGTAGTGACAGCTGCAGCTGGATACTCCGGAAAGCCACTCTACCAAAAACTTGGGCTTAAAGAGGGGCAGAAGGTTTCCAGCGTTGGATATGATGCCGACTATTTAAACTTCATTCCCGATGCACCGCAGCTAGCCTTGGAACAGCATCAGACGCTTAAAGCCTTAAACAACTGCAGGACGTCGTGCATGTCTTCTGCGCTCATCAAGCCGATCTGAATACTCATTTACCAGCCGCTTTTGCCAAGGTCGCAGATGGTGGAGTGGTCTGGGCCTCTTGGCCAAAGAAGTATTCAAAGAAATTCGTCGACCTTACAGAAGACGGCATCCGTGCAAAAATCCTGCCGGATGGGGAATGGGTTGATGTCAAAGTCTGCGTTGTCGACAAGGATTGTTACGGCCTGAAATTCCTTCGTAGAAAGCCCTGAAGGCCAAAGTTGGAGCCGAAACTCAAAGGTCGGCGCATAAGCATGGTCATGTCACCGATGAAATAGTGTAAACACCTTTTGCGCTCGGCCAGTTTCATAAAAACGTCACACTAAGCTGACAGGTTTCATTTGATTTATTCTATATGCGCAATATAACTGGGGTGCGAATATGGCTGATGAGAGTAAGAATTCATCGAATAATGCGACGGGATTACTCGTATTATTGATTATTGCGGGCGGCTGGAGCTTCTTCAACTACAATAATGCGTCCCAAGAATTTTATACCGCTTGTGTCGAAAATGCCCGCGCGGTAGCGTCTTATGCCGATCGTGATGACTTCTGTTCCTGCACAAGAGACAAAACACTTGAGAACCTCAGCATAATGTCTCACGTTCCTATCTTGGGGCGCTTTCTTGGCAATGATGAGGCTGAGGCACGCTCAATCTTGCTGAACGCGTCCAATGTTTGCGCAGCGGCTAATCCTAGAGTGACGTTTAACCCGCCGCGTGATTTCTAGACTGAATTCAAGCTCCGAGCTGTTGCAGTTTTAGCTTGATTCCCACACCCTTTTACGCTTTATGCGGCGCTTCCGTAGCGGCTCGGGCCAAAAGGCATGCCTACCCGCTCTAAATGACTGAAAGTTGGGCGAAAGCCTTTAGGAGATCGAAATGCCGAAGATGAAGACCAAAAAGGCCGCTGCGAAGCGGTTCAAGATTACGGCAACCGGCAAACTCAAGCATGGCGTCGCGGGTAAGCGTCACCGTCTGATCAGCCACAATGGCAAATATATCCGCCAGAACCGCGGCACTGAAGTTGTCGCCAAGGCTGACACCCAGCGTGTCATCAAAAAGTTTCTGCCAAACGGCCTGAAATAAGTTGCCATCCCAAATAGCCGCATCCTGAGCGAAGACGAAGGACGCGGCGGGCCGCACGTAAATGGTTCGACTTCGCTCACCATGCGGCCAATTGGAAATTTTGAACCGAACACACAGTAAGGAGCCTTCCCATGGCCCGTTCCCGTAACAAAGTCCCCGCCCACGCGCGTCACAAGAAAATCATCAAAGCCGCAAAAGGCTATCGCGGCCGCCGCAAAAACACGTTCCGCACCGCCCATGACGCGGTCTGGAAAGCCGGCCAGTACGCTTATGTTGGCCGCAAGGTCAAAAAGCGCAGCTTCCGCAGCCTCTGGATCCAGCGCATCAACGCCGCTGTCCGCGAGCATGACGACACCATGACCTATTCCCGTTTCATCGGCGGCCTCACCAAAGCAGGCATCGAAATGGACCGCAAAGTCATGTCCGACCTCGCCATCAAAGAACCAGAAGCGTTTGGCGTCCTCGTGGAGAAAGCCAAAGCCGCAATGGCTTAAAAGCGGTTCACACCGCACGCTTTCTCCGCTATCCGAACCGCCTGTGAGCGGGGTCGGAAATGGCCCCATTCGTCCTTCCTGACCGACGGGGCTTTTTATGTCCGAACTTCAAACCATCGAAACTGAAGCCGTTGCTGCAATTGAGAGCGCGAACGACCTTGCAGCGCTAGACGCCGTTCGCGTCGCAGAACTCGGCAAAAAAGGCCGCGTGTCCGGCCTGATGAAAACACTCGGACGCATGAGCCCTGAAGAGCGTCAGGACATGGGGCCGAAACTCAATGCGCTGAAAAACCGCGTCGCTGATGCTGTCGAGGCCCGCAAAGCATCGCTTGAAGCCGCTGCGCTTGAGGCCCAGCTCGCGACTGAAAAGCTGGATATGACCCTGCCGCCGCGACCACAACAGGTCGGCGCCCTACATCCTGTCATGCAAGTGTTCGAGGAAATCGCCGCCATTTTCGGCGATATGGGCTTCTCCGTCGCCGAGGGCCCCGACATCGAGGACGACTGGCACAATTTCACCGCGCTGAATTTCCCTGAAGGCCACCCGGCGCGCGAAACCCACGACACGTTCTTTATGGAAGCCCCGGAAGACGGCGCGCCAAAAGTCCTGCGTACCCATACCTCACCGGTCCAGATCCGCACGATGACAGACAATAAGCCTCCAATCCGCATCATCGCGCCGGGCCGTGTCTATCGCAATGACTGGGACGCGACCCACACGCCGATGTTCCATCAGGTCGAAGGGCTCGTCATCGAAAAAGGTATCCATATGGGCCACTTAAAAGGCTGCCTGATCGATTTCGTGAAAGCCTTTTTCGAGGTCGACGACGTCGAAGCTCGCTTCCGCCCGCACTTCTTCCCGTTCACGGAACCGAGCGCGGAAATGGACGTGAAATACACAAAAGACGGCCAGACGATTAAAATCGGCGCGGGCGACAGCTGGATGGAAATCCTCGGCTCCGGCATGGTCCACCCGAACGTGCTGCGCAATTGCGGCATCGACCCGGACGAATATCAAGGCTTCGCCTTCGGCATGGGCGTCGACCGCCTCGCCATGCTGAAATACGGCATGCCGGATCTCCGCCCCTATTTCGAAGCCGACGCCGCCTGGACCCGCCATTACGGCTTTAAGCCATGGCTGACGCCGAGTGTGAGTGGGGGACTGAGTTGACCCCTAGAACCAAGCTATTTCGTACAGGCCAGCTTTCATTCGGATCGATTACGAAAATCACCTTGGTCATTTTGGTAATGACGATACCGGTCTTCTTTCTCATAGAACTGGCCTTAGCCGGTGGCTTTACTCCACCCATACCTGATCAAAGCGTTATCCTGATAATTTTAGGCTTCGTGTTCTTTTTCTTGGTCGGAATCGTTCTCGCGTCAATTCTCACGGCTATTATTTACCGCGTTATAGTGCGAATGCTTCCACTGGGTCATTTGTATCTGCGCGAGAAGAACAGCATGGATCAGCTTGGTAAATATACGTTTCGTCTCAACGAACTCACTTTTCTATCGCTCGCAAAGATCATTACGGCAATTACCATCGTTCATATGCTTTTGGGCCTGATTGTTGAGTCTATAAACAGCAGTTTATTCAGTATGAGTCTGCTGAAAATAGGCATAGAAATTGCGATCTTTCTTATCGCTTCCGTGTTCCTGATCATCCTGCAGTTCTTACTGGTTCTTCCTGTTTCGCTTTATACACCTGTGGGTAAAATAAGGCTTGAGCACGGGTCGAAGAAGAAAGCGCTTAAGGGTCAAAGCGCCAAATCTTATTACGAGGTTTCGAAATGAAATTCCCGCTCTCCTGGTTGAAAGATTACCTCGCAACCTCTGCCTCTCTCGAAGAGATCATGGCCTTTATGCTGAAAGCAGGCCTTGAGGTCGAGCATGTCGAAAATCCGGCCGAAGATCTCGCCGCCTTTACAGTCGCAAAGGTCAAAGCGGCCGAAAAACACCCCGACGCTGATAAGCTAAAAGTCTGCACCGTCGACACCGTTGACGGGGAAAAGCAGATTGTGTGTGGTGCACCTAACGCACGCGCGGGCATGACCGCCATCTATGCCCCGCTCGGCACCTATATTCCAGGCCTCGATTTCGCCCTCGACAAAAAGCCCCGCAAAATTCGCGGCGTCGAAAGTTATGGCATGATGTGCTCAACCAAAGAGCTGAATGCGGGCGAGGATCATGACGGCATCGCTGATCTTGATGATAAAATCCCGCTCGGCACTCCCGCCGCGGACGCGCTCGGCCTGAATGACCCGGTCATCGATTTCGAGGTTACGCCCAACCGGCCGGACTGGCTTGGTGTTAAAGGCATTGCCCGCGACCTCGCTGCGGCAGGCGCAGGTGCCTTCGTGGACGAACCCATCAAAAAAGTTAGCGGAAACTACGATTGCCCCGTCGCAATTGAGCTGCCCGCCCCGGACGCTTGTCCGATTTTTGCGGGTGCTTTGGTCAAAGGTGTCAAAAACGGCCCCTCCCCGGACTGGATGCAGTCCCGCCTGAAAGCCGTTGGCATCACGCCGAAAAACCTGCTGGTCGATGTCACAAACTACATTTCCATCGATCGCGCCCGCCCGCTGCACGCCTATGATGCGGCCAAGCTGCAAGGCGCAGTTGTCGCCCGGCTCGGCGAAGAAGGCGAAACCCTCGAAGCGCTCGATGGAAAAATCTATGACATCACACCGGATATGTGCGTCATCGTCGATGATAGCGGCGCAATCGGCCTTGGTGGCGTCATGGGCGGCGAAAGTACGGCTGTCAGCGAAGACACAACAGACGTTTTCATCGAAAGCGCTTGGTTCGATCCCTTGCGCACCGCAAAAACAGGCCGCGCGACAGGGATCATTTCAGACGCCCGCTACCGCTTTGAACGCGGCGTTGATCCAGCCTCCTGCGTCGAAGGTCTGAACCTCGCGCTCCGTCTCATCATGGAATATGGCGGCGGAACCGCATCCAAAGGCAACATCGCGGGGACTGCGCCCATCAACACGGCACAAGTCGAGTTTCAAAAACACGATGTTGAGCGCCTGACCGGTCTCGACGTTAAGCCGGCCACAATGAAAAAAACACTGAAAGTCCTCGGTTTCGAGATCGAGGACACCGGCGACACGTGGCTGCTTAATGCTCCAAGCTGGCGCTTCGACATGGCGTATTCCGCTGATATTGTTGAAGAAATTGCTCGCCTCGAAGGCTTCGATAATCTGCCAACACTCTCACTTCCGACGCCTGAGGGGGGCAAACGCGTCGTCACAACGCAGATTCAGGATCGCGTGCGCACGGCGAGGCGGACACTCGCCTCGCGCGGCTTCCTCGAAACTGTCACGTGGAGTTTCATGCCGAAAGCTCAAGCTGAACTGTTCGGTGGCGGCGGCGAAGCATTGACCGTTGCCAATCCGGTCGCGAGCGAACTGAATCAGATGCGCCCCAGCATTCTCGCAAACCTCGCAACAGCCAGCCAAAAAGGCGCGGACAATGGCGAACGCGAGCTTTACCTGTTCGAAGCAGGACCAATCTATCTCGGCGACGGCCCAAAGGATCAGCGCACGGTTGTTACCGCACTCGTCCGCCCCGCAAAAATCAGACACTGGCAGGGTCGCGACGGCTATGATGTTTACGCTGCAAAAGCCGATCTTTTCGCTGTCCTAGATGCGCTCGGCCAACCCCCGGAACGCTTCCAGATCGAACCACCCCGCCAAATACACTGGCATCCGGGCCAAGCGGCATGTCTAAAACTCGGCCCAAAAGTCACCATTGCTCATTTCGGCGCGCTACACCCCGGCGTTCTGAAACAAATCGGCGTTGAAGGGCCGGTCTATGCGTTCGAGTTGAACCTGAATGCGCTTCCGCAAATGAAGGCCAAGGCGACCAAGACGAAAACCGTTCTGGAAAAGGCGGATCTAACACCGATCCGGCGCGATTTCGCGTTTGTTGTGACTGAGGACATCGGCGGGACTGATATCCTGAAAGCCGCCAAGGGCGCGGACAAGACCTTCATCACGGAAGCAACCGTCTTTGACGTGTATCAGGGCCAAGGCATTGACGAAGGCCACAAATCCATCGCGATTGAAGTGACGCTTCAACCGCGAGAGACACTCCTGAAGGATGAAGACATCTCCGCGATTTCCGACAAGATCATCAAGGCTGTCACGAAAGCGACAGGCGCAACCCTGCGCGGTTAGCAGAGTTTTTATTCCTCCGCTTTAGGTCGGACCGAAATGGCCCTGCAGGAATCCCTCTATCGACAGCTCGCGCCTGATGCGCGCGACAGCGGTATTTCCGCGCTCAATCTCTGCGTGATTGGGCTCGTCCTGTTCAGTTTTCTGCTTCTGGCGCTGGAGACTGAACCCACAATCATGGCCCTGCCCGGCTGGGCGGCTACGATTGGGACGCTTAACGTCGCAATCGTTCTTGTTTTTGCTGTTGAATACATCGCCCGCGTTTGGGTTGCGGGCGTCAATCCCGAATATAAAGGCCTTGGCGGCCGCTTGCGTTACATGCGCTCAACCTATGCGATTGCAGACCTTCTGGCCTTTCTGCCAGAGCTGATCGTGATGCTCTTCGGCCTCGGCATTCCAATCACAGCCCTTCGCGTCTTCAGGCTGTTCCGCTTGATTAAGATCGCCCGTTTCGTTCCGGCGTTTGCGATTTTCGGGGCCGCTATACAGCGCAGCGGCGGTCAGCTCCTTACCGCGCTCGCGATTGCCCTGGCGCTGGTCTATATTTCAGCCGTGGCGCTATACTTCATTGAAGGGCTGGGCGGTCAGCAGCAGGAAGATTTCAGCTCGATCCCGCGCGCCATCTGGTGGGCAGTCGCAACCTTGACCACGGTCGGATATGGCGATGTCTATCCCGTCACAGCGCTCGGACGCTTCTTCGCTTCAATCATCGCGCTCGCAGGAATCGGCGTGGTTGCGCTGCCAGCAGGCGTTTTCGCCAGCGCTTTTACTGATGAGCTTAGGGATCGCGACGAAAAACGCCGCACACCCGATAAGGAAAGCGATTAGCTCTCCAAATAGGGCTCAACCACACCTTTCAGCGTCAAAGTGAGCGGATTACCCTTGCGGTCGACGGCTTTTCCCGCAGCGACTTTGATCCAGCCTTCAGAGATACAATACTCGACCACATTGGTCTTTTCTTCGCCGTTAAACTTGATCCCGACGCCGCGCTCCAAAAGCGCATGATCATAATAGGCGCTGTTTGGATTAAGGCTCAGCCGATCCGGCATCTCATCACTCATCGCACGCTCCTTATGCTCGATTTTAGCGCTTTTACAGCGCCGCAATCACGGCGTCACCCATGCCAGCTGTGCTGAGATCACCGCCAAGATCGCGCGTGCGCGCGCCCTCTTGAAGCGCGGTCTCAACCGCTTTCAAAATCCGATCCGCCGCGTCCGCACGCCCCAGCGACCAGCGCAGTGCCATCTCCATCGACAGGATCGCCGCACACGGATTAGCCACACCCTGGCCTGCAATATCCGGTGCAGACCCATGTACCGGCTCATACAGCCCGGGAACGCCCTCAATGCCCAGACTCGCGCTCGGCAACATACCAATCGACCCCGTCAGCATCGCCGCCGCGTCAGACAGAATATCCCCAAACAGGTTCCCAGCGAGGATCACATCAAATTGCTTCGGCGCGCGCACCAGTTCCATCGCACAAGCATCCGCCAGCATATGACTTAGCTCGACGCCCTGACCTGATGAAGCATGCAGATCGGCCACGGTCTCACGCCAGAACAGCCCGCTTTCCATCACGTTCGACTTCTCAACCGAACAAACCCGCCCCTGCCGTCCACGCGCAATCTCAAACGCGACCTGTGCAACGCGCTCAATCTCCGGCTGAGTATAGCGCGACATTTCATAGCCGAACCGCACACCGTCCGCGCCCGTCTCAATCCCACGCGGTTCGCCGAAATAAACCCCGGATGTCAGCTCACGCACAATCATCAGGTCGAGGCCTTCAACCACCTCGCGTTTCAAGCTGGACGCATCCACGAGCGCTGGAAAACAGTAGGCTGGGCGCAGGTTCGCAAACACGTCCAAGCCCTTACGCAGCTTTAAAAGCCCCATTTCAGGGCGTTTATCGCGCGGAACGCCCGCCCATGCCGGTCCACCAACCGCGCCGAGCAACACCGCATCGCTGGCTTTCGCCTTCGCCAGTGTCCCTTCCGTGAGTGGATCACCTTCAGCGTCAAAAGCCGCCCCGCCGACCAGCGCGGTCTCAAATACCAGATCTGGAGCGACCGCTTTGGTCAAACGCACAGCTTGCTCTACGACTTCAGGACCAATCCCATCGCCCGGCAATAGCAAAACGGTCTGCGTCATGAAGCGGTTTTCACCTTAAGGACCACCACATCAGCAACATCTTGGGGAGAGCGCTGATACGTTAGCTCTAAATCAGAATTCATATTCGAAACGGCTTCAAAGACAAACACACGTGTCCCGCCCGACCCCACAAGGCCAGTCGGCGCAGGATCGGCGAGATACTCGCTGCTCACCAGTTTCAGCGCGTTCTCATCCTGCTCTGTGATCTCCCACAAATACCCAGTTGTTACGTTAGCGGAAAGCTCGATTCGAACCTGTCCACCAACCCGCAAATTGACCTCTGTTCCAGTTTCTGGACCAACCAAAGTTTGCATCGCAGCCGTTCCCTCAAGTCCTCGCACTTCGGGTTGTGTATTCAACACGTCCTGCGCGCATCCGGCGACTAAAAACGCACTTAGTCCAAGCCCAACCAATCCTCTTTTCATGATCTTCCCTCCAACCATGGCATGACTGTTTTCCGATCCGCCTCAAAAGCGGAAATATCATCTTTAGACTGCAAGCTCAGACCAATATTATCCAGTCCTTTGAGCAATTTCTCTTTCCGGCCCTGATCGAACTCAAACGCATGGGGCTTTCCATCCGGCCCGATCACCGTCTGCGCGTCGAGATCCACCTCAAAAACAGAGTTTCCGCCACCCGCCTGTTCCGCGAGCGCGTCGCAAATCTCCTGCGGCAAGGCGATCGCCAAAATCCCGTTATTGGCGCAGTTATTATAGAAAATATCGGCAAAACTGGGCGCAATCACGCACGTTATGCCCTGATCCAACAGCGCCCACGGCGCATGCTCGCGCGACGATCCACAGCCGAAATTGTCTCCCGCAATCAACACGCCGGCCCCCGAATACGTCGCACGGTTCAACACAAAATCAGGGTTTGAGCTGCCATCCTCAAGTGTTTTCAGCTCATGAAACAGGCCTTTCGACAGGCCGACCCGTTCTGTCGTCTTCAGGAATTGCTTAGGAATAATCATATCCGTATCGACATTCGCCATCAGCTTGCCGCCATCCATGAGCGGAGCTGCCGTCGTGCGCAGTCGTGTAAACGGTTTCATGACGCTCTTTTACGTCCTGTCATGCTGAATGAACAGGGTCGGAACCTGCAGTGTTCCGTCGCGCACCGTAAAGACGCGACTGCCCGGTTTACGGCCTGTACGGATATCACTGACATTGAGGCCCTGTTCGCTCAATCGCTCGCGCGCCGCTTCAAGATCATTGACCGCCCAAGTGATCCCCCAGATCGTGTCATTCCCATCGCGATCATGCCCTTGATCGAGGCGATGAATAATTTCCAGCGTCAGTCCACCCAGCCGGAAGAATAGAAAGCGCGTTTTCCACTGTTCCGCTGTGCGATCTAACGCAAAGCGCAGACCCAATCGCGCGCCATAGGTCGCAACAGCCCGCTCAGGATTGGGCGTATTAATTACAAGATGATCGAGCGCTGTGACGGAACCGGGAAAGACCTTTGGCAAAGGCAAATCACCCTCGTTGGGTTCTAAAACAAAACTCTTGACCCCTGCCATTTGATCGTCAGGTAGTCGAAATCGTCTCCAGGACCGGTTCGCCTGTGTCTTAACATCCTCACTTTCGCCGTCCTGAATGTCAGATGGCGCCAAGCCTCGACGCCCAAAGAGCCGGTGATCTTCGGTCAAATCATCGCTTCGGTACACCAAACTGGTCAATTTTGGCCCATGAAGCAGCATCTGAGACAGCTTATCTGCCACCATGCCGCCACCCGATGGCGCCAAGAGTTCTATTTTAGTGTTTGAGACTGAAAACAGAGCGCTCGTCGCCCCTTCACCCTCACTCTGCCAAACAGGATCAGTCCCCAACAGGATTGTATAAGCCTCAACGCCCTCCTCAATGTCGGGACAAAGCAAAACAAGATGATCAAGAGCGGTAATCATGCGCGATGCCTTCTCAGTCGATAAAAGAGCGATCCCAAAGAAACGAAAATCAAGAAAGCTCCCAGAAGTGGCATTTGCCATCTGTTCTTCTTCAGACGGTCTATAGAATGCGAACGGGGAAGCACAATAGCCCCCTGTTCAGAAACAATTTCAACAGGTCGCGATTGCGAGCTTACAAACCGGAAAATCAGGTCATCTCGCCTGTACCGACGTATACTCACCTCTAAATCATCTACCGATAAGGCCGCCGAGCCGTAAAAGTACTTCAGTCGGTCGCGTTCTCCATCATCATACATCACGGTCACATATAGCCCCTTCGGTCGGATGCGCGTTCGTCCGCCGCCGCGCAAACGCCGGCGCTCAAGTTCGACAATTCGACCTGTCCGCTCAATAAAGTCCGCATTCTGTATTTGGGACAGCGTTCCCGACGATGTCCCCCAGAACGACAGGAGGTAAATCCCGAGTAAAAGAGCGGCCACGGACAGGACAATGGAAAGACGACCAAGCTGTGAAAGCGCAGAGGACCTCATCCACCAATATGGCCGGTCACGGCCGCCTTCGCCGCCAAAACGGGACTCATCAAGTGCGTACGGCCGCCGCGGCCTTGTCGTCCTTCGAAATTTCTGTTCGATGTCGACGCGCATCGCTCGCCCGGGGCCAGAATATCAGGATTCATGCCCAAACACATTGAACAGCCCGGCTCGCGCCACTCAAATCCGGCTTTTCGGAAGATTTCGTCCAAGCCTTCCGCCTGCGCCTGTGCGCGCACGAGGCCTGATCCCGGCACAACCATGGCTCGTACCCCGTCCGCAACACGCGCGGTTTGCGCGATTTCCGCCGCCGCGCGCAAGTCTTCAATTCGCGAATTGGTGCACGATCCAATAAACACGCGCTGCACCGGCGTTCCAGCAATCGGGGCGCCCGGTTTTAAATCCATATAAGACAGCGCACGCTCTGCCGCGCCCTTCTTGATCGGATCATCAATCTTCGCCGGATCCGGCACAGTCCCAGATAGCGGAATCGCCTGTTCAGGACTGGTCCCCCAAGTCACAGTCGGCTCAACGTCTTCTGCTTTAATTTCAATCACTTCGTCCCAATCCGCGCCATCGTCAGAATAGAGCGAACGCCAATACTGCACGGCCGCGTCCCAATCATCGCCTTTCGGCGCGGCGGGCCGGCCCTTCATATACTCAAACGTCGTCTCATCCGGCGCAATCAGTCCGGCGCGCGCACCACCCTCGATGGAGAGATTGCAAAGCGTCATCCGCCCTTCCATGGACAGGTTCCGGATCGCTTCACCGCGATATTCCATAACGCAGCCTGTCCCGCCCGCTGTGCCGATCTTGGCAATCAGATGAAGCGCTAAATCTTTCGCCGTAACGCCCTCAGCCAAGGGCCCAATCACTTCGACGGCCATATTCTTCATCTTGCGCGCCCGCAGGGTTTGCGTCGCCAGAACATGCTCCACCTCGCTGGTCCCTATCCCGTGCGCCAACGACCCGAACGCGCCATGCGTTGAAGTATGGCTGTCGCCACAAACAATGGTCATACCGGGCTGTGTGCGCCCCTGTTCAGGTCCGACCACATGGACAATCCCGTTTCGAAAATCGCCCATCGGGAAAAACTCGATCCCGTGCTCAGCCACGTTCTTGGTTAGGGCCTTCAGCTGCATACGCGCCGCATCATCGCGAACGCCCCTCAATCCGAGCGATTGACGCTCAGTCGGTGTATTATGATCAGCTACCGCAAGTGTAAGATCCGGCCGACGCACAGGTCGACCCGCCGCTTTCAGACCGGCAAAGGCCTGCGGCGTGGTCACTTCATGAATTAGGTGCAGGTCGATATAAATGAGCGACTCACCCGTCGCTGCATCACGCGTCACCTCATGCGCGCTCCAGATTTTATCATAAAGCGTTTGGGTTGGCATAATATCCTCACAAGGGCGCAAAATCATCACGATTATACTAATCTTGCAACGGTTTTCACCACATACAGGGAGAGTTTGCCCTAAATTTCCATTTAAGTGTGTGAATTGGCTATGCCAGTCCGGAAAAGCAGAACCACGAAAAGGCACTGTGAAAGTTCACAGCGCCTTCCCGGGGACCCTGACGGAAATGAAGAACCGTCAGGTCAGCTAAAATGAGGAGCGCCGAACACGCTCCTCAAATCTGTATTAGTTACAGTTACAAGGTGCACCCAGGTCGAGAACGACCAGGCTTGCACGAACTGTCTCATAACGTGTTG
This sequence comes from Pseudomonadota bacterium, assembly GCA_038746145.1. Classification (GTDB taxonomy): domain Bacteria; phylum Pseudomonadota; class Alphaproteobacteria; order Caulobacterales; family Hyphomonadaceae; genus Henriciella. Next base: position 12,915 of record JBCDKW010000016.1, read on the forward strand.
GCAGCGTTTGCGTTTCAGTACGCGCACGCGGGCGCTCGATGATGACAGGCTGAACTGTATTGATCACCTTAGGCTGGTAGACAACACGGCGCGTGACAGCGTCGAAATATGTCTCAGAATACTCTTCTTGAGCAACATTCTGAACCTGTGGGATGTAGTTCACAACTGTTTGTGGAACACTTACACCTTCAGTGATGCCGGGCAGAGTCCGCTCTTCATACTGAGTTGGCAGTGTTTCGCTTTCAACGCGGCCACGCAGAACTTCGTTAATGACCGGCTGAACCGTCGTGATAACAACAGGTTGAATGATGTTACGCGTGATTTGGTCGATGTAGACATCTTCCACTTCCAGAACTGTGCGCTCTGTCAATTGTGGAATGATGTTTTCAACAGCTGCTGGCGCTGCTTCACGCTCAATCCGAGGATCGAGACGAACCTCTTCATAGATCGTGTCCTCAGTGACCGTTTCAGTCTGCGCACGCAGAATTTGACGCTCAACCGGCTGGATCGTTGTGATCGTTTTAGGCTGATAGATGTTGCGAGTAGCAACATAAGGCACCGCAACGTCAGTCACACGTGTATCTGTTGCTTCAGAAACAACTTCATTCGTTGTCACAACTGTTTGCGGGACCAGGACAGAATTACGCTGAGTTGCAGCCGTAATTGTCTCATAACGCGGTTCAGCTGTGATTGTCTCTGTGCGTGGACGCGAAATGCGGCGCTGAACAGGAACAACGACAGTGCGCTCAATCGGCTGGATCAAGTCACGCTGTGTTACAACGTCATAGAAGGTTTCGCTTGTCTCTTCGCGATAGTTCTCTTCAACTTGAGGAATGTACTCTGTTTGAAGTTGAGGCGTTGGGTCACGCTCAACACGAACTGGCAGGCGATTTGTTTCGAACACCATGTCTTCTGTGATGTCTTCATCGCGTGGCTGAAGAATCTCACGTGTCACAGGTTGAATCAAGGTGCGCTGGATCGGCTGTGTCAGAACACGCTCAGAAACGTAATCAATCGCTTCTTCAGTGGTTTGAACGTCTGTGACTTCTTGAATCTGCTCTTCGGTTCCACCGCAGCAATATTCAGTTTGAACAGTTTGAGACCCACCAACATAACGAACGTCAGTTGAGCCGGCTGGCGCACCTGAGCGGGCGATAATATCGCGGATTTCTGCGTCAGTCAGGATACGATCAGAGGTGGAAGACCCTACAGCAGTGTAGCGGTCGCCAGCAACCTGACCATCCCAGCTTTGGCCGTCGCCATCGGCGAAAGCCACAATCGGAAGCGCAGCCGCAGCCACAGCACCGATCAGGATTTTCTTTGTGAATTTCATTTCTACTTTCCCCTTTGATGCCGCAAGCGGCCTTTAGGTTTGTTTTAACGTCCCGACCCATTTCGGGACGGCAAAACGCACGACGCAAAAATCGCGCCTGTTATTTCGTATATGTAATGTTTTAAAGGGGGCCAACGCGATTCACCGGATGGGCGAGTTGTTAACTGCTTTTTCTGGAAATTTACTCGCTATTAACCACATGAGCGCGTTTAACTGCCCCAAATCGGGTCTCGCGGACATAAATGCAAAAACCAGACTGTTCCGATTAACCTTTGTCAGAGACATAAAAATCGCGGGAGCGTTCTGTTCTGACACAGTCCGCCCAAACAAAAACCCGACCAATTAGGCCGGGTTTTCTGAATTTCTTTTGGCGCTGAAGCTCTATGCCTCTTCGCCGCCTTCTGCTGCTTCAGCCGCCGCAGCCGCTGCTGCGGCTTTCTCTTCTTCAGCTTTCGCTTTGGCTGCTGCTTCACGCTCTTTCGCCGCTTCTTCGCGACGCGTGACTTTCGCAGCATCACGCTGACGGCGAAGCTCAGTCTTGGAGGTTGTAATCTCAGTCACCTCCATACCGTGACCGGTTGTGCGCTCCGCGATACGCGCAGACTTACCGCGACGATCGCGCAGATAGTATAGTTTCGCGCGTCGTACACGGCCCTTGCGCTTCACTTCAATGCTCTCAATCATCGGAGAGACAACTGGGAAAACCCGCTCAACGCCTTCACCGAAAGAAATCTTGCGAACGGTAAAGTTCTCATTGATGCCTTTACCGGCGCGCGCAATACAAACGCCTTCATAGCGCTGAACGCGCTCGCGCTCACCCTCTTTAATACGCACATTGACAGACAGCGTGTCGCCCGGCGAAAAATCAGGGATAGTTTTGCCGGCCGTTACGCGGGCAACTTCTTCAGCTTCAAGCTGCTCAATCATGTTCATCGTCCGTCTCCGACGCTCGTAAATCTTGCCCATCTGGGAAAGCCGCCCATAAATCGGGACGGCGTGCTTTTGTCAATGCCTCGCTCTGCTGATTTCTCCACTGGGAAACACGTCCATGATCCCCTGATAACAGGACGTCCGGCGTCGCCCGCTCCTCCCAGTCACGCGGCAGTGTATAATGGGGGTATTCCAGCAGGCCTGAGGTGAAGCTCTCATCTTCGACAGAGGCCTGATTGCCCGCAACACCCGGAATGAGACGCAGCGTCGCCTCAAGCATTGCCATCGCCGCCACATCACCCCCTGCCAGCACATAATCCCCAAGAGACACCTCAATCATATCGCGGCCTTCAATCACACGCTGATCCAGCCCCTCAAAGCGACCACAAAAAAAGATCAGGCCGGGCCTTTTCGCCCAGTCTTGCGCCATCTCTTGCGAAAAAGGCCCGCCGCGTGGACTGGGGTAGATCAGCGGCCGGCCATCTCGTGGCAGACTATCAATCGCGCTTGCTGCCACATCCGGCCGCAACACCAGCCCCGCGCCACCGCCCGCCGGCTTTTCATCGACCTGGCGATGCTTGCCCAACCCAAAGTCGCGCAGATCCACTGTTTCAAGCGACCAAAGGCCCTCACGCTGCGCCCTCTCAAGGATCGAAACACCGAGAGGCCCCGGAAAAGCGTCTGGATAAAGGGTTATAAAAGAGGCGTTGAAACTCATCCGCCTCCTTTAGCGAGGGATCGGTTCCGCTTCTACCCCGGCTACACTTCGCCCAGATCAATCAGGCTTTGTGCGCTAGCCAGAATAGCGTCCTTCGCCGGAATGAAATCAATCCCAAGCATATCCCGCGCTTTCTGATTGCTATACTCGCGACGACGGCCGAGTTCGGGAATAATCTGCTTCAAAGCCGGATTAAACGGCACCATCATCCGGACCAGCCAATTCGGCAAATCCCCTTTCGGAAGACCGCGATCAGGATAAGCCTCTCTCAAAATCGTCCCGATCTCTGAGAAAACCATGACTTCGTCACCAACAATAAAGCGCTGACCCTTGGCTTGCGGGCGTTCCATTGCCTCAACTTGCGCCTTTGCGACATCGCGCACATCAACAATTCCAAAACTGATTTGCGGGAAGGCCGGCACTTTCTTCTGCATGGGCTGGGTTATCAGCTCAAGCGAAGTTGAAACGTCCGCACTCATCGCGGGTCCGAGCACGGCGACCGGATTAATCACCGAAAGCTCCATCTCCTTGCCTTCGATAAAGTCCCAGGCGGCACGCTCCGCAATCGTTTTGGAGCGGGTATAGGCGGTGTTGTTCTTCAAATTGTCCGGTTTTGACCAATGGGTCTCATCGAACTTTTCCGGGCGATCATCACCCCAACCATAAGAGATCGCAGCCAGGGATGAGGTCATAACCGTGCGCTTGACACCCGCATCGCTTGCCGCCTTCAAGACACGAAGCGCGCCTTCCTTGGCTGGAATAATAAGCTCGTCAGCGGTTTTCGGGGCCTTATTCGGAAACGGCGAAGCCACGTGCTGAACAAAAGTCACCCCGTCCATCGCTTCGACCCAGCCATCGTCTTTAGTCAGGTCAGCGCTAACCAATTCAATCTCAACCGGTTTGCCCGCATAAGCACTCAGCGTCGCATTCAGTTTCGCAGCCTTACTTGAGGAACGCGCGGTCCCGCGAACCTCATAACCCTTCTCGATCAAATTCAGAATAACGTGCGATGCGATAAACCCCGTTGCACCCGTGACCAGAACTTTTGCCATGAAAACCTCCCTATTTTTATGAACAATGAACGAAATCGTATATATTCACAAGGGGGTTTTCGATTATTTTGACTTCATCCGCTCCCGCGCGCCAATATAGAGCGTAGAAACAACGATAATCGCGGCGCCAATCCAGACGTTTACGCCCGGCACAACCCGAAACACGAAAAAGTCCGCAACACTCGACATTGGCAGCCGCAAATAATCCACCGGCGAGATAAACGACGCCTCACCCACACTCATCGCCGAAATGTAGCAAAACTGCGCGCCAAATCCGACAATTCCCATCAGCGCGATCCAGCCCCAATTCTCAAGACTGATCTCGTCACCTACCCAGATCGCAAACGGCAACAAAAGCAAAGTCGACAACACGTTCGCATACATTAGCAACGCAATCGGTGACAGTTCCGCACTCAAAAACTTCACCAAAACAATCGCCCCGGCCAGCGCAAACGCACTCCCCAGCGCCACAAAACTCCCGGTATCCAACCCCAGTCCATCCAAGGCCCCGGGCTGCCAAAACACAAACACGCCCGGCACAACCATCACCAGAACCCCAACAAAGCCCACCAGAACCGCACCCCAACGATGCAGACCCACAGTCTCGCGCAAAATCACTGCAGCCAGCATCGTCACAAACAGCGGCCGCGTAAAACTGATCGCATTAAATTGCGCCAGCGACACCTCAAACGCGTCAGACACCGCAAAAATCGCCAGCGTCATGCCCAATGTCCCGAACACGCTACGCAAAAAGACCAGGCCAAACCGCTGCGTCCGCATCGTGCCAATCCCAAGCCGCAAAATAAACGGCAGAGCCAGCCCCATCCCGAACACAGCGCGCCAGAAGGACAGCACAACCCAATGCACCTCATCGGAAATAAGCTTGTTCACCAGCAGGTAAATCGTGAACCCGACCCCCGACAGGACCAGCAACAAAGCCCCTTGCAGATTGCCGGACAGTCCGCCAGTCTTAACCTCTTCTTGACCGGATGCCCGATTGCTAGTGCCCATGAGCCGTTTCTCCGCCGCCGACCTGGACCTCATAGACGCTCTCTGGCGCTCTGTCCCCTCCGATCATGTCTGGACCGGCTGGTCCGCCATGGGCGCGGAGCCTGAAGAGGTTATCATCTATCGAACCCGCGCCCATTGGCGCAAATTTCCGCTTCGCAAAACAGACACGGGCTTCACGCTCCACAACGAGCGCGGCACAGAACTCGCCAAAGCCAAAACTCTCAAATCGCTCCTCGAAACGGTCGAAGCGCTGCCCGGCCTAAACGACACATAACCCGCAAAACTCTATTTCTGGTTGCTTGATGACAAACCGGAATTTCTCGAAATCAGAGAGAATCGAGAAAACTCAAGAGTACGTCCGTGTCCAAGCCCAGAAGCCCCCTCTACGAAAACATCGGCGCCAAACTGCTCGCCCTTCGCGAGCAGAAGGGCAAAACACAAACCGAAATGGCCGAAATCCTCGGTAAAAGCATGCAGGCCTACGCCAAATACGAAAACGCCGAGAACCATATTTCGCTCGACGCCCTGCACATCTTGGCCGACTATCACCGCGTCCCGCTCGCCGATCTCCTGCCCGACAGTGCCGTTCTCGACCAGCTTAGCGACGCCAAGCACAGCAATAGAGGCATGGCCGAAGATCAGTCACCTCTTGAAGGCACACCAAAAGCAGACCGCCTGACCGACGCTGCCACCGCCAGCAATCTCATGCTCGGCATCCGCGACGCAGACGTCCGCCGCGACCTCCTCAAGCTGATATCAACAATCCAAAATCGCTAAACGCGCCTCGGACCACCTAAGTACCACCACCCGACATCATGGCCGCCATCTGCTCGGCCTGCTCCGGCGTAATCCCCAGCGCATCCAACAGCGGCCCACCATCGCTCTCATTCCAGCTATGACGCGGCCCAACCGTCATACCGCCATCCACGACGAACTCTCCGCCCGTCACAAAGCCTGACGCATCAGACGCTAAAAAAGCCGCCATGCGCGCAATATCTGCCCCATGCCCAATCCGACCAATCGGCTGCATCGCGCCACCGTTCTGCGCCACCATCTCCGCCATTTGATCAGCTTGTTCGCGCGGTAGGCCCAGTGAGGCACCAAAGATCGATGTCGCAATAAAGCCCGGCAGGATCGCATTGACTCGAATCTGATATTTCGCCAGCTCAGCCGCCGCCAATTTGGAAAAATGCGCCACCGCCTTTTTCGCGACAGAATAGGTCACCGGCGCATAGCCCGCACACACCGCTGAAATCGAAGACGTATTTACCACACTGCCACCGCCCCGCGCCTTCATGTGCGGCACAGCAAAATGGGTTCCCGCAAACACAGATTTGAGCAACAGGTCCATCGTGGCGTCATAGCCCGCCAGATCCAGCTCTTCGACACTGGTCGGCGTTCCGCCATGCCCCGCATTATTCCATAACACATCCAGCCCGCCAAAAGCGTCCGTCGCACGCTGCATGAGTGCTTTCAGATCATCCTGATTGGTCACATCACAGTGCTGATAGACCACCTTATCCGACCCAAACCGCGCCGCCAGCGCCTCACCCTTCTCGTCCTGAACGTCGCTCGCCACCACTTGCGCGCCCGCCTCAACAAAGACCTCAACGCCGGCAAGCCCGATCCCGCTCGCCGCGCCGGTAATCACAGCCACTTTTCCCGTTAAATCCGTCACATTTCGCTCCCTGTCTCTTTTCAAGAGATGACGCCAGCCAAAACCCAAAGCGTCAACCACGCCCTAGGGGAAAGCATTCGAATTACGCTCAAATATTGGCCGGGCGTGGGTAAGGCGCGCTAAGCCTTTTTGCCGGGTTCCATAGCCATGACGAACTCAAACCCCTCATCCAAAAGTGTAGTGATCCGCGCGTCATCGGCTATCATGTCATCGGTCAGACAAACATAGTCACGCATGACAGCTCCATAGGATTTGAAAGGTCCAGCACCATAGTCCGCAAGCAATTCCGCTTGGCGTGATTTAGGGAGACGAATGCCAATTTGCCCATCCTTGTTGACCTGAGAAAACATATGCCCGTTTGCAGAGGTATAAGGCATCGTCTTACCTTTTCGCTCAAAACGATCACTTAAAGCCAAAACCCGGTCATAGATCGCCAAAGCTTCATCTCGTGTCATCGAGCAACCTCCATTTTGCTAACCGTACGCGATCATAACGTGGAAGATCAATTCAAGCAGACGGGAAGCGTGACGAAAACGACGTCTTTGGACCTCATTTTATTGTTCTCTCCGCCCACGCTCTACACGCCTTGCGCGTGGAGCCCATCTCTCGTTTGCGCCCCCAAAAAAGAGTTGACGTAGCGCCCCACCCCGACATCCGCCGACCCCTTTGAAAACAGGGGTCCATCTCTGAACCTATCGTCTTCGTGGAGAGGTCCAGAGATGGAGCATTCGGATCAAGTCCGAAGCCAACGGACCTGCCTGCGCAGGTATCGCCGGAATTTGAGAATGCGCTCAAATCTTCAAAACCGCTCCGTATCCCCCATCCAAACCTCCACCACCATTGAGAAATCACTAAACTTATCCCCACCCTCCGGAATGCGCGTATACTCAAAGCTATCTCCCCTCTGAGAAGGGCCTTTCTAGAGCGGCTAGGAATGAGCGGGAGAGCGGCGGTCTGTGGCTGCAGATGGGGACACCGAAACCCCATCAAGGCGATCACAGTCGGGCAGAGCAATGGGATACCGGTCAGCAATCTGACACGGTTGGGGCGAGACCCCCCGTAAAACCGACCAAGCCCGGACCTCTTTCAGGCCTCGCCCTGTGAGAGGAAGACAGAAAACACACCGCCGCGGGTGCATCCAGACCGGATGCTAAAGCTTGCTCACAAGGCAGGCACTAAGACCGCGTTCGTTCTGGATGCACTCGGCTCTTATAACGTGACGCAGAGATGCGGTCCGGCGCTTGCGGCTATGCGCAACTCCTAACCCCTAAACGCCTCATAAAACGCAATGGCCGCCGCATTCGAAACATTCAAACTTTCCATTCCGGGCGCCATCGGAATTTTAGCAACCTCGGCACACGCGTTCGCAACGCCCGGCCGCAAACCGGAGCCTTCGGCACCCATGACGATCGCAATCTTAGTCGCACCATTTACCGCATCACCAACTAAACGCGCCCCATCCCCTGAAAGACCAATCGTATGAAAACCCTCAACCCCCAACCGATCCAGCGCCCGCGCGACGTTCACGACACGGCATTCCGAAACTGTTTCAATCGCGCCCGCCGCACTTTTAGCGACAATTCCAGTAATAGGGGGCGTATTTCGATCTTGCAGGATCAGTCCGGAAAACCTGAAAGCCGCCGCAGATCTGAAAATCGCGCCAAGATTGTGAGGATCACTGATCTGATCCAACACAACAAGCCGCTCAGCACCACTGGCGATCAAATCATCCAACCGAACAGGCTGAAGGGGCTCAAATTCTGCCGCGATCCCTTGATGGATCGCCCCCTGTGGCAACATCGAAGACAGCTCAGTTGGGGAAACAGGCACAGACGGAGTGCCGCCCAATTTCGCCCGCTCAGCCGCTTTTTTAGTCGCAAAAAGGCGTTTTAAGTGCCGTTTCGGATTTGCCAGAGCCGCCGCAACAGCGTGCTGACCCCATATCCAGTTTTGCGCAGACGGCGCGCGACCGGACGGCTTTTTGCGTTTCGCTGATTCATCACGCTTGCGCGGGCGGGGCTTGCTCATTATAAGGCCATTTCCAACTCAAGACGGGTTGCAATTCTGCTTCCTTAAGGGGTTGGACCATAAGGCGTCAAACGACGTTTGCGAGTGCCCCTGGAGGGGTGGGAGAGTGGTTAAATCCAGCAGACTGTAAATCTGCCCGCTTTGCGTACACTGGTTCGAATCCAGTCCCCTCCACCACCCGTAAATCGGGCGATCCTTTGTGGGCCTTCGGGCGGGTATAGCATAATGGTAATGCAGTAGCCTTCCAAGCTATCGATCTCGGTTCGATTCCGTGTACCCGCTCCAGCCCGCTCCCGTTTAAGGCACGTTTTGGGGCCAATTTTAGCGTTAAAGGGCTAAGCCGCGACGCGTTTTTCGATCAGGTCCGCTGGATACGGACTTTTATAAAGCTCGATGCCAAACTCTTCGCGAATAGCTTGAGGGGATTTTTCCCACTCTTTCTCCCAATCAATCACGATCAGCGGCGGCGTCCGGCGACCATGCGCCCAGGCCGTCGTGATCGATGTCATCAGAACACCATAGCCAATGCGCGGCGATAAAGCGCCAACCGCGCCCATAACAGCAAGGAATTGAGCGGAATAGGGATGCCCAAACTGCGCCATTTGGAACGCAGAGATGGCAATTTCATGCAGCGCGGTCGTCTCATAACCAGCAACAATGTGCCAAAGATCATGCGCTTGAAGGATACGCGTGTTCAGGTAATTCAAGGGCTGAGGAAGGTCCGACAAGCCAATTTCATCTCGGTCCAGAACCTCTAGGTCAAACTTGTTGTCGACAATCATGTCATGGAATTCACGTCCTAGAGAGCCATTCGGGCACGCCGCGAGCGTTTCGAGTGTGATTTTCGGCGGAGGAGGACTTCCCTCCATACTCATCACTTTTGGATATTCGCGCGCAGCTTTGGCCGTCGCAGAAAGGTAATCATCCCCCATAAGCCCGCCGAGATAGGCTGTTCTGGTCGTAATTCCTGCCGCATCCAGCTTTCCTGCAATGGCATCCTCAGCGACCGACCAATATTCATCCCAAAGACCAGCCGGTTCTTCGGGTTGATCGACGGTTTTCGGGGTTACGGACGGCGCATCAATCGTCTCGTTTAGCCAGCCCCCGGAAAGCGCGTCATAAACCTCACCAATCCGTCCAGGCTCCAAGAAGCCAGCGCGAGCGAGCGCTGCTGCAATATCGATGCGTGGTTTCTGTCCGACAAAAATCGATGCGCGCTTCGCTTTTCGGCCAAGCTTTCTAATGCTTTCAGTATCGATCGGCTTTCCGACTTGCTCGCGAAAACGAGCTTTGATTGCATCACGCTTCATCGTTTCACTCCAGTGTTTTTTGTATACACTATAGTGAATACAAAAATAGCCAAGAGGAAAGAGAGCTAAACGAAATAGTGTTAAGGACGCGACCGCGATGTGAGCTTGCGGCAAAGGGCGTCTAACTGTTCAAGATTACGGTACTTTATGCGCAAATCACCGCCGCGCGTTTTGTGCTTAATCTCAACATCTAGGCCTAAAACACGCGATAAATCAGCTTCTAAGGCCACTGTGTCGACATCGGCTGAGCCAGATTCTACCGATGATCGCACCCGCTCAAGAGTGTCGCCATCTTTTAACCGCTTGGCATAGGATTCGACGTTGCGAACCGTCAGTTTTTTCGCAATCGCTAAATTAATAAGCGCGTCGGGATCAGGCGCCCCGAGGGCTGCCCGCGCAATACCGGCACTGATGCGCCCATTCCGCAAATGCTCGCGAGAGGTTTCGGACAGGTTCAGAAGGCGGATCGTATTTGATATATGGACCCGGCTTTTTCCAACACTATCAGCCAGCTTATCTTGCGTGTGCCCGAACCGCTTGATTAGAGCGTCATACGCTTCTGCTTCTTCCAGCGGATTGAGGTCTTCACGCTGGACGTTCTCAATAATCCCAATTTCGAGCAGCTCCAAGTCATCGGAATTACGCACAATTGCTGGAATACGGTCCAATCCGGCTTGTTTTGCGGCGCGCCAGCGTCGCTCACCCGCGATAATCTGATATCGGTCGGCAGCGTCCGGGTCCGGTCGAACCAGGATTGGGAGCAAGACACCTCTCGCTCTGATCGAATTTGCAAGCTCGGCTAATTCCTGATCGGAAAATGTCCGTCTCGGTTGAGCAGGATTAGGTCTTATATCATTGATTTTTATAGAGTTTCTATTTTCTTCCTGGGCTGGCGCGTCATCGCCATAGCCAACACCTTCGACTTCCCCCAGAAGCGCACTCAAACCCTTTCCCAAACGTTTGGACTTTGGTTTTCCGTCTGCTGACATATCAGAAACTATCTCCGGTTTCGCTCTCTCTGGAGCAATTCCGACGCTAAGCGGATGTAGGCCTCGCTGCCCGGGCAGCGATAATCGTATAGAAGCGCCGGTTTACCGAAACTAGGCGCCTCCGAAAGCCTGACATTGCGCGGAATAACCGTATTATACACTTTCGCACCCAAAACGGCGCGAACCTCATCCGCCACTTGATCGGATAAGTTATTGCGGCGGTCGTACATCGTCAAAACAACACCCTGAATATCAAGGGTGGGGTTTAAACCCTTGCGAACAACCTCAACCGTTCGGAGTAACTGGCTCAATCCCTCCAAAGCCAAGAACTCACATTGTAGCGGCACGAGCAGTGAGTGCGCTGCTGTCATCGCATTTACAGTTAGAGACGAAAGCGCTGGCGGGCAGTCGATCAAGATATAGTCATACTCGGTCAAACCGCTGGTTTTTGCGCGCTCAAAGTATGACGCGATCGCATCACGCAGCCGGTATGACCTATGGGAATCGCCAGCAAGCTCGGTTTCAACACCTGCCAAGTTCTCATCGCTCGGCACAATATGAAGCCGCGGCACAAGCGTTTCGTGAACCGCGTCCTCAATCCGGGCACCTTCGACAACAAGGTCGTAACTCGTCACATTGCGCTCTGGACGTGTAATTCCGAGACCCGTTGATGCATTTCCTTGGGCGTCGAAATCCATGATCAGGACGCTTCGGCCGACCGCTGCCAGGGCTGTACCCAGATTGATCGCAGTTGTGGTTTTGCCCACGCCGCCTTTTTGGTTGGCAACCGCCAGAATTCTTGTTTTTTCAAGCCCCACGGCCAATCTCCCGAATGATCAAGATGACGCCGTCACCAGCATCGTTAGGAATCACTTCGTGGTTGAATGTCCAGTAATCCGCAGCTTGCGTCAATTCCTCTTGCCATCTTCGACCTTTTGGAAAAACGCCGATTGCGCCATTCAGCAACCATTTTGAGGCATAATCCAAGAGTTTTGGGAGCGGTGCAAACGCCCGCGCCGTCACATAATCGGCCTGTATATCAGTGATTTTCTCAACACGCTCATTCCTAACGCGCGCAGGCAAACCCGCCACATCTATAACATGCCTTAGGAACGCACATTTCTTTCCAACAGACTCGACGAGTGCGACCGAACCGGACGATCCAAGCATGCAGGCCGCCAAGATTAGCCCTGGGAACCCTGCGCCAGATCCAAGATCGATCACCTTTTTATCCAGGTCGATGTAGTCAAGAAGCTGGAGCGAGTCGTATACGTGTCTACGCCAAAGATGATCGGCCTCTTTCGGGCCAATCAGATTTGTCTTTAGCCGCCAAACATCGAGTTCTGAGACGATTATCTGTAACGCCTCCAATGTTTCACGTGAAACATTGGTGTGTTGGGCGATATCTCTAGGACCGAAGCAGTCCTTATCGGTCACGCCGCTTCCCGCTTTTTCCGTCGTTTCACGTAAGCCAACATCGCGGTGAGGGCACCCGGTGTGACCCCCTCGATCCGACCGGCCTGACCAATTGTCTCGGGTTTGACCGTCTCCAGTTTGAGGCGCACTTCATTGGATAGACCACCGATCCGAGAGTAGTCCAAATCCTTCGGCAGACGCAGCGCCTCATCACGCCTCATCGCCTGAACATCAGACGCCTGACGCTCAATATAGCTTGCATAGCCCGCCTCGATTTCAGCTTGCTTTAGCGCTTGATTGTCGAGTTCGTGAAGATCCGGGAAAACATCCAGCACGGACTTCAGGCTTATGTCGGGATACGAGAGGAATTGCCAAAGACTACGCCTCTGTCCGTCTTGATTAACAGACCACCCCAGATCGTTGGCCTCTTTTGGCGTCAGAGACCGGTTTTTCAGAGCGCTTTTAGCAGAATCGACAAGAGACTGTTTCACGTGAAACATTTTTTCGCGGGCTTCCCCCACAAGGCCCCACTCGACGCCGATAGCGGTCAGCCTTTGATCTGCATTATCGGACCGAAGGCTCAACCGATACTCTGCCCGCGATGTAAACATGCGATAAGGCTCGGTCACACCTTTTGTGACGAGGTCGTCTATCATGACGCCAATGTAGGCCTGATCTCTTTCCAGAGTCACACTCTCTTGGCCCGCTGAATAACGCCCCGCATTCAGTCCCGCCATGAGGCCTTGGGCACCCGCCTCTTCGTATCCGGTGGTGCCGTTAATTTGACCCGCCAAAAACAATCCCGGGATCGACTGGAGCTGTAAATCGCGACCGAGCGCTCTCGGGTCAACATAGTCATACTCAATCGCGTAGCCGTAATCAAAGACTTCGACAGTCTCGAGGCCTTCAATTTTGCGAATAAAGGCGTCTTGCACGTGCTCCGGCAGCGAGGATGAAATACCGTTCGGGTAAACCGTATTATCGCTCAGGCCTTCGGGCTCGAGGAAGATTTGGTGCCTGTTACGATCGGCGAAGCGTTTGACCTTGTCCTCGATTGACGGGCAATATCGCGGCCCCTGCCCCGAAATCGCGCCGGAATAGACCGCTGAGGCTTCGATATTCTCCGCAATAATCGCGTGCGCGTCGGCATTTGTGTAGGCAATACCGCAGGAAACTTGGGGCACGCGGATCTGATCGGTCATATAAGAAAATGGCACCGGCTCATTATCAGCGGGCTGCATCTCAAGTGCGGCCCAATCAATTGTGTCGCCATTCAGGCGGGCCGGTGTACCGGTTTTGAGGCGGCCCATAGGTAGGCCTAAATCATAAAGGCGGGTCGCCAGCTGGACGGATGGCTTCTCGCCAATGCGACCCGCCGCAATCCTCTCATCGCCCCGATGGATCATGCCTTTCAAGAAGGTGCCTGTTGTAATGACAACAGATCTGGCCAGAACTGAAACGCCCTCGCCGGTAACAATACCCTGCAACTGGTCGCCTTCGATGATCAGGTCATCCACTAGGGCCTCAATCAAATGGATGTTGTCGATACTGGCTATTTCGGCCTGCATCGCGTCGCGATAGAGCGCGCGGTCGATCTGCGCGCGAGGGCCATGAACCGCTGGACCCTTTGAACGGTTCAGCATCCGGAACTGGATGCCGGATTGGTCTGCGACACGGCCCATCAGGCCGTCCAGAGCATCGATCTCTCGAACCAGATGCCCTTTGCCAAGACCGCCAATTGCGGGATTACAGGACATTTCGCCGATCTTGTCGGCCGCAATCGTAATCAGGGCGACAGATGCACCTGTCCGCGCTGCAGCTGCAGCCGCTTCGCAGCCCGCATGGCCGCCGCCAATAACAATGACATCATAATACTCAGACATGAGCGCTACTTATGAGATAAAGAGGCAAAGAACAATTACTTGCCGATGCAAAAGTCAGAGAAGATTGAACCGAGCACTTGCTCCACATCAATATGACCTACGAGCGATGCGATTGCTCGGGCAGCAAGTCGTACATCCTCAGCTGCAAGATCGAGAAGTGTGTGTGTTTCGATCTTTGCAATCGCGTCACTGATATGCGTGTTTGCTTTCTCAATCGCAGCTCGGTGGCGAAACTGGGTCAGACTTGGCATTATACCTGGTCGTGCCAGAGCATTTAGACGCTCCTCAATGAAGGACTTAAGATCTGAAAGCCCATATCCTGTTTTGGAAGAGATGCTGAGTGTTTCACGTGAAACATTTCGTTCAGAGATGAGGTCAGACTTGCTCAGAACTGAAATGTCTTTTTGGATAACTTTGAAACTGTCCTGCTCGTAACCGTCTGCTGGTATCAACCAAATGCGAAGATCTGCCTCTTCAGCCCGTTTGTGCGCTCGTTCCACGCCGATTTTTTCGACTTCGTCTGACGTTTCGCGTAGGCCAGCAGTGTCCGACAGTCTTACCAGATAGGGTCCGATGCGGAGTTTTGTCTCTACAAAGTCGCGGGTCGTCCCTGGTATGGGAGTGACAATCGCAGCATCATACCCTGCTAACGCATTGAGAAGAGACGACTTTCCGGCGTTTGGCGGCCCCAAAATAGCTATGAGGAATCCTTCACGGACGCGCTCGGCGCCTGCGCTCTGAGACAATGATCGCTCAAAATCAGCGCTAAGGATTCGAAGGCGATTTAGCACCGGCCCCGTGTCTTCGGTGCCGACATCACCTTCATCAGGAAAATCAATGTAAACCTCGAGGCTTGCTAGCGCTCTGACCAAGTTCTCGTGCCAGATTTGATATAGATTAGAGAGCGATCCTCCAAGTTGTTGCAAGGCCTGTTTGTGTTGTGCCTCGGACTCGGCATCGATGAGATCGGCAACCGCTTCGGCTTGGGTGAGGTCCATTTTTCCGGCCTCAAACGCACGACGCGTGAACTCTCCTGGTTCTGCCAGACGCGCGCCTAGTTCACTTAATCGCTCATAGACTTGCTCAACAACGTAACCGCCACCATGAAGCGAAAGCTCGACCGTATGTTCGCCGGTATAGCTTCGCGGAGAATGGAATGCGGTGACAACAGCCTGGTCAATGAGCGCGCCGGATCCGCTACGCACCTCACGCAGTGATGCGACGCTGTGCTCAAGCGGTCCGCCGCTTACGAGATCATCACATATCTCCAGAGCGCGCGAACCGGAGAGCCTGACAAGCGCGATCGCCGACGGCAGCGCCCCTGAGGCAAGCGCAAAAATTGTATCTTGATCAGCGGCCATGGCCACAGACTAACCAGTCTAGTTTTTCATGGCTTCAAAGAATTCATCATTATTCTTCGTCTGCTTCAGTTTATCGAGCAGGAAGTCAATCGCATCAGCGGTGCCCATCGGGTTGAGGATCCGGCGGAGCACGTAAATCTTCTGCAGCTGTGCCTTATCCGTGATCAGCTCTTCCTTCCGCGTGCCGGACTTCATGATGTCCATAGCCGGGAAGGTCCGCTTATCGGCCACTTTACGATCAAGAACGATCTCAGAGTTACCTGTGCCTTTGAATTCCTCGAAGATAACTTCATCCATGCGGGAACCTGTATCGATCAGAGCGGTCGCAATAATTGTGAGTGATCCACCGCCTTCAACATTCCGCGCCGCACCAAAGAACCGTTTCGGGCGTTGAAGCGCGTTCGCGTCGACACCACCGGTCAAAACCTTGCCTGAACTCGGTACAGTCGCGTTATAGGCACGCCCAAGCCTTGTGATCGAGTCGAGCAGGATGACAACATCGCGACCGTGTTCGACAAGACGTTTAGCCTTTTCGATCACCATTTCAGCGACAGCAACGTGGCGGGATGTTGGCTCGTCAAAGGTGGAAGAAATAACTTCGCCTTTTACCGACCGCTTCATGTCGGTAACTTCTTCCGGGCGCTCATCGATCAGGAGGACGAGCAGATAGCACTCAGGATGATTTTCTTCGATTGACGAGGCGATATTTTGCAACAGAACGGTTTTACCTGTGCGCGGGGGCGCCACGATCAGGGCACGCTGTCCCTTACCAATCGGCGAGACGATATCGATTACGCGACCTGAGCGATCTTTCTTGGTTGGATCAGCGCTCTCCATATTCAGTCGCTCTTCCGGGTAGAGCGGTGTCAGATTGTCGAAGTGGACTTTCTGGCGGGCTTTTTCAGGGTCTTCGAAATTGATTGAGGACACGTCCGTCAGCGCAAAATACCGCTCATTCTCACCAGGCTCGGCAATCGCGCCCTCAACAGTGTCGCCTGTCTTCAGGCCCGCTTTTTTTACGACCTCGGGGCTGACATAGATATCGTCCGGACCGGCGAGATAATTGGACTCAGGTGACCGCAAGAAGCCGAACCCGTCCTGCAGGACTTCCAGAACACCGCGGCCGATAATGCTGACATCCTGTTCGGCGAGTTCCTTCAGGATCGCAAATAGCATGTCTTGCGTGCGCAGAGAGGACGCGTTTTCAACGTCCAGCATTTCCGCGTAAGCCAACAATTCTGTCGGAGACTTTGCTTTCAATTCACCAAGATAGACCTGCGACGGCAGGTCGATGTCCACTTCAGTATCCGCCATGGGATCCACTCTCAATTTTCAATAAAACGCGGCGCGGACGCGCCTAAGATCAATTTATCCTGAACTTTAAATGTCGATGACAAGCCAAATGGTCAAGCGCCAAGGGCATATTTGCCTAGAACGGCCTCAAGACAGCAAGGAAAATGACGAAGATCATCAGGACGAATGGAAGCTCATTCATCATTTTCAGCTGTTTTGAGGTTGGATAGATGCCTTTGTCGACTTTCTTCCCCATTGAAACGAAGTATCCGTGCAGGCCGCTAATGATCAGGACGATAACAAGCTTGGCATGAAGCCAGCCTGATCCAGGGCCTGTAATAATAATTGGATTCAAAGCGATCATGCCTAAACCCGCCACCCAGGTCAGCGTAATCGCCGGGCTTAGAATGATCTTGCGCAAGCGATGGGCGGACTCTTTCATCGTCTCATAAAGCGGCTCGCCCGGCTGAGACTTAATCTGGTGCAATTTATAGCGCGGATAGATCAGCATGCCTGCCATCCAGGCGACCATAAAGACCAGATGCGTGGCCTTGAGCCAGAAATAGGGATCATAGATCATAGGATCGACCTAGCCCGCCCAATTCCGGACAATCTCAACAACGCGCTCAACATGAGGGATCGGGGTTGCAGGTGTCACGCCATGTCCAAGATTGAAGATGTGAGGACGATCCGCATAAGCGCTCAAAATCTCCAGAACGCGATCGTCCATGGCCTGTCCGCCTGCAATCAAGAGGAGGGGATCGAGATGACCTTGCACAGCGACTGATTTCGGGAGGGTCTTTGACACGAAATCGGGATCAATCGCTGTGTCTAGGCCGAAGGCGTTCGCTGGAACATTTTGAACGTAATCCGGCAGTTTCGTGGCAGCGCTGCGTGGGAAGCCGATAACAGGGACCTGAACGCCCAACTCTCGCAGACGATTGATGAGTTTCGCATTGGGCTTGATCACTAATCGGTCCATCAGATCGGAAGGCAATCCTTCTGCCCAGGATTCAAAGATCATCAGCGCGTCTGCGCCTGCATCAACCTGCGCTTTCAGATAATGTGCGCTAGCCTCAACGAGGATATCGAG
This sequence comes from Pseudomonadota bacterium, assembly GCA_038746145.1. GTDB lineage: Bacteria > Pseudomonadota > Alphaproteobacteria > Caulobacterales > Hyphomonadaceae > Henriciella. Next base: position 31,010 of record JBCDKW010000016.1, read on the forward strand.
GAGCAGGTCTAGATCATTGGCTTTCTGGTAGGCCCAGAGTCGGGCTTGGCTTTTATCTGTGCCACCGCGGCCTTCGATCGCATACAATGCCACAGTCCAAGGTGCCCCGCAAAATCCGATCAGAGCTTTTTCCGGTGACAGTGTGCCGCGAACACGCTCGACCGTTTCATAAACAGGCGATAGACGCTGAACGACGGTTTCCATAGACGTCGATTTTAGATCTTCAACGCGACTGACCTTCTCGACGATGGGTCCGACCCCTTTCTCAAAGCGAACATCGAGACCCAGAGCGTCAAGGATCAGGAGAATGTCTGCGAACAGGATCGCAGCGTCCATATCGTAGCGGCGAATGGGCTGCAGTGTCGCTTCAGCCGCCATAGAGGGCGAGTAACAGAAATTGAGGAAGTCCTTTGCCTGACTCCTCAACTCCATATATTCAGGGAGATGGCGCCCAGCCTGTCTCATCATCCAGATGGGAACCGGTCGTGAAACTTGCCCGGAGAGCACGTCTAGGAAGCGGTGATCCACTGTTTCAACCATCGTGCCTCCAATCTTTTTTACTCATCAACTCTTGAATCATCATTATTAAGCCATGGGGTTGGTGGAAAACGATGCGTCAAAGCGCTTCTCCAAACCCATCCACATGAAATCCACAAGCAGCCCAATGTATTTGAAGGCGGTTAAGGCTTTGAAAAAGGGTTAATAAACTCTTAACCGGATCGAATCTGACTCTGGTCGAACACGATAGGTCCAGACGAGAGTCAGATTTGAGCTTATGTGGTTAAATTTGACATAGAAAAGGGTCTTTCACCTTATCCACATATGTCCACATGCCTTGTCGAAAAAGCCAGCGCAGGGCAGTAGTGATGATCATGAAGGCTGATCGCCCTGCTATCTATTTTAATGTGCATCTTGTGTCTGACTCGACTGGTGAGACGCTGAATGCGCTGATGCGGGCAGCTGTGGCGAAATTCGACAGAGTCATTCCGCTTGAGCACAATTACTACCTCGTACGCTCAGACAAGCAACTTGAGCGAGCCATGCACGAGATCGAGGCCGCGCCGGGCGTGGTCTGGTTCACGATTGCGGATGAAGGTATGCGCCAAAAGCTAGAGCAGTTTTGCCGTCAGCGCGGTATTCAGTTCCTTCCCGTTCTGGATGCCTCTACGCATATGCTGTCGCGCCATCTTGGCCTATCTGCGACGGAGCGGATCGCCGGACAGTATACGCTGAATGAGGGCTATTTTCAGCGGATTTCCGCGATTGATTATGCCCTTGCTCACGATGATGGGCAGAATGTCTCTGGATTAGAGGACGCAGATGTCGTTCTGCTTGGTGTTAGCCGCACATCGAAGACGCCCACCTGTGTTTATCTCGCGAACCGCGGCGTGAAAGCCGGAAACGTGCCGCTGGTGCCGGGAATTCCGCCACCGCAACAGATTTTTGAGCTGAAAAAGCCTTTGGTGATCGGCCTGAAGATTGGATTAGACCGCCTGCTTCAAATCCGGGGGAACCGCTTACAGTCCATGAATGAGCAATCTGTGACGTCATATGTCGACGAAGATGCCGTGCGCTCAGAAGTGACAGAAGCGTCCCGGCTGTTCCAGAGACAAAAATGGCCCGTGATTGACGTGTCCCGCCGCTCGGTTGAGGAGACAGCGGCCGCGATCCTGAACAAGCTAAACGAGAGGCGGGGTATCTGATGCGTGCTTCAGCTCATGAGATTATTCTTGCCTCAGGCAGCGCGGCGCGGCGCAAGGTTTTGAACGACGCCGGAATTCCTGCTGTTTCAGTCAAACCGAGTGTTGATGAAGACGCGCTCAAGAGCGAAATGCGCGGTAAGAATCTCTCCGTTGCTGAGCAAGCTATGAAACTGGCAGAAGCCAAGGCTTTGGAGGTCTCTGACAGGCAGACCGGGCTGGTATTGGCTGGTGATCAGATGCTAAATTTGGAGGGCCGGGCCTTCGATAAGCCTAAAGATCTTGAGGAGGCCAAATCTCATTTATGGTCTTTATCCGGGCAGACACACACGCTGGAAACAGCGATTATCATTGCAGAGAGCGGCAAACCGGTCTGGCAGCACCTGTCCCAACCGAAGCTGCACGTTCGCGACTTAAGCAACGAATTTATCGACGCCTATGTAGAGAGCGCGGGCGACGTTTTGCTGTCGACGGTTGGGGCCTATCAGTTTGAAGGGCTTGGGGCGCAGATATTTTCTAAGATCGAGGGCGACTTCTTCTCGATTCTGGGCATGCCACTTTTGCCGCTTCTTGAGTATCTACGAAGCCGGGGTGTTTTGCTGACATGACGAAACTGCTCGGCGTTCTTGGTGATCCGGTGTCGCATTCGCTTTCCCCTGTGATTCAAAATCATTGGATACGGGAGGCTGGACTCGATGCGACTTATGAAGCGCTTCGGGTCGCGCCTGATGAGTTTAATCTTGCGCTGGAGACGCTTTCGAAACGCGATTGTGTCGGCTTTAACGTGACATTGCCGCATAAAACGGCTGCTTTTGAGGCGTCAGCACTACTAAGCGACGCCGCTCAGGCGATTGGCGCGGTGAATACGCTTACGCTTCAAAACGATGGTTCGTGGCACGGCCACAACACCGACGCATCCGGTTTTCTGGATTCTCTACACCGCCAGAATATCGCTGCGATGCCAGAAACGAAGGTCATCGTCATCGGTGCTGGCGGAGCAGCGCGAGCTGTTGTCTATGCGCTTTCGTCAATCGATGTTCTTCCGCTGATTTTAAACAGAACAGAGGCCAAAGCGCGCCAGCTTTCCATTGATCTTACAGGGTCAGAGGCCGCCTATGGTTCTGTTGACCATTTATATGGCCGCGCAGCAGAGGCGGATCTTGTCATCAATACTATCAGCCTTGGCCATGAGGGTAAAATCCTGAATCTGCCGCGCGTAAAAAAAGGAATTTTCGCCGACATTTCCTACGGTCATGCAGCTGCGGATCAGCTGGCTCATGCGTCCGAGCAAGGCTGGACGACACATGACGGCCTGCAAATGCTTGTGTCGCAGGCCGCTCATAGTTTCGAAACCTGGTTTAACATCGATCCGCAGACAGATGAGATCCTATCTCGCTGTCGCACGCTTTTGGAAACAGTGACATGATTGTTCTTGGATTAACCGGCTCTATCGGCATGGGGAAATCGACCACAGCCGGAATGTTTCGCGATCGAGGCATCCCCGTTTATGACGCCGACGCGGCGGTTCACGCATTGTATGATGTTGGCGGTGCCGCTGTTGGACCTTTGTCCGAGAAATTTCCATCTGCCAACGTTGAGGGCCGAATCGATCGTACGGTCCTGCGCGGTCTCGTTGTCGGTAAACCCGATGCGATGTCCGAGCTGGAGTCAATTGTGCACCCCCTGGTAGGCCTGACACAGTTGGAGTTTCGTCAAAAAGCGATTGAGAGCAAAGCTGACATTGTCGTCCTCGATATTCCGCTTCTTTACGAAACCGGGGGCGATCAGCGCTGTAACTACGTCGCAGTTGTGACCGCAACGCCGGATATTCAAAGAGCGCGCGTCCTCAGTCGGGGCGAAATGAGTGAGGCAGATTTCGAGACAATTCTCACAAAACAAATGTCCGACGCGGATAAACGTGCGCGCGCCGATTTTGTCATCAGCACAGCGTTCGGCATGGCCTTTACAGAATCTCATGTCGACATCATCATCGATGTCTTGAGGCAACAAGCGACGAGCAGCGATGACTGAAGCCATACGCGAAATTGCATTTGATACCGAAACAACCGGTCTGGACTGGGGCGGCGATGACCGGATTATCGAACTCGGCGCAGTCGAGTTGATCAACCACATTCCGACCGGAAACACATTTCAGGCGCATATCAATCCCGGACGCGCTGTTTCAGAAGCCACGATCAGGATCACGGGCATTACCGATGAGGACCTTAAGGATAAGCCAAGTTTTGATGACCCCTCCATTGTCGATGCGTTTTTGGAGTTCATCGGTGATGCCACACTCGTGGCCCATAATGCGAGTTTTGACCGCGGCTTTTTGAATATGGAGCTCGATCGGTGCGGGCGATCTATAATTCCCGAAGACCGATGGATCGACACGGTCGCGATTGCCCGCAAACGCTATCCGGGCGCGCCTGCGAACCTGGATGCGCTCTGTCGCCGCTACGATATCAGCTTGGAATCCCGAACGTATCACGGTGCTTTGCTCGACTCACTTCTCTTGGCCGAGGTCTATCTAGAGCTTTTGGGTGGCCGGGCGCGCGCCTTTGATTTCGGCGGGCCGCAAGGCGCAGCGGATCAAGAGCACGCCGCCGCAAAAGTGCGGACAGCGTCGCTCGACAGCCGGATTACCGATGAAGAGCGCCGGGCGCATAGCGATTTCATTGGTTCACTGGGCGAAAACACCCTGTGGGCAAACTATACCTGAGTGGATTGGCCCTCAGCCGCGGCTGCCATCGCCCGCTGCTTTTGCGTCTGATAAAGTCCAGCAAAATCAACCGGATCTACACGCAGAGGCGGGAAGCCGCCTTCAGCGGAAATGTCCGAAATGATGCGCCGTGCAAACGGGAAGAGAATACGTGGGCATTCAATCAGCAGGATGGGCTCAACTTCGTTGTTCTGGAAACCGTCGACCTGGAAAACGCCGCTATAGTCGAGTTCGATCAGGAACAGAGCCGTATCGCTTGTCCCGGCACGTGCGTTGAGTTTCAGCGTGACCTCATATGTCTTTCCGTCGTCACCTTGGGGCTTGGCGCCGACGTCAATCGCCAGATCAATGTTCGGTTGGCCCTGCACAGAATTTCCCGGATTCTCAAATGAGAGGTCCTTTATATACTGGGCTAAAACGCGGATGGACGGCCCAGCTGGTGCCTGATTATTTTGATCAGGCTGCGTGGCCATATCTGGAATATCGGTCATTTTATTCTCACAAATTTGCAGCCGTTCGCCTAACATGGGCGCATACGGGGCGCAATCATGGGTGGCACTCCCGCGCAGTGCACTATATGAAGCAGGTAAAGACTTACGGATCTTACTTATGTCTCAATCTATGATTGAAGTTCTTCTCTTGGCTGGCGTGGCCCTTTTTATCGGTTGGCGCCTTTATGCGACACTCGGCACCGATGACGGCCCGCCGGAAGGCCGCGAACGCATTAGCGCACCTGTCAGTCCTGAAGCACAGCCTGCTGCGTCTGATAATGTCGTGCCCCTGAAACCGAACTTCACAGGCCCGGCCGCTGATGGGCTTGAGTCGATTTATGAGGCGGACAATACGTTTGATCCGCGTACATTCCTTCAGGGCGCACGTGGGGCTTACGAGATTATCGTCGGAGCTTTTGCGCGAGGTGATCGTGCTGCGCTAAAGCCGATGCTTGATACAGATGTCTATGAGGCTTGGGACGCTGCCATTTCCGAGCGTGAAACCACCAACCAGCCGAGTTTCGAACTGCTTAGAATTCGCAGTGCGGACATCACTGAGGCGTCTTTGGACGCCAAGAAAGTCGCCAGGGTTGTCGTAGAATTCCAGGCCGAGCTCGGCGATGGTGAAACCACGACACGCTCTGACGAATATTGGACATTTATGCGCGACACAATCTCATCTGATCCCAACTGGATCCTGGATGACGTTGATACGCCCTAGAGCGCTGCAGCTATTTGTCAGTGATATGTGCTTGAGCGTTTGAGGCCCAAGCCGCAGACTGCGCACATGATTCGCGCTCTGGTTCTCAGTGTCTTTGTTGTGCTTGCGGTTGGCTCTTGTCAGACGCCGCCGGAGCAGACTGAAACACCTGAGGATATCCAGCAGCAATGGGAAGACCCGCAATGGCAGATCGTGCCGCGCTCATCCGCCTTTGATCAATTACCAGGCTGGGATAGGGCCGATATGGCGCCCGGCCTGCAGGCGTTGCGCCGATCTTGTCTGGCTTTTGAGGCAAAAGCTCAGACCGACTTTATTTCCAACCGTCAGCTTTGGGCGGGTCAGGTGTCGGAGTGGATGCCTGCCTGCGAGGCTTTGAGTGTTGTGGGCGATCAAAACAGTGCGCGGGCGGTCATTCAGGCGCTGTTTCTGCCGCTTCAGGTTAATCCCGGCTCAGATCGATCACGTTTTACAGGCTATTTTGAGCCAACCTTTGAGGCACGACTGTCGCCTCAGGGGCGTTTCACGGATCCCGTCTTACCGCGCCCCACCGATTTAGTTGTTCAAGACGGTGAGGTTTATCAGAAGCTTAGAAATAATAGGCTGCGTCCCTACCCTGCCCGCGCAGAGATCAGTCAAAGAAACACGCCCGCGCTTGCCTATATGCGGCCTGAGGACCTGTTTTTCCTGCAAATTCAGGGGTCCGGCCGGCTTTTATTGACGGATGGTCGAACCTTGAGAGCGGTCTATGCAGCCAACAATGGACGCAAGTTCGTTTCCACGGCCAATTGGTTGCTGAGGAAGGGTTGGATCAACCGATCTCAAGCCGGGATGACCGGGATCAAGGCATGGATGGCTTCAGCCAATGAAAGACGGCTCAGGGCGGCGATGAACGCTAATCCGCGCTACATTTTCTTTGCGATCAAGCCTGAGGGCGACCCAAATTTGGGTCCTGATGGATCATTGGGTGTCCCTTTGACACCGTTTGGCTCCATCGCTGTTGATCCAGCCTATCACCCTCTTGGCGCCCCCTTTTTCCTGCAGACGGCTGCGCCAGGTCTTGGGGGTGGGTGGTCTGGATTTGCTGTCGCACAGGATACGGGCGGCGCGATCAAAGGGCCTGTTCGCGCTGATATCTATTTCGGAACAGGCGATCAGGCAGGCCAGCGCGCAGATACGGTTAATTCAGACGGTGCGCTTTGGATTTTGCTACCACGTCAGGTCGCAAACCGAATTTTTGAGGGCATGCAATCCGCGCAAACATCTCGGCAGGCTGGCGATCTGCTCAATCTGCCATAAATGCAGCCCTATGAGTGGTCGTAAACTGACAGACGAAGAGAAACGGATCTGGGAAGCCGCAGCGAGGCATGTTCGTCGGTTTGAGCATGCTGAAACGCCTGAACCTGTCATGGTCAAGAGTGTTCAAGGGCAGGCAGATGCTGCCTTAACTCCAAAAATAACCGCAAAAGACACGTCTAACGGCCCCTCACCACGCCTTCCAAAGAAAACCGAGCGCCCGTCAAAGCCTCAAATCTCCAAGGTGCAAAATCGCCAAAATGAACGCCGGATCAGACGGGGAAAGCAAACTATATCGGCCTCTTTCGATCTCCATGGGTTCAATCAAGAAGACGCGTGGCGGGCTCTGCCACAATTCCTTGCGCGAGAGCAGCGTCGTGGGTCGAGATGCGTGATCATTATTACCGGAAAGGGCCGATACGGAGAGGGTGTCCTGCGCCGAAACTTCCTACATTGGATCGAAACCAAAGAAGCGCGTCACCTGATTTCCGGATATGCACCGGCGCACCAGCGCCATGGCGGTGGCGGGGCTTGGTACGTGTATTTGCGTAAGAACGACATATAAAAAGGCGACCCGAAGGTCGCCTTTCCGATCACATCAAGTGATATAGGTCCGCTGTTTCCGTCGGTTATGACTGCTTCGCGAGAAGATTACGGATTTCCTCTAGCAGAACTTCCTGGCGTGGTGGTTCTTCCGGCTCTGCAGGGGCTTCCTCTTCCTTCTTCTTCATATTGTTCATGCCCTTAATGATGATGAACATCACAAAAGCGACGATTATGAAGGAAATCGTTGCGGCGATAAATTCCCCAACAAGGATCGCCACTTCTTGTGTGATGACTTCGCCGTCAGCACCAAGTTCGGCCGGTGTCATAATGTACTTCCAGCTACCGAAGTCGAGACCGCCCAAAACCGGGCTCAACGCGGGCAGGAACACCCCTTGAATAAAGGCGGTGACAACGGTGGCGAACGCGCCGCCCATGACAAAGCCGACAGCCATGTCGACCAGATTGCCTTTCATGGCAAATTCTTTGAATTCCTTGAGCATGCTGCTCCCCTTTCAAATAACCCAGACTCCCTCAGTCTGAGCTTTGAAAGTGTTGCAATTTCAGTGCCTAGTCAATTGCTGACAGAATTGAGTGACGGCTTAGCGTGACTCTGGGTCTTCGCCGCCATTCACACGGGCGCGAAGCTCTTTACCGGGTCTGAAGAAGGGGACGGATTTCGCTTCAACTTGAACAGATTCCCCGGTTCTGGGGTTGCGGCCCTTGCGGGCTGCACGCTCTCTCACAGAAAAAGCGCCAAACCCACGCAGCTCAACGCGGTTTCCGCTCGCGAGTGCATCACCAATTTGTTCTAAGACGGTATTCACGACCCGCTCGATATCATCGGGACGCAAGTCGGCGTGCTCTTCTACAAGCTTCGCAATAAGCTCTGACCTCACCATGTCATTGTTCATAAACGAAAAATGCGGCGGAGACCAGAGCCTCCGCCGCACTTAAAGTTACTTATTTTATTAAGTATAGGACTTATTCGTCTCCGCTTTTCAAAGCTTCGCCAAGAATATCGCCCAAAGAGGCACCACTGTCGGCAGAACCGTACTGTGCGACGGCTTCCTGTTCTTCTGATATTTCCAGTGCTTTGATGGACACAGAAATGCGCCGCGAAGACCGATCGACAGAGGTCACTTTCGCGTCGATTTTATCACCCACAGCGAAGCGTTCCGGACGCTGTTCAGCGCGATCGCGGGACAGATCTGAGCGACGAATGAAGCTTTTCACAGCCGGATCACCAAACTCGACTTCGATACCGCCACTGGTGATTTCAGTGACTGTGCAGGTGACAACAGCGCCACGTTTGACACTGTCATTGTCCGCGATTGGATCACCGCCAACCTGTTTGATGCCGAGGGAAATGCGCTCTTTATCCATGTCTACATCAAGGACACGCGCCGTGACGGTGTCGCCTTTGTTGTAGTTCTGGATCGCCTCTTCACCAGACTGGTCCCAGGAGATGTCGTTGATGTGGACCATCCCATCCAGTTCTGGTCCAAGTCCGACAAACAGACCAAACTCGGTGATGCCGCGGACTTCGCCTTCGATATCAGTTCCGATCGGGTGTTCTGCCATGAAGGCCGACCAAGGATTGTCCTGAGTCTGCTTGAGGCCGAGTGAAATACGGCGCTTCTCGCTGTCGACATCCAGAACCTCAACGAGAACTTCCTGAGAGGTCGAAACGATCTTGCCCGGATGGACGTTTTTCTTCGTCCAGCTCATTTCAGACACGTGGATCAGGCCCTCAACGCCGTCTTCCAGCTCAACAAACGCACCATAATCGGTGATGTTTGTGACCTGACCGGACATACGCGTCCCAATCGTGTATTTCGCGCCGATATCGTCCCATGGATCGGTTTCGAGCTGCTTCATGCCAAGCGAGATACGTTGCGTGTCTGGATTGATCTTGATGATCTGAACCTTGACCGTGTCGCCAACGTTGACGACTTGGCTTGGGTGATTGACGCGCTTCCAGCTCATATCTGTGACGTGAAGCAGGCCGTCAATGCCGCCGAGATCAACGAATGCACCGTAATCGGTGATGTTCTTGACGACGCCTTCGCGTGTATCGCCTTCTTGCATATCGCCGACGATTTCAGCGCGCTGTTCTGCACGGCTCTCTTCGAGGATCGCACGGCGGGAAACAACAACGTTACCGCGTGCGCGGTCCATTTTCAGGATCGCGAAAGGCTGGACTTCGTTCATCAGTGGGCCAACATCGCGCACAGGGCGGATATCCACCTGTGAGCCAGGCAGGAATGCATTCACGCCGCCAAGATCGACGGTGAAGCCACCTTTGACACGGCCAACAATTGCGCCTTTGACGGGCTCTTCCTTGTTGTGGCTGTCTTCCAGCTTGATCCAGCTTTCTTCGCGGCGGGCTTTGTCGCGCGACAGAACAGCTTCACCCATCAGGTTTTCGATCCGGTCGAGATAGACTTCGACAATATCGCCCGGTTCAGGCTGTTTTTCCTCAAGCAGGAATTCTTTGACAGGGATACGGCCTTCGGTTTTCAGGCCAACATCGAGTGTCAGAAAGTCGCCATTGTTAGAAATGACGGTGGCTGGAACGACGCGGCCCTCTTGCAGGGTTGCGGCGCCAGCGCTGTCCTCAAACATGGACGCGAAGTCCTCTGTCGAGGGGTTCATTGATTCAGTCATGGGGTCTCCGGTTGCGCAGATAAAACGGGGTTCACTGCCAACACGCCCAATGCGCGTGGTCAGCCGCTTCTGCGATATCAGGGATAAATCTGTGAGCGCATTTGGATTTGGCTTTCGCCAGAACGCTCAGCTTTTTTGGGCGATAACGGCGTCGACCGCGGCCCGTGCTTTATCCACAGCCGCGTCTATAGTCAGATGAGTGGTGTCGATCAAGACCGCATCTGCCGCTTTGATCATCGGCGCATTACTGCGGCTCTTGTCGCGCTCATCACGCTCTTTCAATTGGGCGACCATGTCCTCAAGCGAGAGCGTTTCGCCTTTTACGACCAACTCATTCCAGCGGCGTTTCGCGCGAACCTCAACAGACGCCTCCACCCAGAGCTTCACGTCTGCATCCGGACAGACGACGGTTCCGATATCGCGGCCGTCTAAGACTGCGCCTTTCGGTTGATGAGCGAACGCGCGCTGTAAGTCCAGAAGCGCGGCGCGGACCTCTGGGATCGCGGCAACTTTGGAGGCCCATTGGCCGGCCTCGCCGCTTCGCAACTCTTCCTCAGTATAATCGTTCAGATCGAGAGAGGCCGCGACCTCCGCAAGCGCCTGATGATCTGAAAAATCGATGCCTTTTGCAGCGGCGGATACCCCTGTCGCACGATAGAGCCGGCCGGTATCCATATGCGCCAGTCCGTACCAAGCGGATAACCGTTTGGCGATTGTGCCTTTGCCGGAGGCCACAGTACCATCAATCGCGATAATCATTCGGCCGCAGCCGGATCACGATCATCAATTTGAGCGCTAAGATTGTCGTCCGCCATGTAGACGTCGAGGTCGATATCGCCTTCCCACTTCGCCACGGCTGTTGCAACGGCGGCATCTCCGGTGACATTCGTAAAGGTGCGCATCATGTCGAGCAGCCTGTCAAAGGGCAGGATGAACCCGATGATCAGGAAGGCGGTCTCTTCGGGAATGCCGACTTGCGATAGCGCAAGCCCGGATAGGAAAAGCCCGGCACTTGGGATACCCGCCGCGCCAATCGAGACCAGTGTCGCCATAACGGCCACCAACAAATACTGCGACAGGCTCACATCATAGCCCATCGCTTGCGCCCCAAACAGCGCAACCATGCCGATATAGATCGCTGTCCCGTCCATGTTGATCGTCGCCCCAAGCGGCAGAACCGATCCGGCAACGGCTTTGTCGATGCCGAGATTTTCTTCCGCACAACTGATTGTCACCGGAAGCGTGGCCGATGAGCTTGCCGTCGAATAGGCGACCGCTTGCGCATCTGTAATGCCTCGAAAGAAGGGCAAAATCGGCAGACCAAGAACGCCCTTGATGATAATCCCGCCATACGTGATTGCGATATGCAGGAAGCAGGCAAGATAAAGCGCAATGGCCAATGTGCCCAAGCTTTGCAGGACGCCCAGGCCCTGCGTTGCCATCACACTCGTCATGAGCGCAAACACCCCGATGGGCGCGGTTTCCATAACGATAATGGTGACTTTCATCATCGCTTCGGACGCGCCATCCATGAAATCCGCGACCGGCTTGGCGATTTTGCCTGCCATTAGGATGCCAACGCCAAACATGATCGCGAAGAAAATGATCTGCAGAATGTTCCCGCTGGCGAGCGCATCAACCGGATTGGTTGGCACGATATTGAGAAGGCGATCAACGATGCCTCCTGCTTCGGCGGCGCGCTCTGAAACGGCTTCCATACGGCTGGTGTCAGCCCCTGCGAAGGTTTCCGGGCTAAGGCTCGCGCCCGGCCTGAAAATCGTCGCCATGATCAAGCCGAGCGTCACAGCAATTGCAGTGGTGGCGAAATAGGTGGCGAGTGTGCGAACACCGAGACTCCCAAGCCGTTTCGGGTCCCCCATCGCGATGATGCCCGATACGAGTGTGAAGAAGACCAGAGGCACGATCAGCATTCTGATCAGCCGCAAAAACAGATCGCCGATCCAACCGATATAATTGGTCGCAAAATCGCCTCCGGCCTCTGCACCCAAGCCATATCGCAGGCCCAAACCTAGCGCGAGGCCCAATAGAAGCCCGGCAATCACCCGCTTCCAGAGATCAATCTTGAACCACCAACTCATCTTCCGCCCTTACATGTTTCTTTCTACGCCGACGCTAGAGCGCATCACGGCGCTGTTCAACGGGGGATGGCCGCGATATGGGGAATTATGGACATGCTCACCCGTTTATCGTCCGGCTGGAAGGCCTGGTTTATCCTGTTTGCGATCACGTTTGCGGCCGCGGCACCCGGCGTGTTCAACATGCCAGCCCTTGATCGCGACGAGAGCCGGTTTGCGCAGGCCTCCAAACAGTACATTGAGACAGGCGACTACCTGACGATCCGCTATCAGGATGAGTTTCGGAATAAAAAGCCGGCCGGAATTCACTGGCTGCAGTCCGGCGCGACGAATATGTTCGGCGACGAGGACAAGCTCGAAATCTGGACCTATCGCGTGCCGAGCTGGATCGGAGCCTCGCTGTCGACGCTGGCTGTGTTCTGGTGTGGCTTGGTTCTGATTGGGCGCCGACCGGCCTTTTTGGGCGCAGCGCTCTATGGCGCGACCGTTCTGATCACCAGTGAAGCCCATATTTCGAAAACGGATGCCGTGTTGGTCTTCTTCACCACGATGAGCATCGGAGCGTTGGCGCGATTGTATATGGGCCAAACCGAGCATCCAAAGAGGATGGCCCTGATTTTCTGGTTCTTTATAGGTGCTGGCCTTTTGATCAAAGGCCCAGTCACGCCCATGGTGGCCGCTTATGCGGGGTTCGGCGCCTGGGTCTGGGGCAAGGCGGCTGAGGGGCGAGGCGGCGACTGGTGGAAACCACTTTTGTGGTGGCCCGGCCCGCTTTTGGCCGCGCTTATGTTTCTGCCGTGGCTGATTGCGATCCAGATTGCAACGCAGGGCACTTTCCTCGAAGGCGCGGTTGGAAAAGACCTTGGTGACAAGTTCGCGGGCGCTTCAGAAGGTCATGCGGGCTGGCCGCTCTACAACGTAACGCACACGCCAGCGTGGTTTTTCCCCGCAGTTCTTCTTCTCATCCCTAGCCTCGTTCTGATCTGGAAATCCTTGCGCGGATCGAGCGAAGCCGCGCGTCGACGTGGAACCGATGCCCTTTTCATTGTCATGGCGCTCGGGGCGTTAACGGCGTTTCTGACGTGGCTCCTGCCCGGATCGTTGGGCAACGGTGCACCGTCAGCTTATCCAGCGCTCATCATTCTCGCCTTCTGGTGGATATCGACACGCGAAAGCTGGAAAACGCGCTGGATTATTAGCGATGCCCAACCTCTCCCACATGAGCAATTGGCGCTTCGATTCCTGGTCGCTTGGGCGGGTTTAACCTGGCTCTTCTTCGAGCTGATGCCGACGCGGCTCAGCCATTATGTGATGCCTGCCTATCCTGCGCTCGGTCTGATTTGTGGCTGGGTCGGCGTGAAGCTCATGGATGGCGTGCGTCTACCGGTTTCACGCTGGGCCAGCCTCGGTGTTTTCCTGCTCGGCGGTGTTCTTCTGCTCGTGGCGACCTCCCCGCTCGCCGTCAGGCTGCTCAAAGAGGAGGCCGCGGGTGATTTCAAAACGGTGGAGGCCTCAGAAGCGCTCGCACAGTGGGGATCAGCGCTTGAGTTTCCGATCTATTTCTGGATTGCGGGCGGTGTAGCAATGGCGCTCACAATCGGATTCTTTGCCTATAAGCGCGTCGGGTTTGCAGCCACGTTTGCGATCATGACCAGCCTACTCCTTGGCTGGCACGCACGTCTGCACTTTATCCCACAACAAGTCTGGTTTCAGCCCACGGCAAGTGCGGCGCTGGCGCTTGAGCAGGTCTGCGGAATTCCGTCTGAAACCTGCGAAGATGGCCGCGAAAGCCCGGAACGTATTCAGGCTGTCGGTTATGCAGAGCCGAGCTATGTTATGACGTTTGGCACGCAAAATCTGCACCCGCCGGAAACCGTCATTGAGCTGCCAAGCCAGACGAGCGCCTATCCGGTCGTTTTCCTCCTCAATATGGAGGATGAGGCGGCGTTACCGGCGTCTGATGACTTGCTTGAACAGGCGAGGATGCAAGACCGGTGCGTGATCAATTCCAATCCTGTTTTCGCGCTGAACTATTCCAATGGCGATCCTGTGAACTTTGTTGCGCTACGCTTCGAAGCAGAGCCCTGCGACACAGGCGGGGACGGCTAGCGCCCATGCTAACCATGGCTGTCCTCTTATTGATGGCAGTGTCCGTCATGGGGATTGTCAATCGCATTCAGGCGAAGGCAAAGGCGCGTGAAAATGCTGAATATGAGCTGAGACGACGTACCAGAGAGGTAAAGCGGCGCAAAGCCTTGCGTGAACAGGGCAAAGATCCCGATGAAGGCCGTCCTAAATCCAGACGGATCCGCAAAAAGCGCAAGCGGTAAAGTGCTTTGCTTGACAAAGTAAGTTCTGCCACTACTTTGAATTTCAAAGTTGTAAGGAGATCCCTATGAATAATCCATCTGTCACCGATGACCTCGCTTATGTGCGCGATCTGGCTGAAGCTGGTCAGCACGCCCCTCTACTTGGGGGGCGATTCCTCGCCTGGTGGGGTGGCTTGATCACACTGGCTTATGCTGGCCATTTCGCGATTGCCAGCGGCATGCTTCAAGTGAGTGGCATGGCTTACGCCTATCTTTGGGGTGGGTTCGCTATTATCGGAATAGCGGGATATTTCGCGCTCATCCGATCTCTCTCGCCAGACAAGCCGGGACAATCGTCAGCTGGAAACAAGGCTGAGGCGAGTGTCTGGATGATTGGTGGGTTTACCTTGTTTGCCTATTTCGGAACTTTGGTCGTTAAAAGTGCTGTCGGCGGCGAAACGGTTGCTGGATTTGAAGGCTCCTTGCCGCTTGTTTTCTCGATCTATGCGATTGGTCTGTTCACCTCAGGCGCGATGGCGAATAACTCGATCCTGAAATCGTCTGGATATGCTGCACTTTTCGTTGTCGCCGTTGCCACCTGGTTTTCACAAACCAGCTTCATCTGGGCTGTGGCCTCCGCCGGAGCCTTCCTGACGGTTTTCATTCCAGGTATCCTGATGATGAAAAATGAACCCAAAAGCGTTGTTTAAGGGAGGTCGCGATGAGTGAGAATCCCTTTGACCATTCTGAAATAGACGACGTCATCCATGGTCGCCTGCGTCTTGGAGTGATGGCCTATCTCTCCACTGCCAGCCCGGCTATTTTCGGAGAATTGAAAGAGAAGGTTGGGGCGACGGACGGCAATCTGTCGACGCACCTCAAAAAGCTTGAAGAGGCTGGCTATGTGCGACAGGAAAAACGCTTTGTTGGGAAAAGACCGCAAACACGGGTTTTCCTGACAGATGAGGGGCGCAAAGCCTGGCTTGCCTGGATCAACCATATGCAAGGGCTGATGCGGGCGGCTGAGTAACCATCCTGAACACAACATGAAACGGGCTCTCGACTGACATTCAAACTCGATCTGGCAGTGTGCCGGAAATAAAGAATGGAGCCCGCCATGTTGACCCTGACAAAATCACTTCTAACAGCCAGCCTCGCTGCAATACTTAGTTTTGGGGCCGCGAGTGCAGATGTTCAAAAAGCCTCTTTCTCCGGAGAAATTGCTGTTTACGCCGATCCTGATTTTCGTGGACAGGCCCGTGTTTTCAATGGGCCTGTTCATGACCTGAATGATTTTCGATTCAATGACACGATTTCTTCGGTTGAGTTGAACGGCGCGTGGGAACTCTGCGAGCATCCGGACTTTCGTGGGCGTTGTGAGATCGTTGATCAGCCAATCTATTATCTGCGCGATATCGGACTGAATGATAATATCACGTCCTTGCGTCCCGTCTCTTTTCGCCATGACAGAGGCGATCGCAGAGACAGATCGCGCTCCCGGCGCCGCTCAGATGGTGTTGATGGCCGCAGCACGGTTTTCTTTGCCGATCCACGTGACGAATATGGAAACCGGATTCGCGCGAACCGTGGCAATGCCAGCAGTTTCTGTCGCGATATGGGCTATCGAGGCGTCGCTTATGTGAACCGCTCGCGGCGCAATATAAGCGATCTTTTGTGCGAGAAATAGGCTTACGCAACTAAACCGTCTGATCCGTCAAAGGCATCATGCTCGGCAACCGTATGCCCCGGAGCGATTTCAATCAGCTTCGGGGTGTATTGTTGTGCATCAGGGTCATCGACCAGCTTTGACTTCAAGAACCGTAAAGGCGCGCGCGTATCGAGCGGACTCGGCAAATCGCCTTGCAGTTTCACCCGCTCGCGCGAGCGCTCAGTTTTCGGATCAGGATTTGGAACCGCTGATATCAACTGACGTGTATAGGGATGGCGCGCATCCTCATAAATCTCTTGCCGCCCTGCAATCTCGACCACTTTGCCGAGATAGAGCACCATTACGCGGTGACTGATCTCGCGCACGACGGATAGGTCATGGCTGATAAAGATCATCGCCAGCCCAAATTCCTTCTGTAGGCCGATCAGAAGGTCCACGACTTGCGCCTGTACCGACACATCCAGCGCTGAAACAGCCTCATCGCAAACAACAAGTTTAGGCGACAGGATCATCGCTCTTGCAATGCCAACGCGTTGGTTCTGGCCACCGGACAGCTCATGAGGGTATCGATTGATCAGCGCCGGATCCAAGCCAACACGCGGCATGATCTCGCGCACACGGGCTTCGCGCTCGGCCTTGTCCAACTGCGGCTCATGCACTGTGAGTGGTTCAGAAATTGACGTTCCAATCGTCATGCGCGGGTCTAGGGACGCCATCGGATCCTGAAAAACGATCTGTAAATCGTCGCGCAGGCCATTCATGGTCTCACGGTCGGCATGCGTAAT
Organism: Pseudomonadota bacterium; assembly: GCA_038746145.1. GTDB lineage: Bacteria > Pseudomonadota > Alphaproteobacteria > Caulobacterales > Hyphomonadaceae > Henriciella. The sequence continues at coordinate 48,009 of JBCDKW010000016.1, forward strand.
GTCGCGGCCCATCCAGGCCACGGTCCCTGCAGTTTGCGGAACCAGTTTCAGGACAGCGCGCGCCAGCGTGGATTTTCCGCACCCTGACTCGCCAACCACACCCAGCGTCTCACCGGGGCGAAGATCAAAGCTGACGCCATCGACGGCGCGCAGCGGCTTTTTCTTGCCGAACAGTCCGCCACCGACATTGACCGGGAAGTGGACCCTGACATCATCCGCGCGTAGAATCGGCTCCGTTTCAACGGATGGTGCATCGCCAAGCGTCGGCCGACCCGGTCGGTTCGGCTGGTCAATTCTAGGCACCGCATCGAGCAGCATTTTCGTGTACTCATGCTGCGGTGAGTAGAAAATGCCATCAATGCTGCCGCTTTCGACGATTTCGCCTCGTCGCATCACAACAACGCGGTCGCACATACGCGCAACCACGCCCATATCGTGCGTGATCAGGGCGATTCCGGTCCCCGTATCGCGTTTCAAATCGTTCATGAGGTCGAGCACTTGCGCCTGCACCGTGACGTCCAGCGCCGTCGTCGGCTCATCCGCGAGCAGCAATTTTGGTCCGCACAGCATCGCGATCGCAACCATAACCCGCTGGCGCATGCCGCCTGAAAGCTCATGCGGGAATTGATCCATCCGGCGCCGCGCTTCAGGGATACGGACTTGCTCAAGCCAGTCCACGCAACGCTTATTCGCCTCTTCGCCTTTGATGCCCTTATGCAGCGCGAGCACTTCACGCATCTGCGCGCCCACGGTCATGTGCGGGGTCAGGCTCGTCAGCGGATTCTGGAAGATCATCGACATTTCTTCGCCGCGAATCTTGCGCAGGGTTTTCATGTCGGCGGTCAACATCTCCGTGCCATTGAAATTCACGGAGCCTGTGGCGCTGCCATTATCCGCGAGCAGGCCCATAGCTGCGAGAACCGTCTGTGACTTGCCCGATCCGGACTCTCCAACGATGCCGAGACATTCTCCCGCCGCGACCTCAAAACCGGTGCCTTTTACGGCATTCACGACGCCATCAGGGGTGTCGAAGTCTACGCGCAAGTCACGAACGGTCAGGATAGGCTGGGTCATTCATCGGCCTTTTCTTATATGCGTCTAGAAGGGCGCGAGAGAGGCCGCAAAGTCAACTCTCTTGACTGTAACTTAACGGCTTAATCTCGCCCACACGCGTTGCGTAGCGCGTTTTCGATGTCCTTGTCCCAGATCGGTCGCTCACCATTTCGAATGCGTTGCGCGTTATAGGCCCCCGGCGCCATCGTATCCAGAAAGATCGAATTATCCTCTCCAAAGAGCGATACAGGCGCGAAATCATCATTTTTGGCCGCCCATTTTTCGATTGAGGTTTTCGGGCCGTACGCGTTTGGATCGAGCGCTGAAAACTGGGTCTCTTGTGCCTGTTCGCGCAAGCGTTGCTGTGCATCTGCGGCGGCGAACGGATCAGGCGGTGGACAATCCTCGCGGCGTTCATAGGAGAGCTTTGCGCACTCCAGTCGGCGTAGCGCCTCCGCTGCTTGGGCTAGGTTTGAAGGTGGCTGATCTGTGGTTTGCACCTCGCCACTAGGCGCTGCCACCACAGTCTCTGATACGTCAGGGCTTTCGATCAGGCTGGTGACATTGGATAAGGGTGCTTGTGCAGATTCAGTCTGCACGGGCTCAGGTGTCGCCGGAAATGGCTGCTGCGCCTCCACAGGTTCCGGTTCTTGCTGTTCGACAGGTCCGGGCGTTTCTTCAATCACCTCCGCTTCTGGCTCCGGCAGAACGATGTCCGTGACGAGCGTAATGATGATAGGTTCAGGGGCCGAGATGGTCGCCCTACCCGGCTCTTGCATCGCCATCCATGCGAAGACAATCCCATGCAAGCTCGCCGCAACTGCAAACGCAGCCCACGTTTTGTGAGATTCAAGAGACCTCAGCACCCTGTCCATGCCAAACCCTATGAAGGGCAGGGGCGGGGAAACAACTTAAAGCCTTGTCATACGCATTTTGCGCGACCTCAAACGGGCATAGAAACCCGCTGATTCACGAGGTCGCTATAGTCACTGACCAGCGCTTCACAGACTTGCGACGGCTTATAGGCTTGGCCTGCAATCTCAGCGACCGGCGTAATTTCAGCCGCAGACCCCGTGATGAAGCATTCGTCAAAGGTCGATAGCTCGTCCGGCATAATTGCTCGCTCGATCACTTCGATTTGACGGGCCTTGGCAAGCTTAATCGCGGTCTGGCGCGTAATTCCGTTCAGGAAACAGTCCGGTGTGGGCGTATGCAGCGCGCCGTCGCGCGTGAAAAAGATGTTTGCGCCTGTCGCTTCTGCAATTTGGCCGCGATAATCGAGCATCAGGGCGTCGGCATAGCCATTTCGCTCCGCTTCATGCTTGGACAGCGTGCAGATCATGTACAGGCCTGCGGCTTTGGCGTGACACGGTGCGCTATCGGGCGCGGGACGACGCCAAGTGGCATGCGTCATAGCGATGCCTTTCATCTTATCGGCGAAATAGTCACCCCAAGCCCAAACAGCGACCGCGAGGTGGATCGTATTCTTTTGCGCTGAAATGCCCATCATCTCGCTGCCGCGCCACGCAAAGGCACGGACATAGGCGTTTTCCAATCCTGATTTTGCTAAGGCTTCGGCTTTGATGCTCTCAAGTTCATCAACGCTGACGGGCAATTCAAATCCCATGATCTTCGCTGAATTGGCAAGCCGTTCTGAATGGCGGCGAGAAGCATAGATCACGCCACCATAGGCGCGCTCGCCCTCAAACACGCAGGAGGCATAATGCATCGCATGGGTCAGGACGTGGACTTTGGCCTCGCGCCAGGGCGTGTAGTCGCCATCCATCCAGATATAGCCGTCGCGGTCATCATAGGGCAGGTCTGCCATTTGCGTCTTCCTGTCTTGCACTTTTATGCGTTTCAACGGCATTGTCCGATCACTATGCCTGATGTCAACCAGATGAGAC
>JBCDKW010000017.1:0-46432 GCA_038746145.1 Pseudomonadota bacterium
GTCGTCTTACCATGGTCAACATGGCCAATCGTGCCAATGTTCACGTGCGGCTTATTACGCTCAAACTTCTCCTTGGCCATCTGGGCCTCCTTCGCAAAATTTGTCCGGCCCTGCGGACATTGGAATTCAAATGCAGAGAGTCGTCTCTACCTGAAGCGGCGACATACACATGCCGCAGGCGAGTTTCAAGGACTTAGAGCGGTTTAGCGCCGTCTTTTCCTTGACTTTGAAAGCTCAGGCTGCCCCTTGGGCGCAGTTTAAGACTGTCAGGATAGAATGTGACCTTGCAATCCCTTAAAAAGCATGCGGCGCAGATTGGCGATGTGTCGCTGAAAGACTTGTCTCATCAAAGAGCCAATCGTCCGATCAAAGCCTGTGGCTGGACGATGAGTACGGCGCGCCAGTATTTGGACGATAAAGCGGAAGATTTACTGATCGCGCATGCTGAAGATGCGCGACTGGCCGAAGCAGTATCGTGCTTATTTGCAGGTGAGATTGTGAACCCATCAGAGGGACACGCTGCCCTGCATTGGGCGCTTCGTGCGTCGTCTGACGATGTTCGTGGTCACGCAGTACAAGTCCGTGAGAGCATAGAGGCCGCATTGCAATTTGCTGCGGACGTCCGGGCGAGCGGCCAGTTCGACACCATCATTCACATCGGCATTGGCGGCTCCGATTTTGGGCCACGGCTGATCTATGACGCCTTTGCAGAGAATGCAGCGGGACTTGATCTGCGCTTCTGTGCAAACGTCGACCCCTACGATCTTGAACGCGCGCTTGCGGGCGCAGATCCATCGCGGACATTGCTGATCGGGGTCTCCAAATCCTTCGGCACAGAAGAAACCTTGTATAATCTTGGACGAGCGAAGGCGTGGTTGGGACAGACGGACACGCCTCAGATTGCACTCGTGACAGCTAATCCTGAGCGCGCGCTGGATTGGGCAGGTGATACGCCTGTGCAGATTTTCGATATGCCGGAGAGTGTCGGCGGTCGGTTTTCGCTTTGGTCTGCGGCGTCGCTGAGCTGTATGATTGCACTCGGGCCGGATGTGTTTCGTCAGATTCTGAACGGTGCGCGCGCCATGGACCATCACGTGCAGATGGCCGATATTGGTGACAATCTGCCGATGCTGCTGGCGCTTCTGGATTTCTGGAATGCATCTGTGCGCGAAGAAGCCATGCGCGTGACCTTAGCCTATTCCAATAGGCTCCGATTGCTGCCGACTTATCTGCAGCAATTGGAGATGGAGTCGAACGGCAAAACGGTGTCTCCGGATGGGCAGATGCTGGAGCATGCAACCGTCCCAGCGATTTGGGGCGGGGAAGGGTCGATTGGGCAGCATTCCTATCATCAGTGGCTGCATCAGGGCGCGCAGTCTGTGCCCGCAGAGTTCATCCTTGCGCTGGATAAAGGCGCTGAGCCTGAGGGGCAGACGGCGCTGGTGGCGCACGCATTGGCTCAGGCTGAAGTGTTGGCGAATGGTCGGACGCTTGAGCAGGTGAAGGCAGAAGAGCCGGGTCTGTCAGATGCGATTGCCGCGCAGAAGGTTCACCCCGGCGGTCGGCCCTCAACCGTACTTTCCTGTAATGATTTCAATGCAGAAGCGTTTGGAAGCTTGATTGCACTTTATGAGCATCGCACCTATCTGGCAGGTGTGCTGTGGGGTGTAAATCCGTTTGACCAGTGGGGTGTGGAGCGCGGGAAAACCATGGCGCAGCGCCTGAAACCTGTTCTGACAGGCCGCACTGAGGCCGAGGATCCAGTGACAGCTGGTCTGGTGGAACAGTTGCGTGGCGAGTGAGGTGAAACGGCTGCTAATTGTCTGGCATTCGCGTACGGGCGGGTCGCAACAGATGGCTGAGGCTGCGTTTCAAAGTGCTCAAAGTGAGATGGAGAGTGGGTGCGAAGTGGTCCTCAAAGGTGTCTCAGAGTGCACTGAAAGTGATGTTTTAGCGGCCGATGGGTACATTTTCGTCGGCCCGGAAAATTTGGCCGCGCTGTCCGGGGAAATGAAAGCGTTTTTGGATCGTTGTTATTATCCGGTTCTGGGTAAAATTGAGGGGCGGCCTTATGCGCATCTCGTCTGCGCCGGATCAGATGGGACGAATGCTGTTCGCCAGCTGGCGCGGATTGTGACGGGGTGGCGGCTCAAGGCGGTGCAGGAACCACTGATTGTGAACACAGCGGCGCAGAGCGAAGAGGACATCCTCGCGCCGAAAGTGATTGGCGAGGCTGACCTTGAGCGATGCCGCGAGATCGGCGCGGCGATGGCAGCCGGGTTGGCGATGGGCGTGTTTTAGAGCTAAGCTCTATGCGGGGATAGACTTTCGAAAATGCGATTTCAAAAGTCCGTTCTCGGCATCAAAGGAGATGTAAGGCGATTAAACCCCAATGAGCATTTCTCGCCAAAAACGGTCACTTGTCGGAGTGCCGTGAACGGTTGATTTGAACCCATCCCCGCCTAAATCGGACGCGCCTATAGATGGCATTCTCCCAGGCAGATTCTAGTCCAAAACGTAGTCCACTATCTTGCCACCATAAACCACTTTTATAGCCCCAACTGGACGTGGCGAATTTCGCTTCCATCCATTTTGTTTTGTCCCATGCTTCTGATAGTATATCGTTACCAACTGGCACCATGCTCTGGCACAACGATAGGTTAGCGAAAAGGGATCAAGGGTTTGAACGAGAAACGATTTCGCCGGAACGTGATCATTGTTTCGGTCGTCTACGCGGCCACAATGGCCACCTTGGTGGCTGTAAGATTCCATTTTCCAGACGAGAAATCAATCGAGTACAATACGTTACGTGATCTCATTCCTCTGATCATCGCTATACCTGCGGCGTGGCTAGCTTATTCATTTCAGAGGCGTCAGTCATATCTGAAAGATATACGAGAGCTTTATTCGCATATGGTAGGCGCTACACAGGATGCGATTCAGTATACGCATCTTGAGCATCCATACCAATCGGACTTTGGGCGGGTTCAGAAGTTGCTTTCCACTACGATTGAAGAAGTGAGGGCTGTCTTTATCAATCTTGGTCAGACAGAAGAACATGTTGGTCTTTTTCCCTTCGAGGGGATTAAGGCAATTATTGAAGCTCTAAACGAACTTGGATTTGGCGACCACATTACCCCCGAAGCGCGAAGAACAGCGCGCTGCAAAATAATTTGTGAATGGAAAAAGGTAAGAAAGCACTTCCTCTCCGAATGCGCACGCGGCATCCCGGTTAACCCACAAAGCCGGTTCTTAAAGTAGTGCGGGTCTAAGCTATTCCTTGCCGACGCTTGAGACATTTGGTGTGGCTCTGCCAAAGATAGCGTTGTTCCAAATCGGCAAATAGACATTCACCCAACGGCAGTTTCGTTCGCAAATATCCGCTCGCATTATGCCATCCAAACAGTAAAGAACGGCCAGAAATGCCTGTTTAATCCGAAATAGTTTAGGGCTGCTTCTGGCCTGAGATTGCACCCAGTCACGCGCAAGCCACTGCCGTGGCCTGCTTCGCTTAGAACTGATCCCCTGGATCAATTTTCTGGCTATGCCAGATCAACCCCGCAGCATATCCCTACTCACAATCACGCGCATGATTTCGTTTGTGCCTTCGAGAATCTGGTGGACGCGGAGATCGCGCACAATCTGCTCGACGCCATAGTCGGCGAGATAGCCGTAGCCGCCGTGGATTTGTAGGGCGTCATTGGCGACTTTGAAGCCTGTGTCTGTGACGAAGCGTTTCGCCATTGCGCACCATCGTGTTGCGTCTGGGGCTTTCGCGTCGAGTTTGGCGGCAGCTTCATACAGCATTACGCGGGCGGCTTGGAGTTCGGTTTCCATATCGGCGAGCTTGAACTGAATGGCTTGAAAATCGGCGATGGGTTTTCCGAACTGTTCGCGTTCCTTCGCATAGGCGAGGGCGAGGTCCAGCGCACGTTGTGCCCCGCCGAGCGAGCAGGCGGCAATATTTAAGCGTCCGCCATCGAGGCCTGCCATCGCGAATTTGAAGCCGTGGCCTTCTTCGCCGATGCGGTTGGCGGCGGGAATACGGACCTCATCGAGAATGACTTGTTTGGTGGGTTGGCTGTTCCAGCCCATTTTCTTCTCATTCGCACCGAACGAGAGACCGGGCGTACCGAGCGGGACGATGAAGGTGGACACCCCTTTAGCACCATCATCGCTGGTGCGTGCCATCAGGACGTAGATGTCAGATATCCCGGCACCTGAGATGAACTGTTTCGAGCCGGTGATGACATACTCATCGCCGTCACGGCGTGCGCTGGTTTTCATCGCCGCTGCGTCTGAGCCTGACCCCGGTTCGGTCAAGCAGTAGGACGCGATCAGCTCCATACTCGTCAGCTTCGGACACCACTCGGCGCGTTGTTCATCGCTGCCGAAGCGATCAATCATCCACGTCGCCATATTATGGATCGAGATAAAGGCTGCGGTTGAGACATCGCCATAAGAGAGCTGTTCAAAGATCAGCGCCGCATCGAGACGTCCGAGCGCAGATCCACCAACATCATCACCTGTATAGATGCCTGCGAAGCCGAGCTCCGCGCTGTCGCGGATGACATTGACGGGGAAGTGTTTTGTCTCGTCCCATTCGGATGTGTGAGGCGCAAGACGGTCGGCGGCAAAGCGTTTTGCCATGTCTTGGATCATCACCTGTTCTTCGTTGAGCCGCGTTGTCATTGGCACTTGCCTCTAATTTCCTTTATGACCGCCTCATGTGCCACAGCGGAGCGCCTCGTCAATGCGCGATTTGCCAGAAGGATATGCCCTGAGCCTCGGGGACACGGATGATATTCCTGCGCTGATCGCTGTCGATAAGGCAGCGTCTGCTCTATTTGCGCCGACAGGACTGGTTGAAGAAGAGGCGTTGGACGATCATGTCCCTGCAGATATTTTCGAACAGGCCATGGCGGTTGGCGATGTGATTGCAGTGTATAACCATCACGGTTGGCCGGTTGGGTTTGCGCTGTTCAGTGTGCGAGGGAATGGACTATACCTTGATCAGGTGAGTGTTCATCCGGATCATGGGAAACAGGGGCTTGGCCGTGCGCTTGTCTATGCGGTGATTGCAGAGGCTGAAGCTCGTCGGTTGAGCCATGTCAGTCTGTCAACGTTTCGGGACTTGCCGTGGAATGGACCTTTCTATGCATCACTGGGATTTGAGGAAATGGACCGCTCTAAAATGGAGCCCTACATGCTGGAGATTGAAGAGGCACAGCGCGGCCATATGGACTTGTCAGCCCGGTGCTTTATGCGGCGCAAGGTCAGAAGCGCGCTGATGCGCCTTGTTATGCCTTGGAGAAAGTCTGAATGATGACACCGTTTCCACAGCAATATCCCGCGACACGCCTGCGCCGGTTAAGGCAGGCGCCCTGGATTAGATCGCTTAGCGCTGAGCATGTGCTGATGCCATCTGATTTAATCTGGTCAATGGTAGTCCATGATGGCGATACGCCGCGCATTCCGGTCGATGCGATGCCAGGGGTTGAGCGGTTGAATGTAGCCGAGGCGGCAGCAGCAGCGAAGCGGGCTGAAAAGCTGGGCATTCCCGCGATTGCGATATTCCCGCACATCGACCCGCGCTTTAAAGATGAAGAGGGCAGCGAGGGGCTGAACCCGGATGGTCTGATCCCGACCTGTATCAAGGCGATGAAGGATGCCGCGCCGGGTGTGGGCATTATCTGCGACGTCGCGCTCGATCCGTTTACCAGTCACGGACATGACGGCCTGATTGATGAGGCGGGCTATGTTCTGAACGATGAGACCACCAGCGTTCTGGTGGAGCAGGCGCTTGTGCAAGCTGAGGCCGGGGCGGATGTGGTTGCGCCTTCAGATATGATGGATGGGCGCATCGGTGCGATCCGAGCCGCTTTGGAGGGGGACGGGTTTACCAATACTCTGATCCTGTCTTATGCCGCAAAATATGCGAGCGGATTCTACGGGCCGTATCGCGAGGCGATTGGGTCTGCGTCTGCTCTGATCGGGGATAAGAAGACCTATCAGCAGAACCCGGCGAATACCGATGAAGCCCTGCGCGAAGTGGCCATGGATATCGCCGAGGGCGCAGACATGGTCATGGTCAAGCCCGGTTTGCCTTATCTCGACATTGTGCGTCGTGTCAGCGAGACGTTTGCGATCCCGACGATCGCGTTTCAGGTCTCTGGCGAATACGCGATGATCAAAGCGGCGGGCCAGAATGGCTGGATCGATGGCGAGCGCGTGATGATGGAAACGCTGTTGAGCTTTAAGCGCGCCGGAGCGGCGGGGATTATCACCTATTTTGCCGAGACAGCGGCTCAAATACTAAATAGGTAAACTTGTCGGTAAAGTGCGAAAGCGTTACCAATTTTGCTTCGAAGGGAGTTTTCAATGATCCGAAATGTTTTGGTTGCAGGCGCAGTCTTGTCTCTATGTTTTTCCCCGACGGCGAATGCTCAAACGAGGACACAGCAATTAGCTGATTGCCTCCTGCAAAACGCTTCTGGTGAAGACGAGAAATTGATGAAGGATTTGCTCATTAAGGCACTTCAGGATGCGCCTGCTAGTGACTTACAGGCTTCAGCAATGGCTCTGGGTTTCTCGATTTATAATCTTGGAACGAGCTTTTGTGAAATGACTCCCCAAGAAGTCTCATCGGGTGTGTTCGAGCAAGCAGCAGAGATTTATGGGGAAGCGCTCGGTGAAAAGATTGTAACGGACGCTTTTTCGAAAATTGGTTAGCAATGGACTTCTTTCCGCACGCGTTCGAAGGCGAGATTGTCCAGCACGACATAGGTAGCGATACATATACTTATACAGTTGTTTGGCTTCCGGATGATTTGACCGCACACCTGATTGATCAAATGCCAAAGCGCCCCCGTATCGTTGGTGAAATTGATGCCATGCCTATCAGTGGGGCGCTGCATCCTGTTGGCGGGCGCTATTATGTCCTGCTCTCGAAAGCGAAGCTGAAGAAGCTGCGCAAGCAGCTTGGAGATGTGGTGCGGGTCGCGTTTCGAGTGGATGCGGTCGATCGCGTAGATGTGCCGGATGCGATCCGTGACGTGATCTCTATCGATGACGAGTTCCGTGAGCTGTGGGAGGCTCAAACACCCGGCAAGCAGCGCTCATTTTCTCACATGGTGGCAAGCGCGAAGACCGAGCCGACGCGACAGAAGAGGATTGATAAAGTTCGTCTGATCATGCTCGGCGAGATCGATATGCGAGGTAATCCGCTTTAATGCTGCTTGACGTCTGAGCGTCAAAGCCGTCCAATCCTTTCAAAAATCGGGAGGATCGTATGAGCGAGATCAAGACCATTCTGAAAGGTCGCGCGTTTCTGGAAGGGCCGCGCTGGCGTGACGGCGCGCTTTGGTTGTCTGACATGCATGGGCATGAGGTTTTGCGGCTCAGCGAGGATGGTGCGTGCGAGACGGTGATGACCGTTGAGGGTCGTCCCTCAGGGCTAGGCTGGCTTCCGAACGGGGACATGCTGGTCGTGTCCATGACGGATCGGAAGCTGCTTCGGCGCACGCCTGCGGGTGACGTCTCGATCCATGCCGATCTAAGTGATGTGATCCCCAAGCGGATCAATGACATGGTCGTTGATGCTGAGGGGCGCGCCTATATCGGCAATTTCGGCTTCGATTTTGAAGATGGCGAAGAGCCCGCCACAACGGTTCTGGTTCGGGTTGATCCGGATGGCAGCGCTCATGTGGTGGCCGATGATCTCGCCTTTCCGAACGGGATGGTGATTACGCCGGATAGGAAGACCTTAATCGTTGGGGAGAGTTGGGGGCTAAAGCTCAGCGCATTTGATATTGATGGCGCGGGTGGATTGTCCAATCGGCGTGACTGGGCGGCTTTTGGGGATCGACGTACACCGGATGGGATTTGTCTTGATGAGGCAGGCGGGGTCTGGATTGCCTCACCGGTCAGCAAGGAATTCCTGCGCGTCGAGGAGGGCGGAGAGATCACAGATGTGATCCCTGCCGGGCGTCAGGCGATTGCCTGCATGCTGGGTGGAGAGGATGGCAAAACGCTGTTTATGCTTAGCTCTGAGTCTACTCATTATGAGCAATGCCGCGAGCTGATGAGTGCTGAGGTGAGCGTGACGCGTGTTGAGCATGCGGGGGCCGGTTGGCCTTAGCCTGATCGATTTATCGGAAGGCCTCACCGATATCCGCAGGCGTTATTCTGGCGGCGAGTCCACCAATCCCGAACCATTTCAGAGGGTTGAGCGGAAAGTATGATTTTACTTCCAAAGCCGAACCTTGGGCGACCGAGGTCAAGTCATAGGCGTCTGTCCTCGCCCAATCCATTTTGGCGTAGAGGAATTGCGCATCATCACGCAGTTCGATGTCCAGCGTCTTCGTTTGCATGAGATTACCGACTTTCTCGCCGTCGATATAGATGCCCATGGCTCTTGCCATGCCGTAATAACCTCTGCTTCTGGTCAGTGTAATTTTTCGCACTTTTATACCTCAAATGTCTCATAATTGGCATACATGTAGTCGAGGCCGTCGCGCACGATTTCCTCGAGGACCTCTATGTCGATATCGGCGAGCTTATTCACGTAAAGACAGGCTTTTCCAAGCTTGTGCTTGCCGAGACGCGATAGCTTTTCCTGCATGTCACCGAAGCGATAGCCCGGCATGACATAGAGCGATTGGCTCGCTTTTCTGGGGCTGAACCCCGTGAGTAACATTTCCCCACTGTGGCCGCTGTCATACTCGTACTGGTAGCGTCCGTAGCCGATGAGAGATGGTCCCCACATGACCGGCTTGAGCCCTGTGATCCGATCAAAGAAATCCAGCAGAACGAGCCCGTCCTCGCGCCGTGTCTTATGCTCGACAGCCTCAACAAAGGCTCTGGGATCCACTTTGGTTGGTTTCGTCTTTGGTTCCGCTTTGGCCATTCGAATTCCTCCCTCTCACGTTTTGCACGATCCAGCCGCTCCCCCTCCCAACCGCCCCAATGGTCCCCATAGGCTGGGGCGGTTGGGAGGGGGAGCGGCTGGATAATGACTTTGAAAGAAGACTAACCGATGGAGACCTTCGCGCCTAGGTCGAGGACAATAATCAGCGCCACGCATATTGCGAGGAAGATCACACTGAGCGCGAGGTTGATTGCGACGGCTCGATCCGCGTCTTTTTTCTCGACCCATCCACGCGGCCGGATATCGCGCAGGCGGAACACCATCAGAGCCGCGAATATGAGACTTGCTACGTTAAGGGACAGCAAGAGGGCTGCCCGTGATGCAAGTGCGAATTCCCCGCTACCGAGGAAAAGGCCGACAGCCGCGCCGGGTGGCAGAAGGGCAGCGGCAACCATGACGCCGACAAGTGCGGAGGATTGCCCCTTCGCCATCGATAGAGCCGCCGCGCATCCAGCGGCAATCGCGAGTGCCATTCCATCGAGGCGAACCTCTGCGCGTGACATGAGTTCACGGCTTTCGAAGTCGACCGGGATGATGAATGAGATCGCGATAGAGGCCGCTAAAGCCAGCGCAACCCCGACGGCTAAAGTTTGGCTGGAGCCAAATAAAAGCTCTCGGTCGCCAAGTGCTGCCCCGAACGAGAAGCCGAGAATCGGACCCAGCAGGGGCGCGATCACCATCGCACCAATGACCCCCGCTGCGCTATCGGCGTTTAGACCAGCCGCAGCGACAATCGTCGATAACAGAACCATGATCAGGAAATCGCGATCCAGCTTCGCGCCGCTGGCGACGTCTGTGTAGATTTCTTCGCGCAGAGCCTGTTTTCGGCGTTTGCGGCGCGTGTCCTCGTCTTCTTTGTCTTCGGTCAGTCTCGGTGCGGTCGCTTCAATCGCGTGCAGGCTAACGCGCCAGTCGCGCTCGTCCTCCAGTGTCGTCTGGATATTGTCCATCAGGGCCTGATCTGTGCCATCGCGCAGAAAGACACTGATCAGTTTGCGATCCTGTTGTTCAAGCGGGACGACATAGTAATCGATCGGTTCTGCAGCTTTGACGGCTCGGATGAGAGTATCGAGCGCTTCAGAGTCCCGCATGTGAATGTCGAGGCGGCGCATGGATTAGTCTTCTTTCTCGCTCTTTTTGAGCCGTGGTAGGAGCAGTTTTGGATCGATCGTCTTGACTGTAATGACGACGCCACGAATAGTAAAAGCGGTGCCGCCGCCTATGCTCATCGCCACGGGCTCGGACAGGCCAAATGTGGTTGCAGCCCAGTAGGTCAGTGCACCAACCAGCCCAGCCGTTGCGTAAATATCTTCGCGCAGGATGAGGGGGACTTCGTTGCAGACAACATCGCGCAGGAGACCGCCAAAGCTCGCTGTAATAGTGCCCATCATGATCACGACGACAGGGCCGTAGCCCAGCGATTGAGCCGCCTGTGCACCGATCACGCAGAACAGGGACAGTCCCATCGCATCCACCCAGATCAGCGTTTTGAAGCGTGCTATTCGTTCTCCCAACAGCGCGCAGACTACGCCACCTGCAAGGGCGATCAGGATTGTATGGGACTGATCGAGCCAAAAGACAGGCCGGTCGAGCAGCAGGTCGCGCAGTGTGCCGCCCCCGATTGCTGGAAGCATCGAGACGACCAGAATGCCAAACAAGTCCATCCCGCGTCGCGATGCCAGAAGCCCGCCTGATAGCGAGAAGACAAAGACACCGACGGCGTCTGCGATTTCTGGTGGAGTCATGTTTTGGGGTTCCGCCCCATGCGCGCGAGCAAGCTCGATGTGTCCCACCGGCTACCGCCCATCGCCTGAATGTCCGCATAGTACTGATCTACCATTGCGGTCAGAGGAAGGCTGGCTCCGTTTTCGCGAGCAGTGTCGAGTGCAATGCGGAGGTCTTTGCGCATCCAGTCAACAGCGAAACCGTGTTCGTAATGATCGTCGCGCATGGTTTCCCAGCGGTTTTCCATTTGCCAGCTTTGGGCCGCGCCGCCGCTAATGGCTTCGATGACCTTGGCGATATCTAGGCCTGCTTCATCGGCGAAGTGCATGCCTTCGGCAAGGCCTTGGACAATGCCTGCAATGCAAATCTGATTAACAGATTTTGCGAGCTGGCCTGCGCCGCTCTCACCGATCAGGGTCATACGCTTGCCGTATGCTTTCATGATGGGTTCGGCCTGTTTGAATGCTTTCGCTTCTCCGCCACACATGATGGTCAGTTGGCCTTTTTCAGCGCCCGCCTGGCCGCCTGAGATTGGGGCATCGAGGAAAAGCGCGCCCTTGGTTGCGGCGCGCTTGGCGAGATCGCGGGCGAGTCCTGCGCTGGCGGTCGTGTGATCGACGATGACCATGCCGCCGCCAATGCTGGGTTCAATCGCATCGTAGACGGCCTGCACATCAGGATCGTCACCGAGGCAGAGAAAAACGTATTCGGCCCCGAACACAGCATCAGCGGGCGTATCAGCAGCTTCGCCTTGATACTCGTCCATCCAGGTTTTCGATTTCGCGGATGTCCTGTTCCAGACGCGAACGCTATGCCCTGCGCGAATGAGGTGCCCCGCCATTGGATATCCCATGACCCCGAGGCCTAAAAATGCTGTGCGTGCCATATCCTAGCTCCTGACCATTTGCGGAATTTGCGTTGAATTTGAAACAAATCCTCGGCCGATATTCCAGCTGATTTTCACCCTGATGCCCTAAAGAGGCCAATACGGCCAGAACGGTCGACAGGGAAAGTGAATGACGTATGCAGCCACAACCCGGCGCAGAGCGGGCAGAAGGCCCGTTGCGCTCCCCCGCAAAACGGGGACGTGGAAGCTTGCTTATGCGGATTTCCTGACGGCGCTTTGCGCCTTCTTCCTGATCATGTGGATTGTAAACGGAGTTTCTGAAGAGGACCGTGCGGCGCTCGCGGAACAGTTTGGAAAAGAAGCGGTTGTCGCCCCAGTTGATACGCGCGCTGAGGACTTGGCCGCGGTTCTGCGCGCCGATCCCGCTTTGTCGCAATATGATGGCAGTGTGCGGATCACGAATACGGACTTACAGGTGCGCATTGATCTGACCGATATGGAACGCGCGCCCTTGTTTGAGATCGGAGAAGGGCGGCTGAATGCGCGCGGCGAAGCCTTGGTTACTTTTGCCGGAACCGCGCTCAGAGCTTTTGAGCTGCCTGTCACACTCGAAGGCCATACCGATGCTCACCCCAGTGAAACGCCCGGCTATTCGAATTGGGAACTGTCAGCAGACCGGGCAAATTCAGCGCGGAGGCTGCTGATCGAAGGTGGTGTTTCGCCTGATCGTATTCGGGCTGTCACAGGTCTTGCAGCGACACGGCCGCTGATAACCGAAAACCCCTACTTGCCAGCTAATCGGCGTATCTCCATAACACTGACATTCGCACCGGCGCAGTGAGGATTTGCGCGCCACTGAAAAGGGACGCGTGAGGCTGTATGAGTGCTGAACTGCTAATGCATTGGCCGATGTGGGCGAGTATGGCCGTCGTTCTGGCAGCGATCGTGTTTTACATGCTCGATAAATGGTCGATGGAAGTGGTCTCTTTGGGGATCATTACCGGCCTTGTCCTTCTCTTTGCGGTTCCGGGGGCTGTCGGGATCGATGGTCAGGCGATTAACCCCGTTGATCTGTTCTCGGGCTTTGCCAATCCGGCTTTGATTACGATTATGGCGCTTCTTGTTGTGGGGCAGGGTCTGTTCCAGACGGGTGCTTTGGAAGGGCCGACCAAGGCTTTGGTGCGCTCATATGATGAGCGGCCGCGTGTGACCCTCATCATGGCGTTTGCGGCTGTCTTTGTGACCAGCGCGTTCACGAACAATACGCCAGTCGTCATAATGTTCCTGCCGATCATGTCGGCCATGGCGGCGCGCATGGGGGCGTCGACGTCGCGATTGATGATCCCGTTGAGTTTTGTCTCAATTCTGGCCGGTATGACGACGCTTATCGGAACCAGTACAAACCTGCTTGCTGCGGACGCTTATGAACGCATTGAAGGCGTCCCGCTTGGCTTTTTCGCGCAGACGGAAATGGGGCTTATTCTGGCCGGGATCGGTTTGATTTATATCCTCATCGCTGCGCCGATCCTACTGCCAGATCGGGCAGGTTTCGCCGAAAGCCTTGCGGTTTCAGGCAAGCAGTTCGTCGCCCAGTTTGAAGTTACGCCGGGCCATTTTCTAGATGGTAAAGCTGCCGTCGCGGGAATGTTCCCGGACCTGCGCGATATGACCGTTCGCATGATCCAGCGTGACGAGAAAGCAATCCTGCCGCCTTATGATGACATTACGCTCAGGCCCGGCGATCTCGTTATTGTGGCCGCCACGCGTCAGGCGCTGACCGATCTTCTCGCCGGAAAACCGGGTATGCTAAAGGATATCTGGCAGGACGGGATTGGCGAAGATGAAGAGGGCGGTGATGGCCAGTTGGGCCTCGTTGAAGCCGTGATTGCTCCCGGCTCGCGTATGGCGGGGCGCACTGTTGAGATGCTCGGCTTTAGACGCCTGACGAATGCTGTGACGCTCGGCATTCAGCGGCGCTCGCGCATGATCCGCTCCAAACTGGCCGAGATCAGACTTGAGGCTGGGGACACGCTCTTGCTGTGTGGACCGGTTACAGCCTTTAGAAATCTACGGACAAATCGCGATATCATTCTGCTTGAATGGTCCCAGACTGAGCTGCCAACGACCCGTAAAGCCCAGATTGCGAGATTGATCACGCTTGCCATGGTTGGTGCTGCGGCTCTGAATATCGTGAACATCACGATCGCCTCTATCGTCGCGGCCACGGCCATGATCTTTCTACAGTGCTTGAATTCGCGGCAGGCCAGTCGTGCTTTGGATCTCAGAATCTATCTGGTCATTGCGTCTGCGCTCGCGATGGGAACGGCGCTTGAGCTCACAGGCGCTGCGGATTTGATCGCGAATATCGTTGTCGCGCTCGCCTCGCCTTATGGGGCGCTCGCTGTTGCGTCCGCCATCTTCCTCGCGGTTGCGATTATGACGAATATTTTGAGCAATGCGGCTACGGCGGTCCTGTTCGCCCCAATTGCGTTGAGTGCTGCGGATCAGCTGGGCGCTGACCCTTTGCCTTTTCTTTTGGCGGTGATCTACGCCGCAAATTGTGCTTTCGCGACACCCATCGCATACCAGACAAATATGCTCGTTATGGCTCCGGGGCATTATCGTTTTGGTGACTTTGTCAGGTTTGGAGCGCCCCTTGTTATCCTGATGTGGGCGACCTTTACCATCGTTGCCCCTTGGCGACTGGGCTTGTAGCTGTAACAGTGTCGACATGAAGCTTGATGAGTCGCTCTTCAATATTCCCGGGGTCAAAAGAGATCTTCGGTTTTACGTGACCGGGCCGAGCCCGTGCCCGTACCTGCCGGGTCGGGTTGAGCGCAAAGGGTTCACTCATCTTGCGCCCGAGGGCTCTGATGAATTGCACGATAAACTCAGCCAGGCCGGGTTCCGTCGTAGCCAGAGTGTTGCCTATCGCCCGGCATGTCCAACCTGCAATGCCTGTCGATCCGTTCGTGTCGATGCGGGCCGCTTTCGCGCCAGTAAAAACCAGAAGCGCGTCCTGCGCACCAATCAGGATCTTGTCCGGTCACCCGTTCAAGCGCGCGCCACTCGCGAACAGTTCAGGCTGCTGAAATCCTATCTTGGCTCACGCCACGAAGGCGGAGGCATGTCTGACATGGGCTTCCGCGACTATGTCGCCATGGTCAATGATAGCCCGGTTCAGAGCCTATTGTTTGAGTACCGTCTTGGCGACGATGATCATGCGCCGCTGATGGCCGTGTCGCTGACCGATGTCATGCGCGACGGCTTTTCGATGGTGTATACCTTCTTTGATCCGCGTCAGCGTCGCCGCAGCCTCGGCACGTATCTGATCCTCGATCATATCTTGCACGCGGCTGAGCGCAGCCTTCCCCATGTGTATCTCGGCTATTGGATCAGGGGCAGCGAAAAGATGGACTATAAACGCCGTTTCTCACCGCTTGAAGTGCTGGAAGCCGGGCGTTGGCGCCAACTTGAAGATGACGAATAGACTATCAGAATAAATGGGAGAGGCGCATGATTGACCGTCGAAAACTTCTTGGCGCGGCAGCCTTGGGTGTAACAGGTGTGGCCGCAACGGCGTGTGGTCAGTCTGCAAATGAAGGCGGGCCCAGTGCACCAGCTGTGCGTCGACGCAAGACTCGCCTGAAGATGACAACGACATGGCCTCGCGACCTTCCGGGGCTCGGCATGGCTGCCGCGCGCGTGGCTCAGCGGATTGGTGAACTGTCAGACGGTAGTATGGAGGTCGAGGTCTATTCAGCCGGCGAACTGGTACCGGCGTTTGAAGCCTTTGACGCCGTCGCATCCGGCAATGCGGACATGTATCACGGCGCTGAATATTACTGGCAGTCGAAGTCCAAGGCGTTCAACTTCTTTACCGCTGTCCCGATGGGGATGACGGCGGCGGAAATTATGGGCTGGATTGATTTTGGTGGCGGTCAGGCGCTTTGGGAAGAGCTGTCAGGTCAGTACGGGATCATTGCTTTCCAAGGCGCGAATACGGGCCACCAAATGGGCGGCTGGTTCAAGCGCGAGGTCAACAGCCTTGACGATTTCCGCGGATTGAAAATGCGGATTCCGGGACTCGGCGGAGATGTGATCCGTGCGCTGGGCGGGGCCGCAGAAGCGCTCGCAGGCAATGAGATTTATCAGGCGCTACAGACGGGTCGGATCGATGCAACCGAATGGGTTGGGCCGTGGAATGACTATTTCCTAGGCTTCCATCGTGAGGCGAAATTCCACTATGGCCCTGGCTTCCATGAACCGGGTAGTGCGCTCGCTGTCGGGATCAACCGGAGCAAATGGGATAGCCTCACCTCGACTGAGCAGCAGATCATCCGCAGCGCTTGTAACGAGGTAAACCACTACTCTGTCGGTGAATTCGCTTATCAGAATGGTGTCCACCTGGAGAAGCTCGTCAATGAAGAGGGTGTGCAGCTGCGCCGCTTCCCCGATGATGTGATGGCGCGTGTGAAGGAGATTTCAGCTGATATTCGCAGCGATGCCGGGTCCGGCGGTGATCTGGAACGCCGGATTTATGAGAGCTTTGAAGACGCGCTGAAAAAGATGCGCGGCTGGGCGAGCATATCAGAGGGCCCGTACCTCGCTGCGCGTGAGCTTTAGAGGCCGCGTTAGAACTGGCAGACAAGTCCCTGAGCAGGCGGGATTTTCCCGTCCAGTGTGTCGGTCCAAGCTTTCGCAATTGCTTCATCCCCTTTGACAAGCTTCGGGGTCACGAAGGATTTTGAGGTCGGATAGAACGCAGCCAAGTCGCGTCCGACCATCTGATCCAACTCTCCCGGCGCGAGCGATTTCGCACGGTTTGCAGCATAGTCCGGCACGAAGAAGAATTCCGGCGTTGGGCCCGTGCTCGGCGGTTGCATGGTGCGCTCGGCTTCCCAATCGGTGACGCCGATGATCAGGCTGCGTTTCAAGTCTTCGACGAGCGTTTGATGCACGGTTTCTGTGAGGCTCGGGCGTCCGGTAAAGTCTACATAGGCCGCGTTTGTGCCGGTGACTTTGGCGACGTAATCGTAAGTGAGGACCTCATCATAAAGCCCTGTCGCTTCCGTGAAGGCCTTATTGGCTGGTGAGGTCAGACCGATGGTCTTCATGGTTGTGCGTGCCTTGACGCTATGGGCGTTCGCCATGGCCGTTTTCGACGACGCGGATGAGATCACGACGGTGTCGAGATCAACGCCTTGCATCAGAGAGTCACAAATCATCCACCCTGTGAGATAGAGCGGGCGGAAGAGCATCTGCTGGTTTTCAAATTCCGCGCTGTAGGACGGGTCAGCGCTTGTGCGCATGTAACGATTATAGATGGGGGACAAGGGTGCGCGGTGGGCGGCAATGTCTGAGAATCCATCAGGGCTGATCTTACCCGCCTCGATATCAAAACTGTCTGCGATAGGGAGATAGCCATAGACCCGTTCACCAACAGAAACACCGTCAGCATTGGACTGCGTAACCGTCGCAAAGCCCCAGACCGGAACCCGACCGCTCGTGTCTTCACCGGTTGGGTAAAAGCCCCAATAGTTCATAGGTGGCCCACCGAAGGCGGCATACGTAACGTTGTTGGCGGTCAGCGCGAAAGCCTCGACTTTCATGCGGACATGACCGTCGGCGAGATCGCTTTCAGGGACAGTCTGCCAATCCGTGCTGCGAAGGTTTCCCTTGTTAATCCAATGCTGTAGCGCCATAACTGAACCTCCCGTTTTATCTTCTCCCAGATTGACCGGATGACGCAGGAAAGGCAAGCGGTGAGCGACGCGATTGTACAAATTCAGAGTGCAGAAGGCGGTTATGTGTGGGCATTCGGCGGAACCGTTTGCGCGTTTTTGGGGCGTGAGGTGGCTCTCCTGGAGCCTGATAGGCCGCGTGCTCATGGTCATATGGACGATGGCGAGGCGTTCGTGTTTCCTGATGGGTTTGCTGAACGCGTTCGCGGCGTTAGCGCGAATGTGTGGGCTGTCGAGGCAGGTGAGCGCATCTGTTTTCCTCTGCCGCGCTGGATTGAAGACGTCCTGACATGGGGCGGGCGCTGGAGTGGCGAGTTTCAGCCTGAGCGGTGCGACATAGGGCGTGGTGTCGACGTACGAAACCGATCTGGAAACCGGATTGCACCGGACGGGTTTCCGGGGCTGGTGATCGGTACGGCTGGGTTTGGTGAGGACATGGGTGAGGTGATCGGCGTTCATTTGGCCGCGCTGGCGGATTTTGACTTGGCGGTGCGTCGGGGGCGCGAGGGTGATTATGCTCTAGAGGCTGAGGGGCCGGAGGGCGGGAAGACGCCAACGCTTTATCTAGCCTATTCAGATCGCGGTTTGAACGGGCTGCGCGTTGCGTTTCAGGATGCGTATCGAATACAGTTTTCCGAAACGTACATGCATTATCGACCTGTTCAGCTAAACACTTGGGAGGGTGTCTATTTCGACCATGATGTTGACCGCCTAAATGATATGGCACGAGCGGGTGCAGCGCTGGGAGCGGAACATTTTGTACTGGATGATGGCTGGTTTGGGCGGCGCACGGACGATACGCGCGGGTTGGGGGATTGGACACCGCGAGCGGACGTTTATCCAGACGGTCTAAGGCCGCTGATGGATGCGGTTGAGGCGATGGGGATGACGTTTGGGCTTTGGATAGAGCCGGAAATGGTCAATCGCGATAGCGCGCTTTTTGAAGCACATCCCGATTGGATTTGGGGGGATGTCGATCAGCCGCTCGGGCGGGGACAGTATGGGCTGGATCTGACAATTCCTGAGTGCTGGGAATATGCCTACAATGCTGCGATGGGGGCATTGGACGGACTTCGCGTCGAAAGCCTAAAATGGGACTGCAACCGCGACCTTATTGGCGCATCGCCGAAAATCGCTCAATACGCGCACGATTTAATGGCCGATATTAACTTTTTGGGTTACCCTTCGCTTCCGATTGAGGCCTGTGCCTCCGGTGGGGGCCGTTTGAGTTGGGGATATGCCGACGTTGCGTATCGCTACTGGCTGTCGGATGCGCATGATCCGGATATCAAGCTGCCTATGCTAAGCCAAGCGAGTCTGTTCTTTCCGGGATTGGTGCTGGGCACGCATGTGGGTGGCGCGGTCAGCCATTTGACCCGGCGCGCGTTCCCAATTGAGACCCGTGCGGCAGCTGCAATGCTCGGTCATATGGGCCTCGAACTTGATCCGACGGGGTTGAGCGAGCGGGAGGCAGAGGCCCTAAGCGAAGCGATTTCCATATGGAAAGCCAATCGTGACTGGATGCAGGACGGTCACTTGCTGGCCTTACCGCATCCTGATCCTGGATTGAGTGCGCTGGGTGTGTTCAGCGCAGATCGAACGCGCGCTCTTATCGTCGTCCTGCAATGCGATACACCGCGTGACGCCGTACCAGCGCCGCTGCGCATCGCTCATTTGGGGGGTGCGGTCCGCGTCAAGGCAGTCTGTCTTGATCCTCAATTAAAGCGCTTTGCGAAAGCGCAACCGGACTGGTTGGAAACAGGCCTAGCTATGGATGCAGAAAGTCTGCGAGCTATCGGCTTACAGCTTCCTATTCTGCAGGCAGGGCGATGCCTTGCGATTGACATCAGCCCAACTGATCCTGATACGAAATCCTAGCGTTTAAAGAGGTCCGCTCGCCTATGTCCGAAGTTCAATGCGTTGCGCCGACAGGGTGTTTGTTGGGCGAAGGGCCATTGTGGAGCCCGTCGGAGGGCTTCCTTTGGTGGGTGGATATCAAGCGGGCGAAACTGCACCGCTACAATCCGAAGACGGGCAATACACGCCGCTACGACCTGCCGACTCATGCAAGTGGACTGGCGCTGTATCAGGGTCAGCTTCTGATGATCGGGGATCGTGAAGCAGGACTCTATGATCCCAGCACTGAAGGCTATGAGCGGCTTTTGACCCTTTCTGATGAGCCGGAGGGCAACCGAACAAATGATGCCGGGATCGCGCCGGATGGCAGTCTGTGGTTCGGGACAATGGACGATTCAGAACAGGAGGTGCGTGGGCAGTATTACCGCCTCGCAGCGCCCGGTACACTGGAGCCGATGCGGTTTGATCCCGTCATGGTGACCAACACGTTTCAATTCTCACCAGATGGGAGGACGTTTTACACCTGCGACAGTGCAGTGCAGGAGATTTTTGCATTCGATCATGATCTTGAGACAGGCGTTCTGACGGAGCGCCGCGTGTTTGCCGACACGATGAAAGCGGGGTGCTATCCCGATGGGTCGGCTATGGATGCGCAAGGGTTTCTCTGGAATGCACAATGGGCGGGTTCGCGTGTCGTGCGGTATGCGCCCGATGGCCGGATTGATCGCATTGTTGAGATGCCCGTTTCGCGGCCGACAAGTTTGGCCTTTGGCGGGCCGAACTTGAAAACGCTTTACATCACCAGCGCGCGGGTGGGCCTGTCGAATGCAGCGCTCGACCGGCAACCGCTGGCGGGGTGTCTGTTTGCGTTGGACGTTGAGATGCCGGGCCTCAGCGTGCCGGAATGGGGCCAAGCGCGATCATGAAGCTCGGTGTTTGCTATTATCCTGAGCACTGGCCCGAAGCGCAGTGCGCTGACGATGCCAAACGTATGAAAGCGCTCGGCCTGTCGCTGATTCGCATTGGAGAATTTGCGTGGAGCCGAATTGAGCCTGAGCCGGGGCGCTATGATTGGGGCTGGCTGGATCGTGCGATTGAGACATTGGCAGAGCAGGGGCTGGAGGTCTGTCTTGGCATGTCGACGGCAACGCCGCCAAAATGGCTGATTGATATGCATCCGGATATTTTGGTCTGTGACGCGCATGGGCGGCCGCGCACGTTTGGATCGCGGCGGCATTATTCGTTTAGCTCCAAGACGTATTTTCAGGAGAGTGAACGCATCGTCCGCGCACTTGCAGAACGCTATGGTGCGCACCCAGCCGTGACATGGTGGCAGACCGATAATGAATATGGCTGCCACGATACGGTTGACAGCAATGACGCCGATGCGCGCGCTGCGTTTCGGGTATGGCTCGCCGATAAATACGGCGATGTTGATGCGCTGAATACGGCGTGGGGCGCGGTGTTTTGGAGTCAGGAATATCGAAGTTTTGATGAAATCGATCCGCCGCTCGCCACCGTCACCGAGCCCAATCCGAGCCATGTCCTGGATTGGCGGCGGTTCAGCTCTGATCAGGTGGCGAAGTATAATGCGATGCAGGTCGAGATAATTCGCGCGCATGCACCCAAGGCGACGATCACGCACAATTTCATGGGGCATTTCACGGAGTTCGATCACTATCCTGTCGGCGAACAGATCGATGTCAGCACTTGGGATTCCTATCCGCTCGGCTTTCTGGAAATGGCGTGGTGGGACAGCGAGACGAAGCTCGCCCATACACGTACAGGACACCCTGACTTTGCAGCGTTTCACCATGATCTCTATCGCGGAATGAGTGGCGGTCGCTTTGGCGTCATGGAGCAACAGCCGGGACCGGTGAATTGGGCGCGGTACAATCCAGCGCCACTGGACGGGATGGTGCGGTTGTGGAGCCTTGAGGTCTTTGCGCATGGCGCGGAGTTGCTCTCCTATTTCCGCTGGCGGAAGGCCCCGTTTGCGCAGGAGCAGATGCATGCCGGGTTGAACCGACCGGATCTTCAACCAGATCAGGCGAGCGTTGAAGCCGCCGAAGTGCTGGCCGACTTAGCTGCGATTGGCGCGCCTGAGACGCAGCAAGCGAAAGCCGCATTGGTCTATGATTATGAGAGCCACTGGCTGATCGAGACACAGCCGCAAGGCAGGAGCTTTCGCCATCAGGAGCTGAGCTTCCTGTTCTACACCGCACTGCGTCGATTTGGGTTGGATGTTGATATCCTGCCGCCCGATGCGGATTTTACCGGTTATGATTTGGTCGCAGTGCCCTGCCTTCCAATGTTGAGCGAGGCGACCGTTGAGGCGCTGGAAGCAAGCGGTGCGGAAGTGCTGGTCGGGCCGCGCACCGGATCAAAGACGCGGGATTTGCAGGTCGCTGAAGGGTTACCGCCCGGCCTGCTGCGGGATCTGATCCCGATTACAATTCCGAGAGTTGAAAGCTTGCGCCCGGGCCTGAGTGAAACAGCAGCTGGTTTCAGTGTGACGCGCTGGCTGGAGCATGTCGAGACGGACTTGGAACCGCTGTATCGGTTGCAAAGCGGTCGGGGCCTTGTCTATCGGCAGGGGGTTGTAACCTATGTCAACGCTTGGCCCGATATGCTGTTGCTGGAAGCGCTTGTTGCAAAGGCTCTGCGCGTTAGGGGGCACGCGCCTGTGCATCTGCCAAAAGGCCTGCGAATCCGGCGGCGTGGGACTCTGGCTTTTGTGTTCAATTATGGACCGGAAAAACAAGACCTCACAGGGCTGATCGAAGGCACTCTTATTCGCGGGGACATACAGCTCGCACCTGCTGGTGTTGCGATTTTCGAGCAGTCCTAACTTGCACGTGCACCCCATTACACCCACCTGACTATACAAATTCATCAAGCCGGAGTAAGGCTCGCCACAACGGATAGCCCGTTACCTCCCAAACAGTCAGGATCGTCGAGAATGGCCGCATCGGACAAAAAGAAAAGCGTAGACCCGATCACGTTTGCCCGCCAAGTGCGCGCAGAAGGCGAAAAGGTGACCTGGACCTCTACACAGGAAACGCTTCAGGCGTCGATCATGGTGATCATCATGTCGGTGATTGTCGCGCTGTTCCTATTTCTCTCTGACGTGATTATTGGGGCAGTTGTGCGCATGATTACGGGCCTCGGAAGCTAGGATAAAGAATTATGGCAAAAGCCAGATGGTACATCGTTCACGCCTATTCGAACTTTGAGAAAAAGGTCGCTCAGGCCATCCGCGACCAAGCGTCGATGAAGGGCCTCGAGGACCTGATTGAGGAAATGGAAGTCCCGACCCGTGAAGAGGTCGAGATTGTTCGCGGTAAGAAAAAGACGATCGAAAAGCGCGATTTTCCGGGCTACGTCCTGATGAAAGCGACGTTGACTGATGATGTCTATCACTTGGTCAAAGGCACGCCGAAAGTGACCGGGTTCCTCGGCGCCGATGGCGGGAAGAAGCCGCTGCCTGTGCCTCAGCGAGAGATTGACCGCATCCTCGGCACCGCTGAAGCGCCGCGCGAAGAGTTCGTCAAACCGACGATCAGCTTCGAGATCGGTGAAGAAGTCCGCGTTAACGAAGGCGCCTTCCAAGGCTTTGAAGGCAGCGTGGATGAATGGGATGCCGAAACCGGCCGTCTGAAAGTCAACGTGTCGATCTTTGGTCGCGCGACGCCGGTCGATCTGGAATACACTCAGGTCGACAAGCTGAACTAACCGAGTTTCGGTAAAATCCGGCCTGTTTTGCTGACATAGTCATCGTACTCTGCGCCGAAGCGATCGCGCATCATCGTTTCTTCGTAGGAGACGCGGAAGAGGTAGAGGATTGCAAATCCGACCACGCCGCTGAACCCTGCGAGCCAGTTATGGATGAAGAGCGGCTGGATCGCGAAGATCAGGAAGAGCGCGGAATACATTGGGTGACGGATATGGGTGTAGACCCCGCCCGTGGTTAGCGTGTGATCATCGCGTAGCTCTGTCGTTACGCTCCAATTCTTGCCCAAGTCGGCATGGCTGCGCCAGAACAGGTAGAGGCCTGCCGCTAGAATTATCACGCCGATGATTGGGGCCCAGACGGGCAAGCTGTAATTGGCGAAATCAACGATCCCGAAGGCCAGATGGATGACCGGGAAGTATGATCCGCCGACCGCAACAAGGATCAGCAGGAGCCTTTCTATGCCCGTCTCGCGTTTATCGTCGATCGAGTTGCCCTTGATCTGGTTGGCGTAAGGCTGGCGGATAATCATGATGCCGAGCGCTGTGGCAAACCAGCCAAAACTGCCCCAGCCATTCACATCCACACGGCGAACCATCAGATAGGCAATGCCAATCATAAAGGCGAAACCGATCAACGGGGCGAGCTTTTTCATGGGCAGGGCTCCAAATTGAGAACTATTCTCAATTTACCAGAGCTTACTGCCGCCGTAAAGCCAAATCGCATGACCCGCTAATTGATCTGGAACCGCCGCCGGATCGCGAGGCCGGAGAGGAAGACGAGGACGAGGGCCGTGAAAGACTGCACACTACCCCAAAAGCGGAGCCAGAAGGGCGTCCCGCCTCGATAATGTAAATCTGCTAGGCCTCGCACTGGGTCACAAAGGGGCTGAACGCTCTCTGCCAGCATGCGCCCGGTCATCGAACATGTCTTGGGGTCTTCCCATGGCCCAAACGGCATGATGCGGGCGAAGGAATAGCCCATAGCGTCGCCGAATTCTGCCGCTGTCGGCCAGTGCGTAAAGCCAGCGCCCATGAGCAAATAGAGGCACGGGAAGCCGATCACCGTCAGGAGAAACAGGCAGAAGAGCGGTCGCCCGACGGATGTTCCGAAATTGGATGTCCACCTATAGACGTCGGAGAAGATACGCTCCCATTTCGGAACGAATTTTTCGTCGCGGCGCTCGCGACGTGCGCGCAGTTCCAGCTGGAAAAACCGCGCTTCTTGTCCGCGATTGCGGCGGTCTTCCATGGCGTGTTTCAGGGTGCGGAAGCCTTCCTCGACGCGCTCGAAATAGCGGCTGCGCGCAGGATCGGTTTCGGGTTTGAGCGCGTCGCCTTTTGAAGCGATTTCGGCAAACCGCTGTTTTGCCCATGTGTTTAAATCCTGTCTCTCACCCTTCGATTTGCCAAGCATTGCGGCCTCATGCAGGCGTTCCAGCGCCTCTTTTGGCACAGCATCTGGCGTTCGCTTCTCCGGTGTCAGGGCGAGGTCAAATGTCGTTTGCGTAAACAGAATGCCGCGATGCAGGCTACTGTCGTGAAACTCTGCCTCACGGTAAAATTCGACCCCATCAAAGCTCGTCGCGCTGTGAAAATCGCGATTATCAAACCGTGCAGCGCCCATGAATATTGTATTCTCAAAGTCGGCATCTGGAAATGACCGCTGCGCCGTCCACATGATGGCTTCGTCCTGCTGATAGACTTGAACGGACGCGTCTGAAGCCTTTGGCTTGATCTCCGCATTGACCGAATCGCTTGTGACGGAGTTTCCTTTCCCTGAGAAAATTGCTTGGGAAACAAAGATTGCATTGATGAAATTTGAGTATCCCGAGAATGCTGCGTGCTCAAATCCAGCATTCCGATAAAATACAGCATTGTGAAAGAAAACACCCTTTGAAAAGAACGCGTCTTTGAAGGAAACTCTATCAGCGAATGTGGTCAAATCGAAACTCGAGTTTTCACCAAAAGATGCGCTTTCAAAGTCGGCGGGCCCAGAAAATCTTGAGCTATCAAAATCCCCTTGACCAGAGAATTTAGCTTTAAAAAAGCTTACTTGGTTTGCAAATTTGGAAGCATGGAAATAAGCGTCTTTAGAAAATGCTGTTCTGTAGAAACCAGCTCCATCATGAAATTTGGCCCTGTAGAAATTTGCATATCCAGTGAATAGGGATCGATCAAAGATCGTATTTTCCCAAAATTGGGCATCATTAAAGTAAGCCTCGCCAGCGAAAGCGGCGCTTTCAAAATCAACGACACTGCAAAATGTTGCCTCAGCGAAATTTACAGTTCCTAAGAATGCCGCTCCCGTTGCCAATATCGAAATTTTAGTGCTTCCGTTAGCAGTATCCCCTTGAACGGCTGAGGAATTTAGCTCGAAACCGAGCGAAACTATACCTTGCCATTGCAAACGGTTATCTGCTCCTAGTACTAACCAACCATCTTGAAATACGGTTTTTTGGACTGGTTTAGACAGTTCAAAGGTCAACAATTTAATGGACGCCTCTCGTAAAGAGCCCAAACTCGTTTTTTTTGTAGCTGCTCCGTTATACCACTCTGGCGGAACATGCATCACTGTGAAACGAACTTTACCATCATAATAAAGTAATAGGGACGCGGGGACCCAGTTCTGTTGCTCGACATCTACAAAGAAATCTTTATCGGTTAGCCCGATTTGTTTCTGGGTCCGTCGCCAATAGTCCTGTAGCGTTGCTCGCCGATACTCAACACCCTCGACCCGTTCATCCTCCGGCACAGGCTTAAACGGCTCTCCCTGGACCCACGCCGCATCGACATACCAGCCCCGCCAACGCTTCTTCGCCAGACCCTCCCAAGAGTAATCCGCCTCCCACCATGCGTCCCACCAGTCTTGCGATATGCTCATCTGTCCCTCGTTGCGTCTCGCTTTGCCCTCACGTTTGACGAGTGTAGCCGCTCTCTGATCGCTGCCAACCCTTGCGCGATGTCGCCCAATTTTGTTGGATGGGGTGTGGGAGAGCGCGGCGGAGACTGTTCGGCCGCATGAGAGAGGAAAGCGATGTTCATTGGGCATTATGCGGCCGCGTTTGCGGCGCGGGGCGTGAAGCCTGCAGTGCCGCTGTGGCAGCTTTTTGTGGCGGTACAGCTGGTGGATTTTGCCTGGGCGTTTTTGGTGCTGGCGGGGATTGAGAAGTTTGACGTGACGCCGGGCTTTATGCAGGCCTCAATCCTCGACCTGCATCATATGCCGTATACGCACAGCTTGGTTGCGGTCGTCCTATGGGCGGTTGGGGCTGGGATCCTGTATGCTGTGTTGAAGCGCGGAGCAGGCGCGGTGGCGGCAGGTGCGATCATTGCGTTTTGCGTGTTCTCGCACTGGATCACGGACCTGATCGCGCATGGGCCGGACCTGCTGATCTGGTTTGATGGACCGAAAGTGGGGCTGGGCCTGTGGAACAGCCTGTTATGGACGCAGGTGGTTGAGATTGGCGGGCTGCTGCTTGGCGGGGCGATTTACATCTTTAATACACGCGCGATTGGACGGTGGGGCGTTATTGCACCTTTTGTGCTGATCGGGTTCATGATCGCACTGCAGCTCTATAATCATCTGCCGGTCGATCATCCGCCAGCGATCCCGCAATTCGCAATTATGGCGCTGGTGGCATTCACTCTGCTCAGCGTGTTGGCATGGCTGACGGATCGCACGCGCGAGCCGAAGTGAGGACTGGCCATAGCCAGCGCGCTCTAAACCGCGTATGCGCGACCAGATAAGACGCACAGTCCGAGGGTGGATTACGCGCCTTCCAGACTGTGAAAGACAGATATGACAACAGAACACCTCATTGCTGCGCCATTGGCGTCGGCCTTATCTGCGCGTGGTTATGACACGCTGACCCCGGTCCAAGAAGCGATGTTGGACGCGGAGCTGCAAGGGCAGGATTTGCTTGTCTCGGCGCAAACCGGGTCGGGCAAGACGGTCGCGTTTGGCCTTGCGATGGCCGATACGCTGCTGTCCGGCGGAGAGCGTTTGGATCAGGCAGGTCCGCCCCTCGCTCTGATTATTGCGCCGACGCGGGAACTTGCCCAACAGGTACAGCGCGAACTGCAATGGCTGTATAAAGAAGCTGGCGGGCGCATTGCGTGCTGCGTTGGTGGGATGGATCCACGCGATGAACGCCGTGAGCTGGAGCGCGGGACGCATATCGTGGTCGGCACGCCGGGGCGACTATCAGATCATATCCGCCGCGGCGGGTTAGATCTCGATTTACTTCGCGCGGTGGTCCTCGATGAAGCCGACGAGATGCTCGACATGGGCTTTCGCGAAGAGCTGGAGCATATCCTTGGCGAAACGCCAATTGATCGCCGCACGCTTATGTTTTCAGCGACGGTTTCAAAGCCGATCGCCCGGCTTGCGGAGAGCTTTCAGAACAATGCTGTGCGCGTAAACACAGTCTCTCGCGAAGATCAGCATGCCGATATCGAGTATCAAGCGCTGACGGTTCAGCCGTCTGATATCGAGAGCGCGGTGATCAATGTCCTGCGCTTTCATGATGCGCAGAATGCGATTGTGTTTGTGTCGCGCAGGGACGCGGTGAACCGGCTGACCAGCCGCCTGAACAATCGCGGGTTTTCTGTCGTAGCCTTGTCTGGCGAGTATACGCAAAAAGAGCGCACGAATGCGATCCAAGCGATGCGCGATGGGCGGGCGCGGGTCTGTGTTGCGACTGATGTTGCCGCGCGAGGGCTCGACTTGCCGGGGCTTGATTTGGTGATCCATGCAGAACTGCCGCGCAATAAAGAGGGCTTGTTGCACCGATCCGGGCGGACGGGTCGTGCGGGACGAAAGGGTGTGTGCGCCCTGATCGTGCCAGTACGTGCGAAACGCAGAACAGAGCGCCTGCTTCAGGATGCAAAGGTCGAAGCGGTTTGGGGAAAGCCGCCGACAGTGGCAGACATTGAAGCGCAAGATGATGCGCGGCTATTGTCGCACGAGACGCTATCTGACCAAATCAGGGATGGTGAAAAGCCGCTCGCCATGGCCCTCCTTGCCAAATTTGGCGCAGAGCAGGTCGCCGCTGCCTTTATTCGAGTGCAGCGTGAAGGCCGCTCTGCTCCTGAAGAGATTTCTGACGTGAGTGACAATTTCGGCGCGCGTGACAATCGTAAAGGCCGCGACCGTGATGATCGTTTCCCACGTGAGGACAAACGCCGCGGCCGCAAGCAAGAGCCGGACTTTGAGAATGGCGCGTGGATCGCTCTAGGCGTTGGGCGCAAGACAAATGCTGATCCCAAGTGGATCCTTCCTATGCTGTGCAAAGCAGGCGGCATTTCTCGCAAAGAGATCGGCAATATCCGGATTGGGCCAACCTTGACGCATGTGGAGCTGAAGCCGGACGCGGCGGATGCGATCATTGCCAAAGGCGGGCCTGAAGGCCGGATTGATAAGAGCCTGAGCGTTAATCGCGCAAGCGGCCCGCCAAGTGATGAGGGATTTGATGAGCGTCCGCCGCGAAGGCCGTTCAAGGGTAAAAAGGGCGGTCGACCGCCTGTGCGCAGCGATGCTGAGCCGAAACGCAAAAAAGCGCGCTGGGCCAGCGATGACCCACGCAAGGCCAAGAGCAAGGTGAAGCGTAAGGATCATGGCAAGCCCCAAGGGCCTTTCACTGGGGCGAAAAAGCCACGTAAACCTCGTGTGGCGGCGGATACGGGTGGCCCCCGCATCGTGAAGAAGAAAAAGAAGACTTCGACGGAGTGACGGCAGAATAACGCATGGAAGACTGTGGATGTAGGCTCTAAATGCCTTTCAAACAGGAGCCACCTATGACCCGTCTTCTCGCCTCAACCGCCCTAATTGTCCTCACTGCCGCCTGCACG
This sequence comes from Pseudomonadota bacterium, assembly GCA_038746145.1. Taxonomy (GTDB): domain Bacteria; phylum Pseudomonadota; class Alphaproteobacteria; order Caulobacterales; family Hyphomonadaceae; genus Henriciella. Next base: position 28,688 of record JBCDKW010000017.1, read on the forward strand.
CCATCAGACGCACCAACACCGGATACGTCTGAAAGCGGCGTTGTACTGTCGTATAGCGATGCTTTCGTCGTGGAACCGATTGGGGAGCGGGACATGACGATGGGTGGCGTTCGTCTGTCGGTGGCTGGTGGAGATGTGACGCTGTTGAGTGCGCAGTCGGATGCGTTCGGCACGGTTGAACTGCATACGATGGCGATGGTTGATGACCGAATGCGGATGCGCAAAGTCGATAGCTTTGAAATTGCCGACGGGGGAACGCTGGAGCTAAAGCGCGGCGGAGATCACTTCATGATGTTTGATGTCGGCGAGGATGTCGTTGGCGGTGAAACCGTTGATATTACTCTGACCTTTGATGCTGACGGTCAGGAGCAGACGCTGGTGATCGAGGCCGATGTGCGGGTGGTGGGGGAGTAGACAGATTGGACGCGCAGGAATTTGCTAGACGCGTTGGTGATCACCTGATCCATGTGACGCTCGCCGAAAATATTCCGAGCATAGAGGCGAATGGCCTTATCAGGCCCGTAAAGATTGCGGCAATCTGCTCTGTTCCGACAAAGTCACTCCTGCTGCGAACCGAAGCGCTCAAAATGAGGAGTGCAGGTGTTTCTGCCCGTTTGAATAGCCAAGCTTGGCTCCTTGCAGGTCGAAACCAAGCCTCAAACTTCCTTGATGGTCATAGCCTCGAAACTTGGTCGGCCCAACTTGATGATCGGCTCTTTTTCTGGCCGAAACAGAAAGGTGAGGCATTTGCACGTAGCCTAAGCAATCGCGGCGATCATGTCGCCCTGCAGTTGGACAGTCGCCTTTTTTATGATGCCTTTTCAGCACAAATTGATCTTGCACCGATCAATACCGGGAGTGCAATGCGACGGGCGGCTCGGCGCGGAGACTGGATCTATGTGCCTGCGCAAGCGAGTTGGAACACTTTCGTAAACAATCGCATAAAAAGAGGACTAACAAAAACGCGGGATAGTGTGGCGGAAGTTTCTCTTAAGACGGATATTCCAAGGGAAATCCTTGCTAATATACGACTTTAGAGCCCTGCAATTGTATCCTGAAAGGCGTTAATGCGCGGCACGATTTCTTCGCGGAAGCGACGACCGTTGAAAACGCCGTAATGGCCGACACCGGGCTGGATATAGTCTTGCTGCATCTTGGACGGGATACCTGTGCAGAGATCATGCGCGGCTTGGGTCTGGCCGATGCCGGAAATATCGTCGTTTTCGCCTTCAACCGTCATTAGGCCAACGGTTTTGATTGCTTTTGGATTGACCAGCCGCTCGCCGCGATAGCGAAAAATGCCGCGCGCAAGGCGATGTTCGCGGAAAATACGGCGAATGGTCTGAAGATAAAATTCCTGCGTGAGGTCGAGAACAGCGAGATATTCATCATAGAACGCACGGTGCTTTTCGGCACTGTCTTCATCGCCTTCGATGAGATGATCGAAGAATTGGCTCTGGGCATCGACGTGGCGATCCCAATTCATGTGCATAAACGAAGTGAGCTGAACAAAGCCCGGATAGACGCGGCGCATCATACCGGGCCACGGGGCAGGCACGGTGTAGATCATCTTGTCGCGGAACCAGTCGAAAGAGCGCTCTTCGGCTAAGAGATTCGGGACGGTTGGGGATTTGCGGGCGTCAATCGGGCTGCCCATGAAGGTCATCGTGGCGGGTAGGGCAGGATCACTGTCTTCGGCCATCATGGAAATCGCCGCGAGGACTGGCGGTCCGGGTTGGCAGACCGCGACGACATGAGCGCCGCTCCCGATGTGCTGCAGGGACCAGCGGACATGATCGATATAATCATCCAGATCAAACCGGCCGAGCCAGACCGGCGCCATTTTCGCATCCGTCCAATCAGTAATATAAACTTCATGGGTAGGCAGAAAAGCCTCTACTGTTCCGCGTAAAAGGGTGGCAAAGTGACCTGATAGCGGCGCACAAATTAGAAGACGCGGGCGTTCAGCTGGCGCACCGGCTGTCTGGAAGTGGATCAGATTGCACCATGGGCTGGACCAGCTAACCGTTGGGGTGACGGGCAAGCTCGTTCCATTTATCTCTGTGCTTGGAATTTGCCATTCAGGCTTTCCATAATAGCGGGTCGCGCGCTCAAAAACACTGCTCGCTGCGAGCATCGACCGCCCGAATGTTGTTTCCCGCATGGGATTCATCGGCGCTTCAAGAAAGGCTTTGGCACCTTTTGCCGCGACACGCATGGGTGCCATGGCTGCGCGATTCATCTCGACCAGCGTGTAAAGCATTTTTGAGTAGCCTTCCTATGCTGCGCTGCAACATAGGCGAAACCAATCGAAATGCAAAGCTTAGACTTTCAGACCAACCGCAATATTGATGTTCAGCTGACATGTTCTGTAATGCAGGCCGCCATCTCTTCGGGTCCTGTATTGGCGTCAGAGAAGAAGGTTTTCAACTCCCAATTCTCGTCCATCAAGTAGCTGAGAGATGTATGATCCATGGTATAATCAGCAAGGCTATCTGGCTGCTCGATCCGGCTATAATCCGCGATGAACTCATCGGCGACGGCGCGAATTTGTTCTGGTGTCCCGGTGAGGCCGACAACATTATCCGGAAAGGCGTCTAGAGAGAGGTAGCGGGTGAGTGCGTCCGGCGTATCCCGTTCGGGATCGACAGAAATGAAGAGCGTTTGCGGAGTTTCAATACCTTCCGGCAGCCGATCATAGGCATTTTTGATTTTAACCAGCGTCGCCGGACAAATATCGGGGCAGTAGGTAAATCCGAAGAAGACGAGTGACGGTTTGCCCTTAAAGTCGGCTTCTGTGACTGTGTCGCCGGTCATAGACGTTAGCTCAAATGGGCCGCCAATCTCCGCATAAGCGCGCGTCGAACATCCCGCACTGGCGCCACCGGCTGTCGGTCCGCCGCCATTATTCCCGCAGGCGCTGAGTGCCAATGCGCTTGCGCCCAATACAAACAGATTTATGTGTCTCATAATACGCATATGTGCACGAGCTTGGCGAAGAAAAGAGGCGGCGCAGTGCCGCATGATGGAGTTGAAACTGGCAGAAATCAGCGTTTCTCAGGCGAATAACGACGCCGCACTGTTCAGCCTTTTGCCTGAGGGGCTATCGACAGTGAACGCTGCTCGCGGGCGCACACGACTCGCGACGATTATGACGCTACGCTGGATGGCGGTTGGTGGGCAGACACTCGCTGTTCTATTCGTCTATTTCGGGCTGGGGTTCAGTCTGCCACTCGGAATGTGTCTGACCGTGATTGCCGCGAGCGCCTGGCTGAATGTGTTTCTGTCATTTGTGTCCCCCGCGCCGCGATTATTGGAGAATTGGGAATCTCTGTTCCAACACGCTTTTGATGTCGTACAACTGGCGCTGCTGATTACGCTGACGGGTGGGCTGTCCAATCCGTTCCTCCTCTTCTTAATTGCGCCTGTGACGATTGCAGCCTCGTCTCTGCGTACGAGGGATACGGCGATTATCGCTGGCTTAGCGATTGCCGGGGCTGCCATAATGCCTCTGATCTCGCTTGATCTGCCTTGGCGTGAAGGGGAACAAATCGCTTTCCCACCTCTATTTGAGGCCGGGCATTTTGCGGCTTTATTCATCGGCATTGTCTTCTTCGCCCTCTCTGCCTTGCGCGTAAATGAAGATGAAGCGCGTATGGTGCAGGCTTTGGATGCCGCAAGCGTCGTCATGGCGCGCGAACAGAGACTGTCAGCGCTGGGCGCTATGTCGGCCATGACAGCGCATGAATTGGGGACACCTCTGGCGACGATACACCTTGTGTCGCGAGAATTGTTGGCGATGCTGCCGGAGGGCAGCGAACAAAGGGAAGATATCGCCCTGATTGCCGACCAGGCGGACCGCTGCCGCATCATTCTTCGCAAGCTTGGCGAGGCACGTGAGGCCAGTGACATCGTGCATGCGCAAATGCCATTGAGTGCGATGGTGGAAGAAGCGGCTGCACCGCATAAAGGATTGGGCGTCGATGTGCGTGTCACCTACGAGCCGGGAGAAGCCGGTGAGGAAAAAGTGCCGACCATTCGCCGTAGTCCTGAAATCCTTCACGCGCTCGGCGCTTTTATCGAGAATGCCGTCAGTTTCGCTGACACTGAAGTTCGCGTTGTCGCAAGCTGGACGGAAACGCAATATACGGTTCTGATCCGCGATGACGGGCCGGGCTTTGCGCCTGAAGTTATGCCGAAACTGGGTGAGCCTTATGTGTCAGAGCGCACCGAAGAGAATATGGGCGGCGGAGATATGGGCCTTGGCTTCTTCATTGCGAAGACGCTGATTGAACGCTCAGGCGGTCGAATCGCAACGCGCAACCGGGTCGCTCCCAGCCAAGGTGCAATTGTGCAGGTCATATGGCCGCGCTCTGCCTTGGAGACGTTGGAAATCAACGAAGACCCCCTACTTCTAAAGCTGTAAGGAGACTGTCATGGATGGACCTGTCACTGTCAAAATGCATGAAGCCCTCGAAGGCGTTGAAGACCGGACCTGTCTGGTTCTCGACGATGATGGGCCGTTTCTACAGCGTTTATCGCGCGCGCTGACCCAGCGCGGTTTTATTGTCTCTTCGGTATCGAAGGCTTCAGAGGCTCGCGACATTGCACGGCTGAACCCACCCGCTTTCGGTGTGTTTGATTTGCGCTTGGAAGATGGCTCTGGTCTGGACGTGGTGGAAGTCCTGCATCGCTATCGACCAGAAGCCCGCGCGGTTATTCTGACCGGATATGGTGCGATTGCGACGGCTGTGGCGGCTGTAAAAGCCGGTGCGGTCGATTATCTGGCGAAGCCGGCAGATGTTGAAGACATCGTTCGCGCGCTGGTCAATAAAGGCGAAGGCATGCCTGAGCCGCCGGAAAACCCGATGTCAGCAGACCGCGTCCGCTGGGAACACATCCAGCGCGTCTACGAACTTTGCAATCACAATGTGAGCGAGACAGCGCGGCGGCTGAATATGCACCGTCGTACCCTGCAGCGGATTTTGGCAAAACGCGCGCCGCGCTAGTCGTAGTCGACGCTTTCAAGAAATAGGCCATCAGGCGGTGCGACAGGGCCGCAGGCCTTTCGATCGCGCGCTTCCAGAATTGTCTTGATCCAGCCTTCTGGCTGGACACCGCGCCCTACCTCGACAAGGCTGCCGACAATGGACCGAACCTGGCGATGCAGGAAACTGATCGCGCCGACGGTAATTTCTACACCCTCGCCATAGCGGGCCACGTCGATCTTATCGAGACTGCGCACAGGGCTTTTCGCTTGGCATTCAGCATCGCGGAACGTGGAAAAGTCATGCTCCCCGATCAGGTATTGGGCGGCGCGGTGCATCGCGTCGTGATCGAGCATTGACGGCACGCGCCAAGCTTGCCCCCGATCCAGAGCGAGGTCTGCGCGTCGATTGATGATGATATATCTGTAGCGGCGATACTTGGCGTCGAAGCGTGCGTTGAAATCGGGTGCAACCTCTTCGGCCTTCAGAACAGCAATGCGATTGGGCCGCAGGTGAAAGTTCATTGCGTCGGCGATCTTGTTGATCGGACGCGGCTTTGTCAGATCCATGTGAGCGACTTGGCCTGTGGCGTGGACACCGCGATCCGTACGCCCGGCGCCTTGGACCAGAACAGGCGCGCCGTCGAGTTTTGCCGCAGCAGTCTCGAGTGCTTCCTGTATTGTTGGGAAGTCATCCTGTCGCTGCCAGCCGAAATAATCGCGTCCGTCATATTCAATTGTGAGTTTATAGCGCTGGCTCATGTGAATGCCGCGCCTTTAGGAGCGGGCAGTCCACGCAATAGATCGTCAGCATCCATAGCCTTTGATCCCGGCTTTTGCGCCCGCAACAGGCGAACCGCTTTGCCGTCGCCGCACTGGATCAGGAGAGTGTCATCCAAGGCTGTGCCCGGAGCCGTATCTGGAACTCCGTCCTCGCATTTTGACAGCAGGGCCTTCATTCGAAGAGCATCCGGCTCACCTTCGGGTCGATAGAAAAAGTATGCGCCCGGAAACGGGGAAAGCCCGCGAATCTGGCAATCGACTTCGCGCGCTGATTTGGTCCAGTCGATGCGCTGGTCCTCTGCGCCCACTTTATGCGCGTAGGTTATACCGTCTTCTGGCTGCGCAATGGGCTTGAGGCTTCCGTCTGCTAAACCTTCAATCGCTGTGACTGCGAGATCAGCCGCAAGGCCCGCGAGACGGCCGTGTAAATCGCCCGTAGTGTCTGCGTCTTTGATGACGGTTTTGGATGTGGCCAGAACGGGACCGGTATCGAGACCGGCTTCCATCATCATGGCTTGAACGCCGGTCTCGGCATCGCCTGCCATGATTGCACGATGGATTGGAGCCGCACCGCGCCAACGCGGGAGCAGAGATGCGTGCATGTTCATACACCCAAGGCGCGGGGCATCTAGGATCGCCTGTGGCAGGATGAGTCCGTAGGCCACGACAACAGCCGCATCGAGATTGAGCGCCGCAAACTCTGCCTGTTCAGACTCTTTCTTTAGGGATTTCGGGGTTCTGACTTCAATGCCAGCCTCTTCTGCCCATTGGTGAACGGGTGTTGGACGAAGTTTCTTGCCGCGTCCAGCAGGGCGGGGGGGCTGAGAATAGACGCAAACAACATCGTGGCCTGCTTCAACAAGAGCGACGAGGACCGGCACGGAAAAGTCCGGACTTCCCATAAAGGCGAGGCGGAGAGGTTTCTTCATAACGCGTACCTAGGAGCGAGGACGTTTTCCCTCAACCCGCATTTGCAAGACGATCTATGGCGGTTTGCAGAATGATTGCGGCCGCCGATGCATCAATCAGCTCAGAACGGCGCGCGCGGGATAGGTCTGCGTCCAGCATCACGCGCTCAGCCTGCGCGCTGGTCATGCGCTCATCTTGCCACGCCATCGGAATATCGCGCAGTTGGGAAATGTTGAATGCCAGCGCTTTGGCCGCTTGCGTGCGCGGGCCTGAACTGCCGTCCATGTTCAGGGGCAAACCGATCACGACGCCGACAGCTTTGTATTCGTCATAAATCTCGTAAAATCGCTTCAGCGCGGGTGCGAGCTTCTTGCCGCGTGGAATTGTCTCGACTGGACTTGCGATTAGCCGCATCGCGTCACACGCCGCGATCCCGAGCGTTTTTGCTCCGGGATCGAGACCCAGAAGCGGGCCGCGCTTGTGTAGATCGAAGAGGTCAATCTGGGGCAGGAGAGGCTCCACTCTGAACTGCGGGGTTGATCGCGCTCTCACTCGCGCCTATTCGTGGCGACGTCAAATGGAGACAGCACTCATGAGCGTGACCAAGGATGATGTTCGCAAAGTTGCCCGGCTTTCACGGATCGCCGTGCCGGAAGAACGGCTGGAGCCTTTGGCGGCTGAACTGACTGGTATTATGGGTTGGATTGAACAGCTCAACGAGGTCGATATTGACGGCGTCGAGCCGATGACCTCTGTGGTTGCTGCGACGCTGCCCATGCGCACGGACGAAGTCTCAGACGGTGATAAGCAAGGCGATGTGCTTTCAAACGCACCGAAGTCCGATGAAGGCTTTTTCGTCGTTCCGCGCTCTGTGGAATAGCGACCTCACGACGCATTTTGTCTTTTCAAAGACATCCCAAATGATCGGCATGGGAGACCTGACTGTTCTCTATAATAACGTTTGTCCGGTGTGCCGGGAAGGTATTTGCGCGTTTGAACGGCGGACGAAAACGGGGCCTGAAGGTGTCGTCTATTTTGATCTTTCAACATCGCCTCAGGCTTTTGACGAGAAGGGTGTCAGCCTCAACGATGTGCGGCGCAAATTGCATGCGATTACAGCTGATGGCGCGGTTTTGCGTGGCTGGCCTGCCATCGCAGCGCTGTGGAAACACACGCCTAGATTCGGATGGCTTGCGGCTTTAGGATCCATGCCGGGGCTTAACTGGGGTGCCCGGGCGCTATATCATGTGACAGCGCAGATTTTGTGGTGGTGGAACCGCGCGTCAGGGCGCTGGTGATGGGTCTACGGTTGTGTATAAGTCGTCTTCAGCCGCTTCACGACCTGCCTTTGGGTTCCACTCGTAAATCTTGTCTACGAAACATCTAACCGATGGCGGACCACCATAGTTGCCTCCAAAGACACTCTGATTCCCGGCAATCTGATCGCCGCGCCTCAAGCACGATAGAGAACTTTTTATTGCAAGAGAGTTGGCAAAATCGAGATTGTCGCAGCGGCTGCGGGTTGTGATCAGAAACTCATCATTGCCTTCACGAACGACAACGGCTCTATCTGTGGTGTTCGTGAAACCGTCAATCTGTGAAGCGAAACAGATTTTGTCCACTTCCTCGCCGCGCCGGATATCATTTGCAAAGGTCAGCTCAGCCTCCCGTTCCAGTCGTTTTGCTTCGTTCTCAGGTGAGGACGCCGTCGCACAGGCGGCTAGGGTGAAGAGGGTTGCGGCAAGAACGGGCTTAAACATTGGCAGAGCTCCTTTGCATAAGAAGATACCACAGGTAGGCCCGATTTCGAATGAACTTCCCGTGAGCGCCATTTGTTCCGCCATTTTGGCTTGCGTTTTGAAGTCTGCGGGGCCTAACAAGGCGCTTATGAAAACAAGCAGGACGATCCGATGAGCGACCTAACCGCCCTGACCCTGACCGAGGCTCTGGATGGCCTTGAAAATAAGACTTTTTCAGCGCGTGAGATCACGCAGGCCTTTGTGGATGCGATTCAGGCATCCAATGACACGCTGAATGCCTACGTGGTTAAAACGCCTGAGAAGGCGCTGGACATGGCGGATGCGTCTGATGCGCGACGCGCCAAAGGTGAGGCCGGTCTGCTCGATGGCGCGCCATTGGGGATTAAGGACCTGTATTGCACGAAGGGCGTGCGCACGACGGCGTGTTCGGAAATTCTGGGTGAATTTACGCCGACATATGAAAGCACAGTCACGCAGAATCTATGGGATGCAGGTGCTGTGATGCTCGGCAAGCTCAATATGGATGAGTTTGCGATGGGGAGCTCCAATGAGACGTCGCGATTTGGTCCACCATCCAATCCGTGGCGACGTGCAGGCAGCAATGCAACGCTGACCGCAGGCGGGTCTTCGGGTGGCTCTGCGACGGCGGTTGCTGCCAGATTATGCCTTGCGGCGACAGCCTCTGATACAGGTGGCTCAATTCGCCAGCCCGCAGCATTTACGGGCACGGTCGGTATCAAGCCAACCTATGGGCGCGCCAGCCGATACGGTATGGTCGCATTTGCAAGCTCGCTCGATCAGGCCGGGCCAATTGCACAAACAGTCGAGGATGCGGCTCTGCTGACGCAGGTGATGTGTTCTCACGATACGAAAGATTCAACCTCTCTTCCTATTGAAACGCCGAATTGGTGCGCAGATGTGCGCAAAGGCGTCAAAGGCATGAAGATCGGCATCCCGAAAGAGTATCGCGTCGACGGCATGCCGGAGGCGATTGAGACGCTTTGGCAGAAGGGGATTGATTGGCTTAAAGCACAGGGTGCGGATATTGTTGAAGTGTCCCTGCCGCACACGAAATATGCTCTGCCAGCTTACTACATCGTGGCGCCTGCTGAGGCCTCATCGAACCTCGCGCGCTATGACGGTATGCGCTATGGCGCGCGCGTGTCCGGTGATGATCTGACTGGAACGTATGAGGGCACACGGGCCGGCGGATTTGGCGCAGAAGTGCAGCGCCGTCTGATGATTGGGACCTATGTGCTGTCCAGCGGTTACTACGACGCCTATTATTTGCGCGCGCAGAAAGTCCGCACGCGTATCCTGCAGGACTTTGAAACCGTGTTTGCGGATGTTGATGCGCTTCTGACACCGACCTGTCCGAGCGCCGCCTTTGCCTATGGCGACAAGTCGGATGACCCTGTTCAGATGTACCTGAATGATATTTTCACTGTGACCGCGAATCTGGCGGGGCTCCCGGGCATTTCCGTTCCCGCCGGCGTCGATGACGACGGGCTGCCTCTCGGTCTGCAGGTCATTGGCAAAGCGCTTGACGAGGCGACCTGTTTTCAGGTTGCGGGTGCGATCGAAGACGCGGCGGGCTTTGTGGCTAAGCCGGAGAAATGGTGGTAGGTTTTTCTTTAGTGTAAAAGGAAGACATATATGCTTTTGGCAGTCGCCATTCTCATTGCTCTGTATGTTGGGTTCACGATGTCGCGCCCGCAGCGACCGGGCGAGTATATTCCGACATTTGTCTGGGTGATCTTGTTCTGCGCGAATATTTTTATCGCGAGCCTACTGCTCCCGGTGACAGTGATCCCACTTGGCATACCCCAAATCAATGGTGTTCCGATCACGGTTTACTTTGTACCTTTACTTGGCCTTATTGCGGGTCCCGTCTTATCTTGGCTGATCTTGCGGTCCCGGCGCGAGGCGAGTGAGATAGACCCATATACGTCGAGAATGGATGCAAGGCGTGAGCGCGTAAAAAAAGCAAAGCGAGAAGGCAGGCTATAGGCATGACGCGGCGCACCCGGACCCTCCTGATTGCTTTCATTGTTTTTCTGTGTGCGATGATGCTCATTTTCGTTCTGAATGCAGTGAACGGGGGCAACTTATTTGCGCCAGGGCGGCGTCATACGCTTATCCTCGCCCTCGTTTGCGGGCTGTACGTGGCCCTTCGTGGGGGCATCCTTTTGGAGCGGTTTTTCTATCGGCGCGCGAGCGGTGCAGATAAGACAAAGCCCGGTCTGCCGAACCGGATATTCTGGAAAGGCAACCACGCTATCAACCATCGCATGGCAGAGCGGCGCAGGCGGTTTGAAGCGGCGAAAGCCCGCCAAGCTGAGCCAAACGAAGATGACGATTCCTGAAATTTCATAGATTTACTTGCCCTCCGCTTAAGGGCTTAAGCGTAAACTCTGTTCATGAAGCAACACATTCTATTTGTCCTTATTGCTGCGCTTTTTGTCGGTGGGCTTTCGCTTTTTCAGTATCTCAACCCGCTGCCGCCGGCTGATTACCGCATCGTCTATCTCGGCTCGCCGAATTGTGGGGCCTGTAAGGTCTGGAAGGCAACGGATCTGCAAATGTGGAAGCGTGATCCTGCGTCCAAGACGGCAACGCTGGAACTCGCAACCTTGAGCGGAAGTCCGTTCAATGGTGGGTATGGTCGTCATGATGATGTGTTTCGTGAGGCAACAGCTGGTCGAAACAAGATCGTATGGCCAAGTTTTGCCGTCTACAATCATGGTGAGTTTGAGAAACTCTATGTCGGCCGGAAAAGCTGGCAGAAGCTTCGCGATAAGGTCCGCAAAGAAGCCGAACGCGCCGCAAAATTGCGTGCGAAAGAGGCCGCTGCTTAATCGCTCTGCATTTGGCGGCTTCGCAATCTGGTCGCTCCTTCAAAACTGTGCTTTAGCGTTGCGATACGAAGACGTGAGAGTGCGCTATGACTGACCGCCCGACCTATACCCTCGCCGGAGAGACCGGAGACTGGGAAATCGTTCTCGGCCTGGAGATTCACGCTCAGGTCGCCTCAAAGGCAAAGCTGTTTTCCGGTGCATCAACGCAGTATGGCGCGGAGCCGAACAGCAATGTCTCGCTCGTCGATGCCGCGATGCCAGGCATGTTGCCCGTGATCAACGAATTCTGTGTTGAGCAGGCCGTTCGTACCGGCCTTGGCCTGAACGCCGAGATCAACAAAGTCTCACGCTTTGATCGGAAGAATTATTTCTACCCCGACCTGCCTCAGGGCTATCAGATCAGTCAGTTTGCCATGCCAATTGTCGGCGAGGGCGTGATCGATGTGGACGTCGAGCCTGCGCATGGCGATGCGGCTTACACCTTCCCGGTACGCATTGAGCGTCTCCACCTTGAGCAGGATGCGGGCAAGTCTATCCATGATATGAGCCCGACCGAGACGTATGTTGATCTTAATCGGTCCGGCGTTGCGCTGATGGAGATTGTTTCCAAGCCTGATATTCGCTCACCACTGGAAGCGGCCGCTTATGTGAAGAAGCTCAAGTCGATTGTTGTCGCTCTGGGGACCTGTGACGGGGACATGGAGAAGGGCAATCTTCGTGCAGATGTGAATGTTTCTATATGCAAGCCCGGCGCCTATGAGAAGTTCCGTGAGAGTGGCGATTTCGGACATCTGGGCACGCGATGCGAAATCAAGAATATGAACTCCTTCCGCTTCATTCAGGCCGCGATCGAATACGAAGCGCGTCGCCAAATTGAGATTATTGAGGGCGGAGGCAACGTTGATCAAGAGACCCGCCTTTACGATCCAGATAAGGGCGAAACGCGGTCCATGCGCTCTAAAGAGGACGCGCATGACTATCGCTACTTCCCCGATCCGGACTTGTTGCCGCTGGTTTTGGATGATGCGTTCATTGAGGGCATCAAACTAAATCTGCCGGAGTTGCCGGATCAGAAACGCGCGCGGTTTGAAGCTGATTATGGACTGTCGCGCTATGATGCCGGGGTTTTGACAGCCGATGCTGAGAGCGCTGAATTCTACGAGACCGTCGCCAAGGGACGCGATGCCAAACTGGCTGCAAACTGGGTCACGCAGGAGCTGTTCGGGTATCTGAACAAGGCAGACTTGGAATTGGCATCGTCGCCGGTCTCTGCGATTCAACTCGGCGAACTGATTGATCTGATCTCCAGCGATGTCATTTCTGGAAAGATCGCCAAAGACGTCTTTGCACGAATGATCGACGGGGAAGGCAATCCCGGCGACATTGTCGAAAAACATGGTCTGAAGCAGGTCACGGATACGGGCGCGATCGAAGCCATTGTCGATGACGTCATCGCGGCGAACCCTGAACAGGCGGAGGCTGTCAAAGAGAAGCCGAAAACCATCGGCTGGTTTGTCGGTCAGGTGATGAAAGCCTCCGGCGGCAAAGCTAATCCGCAGGCTGTAAATAGAATCCTGCGAGAGAAACTCGGGTTCTAATTCAACCGTTCTCGGCAAACATGAACAAAACTGAACAAGATTAAACTGAGTTCATTCATGTTGGGTTTTGTAAACAGGATATCAGGACAGGGGCTGATGCGCTGCGTCATGCTGGGGTCCATGACTGATCGTGAGCGCGACGCGTCCGTAGGTTGCGCACCGATCGGTGAAAGTGCTGAAAAGCACACAGGACGGGCGGCGTTTTAAAGGGGAGCGCCGCCCGTTCATTTTAAATGATCAAAATCTGAAAACGTAGCCGCTATTTAGGCTTCCGGCGTCCGAAATCGGCCTCTGATGTATCGAGCCCGGCATCGATGATCGCTTTGCGAATACCGCGTGCGCGCTCAAACTCGCGCATCAGTGTCTCCCCATCACCCCAGCGAATAGCGCGCTGTAAGGCTGCGAGATCTTCTGAAAAGCGTCCAAGTGTTTCCAGTACGGCATCCTTATTGGTTAGAAATACGTCGCGCCACATGGTCGGGTCAGACGCTGCAATACGCGTAAAGTCGCGAAAACCGCCGGCGGAGTATTTGACCACTTCGCCCTGTTCGACGGTTTCCATATCATAGGCAGTCGAGACGATATTGTAGGCGATCAAGTGGGGCAGGTGGGACGTGATCGCGAGCACCCGATCGTGGCGTTCAACATCCATAACCTCAACGCGTGCACCAAGGCCCGCCCAGAAATCTGATAGCGTCTCAACCGCTTCAGAATACGCATCTGTGCGATCGGAAGAGGGCGTCAGAATGTGCCAGGCGTCCCGGAAGAGAGAAGCGAATCCGGCATCTGGTCCTGATTTTTCAGTGCCTGCAATCGGATGACCGGGGATGAGATGAACGTCATCCGGACAGGCTGCGGCCATATCTGCGGCGGCTTTGGCTTTAACCGAGCCGACATCTGTCAAGATAGCGCCGGGCTTCAGGTTTGGTGCGATATCGTGCGTAACGCTCCCGAGTGCACCAACAGGCGTACACAAGATCACGCAATCCGCATCTGCAACGGCCTTGGCCGATGTCCTTGAGATCGTGCCCGGAACCAGGCGTTCTGACTGCAACCGCACATAATCGTCCTGATCCCAAAGAGCGACGGTCTTCGCCCCGCCATAGGCCTGCACGGCGTGTGCAATCGATGAGCCCAATAGACCAATGCCGATAATGGCAAGCTTATCGAACACGGGATCGTTCATCAGCTTTTCGCAAACGCCTCAAACGCTGCGAGCATGTCGTTGTTTTGCTGAACCGTGCCGATGGATGCGCGGAGACAATCCGGCAGGCCGTATACGGCAACATTGCGGATGACGATTCCATGATCGCGCAGGAACGCATCCGCGTCCGCACTCGTGCGGCCTTGCGTTTCTGGGAACCGGATCAGGACGAAGTTCCCAACACTCGGGAAGACCTCGAAGCCGAGCTTTTCAATAGCTGCCCCAACACGCGCCAGTTCGTTGTCATTGTGTGCGACGGAGGCAGCTTGAAACGCATCATCTTCAATCGCGGCAATACCGGCGGCTTGGGCGACCGCGTTTACATTGAAGGGCCCGCGTGTCCGGTGCAGGGCATCGATGACGCTCTCAGGTCCGTACGCCCAGCCAAGACGGAGTGCAGCGAGGCCATGAATTTTGGAGAATGTGCGCGTGACCAGCACGTTTGGAGCCTCGCCGGCTAACGCCATTCCGCTGTCATAGTCATTCAATTTGACATACTCGGCATAAGCCCCGTCGAGGACCAGAAGGACGTTTTCCGGCAAGCCGTCATGCAGGCGTTTGACCTCTGAATAGGGAATATAGCTGCCGGTCGGATTGTTGGGATTAGCGAGGAACACGATTTTTGTGTTTTCATCGACCAGGTCCAGCATGGCGTCGACATCTGCTGTCAGGTTCTGTTCTGGCGCGCTGCGTGTTTCCGCACCTGATTGCTGAGCAACCAGCCGGTAAACCAGAAACCCGTGCTGTGACTGAACGATATTATCGCCTGGGCAAAGGTAAGCGCGGGCGAGGAGCTGGAAAATCTCATCGCTGCCTGAGCCGCAGATGATCCGTTCGGCATCAATTCCATACTTTGCGCTGATCGCACCGCGCAAAGCCGCAGCCGATCCGTCCGGATAGAGTTCCAGATGTTGAGAGGCTTCAATCAAGGCGTCCCGAGCCTTGGGGCTGCAGCCTAGTGGGTTCTCGTTCGATGAGAGCTTGTGTGCATTCTCAAGCTTTTGGCCGCCTTTATAAGGGGTGATCTCAAGGATGTTTGCTAAGGGCTGTGGACCCGCCATGACAGGCTCCATGGGTTGAGAGGACTAATCGTAGTGTGCATTCAGAAAACCACAGGTGTGTGGCGGAGGTATGCGCCTAAATCAAGGGCGCGCGTCAGCCCACAGCCATCATCACTGTGCCGAGATAATAGAGTGGAAGAGACAGAATAGCTGTAAACGCAACGGTAAAAACCAATGTGCCTTCACGTTCCTCCTCGCTTTCAAAGTCTTCTCTTCGTATACCGCGCACAATCGCGTCGGCTGAGCTTAGCGTGTAAATGATAAGGAGCAGAAGGATGACCAGTGCCGATCGACTGCCGACATCATTGAACCAGTGGTAAAGTAAGAGAACAGTCGCGCCTAATCCGAGAAGATCGGGCAGCTTTATGTCATCCAACTGATCTTCCTGCTGCGCCAAAGCGAAGGAGAACGCGGTGAGCAACACCATCAGTCCGACATATGTCCAGACCATCCAATCGGGTGGGATCCACATCTTCAACCTCGCGCTTGGCGAGACAGTTAGACAGTGTGTTGAGCCAATACCAGAGCGTGGGTGCGATCTGGATGGTTATGAATTTAGCCGCCGATGGCCTGTTCGTCACGTTCACCTGTGCGAATCCGGACAACGCTTTGCAGGTCCATCACCATGATCTTCCCGTCGCCGATTGTACCGGTATTGGCTGCGCTTGTGATCGCTTCAACGACACGATCAGTGTCGGCCGCTGCGCAAGCCACCTCGACTTTGACTTTTGGCAGGAGCCTGACCTCGTATTCCGCGCCGCGATAGACTTCTGTCTTACCCTGCTGGCGTCCATAGCCCCGGACTTCTGAGACTGTCAGACCAGAAACCCCAACATCCCCTAGGGCATCGATAACGGCATCCAGTCGACTTGGTTTGAAGATTGCTGCAACTAATTTCATTTCCCCGACTCCAATTCTAGGTCTATTCCTCTAGCGATACGCCGTCGGCTGATTTCGTCAACGGGCCATTTTGCGGGGTTTTCGGCAAACGGGGCTCTGCCTCTTTTCTGGGCAGAACCGGTCGTTTCGTGGTTACAGGCGCAGCGTGCTTGGCAGTCGCTGGTGCGCTGCCGTGTGGATTCGCGTAAATATATTTGACCGCTTCGACCAAAACCACGCCGCCAAGGCCCGGTGTAACAAGCTCTCCAACGCGCTCCCAGCTCTCACTTGCGGCTGTGATCATTGGCCAATTTAGAGGGGGCATATGGACAGCTGTCGTGCTGGCCGTCACTTGAAACAGCCCATCATTGAGCAGCGCCATAAGCTGTCGCCGCGTCCATGGCCGTCCGTGCCCAAACGCTTTTGATTCCGCCAAGGACCAGAACGATTTGCGATTCGCGGTTGCGACAACGATGCGCCCTTCCGGCGAGAGGACTCGCCAAGCTTCCCGAAGCGTTGCGCGTGGGCTCTCGGCGTCCTCCAAGGCGTGCAGCAACACGACACGGTCAAACACACCGTCCCCGAAAGGCAAGCGATGATCGAGAGCTGGTGCGATCCTGACACCCTTAGGCCCCGCGAAAGGCCCGGTCGTCACAGTCTGTTCCTCTGTAACGATACCGACCGCGCATCGCGCGCTGTCAGCCCAGAGCGGGAGAACGGGCTGCGGAAAGCCGATCCCGAGCACGCTCAAACCTGTGCAGGGTCCCCATAAATCGCTTAGTCTCTGGCCAAGTCGCGCAGCCGTCATCACCCCTAAGCGGGTGGCGTAAAAGGCTTCAAGGTCTGAAGCAGGCTGTCGCATCGGGCACTTGTCCGTCCTGTAAATTCCGTGTCAGTAAGATGGTATGCCTTTGAAGATACATCAATTCCCTTGTTTGAACGACAATTACGGATTTCTGATCCACGATCCAGACAGCGGTCAGACCGTGGCGCTCGATACGCCCGATGGCGCGGTTTATTTAGCTGAGGCCCAAAAACTCGGATGGACCATTACCGCGATCTGGAACACGCATTGGCATCCCGATCATACAGATGGGAACTTGCCGATCAAAAATGCGACCGGATGCGAGATTATCGGCCCGATTGGAGAGAAGGATAAAATTCCCGGAATTGATCGCACTGTCGATCACGGCGACACGCTTATGCTGGGTAATATGCAAGCCGTCGTGATTGATACACCCGGTCACACAATCGGACATGTCGCATTTCACTTCGAAAGCGAAGCGGTTGCTTTTGTCGGCGATAGCGTCTTCGCGCTCGGCTGTGGGCGGATCTTTGAAGGCGACTATGCGATGATGTGGGACAGTATGAAGGCGGTTAAGGTCTTGCCGCCTGAAACGACGCTTTATTGCGCCCATGAGTATACTCAGTCGAATGCAAAATTTGCCCTCACGATTGAGCCTGAGAATGCGGCACTTCAGGCCTATGCGGCGGAGATCAATGAGAAACGCGCCCGTGGCGAGGCTACCGTTCCAATGGGCTTGGCGCGAGAGTTGGAGACAAATCCGTTCCTACGCGCTGATTTGCCAGAGCTTCAGGCCGCAATGGGGTATCCCGGTGATGCGGTCGCAACCTTCGGCGAAATCCGCGGACGGAAAGACCGGTTTTGAATTTCGCGCGGTCCGGCGATCTCGGCGCGAACGAGA
>JBCDKW010000018.1:0-45230 GCA_038746145.1 Pseudomonadota bacterium
AAACGCTTCACGGCCGAACGCGTCTTCGACATTGAGTATGCCAGTGATCCGCAAATCTCGCCGGATGGTAGTAAAATCGTCTATGTGCGCCGCGCTATGGATCGCCAAACCGATACTGATCGCGGCGACTTATGGAGCATTGATGTTGAGAGCGGCAGTCATCGCCCGCTTTTAGTGGGTGGCGCTTCGAAGGGTTCCCCGCGTTGGTCCCCTGATGGCTCGCACCTCCTCTATTCGACAGCCACAGATGGACGACCGGACCTGCGCGTTCTTTACATAGACAGTGGCGATACGCTTTCGCTTGGCCAGTTCTTCGAGGGGCCGGGCAATGCCGTTTGGTCACCCGATGGAAAGACGATTGCGTTCACTATGTTCGTCTCCGGTGAGACGCCAAGTTTTGCGAGCTCACCGGCAGCCCCTGAAGGCGCGGAATGGTCGGCGCCTGTGCGCGTATTTGATGATATCCAGTTTCGATTTGACGGCGCAGGCTATCTGGAAGAAGGCGCAACCCATGTCTTCACGATTTCCGCTGAGGGTGGATCGCCCCGCCAGATAACCGAGGGTGAGAATGGATTTGGCTCGCCTGAATGGCTTGGCAATGATGCGCTTCTGGTTGTCGGCAATGATGTCCCAGACGCCGATATGGACCCAATCGAAAGCGAGATTTATCGCGTCAATCTCAGCGATCTATCGCGCACGGTCCTAACAACCCGTGATGGACCCGATCACAGCCCGGCAGTCTCTCCTGATGGACGGACAATCGCATACTTGGGCTATGATGATAAGGTGCTGTCTTATCAGCAGACCAATCTCTATGTGATGGACGTAGACGGCTCGAATGTCCGCGAGATTGATGCCAACTTTGACCGCTCAATCGCGGATATCAAATGGGCCGCGGATAGCCGCAGTCTCTTCGCCCAATACGAAGACTCCGGAATGGACAGCGTAAGCCGTTTCTATACCAGCGGGCGCTCACAAGTTTTGATCAATGATATTGGTGGCACCAGTATTGGTCGCCCTTACGGGGCTGGCAGTTTCAGCGTCTCCCAAAGTGGCGATCTCAAGTTTGCCTACACTAAGGGATCTCCTGACAGGCCGGCAGAAGTCGCCCTAGCAAGCGGTCGCGATACGAGTGTTCTCACCGATCTAAATGGGGACATCCTGCCTTATCTAGACATGGCGAAGGTTGAGGAATTCAAAGTCCAATCCTCGGTCGATGGGCGTGAGATCGAAGCGTGGGTTGCGCTGCCGCCTGACTTTGTCGCGGACGGTAGCTTCCCAATGATTATGGAAATTCATGGCGGACCATTCGCCATGTATGGCCCGCTCTTCGCCAGCGAAATTCAACGCTTTGCCGCGGAAGGCTATGTTACCGTCTATGTTAATCCCCGTGGCTCGACAGGCTATGGCGAAGACTTCGCGCAACTGATTGATCGGGCCTATCCTGGCGATGACTATCAGGACTTGATGGACGTGGTCGATGATCTTGTCGCGCGCAATTATGTCAGCGAAGATCGCCTCTTCGTTACCGGTGGTTCCGGCGGGGGTATCCTGACCGCATGGATCGTGGGCAAAACAGACCGCTTTGCTGCTGCCGCATCTGTCAAACCGGTCATCAATTGGATGACGATGGCGCTCGCTGCTGATATTGGCCAGTTCGTGCGCCGCCACTGGATCCGTTCAGATCCTTGGAGTGATCCTGATGCCTTCCTGAAATTCTCCCCAATCATGCTGATGGACAATGTGACGACACCAACACTCGTCATGGTCGGTGAGGAAGACTGGCGCACGCCGACTTGGGAGGCGGAACAGTTCTACACCGCGCTTCATATGAAAGGCGTCGATACTGCGCTGATCCGTGTGCCCGGCGCGCCGCACTACATTGCCGGACGGCCCAGCCGCCTGATCGCAAAGACCGACAATATCATGGGCTGGTTTGAAAAGTATGATCCTGTGAAGATCGCTGAAGCCGACGCGGAATAGAGTAAGAGGCTTGTCTTTTTCGGGATGGGCTGATACGTCAGGGTATGAGTTCTAAAAAAGTACCCTGTATCGGCTTCATTCAGGACGGCCAGATTTCAGACGACAAACAGGCCCGCTTAAAAGCGGACTTGAGCGCTTTCACCCAAAGGGAATTTGACGGCGAGGCGGAGTTCCAGTGGATCAGCGTTGGGCGCGGAAACGGCTTTACCAAGGCTGAACCTTCAACGTCTTCAATCCTATCGATCCGACCCGATCAAGCCGTTGAGCAGGTGCGTCGTGTGACGCTGCTAAAAGAAGTGTGCGATATTTGGATGTCGCATACGGGATGCTCGCTGGATGAAATTGTCGCCGTAATCGCAGACCCGGTCAGCTAAGGAGGTTCCGAATGCCACTCTACAGTTGCAACGCCAAGACAGGGGCTATCCCCGAAGCCGCTAAAGCGAAAATCGCGCAAGATATCACCGATATCCACTGCGATGTGACGGGCGCTCCGCCGACCTTTGTGCATGCCTTTTTCTTCGAGGCGGCTGCGCATCAGCCGCTTGGCGATCATACTGCGTTTTTGTTTGGCCAAATTCGCTCCGGTCGAAACGAACAGCAAAAGCGCGACATTCGCGAGCGCATGGCTCAATCAATTTCGACTCATGCCGGAATTCCGGTCAATCAGATCCTCGTCACGACGACAGATACACCCGCGAGTTGGGTGATGGAAGGCGGTGATCTCTTGCCGGAACCCGGTGAGGAAGCCGCGTGGTTGGCCGCGCATGAGGCGAAACTCGCCGCCGCTCAAAAGGCGACAGCGTAATGACCGGAACCGTTATCGTTATCGGCGTTGGCGCCAAAGACGGCGTTGGCGCGGCGGTTTCTCGGCGCTTTGCGAAACAAGGTCATCACATCATCACGGTCGGGCGAACATCGGAAAAAATCGATGCGGTTGCAGCTGATATCGTGACCTCAGGCGGATCAGCAGAAGGCTTTCGCGCTGATGTAACGTCTGAAGCTGATCTCGATACCCTTTTCGCGCACGCAAAGACGAAGGGCGATGTGTCCTCCGTTATCTACAATGCCGGAAACAATGCGATTATCCCGTTTGAGGACCTGACAGCAGAACAGTTCGAGAGTTTTTGGCGCGTGGGTTGTTTTGGTGGATTTCTGGTTGCAAAGCGCGCAATGCCGATCCTCTCGGCACAGGGCAAGGGTAGCCTTCTCTTCACAGGCGCCTCCGGCTCGATGCGCGGCAAACCCGCCTTCGCACATTTCGCAGCCATGAAAGCCGGTCTTCGGATGCTGTCCCAGTCCCTCGCACGAGAGTACGGGCCAAAGGGCGTCCATGTCGCGCACGTCGTTGTAGACGGTGTAATTGATGGAGACATGGTGCGCAGCCGGTTTGGCGAATATCTCGACATGCTGGGCGAAGATGGCTCATTGGCGCCGGACGCGATTGCGGACGCGTTCTGGTTCCTGCACAGTCAGCATCGCTCCGCATGGACGCAGGAACTGGATTTACGACCGTTTAAGGAAAATTGGTAACGCTTAAGGAAATCCGCCCGCCCGGCTAAGCGATGAACTGACCGGATGGCCGAGTGCGGTTTCCAGCCATTTCGCAGTTTTAATCAGCTTGCTGAGGTCCAGACCGGTCTCAAAACCTGCGCGTTCAAGCATGTAGACGACATCCTCGGTCGCGACATTGCCTGTCGCGGCTGGTGCAAACGGACAGCCACCGATCCCGCCGCAACTGGCATCAATGATGTCGACACCGACCTCAACAGCAGTGGCAACATTGGCAAGGCCTGCCCCGCGTGTGTCGTGGAAATGCAGGCGCAGAGCAGCTTCTGGCGCTTGCGTGCGGACTTCTTCGATCACACGGCGCACATCCCATGGGGTTGCAACACCGATTGTGTCGCCAAGGCCGATTTCAGTTGCGCCTGCGCGTTGGGCTTGAGCGGCGAGATCACCGACGGTTTTCGGGTCAACTTCACCGGAATAGGGATCGCCGAATGCGACTGAAATCGTTGCGGAGAGGGGAATCCCCGCCTCATGCACCAGAGGTGCGCAATGGGCGAGCATGTCGGCGCTTTGCTGCGGGCTCATGCGCTGATTTTTTTCGCCAAAGCCTTGACCCGCGACGAGCACGAAATTGATCTCATCGGCAGCGGCATCGATCGCACGGCGAACGCCTTTTTCATTGAGCGCGAGGGCGATGTGGCGCGTTTCAGTTGCACGGTTCAAGCCTGCGAAAACTTGCACACTATCCGCCATTTTCGGAACAGCTTTCGGTGACACAAAGGAGCCTGACTCCATGCGCTTCACGCCAGCGCTTTCGAGACGACTAATGAACTCAAGTTTCTGATCCGTCGTCAGATCCCCCGGATCATTCTGCAAGCCGTCGCGCGGGCCGACCTCTACGATTTCAATATGTCTTGTCATGGAGGTTGTTTAGAGGGCATTGAAGGCAAATGACAGACCCGATTACCCAACCGCCGCTTTCCGGCTTGCGCGTCATTGAACTAGGCCAGCTGATCGCCGGGCCGTTTTGTGCTCAATTGCTTGGTGATTTTGGTGCTGAAATTATCAAGATTGAAGCACCCGATCGCCCTGACCCTGCGCGCGATTGGGGTGCGGTGAAGTATGAAGGGCACGGTCTGCTCTGGCCGATTATTGCCCGCAATAAACTGTCCGTGACGCTCAACCTGCGCGTGGCGGAGGGCCAAGCGATCCTGAAGCGTTTGGTCGATACCGCCGATGTGTTGGTTGAGAATTTTCGCCCCGGCACGCTGGAGAAATGGGGCCTTGGGCCGGACGTGCTGTTGGCAATTAACCCGCGACTCGTGATTGTGCGGGTATCAGGCTACGGCCAGACGGGTCCGGAAAGCCACAAGCCGGGCTATGCCAGTGTCGGTGAAGCTAAGGCGGGCCTCCGCAACCTCATCGGGGAACCGGACCGTCCACCGGCACGCGCAGGCGTCAGTCTCGGTGATACGATGACGGGCACCTTTGCCGCTTTGGGCGCGGTTATGGCGCTGTTCCACCGTGAAAAGAGCGGACGTGGACAGGTCGTCGATGCCGCAATCTATGAAAGCGTCATGGCCTTTATGGAAAGCCTGATCCCTGAATATGCAATGGCCGGTCATGTGCGAGAGCGTACTGGTGGTATCTTACCAAAAGTCGCGCCGAGCGGGGCGTATCCCTGCGCGGATGGTATGGTCATTATCGGGGCTAATCAGGATACACTGTTTGCACGCCTGTCCAAGATGATGGGCAAGGATTGGGCAGGTGATGAGCGCTTCGCAACCCATGATGCGCGCGGCGAGAACCAAGCTGAGCTGGACGAGATGATCGCGGCCTGGACCAGCTATCGCACAATGAACGAGGTTCTTCGGGCTTGTGAAGCCAACGCGGTTCCATGCGGACCGGTGAATACTGCTAAAGACCTTCTGGAAGACGCGCACATCAAGGCGAGGCAGGCCATCCTGACTGTGGCGTCACCTATGATGGGCGTAGACGTCCCGATGCAGGCCCCTGTGCCGAAATTGTCTCTTACCCCTGCCAAGATAGAGCGTGCCGGGCCTTCCCTTGGGCAGCACACAGATGAGATCTTGGACAAATTAGGGGTTGGCCCGGATGAGCGTGAGCGGCTAAGGCAATCCAATGTCATTTGAGCCCCCCTTCGCTGAAAAATCCGAGCAGGATGAAACCACAGAGCTGCGCCCCAAATTCAATGCGGACGGCCTGATCGCTGCGATCGCGCAGGATGCTGAGACGGGCGAGGTATTGATGCTGGCCTGGATGAATTCCGAAGCCTTGCAAGCGACCTTGAAAACGGGCCGCGCCACCTATTGGAGCCGGTCACGCGGTGCGCTTTGGATCAAGGGGGAAACATCCGGTCATACGCAAGACGTTGAGGCGGTTCTCATCGACTGCGATCAGGATGCGGTTCTGCTGAAAGTCAGGCAGAAAGGCGGGGCTTGTCATACCGGACGGATGAGCTGTTTCTACCGAACGGCTAACAAAGATGTGAAAACTCTAAGTCTTGATACTTAATACTTCATAGTTTCCGTCGACGACTTGTTAAGGCTGACAGCGTATTTTGTACCTTAGTAAGGTGATAGAAAATGCTTGGCCGGATATTCAAACGCGCTGACAAGTTGGAAGAACAGGCGGATGACAGCCTGGTGGAAGAACTCGCGCCACGTCGCGAAGACCGCCAATCTGTCTATGCTGAAGCTATTCTTATCAGCCGCAGCGGCGTCGAAAAGCGCGGTATCCTGATGGATATGTCCGAGCATGGTGCACGCATGCGCTTCGTCAGTGCAGACGGTCTATTGCCGGGCGATATGGTCAAAGTGCGCGCGCTTCTGAAGGCTTTTCGAGGTATCGGTGTCGTTCGATGGAAAGATAAAACCGACATCGGTATCCAGTTTCACAAGCGGGTCGGCTAATCACTCCGGTATGAAATTTGCTCTGTTTTTCCAATATTGGAGGCAGACAGCATGTTTGGACTATTCCGAAAGACAAAGAAGACTGATCACGGTCCTGCGGACGACTTGGTTGAAATCGAAGATCGTCGTTCAGAAGGACGTCGTAACATCTATGCAGACATAATGGCCAGATCAGATGCAGGCGGGTCTCTAAAGCGCGGGATCGCGCTTGACCTGTCACCGCATGGTGCACGCATTCGGCTGGAACATGGCGATACCTTTGTTGATGGTATGCACCTGCGTATTCCGCGCTATGGGATCACTGTCCCAGCGAAGGTCCGCTGGTTCAATCGACAGGATATCGGCGTCGAATTTACGACTTGATGATCGCATCTAAGCTTGGCCTTCAGGTCGCGTCGTTACCACGATCATGCCAATCGCGATCAGCCCGATGGCAGAATAAAGCATGATGGGACGCCCCCAGAGCGTGTACGTGCAAATTCCCATCGCGATCGTCATACCGACAATCGCACCGATCTTTGCTTTTCGTGAGAGTCGGCCATGCTCCACGAAATCTTCTACAACAGGGCCGACCCCTGGGCGACTGTATATCCAGTCGCGCGTCTTCGGACTGGACCGCGCAAAACAAAGCGCAGCAAGTATCCAGAAGCCTGTCGTCGGCCAGACCGGCAAGACAATGCCGATAGCGCCAAGAACGAGAAACAGCCACCCGAAGAGTTGGAACAGGATCATGACAGGACACTACCACGCTTTGAAGACGCTGTAAGGCGGGCATGAAAAAGGCGGCACGTAACGCGCCGCCTTTCTACCGTTGAATTGACTAAGACTATTTCAAATCGAAGCGGTCTGCATTCATGACTTTCGTCCATGCCGCAACGAAGTCTTTGACGAACTTCTCTTTATTGTCGTCTTGTGCGTAGATTTCAGCATATGTGCGCAAGACGGCGTTAGACCCGAAGACCAAGTCGGCACTGGTCGCCGTGAACTTGATCATACCGCTGTCACGGTCGCGTAGCTCATAGACATTGTCGTCGACCGGATGCCAGCTATAGGCCATGTCCGTCAGATTGACGAAGAAGTCCGTTGAGAGTGCACCGGCATTATCGGTGAACACACCATCCTTTGTTCCACCATAATTGGTGCCGAGGACGCGCATGCCCCCGACGAGGGCAACCATTTCGGCAACATTTAGGCCGAGCAGCTGTGAGCGGTCCAAAAGGGCTTCTTCAGGGGACACTTGCGTGCCCGGCTTGTGCCAGTTCCGGAAACCGTCTGAGAGAGGCTCAAGATAGGCGAAGCTGTCGACTTCGGTCATCTCTTGAGAGGCGTCGCCGCGACCAGGTGAGAATGGCACGCTGAGCGCGTAACCACCTGCCTTAATGGCCTGTTCCAGACCGACAGTGCCAGCAAGAACGATCATGTCAGCGACTGACGCGCCATGCTTTTCGGCAATCGGCGTCAGTGTGCTCAAGACACGATCCAGACGCTCCGGCTCGTTAGCGGCCCAATCTTTTTGAGGCGCAAGGCGAATACGCGCCCCATTTGCACCACCGCGCTTGTCAGACCCACGGAAAGTCCGGGCACTGTCCCAAGCCGTCGTGATCATGTCCGTCTGTGACAGACCAGAGGCAGCGATATCAGCTTTAGCCGCTTCGATATTGTAGTCGGCGTTGCCAGCCGGGACAGGGTCCTGCCAGATCAGGTCCTCTTCAGGAACGAATGGCCCGATATAGTTCACTTTCGGACCCATATCGCGGTGGGTGAGCTTAAACCAAGCGCGCGCAAAGACGTCTGAGAAATACTCATGGTCGTCGCGGAATTTCTGACAGATCCTATTGTAGACTGGGTCGACTTTCATCGCCATGTCCGCGTCTGTCATGATCGGCTTATGCTTCACGCTTGGATCAGTGGCATCCGGGAACATGTGCTCTTCTGTAATGTCGACAGGCTCCCACTGCCAAGCGCCTGCTGGAGACTTGGCGAGCTCCCAATCATAGTCGAACAGGACTTTCAGATAGCCGTCATCCCATTTCGTTGGGTCCGGCGTCCACGCGCCCTCAAGGCCGGACGTGAAGTGCTGGTTTGCGTTTCCTGTTGCATCAGGATTGTGCCAGCCAAAGCCTGCATGCTCCATGAGACCGGCTGATGGCTCACGCCCGATGTTGTGCCCAGCCATTGCGCCGTGGGCCTTGCCAACTGTGTGGCCACCAACGGTTAGCGCCGCTGTTTCCTCGTCATTCATCGCCATGCGGGCAAAGGTCGTGCGGACATATTTCGCAGTTTCAGACGGGTTCGGCTGACCGTTCACGCCCTCTGGGTTCACATAGATCAGACCCATGTGAGAGGCGGCAACGCCCGCATCCATTGTGTCGGCATCAGTAATATTTTGAACACGGTTGTCCGTTGGCGCGAGGATTTCAGGATCAGCGCCCCAATTAATGTCAATCTCTGGCGCATAGACATCTTCCCGACCAAAGCCGAAGCCGTAGACTTTCAGGCCCATGTCTGCATACGCGACAGTACCGGCGAGCGCCGTTAGGTCAGCCCAGCTCAGGGCGTTGCCGTACTTTTTCTTGACTGGCCAAAGCAGGCGGCAAGCCTTGTCGAGGCTGGCATTGTCTGGCCAGGAATTCAGAGGCTCAAATCGGATGTTACCTGTCCCCGCACCGCCGCGGCCATCGGCCAGGCGATAGCTGCCCGCAGCGTGCCAAGACAGGCGGATCATCAGGCCGCCATAGTGGCCCCAATCCGCAGGCCACCAAGACTGACTGTCGGTGAGAACTGCTTTCACATCGTCCCAAACACCCTGAAAATCGAGGTTCTTTACCGCCTCGCGATGATTATAGTCTGGCCCCATCGGATTTGTGGGCGCGCCATGCTGGCGCAATATATCGAGGTTAAGGGCTTCCGGCCACCATTTGGTGGGGCTGTTGCCGGTCCCGGTATTCCCGCCATGCATAACGGGGCATTTTACGTCGTCTGCCATCGATGACTCCTGCGAATGATTGTCATTTATATTTTCTATTGTTTTTGTAGCTTACTGAGCTTTTATCTATATCGCTAATCGATTTTTCAAACCGCACTTATAGAAAAATTTTGTAGCCTATTTTTGGCTTAAGCCGTCTCTGCTGCCGCAGCTGCGCTCGACCATGCCCATTGGAAATTATAACCGCCCAGCCAGCCCGTCACATCAACGCATTCGCCAATGAAATAGAGGCCGCGCTGGTGCTTGCTCTCCATCGTGCGCGACGACAAGCCGTCAGTGTCGATCCCGCCTGCGGTCACTTCAGCGGTACGCCAGCCTTCTGTCCCAACGGGCGTAAAGCGCCAGGCTTTTAGTATCTGGGCGATGTTGCCTGTGTCTTTCCGAGAGAGTTCAGCGATTCGTTTGTCTCCAAAGGGAAGTTGAGACGCAATCATGGTTGCGAACCGGGCTGGAAATACTGAAGCCAAGCCTTGCGAGAGGGTTGCTTTTGGTTGCGCACCACGCAAGGCCGCGAGCATCTCGTGGACATCTGCGCCGGGCAACAGGTCTAGGCGAACCGGTTCGGTCTCTTTCCAATAGGAAGAAATCTGCAGAACAGCCGGTCCTGATAATCCTCTATGAGTGAAGAGGATATTTTCAACAAAGGACGGGCCTCGCTCAGCGCGCGCTTCAACCGGGACGGACACACCTGAAATGCTCGCGAAACTTTCCTGCAATTGCCCTGTAAAAGTCAGCGGGACGAGGGCAGGGCGCGTTGGCACAATCGCATGCCCGAACTGACGGGCAATCTTATAAGCAAGGCCGGTCGCGCCCATGCGCGGAAAAGAAAGGCCACCCGTCGCAATAACTAGACTCTCAGACCTAATCGGGCCTTCGCTTGTCAGCGTTTCAAAATAGCCATCATGGTGACGCACTTCACCGATGTCTGTTTGAAGGCGCAGCTCGCCGCCTGCCTGCTTCAGCTCACCCAAGAGAAGCTGGATAACGGCACGGCTCTTTGTATCGCAAAATAACTGACCGAGGGTCTTCTCATGCCATGTCAGCCCATGTTTCGCCATGAGATCGCAAAAATCCCATGGCGTGTAGCGCGCCAAAGCTGACTTCGCAAAATGCGGATTTTCAGAAAGAAAAGCGTTTGGATCGGTGTGTATATTTGTGAAATTGCATCGGCCACCACCGGAGATTTTCACTTTCCCCGCCGGCTTCTTGGCATGATCGAGCACAAGGACAGACCGCCCTCGCGCAGCCGTTCTCGCCCCACAGAACAACCCGGCTGCGCCAGCGCCCAGTATGAGAGTGTCGACCTTCATCATCTCGCGCACCTAGCTCAAGTCCCAAGAGCTGGCCAGTCGTCGAAAATCTTTAAAAAGTCTTAATCCGGCCCTGTTCGCGGCATGTGATGTGGGTGTAAGAGTCTATGTGAATCAGGGAGGATATCATGAAGCGTTTTGGTCTTGATGTGCGCAGCAGCTTGATTGGCGGGCTTATGCTCGCGCTCGCGGCCTGCGGTGGCAATGATGACACGCAGGATATTCCACCCCCACCGGCAGAGACAGGTGTCGGGGAAGTCGTCGAGCGCTCCCGGTCCGATCAAGTCGCGGCTGACCAACGCGAAAGGGAACGCCAGCGCTTGGCTGCGCGTTCTGGTGAATCTGCGTTTGAATACGTCCGCTATGCCCCCGACACGAGCGGCGACCTCCCGAAAGCCTGCCTCGTCTTTTCTGCACCGCTAGACCCTGATGCGGATTATTCTGTCTTT
The DNA here is from genome assembly GCA_038746145.1 of Pseudomonadota bacterium. GTDB lineage: Bacteria > Pseudomonadota > Alphaproteobacteria > Caulobacterales > Hyphomonadaceae > Henriciella. The sequence continues at coordinate 11,168 of JBCDKW010000018.1, forward strand.
GTTGAACTCTCAGGCGAGGCTGAGCCCGCTTATGAAGTAAACGGCGAGCAGCTTTGCTTGAACGGGCTATCGTTTTCATCCTCTTATACAGCAACGCTTCGCGAAGGTTTGCCGGATGAAGACGGGCGCGAACTGGATCGCGAAGAAGATGTCCAGATCAGTTTCGAGGACCGCCCGCCTTATGTCGGGTTTCGCGGTTCCGGCATCATCCTGCCCCGCGGCGATGCTGACGGCCTGCCAGTGGAGACCGTCAATGTCGATGAGGTTCGCGTCACAGTCTCGCGCGTCAATGACCGTGCGCTTGCTTTCAAATCAATCAATAGAGGCGTCGAAGCCGCAGAAGGCCGATACGCTTATGTCTATGGCGATGAGAACCCTTCTGATGTCTCCAGCGAAATCTGGTCAGGCACGATGGCCATCCAGAACTTAAAGAACGCACCAGTCACGACGGTCTTTCCGCTTCCCGACGTGATCGAGACGCTAGAACCCGGCGCCTATTATATTGAGGTTCAGGATACCAAAGAGCTGGGACGATACGATGGCCCTGCAGCATCGGCCAAGCGCTGGATCATGCTGACGGACTTGGCGCTGACGGCTTATCGTGGGCAGTCGGGTTTGGACGTTACACTTCGCTCATTGCAGGATGGCGGCGTGCTCCCGAATACGCCTGTCCAACTGATTGCGCGGAATAATGAAGTTCTGGCGCAGAGTGAAACCGGCACCGACGGGCGCGTGCAATTCAATGCGGAGCTTCTGGCGGGAACTGGAAACATGGCGCCAAAGATTATAATGGCGCGCGGGTTGAAAGGCGACACAGCCGTGCTCGATCTGACCCGGGCCTCCGTCGATATGTCAGAACTCAATGTGGGCGGACGCGCAACGCCCGGTCCTGTTGATAGCTACCTCTATACCGAAAGAGGCATCTACCGCCCGGGCGAAACGGTTCACCTGACTGCCTTGTTCAGAGATCGTGCCGGGCGCGCGGTTGGCGAGCGGGCAGGGACATTGATCACTTATCGGCCTAATGGAATGGAAGCCCTCCGCGAGCGTTTCCTTGTGTCCGATGCGGGTAGCCTTCAGCGCGATATTCCTCTGTCGCGTTCTGCGGCGCGTGGTGCTTGGCGCAGTGTCGTTGAGATCGACGGCCTGGGCCAAGTCGGCACTGTGTCTTATTCCGTTGAAGACTTTGTTCCACAGCGGATCGCGGTTGAGCTGACCGCTGAAGAGGCTCCGATTCTGCTGAATGATCGCCCACGCGAAGTCGATGTGGACGCGCGTTTTCTCTACGGCGCGCCCGGTGCGGCACTCACAGTGAAATCGCAAGCACGCGTTGAGGTCGATCCCTCCCCATTCGACAGCTATGATGGCTACCAATGGGGCAGTCATAGCGCGACCTTCCGCGAGCAAATCGTCGACATTACAGACCGCACGACCGATGGGGCGGGCAAGACCACCGTGCGTCTCGATGTCGGTCAGCGCGGCAAAGGCTCCGGTCGCCCGCTGCGCGTCAATGCTGTTGTCAGTGTTCTCGAACCCGGCGGTCGCGCGGTCACGGAAAGCGTGCGCATCCCTTTCCGCCCTGATGATGTCTATATAGGTACGAAGCCGGCTTTCGAAGGTCGCATCGGCCGCGGTGAGACAGCGGTCTTCGACATTGCTGCTGTTGGTGCGGATGGCTCTGGTCTCGATGCTGACTTACGCTTCAAAGTGCTGGAAATTGACTATCACTATGACTGGTATCGCGAGAACGGTCAGTGGAAATGGCGGCGCTCGCGCACCGTGCGCACGGTCAATGAGGGCCCTTTGCAGGCCAGCGACGGTGCTGCTCAAGTCAGCGTCTCCGGCCTCGATTGGGGCGCTCACGAACTAATCATTGAGAGCGAGACTGGCACAAAAGCCAGCCGGGAATTTTACGTCGGCTGGGGTGGGCGTGTCTCTGATGATGGCATCGAAGCCCCGGACCGTGTTCAAGTCAGCCTTGATGATCAGGTCGTGATCGCCGGCCGCCCTGCCGCGCTGACCATCGTCCCACCCTATGATGGCGAAGCACAGATTGTGGTTGCCACGGATCGAGTGCTTTCCGTTGAGACCCGCGCTGTCGAAGCCGAAGGCACACAGATCACGCTGCCGGTTACCGAAGAGTGGGGCGAGGGTGCTTATGTCATGGTCAATGTCTACACCGCGCGCGATCCAATCCTGCAGGCAAAGCCGCGCCGCGCCGTCGGTGTCGGCTACGTCCCCGTCAGCATGGATGAGCGCACCTTCGAGATCGAGATTGATGCGCCGGAACTCGTGCGCCCGGGCACGCAAGAGACGATCAGCGTCAAACTCGACAATGGGCCGGGCGGGCAGGCTTATGTCACGCTGGCTGCCGTTGACGAAGGCATCTTGCGCCTGACCAAGTTCAGCTCTCCTGATCCGGTTGATTGGTTCTTCGGCAAAAAGTCGCTCGGTGTGGCGCTTTATGACGATTATGGACGCCTGCTTGATCCGAATCTCGGTTTGCCCGCAGAAGTGCGCAGTGGTGGCGACCAACTCGGTGGTGAAGGCCTGTCCGTCGTTCCGACAAAAACCGTCGCGCTGTTCTCTGGCGTGGTCGAAGTCGGACGCGGCGGCGAAGCGCGCATTCAGGTTGATGTTCCTGACTTTAATGGCGAGGTGCGCTTGATGGCGGTGGCTTGGTCTGAGACCGGGCTTGGCAAAGCGGACAAAGCCATGACGGTCCGTGAACAAGCGCCAAGCGATGTCATCTTCCCGCGCTTCCTCGCGCCGGGCGATGAAGCAGTCGTGACAGTCAGCGTCGATAATATCGAGCTTGCTGATGGTGACTTTAATGCCAATCTCGTTGCCACTGACCCTGTAAGCGTCACAACGGAAGGGTTCACACAGACCATTCCAAATGGGCAGCGCAGCGATCAGGGTGTCCGGATCGCGAGCACAGGTGAAGGCATCTCGCGCGTGCGTCTGAACGTTGAGGGCCCTGACGATTTTAGCACTGAGCGGACTTATATGATCCAGAGCCGCTCACCCTTCCTGCCGGTCACGACGGTTGAGCGTGCGCTGATGGAAGCTGGCCAGACTTACGCGCCGGATGCTGCGCTGTTCGCTGACTTCGTACCGGGGACAGCGGAAATGGTGGTCAGCTTTAGCGGTCTGCCTGTCGATCCAAACGCGCTCTATCAGTCGCTCGCGCGTTATCCCTATGGCTGCACCGAGCAGACGATCAGTCGGGCGATGCCTCTGGTCTATGCCGAGCAACTAGTGGAGCAAGGCGCGAGCGATGATCGCCCCGAAGCCCGCGAGCAAGTGCAAGCAGCTATCAACACGGTACTCAACCGCCAAAGCGATAATGGCGCATTCGGCCTTTGGCGCGAAGGCGACCGTAACGCCTCGCCGTGGTTAGGGGCTTACACGACCGATTTCCTCTATCGCGCCGATCAGTCTGGATATGAAGTCCCGAAAGCCGCACTCGATCGCGCTTACCAGGCTATGCGTGCTGTCAGCCAAGGCGATGCGTGGCGCGTGTATGGCTATGAGACCAATGTCTATGAAAGCCGCTGGCACGACGACACAGAACGCAAGCTGATGCGGCGCTCTGCTCCTTACGCGCTCTATGTTCTGGCGCGCGCTGGCAAAGCCGATGTGTCCCGGTTGCGCTATCTGCATGACCGTGAATTGGACGAGATGCGCTCACCGCTTGCACGGGCACATCTTGCGGCAGCGCTTGCCTATATGGGTGATCGTTCACGCGCGAACAGTGCGTTCACAGCGGCAGAAGAGGCGCTCGGCTATCTCAATAATGGCGACTATTATCAGACGCAGCTGCGCGATCTGGCCGGTGTGCTCGCACTGGCGGCGGAGACCGACTTTAATGAGCACGTCGCACGTTTGGCTGAAAAGCTTGCCGAGGATACGCCTGAGCCGGACCGTCTCACCACACAGGAGAAAGCCTTCATGCTTCTCGCCGTGGATGGCCTGTCCGGTGAAGATGGGGCCAGTATTGCCGCCAGCGGTGTGCGCCGTGGTGATGATGACCGCCGCTTCTTCCTGACCCAGCAGCAGGTCGAAAACGGGACTAGCTTCCGTCTACGCAGGAATTCCAGCGCGGCATTCAGAACCGTCATGGTCACCGGCTCACCGCTGGATGCCCCACCTGCTGCTGGCGAAGGTCTGGGCATTACCAAGTCGATCCGGAATCTGACTGGCGGACGGGTCAATCTGAATAGCGTAAAACAGGGTGACCAAATGGTTGTCGTCATAATGCTTGACCCGGAACAGCGCCGGAATAATCCGGTCATCGTCGCGGATCTCTTGCCTGCTGGATTTGAGATCGAGACCGTTCTGCAACCGTCTGACGGACGTCAAAGAGGTAATCGTGACGGGGCCTTTGCCTGGATCGGCGAGATTGATCGCGCCGAAACCGCTGAAGCACGCGATGATCGCTTCATCGCGGCGATTGATGTCGTCGCCGAAGATCGCACGCTGGCCTATGTCGTTCGCGCGGTCACGCCGGGCACGTTCGCGTTGCCGGGTGTGACCGCTGAAGACATGTACCGCCCTGACGTGTTCGCCCGCTCGAGCGCTGGGACAGTCACAATTCAGGCCCAGAGACCGGGACCGGGTGGTACGCAGTGATCACGTGGCTGAAACGGATCGGGGCAGGGGCGCTCATTGCGTTCCTTGCCCTGTTCGTTCTGGATAAAACTTTCCCGCCGCCGATTGAGCTCGGTTATAACGTCTCCATCATGGTCAGCGATCGTGACGGGAGGCCTCTGCGTGCGATACCGCTTGAAGACGGGCGCTGGCGTTTCGCGACGCGACTGGATGAGGTTGACCCGGTTTTCGTGGACGCGCTTTTGGCCGTTGAAGATAAGCGCTTTCATTCTCATGGCGGCGTTGATTGGATCGGCATGGGCCGCGCGGTTTGGACTTCGGCTAGAGCCGGACGCGTTGTCTCCGGCGGGTCTACAATTACAATGCAGACGGCCCGTTTGCTCGAGCCACGCCCGAAGCGCACCATCAGCGCAAAAGTCATCGAGATGTGGCGCGCACACCAGCTTGAATGGCGTTTATCGAAGCAAGAAATTCTCGAACTGTACCTGACGCTCGCCCCTTATGGCGGTAATATTGAGGGCGTGCGCGCAGCCAGCTGGCGCTATTTTGGACGTGAGCCGGACCGCCTCAGCGATGATCAGATCGCGCTCCTGATCGCCCTGCCGCAATCTCCGGAAGTCAGACGTCCCGATTTGCATCCAAAAGGGGCGAGAGTGGGCCGTGCTGAGATCGTGACCAAGTTGGAACGCCACGGCTTTTTAACTGAGCATCGCGCGGACGAAGCCAGAGCCGCATCCCTGCCAACGAAGCGCTACGCCTTTCCGAACAGGGCATGGCACGCCACGACCCGAGCCGCCCGGGACGCGCAGAGCGATATTGCCTCAACGTTGGACGCCGGTCTGCAAGCAAATCTGGAGCGGATTGCCTTGCGCGCGGCTAGAGCGAGCGGGGATGAAGCCCAAGTCTCTATCCTTGTTCTCGACATTCCAACACGCGCGGTACGCGCCGCTATTGGCTCGGCCGATCGTTCACGCCCCGGTGGGTGGCTAGACCTTACGGCACAGGCCCGTTCGCCTGGGTCCACCCTGAAACCCTTTATCTATGCGATGGCGTTTGACGACGGGAGCGCTGCGCCGAATACACGAATTGCTGACCTGCCCAAGCGCTTCGCGAGCTATCAGCCGGAGAATTTTGATCGCATGTTTCGCGGTGATGTCCGGATCGCGGAAGCGCTACAGCATTCCCTCAATGTGCCCGCTGTCCTGACTTTAGATCGCGTTGGCGCAGAACGGTTTGCGGCCGGTTTGGCGCTCGCCGGCGCACCGCCACGCATTGCAAACGGCGCAAAGCGTGAGCCGGGACTGGCTCTGGCATTGGGTGGCGCGGGGCTGACGGCCCAAGAGCTTGGCGTGCTCTATGCGGCGCTTGGCGATAGCGGTCGGGCGAAACCATTGGTTTGGCGCGAAGCCGATATTGACCGCAGTGTGAACCGGAACGGCTATCGTTTGATGAGTGCGGAGACCGCAGACAACATCTTGAAAATCCTGCGCGGAACGCCGCCGCCGGAAGGGCGCATGCCGGGGCGACTGACAGCGAACGCGCCTCAGATCGGGTTCAAAACAGGCACAAGTTATGGCTTCCGGGATGCTTGGGCGGCGGGTGTATCAGGCGACCATGCGATCATCGTCTGGGTCGGCCGAGCCGATGGCGCACCCCGTCCCGGTCAAACAGGACGTAATACAGCCCTGCCGATCTTGTTCGAGGTCGCTGACCGAAGCGCAGAAATCCTAGGTCAGACTAGCGAGAGCCGCACCCGCCTCATAAGCGAGAAAGCGCCGATTGCGCGCGGCGCCCAAACCCGCTTTCAAGACAGTGAGGCCCCGCCGCAAATTCTGTTCCCGCCAAAGGATGCAGAGCTTTGGGCGGGCGACATAAATGGAAAGAGCGCACGCGCCTTTGTGTTTTCCGGGCGCGGCGATGGACATTTGAACTGGTTCGTCGATGGTCAACCGATCGCACCGGATGCTGGCGGACTCCCAGCCTGGAGCCCTGAGCAGACCGGCTTCTACCGCGTTAGCGCAGTAGATCCTGCAGGGCGCACAAGTTCAGTTCGTATTCGGGTTCTGGGCGCTGAGTAAATGTTCAAGATCGAAGCTCTTCGAAGCGTTTTAGAACAGCAAGCTTCGGACTATGTAGACCTTGAAATATACGAAGCCTCCGGACTCTCCGGAACTGATAACGACATATATAGGTTGGGGACTGGTTATTGCCTTCGCATACCAAAAAGTCAGAATTCTGCAGATCAACTCAAGAAAGAAGTGGCGTGGCTTCCGGTTGTTCAAAAATTACCGCTGGCTGTTCCTCAGCCCGTTATTCTAGGGCAACCAACAATCGAGATTGCATTTGACTGGGCGATCTACACTTGGCTCGATGGACAAGATTTACTCAGATCAGGTTTGGTTTCTGAAGACACAATAGCGAAACAGCTAAGCCAATTCCTCAAATCACTCTGGGCACTGAACATAGAAGGAGGGCCGCGGGCAGGTCGTCAAAACAATTATCGTGGTGGCGATTTATGTGGGCGGGATACCCTTACGCGTGAGGCATTTCGCGAGCTATCGGGCGAATTCTCTGAGAACAGTCTGAGTGAAATTTGGAGCGATGCGTGTGATGCTGCGACCGTCGATATTAGTCCAAGATGGGTTCATGGAGACATTCATGCTGCCAATATGATCGTAGATAAGCATCGACTTATTGGTCTAATCGACTGGGGGCTGATGGGTGTCGGTGATCCTGCTGTCGATTTAATGCCGGCATGGAGCATGCTATCGTACGGTGCTCGATCAGAATTCAAGCGAGATATTGAAGTTGATGAGGTTACTTGGAGACGCGGCAGAGGCTGGGCGGTCTCAGTCTCTGTTATCGCTTATGCCTATTACAAAGACAGACCGGACTTTTGGCTGAATGAGATCAGTAAGAGAACGCTCAATGAGATACTGGCCGATACCGTTACGTTCTGACCCCTAGACAGAGCTGCTGAAAAAGATGACACTGGCGTCATGGAACAAACAGATTTTGACGTTTTGATTGTTGGTGCCGGGCTCTCTGGCATCGGTGCTGCGGTTCATCTGACCAAGAAGTGCAAAGGCAAGTCCTACGCTATTTTGGAAATGCGTGAGGCGAGTGGCGGAACCTGGGATCAGTTTCGCTATCCTGGTATCCGCAGTGACAGCGACATGCACACGCTGGGCTATAATTTCAAACCGTGGGACGCGCAGAAGGCGATTGCTGATGGCCCCGCAATCCTGAAATATGTCCGTGAGACCGCCACGGAATATGGCGTTGACGACCACATCCGCTACGGCCGTAAAGTCCTTAGCGCGGACTGGGACAGTCACCGTGCCCTCTGGACCGTCACGGCGGACGGCCCCGACGGTCAGGAAATCTACACGGCGCGTTGGGTTCATATTTGCAGCGGTTATTATCGCTATGACAAAGGATATACGCCCGAGTTTGAAGGCCGTGACGACTTTAAGGGCGACATCATTCATCCACAGCATTGGCCGGAGAACTACGATTATAGCGGCAAAAAAGTCGTCGTGATCGGATCCGGGGCGACCGCTATGACGGTTGTCCCGGCGATGACGGACAAAGCTGCCCATGTCACAATGCTGCAACGCTCGCCAACTTATGTCGTGTCCCGTCCGGCCGAAGACGGCGTCGCCAATTTCATGCGCAAAATTCTTCCGAATAAAATGGCGTACGGTCTTACCCGTTGGAAAAATGTGCTGATGCAACTCTTCTTCTACAGGATGACGCGCGTCCGCCCTAACAAAGTCAAGGAGCAGCTCATTGGTATGGTCGAGGAAGAGCTCGGACCGGACTATGATGTCGAAACGCATTTCACGCCGGACTATAACCCGTGGGACCAGCGGCTGTGCCTCGTGCCTGACAGCGATCTCTTTGTTGCTTTGAAAGAGAAGAAAGCAAGCGTGGTGACCGATCATATCGATCGCTTCACTGAAACCGGAATTCTCTTAAAATCTGGAGAAACGCTGGACGCCGATCTGATTATTACCGCGACGGGTCTGGACCTGCTCTGGCTTGGTGGAATGCAGCTTGCCGTTGACGGTGTTCCTCAACAACCGAACGAACTGATTAACTATCGCGGCGCCATGGTCTCGAATGTTCCAAATATGACGAGTGTCTTCGGCTACACGAATGCAAGCTGGACATTGCGCGCAGACCTTACGAGTGAGTACTTCTGTAAAGTCATCCGGCACATGGATAAAAATGGTTATGTTGAAGCCCGACCGGTTGCCGAAGATGTGGGTGAAACGAGCGACTTTCTCGATTTCTCATCCGGCTATGTTCAGCGCGCGATGCAGCGATTCCCTAAGCGGGCCGAAAAAGCCCCTTGGCTGATGACCCAGAACTATGCGCGCGATATTTTCCTCATGCGGCACGGCAAAGTCGAAGACGGCGCCCTCCAGTTCCGAAAGGCCGGGGAGGCTGTACGGGCAACCCGTGAGGCGGCCTTGGCAATTGCTGCGGAATAGCGCTGTCCCGCGTGCGTATAACTGCTTGAAAGATAAATTACTCCGGCGTATGTCGCTTTTCACGTGCCGCCTTAGCTCAGTTGGTTAGAGCGCCGGTTTGTGGAGCCGGAGGTCCTTGGTTCGAAACCAAGAGGCGGTACCACTCTAAAGATGCATTCATAAATTGCATGAATACTTTTCCGTAAGACGTTGTTGCCAAACATGTTTCCCCAATGGGGCGAGGAAGTATCCTGTTGCAAAATCGCCGCGCATAGATAAAAAATCTAATTGTGAGAGTTTTTCGTGGAACAGACCACTATACGACGCGTTTGATTGTGCGTAGGACAGTGTTGTCTGCGGGATTCTCCGCAAACTTTCCTGCGGCCGGGCAACAATGGTGTTGTACGGCATCCACAAGGGGATGAGTATGAAAAAAACTCTGATGTGCGCGACAGCCGCGGCCGCCTTTGCGTCTGCTGGCTTTATGGCCCACGCCGAAGACGGGTGGTACGCCCGTGGTGATCTCGGCTGGGTGTTTGACGGAACGCTGGACCATGATGCTCCAACGGACGTCCTCTACACACTCGGTAGCGATGCGACGACTGAAGAAGACGTCGTTCTCGGCGGCTTGGGTATCGGTTATGGTTTTGACAACGGGTTCCGCCTTGAGACCGCACTCACACACCGTGCGGGCGATCTTGAAGTTCCGCTCAACATAAATGGTGGTGTTCCACCGTCCATTGGTGATTTCTTTGGCCTGTCTGGCCCGGCAACGGATTCCCAAGTAGACTTTGTTCGCGACCAACAAGGTAAGATCCAATCCTGGGATCTAATGGTTAACGGCCTTTACGATTTCAATCGTGATGGTGCGTTCCAGCCCTACCTTGGCGCCGGTATTGGTGTTGCGAAGGTAAAAGCGAAAGTTTCTAATCTTGCCGCCGTACAATTTGCTCAAGGTGGTGCAACCGGCGTATTCGCCGCCAACGGCTTTGGCGACAGTGAAACTGCCGCTGCCTATCAGGCACTTGCCGGAGTAGGGTATAATGTCACGGATCGCCTGACGGCTGATCTCGGCTATCGCCTTTTCTATGTTGACGACCTCGATTTCAACGGTCGTGACATTGATGGAAGCGAACTCGTCTACGATGCAACTTATATTGATCACGCGGTAACCTTCGGTCTGCGTTATGCGTTGGGTGCGCCAGCGGCTCCACCGCCGCCACCGCCACCACCGCCACCACCTCCACCTCCACCGCCGCCACCACCGCCACCGCCACCGCCACCGCCACCACCTCCTCCGCCACCAGTTGAGGAAGTACGTCCGGCTCTGGCAGCATGCTCTACTCTGAACCAGTCCTTCGTGGTCTACTTCGAGTGGGATGGATCTGATCTGACAAGTCAGGCATCAGCGGTCATCGATCAGGCTGTGTCTAACATCCGCGAGCGCAGTGATTGTGCCGCTGGTGGTGTAACAATTGTCGGTCACACGGATACGTCCGGTAGCTCTGCATACAACCAGCGTCTGTCTGCACGTCGTGCGGCAGTTGTTGCGGGTGCACTGCAGAGCCGCGGCATCGCGTCTAGCTTGATTAACACTGCAGCACGCGGTGAGAATGATCTGGCGAAAGCGACACGTGACGGCGTTCGTGAGCCTCTGAACCGTCGTTCAGAAGTGACGATCATCGTTCGCTAATCCGACTGGATAACAAAAATGAAGAAGGCCCGGTTTCGACCGGGCCTTTTTTATTGGATACAAGATGATCGCGCCGGACTACGTGTTCCCGGATCAGTCACCAAACGCTTCAAGCGCGGCACGTGCAATCGGCTCTCCCCACTCCTGTACGAAATGTCCGCCATCTTCTACCATCATAGGGGCCGGGCAGCCTTTAATGTTTGAGCGCAGATACGCCATCTGATTCGGGCCCAAAACCGGGTCCACCGCGCCGACAGCCATAAAACTCTGGCCCGACCACTTATTCGACCACCAGTCGACCGCGCGCTTTGAGACCTCGACTCCTTCCATGGATGGATCAGTCATCACCATATCCGGAAAACGCCGTACGCCAGCCTTGTAGTGGACATCCGGAAACGGGGCAGCATAAGCTGCGGCTTCGGCATCGCTGAGAATCGGCGTCGCCCGTTTCATTAAAGAAGCAACATCAAGATCCGGCTGTGTCCGGTTAAACGATCTCCACGCATTAAAGCCTTCACCCGGAGATTGTCCAACAGCAATCGCTGTGTTCATGACAAGCAGCCGTGTGAATCGATCCGGCATATCCTGTGGGATCGTTAAACCCAACAGGCCCCCCCAATCCTGACAGACAAGGGTGATGTTTTGCAAATCCAGATGCTCAATGAAAGCAAGCATCATGTTGCGATGGAAGTGATATGTATAAACGTCATCTTCGACAGGTTTGTCTGATCGGCCGAACCCTAACCAGTCAGGCGCGATGACGCGTGCACCGCTCGCGACAAAGACAGGGATCATTTTGCGATAAAGATAAGACCAGCTCGGCTGCCCATGCAGGCAAAGAAATGTCCGATCCGCATCGCGCGGTCCGTCATCGAGATAGTGAACCCGAAGGCCTTCATAGCCTTTCAAACTGTCTACATAGTGGGGCTCGAAGTCGAAGTCGGGTAGATTCTCAAAGCGTTGGTCTGGTGTGCGAAGGGCTTCGATCATTGCTTGCGCTCCTTATGATAATCATAAGAGCGTAGTGCCGGTCATATAAAAATCCTATCGAAAAATCGTGACGATTCCGTCAAAAATCCTATTGCTTCGCAGCAAAAAAAGAAGCCGCCTCGATTGAGACGGCTTTTATAGGAGGAGTGAGTTGAATAATTCGGAAACTATTTTGCAGCGCTATTGCACTTTCCGACCTGGCTTTCGCTAAGGGCGTTATTGGCGCTTTCGAAAGAGACGAAGCTGCCGATTTCCTTGGCGACTTTTTGGCAGGTGCGGACAGTCGCTTTTTTGCGGTTCAGCGTCGCTGTGCAAGTGTCGCCTTCGCAGCTCCAGAGGTTGCCATCGGCAACGATTTGTTGGGTTTCTGCCTTCGGCGTTTCAAGTTTCAGCGTAAACGCTGTTGCATTTGCAGATGAGGCAGCGGCAGCGCCGGCCAGGCCAAGAGCGAGAGCAGAGAAAGCAAGTGTGCGGATCATGGGAGGAGCCTTTCAAGTTTAAGCGCGGCATTTTTGCCTTACGGTGATGTACAAACTATAATCACTGAATAATTTGTCAATCGTTCAGCGCATATTTCTATGCTGCAAGTGCGAAATAAATGCAATGCGGCTTTCGTCTAGTCTTTTTTGGCCAGCAAATCGCGACGGCATGACGCTGCGACCCGTCTTGCTCTCAAACCGCGCATTCGTATCGTAGCCATAAAAGATACGGGAGCGAAGCGCAGATGGACTTCAACATACCGCAGGACTTGCAGGACTACCTTCATGAACTCGACGCCTTCATTGACGCAGAGATTAAGCCACTTGAACAACAAGACGACAATATCCGCTTTTTCGATCATCGGCGTGAATGGGCGCGCACAGACTTCGAGAATGGCGGCCTGCCGCGTCCTGAATGGGAAGACCTGCTGAGACGGGCGAAACGCCGCGCGGACAGGGCCGGGCATTTCCGCTTTGGCCTCCCAACAGAATATGGCGGGCAAAACGGATCAAATCTCGCAATGGCGGTAATCCGTGAGCATTTTGCACGCAAGGGGCTTGGTCTCCACAACGATCTCCAGAATGAGCACTCGATCGTTGCGAACTTCCCGCAAATTCTGATGCTGCGCGACTTCGCCCGTGAAGATCAGGCCCATCTCGCTGAAGCCGCGCTCAATGGTGAATTCATCGCAACCTTCGGCCTGACTGAGCCTGAGCATGGCTCCGACGCCACTCACATGGACACGGTTGCAATGAAAGAAACGCGTGAAGGCGTCGATGGCTGGTTGATCAATGGCGAAAAAATGTGGACGACCGGCATGCATGTCGCGACCCACATCATGTGTTTTGCACGCACCAGCGGCGAAGACGGCGATGCGCGCGGCATTACTTGCCTGCTCGTCCCGGCCGATGATCCAGGCGTGAAGATCGAAGAGTATCTCTGGACCTTCAATATGCCGACCGATCACCCGCGCGTCTCGATCACGAATGTCTGGGTGCCGGACACTGCCGTCTTTGGCCCACCGGAAGGCGGCCTCGCGCTCGCTCAGCATTTCGTGCACGAAAACCGTATCCGCCAAGCCGCCAGCTCCGTCGGCGCTGCACTTTACTGCATTGATGAGAGCGTGGATTACGCGCAAGCGCGCAAGCCTTTTGGTAAACCGCTTGCGGTTAATCAGGCGATCCAGTTCCCGCTCGTGGAGTTGGCCACAGAGGCCGAAATGCTGCGCCTTCTGATCTTCAAGACGGCTTGGGAAATGGATCAGATGACGAAGCCAGAGGTCGCTGTAAAGCTCTCTGACAAGGTCTCGATGTGTAATTATCGCGCAAATCGTCTCTGCTGCAACGCTGCCGATCAGGCGATGCAGACGCATGGCGGCATGGGCTATTCCCGCCACAAACCGTTCGAGCACATCTATCGCCACCATCGCCGCTATCGCATCACAGAAGGCTCAGAAGAGATCCAAATGCGTAAAGTCGCCGGTCACCTCTTCGGCTTCATGGGCAAAAAAAAGTGAAAAAGTTAAGCGAAGTAACAGCGCGATATTGCAGCTAATTTTCTCTTAATTCGCGAATTTGGCATGCTGTATGCAGCATTTCGGTCGAATACGGGCGCGCGCCCGTTTGACCGGAGTTGAGACATGTCAGATCGTCAAAATCGCGGAAAAGCAACCGAATTTTATAGTAATGAGCGTGCCCAAGCAGCAGTCATTTTGTCCATCGCCCTCATCCCGCTTCTTATGATGATTAGTTTTGCCGTGGACTTCTCACGTCAGGAAGGCACGAGCCGTCATTTACAAGCTTCGATTGATGCAGCCTCTCTTGCCGGTGCCCGCGCATTAGAAGACTCAACCAGGACTGACGCAGAGATTATTACAATCGCCAAAGAATCCTTTGAAGCGAATATGTTGAGTGCGCACGGTGATGTCGATTGCATTGAGCCAACCATCACGATCAACCGCGACGAGGGGCAGGTCACAGTCGCCAACAATTGCACGTTGGATACGCTCTTTGGCGGCGTTTTTTGGAAAGAAGAGGTCTCGGTTGCGAATGCTGCGACAGCACAGGCCGCGATTACCAAGCTTGATCTGGCCTTGATGCTGGATGTGTCCGGGTCGATGGGCGGACAGAAACTGACAGACCTGAAAACAGCAGCGAAAGATGCCGCAGCACGACTGATTATCCCGCAGAGCGGAGACCGCGTCCGTATTGCATTCAACACCTACTCAACCTCTGTAAACGCAGGGGCATATGCTGATAAAGTGCTTGATGGTTGGTCATCCGGTGACAGCACCTGCGTGTCTGAGCGCGAGGGCAATTCGCGTTGGAAAGATGATGCACCCGCGCCGAACAAATGGATGGGCGAGCGTGCAACATCCTGCCCCAGCAGTAGCGTTCTCCCACTCACCAGCAATCTCAACACATTCAATACGGCGATTGACAGCCTCAATGCCGATGGATGGACGGCGGGTCACTTGGGTGTGGCGTGGTCTTGGTATCTGATTGCGCCCGAATGGGACGCGGTTTGGCCGACCGCCTCAAAACCGCGTGCGTATGATGCGGACAATTCCTTGAAGGCGGTGATCCTGATGACGGACGGCATTTTTAACACGCAGTACGCGCCCGGAATGGGTAACAGCAACATCCAATCGAAAACGCTTTGCCAAAAAATGCGGGATGAAAATGTCATTGTTTACGCCGTCGCATTTCAGGCGCCGACTAGTGCTAAAAATACGCTGAAAGTCTGTGCAGGCGATCCTGACCGCTTCTTTAATGCGAGCGACGGTGACGAGTTGAAACGGGCCTATGATACAATTGCAAGCCAGCTCTCAAATCTGGCGCTGGTTGGATAGCCATATTTCTCCTTGCCGACTGTGAGAATCCGAACTAATTCGACATCAGTAAATCTGTTTCGGGAGAGAATCGGCTGTCAGCCGGTCACCGAAGGCGCAACCGCCCCGGAAACGCTCAGGTCCAGGGACCGAAACAGGCTGTAAACGCTGGAAAGAGGCGGCCCTCCTGATGGGCGCAGTCTCGCCGAAGGAGTAAATCTCTCAGGCGCCACGACAGCGGGGGCAGGACTTCAGGTCAAGGGCATTGCCCGGGGCCAAACCTGCTCGAAAGGCGCCATCATGGCCGACACAGAACCGCAAGCTCTAAAGCGCACACCGCTCTACGACCTTCATGTCGATCTAGGTGCGCGTATCGTTCCGTTTGCGGGCTATGAGATGCCGGTTCAGTTCGAGGGCGTTAAAGCGGAGCACCTTTGGACACGCACGCATGCCGGGCTGTTCGATGTCTCTCACATGGGACCGTGTTTCCTGTTTCTGAAAGAGGGTCTTGGTGAGGCAGGCGCGCATGAGAAGATTTCGGCGGCGCTCGAACGCCTCGTGCCCAGCGACATTGCCGCGCTGAAACCGGGGCAGGGGCGTCTGACCGTTCTCCTCAATCAAGAGGGCGGTATTCTGGACGATCTCATCGTAACGCGGATGCCGGGCGAAGGCCTCGACGGCATGCTCTACATCGTCGTCAATGGCGCGGTAAAACAGGAAGACTGGGCCCTGTTCGAACAGGAGTTGTCCGATGTTGCGATGCTGCAGCGCGCCGACGATCGCATTCTGGTAGCGCTGCAGGGCCCCGATGCAGAGGCCGTCATCGCACCGCATTTCCTGGAAGCGGCGGACCTCAAATTTATGCGCTGCGCCTACATTCAGAAAGACGGCGAGAAATACATGGTCTCGCGCTGTGGATACACTGGCGAGGATGGCTTCGAACTCCTGTTGCCAAACAACGAAGCGGGGATCGGGCTTGTCAAAATGCTTCTGGCTGATGAACGCGTCAAACCCATCGGCTTAGGCGCGCGCGACAGCTTGCGGCTTGAGGCTGGCCTCTGCCTTTACGGGCATGATATGGACACGACCCGCGATCCGGTTGAAGCCGATTTGTCATGGGTCATCCAGAAATCCCGTCGTGCGCGCGCGGACTTTTCGGGTGCTGAGCGGATCATGAGCGCCCTTGAAAACGGGCCAGCGGAAAAGCGCGTTGGCATTCAACCGCTTCAAAGTGCACCGGCCCGCGAGGGGACCGAAATCCACTTGAACGGCGAACGTGTCGGCGTCATCACGTCCGGCGGTGTGGGCCCGAGCGTCGAACGCCCGATCGCGATGGGCTATGTCCGCGCTGACCTTGCTGAGGCCGGCACCAGCCTCGACCTTATGGTGCGCGGCAAAGCGCGCCCGGCTGAGGTTGCGACATTACCGTTCATTCAACCGAATTATAAGCGCTGAGGGAGACCACCCATGACCACCTATTATACAGAAGACCATGAGTGGATCCGCGTCGAAGACGGTATTGGCACTGTCGGGATTACCAAGTACGCGACCGACCAACTCGGCGATGTCGTTTATGTCGATGTCCCCGAAGATGGCACATTTGCAAAAGGCGATGACGTCGCCGTGGTCGAGAGCACAAAGGCGGCGTCTGACGTTTATGCCCCTGTCAGCGGTGACCTAGTTGAACGCAATAATGCCCTGGTCGCAGAAGACGAGGGCGGGGAGGGTAAGCCTGAAACCGTCAATGAAGACCCGACCGGCGCGGGCTGGTTTTGCAAGATCAAGCTGAGTGACACCGGTGAATTGGACGGCCTCATGGATGAGGCTGCTTACAAAGAATTTTGTGAAGGACTGTAGGACATGCGTTACCTCCCCCTGACCCCTCAAGATCGTACAACGATGCTGAACACAATCGGCGCGGCGTCGGTCGATGATTTCTATCAGGACGTTCCGATAAGCGCCCGCCTCGGCGGACAGATTGCGGGCCTGCCGGACCATCAGGGCGAACTCGCCGTTGAGCGCCATCTGTCTGGGCTTGCGGCCAAGAATACGACGGCCAGTGATGTTCCGTTTTTCGTCGGCTGCGGCGCGTATAAGCACCACGTTCCCGCCAGCGTCGACATGATCATCCAGCGCAGCGAATTCCTGACAACGTACACACCGTACCAACCGGAAATCGCCCAAGGCACGCTGCAAAACCTGTTCGAGTTCCAGACCCAAGTGGCCGAATTGACCGCGATGGATGTGGCGAATGCCAGCATGTATGACGGCTCAACCTCATGCGCAGAAGCCGCTGTCATGGCTTGCCGTGCGACACGCCGGAAAAAGGTCGTCCTCTCCGGTGGTGTGCATCCGCACTATGTTGCCGCAACACGTCTTCTCTGCGAAGCGCAGGGGATTGAGGTTGTCGCGCTACCAGCTGCAATCGATGACGAACTCGCTCTGATCGACCATGTCGATAAAGAGACCGCTTGCGTGATCGGCCAGTCGCCCAACGTGTTCGGCACGGTCACAGACCTGTCACCGGTCGCTGACGCCGCGCATGAACAGAAAGCGCTTCTCGTCAGTGTTTTCACCGAAGCGATCAGCCTCGGTCTCGTCACCCCGCCCGGTGAAATGGGCGCCGATATCGCCGTCGGCGAAGGCCAGTCGATTGGAAACGGTCTGAACTTTGGTGGTCCCTATGTGGGTCTCTTCGCATGCACTCAAAAACTTGTACGCCAGATGCCGGGCCGCCTCTGTGGTGAGACCACGGACGCAGACGGCAATCGCGGTTTCGTCCTGACGCTCTCAACGCGCGAGCAGCATATTCGCCGCGATAAAGCGACCTCAAATATCTGCACCAATTCCGGCCTCTGTGCGCTGGCCTTTACGGCGCACATGACTTTGCTTGGTGGCAAAGGCTTTAAGCAGCTCGCTCAACTCAATCATGAGGCGGCTTGCGACCTCGCCGATGCGCTTGAAAGCATTGACGGCGTCGAAATTCTCACCCCGCGTTTCTTCAACGAATTCGCCTTCCGCACGCCGATGGACGGCGAAGCCCTCATCGCCATGCTCGAAGAACGCGGCGTCCTCGGCGGGGTCCGCGTCTCGCGGCTCGTGCCGGAGGCGGGTATGGGTGACGTGATCATCGCAGCGGCGGCTGAGTGCACGACAGAGGCTGATATCGCTGCCTATGTCGATGCTTTGAGCGAGGTCATCTAAGTGAATTGGGTCAAGCGCATCCTTTTTGTTGTCATCGTAATCTATGTCGCGCTTTGCATTTCAGCATGCGCGTTCACCGATAGATTTGCGTTTTATCCGGATAACAGCCCGCTGGAGATGCCCACGGGTAGCGTTGCCGAAAAAATTGAGATCCAGACCTCTGATGGTGAGACCCTGGTGGCGATTTATGCGAAGGCCCATAAGGGGTGCCCAACCTTCCTCAATTTTCACGGTAATGCCCAGCATTTGCGCGGAATGGTCAGCATCTCAAACTATTACGGTAGCAAAGGCATAGGCTTCCTCACCCCGGCCTATCGCGGCTATTCAGGCTCAACCGGGCGACCGACCGAAAGCGGCGTACGCATTGACGGGGTGGCAGCGTTCGATTTCCTCGAATCGGGCGGATTAGCGGCTTCAGACATCATTATTCGCGGATTTTCCCTCGGGAGTTCTGTCGCTATCGGCGTAGCTGCGGAACGCGATTCGACAGCGCTTATCCTCGGTGCGCCCTTTGAATCTGGAACACGTATGGGTCAAGAAATGATGCCCGTATTGCCGATGAGCCTAATCGCAGGAAATGCATTTAGAAGCGATCGCTTAGCGTCAAAAGTAAACGAACCTGTTTTGATCGTTCACGGGGATTCTGATCGCATTATCCCGGCTAAGCACTCCGCTGATCTCGCAGAAGATTTCTCCCAACCCGTTCAACGGTTTGTCCTTGAAGGCTACGGCCACAATAATCTCTTGAACGCTGAATTTGAACAACTCGTGGCGAACTTTTCCGCCCCGTTCTTCCCAAATTGTCCTTCCCTACAGGAGCTTGCCCAATGACCATGCTTTCCACAGGTCGCCCGTCTGCACCGACAGCGATTTCGACCTCATCAGAGATGAAAACCGTCTCGGGCTCGCGCGGATTGCTTCAAGCTGAGCCACTAATCTTTGAGACCGACCGCTGGGATGAAACCGGCGTTGATCTGCCAAAACCAGAAGGCAAAGCCAGCCGCCTCGGCGGTGTCGCCCGTAAAGCCGACGTGACTTTGCCGGGCCTGTCTGAACCGCAAGCCGTGCGCCACTATATGCGCTTGAGCCAGCGGAACTACGCCATTGATCTCGGCTTCTTTCCGCTCGGTTCCTGCACGATGAAGCATAATCCGCGCTTGAATGAGAAGGCCGCCCGGATGCCTGGTTTTTCTGATATCCATCCGCTTCAGCCGCAACAAACGGTCCAAGGCGCGCTGGAACTGATCGATGAGTTGGCGACCTGGCTCAAAACGCTAACCGGAATGCCAGCGGTAGCGATGAGCCCGAAAGCCGGTGCCCATGGTGAACTTTGTGGCATGCTCGCGATCCGACAGGCCCTAATCGCGCGCGGCGAGTCCGACACGCGGAAGCGCGTTCTGGTTCCGGCTTCTGCGCATGGAACGAATCCAGCGACTGCGATCCAATGCGGTTTCAAGGTCGATGAAATCAAAGCCGATGCCCGTGGCCGCGTCGATATGGATGATTTGCGTGCCAAGCTGGAAACCACAGACGATATCGCTGGCATCATGCTGACCAATCCAAACACGTGCGGTCTGTTTGAAACGGATATCAAAAATATCGCTGACCTTATCCACAACGCGGGCGGCTATTTCTACTGCGACGGCGCAAATTTCAATGCGATCGTTGGCCGGGTCCGCCCAGGCGATCTCGGCGTCGATGCGATGCACATTAATCTGCACAAGACGTTCTCGACGCCCCACGGCGGTGGTGGTCCGGGTTCCGGCCCAACAGTCTTGTCTGACGCGCTCGCGCCATTTGCACCTGTGCCTTATGTTGTCAAAGACGAAGACGGCTTCCGCCTCGTCGAAGAGGCGGAAGGCGAGGCCAAAGACGCGTTCGGCCGGATGGTCGCTTTCCACGGCCAGATGGGCATGTTCGTTCGTGCGCTGGCGTACATGTTGAGCCATGGGGCGGATGGCCTGAAACAAGTTGCTGAGGATGCTGTCCTCAACGCCAACTATGTTCAGGCCCGCCTCAAGTCGGTTATGACGCCGGCCTTTGACGGCTTCTGTATGCACGAAGCGCTGTTCTCTGACGCCTTCACCGCCGACAATATTGAGACCATAGACATTGCCAAAGCCCTGATCGATGAGGGCTATCATCCGATGACGATGTATTTCCCGCTCGTGGTTCACGGCGCAATGCTGATTGAGCCGACCGAGACGGAGAGTAAAGCTGAGCTCGATCGTTTCTGTGACTCAATGCTCTCAATCGCTGAGCGCGCGAAAGCCGGGGATGAGAGCATGAAAGGCGCGCCTTATCTCGCTCCGATGAAGCGGCTGGACGAAACGAAAGCGGCGCGGAAACCTGTCTTGAAATGGTTGCCGCCTGAGCCGGAAGCAATTGCGGCTGAGTGATCAGGTTTGCGATGGGGCGCTGGTTGATCTGGCGCCCATCGCTTTTTTGCCCAAGCGAATAATCGGGCGCTCATAGAGGTAATAGGCGAGCGCTGATGCGCAAATCGTTGTTGCTATTGCCGCAACGACGAAGACTGCGCGTGTATTCCAGTCCGGTTCCAGAACGCTGAACCAAATGCGTCCCAGCGCGCTGAGAACCAGAATGTGACTGAGATAAAGCGCATAGCTCCAATCGCCCAAGCGCACGAGGAAACTCGGAACACGCCGCCCAAACCCGTGCTTGAGTTCCAACTGAACAAAGCCGTAGAGCACCAGAGCCGATGGCAGCCCAAACAGAACAATACGGTACCAGCCGAGATCCTCATTGAAGATGCGGAAATACGGGAATATCGCGAAAGACGCGCCGAGCGCGATCAAACCTAAGACAAGCGCTGTTCGCTCAAAGCCGGATCTGTCCGCTCTTATCAGATAGGCCACACCCGCGCCCATCAAGAATTCCAGCGTCATAGGGTGCGTGGCCAATTCGACAGCGGTTCCTGCGTGATAGCTTGAATAGCCTTGAGCCGCGAAAGTCAGAACAAGGCCGCCCCAAAGGATCAAGGCAAACCCCCGCCACGATGCTGGCAGGAGGAGCAGAACTGCAAAGACCAAGTAGAAGTACATCTCGTGCACCAGCGTCCAGCCGACATTCAGCACGGGCAACCAGTCTTGCGGCAGTAAGAATGCAGACTTTAAAAGGTACTCCGGGCCTTGCATACCGCGCTGTTCGAGCTGAGCTGTGTCCCATGGCACACCATATACGATCCATAGATAGAGCGCTGTGACCCCTGCGAACAACCACCAAAGCGGATAGATCCTGAACACGCGCGCCACGGCAAATCGGCTCGCGGAGGTCGGACCCGCAGGCGCGGAGCCTGCAACCCAAACCATGATGAAGCCTGAAATGACAAAGAAGAGATCAACCCCGCTTGCGCCATTGATCCAGATTTCTGACAAGAGGGGCGCTTCCCCCGCCTCTAGCGCGCCGGACTGACGGGCTTCAATCGTGTGCAAATGCCCCATCATCACGAGCAGTGCCGCGATGCCACGCAGAGCCTGAACTGTCTTTAGCTGCCGCGATACTTGCAAATCAGTGTTTCCCTTTCATCCGTTTTTCAGACCCTTGAATTAATTAATCAAGCACGCTGCAACAGTGTTGCCACAATGGCACGTGATAAAGCCGTTGTGACATCGTTTTGCTGGACACATCACAGGGATAAAACCATATAAGCCTCATGCCGGACGGAAGCCCTCATCTTGATCCGAAAAACCAGACGGAAACTGCACCTCCCTTCGGTGCAGTCGGGCAAAGTATGCGCACCCTGATCCGGCAATTGTTCGCACTGATCGGCTTATTGATGATCATCATCTCAATTCCGATTGCCTTCGTGACACCGATCCTGCCGATTGGGCTGCCGATTGCAATTGTTGGTGTTGTGCTTCTGGGCCGTAATTCAATTTGGGGCCGCAACTGGATGGAAAGCGTTCTGGCCCGCCACCCGCGTATGGAGCGGTTCGCGCCGAATTGGATGATGAAGGCTGTGTTCGGGCGAAGCAAGCGCGCTGATATTTAGAATTAAGTTTCGCGCAAGAGTTTTTTGACGAAGCGCTGAGCAGCTTCGCAGCACGCTTCGTGAAGCGGGTTGAGTCTTGTTTGATCCCCGCCTTGAGCGGCTTTGCCGCAGCGGGGATAAGCGGGTTACGTATCGCGCTCTGCGAGCGCTCACATGAACCGGGCTCAGGGCTGTGGTGTTCTCGATTTGGGTTTGGGACATGGACGGGTTCTCCTGCTTTGAATTTCGTGCAGCCGGGTTTGGCTCCTCGCGCGGGTGCGGGAAGTTTGGTGGGTTTGTGGTGAGTTTGTGAGATTGAGATTTGCCCCCTCCGACCCAGCCTTCGGCTGGCCCACCTCCCCCGCTGAAGCGAGGGAGGAAATCCTGTCCCTTATTGGATTTAGAGCTGAACTTTCCTCCCCCGTTCACGGGGGAGGTGCCCGAAGGGCGGAGGGGGGTTCTAGCTGTTATGAGCTATCGTTAATGACGGGCGCTGGCGTGAAGTCCTTTCCCCAGCTGATGTAGAGGATACGTTCTCCGCATTCCATGAACCTTGGGGTCCAGTATTGGATCGCGCTCAGGTGTGCCTCGCCGCTTACGTCGTGCATGGGCACCCAGTGATCGAGATAGCTCCGGCGCTGTTGGTAGAGCCAGACATTGAGGTCTGATCTGTCGGGGGCGAGGTAGATTTCTACGCGGCCGTCGTGCGTGATTTGGTAGAATCCGTCCTGACCGGTTTTGCGCACATGGGCGCGCAAGCGCAGGAGTTGCCACCAGACGTAGGGCCAGAGCCAGACGGGGACATGCGCCCAGTCGCGGGGATTGATGCGGATTTGCATATTGATTGGGAGTATAGCGGTGGGTTGAACCCCGCGGGATAGATTTATAGTCCAGTCTCTCGGTCACGCTTTGCACGGCTTGACCGTGCAACGCTGTCCTCGGACTTGATCCGGGGATCCATCTCCCTGTCTCAAGGCTAGGCTGAGAGGTAGCCTTAACCCCTTATTCTTTCGGTAGATTTCGGATGATGGACCCTCGGATCAAGTCCGAGGGCGGCGCCTTCAAGCCGTGGGGAGCGTAAAGGAGAGAGGGGTTCTGGGATTTACGGACTGCGAAGATCGGTCGGGATAAATCGAATTCTATCAGACAAATCAAATAGCCATCGCTGCCAAGATTAAGGCTACTTGGCAGTGTTTGACCCAATCGTCCCTATATAATGCATTGGTTTTAAATCCTAAAATATGCATCGATACGCACCTTTCATAGCAGATCGCGTTATAGGGTTAATCGGTTCGCAAAAGTCCCTGCAAATATTTTTACGTCCGCTTAGACCCTCATCAGGCACGCAAGCATCATCAGTCATTGGGGTGATTATGATGTATAAACGGTCGGTAGTTTGCAGTGTTCTCGCACTCTCAGTTTTAGCAGCATGCGGGGGTGGGGGCGGCTCTGACGTCGTCGCCCCAACGCCGAGCGGTGGCTCAGGTCCGGTTTCTCCACCACCACCACCGCCACCTCCTCCTCCGCCGCCGCCACCGCCACCGCCGCCTCCAACGAGCACGGTTATCGGGGACATCTCGAAGACCACGATTAGCGACTTGCCGAGTGGTTCTCGCAATGCGGCTGAGCGGAAGTCATTTCCGCACTATATCGGATCACTGAAGGACCTGACGGGGCGCCATCCGAAGCAACTTCCTTTCCGGACATATTTTGACTCTTGTGCGACGGACACGGATCAGCCTCGTATGTTTGTGTCCATGACGTTGGAGGATACGAGCGCGAGCGCGCATCCGACGCTGCCGACGATTGGGTCCGTTTTCGAAATGGCCTACGATCCGGGTACCAAGACGATGCGCCGGACAGGCAATGAAGCCAAAATGGACATTTGCCATGAGTCTCACGGGATTTCTGTCAGCTCTGATTGCTCGCGCGTCGCTGTGCTTTGCAATACAGATTTCGAGGAGCCGACATCCGAGTCTGAGTATTTCACAAAGGACTTGGTTGAAGACTATGGCGGTGGGCGCATCGATCAGCCGAACAACAAGTCTCAGGTCGATAACAACTCGAACATCGCGGCCGACAAACGCGAGAATAATTACAAATATAATGGTGAGGTCTGGCTGCTCGAATGGGATGGGGTGTCGCTGTCCAGCGATCCGGATCGCTATGTCATTCACAAAGCTGTTGGTGGTCAGCAACTCGCGGCGACCAGTCTGGAATATGCCGAGGACCAGGATGTTTACGGCGCGGCCTTCACGACGAATTCATTCGATAATGGTGGCGGGCGTCACAAGAGCGGCGCTCTGATGATTATCGACAGGGATGGCTGGAAACTGAACCCGGATGATCCGAACAATAGCAATCGCGAGCGCGGATGGACCTGGGGGTGCGGGGGAGGGCACGTTCTTCACATGCGCGTCTTCTATAACCCGTTCTCAGGTCATTTTGGGACACTGTGTACCTCTGATGGTGCAAAATATTGGAGCGCGACAAATAAAGGCGCGATTGCGGTCAAGATGGAGACCTCGTCCACAACCTTTGAAGGCTATGAGAACTTCATCGTGGCCTCCAGCAATGCGGCCATCACCAATGGTGGCGGCCAGAAAGTCCTTCCGATTGAAGATAACCGCTCAATCGTCGCGCTGGTTGGTACGGACCTGATCCCAGCAGATGATCCCGACTATCTTGCCTTCATCAAGGTTGAGGAAGACTTGGCGATTGCGCGCGGACGCCCGGAACGCGGTGTCGAGGCCTGTGACTGGGCTTGGGGCGAGCCGTGTGAGCGGGTCTATATGGACGAGTACTATTACGATAATGGACGCAAGAACTATCCGGCGTTTCGGGGTGGCTTCTGGAACGGTAATTACACGGAACGCGAGCTGACCAAGATTGGGATCCAGCACATTGGCAATAATGGGCGCAATGAGATCGATGATAAATTCCAGCGCGTGAAATGGATTGTCGAGGATGCTGATTGTATGCTGGGTGCGCCGCAGCTCACGGATTTGAAGAATGGGCGCTTTCTGCTCGGCTGGGCGAAGTTCCAATGCATGAGCGATGGAACGAAGCTGAACCGCTTTTCGGGCAAGCATACACTGCACCCGAAAGCCTATTACCTAATGGAGATCGACGCTGACGGAAACGCGATGTCAGAGCCGGTTGAGCTTGAAAACACGGGCTGGGGCGGCATGGACGAGATGGTGAATCTCGGTCAGGGACGCGCGGCATGGGCCTATATTCCAAATCCGACGCTTAACGCGGATGGTAATTTTACCGATCCATACCAGAGCGATTGGGAATTCATGGTGTATGAATCCCCGTTGGAATAGGACGCAATTCTAGGCGTTAATCAGCGCGCCGCCTGCATAGAGGGCGGCCGCACCCAACTCTTCTTCAATGCGGATGAGCTGGTTGTATTTGGCCAAGCGGTCTGAGCGTGCCAGTGAGCCGGTTTTGATCTGGCCGCAATTTACTGCAACCGCGAGGTCAGCGATGGTGGCGTCTTCGGTCTCACCGGAGCGGTGTGACATGACAGCCGTATAAGCGTGGCGGTGGGCGAGTTCGACCGCGTCGAGGGTTTCAGACAGCGTGCCGATCTGGTTGACCTTCACCAGAAT
Organism: Pseudomonadota bacterium; assembly: GCA_038746145.1. Lineage (GTDB taxonomy): Bacteria > Pseudomonadota > Alphaproteobacteria > Caulobacterales > Hyphomonadaceae > Henriciella. Next base: position 37,065 of record JBCDKW010000018.1, read on the forward strand.
TGAGTTCGCTGCGCCGCGTTGCAGGCCAAGGGCTAGGCGTTCCGGGTTGGTCACGAAGAGGTCATCGCCGACGAGCTGGCAGCGGTCGCCGACCATGTCTGTCAGAATGGACCAGCCGTCCCAGTCATCCTCGGCCATGCCGTCTTCAATGGAGAGGATCGGGTAGGCGTCAACGAGGTCGGCGAGATATTTCGCCATGCCTTCTGCGTCATAGGATTGGCCTTCGCCGGACAGAACGTATTTGCCATCTTTGTAAAACTCGGTAGAGGCCGCATCGAGGGCGAGGGCCACGTCTTCGCCGGGGGCATAGCCTGCGGTCTCAATAGATTTCATGATGAAATCGAGCGCTTCGCGGGTCGAGGAAAGATTTGGCGCGAAGCCGCCTTCATCGCCAACGCCGGTATTGTGGCCGGCTTTGTTGAGTTCTGATTTCAGGGTGTGAAAGACTTCTGAGCCAATGCGAACGGCGTCAGACAGGCTGTCAGCGTTCACCGGCATGATCATGAATTCTTGGATGTCGATCGGATTGTCGGCATGCTCACCGCCATTGATAATGTTCATCATCGGCGTCGGCAGGATGCGCGCATTGGTGCCGCCGACATAGCGGTAGAGCGGCATCGAGCAGCTCTCAGCCGCGGCTTTTGCGGTTGCCATAGAGATGCCTAGAATGGCATTTGCGCCGAGGCGTTTTTTATTATCCGTGCCGTCGAGTTCGATCATCAGGCCGTCGATCAGGCGTTGCTCTGTCGCGTCGAGGCCTTCGAGTTCGTTGGCGATTTCGCCATTGACGGCCTCGACTGCGTTCTGGACGCCTTTGCCTTTGTAGGCTTCACCGCCGTCACGTAGTTCGTGAGCTTCGTGGACGCCGGTTGAAGCACCGGATGGGACGGCTGCACGACCGAAGGAGCCATCCTCAAGCGTGACATCAACTTCAACGGTTGGGTTGCCGCGACTGTCGATGATCTGGCGGGCGTGAATGTCGACGATTTCACTCATGGGACGTGTCCTTCTAGAGGCGTGTGTTTGCGTTTGCGGTGGCTTTAAGTCTGTGCGCGGGCGAGGGCAAGACCGCTGCGCCCTTTCACTGGCGTAGACTCTTGCTAAACTCTCACCTTGAAGAGGTTTGAACAAAGGGGTTCCCGTCATGTTGGGTGAAATTATTGCTGAGGTGTTTTCGGTCAGCGGGCTGTTTACGCTATTCGCGCTCTTATTGCTGCAGGCCGTTCTGGGCTTTGACAATCTGCTTTACATCACGATTGAGTCCAAACGTGTCGGACCGGAAAAGGCGGGCAGTGTGGCGCGCTGGGGGATCGGGATTGCGGTTGCGTTGCGGATCATTCTACTGATCGTGATTGTGAATCTGTTCTCGCTCTTGGCAGAGCCTTTATTTGAGGCGCAGATCAAAGGGTTTTTAGAGGGTGACTTTACGCTCCAAGCGCTGGTGACGCTGTTTGGTGGCGGGTTCATCATCTATACAGCAGTTAAAGAAATCCATCACCTGCTGGCCGTCGATCATATCGAGCACACGGAGGGCTCTAAGACGAAATCTGTGATGCAGGCCGTTGCCATGATCGTGGCCATGAACTTGGTCTTTTCCTTCGACTCGATTCTGTCGGCGATGGCGATCGCGAATGTTGAGGTGGCAAATGTCGTGAGTCAGACCGGTGATATACTCTTGCAGGCGAGTGCAGGCCTCGTGCAGGGCGGTGTGTTTGAGGGCACGGTTCAGGAGTGTAAGGCCTATCTGATTGCCAACCCGATTGACGGTGCGGTCGGTTGTGAGCCCGGCAAGGATTATCAGATCTGGATCATGGCGATTGCCATTGTTGCCTCTGGCATCATCATGATCCTGCTCGCCGATTATGTCGCCGACTTCCTGAAAAAGAACCGGATGTATGAGGTTTTGGGCCTGTTCATCCTCTTCTTGGTCGGGGTTCTTTTGGTCACGGAAGGCGCGCATCTGGCGCATCTGAAACTGTTCGGGTTCCCGATTGAAGCGATGAGCAAGGCAAGCTTCTATCTGGTTGTCGGGACGCTGGTTGTGACCGATATTATCTCGACCAACTATCAGAAGCGGCTCTGGGCCCAGCGTGAGGCGGAACTGCGCAGTGCGGGGAATAATGTCGATGACGCGATTAAAGCCGTCGATGCGCATATCGAGAAGCATGGGAATATCGGCTAGTTTTTCGATGGAGCTTTCCGGTGGCGAGTGAAACGGTTTTCTACGCCATCGGAGATGTTCATGGGGAGGCGGTCCGACTGCGCGACTTGCATGCGAATATCGATGACTTTCATGAGGTCTATGCCCCGAACGACACCAAGCACATTGTGCATGTTGGGGACTATGTGGACCGCGGGCCGGATAGTCGTGGTGTGATTGAAACGCTCATGGCGATGGACGCGGCGTCGCCTGAAACGGTGACCTGCCTGATAGGCAATCATGAGGAGATGATGCTGAATGCCTCACGCGGTGAGGATATTAGCTTCTGGCTCCGCAATGGCGGCGATAGCGCGATGGCGAGTTATGGTCTGAGCGACCCTTGCGACCTTCCTGCTTCGCATATGGATTGGGTTGCCGGGCTACCAACGACCTTTGTACCGGAAGGGCGAGATTTGATTTTCGTTCATGCGGGCGTAGACCCGCAAACCTATCCGGATGATGACATTGTCAAACGCCGCTGGATGCGGGGCAGCCGGTTTTTCGATACGTCGAATTGGACCAGTCCGATGCTAACCGGGATGCGTGTTGTGCATGGCCATACACCGACGCGAGATGCGCAGCCGGATGTGTCACCGGACGGGCGGCGGATTAATCTTGATACGGGTGCGGCGTTCGGTGGGGCGCTGACAGCGGCTGTTTTCAAGGCGGCTGAGCAGCCGGTCTTTTTGCAGACCTAGCCGTTTGGATCTTTTATGAGCGAGCGGTTCAGGCCGGTGACCTTCACTGCGATCTTGTTACCTTTACGCCCGACTGAGCCTTCCATGACGACCGGGCCGTCACGATCACCGGAGAGGACTTCGACAGGCTGATCCGGAGGCAGGCCGAGCAGGAGCGTAGAGCCTGCCTTCAGCGATGTGATCCGGCTGAGCGGAACACTGAGGCTTGCTAATCTTGCTGTGAGAAGGGCGGTAACGGGTAAGCTTGTGGCCCGCATGGACGCCACGTCGGTGGCCTCACTTGTTTCGCTTGTTATGACTTTAAGCGTGGTCGATAGCCCAGGGACTTCGAGGGCGTAGTCCGTGTCAACGACCTCTTCTGGCGGGAGCAGGCTCGTGACGTAAGCCATGTCCGTTTCAATCGCGACGAGGCGTAAATCATCCTGCAAGGCGCGGCCCAAAGGCGGCATTAATTGTTCAAGCAGGGCGCAGTCGATCGGGCTCAGACGCCAGTCATCGCCGAGACGACCTGTGTCCATCACCATCGGGGGCGCACCACAGGCTTTTGCAATAATCGCGTCAGCAAGTGCACTGGGCAGGATGATCAGAGCTTCGACCTGATCATCGCGCGATCCGAAACAGAGTGCTGCTGCAGGCGCCAGGCGGACGAGGTCTAGGTCTGATGGCTTTGAAACCTGCGTTTTGACAAGACTGATGGAGGGTTTCAGGCCGCAGCACTGATTGAAAGACAGGGACAGTTTCGCTGCGATTTGCCCGGCTTTGATGTCGCGTTGCGGGTCTGAGTTGGATGGCTCGTCCACCAGATCTGGAATGGCACGATCCTGAACGGGTTCAGGTGCGTCCTGTCCCGGCAGGTCAGAGAGGTCCGGGCGGAGTAGGGCTTCAATTTCAGCCGCGCTCAATACGCCGCGCGCACTTGGGATGGGGCGATCAGCATCCATTACGCCAGCCGCGCCATCCATGGCCCAGGCATTGTCTGAAGGGGGGTGTTTGTCATGACCCATTAAAGTCCAATCCTGCGCGAACAAAAGCGTCCGAATCGGTGATGGACTCGAAAGGGTTAACAGGGCGTTAGGGATTTAAGGTTTTGGAAAGATTTACTGCAGTGCGTGTTTTAGTCGTCACGTACTGTGCGTTCTTTCCGCTCGTGGCGTTCTTGCGCTTCGAGGCTCAGCGTTGCTGTTGGGCGCGCCTCAAGGCGGCGTACGCCAATGGGTTCGCCCGTGTCTTCGCAATAGCCGTAAGTGCCTGAATCGATCCGACGGATGGCAGCATCAATTTTAGAGATCAGTTTCCGTTGACGATCACGTGTGCGCAGCTCGAGTGCTTTATCGCTTTCAGAAGAGGCCCGGTCGACGAGATCAGGGTGATTTGAGGATTCAGCGCGGAGATTTGAGATCGTCGCTTTCGCGCCGTTTAAAATATCATCTTTCCAAGACTCAAGCTTGCTACGGAAGTACGCTTTTTGCTTGGAGTTCATGAACTCCTCGCTGTCTGATGGCGTATAGTCTTTCAGGTCAGTCTTGGTCATGAATCATCATCCATACTCTCGTGTGCGCGCCGTATACTGATTTCTCTCAAGTTGTGCAATCAGCGGGTTATACACCAATAAGAAACATATCTTACATAATACATTGTATTATATTTCCTGACGGCAAGCTGATGGCGTAATTGTGATCAGGTCAGGGATTTTTTGCTCATGATCTATTCATCATCACGACCGAACAGACCGCCTAAGGCTTCATCAAGGACGCGGTCGCGGACGTCTTCCTCGAGGCTTTGTTCCGGTTCAGCCTCTGGTGTCTCCTCAGAGGGCTGTTGGGATGGTGTTCGTTGACCGCCGCCGACGACCTCTCCGATCAGGCCACCAAGCGGGCCCTCAACGCGGCTCGTGATTTCGTCAGCAACGCGACCACGAGCTTGATTGGTAAGCTCCTGTTGAACCGCTTTCGTATCAAAGCCGAATTTGGGGCTTGTCCAAGGCCCTGAGACATTCACCGGGATCGCAATGCCCGCTACGCCGATGGTTGATCCCTGTCCCTGTGCCGTGCGGTCGACGCGGGGCTTGAGATTAATGTCGATTGTCCGGCTCGCCAGATTGATTGAGCCGCTCCCTGTGACATTGACCACGGGGTTCTGGAGCTCGAGTTGTTGGACGGTGGCGACACCATTGATGAATTTCAGATCACCCAGGAAGGCACTGAAATCTGTTTCTGCTTCGGGTGAAACAACATCCCTGAGCGAGCTCACGCTCAAGTCGCCTGATGCCAGGAGCTCCGACAGGTTTTCCGTCGACCGCACCAGTTGCGGTAAGTTGATGCCGCGTAGGACACCGTCATTCAGCGACGTATCAAAGTTACCATCGAGACCCTCGATCAGAGCTTTCAGGCTGTTACCCTGCGAGGTGAAATCCAGGTTGACCTCGCCGATCCCGCCGAGGCGATTGAACCCTGTGAGCGCTTCGAGCAGTTTCTCCGCCGCTACGCCCTCAGCGTTTGCTTTAATGGAAAGGGTGGGTGTCGTCCGCGAAGCGTCCAGCGTCATGTCGCCGGACCATGCCCCGTCAAACGCGCGGAAGCCCGGCTGATCTTCGGCCCGTCGGAAGGCCGTGTCCAAGCGGCCATTGTTCAGGGTCGTCGTGAGCAGGGCATCGGTTAGCGTGATCGTGTCGAGGATCACCTCACCGGCCGTTAAGGTCATGTCCGCGTCAACCATTTTCAGGCCATCAAGGGCTAATGGCGTGTCGTTCCATTCAGTGCTGCCTGTATTAGAGGCTGGTGCCTGCGTCTCCGATTGGCCGAGGAAGGGGGTCAGATCGAGCGTCTCCATAGCGAGATTAGCCGTGACCTTCGGACGTGCTCCACTCAGGTCTGCACCGACTTTACCGGTCGTTGTTAAGTTATCGAGGGTCAGCGTTGCATCGGCGAGCGACACCCCTTCAAAACTGCCACTTGTGTTCCCAGAAACGCTGAAACTGCGCAGCCTGTCACCCTCGGGAACGGCGACATCGAGCGCACTCAGGAGGCCGCGCAGGTTTTGGCTCTCGGCTGTCACTTGTCCATTCAGGGCGCCTGGCCCGCCAAGCGAAAGGTTGCCTTTATAGTCAGCATCTAGCAGTGGACCGCGATGGGTCAGAACGACATTGTTGAGGTTGAGACTTGTGGCCGGGCCTAAAACGTCGGCTGTCAAATCAAGATCATCGACGATAGAGAGTGCGCTAATCTGCTGATCAGGCTTGAAGATCTGACTTGGTTTGTCAGCGCGGATTTCAAGCTTCCCGTCGAGGCTCAGCGTTTCCGATAACAGAAGCGCACCTCCATAATCGAGCGCGAGGCCGTCTGCGCGTAGTTCTGATTGGTTGAGATCCACTGCCAGAGCGGTCACTGGGCCGGATATACGCCCTTTGAGATTGATGCTTTTCAGGGCGTCCGCACGAATCGGCAAATCAGCACCGAAAAAGGCAATCAGGCTGCTCAGTGTCTCTGAAGTGAGCGTGAAGCTCCCGTCCAGCGTTGGCGCGTCGCCAAGGGTCAAGGCCCCATCATAGCTGACCGCGCCATAATCCGTCTCAAGCGAGGCAATCAGAGAGGCCGGACGCGCCATGCTGAGATCCTCAATCGTGTCGAGGTCAATTTCATAGGCGAAAGCCTGTCCGTTCAGCTTGCCGTCACCGCTTGAGACCAAAGGCGCGTCGAGCGCGCTCAGCCGGGCTTGGACGTTCACCTCTGTCAGCGCGTACTGCGTGTTTGTCGTGCGATCATTATAGTAAACATTGGCATTGCGCAGGCGCGCGCGACCAATCGTAGTACTGAAGCCGGACGATACATCTTCTGTCTCCGTCTCAGTTTCTGTCTCTTCGTCCGTCGTTGAGTCAAAAATCCAGTTTGCCTCCCCGTCTGGCAAACGTTCCAAATTCACAGTCGCATCGGACAATGTAATCTCAGCAACTTCCACACGTGAGGAGAACAGGGGCCAGAGTTTGATATTGGCCTTGAATTCTCCGGCGGTGATCATCTGATTTGCGCTGAAGCCTTCGGGGTTGCTGACACTGGCCCCATCGATTTTGACAGAGATACTTGGGAAAATTGAGAGCGAGGGGTCGCCGGCGAGGAGCACTTCGCGACCCGTTGCATTCGTCGCGGCTTTCTCAATCTGGGCTTTGTAAACCGAAGTCGGGATTAGAAAGGGGACGATTACGGCGGCCAGCAAAAGCAAGCCGACAATAACTCCAAGGATGATCAGGACGCGTTTCATGGTCTCGCTCTCTCAGGGCAAATGGCTGTACGGTGCTTTTATCTGCAATCGATGGCAAAGTCATGGCAATCGCTGCTTGACCGGTGGCACGCGCCTGTCTAAATCAGCGCCTCACGGTACGATCGTGAACAATAGAAATGCGCGGGTGTAGCTCAGTTGGTTAGAGTGCCGGCCTGTCACGCCGGAGGTCGCGGGTTCGAGCCCCGTCACTCGCGCCATTTCTTCGGAAATGAAAGTTCTATAAGCCCCTGAAATCATTGAACTTATTGGATTGGCTTTGCGCCAATCCAGGTTCGACGCCGGTGTTTGCACTACGGTTTGCACTACAGTTTGCATACTTTTTGCACTACAAATCGCGATGAAGAATACAGGACTTGGAACAAGATATCTCAAGGAACGTGGCGGCTGGTGGCACTATCAGCGGCGGGTTCCCTCTCGGTATGTTGACATTGACGACCGTGGTCTGATCCAGATCGCGCTGCGCACCCAATCGATTGAAGTTGCCATGATGCGCCGCGACGGTCTCGCTGAAGCCGACGAGGCGATGTGGAATGCAAAGGCTCTTGAATTGATGGGGCCGCATGGAGACCGGACGGCTTGGCGGGTTGCAGACCATCGCCACAAGGCGGCTGTCTCACGGGCCATGGCACAGGGCTTTGTTTATCGGCCCGTCGAAGAGATCGCTGCACTTCCCGATCTAGAAGAGATTGTGGAGCGCCTGAAGGCCACCGACAGAGGCAAAACGCCAACAGAAGCGAAAGCTGAAGCGCTTCTCGGCGGCGTACCGGAACCGGAGGACAAGACGACGGTTTCTGAAGCGTTCGAGCTCTACGTGTCAAAGATCGCTTTCGACGATCAGTATAACAAGTCGGACGCACAGCGCAGGTCGTGGGAGAAGACGAAGCGAACCTCAATTGATTACTTCATCGAGCAGATTGGCGACATCCCGCTCACCGAGATCACTCGTGATGTCGCGACCAAATACCGGGACTGGTGGCAGTCGCGGATGCTGCC
>JBCDKW010000019.1:0-37826 GCA_038746145.1 Pseudomonadota bacterium
ATCGTATGAACACCGCTATGAAGGGAGCGTAAGCTCAATGTCTATTAGTGCAGCTGAAATCTCCGGCATCCTGAAGTCGCAGATCGAAAACTTCGGCGTTGAGGCTGAAGTCTCTGATGTCGGCCAAGTCCTGTCTGTTGGTGACGGGATCGCCCGCGTCTATGGCCTCGACAGTGTACAGGCCGGTGAGATGGTCGAATTTGACGGCGGCGTCAAAGGCATGGCGTTGAACCTCGAAAGCGACAATGTCGGCGTCGTGATTTTCGGCGATGACCGCGGCATCAAAGAAGGTTCGACCGTTAAGCGCCTCGATGAGATCGTGGCCGCGCCTGTCGGTAAAGGCCTGCTCGGCCGCGTTGTGGACCCGCTCGGTAACCCAATCGACGGCAAAGGCGAGATCACTGACGTCGCCTCCCGTAACCGTGTGGACGTAAAGGCGCCGGGCATTATCCCGCGTAAATCTGTGCACGAGCCGATGATGACAGGCATCAAAGCCATTGATGGCATGATCCCAGTTGGCCGTGGCCAGCGTGAGCTTGTCATTGGTGACCGCCAGACCGGTAAGACCGCTGTCTGCGTCGACACGATCCTGAACCAGAAAGAAACCAACGCCGCCGCCAAAAACGACAGCGAAAAGCTGTTCTGCGTCTACGTCGCTGTCGGCCAGAAGCGCTCAACGGTCGCTCAAGTTGTTAAAACACTCGAAGAGCGCGGCGCGATGGACTACACCATCGTTGTTTCAGCCACCGCGTCTGAGCCAGCGCCTCTGCAATACCTCGCGCCGTTCACAGGCTGTACAATGGGTGAGTGGTTCCGTGACAATGGCATGCACGCCCTGATCATCTACGATGACCTGTCCAAGCAAGCCGTTGCTTACCGCCAGATGTCCCTGCTTCTGCGTCGCCCACCGGGCCGTGAAGCCTATCCGGGTGACGTTTTCTACCTGCACTCCCGTCTGCTGGAACGCGCAGCGAAACTGAACGAAGACTTTGGTGCCGGATCTTTGACCGCTCTGCCGATCATTGAAACCCAAGCCAACGACGTTTCAGCCTACATCCCGACAAACGTGATTTCGATTACGGACGGTCAGATCTTCCTCGAAACCGACCTCTTCTATCAGGGCATCCGTCCTGCTGTGAACGTTGGCCTGTCAGTCTCTCGTGTGGGTTCCGCAGCTCAAACGAAAGCGATGAAAAAGGTTGCCGGATCGATGAAGGGTGAGCTCGCACAATACCGCGAGATGGCAGCCTTTGCGAAGTTCGGGTCTGACCTCGACGCGGCGACGCAAAAGCTGCTGAACCGTGGTGAGCGCCTGACGGAGCTGCTGAAGCAGCCTCAGTACAGCCCGCTCCTGATGGAAGAGCAGGTCGTCGTCATTTACGCTGGCACACGCGGCTATCTCGACGACATCGCGACCAAAGACGTGACCCGCTACGAAGCCGAGCTTCTGTCTTACCTGCGCAACGAGAAAAAAGACCTCCTCGCGAAAATCCGCGACGAGAAAGCACTCGAGCCCGCTGAAGACGAAATCAAAGCCGCGCTCGAAGACTTCACGAAGACGTTTGCCTAAGTCCTAGATCGGGAGATACTGACCGATGTCAGGCCTCAAGGAACTGAAAAACCGGATCTCAAGCGTAAAATCCACGCAGAAGATCACCAAGGCGAAGCAGATGGTCGCTGCGGCTAAGCTGCGCCGCGCGCAGGAAGCGGCTGAGGCGTCCAAGCCCTACGCCTCACGCATGGCCAATGTTGTCGCCAATCTAACCGCAGCTATGGGCGAAGGCTCTTCCGGCCCGCGCCTGCTTGCCGGAACCGGCGAAGACAAAGTCCACATGGTCGTTGTCATGACGGCCGAGCGCGGTCTCTGCGGCGGCTTTAACGCCAATACGATCAAGGCCGCCCGCCTGAAACTCCAGGAGCTTCTCGGCGAAGGCAAAGAGGTCAAGGTCATCACAGTCGGCAAAAAGGGCCGTGAGGCGCTGAAAGGCGAATTCTCAAACCTCTTCGTCGACCATGTCGATCTCAGTGACGCGAAAGACAAGTTCGCACCTTACGCCATCGCGTTTGGCATGGATCTGAGCAACCGCTTCGAAAACCACGAGTTTGATGTCGCAACGCTCGTCTTCTCCGAATTCAAAAACGTTCTGGTCCAGAAACCTGTCGCGAAACAGCTGATCCCGGCAGAAGCGCCTGAAGATGCTGAAACCGTCGATCTCGACGGTGCGATCTATGCCTATGAGCCATCAGAGCCTGAAATCCTCGAAGAGCTACTGCCGCGCTATCTGAACACGCAAATCCTGTCTGCCATGCTGGAAAACGCGGCCGGGGAGCAAGCCGCCTCCATGACCGCCATGGACAACGCAACGCGCAATGCAGGCGAGCTGATCGACGGCCTCACCCTGCAGTATAACCGTGCGCGTCAGGCTCAGATCACTAAAGAACTTATCGAAATCATTTCCGGTGCGGAGGCGCTCTAGGATCATGATCTCGACCACACTCGCACATTCATCCAATTTCGCCGCACACTCGGCGCTCTAATCGTCCGTTCCGAAGGAGACCCCTCACATGGACCTGAAAAACGCAAAGGGCAAAGTCGCCCAAGTCATCGGTGCCGTTGTCGACGTTGAGTTCGACGGCGACCTGCCGGACATCCTCAACGCGCTTGAGACAGAAAACAATGGCAACCGCCTAGTGCTAGAGGTCGCTCAGCACCTCGGCGAGAACAGCGTTCGCACAATCGCGATGGACTCCACAGAGGGTCTGGTTCGCGGCCAGCCTGTCGGCGACACGGGCGGCCCAATTCAGGTGCCTGTCGGCCCGGCCACACTCGGTCGGATCATGAACGTCGTTGGCGAGCCGATTGACGAGCGCGGCCCTGTCGAAACAGAGCTTCGCGCCCCAATTCACGCCCCTGCCCCGGACTTCGTGGAACAGTCCACTGAAGCGGAAGTCCTCGTGACAGGCATCAAGGTCATCGACCTGCTCTGCCCTTACACTAAGGGTGGTAAAATCGGCCTGTTCGGCGGTGCCGGGGTCGGCAAGACCGTCCTTATTCAGGAGCTGATCAACAATATCGCGAAACTGTTCGGGGGTTACTCCGTCTTCGCAGGCGTTGGTGAGCGCACCCGTGAAGGGAACGATCTGTACTATGAGATGCAGGACGCGAAAGTGATCGACCTCGTAGGCGAAAGCCGTGCGACGCTGGTCTACGGTCAGATGAACGAGCCTCCAGGGGCCCGCGCCCGTGTTGCCCTAACCGGTCTCGCGCAAGCCGAATATTTCCGCGACCAGGAAGGCAAAGACGTTCTCTTCTTCGTCGATAACATCTTCCGCTTTACACAAGCCGGGTCTGAGGTGTCAGCCCTGCTCGGCCGTATCCCGTCCGCGGTGGGCTATCAGCCGACACTCGCGACAGACATGGGTGCGCTGCAAGAGCGGATTACGACGACCACCAAAGGCTCGATCACATCGGTCCAAGCGGTTTACGTCCCAGCCGACGACCTGACTGACCCTGCCCCAGCGACCTCATTCGCCCACCTCGACGCGACAACGGTTCTGAACCGTGCCATCGCAGAGAAAGGCATTTACCCGGCGGTCGACCCGCTCGACTCTACGTCGCGTATCCTCGACCCGCTGATCATTGGTCAGGAACACTATGAAGTCGCGCGTGGCGTGCAGGAAATCCTACAGCGCTACAAAGAGCTTCAGGACATCATCGCGATCCTCGGCATGGACGAGCTGTCAGAAGATGACAAACTCGCCGTTGCCCGCGCGCGTAAAGTTGAGCGCTTCCTGTCACAGCCGTTCGACGTTGCAGAGGTCTTCACAGGCTCTCCGGGCGTTCAGGTGAAACTGGAAGACACCGTCGCTGGCTTCAAAGGCCTGATCGCCGGCGACTTCGACCACCTGCCGGAACAAGCCTTCTACATGGTCGGCTCTATCGACGAAGCGAAAGCCAAGGCAGAGAAAATGCTGGCGGACGCCTAATCAAGAACTGACCGGACCATGACGCTAAAGCTGGAAGATTGCATCAACACGCTTTGCCCATGGTCCGGTGATCCTGTCAGCGCAGATTCGCTGACGCTTTATAAAGGCAAGGTCGTCGGGTTCTGTAATCCCGGTTGCCGCGACAAGTTTGAAAAGGCGACGTCTTTATTCGAAGACAGCCTGAACATGGATACGGAAGAAAAGGCCCATGGCTGACAAACTCAATTTCTCACTCGTTTCCCCCGCCCGTGAGCTTTTCTCCGGCGAAGTTGATCACGTGATCGCGCCCGGCTCTGAGGGCGAGTTCGGTGTCCTCGTAAACCACGCGCCGTTCATGACCACCCTCAAGAATGGGATCGTCCGCGTTCTCGACGGCGGCAACACCACCATGCGCCTCTTCGTGCGCGGTGGCTTCGCAGATGTCACGCCTGCAGGCCTGACCATCCTCGCTGAAGAGGCTGTAAACCTCGACAGTGTCAGCGTTGAGAGCGTCCAGAAAGACATGAACGCGCTGCGCCTGGAAATCCTGGAAGAGAGTGAGAACAGCAAGAAGGAAGTCCTCGAAGAGGAATACGCCTATCTTGAAAGCCTCAAAGCCGCGCTGACGCACTAAATCTCTTCACACGATGACTGTGTCTCGAAAGATTTGAGATCTCGAAGACTTTTCCTTCAATCTATGCTTAAAGATGTCGTGAAGGGGTCACGACATGAATACAATTCTCGCAATCCAGACAGCACTTATCGCTGCGGGCTATAATCCGGGACCGGAAGACGGCATTATCGGCCGGCTAACACTGAAAGCCGTCGAGCTTTACCGCTCACAAATGGGGCTTCCACCCGGTGGCATCGATCAGGCCCTGATTGACCGTCTTATCTTAGATAATCCCCCGCCACCGCCGCCAAGCGAAGCATCTTGGTATACGCTCGCCTGGCGCAAACTCGGCCAGCACGAAGCCATTCACAATAGCAAGCTATCGCGGTTCTTACGGTTTGACGGCAACACGCTGGGCGACCCCTCCCGCCAGCCTTGGTGCGGCGACTTCGTAGAAACCTGTATCGCGATCACGCTCCCCGATGAGACTTTACCGAGCACACCCTACGCTGCGCAGAGTTGGGCCGCTTTCGGCGATGATATTACCGAACAGGGTCCACGCCTTGGCGCGGTTCTCGTTTTTTGGCGCGGCAGTCCAACAAGCTGGAAAGGCCATGTCGGCTTTTATAACGGTGAGACAGAGAACACCTACAGTGTCCTGGGTGGCAATCAGAGTAACAGGGTCAGCATAACTGAGATCAGCAAAGATCGACTTCTCTCCATCAGGTGGCCCGCGACTTTCCCTTATGAAGGCCCAGCACCCAGAACGGTCGTCACACGGGGCGAAGTCTCAACCGACGAAGCTTAAAAGCTTTGAGCCCACTCAAACGAACCAAGGCTCGCGAACCAAAGACAAGTATGGTGAATCCGGCCCGGTAAATTCTCAAGGCCGGAGTGATCCTGATTTAATGCGCCCATGGCAGGTTACCTTGTAACAAAGGACAACCGCCATGACACATCGCACCCTTCTTTCTGCACTCACATTCGCAGCTTTTGGACTTGCGCCAATCGCAAACGCCGGCACGGCCAGCATAGAGGACCTGACAGCTCCCCAGGCTGTCGTAGCACTGGCTGAGAATGTCTGCCTCGCCGCAGCAAAAGCCAACAAGCCAATCAATGAATTCCTGCCGAAGTCCGCACGTGCTGCAAGCACCGACGATCTGATCGGACGCCTGCACACACGGCCTTATGAGGGACAAATGTGGGCCGTGGACACAGTTGAGGGCGCTGTGATCTTTGGATCAGTTTCTGATACGCCAAGGGGATGCCAGATTCTTGCCGTGACGCCATTCTCCGATGCGCTCACCGCAAGCTTCCAGAACACACTTCAACCGGGAACCAGCAGCTTTCAACTCACTTCTGCCCCCGGCAGTGGTCAGCCGAATAATGGCGTGACCTGGAACCGCTACAAATCAGATGACGGCTTTTTCCTCGACACCCTGATGTACTCGTTCAAAGGGGCTGACAAGGAAGGCACCCTGCACGTCATCGTGAAGCCTTAGCCAAACATCGCGATCGTCTGCCGCCCGATCAGGATCGGTTCGCGGTCGCGATTCCACAGCGTCATCGCCTGACTTGAATAGCCATTTCGGGCAGTTTGCGCCTCAGACAGCGCGAAATACCAGCCATCGCTTGTGGTAATGGTCTCGGTCAGAAACTCCGCCATCCATGTCATCGAACTAATCGGGGCCGGTATGCTTTGCATCGACAGCGCAGCCGGCGGTGGGCAATCCGCAATCGCCAGAACCGCGGTCGCATCCATCGGTGTCGCCTCATCCTTATTACGCAACCATAGTCCGATCGCAGCCTGGTCGCTTCCGGTCATCGGAGCATCACCCAGAACGCCCTTCATGTTGAAATTCTGTGTGAAACCGGGGCGCGGCCCTTCCCGAAAAAAGGACGCCGCTGTCTCTGGATCAGGCACGTCCGGCATTGGAACGCTCGCGACATCGAGTTGGCTCTCGCGCGATTTCCCGAACGCAAAAATGCACTGCGCGGCGACACCCGTTTCAGCCGTCATATCAACGCTTACAAAGGCCGTATTCTTCCCCCGTCGCAGCAGTCTGGGCACCGCCTGAACCGCCCCGCCAACCGGCCCGACAAAAGCCACCTGCGCTGACCGGATTGGCAAATCATCGACAAGGCCCCGCGCGGCTTCAAAACAGATCGCCGCCGTCAGCCCGCCATAGGTCGTACGCCCCTGCATCCATGTGTCAGGAATTGTTACGCCGACACCGCCGCTATCTGAGCGAGCGATACTGTTGATCAGGTCTGTATACTTCATACGATCATGGCGTCCTGGCGCTCAGCCCTAGTGCTGGCTCTCCGGCGTCGTCACTTTCAATCCGTCCAGCTCTTCACTGGCAAAAATCTGGCACGCCAATCGCGAATTATCCTGCACGTTTTCAGCAAAATCGAGCATGGATTGTTCCATGTCTTCCGGCGCACCGACCTTATCCATGAACGCATCGTCGACATAGACATGACACGTTGCACACGCGCACGCTCCGCCACAATCTGCGTCAATGCCAGGAACCGAGTTCTTTAGCGCAGCTTCCATGATTGACTCGCCATCTGAGACTTCAATCGGGCGTTCTTCGCCCTCGTGGTCAATAAAGACAACTTTAGGCATGTCCTGCCTTCCTCCTTATACAGCCGCTGCGGCTATTTCTTTCATTGATTTTGATGTATCTCGCAGGGTCTCTGCTGCAAGGCTTGCCCCTGCGGTGATCAGGCGCTTGGATGCCAGAAACTCCGGCGGACTATTCACGGCATCCACCGCGATCAGTTTCCCACCCTTCAGATAAAAGGCTGCAAACTTACGCTCTGCCGGATCACCGCGCACGACAATCTCATCATGACCGGTGCTCAGACCTGCAATCTGCAGCTTCAGATCATATTGATCAGACCAGAACCACGGGCAGTCTTCATTCGGACGCGGCTTCCCCATAATCGACGCCGCAGCCAGCTTGCCCTGCTCAATCGCGTTGTGAACGCTCTCCAGGCGTCCTGTTCGACCATAATAAACCAGCGGGCGCACCGCACAGTCTCCGGCGGCAAACACGCGTGGATCATTCGTGCGTGCATCACGGTCGGTTAGAATACCATCCTTGCAGGCAATTCCGGCTTCCGCTGCCAACTCATCATTCGGGACAATTCCAATCCCGATCAGGACAATATCAGCGGGCAGTTCTGTCCCATCGGCCAAGACCGCAGCCTCAACTTTACCGTCGCCCTTAATCGCAGAGATCTGTGAATTCAGCCGGATTTCAACGCCTTTCGCGCGGTGCTCCTTATCATAGAAGTCGCTCATCACAGAGCTGGTCACCCGCGCCAGAACACGGTCAGCCATTTCCAGAACCGTGACCTCCAGATCAAGCTGACGCGCAACAGCGGCCGCTTCCAGACCGATATAGCCGGCCCCGACAATCACCATGCGCTGACCACCCATCATGCGCGGTCGAATGCGCTCGACATCCGCCAGATTGCGCAGATCAAAAACGCCGTCCAGATCAGCGCCCTCAATCGGCAAAACCCGCGGGCGTGATCCCGTCGCCATGATCAGCGCGTCATAAGCGATCTCACCGCCATGCTCGATCTCAACGATCCGACGCGCGCGATCTATTTTCTGCGCCCGCATCGAAAGGACCAGATCAATATTATTGTTTTCGTACCACGCTTCAGGTTTGAAATAGAGACGCTCTTCGGCCAGCTCGCCTTTCATATATGCCTTGGACAAAGGCGGACGCTGATAAGGCAAAGCCGCCTCTTCCCCGATCAAGGTGATTTTGCCCTCATAGCCAAACTGGCGAAGCGAGGCACACGCCTGCGCTGCCGCCTGACCGCCGCCAATAATGACTGTGTTTTCGCTGGTTGAGAGATCCAAATCCGCCTCCTGAATTGAACAAACCATGACGCATGCGTCATCTTTGTTCAAGCTTATAGCAACATTCTTTTTACCCCAACCAGAAACGCCGCGTCATCAGGACAAAAACGGCGGTAAACTCCAAGCGGCCCAGCAGCATCGCAATCGCGCAAATCCACTTCGCACGATCCGTGAGCGTCTCAAATGTGCCGGATGGCCCGATCACCGGCCCCAGGCCCGGTCCAACATTTGACACACTCGTCGCGGCGCCCGATATCGAGGTAATCGGATCAAGCCCTGTCAGGCTCAACAGGATCGCCGCCACCACAAAAGTCGCCATGTAGAGGAAGACAAAGACCATCACCGATTGCAGCGTCTCCGTTTCGATGATCTGTCCGCCATAGCGCACACGGACCAAACGGTTCGGGCTCGTCATCTGCTGCACATGCGCCAATACCGCTTTGAAAGTGATCTCAAGCCGGAACATCTTGATCCCGCAGGCGGCTGAGCCCGCACATCCGCCCAAGAAAATCGTTACCAGAAAGATCAGAACGACCGGCTCGCTCCATCCATCATAGGCGGAAATCGCATAACCAGTCCCCGTTATGACTGAAATCACGTTGAACAGGGTCTCAATAAAACCCTCAATCGGATCGATAATCACAAGGTTCTGATCATCCACGACCCGCAACAGGAAGATCGCTACTGTGATCAACAGGATCAAAGACAAGAATAGACGCGGCTGCGGATCGGTCAGGATCGGCCGGACACGCCCATGAATCATCGCCAGCGCCAACAGGCTAAACGGTAGCCCCGCCAAGATCATAAACAGGATCGCAACCAGGATCGCAGGCGTGCCGTAAAACGCCGCAAATGAAGCGTCATAGGTTGAATAACCACCGGCTGAAACCGTCGTCATCGCATGTGCGGTTGCCTCAAACGTGGTCATGCCGCTCGCCCAATATCCAACCATGCAGGCAAATGAAATCACCAGATAGATCAGCCCCGTCTGCGCGGTAATCTCACCAATGCGCGGCATGAACTTGCCCGACACATCAGAGCTTTCCAGCGAAAAGAGCTGCATACCACCAACCCGCAGGACAGGCAGGATCGCAATCGCGGTCACAATAATGCCGATACCGCCAAACCACTGCAGGATCGCGCGCCAGAGCAAAAGCCCCCGTGCAGCCCCATCGAGATCGTCCATAATTGTCGAACCCGTCGTGGTTAGGCCGGAAATGCTCTCGAACATCGCGTCAGTAAAGCTCATGCCGAAGCCGAGAAACGGGATCGCTGCGAGGCCCGGTAGCACGACCCAGACCATTACCGTGAGAAGAAACGCACCCTTTGATCCGGTCCGCCGCGTATGCCCGCCTGAAATGGTCAGAAACACTGCCCCGAAGAAGAGAAGGATGAGCGCACTTCCCCCAAACATGCGCCAATCAGGGCGCCCATCCGCCAGATCAAGCAGCATGCAAGGGATCATCGCGACGCCGAGAAACAGCGTCATCATCCCAAGAACCAAAAAGACCATGCGAAGTTGCATCCCCGCGCATTAGCAGGAAATTGCTGCAAAGACGTATATTTTTATCCGCTGCTTCAACAGTGGCACAGGACTTGTATTTTCAGATTAACCGATATTAACTATTTCCTGTAGAGAGGAAAATACGATGCCTGAGGCCGTTCTTGATAAAAAGATCAACGAAAAAGTCGAAGCACGCGCGCTTTCTCCCAAGCTCGCATGGCCGACGATTGCCTTCATGCTCGGGGTCTGGGCAACACACTTCGCATTGATCTGGTTTGCCGTGACAGGCGGCGGAGCCTATTGGCCTTACACGATCGCGCTCGGCTTCCTATCCTACTTGCATTACACCTACATTCACGAGGCGATCCACGGCAATATCCTGCCAAAAGGACGCCGTAACCGGTTCATACAGGACTGCCTCGGCTGGGTCGGCTCCATTGCGATGATTGCAAACTGGCCGATGTTGAGCCGCACCCACAAGGCCCATCACAGCCATACCAACACCGAGCATGACCCGGATATCTTCCTGAAACTTCCCTTCTCGCTTTTGCTCGTGCGCGTCTTTTTCACCTGCGTCTTCCTGATGTTCCCGATGGCGCTGCTCAAGCTGATCATCCGCGATCGCAGCATGGCGCGCGGCTATATCAATGCCGACACGATCATGACGAAAAAAGAAAAGATCGGCCACTATGCTGGCAACTTCCTCATGCTCGGTGTGTTCTGGACGGCTGTCTTTATGGGCTATGCCCGCGAGGCCTTCCTGCTCTGGTATATCCCGGGCGTCCTCGGCTTTGCCACGCTCGCCATCTTGATCTCATGGTTACCACACTACCCATTCGACAGATCAGACCGCTACGGCGTCGCCCGTAATATGGGCCGGTCTTGGCTCAACCCACTCTTCATGTGGCAGAACTGGCATCTGATCCATCATATGTGGCCCAGCGTCCCGTTCTATAATTATGAAAGACTGCAAAAGCGCCTGGAGCCCGTCCTGAACGAAAAGCAGGCGCGCGACAAAGACGGTGTCATGCCGCGCCACGGTAAGGTTCAGCGCAAAGTACCGGCAGCGAAAGGGCCGCCAAGCCCTCAACCAGCGGAATAATCACTGGACAGGCCTGCAAAAAAGTCACAAATACCAACTTAAAGCGATATCGCCTAACCTGCTGTAAACCCTAATGTTTTCTTAACAGATTTCGCTAAGCGAAAATCAGTTCTCTATAAATTCATTTTATATTCAATATATGTTCCGAATATTCATCTATGTGGACAAGCTGAATCCTCATTCGACCCATTTAAAACCATATCGTCCCATGTTATCCCAAACTTAGTCAGTCTGTGGCCAAGTCAGCCCAGACGGGGTCAAACGGGAGCTATGCGTGTTCGTCTCGAGCTATGAGACATCATTGGATTCAAAGGGTCGTGTCTCAGTGCCGGCCCCGTTTCGTCATGCCTTGGAAGGCGGCACGCGCCTTTATCTCTGGCCCGCATCCGATGGCTCACCCAGTCTGGAAGGCGGCGGTGAAGCTCTGATGGCCGCCTATCGCCAGACGCTCGCCAGAATGAGCCCGAACAGTAAAGCGCGCCGCGTCCTGATGCACCGGATCGTCTCTAAGGCTGCCGACCTCAAAATCGATGATACTGGCCGCATCAAAATCCCGGAAACGCATTTGACCGCCGCAGGCATCACCAAAGACCTCATCTTCGTCGGATCGATGGATCGCGTCCACATCTGGGCACCGGATCGCTATGCCACCTTCGACGCGGAAATGGACGGCATGCTCCCGGACGTTCAGGAGGCCATAGAAGCGCCCTTCCAGGCCGCGCTCGCGAGCGGTGGTATCCTCGGCATTGTCGGCGGGGAGGACAGCTAATGGGGCATGTCCCGGTCCTGCTCGACGAGGTCATAGAGGCCTTGGCTCCCACTGACGGCGAGACCTATGCCGACGGCACGTTCGGCGGCGGCGGGTATGCCCTTCGCGTTCTAGGCACCGCCAATTGCAACGTCATCGGCATTGATCGTGACCTCGACGCCATCTCGCGCGCAGAAACGCTGTCGGAAAAAGAGCCGCGCCTGACGCCCCTACTCGGCCGTTTCGGCGACATGGACGCCCTGTTGCTCAACAATGGTATTCAGCACGTGCACGGCATCATGCTCGATATCGGCGTTTCGTCCTTTCAAATCGACGAAGCCGATCGCGGCTTTTCTTTCATGCGCGATGGTCCGCTCGACATGCGCATGGGTCGCTCAGGCCCAAGTGCGGCTGATGTTGTGAACACACTGGATGAGCAAGACCTGATCACCGTCATCCGCCAGCTCGGAGAAGAGAAACAAGCCCGCCGTATCAGCGCCGCCATCGTTACCCGCCGCAGTGAGCAACCCTTTCAGACAACACTCGATCTCGCTGAAACAATCGAAACAACAGTCGGCGGACGCCGTGGTAAGAAAACCCATCCGGCTACGCTGACTTTTCAAGCGCTTCGCATGTTTGTAAATGATGAGCTCGGCGAATTGGCCCGCGGCCTTGCTGCAGCTGAGCGCATGCTGGCTCCCGGCGGGCGACTTGTCGTCGTGACGTTTCACTCCCTCGAAGATCGCCTCGTCAAAACCTTCATGCGCGCGCGTTCAGGGCTCGGCGGCGGCGGATCGCGCTACTTGCCGGAAAGAGACAAAGGCCCCGACCCCACCTTCTTCATGCCGAGCAAAAAGGCGATTGAGCCAAGTGACGGCGAAACCGCCAGCAATCCCCGTGCGCGATCTGCCCGTCTGCGGCTGGCCGTGCGCACAGACGCCTCTTTCTGGAAAACCCCGGTGGAAACCGGCGTGCGCATCCCCGATCTCGGCAGCGTAGAGATGGCCGCATGAGCAAGCGTGCCTTCTTCTTCGGCCTCGCCGTCATCGCTGTGCTGATTTTCAGCCTGTATCGTGCCAAATACGGCGCGCAAGACACGGTGGCTGAGATCGAGGAGATTGAGCGCCAGATCGAACTCGCTGAGCAAGAGCAAATCTCTCTGCGCACCGAATTCTCTCATCGCTCCCGCCAGGAATGGATCGAGGAATACGCCCGCAAAGAGCTTGGCATGGGCCCCGCTCGAGCGGAACAGTTCGTACGCATGGTCGATCTCGACGGTCGCATCGGCCCACCGATCAGTCGTCCTGACCCGTCTGAACCCGTAGATCGGGGGTCAAGCAATGACGGATAGGATTGGCTCTGAAACCACAATGCGCGGCGGCGGCATGCGCTCCCGGATTGTCTCAATGACGCTTCTGGCTGTCTTCGGCGTCATTGCCGTCAAAGGCGCAACCGTTGCCCTGACAGGAGCAAGCGAGACAAACGGCGTCTCAACCGCATTCGCGGAAACGACCCAGCGCGCTGACATTGTCGACCGCAACGGCGAGCTTCTGGCAACGTCGGTCACCGTCTACTCGCTTTTCGCTGATCCGCGCGCCATGATGGACGGCGCACTGGTGGCACAAGAATTGGCCATAGTCCTGCCAGAGCTTGATGTCGCCACCATCACGGAGCGCCTCGACAATAAAGAGCGCGCGTTCGTCTGGATTCAACGCGGCCTCACCCCGCGCCAGCGCCAGGCCGTTTTCGAGCTGGGTCTTGAAGGCATTGGCTTTCGCGAAGAAACACGTCGCGCCTATCCGCGCGGCACGCTTGCGGGCCATGTGCTTGGCTATACAGGCATTGACGGCGACGGGCTCGGCGGGGTCGAACTGGCTATGGACAGCCGCCTGTCTGAGGGCGGTGACCCACTGGTCCTCACCCTCGACTCCAATGTCCAGTTCAGCCTCGAGGCAGAACTCGCCGCCGCTGTCGGTCAGTATGACGCCGAGGCCGCCTCTGGCATCGTCATGCAAGCCAATACCGGACAAGTCCTCGGCATGGCAAGCTGGCCACCGCTCGACCCGAACCGCGCCACCAGCATCGCAAAAGACGCCCCCGAACGCCTCGATCGCGCCAGCGGTGCCGTCTATGAACTCGGCTCCGTCTTCAAACCCCTCACCGTCGCAGGTGCCATCGATAGCGGTTCCATCCGTCCCTCAGACATGTTCGATGTCCGCGAGCCACTGGTCGTGCGGGGCCGCAAAATCAGTGACGATCATCCCATCGCTGGTCGCGCCACGGTCACGGAAATCATTACCGAAAGCTCCAATATCGGCACCGTCAAAGTCGCTTGGCAGATGGGTGCCCGCCGCCAGCAAGAACTGTTCTCCAATCTCGGCCTGTTAGATCGCGCCCCAATCGAGCTGGCCGCCAGCGAAGGTCCACTCCTCCCCGCTGAGTTCGACGACCTGAACAGCGCCGTGACAAGCTATGGCCACGCCATTGCCGTCACCCCCATCGCTTTCACCGCGGCCTTCGCCACGCTCGCCAATGCCGGTGAGTATAACGCTCCATCCTTAATCCAGACCAAAGACAAACGCGCAAGCCCCCGCCGCGTCATGTCCGCCCCCACGGCGGCCTTGATGACCCATATGATGCGCGAAGCTGTTATCACTGGCACGGGAAAGCAAGCCGAAGTCGCAGGCTACCGCGTCGCAGGCAAAACCGGCACAGCTGAAAAGCCTATCCCCGGCGGCTATTCCGAAACCGATAATATGTGCAGCTTTGCCGCGCTGTTTCCCGCTGATGGCCCAGAATATGTCGTATTGATCGTGCTCGATAATCCGAAAGCCGGAGCGAACCGCGGTCGCACAGCGGCCTGGAATGCAGCCCCGACTGCGGGACGGGTGATTGAGCGCATCGCTCCAATCCTGGGTGTTGAGCCCCGCTTCGATGCCCTGCCCCAGTCAGGCCCAAAAGTCCGCTCCGTCTCGGATAGAAGGAGGAGCGATCTGTGACTTTAAATGAGGTGTTCCCGGACCAGAACGGTCTCCCGACGATAGACATCAAGGGTCTCACCGCCGACAGCCGCAAAGTCGCCCCCGGCTTTGTCTTCGCCGCCTTGAAAGGCGTCGCCGCTGACGGTCGCGATTATATCCCGCAAGCTATAGAGGCTGGCGCAATCGCCATTATAGGCGAAGACCTGCCCCCGATTGAGGGCGCAGTCGCCGTGGACGTCACCAATGCACGTCTGGCGCTCGCGGAGGCCTCAGCGCAATTCTACCCGACCCAACCCAAATCCATTATCGGCATCACAGGAACGAACGGCAAAAGCTCCACCGTCGATTTCCTACGCCAAATCTGGACGCAGTCCGGTCTGCAAGCCGCCTCAATGGGAACCCTCGGTGCGATCGGTCCAAAAGGCAGCATTGATCTCGGGCACACCACGCCTGACCCCGTCGCGATCCACGAAACGCTGTCAACACTCGCCACTGACGGCGTCACCCACGTCGCGATGGAGGCGTCTTCGCATGGCCTCGCCCAATACCGCCTCGATGCGGTCCGCCTAAGCTCCGTTGCGTTCACCAACTTCACCCAAGACCATCTCGACTATCACGAGACGATGGACGAATACCGCGCCGCCAAACTGCGCCTGTTCGGTGATCTCGCCCCGAAAGGCTGCCCAGCCATCGTCAACGCGGATAGTGATGAACGCACAGCCTTCGAGACCGAAGCGAAGGCGCACGGTCTGAAAGTCATTTCCGTAGGCTGGCGCGGCGAAGACCTCAAAATCGAAGAGCTGATGCCGCGCGCAACGGGTCAGCGCCTGTTCCTGAATTGGCGCGGTGAAAAGGCCGCAGTCGACCTGCCCCTGATCGGCGAATTCCAGGCCTTGAATGCTTTGACCGCAGCAGGCTTGGCGCTCGGCGAAGGCATGGCGCTTCAAACAGTCTGTGACGGCCTCACCACACTTAAACCCGTCAAAGGCCGTCTTGAATATGTCGGCGCAACCGTGGATGGCGCAGGCGTCTTCGTCGACTACGCCCACACGCCTGCAGGCCTCGATGTCCTGATCCGCGCGGCCCGCCCGCACACCGCCGGACGGCTCGTCGTCGTCTTCGGCTGCGGCGGCGACCGTGACACAGGTAAGCGCCCGCAAATGGGCGCTATTGCGGCTAAACACGCTGACGTCGTCATCGTAACGGACGACAATCCGCGCACGGAAGATGCCACCAAAATCCGCGCCGATATTTTAACTGCGGTCCCGGATGGCCGCGAGATCGGGGACCGCGGAGACGCCATCCGCACCGCGATTACTGAGCTACAAAAAGGCGACACCCTCCTGATCGCAGGCAAAGGCCATGAAACAGGCCAAATCATCGGCGATCAAGTTGTGCCGTTCTCTGATCAAGACACCGCGAAGGCAGCGCTCAAAGCGGGAGGTGGCCATGTCGTCTAACCCGCTCTGGACCTCTGCTGAAATCGCCGCTGCCACAGGCGGCCACGCCAGCGCAGACTTCGACGTGTTCGGCCTCTCCATCGACACCCGCACACTCAATGCAGGTGATCTTTTCGTCGCCCTGAAAGATGTTCGCGACGGGCATGACTTCGTCGAAAACGCCTTCGAAGAAGGCGCTGAGGGCGCGCTCGTCAGCCGCCCTGTTGCATGCGACCCCACGGTGCAGGTCGATGACGTCCTTCCCGCGCTCGAAAATCTAGGCACCGCCGCCCGTGATCGCGCCCCGGACTGCTTCAGATCAGCCGTCACTGGCTCCGTCGCCAAAACCAGCGTCAAGGACATGCTCGCCCGCATCTATCGCGCGCTTGGTCCAGCTCACGCCAATGAACGCAGCTTCAACAATCAATGGGGCGTCCCGCTCACGCTCGCCCGCATGCCGCGAAACACCGAGCGCGCCGTCTTCGAAATCGGCATGAACACACCGGGCGAGATCGCCCCGCGCTCCCACATAGTTCAACCCCACGCTGCGCTCATCACCAAAATCGCGCCCGCGCACCTAGAAGGCGTAGGCTCCATCCAAGCCGTCGCAAAAGAAAAATCAGACATCTTCGCAGGCCTGCTCCCCGGCGGGGCAGCGATCATTCCGCACGAAGACAGTTTCCGCGATTACCTCGCCGAACAAGCGCGCGCCCATCAGCCTGACTGCCGCATTCTCACCTTCGGGATGAGCGACGAGGCCGACGCCCACGTCCACCAAATCTATACCGACCACCATTCAATCTTAAGCGTCTATCTCAAAATCCACGGCGCAGAGGTCAATGTCGAACTGAGCGCCATAGGCGACCATTGGGCCCTAAACGCTGCCGCCGCGCTCTTGCTCGCCTGCCAGGACAAGAGCGTCGACGTCTTTGCAGCCGCAGAAGCCCTCTCCGGCTACACCCCACCCGCAGGCCGAGGCACAGCTGAACACCTCAAACTCCCATCCGGCGGCACCGCAACCCTGATTGACGATGCCTACAACGCCAACCCCGAAAGCATGCGCGCCGCCCTCACCAGCCTGAAACAGCGCCAAGGTGCACGCAAAATCGTCGTCCTGGGCGAAATGCTCGAGGTCGGCACGACCAGTGATCAAGAGCACGCCGACTTGGCCGAACCCGTCATGGCGACTGACCCGAGCCACGTCTTTCTGGCGGGCAATGGTATTGAGCCGCTTCACAAAGCGCTAGTGGAACGAACAGAGTCCATCTGGGCGGTCAAGGCAAAAGACTTCGAAAATCAGCTGAAAAACACCCTTAAAGACGGTGATCTGGTCTTGTTAAAAGGCTCGAATGCGTCCGGAATAAACAGGCTCGCAGATCGTTTACGCCAATGGAGCGCCTCGGCAGATGAGCAGGTGATGGAGAGCGGCGCGGGTAGCGCTGCGAGGGGTTGTGATGCTGTTTGAATGGCTCGCCGCAGATGATGGCGTTTTCCGCCTTCTGAATTTCCTGACCTTCCGGACGGGCCTCGCGCTTGTCACAGCGTTTCTGTTCACGGTTATTACGGGCGGCTGGTTGATCGATTATCTGCGTGCCAAACAGGGCAAGGGCCAACCGATCCGGGACCTGTCCCTGGAAGCCCAGCTCTCCAAACAGGGCACGCCCACCATGGGCGGGTTCCTGATCTGGGTCGGCCTACTTCTGGGCACTCTGCTCTTTGCCGATCTCAGCAATCCCTACATCTGGGTCGTTCTATTCGTCGCCATCGCTTTCGCCTTCCTCGGCTTCCTCGACGACTATGCTAAAGTCACCAAGCAGAGCACGGATGGGGTCTCCGCCAAGGTCCGTCTCCTAACAGAATTTATCGTCGCCGCCCTTGCAGGTGCTTTCATCATGGGGCTACACGGCGCACACACACCATTAGGCCATGCCGACTGGGGCATGCTAACACCGCTGGCTGAATGGATCGCTAGCGTCGCGCCGGAAACCAGCGTCGAGCGCAACGAGGCTGCCTTCTCTGGCGGCGTCGCGATCCCCTTCGTCAATGATTATTTCCTTCCGCTTGGCGGTCTCTTCATCGCTTTTGCGGCACTCGTCATTGTCGGCTCAGCCAATGCCGTGAACTTCACAGATGGATTAGACGGTCTCGCCATCGTCCCCATGATGTTCGCAGCCGCTGCCTACGCCCTGATCGCTTACCTCACAGGTAACTTCATTTTCGCAGGCTATCTCGGCATTCAGTTCGCGCCCGGCGCTGGTGAACTTGCAGTTCTTCTCGGCGCGATGATTGGCGCGGGCATGGGCTTCCTCTGGTACAATGCCTATCCGGCAAAGGTCTTCATGGGCGATACAGGCTCCCTCGGCCTCGGTGGCATGATCGGTGTCGTCGCGGTCGCAGTAAAACACGAATTCGCCCTCGTCGTCATCGGCGGCCTGTTCGTTCTGGAGGCAGCCTCTGTCATCCTGCAGGTCGGCTATTTCAAACTCACCCGCAAACTCACCGGAGAGGGCAAACGCATCTTCCTGATGGCCCCGCTCCACCACCACTTTCAGAAGAAGAATTGGCCCGAAACCCGGGTCGTTGCCCGCTTCTGGATCCTCTCCGTCCTGTTCGCCCTCGCAGGGCTAGCCACGCTCAAGATAAGGTAACGCTCCACCCCGATGATCCCCATCACTGAATATGCCGGGCGCGACGTCGCCATTTACGGACTGGGACGCACAGGCCTCGCGGCGGCCCGTGCGCTCAAGGCCGGTGGTGCGCGCGTGTTCGCATGGGATGACGGGGACGCCGCCCGCGCCAACGCAGAAGCCGAAGGGATCAATGTCGCCGACCTGAACAAGCGCGACTGGCAGAAATTCGCCGCGCTCGTGCTGTCCCCCGGTATCCCGTACAAATTCCCGCAGCCGCACCGCCTTGTCCGCCTGGCTGAGACAATGGACGTGCCCGTTATTGGCGATACCGAGCTCTTCGCCCGCGCGGTTCAGGCCCTGCCGGAAAAAGGCCGCCCCAAAATCATCGGCATAACAGGCACAAACGGTAAATCCACCACCACAGCTCTGATCGGTCACATCCTGAAAGAAGCGGGCATAGACGCCCGCATTGGCGGCAATATCGGAACCGGCGTTCTGGACATGCAACCGCTGCACGCGAATGCCGTCTACGTGCTGGAACTGTCTTCCTACCAGCTCGACCTGACCTCCAGCCTGAAATGCGATGTCGCGCTCTTCCTGAACATTTCACCCGATCACCTTGACCGCCACGGCGGCATGGACGGCTATGTCGCCGCCAAAAAGCGCATTTTCGCCAATCAGACCCCGCGCGACGTCGCCGTCATCGGCATAGACGACCCGATCACTCAGGGCCTCGCCATGGGCCGCAAGCGTCCGGGTCAGGCCCGCGTCGTGCCGATTTCAGCTGAGTTTGGCCTCGCGCGCGGTGTCAGCTCAGTTGGCGGTTACTTGCATGACAGCGTCGGCGGCCAAGCCATCCGCGTCGGCGACCTCGCCCTCGCGGACGCCTTACCCGGCACACACAATTACCAAAACGCGGCCGCCGCCTATGCCGCCTGCTCTGCACTCGGCCTCTCCGCACCGCGTATCATGGCCGGCATCCGCAGCTTCCCGGGCCTCCCCCACCGCATGGAAAAAGTCGCTGAAGTCGAGGGCGTACGCTTCATCAACGACTCCAAAGCCACCAATGCACAGGCCGCTGAACAGGCGCTGAAAACCTATCCTAAAGTCCATTGGATCGTCGGCGGCGTTGCAAAAGCCGAAGGCCTAGCGCCGCTTGAACCCTTCTTTGACCGCGTCGAGACCGCCTATCTTATCGGCGAGAGCAGTGACGCCTTCGCCAAAACCCTCGATGGCAAGGTCAAGATCAAACGCTGCGACACGCTCGATGTCGCCACAAATGAGGCCTACAATGCGGCCCGCAAAAGCAAGGATAGCGCGCCCGTCATCCTGCTCTCACCGGCCTGCGCCAGCTTTGATCAGTATAAAGACTTTGAAGCCCGCGGCGACGCCTTCCGGGACATTGTGAAACACATCGAAGATGCCAACATCCCGGCAGAGGCCGCGGCAGGATAGCGCGTATGGTTGAGGTCGCCCTTCGCCCCAAAACCCCATTTGGCCATGCCTCCGTCTGGCAGCGCGAAACCGACTGGCCGATTATGATCGCAGCCTTCGTCCTCCTCGGCGTCGGCCTGATGCTGTCGCTAGCCGCAGGTCCGCCCGCCGCAGAGCGCCTGGGCTATTCTGATAGTTTTCACCTCGTCAAACGCCACGTCGTCTTTGTCGCCGCCGCCTCCATAACACTTGTAACCGTCAGTACACTGAATAAAGTCTGGGCCCGCCGTCTCGCCGCCTTAGTCTTTGCCGGAAGCCTCGTCCTCCTCGCCTATATTCTGCTTGCGGGATACGAAGCAAAAGGCGCGCAGCGTTGGATCCGTTTCGCCGGGTTCTCGCTGCAACCCTCCGAATTTGCCAAGCCCGCCCTCGTTGTTCTGACAGGCTGGCTCCTCGCCCAGCGCCAGCTCTACCCCAGCGGACCGTGGGCCGGGATCACCTTCGTCTTCTTCTGCACGACGCTCGGTTTCCTCCTCCTGCAACCCGACGTCGGCCAAGCTGCACTCCTGACAGGCGCTTTCGCCGTCACCTTCTTCGTCTCCGGCCTGCCCTTGCGATGGGCAGCCCTTTTCACAGGCGGCGGTGCGCTGCTCTCCGGACTGCTCTACGCTACCCTGCCGCACGTCCGGTTCCGTGTGAACAGTTTCATCAACCCGACCGCCTATGACACCTACCAGATCGACAAAGCCAGCGAAGCCATCGCACGTGGTGGCCTGCTCGGCGTCGGTCCCGGCGAGGGCAAGATCAAGACCGCCCTGCCCGACGCGCATAACGATTTCATCTATGCGGTGATGAGCGAGGAATTCGGCTACATCGCCGCTGTCCTTCTCCTCTTGGTGTTCGGCTTCATCGTCTGGCGTGGCCTGCGCGCAGCCGCCCGCATCCACGACCCCTACCCGCGTGCTGCAGCATCCGGATTATTTGCCCTTTTCGGCCTTCAAGCCGCCATAAACATCGCCGTAAATGTCAGCCTGATCCCCCCCAAGGGCATGACGCTCCCGTTCATCTCCTCTGGCGGATCCAGCATGATCGGAACAGCGCTGACACTCGGTCTAGCGCTCGCTCTGATCCGGCGAGAGAAAGCGGTTTGGAAGGGCTGACATGGCAAGTTCTCAATGTCTGAATACGGAGGCAAAGTCCTCCCGCATCCTGAGCGGAGACGAAGGACGCGGGAGACCAGATTCCTCAACACGCCCGATGGTTCGCCCTCATCCTGAGCGAAGTCGAAGGACGCTCACCATGCGGGCTAGAGAGGCGCTGAATCGGAGGCCCTCATGACCAATAAACCTCTCGTCGTCATCGGTGCAGGCGGTACTGGCGGGCACATGTTCCCCGCCGCCGCCTTTGCCGAAGAGATGCGCGCACGCGGCTGGGCGGTCGGCCTGATCAGCGATGATCGCGGCCTGCGCTATGCCGAACACTTCCCTGCCGACTGGAAACACGAAGTCAAAGCCTCCAGCCCCAATCTGCGCCAACCTCTGATGCTGCCCGGCGTCGCCTTCAAGATCATGAACGGCGTCAATCAGGCCGCCCGCAAGTTCAACGAACAACGCCCCGCCCTCGTCGCGGGCTTTGGCGGCTATCCCGCCTACCCCGCGCTCAGCGCCGCACGCCGCAAGCGCATCCCGATCCTCATCCACGAACAGAACGCCGTCCTGGGCCGCGTCAACCGCGCCTTCGCCAAAAAGGCTGAAGTCGTCGCCTCTGGGTTTGAACGCCTCGACCGCCTGCCGCGCGGCGCAGCCCACATGCCCATTGGCAACCCTGTGCGCGCGCCCATCGCGGCGAAACGCGACACGCCCTACCCCGCCACAGACGGCCCGCTCACCCTCTTCATCACAGGCGGCAGTCAGGGCGCAAAAATCCTGGGCGAAGCCATCCCGCTCGCCATTGCGAACCATATCCCCGCCCCGCTTCGCTCCCGCCTCAAAGTCGTCCAGCAGGTCCGCGAAGAACAGCTCGACCAGGTCCGCGCGATCTATGACAAAGTCGGCGTTGAAGCCGAGCTACAGCCCTTCTTCTCCGACATGCCGGACCGCCTCGCAGCCGCCCACATGGTCATCGCCCGCTCCGGCGCAGGCACGGTGAGCGAGATCGCCGCGATTGGCCGCCCCTCCATCCTGATCCCCCTCAAAATCGCAATGGACGACCACCAAACCGCCAACGCAGAAGGCCTCGCCGACGCGGGCGCAGCCGACGTCCTGCTCGAGGATAATCTCTACCCCAACCTGCTCGGCGAACTCCTAAACGTCCGCCTCAGCGACGGCGAAGACCTACAGGCGAGAGCCTCCGCCGCCAAAGCCCAGGGCAACATCAACGCCGCGAGCGATCTTGCGGATTTGGCGGAAAAGGTGGCGGGGTGAGAGTATTCGGTCCCTCCCTATTACTAGCGACATTCATGGCGTCTTGCTCAAACAGCGAACCTGATCCATCTGCAGCGCAAAAATATGACGAGCTTATTTTACAAGTAGTAGATGCAAAATCTGGCAAGGAGTTTGAGAGCATTGCATCATCATTGGCTCACGGATGCCGACGCTATTCATGTAGCTCATTCTGTCTAGATGAGTTAGAGACAAAACCCGATGAAATCCTAGTATGCGGCTGGGATGAATCCACGCCGACTTTTCCAGATGTCGCTGTTGGTGCAGTCCATTCCGTCTTGTATTTGAAAGACGACTCAATAATTAAAAGTGACATAGAAGTGGTATATATAGGCCCGTAGACTCTATATTATCTAAGCCGCCCGGCACCCATGCGTCTTATGCATCTGCGCCGCTTTCAGCCAGTCCCAGCCAAATGCCTCATCGCTGTCGCCCTGTTCTTGGAGCAGCTTCAGCCTGTCCAACGCCTCGGCCAAAGTCGGTTCATGGCCTTCGGGCACCCACCACATCACGAAGTGCATTTTACCCATCACCTCAAACCACTCTTCGCGGCGCTCATAAAAGCGTTTATGCACTGTGCCCCAAACGAAACGCTCAAGGCTCTCAACGTCCTTCCAGACCGTCAGATTGCTGACAAATTGCGGATCCCCATCAATATAGGTTTCCGTATTCCCGGTCCCCGGCTCACCTGATCCTTCCATCATCCAGACAAAGCCCGGCATCGACTTCCCAAGCCCATTGATGAAATCCAGATTGTCCATAAAGTCCTGCACGCGCGGATCATCCGTGGGCGCGACGAGCCGTCCAACATTCAGTTCTGCGAGGTGCATTGCCATAGCGTCGTCTCCATCCTGCCAAATCATCACCTGATTATTCGACATCCTTGGCGAAGATGAATAGGAAAATCTGAGACTATGCAAGTGAGTGTCGAATGAAACCCTCCCCAACGCCCTTCCCGCTCGGCCCGGCTCATCTCGTCGGCATTGGTGGCATTGGCATGTCCGGCATTGCTGAGATCATGATCAATCTCGGCTATACCGTCCAAGGCTCAGACATGCGCGAGAGTGCCAACGTCCAGCGCCTGCGCGAGAAAGGCGCGACCGTCCATATCGGCCATGTCGCGGACAATGTCGCGGGCACCAGCGCGGTCATCATCTCCAGCGCCATCAAGGATGACAATGTCGAGGTTCAGGCTGCGCGCACCGCGGGCATTCCGGTCGTGCGCCGCGCCGACATGCTCGCCGAGATTATCCGCCTGAAATGGACCGTCGCGGTCGCTGGAACGCACGGGAAAACCACAACGACAACCATGGTCGCCGCCCTCCTCGACGGCGCAGGCATCGACCCGACCGTCATTAATGGCGGCATCATCAACGCTTACGATTCCAATGCCAAAGCGGGCAGCGGCGACTGGATCGTTCTGGAGGCCGATGAGAGTGACGGCACCTTCACTAAAATCCGCCCAACCATCGCCATCGTGACCAATATGGATCCCGAGCATATGGAGCATTATGGCAGCATGGATGCCCTGCGCGCCGCGTTCGATACCTATGTCGGCAACATCCCGTTCTACGGCTTCGGCGTGCTGTGTACCGATCACCCCGAAGTCGCCGCCATGGTCGCGCGCGTCAGCGACCGCCGCCTGATCACCTATGGCTATAATCGCCAAGCCGATGTGCGCGCCGTCAACCTGACCCCAAGCGCAGAGGGCGTGACCTTCGACGTGATGATCCGCGCCCGCCTCACCGCTGGCGAGCGCGTCATCGAACAGGTCTTCCTGCCCATGGCGGGTGAGCACAATGTCTCAAACGCCCTCGCCGCAATCAGCGTCGCCGTCGAACTCGGCGCAACAAATGATCAAATCCGCGACAGCTTTGCAGGCTTTGGCGGCGTCAAACGCCGCTTCACCCCCGTCGGCGAGTGGACCCCTGCTTCCGCAGGGGCTGACGCGGCCCCTGTGAAGATCATTGACGACTATGCCCACCACCCGGTTGAGATCACAGCCTGCCTCAAAGCCGCACGCGCCATTCAGGGCGACAAGCGCGTTATCGCCGTCTCACAACCCCACCGCTATTCGCGCCTGAACGACCTCTTTGACGACTTCGCGCAATGCTACCGCGAGGCTGACGTGGCCATCATCACCCACGTCTTTGCCGCGGGCGAAGACCCGATCGAAGGTATCAACGAAGTCACCCTCGTCGACAGCATCAAAGGCCACGGCCACAAAGCCGCGCACGTCCTGGCCGACCTCGACGCCCTGCCCGCGCTGATCAAAGACATCGCCCAGCCCGGAGACATGATCGTCTGCATGGGCGCAGGCAGCATCTCCGCACACGCGAACGAACTGGTGGAGAAATTGGGTTGAGTTGGGCCAAGCTTTCGAATGAAGACGCGGCCGAAGTCCTCAGAAAAACTTTGCTCGGCTCATCAATAAACTCGATAACGTGTTTCATCACTGGCTGGGAGCTGCGTCTAACGTCCCATCCGCCATCGCTGTCAGAAGAATATTATTTGGAAGCAAGCGAGATTATCGTTCCAAATGAAAATGAGTGGTGGGCCTCACTAAAGGAGACACCTGTAAGCCTCGCGGTGGATCATGACGATGATTTAGTTCTTGCATCGATTATCTTATTTCGCGCGCTCAACATGCATTCTATCAAGGCTATTGAGGTATTGGATGAGGGTGACATTTATCTCACCTTTCAAAATGATACGACAGCCTGCATCAAAGGCAGATGTGACCCAGTAGATTGGACTTGGGATTTGAAAAAGTTTGACAAAAGCCACTTACTAAAGTGCGAATTTGGAGAGATTTTTGCCCCTTCCAACTAAACTACCCCCCGTACGAGGCAAGCTCCTGCCAGATCCCCCCCTCGCACCCTACACCTGGTTCCGCGTGGGCGGGGCGGCAGACGCCCTCTTCCTGCCCAAGGATGAAGACGATCTCGCCGAGTTCCTGAAAGCCCTCCCGTCCGACATCCCGGTCACAGTCCTCGGGGTCGGCTCAAACACAATCGTGCGTGATGGCGGGATCGAGGGCGTCGTGATCCGGCTCATGGGCGGCTATTGGGGGCAGATCGAGGACCTGAACGCCACAACACTCGCCGTCCGCGCGGGCGCTCTCGATCTCTCTGTCGCGCGATATGCGGCAAAAGAGGGCATTAGCGGCCTCGGCTTTCTGTCTGGTATCCCTGGTTCAATCGGCGGCGCGGTGCGCACAAATGCCGGCTGCTACGGCGCTGAACTGAAAGACGTCGTCAACCAGATCGAGGGGATCACAAGGAACGGAGAGCGCGTCGTCTATCAGGGCAATCTAGTGGACTATGGCTTGCCCCAAGTCGGCTTCAGCTACCGCCATAGCGACTTTCCAAACGATATTATCGTCACGCGTCTCTTGCTCAGCGGAGATGATGTCGGCGACCCCGAAACCCTGAAAACCGAAATCGAGGCCCACCAGGCCCGCCGAGCGGAAACCCAACCGATCAAAGAAAAAACCGGCGGCTCCACCTTCGCAAACCCCGATCCGCCGGGCACACAAAACCAACGCTCAGCCTGGAAGCTCATCGACGCGGCGGGCTGCCGGGGCCTCCGTGTTGGCGGGGCGCAGGTCAGTGAGAAGCATTGCAATTTCCTGATCAATGCCGATGGAGCCACTGCTGCCGATATCGAAGCGCTCGGCGAACTCGTCCGGTCCCGCGTACTGGATCATTCTGGCGTGGACCTACGCTGGGAAATTCGACGGATCGGGCGTTTGTAATTTCAGGATCCGCCCTCTCCCCCTCCCAACCACCCCATGGTGCCAGGAGGCTGGGGTGGTTGGGAGGGGGAGAGGGCGGATCCTGATTCAGAGAACAGTGAGGGAGCGGGCGGACCCTGAAATCAAAAACGTCAATAACCTACCCCACAGCATGCAATTCCCGCCCATGACGACGCAGCCAGTTTCGCTCGCGCTTCCAGGTGGGTCGACACCGTTCCACATGCGCCCAGAATTTCGGACTATGGTTCATCTCCAAAAGATGCGCACACTCATGCGCGGCGAGATATTCCAGCACGTCAGGCGGCGCCATGATCACGCGCCAGCTAAACGCCAGCCGCCCATCTGAGGTACAAGACCCCCAGCGCGACTTCGTATCCTTGATCGTCACCCGTCGCGCCGCCACGCCAAGCGCGTCGCAATAATGCTCAACCGCGCGTGTCAGATCAGCCTTCGCCTCAGCCTTCAAAAAGCGCAGCACACGACGCTCTATCGTTTCCGAAATCCCCGGCGCGTGCAGCCGCATGGGCTCACCCTCGCTCAGATATGCCATACGCCCATCGCCCTGCAGCGTGATCTCACAAGGTTCCCCACGCAACTGAAACCGCGCGCCATCCACCAGGGCCACCTGCTGCGGCAAAGCCCCCAAATGCGCCTCCAGCCAATCCGCGCGCTCCTGTGCAAACCGGGCAACATCAGCCAAAGCGCGGCGATTCGGAGACACCGCAACGCCTTCTCTAGCCTTCTCATCTATGCGTAAAATCAAACGTTTTGCCCGTTTATTGACCTCCAGACGGACAGGAATGTCACAACCGGAACGAGTTTTGACTGAAATCTTGCTTTTCTTATCGTTTATCATTAAATGTTATCTCGACATATCAAAGTCCACGTAATACAGAAAATCGCCTATTGAGGGAATGAAAATATGAAAAATCTAATGATGGGCGCTGCGGCGCTTGCCCTAATCGCCGGTTGCGGCGGAAGCGGTGGTGACACGCCATCCACACCTGATGCAGATCTGAGCAAACTCACAGTCCGCGACGGTGACCCTGCCAAAGCCGCAGACGCACTCGCAGCAATGTCACTGACAGATAGCGGAAGCGGCATCCTATCTTTCGCGGATAAATCAGTCGATGGCGACGACGCGACCTTCACCAATCTCACCATTGGCGGAAGCGATGAGATGAAAATCGGATCGCTGGCTTTTGAAGGGCTCAATGTCGAAGGCGACACAGCAACGTTCGGCAAGATGACCTTCGCGGACATCGAAATCGCGCCTCCTGGAGAAGAAGGCACAGTCAAAGTTGGTGACATCTCGCTCGTTAATCCATCACCGGAATTGTCCGGCTGGCTCGCCGCAACACTGAGTGGGCAACAAGTCCCCTTCCCGGCGGTTGAGACCCTCGAGTTTGGTTCAGCCTCCATCAGCGACATTACTGGCGCGTTCGATGATGCAGATGCGGCCGGAACCTTCGGCCTCGGCAAGTTTGAAATCCGCGACATGGCGGATCTGAAAGCGGCCCGCTTCCTGATGGAAGGCCTGACATTTGATGCTGAGGATCCAACCGAAGGCATGTCCTTCACAGGCAAGCTTGACGAAATCAGCATGCTCAATGTCGACGCCAAATATCTTCAAGCCATTGAAGATAATATTGGTGACGAAGAAGACATGGTCGCTGCGGTCATGGCTTTAGCTTACGAGAACCCGATGGAACCGGGCTATGACTCGTTTGCCATGGAAGGCCTGGACCTGAACCTCGCTGGCGCAAAAGTCGCGATGGATAGCCTCAGCACATTCGTTGAGCGCAATGCCAACGGCGATCCGGTCAAATATGTGACGCCAAAGTTCACTATGAAGATCGATGCCGATGCGGACGGTGGAGAAGGAGGGGCCGGACTGCTTCAGGGCCTCAGCGTCCTCGGCTATGAGCGCCTCGTCATCAACGGTGAAGGCGTCGCTGACTATAATCCGGAAAGCGACGTCGTCTCTTACCCAGCAAGCAAGAACTATTTTGAAGTCGAAGACGGAGCTCGCTTCTCTTTCGGCGGCGAACTCGGTGGTTTTGCTGAGTATTCGAAACTGGCAGGTGAGTCCTTCGACTTTGAAGCGCTTAGCAATGGCGGTGAGCCTGATCCGGATGCCATGACGGCAGCCCTGTCTGCTCTGACAATCTTTGACTTCACAATGGAGATCAAAGATGACGGCCTGGTCAACCGCTCCATCAATGCTGCGGCAACGATGAACGGTCAGGATCCTGATGCTCTTCGCAGCCAGATTTCCATGGGCCTCGGCATGGCACCGATGATGGCGCAAGGTTCAGGCGTCGATATGGCGCTTGTCACCGAAGTCACAGGTGCTCTGTCCAAATTTATCGCAGACCCCGGTACGCTGACGATCAGCATGAAGCCAGGCACGCCTCTGAATCTGGGCACAGCCATGGCAAATCCTGATCCGGCGAGCTTCACAAAAGACAGCCTCGGCATCACGGCCTCTGCGAAGTAGCGCAGACCTCTAAACAGGATGAAGGCGCGGCTCTTGCGGGTCGCGCCTTTTCTTTTGCGCTCTGTCCAAGCATAAGGCGCAAATGAAACTCGCTTTTTTCGGTGACATCGTCGGCAAACCCGGGCGCTTAGCGATGGCAGAGCATCTACCGGCTCTCCGCCGTGACCTCGACCTCGACTTTGTGGTCGTGAATGCAGAAAATGCCGCTGGCGGCTTCGGCCTAACAGAGAAAATCGCGAATACGCTCTTCGATGCCGGCGCAGACTGCCTCACGCTGGGCGATCACGCGTGGGACCAGCGCGAAATGCTCACCTATATCGAGCGCGAGCCCCGCGTCATCCGCCCGCTAAACTACCCCACTGAGGCCAACGCGCCCGGCCGGGGCAGCAACCTGTTCACGCTTCGCGATGGCCGCCGCGTCGGCGTGATCCAACTGCAGGGCAATGTCTTCATGCGCCAGATCCTCGACAACGCCTTCACCGCAGCCGACACCGCACTCGACGCCCTCCCGCTCGGCACCGTTGCAGATGCTGTCATTCTCGATATCCACTGCGAAGCCACATCAGAGAAAATGGCCATGGGCCACTATTGCGACAGTCGCGCCAGCCTCGTCGTCGGCACCCACACCCATGTCCCCACCGCAGATCACACCATCCTGCCCGGCGGCACAGCCTACCAAACAGACGCCGGCATGTGCGGGGATTATGACAGTGTCATCGGTATGCAGAAAGAAATCTCCATCTCACGCTTCCTGACCCAGATGCCCGGCAAGCGCTATGAACCCGCGGAAGGCGAAGCCACGCTCTGCGGTGTCTTCGTTGAGACCGATCCTGCAACCGGCCTCGCAACCCGGATCGAACCCATCCGCGTCGGCGGACGGCTCAGTCAGACAAATTAAGCGCCCGTCTCACCGAGGGTCAGGACCCATAAATTTTGCATCGGTGGTGGCGTTATTTTTTGACCCTGCCAGGCGCGGAAGCGCAGGAAGCCAAATGGCTTTCAAGCTTTCGCAACACGGCAGGGGCGAAAAAGAGCGGTGCCGCTGAGGCAAAATTTATGGGTCCTGACCCTAGCCTTTGAAAACATCAACAACCTGCGCTAAGCCGCACACAAGATCACTCGCAAGGAGCCTCCCATGGCCGGCCATAGTAAATGGGCAAATATTCAGCACCGCAAAGGCGCGCAGGACAAGAAACGCGCGGCCCTGTTCGCGCGCCTGTCCAAGGAAATCACGATCGCCTCTAAACTCGGTGGCCCCGACCCGGACGCAAACCCACGCCTGCGCCTCGCCATTGCCAATGCGCGCGGCCAGTCTATGCCAAAGGACAATATCAAACGCGCCGTCGATAAAGGCCAAGGCGGCGGCGGCGAAGATTATATCGACATCCGCTATGAAGGCTTCGGCCCCGGCGGCGTCGGCATTATTGTGGAAGCCTCAACAGATAATAAGAACCGCGCGGCCAGCGAAATCCGCACCGCGTTCTCAAAGAATGGCGGCAATCTCGGCGAGACAGGCTCTGTCTCTTTCGGTTTCGAACAAGTCGGCGAAATCGTCTTCCCTCTTGAGGCTGGCGACGAAGACACTATCATGATGGCTGCGCTGGATGCAGGGGCGAGCGATATCGAGAGCGATGAGGAATCCCACTACGTCTACACAGACCGCGAAGCCCTTTCAGATGTCGCCGGTGCCCTCGAAGGTCAGTTCGGCGAAGTCGAAGCCAAATCCACGAAACTGATCTGGAAACCCCAGAACACAGTACCGGTTGAAGGCCAGGCCGCAGACACGCTGATGAAGCTGCTCGACGTGCTGGATGACTTGGATGATGTCTCCAACATCTACGATAATTCGGAGCTCTCCGACGCAGAAGTGGACCGTCTCGCCGGTTAAATCCCAAGCTCACAACTGCTCAAATTCGCGTGATAACTGAACTGTAATCTCGATCTTAAGGCCGACTGTTTACATATGGCGTCTATACCCACGCAAAACGAAGTATAGACGCCATGAAACTCCCTCAGACCGCCCTTGTCGCTGCCCTCGCCGGTGGCACGGCCACGCTCGCCGCATTCTTTATGACCGCTGGCGCAGACAATGACAAAGCTAAGCCTGTCACAAGCGCGATGGAAACCGCGATCTTTGCAGGTGGCTGCTTCTGGTGTGTTGAAAGCGATTTCGACAAGGTCGACGGCGTGCTTGAGACGATTTCAGGCTATACAGGCGGCGATACAACAAGCCCGACCTATAAAACCCATACGAAACAAGGCCATCTCGAAGCGGTCAAAATTGTCTACGACCCAACAAAGGTCGAGTATGAGGAGCTTGTCAGCTACTTCTTCCGCCATATCGACCCGACCGATGATGGCGGCCAATTCTGCGACCGCGGCAACAGCTATACCACAGCGGTTTTCGTCGCAGACGCGCAAGAGCGCTCAATCGTCGAAGCCGAAATCGCAAACATAACAGACAGCGGCGTTCTTCCCGGCCCGATCGTCACGAAAGTCCGCGATCAGGCCCCGTTCTACGACGCAGAGAACTACCACCAGGACTATTACAAGAAGAACCCGGTCCGCTATAAATTTTACCGCGACGGCTGCCGCCGTGACGCGCGTGTAAAGCAGGTCTGGGGCAAGTAAGGCGCTAAGACCGACTACCGCCCCGTCGACCCAAAGCCACCTTCACCGCGCTCGGTCTCATCCAGACTGTCGACCTCATCCCAGACAATCCGCGTCACAGGGGCCAGAACCATCTGACCAATCCGCTCCCCGCGCGCAATCGTGAACGGCCCGGCCCCGTGATTGATCAGGATCACCTTCAACTCGCCGCGATAATCACTGTCAATCGTGCCCGGCGAGTTCAGACACGTAATCCCATGCTTCGCCGCCAAGCCTGATCGCGGCCGCATCTGAATCTCATAGCCTTCCGGGATCGCCATGCTAAGCCCGGTCGGGATCATCGCGCGTTCCCCGGTCGCAAGCACAATCGGCTCACCCTCACGAAGAGCCGCACGAATATCCATGCCCGCAGAACCGGACGTCTCATAGGCCGGCAAGTCTAAATCTTGGAAATGCTCTAGGCGTCGAACGAATACTGTAATATCCATAATGTATCAGACCATAAACGTGAGTCTGACCGAATGAACATGGGGCTTTTCAATGGACGGCAGTATTCTCGGCTACAGCGAAGACACGGGCGAAGGGGCGATCCGCACGGAAAATGGCGACCGCTTCACCTTCACAAAAAGCGATTGGAAGGGCGAGCGCCCGCCGAAAGCCGGGGACAAAGTCGATTTTGTCGGCACCGACGGAAAGGCAACGGAGATCTATCTCCTGAAGGGAAGTATCAACGCCCCTGACCTGTCCAGCATCGGCGACAAATTCGGAACCGCAGAGAGCCGCGCGGAAATGCTCGACGCCGTCAAAAGCAATGCAACTGTCGGTCTATTCCTCACGAAACCGCACGTTTCAGGTGCAGGCCTGATCATCTTGGGCTGGTTGCTGGCGGGCCACTTGCTTCTAGTTACCGACGTCGGCGATGCCTTCGACGCGATGGGACAGATCAATGACCTTGCACGAATGACGGGTGGCGATAGTGGGATCGGACTGTTCCGCATGATCGGCGTACTAAGCCTCTTACTCTTCTACCTTATCCCGATCTTCGCCGGTTGGTTAATCTACAAATCCATGAGCGATAGCGAAACGGCAAAAGATAAAAGACGCGGCGCAATCGCTGGACTAGTCTTGCCCATCGCTGTCCCTGTCGTCGCCTTTTTCTTCATTTTCATCGGCTTGCCTGGTGCATGGCGCGAAGCAATCTTCGAAGGCGGGCGCGCAGCCGCAAACAGCGGTCTCACACTCGGCGACCTGATCGATATCGACTTCCCATGGTTCCTGATGATTGCAGGCGGCACCCTGATCGTCCTGCAAATCATGGGCATCGTCAAACAGTTCGGCAGCGGCTCTTAACGCTCAGAATACCGCCCAAAACAAGACAGCCGGGCTGCATCTTCGCGGCCCGGCTGTTTCTGTTTTCGTCAATGCAAGCGCCTCACCCATTAGACAGCCCTTCTGCCTTGAGCGCCTTCTTCGAGAGTTGGCGCTTCGACACGATCTGCCACTTGGCCCCCACCTCACCGATTGGCGGAGACGCAAACGCCGCGATCAGATCCGGCGCATTCAGGTGCGGTGGCCGGTCGGTCTCAATCTCAAACCAGCAGCCTTTCAGCTTCGCAAGAAAGCGCTGACCACCGTCTCGACGGATGAGATCCGGATGCGTCCGATCGGCCTGCCAACGGGCTTTAGCGCGCTCGCGCCAATGATCCCGCTGGTTCGGCACACGCAGTTTCCGGCACAGCTTGTTGGTCCGCTTGATGAGGCCATCCTTTGGATCGACATAGAGCTCTTGCCACCATGCATCGGGCGTTGAGGGTTTGCCCCAGCGGCCCGAGCCATAAAAGCTACCATCGACCGCAACACCCACCTTCACCATGATGAAGTCTTCAATGTGCTCTCGCACATGCTGCTTCACCGTGCTTCCGGTATCAAGCGTCGCACAGATTTCGCTGAACACCTTGTCCCATGGCCGCCCCACCTGCTTGTGCAGATAGCGCCTCAACGGGGCGAGGTTTTCATTCAGCCCTTTCGTGCTGCCGACTTCAAGCGCGAGGCGCCGTCCGGTGACGTGCGAGCGCTCCGGCAAACGGTCATACCGCGCCTTGGACTTAACCGCCCAGGACCGGCCGGAGCGCGGACGCTCCACAATGACTTTGAACATATCGTCGCGCATAAGCGACCTCCTGTTCACTAGAGTTTGTAATCTGAACACGCGCGCATCATAGGCGCATGCTCAGGGACGGCTCAAAAAGGCCGCCACAGTCTCAAAATGTCAGAAAGAAGCGCTGGCCCCTAACCGATCCGCCCGAGGATGGGCGCGTAGGCAAATTGTGTCTTCATAACCCCTCCTCTCGTCTCTGGTCTTGGGAAGCGGCCTGATGCCTTAAGAATGCGGCGAAATCAAGAGAGAGCAGAAAATTATTCCGCCGCAAGAGCCTCGGCGCGGTCAAAATACTCCGCAATCTTCGCCGCCAGACGTGCAGCCACAGCGGCCTTATCCATGCGCGGCCAGCGCTCAGCCACACCGTCGCCGGTCACGAGGGCAACCTCATTCATCGTGCCACCCATCACATCGCCGCTGACATCATTCGCGATGATCCAGTCACAGCGCTTGCGCTTCAGCTTGGCCATGGCGAGCGTCTCAACATCATGAGTTTCAGCCGCAAACCCGATCACCAGATCAGGCCGCTTCTTCTTTTTGCGCGACAGCGTCTTCAGGATGTCCGGATTTTCAGACAGCTCCAGCTTGGAATGCGGCCCGGCATCGCCTTCTTTCAACTTCATCTTCTTCGCCGCAGCCCGGCTCGGCCGCCAGTCCGCCACAGCCGCCACCGAGACAAAAATATCGGCTGGCAGAGCCTCTTCGCACGCTTTCAACATCTCACGCGCCGTCTCAATCGACACCAGATCAACACCGGGCGGTGGCGCGATGGAGACCGGTCCACTGACCAGCGTCACCCGCGCCCCGGCCGCGGCTAGAGCGCCTGCAATCGCATAGCCCTGCTTCCCGCTGGAATGGTTCGACAGGAACCGAACCGGATCGAGCGGCTCACGCGTTGGCCCCGCCGTCACCAGCGCGTGGCGCCCTTCCAGCGCTCCGCGCTTCTGCCCCACAAAAGGTAAAATATCCGCGCCCAACATGCTCTCAATCTTGTCCGCAATCGCCAGCGGTTCCGGCAAACGCCCCGGACCAAATTCACCGCACGCCATCGAGCCCTCATCCGGATCCATGACGCTCACACCATCCGCCCGCAGCGTCTCAACATTGCGCTGCGTCGCAGCGTGTTCCCACATGCGCACATTCATCGCTGGAACCATCAGGACAGGCTTATCCGTCGCCAGCAGCGCTGTACTGGCCAGATCATTGGCTAACCCATTCGCCGCCTTCGCCATCAGATCAGCCGTCGCCGGACACACCACAACGAGATCAGCCGACCGCGAAAGCTGAATATGCCCCATCTCGGCTTCATCATCGAGGTCGAATAGCTCGGTAAACACTTTCTCCCCGGACAGGGCCGAGACAGACAAGGGCGTCACAAATTCCTGCCCGCCCCGTGTGACGATGCAACGGCTCGCAATCCCGCGCCGGGATAGCTCACGGATCAATTCCAGAGATTTATAGGCCGCAATACCGCCGCCAATGATCAGAAGAATACGCATGTCACCCATATCGTCTGTTTTATTGTGATCTTTTTGCACACAAACCCTCAAAAAACGACAACACAAGTGTGTGAGATTGCAAGTTTCATGCGCAGAAGCTGCTTTTCGCGCCGGTTTTGACCTCAGCGATTACAACAAAGCTCACATCCGGCATTTTTGTCCACAAGCCTGTTTTCCCTTTAGAAATTCTCGCAAGTGATTTGCAACTTCAGAGCGAATGATTTGCAATAAAGTTGCACATGATTTGCATAAACTATGTAACTGAGAATAGTTTTCAATACACTGTTTTTATTACACTTTTTCTTGATTTTTGGATTTCACTGCGTTATATAGGACGTCATAAGCAGCGATAAAGGACACGCGAAATGACGTGCGGACAATGTAAGTTTTTCAATGATAGCGATGGCGAATGCAGACGCTACGCGCCACAGCCTCGCTCAGAGGACACGCGCGCCCAATGGCCAAGTGTTTCTGAAACAGAATGGTGCGGCGAATTCGTCAAAGCCGACAGTGCGGACACGAAAAAAGCCGCCTAAAGCTCGCCAAAACT
This sequence comes from Pseudomonadota bacterium, assembly GCA_038746145.1. Taxonomy (GTDB): domain Bacteria; phylum Pseudomonadota; class Alphaproteobacteria; order Caulobacterales; family Hyphomonadaceae; genus Henriciella. The sequence goes on from JBCDKW010000019.1 coordinate 35,819, forward strand.
CAAAACAAAAGCGTCCGTCACATCGACAGGCGCTTTTTTCATGGAATCTGCCAGTAATCTGAGAGAGTCCGATTGCATTTCATGCGACTTAGTCGCATAAGCAATGTCATGATCCTAACCGGCGACATCCACCGTATCGTTCTCAACTTCGCCCGCGCGCGCAGTTTCGGATTTGAGGCCGATGAGCGAGCCGCCCTCGAAGCCCTCTGGGAACGTCCGGGCCGCTCTGCCGGTAAAGTCACGGCTTGGTCGCTGGAACGCGCCCTGACCAGCCTTCAGCGCCATGCCCGCCGCCCGATTTTTCAGGTTCCCGGAGATCATGACGCCAACCCGCTGGAAACCGCTTTTCTCCAGCTGATCCAATGCCTCGGTGCAGGCGACATGGACGAAGCCCGCCGCCGCGCAACCTTCCTCGTTAAGCCCCAAGGCATTGAGACCTTCCTGTCAGCCCTAACGCCGGCCGCAAACAGCCTCGCGGCTGCCGCTTAAGACACGCTAAAACAGACATACTCACGCTCGACAAGACCGACCCAGTCACGACACTAGCGGGTAGAATTCGTCTGCCCAAATAACACCCCCTTGTGTCTCCAACCGACCGACTGAGTCTCTCTCATGCGCAAAATGTCTCTCGTCTATCTCGGTTGGATCAGGAGCCGCCAGGACGCGAACTGATGCAGGATTGAAGATCGCATCAAACACCAGTTTGCTACGTTCGAGATGAAACGCGTTCGTGACGATCAGGAACGATTGGACATCATTATCAACACAGTATTGTTTGATCAGGATGGCATCCTCAACAGTATGCGCGCTCCTTAGCGTTTCCCCGGATCGTAGATTTGACGACAGGACACGCTTTGTAATCTCTTTCTCAACCCAAACGTGATGCGGTGTGCTCGACGTGTTGAAATTGTCTCCAAACCCTCCGGTCGCGAGCAGGTAAGCGGGACGATTTTTAGATCTGAAGTCTTTAAGAAGAGAAATCGCAAACGCAATCCGGCTTTCAGATGCGGCCGACAAACGCCCATCGGCTTCATTTGAGTGCCCCAGAATGAAAATGTGCATTTGGAATTATCATCCTCTAGAAACAACCCGCTATTCAATGACTATTAAAACAGGCGAATTTGCGACCTATTCTAATGAGTCCATGGTGCTATCGATGGCGAAAACGGCAACAACGACTGGCGCGATTAGGGGCGGGGCTCGACCACGCCTCCCAATCTAACCTCACGCTCTCCACGGCAGCGCTTGCGCTGACCGTGGAGCCCATCTCCTGTTGGTGCCTCCAGAAACAGGCGAAACTCAGCGCCCCACGCCACCCTCCGGCGATCCCAGCGAAAGCTGGGATCCATCTCTGAACCTCTCCACGAAAACGATAGGTCCAGAGATGGATACCTGCCTACGCAGGTATCGCCGGAATTTGGGAATTGCCCAAAATCTGAAATAGGGCCTGTATCCCCCACCCAGACCCCCACCAATACTGAGAAATCGATAAACTTATCCTCACCCTCCAAACCTAACGTATACTCAAAGACATCTCCCCTCTGAGAAGGGTCGATCGCGAACGGCGTGATTTGAGGCGGAGAGCGGCGGTCTGCGGCTGCTTTGAGGAACACCGAAATCCTCAGAAGGCGGTCACAGTCGGGTAGAGCTATGGGACACCGGTCGCCAATGCGGCACGGTTGGGGCGAGAAGCCCCGTAAAACCGACCAAGCCCGGACCTCTTACAGGCCTCGCCCTGTCAGAGGAAGCAAACAACACACCGCCGTGGGTGCGTCTGAACCAGACGCTATCGCCAGCCGAAGACGCTGGCAGTTCCATCGCGCCTGTTTCAGACGCGCCCGGCTCATTTAACCAGCCTGCTGACGCAGTCTGGCTCTCAGTGCTGCCCTGAGCGCCTCCGGCGCAGCAGCACGAAGCAGGTTCCGCGGCCGTTGGGCGCCTGTACCAGGCTGTGGGCTCGCGCGGGTGGGGGAGGCCGCCCTAGAAATTTGGGAGGGCCAAAAGACCA
>JBCDKW010000020.1:0-31735 GCA_038746145.1 Pseudomonadota bacterium
GCCAGAATCAAACTCTCAGGTTGAGATTTCGATGTCTGACGATGCGTCATATGCTCCAGGAAAATGGAGCGACGCTTAGCTGTAAAGCTTGTTTGCGTATTGACGGAAAACCCTTGTCACATACCAGAGTGGGCGAACCCATCTGGCGCGATAAGAATTTTCTTTGAAACGCAAATCGTCATAGTCGATAGTAGTCCATAAAAGGACCGCAAGTCGCCCATGCCGCCTGCGTTTCTCTTCCTAATTCCTGCGATGTCAAACAGCTGACCCGGAGGCCGGTTTGAGCGTCAAAAGCTGTCGCTTTCTCGACCCGAAGTGGCGGCTTATATAGCCGCCGAATTTTGCGTCAACACCCTTTTATCAACTTTGTGCAGACTCTTTTCAGCGAACTGAAAATCTCTGTTTTAAAGCCGACACTTTCCTTTGAAGCCGCGATCACGGCCCCGCTAGAAAGAGGCATTTCCGAAGAAGTCGCGACCCCTAAAGACCGGCCTTCTCATCGTCAACACGTTTAAACCACTCAAAGCGAGAAAGTTGCAGTCACAACCATCTACTCTTCAGGCCGCAAGAAACCAAAGCCCGAAACTAGCGAGCCCAAATTTCCTAGGTGTTTCCGAAGGAGCTACGTATATAGAATCTGTTCCCCCCTTTTGGCAAGGAAAAAGTGCGGCTGTTTTGCGTTTTTTACCACTCTGGAGACCGTTCCCCTTATTATAAAGGGAATCCGCGGTTGCTGACGACTAATCCAACGCGGAATTCGCCAGCGCCGATGGCCCTGTAAGACGCATAAGGCTAAAATTGTCCCGGCCTGGCACAATCTGGCACACATTTTTGCGAATCGCCTGTTGTATCGGCTTGCTGACAGGCTCGATCCAGTTCCCCTGAGACGCGAACCCCCATCAAATCGATCTGATTCTTGGCATGCCCATTGCAACCTCTCCGGCGACACTAACACCCGGAAGGGACTGGACATGAACGCACACCGTCTTCTTACAACAGCTGCAAGCGTTGCGGTTGGCCTGACAGGAGCTTTTGCTCTTGCCACACCCGCCACAGCTCAAGCCGCCAGCTACACATCAGAGTTCGAACGCCCATACGGCTATGGCTATGGTGAAGAGCAAACACCGTTTTCAGCCGGAACACGTGATCGCCTCGGCAATCGCGTGATCATCAACGGCCTGATCGAAGGCGGCTCTGGTCTTGGAACCGGCCTCTATACAGGCTGGGGTCAGACAGATGGTGCGAGCGGCATGCTCGGAACTGGAACCGCGGTTGGTAACCAACTCAACGTAATCACCAACGGGTCAAACAACACGATCATCATTGATTCAACACAAATCAACAATGGCGACCAGACGGTCGTTCTTAACGGGGAGCTCGACTTCTAATGAAAAGCCTCATCAACATCCCGCTCCTCGGCCGCGCTAAAGCGTCTGCAGCAGCCCTTGCCTCAGCCATGGTTCTGACCGGGTGTATCTCACCCATCGCTGGCCCTGGCGGCAACTACACGCAGGCCATCGGTGGATCACCGGTCACGGCGAACCCAACGCCTTATTCCAAAGGTCTGGTCTGCATGGGTCATTATGCACGCCAGTCCGGCGTCCCTGCCCCGCGCATCGCCGTTGGTCGTATCCTCGACTACACAGGCAAAGCTGATATTGAAGGCGGTCGCCGTGTCACACAAGGTGCGTCTCTGATGGCGATCTCTGCTTTCGCAAAGTCCGGCGCGAAACTGGTTGAGCGTTTTGACACTTCTGTTTCGGAACTGGAACTGAAGTATGCGAACAACAAGCTGATCGGCCAGGGCTCACAGACAGACTTCCGTAAGATCCAGGCCGGATCTATCCCGGGCTCCGACTTCTACCTCGTCGGTGGTATCACAGAACTGAACTATAATATCCGTTCAGTCGGTGGTGAAGCCTTCGTCGGTGACACAGACGCAACTGATCCAAAGGGAACACTTGGCGGCAAACTGTTTGTCATCAATGTTGGTCTTGATCTTCGTCTGGTTCAGACTGAGACGCTCGAAGTTGTCGACGTGATCTCTTATCAGAAGCAGATTATCGGTCGTGAACTGTCCTTCGGCATCTTTGACTTCGCCAATGGCAACGTCTTTGACGTGGGTGCCGGTGGCCGTGCACAAGAGCCAATTCAGCTCGCTGTCCGCTCTGTCATTGAGCGTGCAACTCTGGAAATGATGGCCAACCTCTACGGTGCGCCAACAGCAGATGTCTGCTCGCTGACAGAAGGCTCTATCTCTTCAAACGGTATCACTGGCGATTATCGTCCGGCCCGTGCCCCACTCGAAGAGTATAACGGCCCACTACGCTCTACCCCTCGCCACGGTCGCTACTAAGCCCGTCTCTGAAATTCACATCCTTCAGAAGGGGGATTAGCTATGCTGAAGACTACGCTGAAATTTATGGGAGCTGTCGCAACTGCGGCACTCCTGACCAGCCCGGCTCTCGCGGGCGACGATGGTGAAGGTGAACCGGTCTCAGTTGTTGTGATCGACCAGGTCCAACTCAACGATGTCTGGTCTGACATGTCGGTTGAAGTGCCTCACTACGCACCGGATGCTGTCTCCACATCAACAGCTGTTGGTAATGCGGCGGCCGGTCTGCTGAAAAGCGGTGACATCGATCTCGATGTCTACCAGACGCTTGAAGGCAATATCGGGGCGGAAAACCGTTTGTCCGGTGGTTCAGCCGGAACTGCGATTGCAACCACAACCGCTTATGGCAACTCAACAACCGGCGGCACGTGGGACGGAACAAACTTCTATCGGGCTGAACAGACCTCGAATGGTGATGTGTCTGCCTACACAGATGTCGACCTTGAGAATGCCTATCAAGCGGCGACCTCGACAACAGCGATTGCAAACGTCTCTGTCCCTGCGGACGAGTATGGCACAAACCGCGCGTTCCAAATCCAGGAAAGCAACGGCTCAGTCATCGCTGAAACCGACGTTGATATGTGCTGTGCTGGAAAGTCTGCCACGTTCACAACGACAGCTGGCGCGAACGCAGTATCCTCTACCGGCCTGACCTCCACAAACTTTAACGGTGCGGTTCAGACAACGGCCGAAGGTGAAACGGTTCAGTCCTACACGGACGCCTACATGGGCGACGGCAATGACGTCCTCGCGGCCTCTACAGGCTTCGGGAACTCTGTGACCGTTCACAATCAGTACGGTTATGCGACACTGGGTCGTGATGGATCGGAACTGTTCCAGTCCAATGGATCAGATATCGACTCGCAGACTTACGTCACCTTGGATCACTGGTCCGGATATGCGTCCGCGACAGCGTACGGTGTCGGTAACTCCGCCCTGATTTCGAACAGTGTGTCAGATACAGGTCTGTTCGCGAACCAGGAAAACTATGGCCAAGTCTACACGCAGGCCCAGTTTACAGGTCAGTCTACCGTCGGTGGATCAGCCGTGGTTAGCGCAACCTCTATCGGTAACGCCTCAACGGCCATCCTGTGTAACACATGTGGCGACGCTGTCCTGCAAGGCGGCGTGAACCAGATCAATGGTGGTCAGGTGATCGCGCGTGGTCAGGCTTATGTCCCGAACTCCGGCGGCATCTACGGTTCTGCAACCGCGGTCGGCAACTCTGCGACGTTCGAATCTCGCGGCGATTGAATCGGAGACGGTCGCGTCAGCGATCATTTGATCCAGTGGATCAAATGAAGCCGAAAATTGCCCGGTAGGGCTCGGAGTAACAACATGAAAAAGCCCCGCTCAAACGGCGGGGCTTTTTTGGATTGAGTGTTCTGATTTATTTCAGAACGAAGGTCACTTTCAACACGACCCGGTATTCTTTGACCTCGCCATCATCGAGAATGATGGACTGGTCCTTGACCCAGGCACCGGATACGCCGGACAGAGTTTTGCTGGCCCGCTTGAGGCCTTTTTCGATCGCATCGTCAAAGCTCTTTTTAGACCCGGCGATGATTTCAGTAACGCGTGCAACAGCCATACTGTGCTCCCTTTGTTTTTGCGCACGGGAATTTCCGTGCATGTCCATGAAAACACCAAATCAGAGCAACTCTGGCAAGCGAAGTCCCCTCAGGGTTGAGTCGCTTTTACAGCGATTAAGCCGCGAGACGTTCCGGTTCGCGGGGGCCGTTTTGAGGTTCTGCCTCAACCGGCAGCCAGCAGACCACTTCTGTGCCACCATCCGGTACTGACTTGATACCGACATTGCCGCCATGAAGCTGAACGAAATGCTTCACGAGAGACAGGCCCAGCCCTGCACCGCGTTGGTCGCTGGAGGTAAAGCTATCAAAGCGCGTCGCCTGCTCTTCTTCAGGAATGCCGCTCCCATTGTCGGCGACTTTCAACACGGCCGTATCGCCCATCCGTTCAGCAGACACAGTGACCTTGCCACCGGCATCTGTGAACCGAAGAGCATTGGAGACAAGATTGAACAGCACTTGTCGAATGCGCTTCTCGTCGGCACGGATCAGGCCGACATCCTCAGCGATATCGGCGATGACTTCGACCTCTGTGTCGGCAGCATTCGAGACCCCGATTTGCACACTGTCTTGAACCAGCGCGCCAAGATCAACATCACCAAGATCGAGCCCGAGCGTCCCAGCCTCAATCATGGCCAGGTCAAGAATGTTCGCGATCAGGTCATTCAGGTGATTGGACGCCTCACAAATCGCATCGACCTTATCTTTCTGCGCTTCATTGAGGTCGCCGATCCGCTCCATCTGGAGGAACTCACCATAGCCAAGAATGGTCTGCAGTGGGGAGCGGAGCTGATAGCTAACATTCTTCACAAACTCGGTTTTCAGCCGATCAGCCGTCTCAAACGCTTCGGCCCGCTCACGCAGCGCGCCCTCAACAGAACGTTGCGCGGTAATGTCAGCAAACGCGATCAGCGTGTTCCCATCAGGCAGAGGCTTGGTCACATAGGTAATGATCGATCCATCAGCGCGCTTCATCTCGCCAACGCTTTCCTGACGCGCAGACGAGCTTGGATCCGTAATATGCCCTTTGATCGCTGCCCAAGTATCACGATCATGGAACAGCGGCACGCAAGCATCAGCGACCAGATCGTAATCGGGTTCATCTTTCAGCAGATTTGCCTCAAGCCCCCAAAGCTCAACAAAGGCATCATTGGACAGTTTCAAGCGCCCATCCGTACCAAACACCACGACCGCCTCATGCAGGCTATCCAGCGTTTTACCTTGCGTTTTGATCATCGCGTTGAACTGCGTGCGCAGATTCAGCTCGCTGGTAATGTCTTTGAAGAGGATCAGAAGCCCGCCCATCGGGTGATGCTGGCGCGTCACTTTCAATGTGCGATCATCCGGCAAATGCCACTCGTCCTCTTCGGTTCCGCTAACATCGCCATAGTGCAGCTCTTCAGCACGCCATGCCGCATAATCGGTCCGCGCCGGCAGTTTGCGCCGCTCACGAAGACGATCCAGAAGCTGCCCATGGCTCGGCATATCCAGCAGAAAGCCTTCGTCCATATCCCACATCTTTGCGAAAGCACGGTTGTGGAAGGTCAAACGCCGCTCAGCACTGAAAATCGCAACTGCGTCTGCAACATGGTTCAGCGTCTCATCATGCGCCTTCACATGGCGATCCAGATCATCGCGCGCTTTCTCCTGATCCGTCACATCAAACGCCATCGCGCCGACACCACCAGAAAGCGGGAAGGTCAGAATCCGCATCGCGCGACGCTCGCCTTTGATGCCGAAATGGCGCGTATCATCAATCTCAGCGCCTTCACTGAGCGTCTTACGAACTTGCTCAACAACTTTCTCATCCAGCATGACCTGACGCTCAAGCACGCGATCAAGGCTCTCGCCCTCAACCGCATCGATGTAGGCCTTGTTCGCCCATTGCAGACGCCCGACGCCGGAAACCCGCCAAGCCGGGAACGGCGCTTTGCCAAGCATATCCAGAAACGCCGCCGGATCACGCGCAATCACCTGACGGGCTTCTTCCAACCGCCCGCGCGCAGAACTTTCCTCAAGCCCTTTAATGGTCGTGTCGGTAATCCAAACGACAACGCGTGCACCCGCCGTGCGCCCATCGGCTTCCAGAAAGCGCCCGTTCGCACCGATCAGTGTTAGAGAGAAAGGCTGCCCCTCATTCGCCAGATCACGCAGCGCAATCCGCAGGGTCGTATCACCACCGCTGGCATTACGCGCTTCAAGATCGGCCAAGCCTTCAATAATCCGCACGGCGGGATCAATCGACACCGCATCATCGGTAAACCGTAACAGGCTCGCCAGTGCCACCGGAGAGCCGTGAATTTCAGGCGCGGTGATTTCCTCGCCATCGACATCGACCTCTTCGCCCTGCCAGACCATGATAATGCCGGGATGCGCGCCCAGCACTGATTTGATCTCCGCCAGAGACGACTCTGCCTCACCAACTTTGGCCTTGAAGCGTTTGGCTGCGCCGCGTGCACCATCTGAGGTGCGCACCGCCCACAAGATAAAGGCAAGCCCCAGCGCCAGCGCGCCTGCAGCAATAATCAGAGGGACCTGTTCAGCGGACAAAGGCATGGCGCACTCCAGTTGCAATCCATCACGTCTGACAGAATCGCATAATCAACTGGTTAATGGAATGCCTTGGCTTCGTTAAGTCGGAGTTAACGGATTACGCTACGCTGTTAACCTTTCAGCAGTCCTAGTTCAGAAGCGCTTCCAGTTCCTTGCGCGCAATCGCGTCAAATTCGGCCAGAACCTCATCACGCGTGCCCCATGCGGGATAGATGCTGTCGGGAACGTGAACCTTTGTCACAGGCGCCATCTGATACCCCGTCTCAGGCACGGCTCCGACATGGACGACGTAACCGGTTTCTTTGCGCGGATAGAGTGACTCACTGATTTGACCGCCAAACGTGCGGGGCACCCAGCGGTTGCGCCATTCCGCGCTATCTTTCAGGTCCTGCGCCCATTTTCTGCGATCGCTGGAGGTCGCTGTATATCCGTTCTCCGCCGCCCGCTTAACCCGCTCATCCACAGGCACCGTACTGCCTTTATTGCGGTTGAAGCACTTTTTATTGTCGACACCGCGAAACGCCAGAAACCCGACATCCACCCCGTCCGGCACACCGGAAACAGAAGACCCCTCATAAGACATCACACTCACACCGGAAATCCGTACGCCGGGCGCGGCAACCACATTCCACATGAGCGCATTATAGCTGTCCAGGATCAGATAGACCGGTTTGTCCGTGCGCGTCACGACCACATCAGAGCGGACATGATATTCCTGCCCCGTCTGATGCGCAGCTTTGTAAGCATGCGCCATAGGCGTCCGGTGCCCACCACCATAGGTGTAGACATAAGCCACATAATCACCGCTGCGCGCCCGCGGCATGACGCAACGAGGACTGATCGCAACTTCAATAAAATCAGGTTTCACAGCGGGGTTCATGGCCCCAACTTTGACCGCATCGCCGGCATCGCAAGCACCTAAACCAAGCGCCGCCGCTGCAAAGAAAAAAGACGTGATCCGCATAGAAAAACCCCTCTGTGGTCTGCCCGCAGAAAACCACAAAGGGGTTGAAATCGGCTCAGGCCGATCTGTGAAATTTCACAGATTAGTAGCGATAATGCTCCGGCTTAAAAGGTCCTTGCGGAGTCACACCGATATATTCAGCCTGATCGCCGGACAGTTCCGTGAGTTCAACGCCGAGCTTCGCCAGATGCAGGCGCGCAACCTTCTCATCAAGTTCCTTCGGCAGCGTGTAGACACTGTCGTGATACTCACCTGTGTTCTCATGCAGTGCGATTTGCGCCAGCACCTGATTGGTGAAGCTGGCTGACATCACAAACGATGGGTGGCCTGTCGCATTGCCGAGGTTCACAAGGCGCCCTTCTGACAGGAGGATGATCCGCTTGCCATCCGGGAACTCGACCATGTCGACTTGCGGCTTGATGTTTGTCCACTTGAAATTGCGCAGGGCCTCGACCTGAATTTCATTGTCGAAGTGACCGATATTACAGACAATCGCCATGTCCTTCATGTCGCGCATGTGATCGACGGTCAGGATGTCCTTATTACCGGTCGCCGTGACGAAAATGTCTGCTTTAGGTGCCATTGTATCCATGGTCTGCACGTCATAGCCATCCATAGACGCTTGCAGGGCGCAGATCGGATCAACTTCTGACACGGTGACGCGCGCGCCAGCACCCGACAGCGATGCCGCAGAGCCTTTACCGACGTCACCATAGCCCGCAACGAAAGCGGTCTTGCCCGCCATCATCACGTCCGTGCCGCGGCGGATCGCGTCGACGAGGCTTTCCTTACAGCCATACTTATTGTCGAATTTCGACTTGGTGACGCTGTCATTCACATTGATCGCCGGGAAAGGCAGCTCGCCTTTCTTTTCCAGCTGATACAGGCGGTTCACGCCGGTCGTTGTTTCTTCTGAGACACCCTTGATGCCGGCTTTGATGCGGGCAAACCAGCCGGGGCTTTCAGCGATCCGCTTCTTGATCTGGCGGAACAGCGCTTCTTCTTCTTCACTGCCCGGATTATCGAGGACGGACGGATCCTGCTCGGCCTTCTCACCGAGGATCAAATACATGGTCGCGTCGCCACCATCATCGAGGATCAGGTTGACTGTCTCACCGTTTGGCCACTCAAAGATGCGGTCGGCAAACTGCCAGTACTCATCCAGCGTCTCACCTTTGTGGGCAAAGACAGGCGTGCCCGCATCCGCAATCGCAGCGGCCGCATGATCCTGCGTGGAGTAGATATTACAGCTCGCCCAACGCACCTCTGCGCCAAGTGCCTCAAGCGTCTGGATCAGAACGGCGGTCTGGATTGTCATGTGCAGAGACCCCGCAATCCGCGCGCCTTTAAGCGGCTGGCTCGCGCCATACTCATCGCGCGCCGCCATCAGGCCCGGCATTTCGGTTTCGGCAATCGCAATTTCCATCCGGCCAAAATCAGCCTGAGACAGATCCTTCACCGCAAAGTCCTGAGACATATCAACAATCCTTTATATGAGTCCTTGAACCCGCATATAGCGACCGAGTTAAAGAATTGAAAGCGGGACTGATCAGGTAAGGCCCAACAAATCATCCATGCCGTAAAGCCCCGGCTTTTGACCGAGAACCCACTCAGCCGCCTTTATCGCGCCATGCGCAAATACGGCCCGGTCGAGCGCGGTGTGCGACAGGCTCACGACCTCCATATCAGACCCGAATGTCACCTCATGGTCACCGATCACGCCCCCGCTGCGGCGCACAGAAAAACCGATGCTGCCCGGCTCGCGCTTGGCATCCGGGCCATCGTAAGGTTCGGATCGAAGGTCCTCCAAGGGCTGTCCTCGACCATCCGCCGCTGCTTGACCCAGCATTAATGCGGTTCCCGACGGCGCATCCACCTTACGGCGATGATGGGTTTCCAACACTTCAATATCCCAATCCGACCCGAGCCGCGCGGCCGCCTGGCGGACCAAGGCCTCAAGTAGATTGACACCGAGCGAAAAATTCCCGGCTTTCACAATGGCGATCCGTTCAGAGGCTTTTTCGATCTCTTTCTCTTGCGTGGCGGTAAATCCAGTCGTGCCGATCACGACGGCTTTCACACCCGCATTTGGCGCCAGCGCCAGAGCCGTCAGCGTGGCCTGAGGCGTTGTAAAATCGATCCAGACATCGCCACCCTTCGCGGCTTCACCGATCCCGGCCTTTATGGTTTCACCCAGAGCATCGCGTCCCGCCAGCAGGCCCAAATCCTTACCGATAAAGTCCGAACCTGGGACCTCACTACCCCCTGACACCGAGTGCCCGGCATCAATGGCTGCGGCCACAAGCTGTCGCCCCATCCGCCCGGCGGCGCCCGCAATCGCGATGTTCAATTGGTCCGTCATGCGGGCTTTATAGGCTGCTTTGCTTGGCGCGCCAGTTCTCTTTTTTGCGCTTCAGTGTCCGCCCGCTCCCCCCTGCCCAACCACCCCAAGGGTACCCTGTATGGGCGGTTGGGCCCTTCGACTTCGCTCAGGATGAGGAGCGGGCGGACACTGAGTTATGAAAAAAGGCTTCAGCTCACATTCAGGCCGAAACTGTGTTAACCATACCTAAGACCGTCATTCCGACGGTCTCAACAGGGGAGGACCTTATGATCCGTAAATTCCTAGCCATCGCCGGCGTCGCTGCCGCGCTCGCACTTCCAGGCGCTGCCCAGACCTTCACGCATACCGTCCATGGCGTCACCCACACGCATGACATCACAACCTATCGCACGGTTGGCACCTGCTGCGTGCAAGTTCAAACATGCGGCTGCGCGACGGGCCACGTCTCACATCATCCACACACGTCAGATTGCGGCTCCACGGTCACGCGCCACTACACACATTCGCCAGCGACATCACGCGTTTACACAAGCCATTACAGCATAGCGCCGGTGACACGCACTTACACACGAACCTACACCCACACAGAACCGCCCCGCCGGGTCTATGTCGAGCCAGCGCCGGTCGATCCGGTCTATGAGTCGCCGTCTTATACCGTTCAACGCAGCTATGACCGCGCTGAGCCCTATGCGCACTATGACCGCCGCTGGAAAAGCCGCACGCGTGGCGGCAGCATCTATCGCGGCCACCATTAGAACCACTGTGCTCGGCTCTAACCCTAGTTAGGGCCGAGCAGTCCTGTCAGAAAACCAGGCAAATCGATCAGATCAAAGTTCTGCAAAGAGTCCAGCGTCCCAAAAATCAGGATGAAGGTCAGTGCCGGTGGGACAACCCAACGGAGCGCATAGCGCCACGCATCCATAACCCAACCCTCGCCGATCTCACTAACGAGTGACTCGCGGCTCATAACCCATCCGCAGAAGACAGCGACCAAGAGCGCGCAGAGCGGCAGCATGATATTGCCCGTTACGAAGTCAACGAAGTCAATAAATGTGCCTGAGAACACATACCCCATACCGATCATGAAGAGGACAAAACCAACGCCGATGGCCGCACCGGGACGTGTGACACCCTGACGTTCTTCCAGCCAAGACACGGCAACTTCCATCAGCGAGATCGAGGACGTGAAAGCTGCAAAGAGGGCTAAGACGAAGAACGCGCCGCCAACGAAGACGCCGATATCACCCATCGCCCCAAAGGCAATCGGCAGCGACACAAAGAAGAGACCCGGTCCACCGGCTGGGTCAGCACCGAACGCAAACACGATCGGGAAAATCGCAAACCCTGCGATAAGAGCAACTGCGGTATCAGCCGATGCGACGATCCCCGAAGCGCTTGGAATATCTGTATCCCGCGAGAGATAGGCCCCATAAGTGATCATCAAACATGATCCAACGCCAATCGAGAAAAAGGCCTGCCCAACGGCCGCTAAGAAGGTTCCAAAACTAACTTGCGAAAAGTCAGGGGTCAGCAGGAAGCTCGCAGCCGCAGCAGCATCTCCGGCAATCAGACCAAAGGCCACAATGCCAAGCAACAGCACGAAGAAAGCAGGCATCAGGATCGTCGCGGCGCGTTCAATCCCGCCTTTGACACCGCGAGCAACGATGAAAACATTTGCCGCTAGGAACAGCGTTAGCATTAAGCCAACCCATGCCTTATTGCTGATCGTCGCACCAAACTTACACGCTGATAAATCGCCAGCGAGGTAATCTCTTTGCTCAACGACGCCACTTTGAGCGAAAGAACATTGGGCAAGATCAATCGATGAAACCGACTGTTTAATACTTTCAACAGGTGCCCCAATCGACGCATTCAGAAGCTCGACATCACTTGAAAAGCTGCCGAACACGCCGCTAAACGCCTGTGGAATGTAGGCAACGATCCAAGCCGAGATCACAACATAGAAGGTCAGAATAAAAAAAGCTGCAAACGAGCCAATCCAGCCGATCGAGACCCAGTTTGAGCTTTTGCCCTGTTCTTCAGAGAGCGCCTCAAAACTGCCAATTGCGGACCGCCCGGACTTTCGCCCAAGGGCATATTCCGCCATCAGAACTGTGAGCCCCAGGACCAACACACAGGCCAGATAAATGATGATGAAAGCCCCGCCGCCATTTTCACCAGCTGTATAAGGAAACCGCCAAAAATTCCCGAGCCCGACGGACGAACCGACCGCGGCCATAATGAATCCAAAGCGTGAGCCCCATTCGTCTGTTTTGCGGCCAATGGCTGCCATATCTCTGCCTCCCAGAACGATTTGACGCGAGACTAGAGGCGGTCAGGTAAAAATCAACGCACCTTTGGCGGTTATTGCTTTAGGCGGCTAAAGCTTCATCCTTGCCGAGGTGAACCGCGCAAATGACTCCGAAACACGCCGCCGTCGTCAGCATAACCGTTCCCCCATAAGATAGAAGCGGCAGAGGAACCCCGACAACCGGCACAAGCCCCAGCACCATTGCGACATTGAACAGGATGTAGAACGCGACCGTCGCGGCTGCCCCCGCCGCTGCAAACTGCCCGAACAGGCTTTTGGCCCGCATCGCGATCATCAAACCCAAGCCTAAAATGATCATCCACAGAATCAGCAATCCTGAAGTCGCGAGGAATCCGTTCTCTTCGGCGATCACGGTCAGAATGAAATCCGTATGCTGCTCCGGGATGTAGTCAAGCTGCGCTTGAGTGCCTTCCATGTAGCCTTTACCTGTCAGGCCACCCGACCCAATCGCGATCTTAGCATTGTGGATCTGATAGCCGTCATCCATCACATTGACGCTTTCGCCCGTGAGTTGGGCGACATAGGTGTCAACGCGCTCGCGCTGATAATCCTGCAGGACGAAACTGTAGATCAGGGGCACGCTGACAATGGCCGCCACCAAAAACGTCGTAATCACGCGCCACCATAGCCCGGCCAGAAAGATCAAAACCCCACCGGACGCGAACAGGGCAAGCGTCGTTCCGAAATCCGGCTGACGGAAGATATAGGCGGCCGGTACAGCAATAATCAAAAGTGCGGGAATATGGATCAAAAACCCGCCGGAATAATCATTCAGCCGTTTATGATAATAAGCCGCCAACGCGAGCGTCGCCGTCACTTTCATAAATTCTGAGGGCTGCACACCAATCGGGCCGATCTGCAGCCAGCGCTGTGCTCCGCCCCTGACAAAGCCAAACAGTTCAACGCCGATGAGCATGATCAGCGTCGCGGCATAGGCAGGCCAAGCCAAAAGCAACCACCATCGCAAAGGGACCAAACCCGCCGCGATCAGGATCACGAAAGCGGCGGCCAATCTCACCGCTTGCTTTGCGGGCAGGCCGACCTCTTCAGGGTTCGTGTACGTCGCTGAATAAAGCGTTGCGAGACCGATTACACCCATAAGCACAAGCAGCAGGATCAAAGCCCATGGCAGGCCCGTGACCTGCCCGATCATCGTCCGCCGCGTAAAATCGAGCCGTCCCGCTGAACCTGCAATCGCCATTATTCGAGGCTCCCACCGGTGATGCCACCGCCAGTCGAGGCCAGTTGTGCGTAGACCGGCCGAGCCCGCGAATTCAGGCGCATTGCCTCGGTCATAATATCGCGTGCAATCGGCGCGGCTGTTCTCGATCCCCCCTCACCATGCTCGACGATCACTGAAATGGCATATTTCGGATCATCATGCGGGGCATAGGCCACGAACAGGGCATGGTCGCGAAGCTTGCGATCAATTTCGTCCCCGCCGCGAATATTGCCACTGGCACGCTCAGCCGCTGAAATCCGGCGAACTTGCGCTGTGCCTGTTTTGCCGGCCAGACGCGGCCCGCCCAGCCCCAAATCGCCTGAGCGCAGTGCTGTTCCACCCCCTTCAGATGTCACTCCAAACATCGCGGCTTTCATGCGTTGCATGTGTTCCGGATCTAACGCGGCATCCATCGGAATATCCGCTTCCGGACGCGGGCCATTGCCGATAATCTTCGGCGTAATCACGCGCCCCTCGGCTGCAATCCGTGCCGTCATCAAGGCCAGCTGAAGCGGCGAGGTCGACATCTGTCCCTGCCCGATCCCGATATTCAGGGTTTCGCCTTCAAACCACGGCTCACCGCGCGCCTCGCGTTTCCAGGCATCATTTGGTACAACACCGGAGCGACCACCGGTCAGCCCCAATTCCCAGCGCTGACCGAAGCCGAATTTCTTCCCAACATCGGCGAGGTGCTCAATCCCCATGCGTCGCGCAACTTCGTAGAAGTAGACGTCGCAGGACTGTTTGATCGCGTTGTGCATGTCCATGCCGCCATGCCCACCACGCTTCCAGCAATGCCATGTGTTGCGCCCGAACCGATAATGTCCCGGACAGAAAACGCGCTCTCGCGGATCAATCACGCCAGCTTCCAGTGCCGCCGTGGCGACAACCATTTTATACGTCGATCCCGGCGGATAGGTCCCGTCATAAGCCTTGTGATAAAGCGGCGAGCGATCATTGAAGCGAAGCAGGTCATAGTCCGCCTGACTGATCCCATTTACAAAGTCATTCGGGTCAAACGCCGGCGTGGATACAAAAGCGAGAATGTCCCCGCTTTCGATATCCATCACCACCGCGGCACCGCTCTCATCGCCAAAGCGGTCAATGGCCCGACGCTGTAATTCCGCATCAACGGTCAGATGCAAATCCTGTCCCGGTTTGGGTGCCAACTCCGGCGCATCAAACTCGCGTATGATCCGACCCGCTGCATTGGTTTCCAGTTTCCGGAACCCCGCTTGTCCGCGCAGCCACTCTTCAGCAAAACGCTCAACGCCGGACCGACCTGTCCGCATATCAGGATGCTTGAACAATCTGCGAATGGCGGCGCGCTCATCGGGTGTTGAGCCTTCGCTCAAGCGCTCTAGATCGGTTTGGCTCGCACGCGCAACATAGCCCAGCACGTGCGCGAAATCGCGGCCACGCGGATAGGACCGCGTCGATCCCATCTCCACCACAATCCCTGGCAAGTCCGGCGCGCGCAGAGACATTTTCGCGAAGTCTTCATAGGTCAGCTCATCAAGAACCGTCACTTTCCGAAAGCGCGCTTCGCGGCGCACAGTCTCCAAAACGCGAGCCTGTCGCGCCTCAGGAAGATCAATCAGGCGCGCAACATCACGCAAACGCTCAGCGACATTACCCGCCTGTTCCTGAATGATCGACACGCGACCAGCCTGTCTGTGTGCCGCAAGAGGACGCCCAAAACGATCCAGAATTTGACCGCGCTTTGGCGGAGCGAGTTCGAGCTTTACCCCGTTCTCATCGGCCAGAACGTCATACTTTTCATGCTCCAGAATTTGCAGCTGATACAGCCGCCCGATCAGTCCCGCAAACAGCCCACCCCCTACGCCTGCCGCAATCATGGCACGGCGGGTGAACAGACTATCGACCGGACGCTGCAGGCTCATGACAACACCCCGCGCTGATCAGGTCTTCGCCCAAGGTCAAATAAAGGCGCGGTCAAAACATAAAGCGCTATCGTCGATACCAGAGACATTAGGATCGGAACCATGCGAACAATTGAGCCATTTGTCAGACTCGCAATGATCCACAGCATGAAAAAGCCCGCAAACAGACACCCGAGCGGAATGACAATCGCCGCAACCGCTGAGCGCTCTGTATCAAACAGCTGATGCAGCCCCGCACTCAATCCAAACACGAGCAGGTTTAGCAGAGCAAACACGCCCAAAGGCGCGAAAATCATCGACACATCTTGGGCAAAGCCAAACAGGATGAGCAAGATCATCGGCCGCATCGCAACCCCACCGCTGCCCCATCCGGTGGCCGCAATGAAAGCCGCAAACGGCCAACTGAGCGACATGCCGAAATAGGTCGGTGTCAAGCCACTCACGCCAACGATTACGACTATGGCGGCCCCAATCAAAAGACAGACATCAGAGCCTGCGCCCTGCCAAAACGCGCTTATGCTTTGGAAAAAGGCGACCAGACGTTTCAACCGGACCCTCCCGGACCGTCTTCAGCCGCAAGTGGTGTCTCGACCGGAAAGTCCTCAGGCGGGGCGATCTGAATAGACGGCTTCAGCCTGACATAACTCAACTGGCCATCTGTCATGGCAAGGTAGACACCGGGTTGATCTGCGTCAGTTTCTACAACCCATCCAACAACGATCCCGCGCGGGAAAAGCCCTCCCTCACCGGATGTCAGGATCCGCTCGCCCTCAATAAACGTCCCCAATTCGGGTCGGTCGAGCAAACGGCCACGCTGATCGCGTCCACCGTAGAGAATAGCGCGCAGACCGCTCGCTTCGCCCATAACCGGGACACGACTGTTAAAGTCTGTTACTTTCAGAATGCGGGCCGAACGCTGGCCGACAGAAATGACCCGGCCAACGAGGCCCCGATCATTCTCGGCGTAGTAGCCATCCTGTATCCCGTTCCGCGCTCCGGCATTGACCAACAGGCCTTGCGCAAAGGGGCCATTCGTTTCTGCGATTGCACGCGCGGTGACCTCGGTGTCATTGGGCTCACCCTGAAGATTGAGGATGTCCTCATACACCTCAAGGCGCTCTGCCATAGACAGCGCCATCGCTTTATAAGGCGCGAGTTCACGCACTTCGGCTTCAAGCTCTAAAATCCGGCGGTCCTTACCCGTCGCGGCCGAGAACTCATCGCTCAGTTCTGCTCTCGACAGAAGAAGCATCTGGTCAGACGCCGCTGTTCTCAGCGGATCAACCCGCTCTTTTAATCGCGGAGAGGATTGCAAAAACAAAAGCCCGATCAGGATCGCTACGGCCGCAAAATAGACGTAGCGGCGAACAGGGGTCCGTCTTGATCCTTTGCCTGCTTGGCGGAGCATGGATCGCTCTCCTGACTTATCGCGCTATTCTATCATACTTCAGGCGATAGAACATTTTTCATGCGACTGTAGTTTTCCAAGACGAATCCACACCCATTCGCGACGCATTCCAAGGGCTTTTCTGCGATCATGACAGGAAGCCGCGCCTGTTTCTGGATCACCTGATCCAAATTCCGCAGCAGCGCACCCCCGCCTGTGAGCACAATTCCGCGATCAACAATGTCCGCCGCCAGCTCCGGTGGCATCGCTTCCAGCGCGATGCGAACCGCCTCAACGATCTCATCGACTGGGTCTTTCAGCGCCTCGGCCATCAGACGTTCATTGATCTCGATTTCGTTTGGAACACCATCGCCTGTGCCACGACCGCGAACCTGAACGCTCATGCCATCGCCTTTTTCAGGCGGCAGCGCGGTTCCGATTTCTTTCTTGATCCGCTCGGCTGACATTTCGCCAACAAGGATGCCCATATTCTTGCGCAGATAGGCCATGATCGCCTCATCCATCCGGTCACCCCCGACACGCACAGAGCGCGAATAGACCTGACCGCCCAGAGACAGGACCGCAACCTCAGTCGTGCCACCGCCAATATCAACGACCATCGACCCTGCGGGCTCTTCAATTGGCAAACCCGCGCCAATTGCGGCCGCTAGAGGCTCATCGATCAGGTGAACTTCACGTGCGCCGGCGGCAAGCGCAGACTGATGAATTGCACGACGCTCAACATTTGTGGCAGAGCTCGGCACGCAGATAATGATCATCGGCGACACAAAGGCCCGGCGATTATGCACTTTACGGATGAAGTGCTTGATCATTTCTTCGGCGACTTCAAAATCAGCGATCACCCCGTCACGCATCGGGCGGATCGCTTCCATATTCAGAGGCGTCTTGCCCAGCATTTGCTTGGCTTCCGCGCCAACCGCATAGACGACCTTGCGACCGCCCTGGCTCATATAAGCGACGACGGAGGGTTCATCGAGTTGAATGCCGTGACCCTTCACATAGACAAGCGTATTCGCTGTCCCGAGGTCGATGGCCATGTCTGTGGAGAGTACGCCGAGGAGGCTTCCGATCATTTTACTGCCGCTTCATATCTGTCGCGTCCGGGACATCCCGACCGCATTCCTAAACTTATCAACAGCCCGTTAAAGCAATGACGTTTAGATTGAATTAAAGCAAGAGTCCCCAAACAGAATATATGAACTTATCGTTCACTTTTAGCAGATGTTCCGGTGATGACTACGATTCCAGAGATTAACCATAGCGAGTACAGACGCCAGTATAGTACGGATCGTTCACCTCTTATTTGACGCTTTAAGCCGCTAAACGCTTCAGTCTACGCGCTTCAAGCTTGTTCAAAGCATGGATGTAAGCCTTGGCACTTGCCACAAGCGTATCAGGGTCAGATGACTGACCCGTCGCCATGATCCCCTCACCTTTCAGCCTCACCGTCACTTTCGCCTGCGCATCCGTGCCGCCTGTCACAGCATGCACCTGATAAAGATCGAGCTTGCCTTGATGCGGCACGATGGCTTTAATTGCATTGAAGACTGCATCGACCGGACCATTGCCCTCATGCTCCACACTGTGATGCTTATCATCGACCGTAAGCGCGATATCAGCCGTTTGCGGCCCGACCGAGCCCGCCACAACGCGCAGGCTCTCAAATGTAATCCGTTCGCCCATGGCTGAGAGTTGATCATCAACCAGCGCGATCAGGTCGTCATCAAAGACATGCTTCTTGCGATCCGCGAGGTCTTTAAACCGCTTGAAGGCCTCATTAACGGCATCTTGGTCTAGGTCATAGCCGAGGCTTTCCAGCTTATCGCGGAACGCATGGCGGCCTGAATGCTTGCCCATGACGAGGCTGGTCTTGGACACGCCGACATCCTCAGGCTTCATAATTTCATAGGTTTCAGCATTTTTCAGCATGCCGTCCTGATGAATACCGCTCTCGTGCGCAAAAGCGTTTTTACCAACGATGGCCTTATTGAACTGCACCGGAAAGCCTGTAATCCGGCTGACCATATGGCTCGCAGTGGACAGTTTCGTTGTATCGATGCGCGATCCAAAGGGCAGATCATCGCCGCGCACATTAAAGGCCATCACAACCTCTTCCAACGCCGCATTGCCCGCACGCTCGCCCAGACCATTGATCGTGCATTCCACCTGCCGTGCACCGTTCTGGACGCCCGCAATCGAATTTGCGACCGCCAGCCCCAAGTCATTATGGCAATGGGTCGACCAAATCACTTTGTCACTGTCGGGAACAGCTTCGCGCAAGCGCCGGATCAGGCGCCCATATTCTTCCGGGTGCGAATATCCGACCGTATCGGGAATATTGATCGTCGTCGCCCCGCTCGTAATAGCAGCATCGATGCACTTGCAGAGAAAATCGAACTCGGTGCGCGTCGCATCCTCCGGGCTCCACTCGACATCGGGCACCAGATTACGCGCCTGAGAGACAGACCGGCCAACAGCCTCCAGAACAGCATTCGCGCCCATTTTTAGCTTGTGCTTCATGTGCACAGGGCTGGTTGAGATGAAGGTGTGAATGCGCGGGCGCGCCGCATGACGAACAGCCGCGCCGCAACGATCAATATCGCCCTCAGTCGACCGTGCTAGCCCGCAAATCACGGCCTCTTTAGACCGCCGTGCAATTTCGCTTACAGCTGCAAAATCACCAGCAGATGCCGCCGGGAACCCAGCCTCAATCACATCAACACCCATGCCTTCAAGCAGGTCGGCCAGAGCGAGTTTCTCGTTATGTGTCATGGACGCGCCGGGCGATTGCTCGCCATCGCGCATTGTTGTGTCAAAAATGATAATATCAGAAGAAGTGCTCATGGGGCCGGCCGAGGATCAGTGAGTAGGAAGGGTGTCGTGTCTCCCCTGACCGCAGACCGTGCACCTACACAGTCATGACAGCCAGGGGCTGATAAGGAGCGATAGGCTCAATAGAGGCAAATTCTTGCTCATATGGCTTGCATGCGACCGATAAAGGGCTCTGTCAACCGACTAATCTGCACTCAGCGCAATATCTTCCCCTTTTCGGCGGCGATACCGAACATAGAGCACCCCGCCGATCAAAAATGCGAGACAGGCAAGTCCTGCAATCACAGCCAGTAAGATATTCCCGCTCAAGATCGCCTCGATTGACTGCATCCCGAAGGCGATAACCGCAATCTTGGGTAAGATCCCGAGCGCCATCCCACCCGCATAGTGAAGGTAGGGCGCACGCACCGCCCCGAAGGCCATATTCACAATGATGAAGGGACCTGCAGGCGCATTGCGCACGATAACACTGGCGAGAAACGCATTGCGCGCAATGAAGTTTGTAAAGCGCTTGATCCGCCCCTCACCAAGGCGTTGCAGTGTCCCCTGCCCAAAAAACCGCCCGAGCCAGAACGTGATAGTCCCCGAACAAAGCGTCGCCACCCACGACCAAACTGCGCCCCATAAAGGCCCAAAGGCAAAAACCGCAATGCCGATCAAGACAAACTGTGGAACGCCGATAAAGGCACAGCCGCAAAATGTCAGGATGAGCGCCGGAACGCCCCAAGGGCCTTCAGCAAACTCACCCATCGCATTCTGCAAGCCGTCGAGATTGATGAACCCCGTATAGCGCCCGAACAAAAAAAGACTCAGCAGAAACCCTAAAAGCCCGAGTGTGACAAACAGACGGACGCGGCTTCTCACCGGAGGCTGTTCATGCGGGGAAGACGAATCGACCATATCTTCCCCTGCGCGTCTCGCGGAACTTGGTCAAGCGATCTGTTTACGCGCCCGTATCCGCGTCTGCCGAACACGCCTCAATTCTACTTAGATTCATTTCAAACGGGCCATCCTCACCGTCATAGATAATGATGCCCATTTCAACGACTTCAGCCGGATCAAACACAGCGTCAGGAACAGACCGACCCCAGATCGAAGCCTTCAACCTGTCAAATTTCAGGACACCGTCACCCCACTCCCCCTCAGGTGAGCCTTGGATGTCGGTCCTGAAAGCAATCCGCCGCCCATATGACGTGACATTTGTCCGCAACGTCATCGAATAGGTCCGCGCGTCCCGCTTCATATGCACTCTGATATGGTCTGCGCCAGCCATCGCCCCGCGCTCAACCGGAATACGAATTGAGCTAAACCCGCCGCCATTCGTATTCGTGACACCTTTGAACAGCAGGCTGCCATCGCTCAACACAGACCCACCACTCGACAGGCCACCCATCACGCCATCATTGACGGTTTGCCATGGATTGTCGGTGTCAGCCGCACTGTGCTCGATCAGGGTTTTACACGTCATCGTCTCTGCCAAAGCTGGTCCGGTTGCTAAACACGCTGCTGCCGCAGCCAGTATTGCTATGCGCATGGGGTCTCCTGTTTGGCCTCTATACGCGCCGAGCCGGAAAAAGGATGACGGTAATGACCCGTGGCTATGCGTCGGCCAGCATCGCCTCGCTCATGCTCCAGAGGCGCTCCGCCTTCTCTTCATCGCAGATCCACTCGCGCGCATGCTCCCAGCGTTGACTGTCTTCGGTGGCCAGCTGCGCGATATCGCAATCCTCGCAATACTCTCCGCCGCGATCATTCAGTTGCGCCGACGTCGCTGCCCAGACCGACGTTGAGGCCCCCTGCTCCGGCGTTTTGAACATGGCCTGCACCGCTGGCGGGATCGTCCCATCCGGGTTCTTCCAGCCGAGTGCTGCCATTTCTTCATCCGTCAGGTGCCGCTGCAGCGGGGTAAAAATCCCGCCGGGGTGCACACCAAACGCGGTCACACCATACTCATCCCACTTACGATCAGCGCCCAAGGCAAACAGCGCATTGGCCGACTTCGCCTGCGCATAGGCGTCCCACTTGTCATACTCGCTCGTATTATAATGCGGATCATCCCAGTTCACATCGCCGCGAATGTGCGCGGTTGAGGATAAAGCAACCAGACGTGACCCATCCGCTTTTTGTAACGCGGGTAACAGACCAAGCGTCATCGCCATATGGCCGAGATGATTAACCCCAAACTGCTTTTCCCAGCCAGGCCCGACGCGGTCCAGTGGGCAGGCCATAATCCCGGCATTATTGATCAAAATATCCAAAGGCCGACCAGTCCCGACATAGTCACTCGAGAACGCCTTGACCGATGACAGGTCTGCCAGATCCATAGACGCGACTTCAATATCACCAGACACCTCGCCCAGTGCTTTTGCAGCCGCATCAGGGCGACGCGCTGGCACGGTGACGGTCGCCCCTACACTGGCGAGCGCACGCACGGTCTCAATTCCAATCCCGCTATAACCGCCTGTGACAATTGCGTTTTTACCGCTTAGGTCGATCCCTTCTAAAGTATCAAGGGCAGGCGTTTTTGCCCCAAATCCTGATCCAACCGGTTTTTGATCCTGCGCCGCCATGGCTTCCTCCCTGTTTGATGTTCTGTGTTTTCTTAGCCTGACACTGGCAAGCCTGCGGTGCAAGCCTCGACAGAGTTTCGCCCAATTCCTAAGTTTATAGTGTAACAAAATGACAGGAACGCTCTCAATGCTCCGCCATCTTCTCGCTTGCCTCACATTGTGTTTCAGCGCCGTCCTCCCGGCAGCTGCCCAGTTTGGGCCGGATGAGCCAACCCCTAGAACCACGCAGGAACGCTATGCAGAACGCGCCATGGCAAACGCCGCGCAATTCAGCGGCACGACCGAGAATATCGTCGCCAGCCCCGAGGATGGTCTCGACCCAGAGCGAATGCAATTCTGGTTTGATCAGGCGCGCGGTGTTTACGAACCGCTCTGCGAGGATCGCACGGCCGCGAAAGATCTGTGGTCGCGCAACTGTTTTCGACTGGCTGACATGTACCGTCGCGGCGTCGGCGTTGAGCAGGACTATAAGGTCGCTACCCGCCTTTATCTCGCTGCGTGTGAGCAGGGCGACAATCTCGATGCCTGTCTGGCTCAGGCCTATATTGATCATTCGGGCAAAGGCGGCGAGCGAAACTGGACCCGCGCCAGATCGCTCTATGAGGCCGCCTGTGATCAAGATTCAGCCATTGGCTGCGCGGGCCTCGGCAATATGGTCTATCGCGGACAGGGCGGCATCACCAATCGCCGCAGGGGCGCGTCCTTGTTGAGGCAGGCTTGTAATGATGACTATGCATGGGCCTGCGAGCGCTTGGATGGCTTTGGCCTGCCATCAGGTCGATAGATTGGGCACGACGCGGGTTTGACGGACGCGCCTTTCAAGACTATTTCAACGCTGTGGTGATTTGGCCGGTCGGCTTGCAGCCACGTTAAACAAGTCGCTAAAAGGCCGTGCGGACAGAACAGAGAACGACCTGTCTTCCCGCCTCCCGAACAGCGACAGTATGATGGAGGCGGCGAATGCCGATCAAAATTCCAGACGCGTTGCCTGCTCGCGACACCCTTATCGAAGAAGGCGTCGCGGTGCTCTCCGACAGCGATGCGATCCGCCAGGACATCCGCCCGCTTCAGATCGGCCTCCTGAACCTTATGCCGAACAAGATCCGCACCGAAACCCAAATCGCGCGTTTGATCGGCGCATCACCACTGCAGATCGAAATGACGCTCGTCATGGTCGGCGGGCATACACCCAAGAACACACCGCAAGATCACCTGATCAGCTTCTATCAGAACTGGAATGAGGTGAAGCACCGAAAGTTCGACGGCTTCATCATAACCGGCGCACCGATTGAAACGCTGCCCTTCGAAGAGGTCAGCTATTGGGATGAGCTTAAAGCGATCTTCGATTGGACACGCACCAACGTCCATTCAAGCTTCTTCATCTGTTGGGGCGCGATGGCGGCGGCCTATCACTTCCACGGCGTGCCGAAACACCAGTTGAGCGAGAAGGCATTCGGCGTCTACCGCCACCGCAATCTCGAACCCGCATCGCCCTATCTGTCTGGCTTCAGCGACGATTTCCAAATCCCCGTCAGCCGTTGGACGGAGGTGCTTCGCGATGACATTGAAGCTGCTACCGCGCTAAAAATCCTCATGGAAAGCGACGACACCGGTCCTTGCCTGCTAAGCGAACCTGCGGCCCGCAATCTCTATTGCTTCAATCACATCGAATACGACTCGACCTCGCTCAAAGAAGAGTACGAACGCGACTTGTCCACCGGAAAGACAATCCACCTCCCCAACGACTATTTCCCCAACGATGACGCAAGCGCCCCGCCGCAAAACCGCTGGCGCAGCCACGCCCACCTCCTGTTCGGCAACTGGATTAATCAAACCTATCAGACAACACCGTTTGAGATCGGCGACATAGGGCTCTAAACTCGCCGAATGTCAGCCGCACTCGTCCCGGAACTCTATGTCACCGATCTGGAAACCAGCCTTGCTTTCTATCAAGACCTGCTTGGCTTCGAACTTGTCTATGACAGACCAGAAGACAAATTCGCCTATGTCCGGCGAGGTTCAGCCGAAATCATGCTGGAAGAACCTAAAGGACGCACTTGGCTGACAGGGGAGTTGGAGCGCCCATTTGGGCGCGGGATCAATCTTCAAATTCAAGTTGACGATATCCAAGCTCTTTATAAGCGATGTCAGTCGACTGATGTCCCGATTTTCCTGCCCATCGAGACGAAAACCTACGCTCGACGCGACGATACGGTTTCCCAAACGCAATTCATCGTGCAAGACCCAGACGGATACTTAATCAGGCTGGCTCAGATCACGCCCTCGACCGACAATCAGATATAAGACCGAACATGACCTATTTCGCCAATGAACCCGACCATATCACCGAAATTCGCCGCCAGTTGCAGCGCTATGTGGCGGAGCATGCGCCCCGCGAAAAACGCCGCGAATGGGATAAAGCCTCAACCTGGCCGCGCGATACCTTCAAAGGCATCGCCGATATGGGTCTCATCGGCCTGACCATCCCGGAAGACTATGGCGGTATGGGCCAGGATATTGTCGGTGCGACCGCGGTGATTGATGAGCTTTCCCAGGCCGGTGCCTTCCTCGCCGGGCCTTACATTCACGCGGCCTTCTACGGCGGCATGAACCTCTCGGAAAACGGGAGCGAAGAACAAAAACAAGCCCTGCTGCCAAAGCTCGCCAAGGGAGAGATGTTCCTCTGCTACGGCCTGTCTGAACCAAATGTCGGCGGGGATCTCGCCAGCGTCGAAACCCGCGCTGAGATGGACGGCGACGAGATCGTCATCAATGGGGCAAAGCGCTGGTGCACAGGCGCGGATTGGTCAGACTATATCTACTGCCTCGTCCGCTCCGGCCCACCGGAGGCGCGCTACAAGAACCTGACTTTCGTCCTGATCCCAACCGACGCTGAAGGCGTCTCCATGCAAGGGATTGAGCATTCCAACCTGCGCTACACCAAATCAATGGACGTCTATTTCGACAATGTCCGCCTCCCCAAAAGCGCGATTGTCGGCGGCGAAGAGAATTGGAACCAAGGCTGGAAAATGCTGGCCGGACGCGCCCTCGACGTTGAAAAAATCGAGATCACAGCCGTCGCCTACGGTATCGCCCGCGCCGCCGTTGAAGAGGCCTGGCAATACGCCCAGGAACGCGAGCAATTCGGCAAACCCATCGGCCAGCATCAGGCCATCCGCCATAAACTCGTCACCGCGCGCACCAAGCTTCAGGCGGCAAAGCACATGCTCTATCACGGCGCCTATCTCGCCAATACAGATAAGCCCTGCAGTATTGAGACCAGCATGGCTAAGCTCTATTGCGCCGACGTAGGGGTCGAAATCGCTACAACCTGCCAACAGGTGATGGGCGCCTACGCGCTCTCAGATGCTTACGATATGGAGCGCCATGTCCGCGATCTTTTAGGTATGCCGATCGTCGGCGGCTCGAGTGATATGCAGAAGAATAATCTCGCCAGCCTGATGCGTCTTTAAATTGAAGATCGGCGCGAAAGCCTGCGGCTGATTGAATTAACAGTAAACGATGCGATTGTAGTGGTTCTGTGTGACATACTTTATAAGTAGCGGTGTTACGCGGTGCGCCCAGTAAAAATGTAAAGCGAACCTTCCTATGACAATCGAAACTACGCCATCGCTCGAAGAAGCGACTACGATTACTATTGGCTATTTTAACGTCGAGGTGTGGCCGTCAAAATATAGTGATCCAAACAACCTACCGCTATCGCGCAGAGAATTGGAGGCACTCTATTTTTTCTCTTCTGGGCTCAGCGGTTTGCAAGTTGCCGATAGGATGAGCGTAAGTCCTCACACCGTAGATACTTACAAACGGCGCTTTTTCGAGAAATTAGGTGTAGACTCTATTGTTCAAGCTGCCGCTATAGCGATCGCCGTTGCATGTGGTGGAGTTGTCACAAAAAATTCATAAAAAGTCACGGATTCGCGTGATTGGGGAATTTTCAGAATCCTAAAAGTATTTAATGCAGCTGGGAGGCTTGAAAATGAATAATTTCGATAATGTAAAAAGTTCATCTATTCGCTCAATGAGCGATTTGTGGGCGGCCGCAAACACACTTCAGACGAATACATCGCCTATATTCGAAGAAGATGAGAGGCTCGTCGATGTGAGAGACCGCCTCATCGAAGAACAAATTGAACTGGCGAAGAATATTCAGGGAATAAAAGCCCAAACAGTCGATCAAGTCTGGGAAAAGCTGAATATATGGGCGATGTCCGTTGATCTATCTGAATTGGATAATGAAACCTATGACAGCCATCATCAGAAAGTAGCTCTGTCTGCAATTGAGGACTTGAGTGATCTACTCGGTGTCAAATCAGATAAGGCTGTTAACGCAGCCTAAACCTGAAACACGGCCAGAACAGCGCCGATTCCCGCGACCAACGTAAACATGAGCGTCAGCCCGACGGCAACAACGCGCTGACTCTTGCGACGGCGCTTAGCCCCGGGCGGCGTCTCCCCTTTCTTGAACCCGCGCAGGGTCCACGAATTGGTGAAAAATCCAAACGCAGCGATAAAGGCACAGACCCCGGCCCCAATCGCTCCACCCAGAATGGCAAGCGCCCCGGCAGCGAGCAACAGAAAGACCGTCGGCGCGGAAACGGATTTCAACAGATTGCGGACCTGGCGATCTGCGCGCCCGGCGTCTAGCCCGTCATAGAAACAGTTCGGCGCAATAATCGCTGCGACCCAGCCTGCACCGGTGGCTAATCCCAAAAGGACGGCAGCGCCGCCCTGTCCAAATTCTCTGATTGCCTCAAGCATGCGAGACCTCCCGTTGGACGTTCGCTACAATGATTCGAGTTGTTTCAGAGGGACATGTCTTACGACGTCGCTTCAGCACCCTCTATCAGGGCGTAAGCGTCTGATAGTTTTTCGATATAGGCTGATGCCTCATCAATGGCGGTCTCAAAACCAGCAACGGCCGTGTCCGCCGCCTCGCGCTCAGGGACTTGCCCGTCAATCTCAGTCATCACATCGACAAAAGACAGTCTGACTTTTTTCGACAGGACAAGGACCTGCTCAAAAGCGACAAGGTCCTTGCGCAGGTTTAGATCGGCATCCTCAGCTGCGGCCGTTTCCAACAGGCCGGACACCTGATTTGTGATCTCTTCAAGATGGCGCGTCGCCCATTTAGCATCGGCCTCAACCGTCTTGAACACGACGCTGGCTGGCGCAGTCTCAATCTGGACGCGTTCGCGGTAAACCGTATCACGCGTTTTGATCGCTTCACCAAAGGCAAGCATGTTGAAGACTTCGGCGACGCTATTGCGCTGAGTCACCAGATCACGCTCATAGACAGCTTCAGAAAACCTGGAACAGCTATCGCGGAAATCGGACTGGTCCTGAGTTTCACTCGCCGAGACGATCATCGTCGCAGCAGGGGTCATCGACACGGTTGCACATCCACCCAATGCAAGCAGAGAAACAAGTCCAATAGATAACATACGCATAGGCAAAACCCGCCAGTTATATATTTCACCCAGAAAACGTATTGCAGGTGCGAAAAAGGCTGTCACGCCCCTTTATTCACACGTTAACAGTCGATAGGTGAAGAGCCTATGAACAAAGACTTACAATGTTGAAACTTTATGTACCGATAGAAGCGCGCCGCAGCGGCTTTCTGCGTGTGAGCGACCTGCACGAAATTTATTGGGAAGAATCGGGAAATCCGAACGGTTTACCGGTCATCGGCCTGCACGGCGGCCCCGGTGGCGGATCAAGCCCTGAAATGCGTCGCTTCTTCGATCCACGCATCTATAGAATTATCCTTGTGGACCAGAGAGGATGCGGAAAATCGACCCCGCATTCAGAACTCCGCGAAAATGATACCTGGTCTTTGATCAGCGACATCGAAGCGGTGCGCGAGCATCTACAGATTGAGCGCTGGGTTGTGTTTGGCGGCTCCTGGGGTTCGACCCTTTCACTGGCTTACGCCGTAACCCATACGGAGCGCACGATTGGCCTGATCCTGCGCGGAATTTTCCTGCTGACCGAAGCGGAAATCCGGTGGTTCTACCAGGAAGGCGCAAGCCGGATCTTCCCGGATGCCTATGATCGCTATATCGCGCCGATCCCCGAAGACGAACGCGGTGACCTGCTGCAGGCCTTCCATAAGCGTCTGACCGGCGATAATCGTGAAGAACGCCTGCGCGCGGCCAAGGCTTGGGCCTGTTGGGAAGGTGAGACGGTCACCCTGCAAGGGCCAACCTCACTGGCGAAACGGTTTGAACAAGACGATTTTGCGGATGCCTTCGCACGGATCGAGTGCCACTATTTCGTCAATAAGGGGTTCTTCGAAGAAGATGGATGGCTCCTGAAACAGGCGAAAGAAAAGCTACAATACATGCCCGGTGTGATCGTACACGGGCGCTATGATGTCGTGACGCCGCTCTCTACCGCATGGGCGCTGAAGAAGGCGTGGCCGAAAGCGGAGCTGAACATCGTTCCAGCCGCCGGGCATTCCAGCATGGAACCGGGCATCGTTGATAAGCTCGTTCGGGCCACCCGCGATTTCGGTCGCCGCTTCGGTTAGGACCGCTCGCTGATGTTTCAGATCACAGCAAAAGGGCCCCGCGCCGAGATAGAGGCCGCATGGGATCACCTCGCATGGATCGACCCCTCCCCGGCAAGCGCTGTCGACGCGAAAGAGGAAACCCGCCTGATCTGGCGTTTGGACGCCTATGCAGAGACTGAGGACGCTGCCCGCGAATGCGTCTCTCTGATTACTGAGGTTTCGCCCAATCTGAACCCCACATTGGAGGCCTTAGAAGACCGCGACTGGGTAACCTTGTCTCTCGAAGGCCTTCCACCGGTTGAGGCCGGTCGCTTTATCGTGGCGGGAAGTCATGCGCTGACCAAAACCGCGCCTGGAAAGACCGATATCCTGATAGAGGCCGGCCCTGCCTTCGGCACCGGTCATCACGGCACTACGCTCGGCTGCCTTCTCGGCTATGAGCATGTGCTGGCCAGCACCACGCCCAGTCGTGTTCTGGATGTCGGCACGGGGTCTGGGGTCCTCGCGATTGCTGCGATCAAGACCGGGGCGCGATATGCCATCGGAACAGAGATTGATGCCCACAGCGTGCGTGTTGCGACTGAAAACGCGCGCAAGAATAGCGTCGCAAATCGTTTCAAAGCCTATCAGACACGCGGCGGCGTCGGTCGTTTGGCCCATCAAAGTGCGCCCTATGATCTGGTCTTTGCAAACATCCTCGCCCGCCCGCTCATCGGCCTCGCGCCAGAGATTGCGAAGCTCACCGCAAAGAGCGGCCACGTCATCCTTTCCGGCCTCTTGAACCATCAAGCACCGCTTGTGAAAGCAGCCTATACAGGCCGCGGACTGACCCTAGTAAAGCAGATCAAACGGGATGGCTGGTCGACATTGATCCTACGAAAGCCAGTGCCCTGACAGGTCCGGTTTGCGCTCCACCCGAATGCTGACTAAGTGAAACCCATGAGACAGAATTTCGATGTAAAAGGCGGCCCGCAAATTGGCCGTCAGAACCTGCCAAAACTTCGCGCTGAGATAGCGACCCTAGGCCTCGACGGCTTTTATGTACCGCATGAAGACGAATTTCAGAATGAGTACCTGCCCGATGCGAATGAGCGCCTAGCTTGGATCAGCGGCTTTACCGGTTCATTCGGCTCGGCCATGGTTTTCAGTGATCGCGCGGTTCTTTTCATTGATGGGCGCTACACGATCCAAGCGGCGGAACAGACTGATCATGACCTGTTCGAACGTGTTGCGATCCCTGATCCGGGGCCATTTGGCTGGCTCGCGACACAGAGCTTGAGCGGCACCGTCATTGGCTATGATCCGAGTCTCATGACACCGAATGACGTGGCTTCAATAAGCAAAGCCGCCACAAAAGCAGGCGCACAGATCAAGGCGGTCTCGAGCAACCCCGTCGATCTGGCTTGGGACGATCGCCCCGCCCAACCCCAAGCCCTGATCGTTCCACACAGCCTCGAGCATGCCGGTCAGGCCAGCGCCGATAAACGCGTCGAGATCGCAGCGGCCCTGCGCGCGGATAAAGCGGATGCGGCGGTGATTACAGCGCCAGCCTCTCTCGCATGGCTGTTCAACATTCGTGGCGGCGATGTCGCCTGCTCGCCCCTTCCGCTTGGCCGTGCAATTCTCCGCAATGATGGCAGCGCCGAGCTGTTTCTTGATCCAATCAAAGTCTCCGACGGGCTACTGGAGCATCTCGGCAATGAGGTCACCGTTCGCCCCTATAACGAGTTGGGCGACGGTCTTGCCTCCCTCAAAGGCCAAACGGTCAGCCTTGATCCGGGTCTCGCATCGGCTTGGTTTTTCCAGACTTTGGAAGACGCAGGCGCCGCAATCCTTCGCCAGATGGATCCGGTGCAAATTCCGAAAGCCTGCAAGAATGCAGCAGAACTTCAGGGCACCGCCAATGCCCACCGCCGTGACGGGGCCGCCATTACGCGCTTTCTGCACTGGCTCGACACCGAGGGCCAATCCGGCAAGATTACCGAGATTGATGCGGCGATTAAACTCGAAAGCCTGCGTGATGAGATCGGCGATCTGCGTGACCTGTCGTTTGAGACGATTTCTGGCGCGGGGCCGAACGGTGCCCTGCCCCATTACCGCGTGAATTCCGCTTCAAACCGCGTGCTGGAACGCGGCAGTCTCTACCTCGTCGACAGTGGCGGGCAGTTCCTCGACGGCACGACCGACATCACGCGCACCGTGGCAATTGGCGAACTGAGCGCGGATATGAAGCGCCACTATACGCTTGTCCTGAAGGGCCATATCGCACTCGACACCGTGCGGTTTCCGGCCGGTACAACGGGCACGCATCTCGACATTCTGGCGCGCCATGCGCTGTGGCAGGCGGGCCTCGATTATGATCACGGCACAGGCCACGGCGTCGGCGTTTACCTCGGCGTGCATGAAGGGCCGCAGCGAATTGCCAAGCCCTGGAACGCCATCCCTCTAGCACCAGGTATGATCGTCTCGAACGAGCCCGGTTTCTATAAGGAAGGTGCCTACGGCATCCGGATTGAGAACCTTCAATATGTCACGCCCGCCGAACCGATTGAGGGCGGGGATCGCAACATGCTCGGCTTTGAGTGCCTGACCTTTGCGCCGCTCGCGCGGGATTTGATCGATGTCTCCTTGTTGAGCCAAACCGAGCATGATTGGGTCGATGACTATCACCAGCGCGTGCTGGCCGAGATTGGCGGGCTTGTTGAAGGCGAGGTGAAAGGCTGGCTCGAAGCGGCTTGTAGAGCGCTCTAAGTTTTGCGTCGCGCTGACGCCCTACGGGCGAGCGAGGCGAAGCAGGTTCCGTATCGGCGCTGCGCGCCTCACATGAACCAGGCCGCAGGCGCTTTTCTCCAAATCTGTTTCCTCTCTCAAGTCGTCCCGCACCCTGAGCGGAGACGAAGGGCGTGGGACTGCGTTGTTTGAATTAGTCTCCGTGTCCCGCCCGCGTCCTTCGTCTCCGCTCAGGATGCGGGCTATTTCTGCGCACAATGCGGGCTAAGAATTGAGCCCAGCCGCAAGCGCCGGACGGTGTTGCCACCTCACGTTATAAAGGCCGGGTGCGCTCTTTCTGGGCGCGATCGCCTCGCCGAA
>JBCDKW010000021.1:0-28634 GCA_038746145.1 Pseudomonadota bacterium
GCGGATGAAGCGATCGTTCGAATCGACAATGTTGAAAATACTATGGCGACGGATCGATCGGTCACAACAAGCAGTGGCTTCATGGTCGGCGACACAACCTTCAAGCTCAGCGGTTTTATTGATGTTGATGCCCACGTTACGAATTTCAGCGACGGGCCGGTCGCGTCAAATTCAATTGCGCGGGACTTTTACATCCCAAGCGCGACGCCGATTGGGGGCGAGGAGTACACCGTCACAGACCTGACTGCGCAAGCGTCACGTTTCGCTGTGACCGCTCAGAAGCCGGTCGGCGATAATCAGGTCACGGGCTATTTAGAGCTTGATTTCCTCGGCTCCGCTCAAGGTAACGAGCTCGTCTCAAGCTCGTTCTCACCGCGTCTGCGCAGGGCTTATATCGACTATAAGGGCTGGCGGATCGGTCAGGAATGGACGACCTTTCAGAACACATCTGCGATCCCGGAAAGCGCGAGCTTCCTTATCCTGTCTGATGGCATGGTGTTCGGGCGTCAGGCGCAAATCCGCTATACCAATGGCCCCTGGCAGTTCGCGATTGAAAACCCGAATACAACCAGCCTGAACTTTGGCTCTGTCGATGATAACCTGCTGCCGGACTTTGTTGGTCGCTACAACTTCAAGGGCGATTTCGGGAATGTTTCAGTAGCGGCAATTGCGCGCCAGTTGCGCGCTGACTTCGGATCCGTTGAAGAAGACGTGTTCGGTTACGGCCTCAGCGTGTCCGGGCGCGTCAATGTCGGTGATGATGGCGATATCCGCTTCGGTCTAACGGGCGGCGAAGGTCTCGGTCGCTATATCGGCCTCGCGGCAAGTCGTGCGAGTGCGCTTGATCCGAACGGCGATCTGGAAGCGATTTCGAGCTATGGTGGCCACATCGCTTGGCGTCAGCCCGTGGGTGAAGGCTCGCGCATCAGTCTCGGCTATTCCGGCCTGTTCGTAGACAATCCCGACTATCTCGGCGGCAATGTGAATAAGCAGGTTCAGTCCATCTTTGGGGCTTATCTCTGGGATGTTGCCCCGAAGGTCACACTGGGAACCGAGATCCTCTACGGTGTTCGTGAACTGGAAAATGGTCTGGAGGGCGATGTGACCCGTCTGACCTTCTCGACAAAGTATGGATTCTAAACCAAGCTAGGAAGGAGAGCAGCAATGGCCGATGGAGAAGCACACATGAGTAATGACCCAGTCTACGAGGTTCCCTCGGCCTTTGCCGCCAAAGCCAATCTCACGCCTGATAAATACAAATCGATGTATGCGGCGTCGATTGCGGACCCCGAGGCGTTCTGGGGAGAGCATGGTCAGCGGCTGGACTGGATGACGGCTTATACCAAGGTCAAGGATGTCAGCTGGGACAAAGAGAACCTGTCGGTCGAATGGTACAGTGACGGGGTCCTGAATGTGTCGGTCAACTGCATTGACCGCCATCTTGAGACACGCGGCGACAAAGTCGCTCTGATCTGGGAAGGGGATGATCCTTCTGTCGACGCGAAAGTCACATATCGCAAGCTGTATACGCACGTTTGCCGATTTGCCAACGTCCTGAAAGATATGGGCGTCAAAAAGGGCGACCGGGTGACGATTTATATGCCGATGGTGCTTGAGGCGGCCTATGCGATGCTGGCCTGTGCACGGATCGGGGCGATCCATTCCATCGTTTTTGGCGGTTTCAGCCCTGAAGCGCTGGCGGGACGGATTACCGATTGCGATAGCAAGTTCATGATCACCGCAGATGAAGGCCTGCGTGGGGGACGGACGGTTCCGCTGAAGGTGAATGCCGATAAGGCCTGTGATCTAGCCGGCGGCATGGTTGAGAAAGTCCTTGTCATCCGTCGCACCGGCAATGACGTGAACATGGTTGAGGGCCGCGATGTCTGGCTCCACGAGGCGCAAGCGAATGTGAGCGATGAGTGTGCGCCGGAGCCGATGAGTGCCGAAGACCCGCTGTTCATTCTTTATACGTCCGGTTCGACCGGAAAGCCGAAAGGGGTGTTGCACACGACAGGCGGCTATCTCGTTTGGGCGTCGATGACACATGAATATGTCTTCGATCTGAAGGAAGACGATGTGTACTGGTGCACCGCTGATGTCGGTTGGGTGACGGGGCACAGCTATATCGTCTACGGCCCGTTAGCGAATGGCGCGACCAGCATGATGTTTGAAGGTGTGCCGACTTATCCGGATGCGAGCCGGTTCTGGCAGGCCTGTGACAAGCATGGGGTGACGATTTTCTATACTGCGCCAACAGCGATCCGTGCGCTGATGCGTGAAGGTGAGGGCCCTGTAAAATCCACCAGCCGATCAAGCTTGCGCTTGTTGGGAACCGTTGGTGAGCCGATCAATCCAGAAGCTTGGGATTGGTACTATAAGACAGTTGGCGAAGAACGCTGCCCGATCGTGGATACCTATTGGCAGACAGAGACAGGGGCCTGCATGATGGTGCCGCTGCCGGGCGCAACCGCGCAAAAGCCGGGTGCAGCGAGCCATCCTTTCTTTGGTGTAGAGCCAAAACTGGTGGATGCGGAAGGGGCTGAGCTTGCTGGAGCGACTGAGGGCAATCTGATCATCACCAATAGCTGGCCGGGACAGATGCGTACGGTCTATGGCGATCACCAGCGTTTCATCGATACATATTTCAGCGCCTATGAGGGTAACTATTTCACCGGTGACGGGTGCCGCCGCGATGAGGATGGTTTCTACTGGATTACGGGCCGGGTGGATGATGTGATCAATGTCTCCGGCCACCGGATGGGAACAGCGGAAGTTGAAAGCTCGCTGGTTGCCCATGACAGCGTGGCGGAGGCGGCGGTGGTCGGTTATCCGCACGATATTAAGGGCCAAGGCATCTATGCCTATGTCACACCGATTGCGGGTGTTGAGCCGAGCGATGAGCTGAAGAAAGAGCTGGTGAAGCATGTACGCGCTGAGATCGGACCGATCGCCTCACCGGACTTGATCCAGTTCGCAGGTGGCCTTCCGAAAACGCGGTCTGGCAAGATCATGCGGCGTATCCTGCGTAAGATCGCCGAAAACAGCTATGACAATCTTGGCGATACAAGCACGCTCGCAGAACCAGAAGTTGTCGACGACTTGATTGAAAATCGACAGAATCGGTAAAAGATGAGCGATGCTGCCTGACGAACGGATGATCTGACGGCACACTCCGCGTCACGCCGCAGCCTCACTCTGCCGATCCGGGGTGAACACGAAGCGCTGATAGAAGAGCGCTACAGCGATCAAGGCGAGGCCGAGACCGATAAGGCTGCCCGCGCGTGCGACGCCTTCCAGCATGCTCATATCAATCATGAACACTTTTAGAATCGAAGTGATCAGGATCGCCAAAGACGCAAAGCGCGGTGCTCGACGGCGGCGCAGCACGCCCCAGAATAGGAGGGCGAACGCGTAGGTAATCCAGGCCGGACTATAGGCCCAACCAAAGTCACCATAGAACACAGTGAGGTCCTGCCCGCCAAAGCTTCGTGCGATTTCCAATGTTACCCAAGCAAAGCCTGTCAGCATCGCCGCCACACTTGCGACGGTCGCCTCTGTCTGGCGTCCCGCCCGGCGCAAGCCCGTGCCATACCCTGACATCAACAGCGCCGGCAGCGCAAAACCTGGGAACAAAAGGTTTACGATGACGAAATCGCCAACGTCTCCGAGCCCAATCATCGCCAAAGCCGCGAGCACGCCAAACAGGCCGATCCCTGCGGCGACGAATTCCGCTGCACGGAAGAGCATGCCTCGATCACTGAATCGCCAAGCAAAGCTCGCGGCCATGCCGAGATAGGCGATTGCATAGGCAGACGCTTCACCCATGCCGTTGAACGGACCGTCAAAGCGCCCCTCACCGGCAATATGGCGGATCGTCAAGCCAATGAGGGTAAAGCCAAGGATCATGGCTGCGCCCTCGAATGCGCGACGCAGGCCTATGT
The DNA here is from genome assembly GCA_038746145.1 of Pseudomonadota bacterium. Lineage (GTDB taxonomy): Bacteria > Pseudomonadota > Alphaproteobacteria > Caulobacterales > Hyphomonadaceae > Henriciella. Next base: position 3,945 of record JBCDKW010000021.1, read on the forward strand.
CATTACGGACAAGGCGTGAGGCCGCGAAGAAGCAGATAATCGCCATGCCGAAACCCGCCGTCATTGAATTCAGGATAAAGGTCGTAGACAGGGTCGTTGGGTCAACCACTCCTGGCCGGATCAGAAGCGCTGTCGCCAGAGCCGCTGTTCCCATCGCGCCTAGGCGCAATAGCGGAAGCTCGAAGCGTTGGAACACTGCTGCAATGGCAAGAGACACCGCCGCCATCGCCGTGCCCAACCAGAAACCGTCCAATACAAGAAATGGCGCTAGTCCGAGGCTGAGCATCGCACCTAAGGCATAGGCAGCTGCTGCACCTGGATGTCGTTTGAAACCGGGATCCGCTCGACGAAGCTGTTCCAGAACCGCTGTCAGGAAAAGGGCCATGAACAAAGCTGCTATGCCCCAGCCAATGTTTGGTTGCAGTCCACCATCACGCCAGAATGCAATGAATAAAGCAGGCGCAGGCACCAGAGCGCTGGTCGCGGCCAAAGGTGCCTTCAGTCTTTGGCCCTTCATAGCGATAGCCCCGCCAGCGCCAAAGCCAGTCGCGGCGGCTAGGCAAGCATGGACCAGTGGCGGCGAGGTGACGGCCCAGAGCGATAGGCATACCAGCGTCGTAGCGCCGGCAATTGGCGCTATCAGGCTGTAGCCCGGACGTTGCCATGCGCTCAATATTCCGAGACCGCCATAGACCGCGAGCGCTGCCGCTTCGGTAGGTCCGGCCTCTTGCACCAATCCGGTCAGGAATATCAATCCGCCTGCGAGCAGCCAGAACAAGTAAGCGGCGAGTTGGCTGGAGCCGAAGCCGGCCGCGATATATTGTGGATCAACGCCATTTTTGGGCAAAACGAGATCTGTTTTGGCTTCGCTTGCGCCGAACACTAGTCCCATGACGGCAAGGATAAGAGCATATGTCGGGACTGCGATCGCTGCCAACGTTTCCTGGCTACCGGCAGCTAGCAGACCCCATATACCGGCGCCGATGAGGAGGATCCAGCTGAACCAACGCCACCCGGTGAGGCGAACTAGCGCAAGACCGCCACCGGTCACAGCGACAAAATAAGGTAAGAGCTGAAGCAGGCTTCCACCTTCGGCTCCTGTCAGGAGTGGTGCAACATAGGCTCCAACAAGGCCCATTACGGCGAGGAGTGGTCCGAAGCGGAGTGAAAGAAAGACTGCGAGCACTGATACTGCAGCCACCATTGCAAACGCGGTGAAAGGCGACACAAAGCTATAGATCATGCCGCAGGCAATCGAGGCTCCGAAGAGCGATATCACACCAGCGGCGGCCAGAACCTGAGGTAAAAACCGCACGGCCGTGTCTGCTGATTTAACGGTCTCTGAGCGGCCTAGCTTGAACGCGCCAGCGATCAGTCCCACGCCAAACACAGCTGCTGCAATGGTTCGCTGGAGAGGCCCGAAATATCCCGCATCGATTGCAGCCCGGACGAGGAATAGCCCCCCAACCGCGAGCGCGAGTCCTCCAGCCCAGATCATCCAGTTCGCTGCAATCAGCCGCTCCCAGTCGCGCTCGGACTCGGGTCGTTCGGCCGCGGGCTTTTGGTATGGCGACGCTGGAGGAGGTGGTGGTGGCGCAACAGGAGGGACAAAGCCGGGTTCCTTTATAGCACGGGTCGGTGCGATGCTTTCTGCTGGTAGAGGTTTAGGCTTCTTTGGCTCCACAGGGGACTGAGGGGGCGACGAAGGTTTCGGTGCTTCCTCAGCCGGCGGCGCTTCTTGCTGAGTGACGTTCAGCGCCTCTGGTCCAGATCGGTCTTCAACCTGTCGGCGCAAACGCCGAATTTCCGTAACGGCCGACTGGGCCTCTTCCCTAGCGGTGCGCGCCCGTCCGAGCGCGATCAGTCCAAATACCGGCCCAACCAGAATCCAAAGACCCAGCACCAATGCTAATAAGGCAAGACCCTCCATCGCGGGCTCCATATCAAAAATCTTGTGAGTGATTACTTGCAAACTATACCGCGGTCAAGACGGAACACCCCCCCCAAACCGTGTTTCTCAGTAACTAAACCCCCAAAGCGTCCATTTAAGTGGTAGCATGACCCTAAGTCTTGCGCGTAAGAATTTGATGAATATCACGCTTGGAAATAGATAGATCTGGCATTTGATCACTATCTGCTGAGCGTTATCGGTCGGTCTCAAAAATGTCCTTGAACCTGATAAAATAGCTGCAGAACTCGATTTTATAGCAATGCAATTCCTGCGGCTGAACCACCAACTCTAAAATATGCGATTTTCTTGCGCTTGTTGCGGTGCAGCACACTTTTTACTCATCTAGCGTGACCCGTGATCCGTAGCCAGATTACTTGGAAATAATATTCGGGTTGTTCGAGGAGGGCTAAATGCGAAAACGTGTGCTGGATCTGGGAGATTATGCGGGAATGCCACTTTTAGTTATTGGTGCTGCGATCGCGGCGATGACATCAAGGTACGCGCAGAAGTCCATGTTTTAATGTGCAATTTGCAGCACTGGGCCGTCATTCTGGTCGTCTATTATAGCGGAGGGATTTCCAAATGGCATCTTTGAGTATTGATGCGCCCCGCCAGGTGACAATGGCTGACGTCGAAATCGCCATGCTTGATTTGACCGCATACGAAGATGGCGTGATGGCACAAGCCGCGCGGCATCACCTTGGATCCGGAGGTGGGCGCGTGCGCGCCAACTTGGCGCTGCAGAGCGCAAATGCGCTTAGCCTATCATTCGATACATCGCGGGCGATCTCGGCAGCGTGTGAATTGCTGCACAATGCGTCTCTGGTGCACGATGATTTGCAGGACGGCGACACGGTCCGACGGAGTAAGCCTGCGGTCTGGACGAAATTTGGATCAAACACTGCGATTTGTCTCGGCGATTTAATGGTCTCTGCCGCATACGCAGCGATTGCATCCGCACGGGTCCACAATCTACCTGAGATGATTGCTCACATGCATCAGCGCGTCAGCGACGTCATCGGTGGACAACATGCCGATCTGGAAAGTGATTGCTCGACAATCGCAAAGTATAATGATGTGGCCCGCATGAAGTCCGGGCCCTTACTCGGTCTTCCGGTCGAGCTATGTTTAATTGCCGCCGACCGCTCAAGTCATGTTTCAGAAGCGATGACTGCGAGCGATGCCATAGCGATCGCGTACCAGACGATCGATGATATCTCAGACGCCGAACGTGATATCCAGGCTGGCGCGGTCAATTTTCTAGCAATGGTACAAGGCGACATGAGGAGCCGTACACAAGCTGCACGCTCACACGCTTCTGAGTATGCGCGCAAAGCAATTGCGATTGCTAAAACACTACCCGGTGGGTCAGGTAACGGACTGATCGTACTGGCCGAGAAATTCGTTCCACATCTGGCAATTGGAGAGGCCGCATGAGCCATGCAGCTGTTATTGGCGGAGGATTTGGCGGCATTGCTGCAGCGTTAAGGCTGCGCGCGAAAGGCTATGCTGTCACAGTCTTCGATCGTTGCTCGCGCTTGGGTGGTCGGGCTCAGATCTTCGAACGCGACGGGTTTCGATACGATGCCGGGCCGACAGTGATCACCGCACCATTTTTATTTGAAGAATTGTTCAACCTGTTTGGCAAAGACATTCGTGACTATGTCGATATCGTTCCGCTCGATACCTGGTACCGGTTTCGCTATCCCGATGGCGATGTCTTCGACTATGGCGGCACCGTCGATGATACGCTGAGCGAGATTAGGCGGATTTCACCAGATGATGAAGCTGGCTATTTATCGTTGCTGGATGAATCGCGCCGTATATACGAAATTGGGTACGAGCAACTTGCTGATGCGCCGTTTCATTCGTTTTCGGAGATGGCAAAAATTACCCCGCAAATGCTTAGGCTCGGCGTCCGGCGCTCGGTTTGGGATTTAGTTTCATCTCATCTCAAACACGACAAATTGCGTCAGGCATTTTCTGTTCAACCGCTGCTCGTCGGCGGAAATCCGTTTGATACAACCTGTATTTACAATTTGATCCATTATCTTGAGCGCGCTCATGGCGTGCATTTCGCTATGGGTGGAACCGGTGCACTGGTGGATGCGTTTGCGAAACTGATGACAGAAGAAGGGATTCAGATACGGCTCGATGAAACCGTCACGCGTCTGCATTCAGAGAGCGATAAAATCACCGGTCTAGATCTGGAAAGTGGTGAGCACATCGACTGCGATCTGGTGGTCTCTAATGCCGACCCTGCGCATCTTTACCAAAAAATGATGCCGGCCACGGATGTTGGCCGCTCTGCCAAGTTCAAAGCAAAATTTGCCAAAAAGTCGATGGGCTTGTTCGTCCTCTTCTTTGGAACAGACACGACATATCCCGAGGTGGAGCATCATACGATCTGGCTGGGACCGCGCTACAAAGACCTTTTGAACGATATTTTCAATCGTAAGATTTTAGCCGACGATTTCTCGCTTTACCTGCACCGACCGACCGCCACAGATTCGAGCTTTGCCCCGGATGGATGTGACAGTTTTTATGCGCTTGTCCCGGTGCCGAACCTGCAAGGGGATGTAGACTGGAATACGCAAGGTAGCGTCTTGCGTGACCGTGTCGTCAAAGCGCTACAAGAGACCATGCTACCGGGGCTTGAGGACCATTTAGTGCACGACTTCTGGATGACGCCGGACGATTTTGCGCATGATTATCTCAGTCCTGCAGGGGCTGGTTTTTCGATTGCGCCGAGTTTCACACAGTCAGCCTGGTTCAGGTTCCACAATAAAGCAGAAGGGCCTGACAATCTCTATCTCGTCGGCGCTGGAACCCATCCAGGTGCTGGACTGCCGGGCGTCGTCTCGTCTGCTAAAGTTCTGGAAAAATTGATTGGTCCAGCGGACGAACACGCTCGCGATGTCCCTCACTTACAGGCCGCCGAGTAATGGCCCATGCGATGCCGGCTCCCGCACAAGAGTCCTCCGATGAAATCCTGCGTAAGAATGGACGGTCGTTCAACTTCGCGCGTATGTTTCTGACCAAGGCACAGGGACAACGCGCGGCCCGTCTCTATGCCTTCTGTCGATACGTGGACGACTTAGCAGATGAAGCCAGTGATCCACGGCATGCCAAATTGGTGCTCGATCAGGTCAAATTACAACTTGCAGGCAAGCAATCCCCGTCGGGCCGCGTGGCTGACTTTCTGGACCTAGCGCGTGAAACGAATATCGACCTCGATGTTGCTGTCGCCCTGATCGACGGGGTGGCGTCTGATCTCGACACAGTTGCGTTTGAGACTGTGTCGGACCTATTGCAATACGCCTATAAAGTCGCCGGTACAGTCGGCCTCATGATGTGCAGCGTATTGGATGTCACCGATCCCCGTGCAGCACCCTTTGCGATTGATCTCGGCGTCGCGATGCAACTGACCAATATTGCGCGTGACATTAAGGAAGACGCAGAAAACGGACGTCGGTATGTACCGGCTAAATGGCTGCAGGGCGCCTGTGCCAATGACATTGCCAACCCTGAGCCGGCATTGATGCCAGCGCTGCAAGAAGCAGCTGAGCGATTGGTCCACCTTGCCGAAATCTACTATGAAAGCGCTTATGACGGTCTTGGATTTTTGCCGTCCAGATCGAGATTTGCGATCTTAATCGCTGCACGTGTTTATCGGCAAATTGGCGTCAAATTACAACGTCGAGACTTTGCTGTCTGGCAGGGTCGTACAGTTGTCAGTACGGCAGAGAAACTCGCAGTCGCGAGTGCTGCAGGAACCGCTTATTTGGCCCAATCGCGGTTCCATCGTCGGACGCAAAGCCATGATGCAGATCTTCATATATCGCTGCAGGGTTTTGCTGGCGCGCACGCGGTGACACGATGAGCGAGCACGTCGATCTCGCCATACTTGGCGGCGGATGCGCCGGACTGTCGCTGGCAAGTGCCTTGGGGACCCAGGCCTGCACGAAAAGGGTCATGATCATTGAACCTCGCAGATCATACCAACATGATCGCACATGGTGCTTTTGGGCGGACGCTGAGCATGCGCTTTCAGGAATCGTTTCAAAAACCTGGCAGCACTGGCAGGTCTCTACCCCAGATCAAGTGATCGAGCATACAGGTTCGCAGTTAAGTTATCAGCAAATCCGCTCAGATGATTTCTATGAGGCATGTCTCGCGACTATAGCTGACACTCCAAACATAGAACTCAGACAGGGGCTGTACGCAGAGTCGGTCTCTGATCGTGACGATCAGGTAATGGTAGAAACTGATGCGGGGCCGATTTCGGCAGATTTCGTTATCGATACTCGGCCGCGTCCCCCGAAAACGGATAAGGCTGCCATATGGCAAGTCTTCAGTGGCGCCGAAGTCGAAACTCAAGAACCATGTTTCGATCCGTCGATCGCAGGCTTAATGCAGAACATGATCAGCGACGACCGCGGTCTCAAGTTCACCTACACACTGCCTGTTTCCGCGCATCGGGCACTCGTGCAGACGACGCGGTTTGTACTCACGCGATGCCCGCCAGAGCGCCTTGACGAGGAGTTCCGATCCGATCTGAACGATATCATAGACGGCCCGGTAACCTTGCATCGGTGGGAACGCGGATGCTTGCCAATGGGGCAGTCTGAATTGCCGACGGGCGCATCCCCACGGATCATGCACGCTGGTCAGGCCGCTGGGGCGCTGCGCGCATCGTCAGGATATGGCTTTCTACGAATTCAGGCATGGGCGGAGGCGGTTGCACGCGATTTTGTCCGAGAGCGAAAGCTCGACGCGCATCCGTCTGGCTCACGCTTAGAAAAGAAAATGGATGCGATTTTCCTAGCGGCTCTGACGAAGTCTCCGCAAGCTGCATCCGACTGGTTTGCCAGCCTCGCGGATAAGCTGTCTGGGGATGAATTTGGGCGGTTTATGTCACAGTCACCGTCTTTGGATTTGTGGCTGAAAGTTATCTCAGCGCTACCAAAGGCACCCTTCATCCGCGCACTAGTTGCTGGATTGCCAGAGATTGAACGAGCGAATCGGCGCGTGGCAATATGAGTTGGATCAGCACGCCATCGTACTTTCTGCTGACCGGACTTGTTGTTGTGCTGGGCTTTCTCGTCTTGCCGTCAGTGGATCTCACCGTCCAAGTTATCACTGTCGGGATCGCCGTTGCCTTTGTGGGGCTGCCGCATGGTGCGATTGATGCCTATATCGCGCAGCGGGACGGAATGTGGCGATCAATGGGAGGCCTTGCCGTTTTTGCCACCGTTTACGCTCTTGTCGCGCTGAGTGTGATCGGTGCTTGGGTATTGATGCCTGTCATATCCTTAATTGCATTCCTGATCATTTCAGCTTGGCATTTTGGGACAGATGCGAATGCGCGGAACAATATTGAACGTTGGTTGTTTGGAGGCTTGCTATTGAGCCTGCCATCGTTTTTCCATCCCGCCAGTGTTGCAGGCCTGTTCGAAGCCATATCCGGTACGCAGGCGCGCGGCTTAGTTCCAGTTCTGCAAGTCTGGGCCCCAGCCGCACTAATTGGTTTGATCGCTATGCTCATGCGTCCTCGATCAGGCGACGCGCTTCGAAGGATCGATATCGCGACCGTATCGGGTCTGGTTCTATTCGCTTGGGCGTTGCCGCCACTTGTCTATTTCGCAGTCTATTTTTGTGCTTTGCACAGTCCCACTCATTTTCAACGTGTCCTCAGACTGGTGCCGTCATCTGAACGGTCCGGCGCGCTCATTCAAACTGCCGGGTTCACTATACTGACCCTGTTCTTTGCCGGGATAGCATTCTTTGTTCTGTCGGACACGGTTTCATTACAACAATCCACTTTGCAGATTGTGTTCATCGGTCTCGCCGCACTCACCGTCCCGCATATGTTTTTGGTGGACGGCATTTGCCGGTTAAAGCTTGGAGAAGCGAAATGAATGATGCAGCAGAACATGTGATTCTGGTTGATCGTGATGATCGCGAGATCGGGACCGCACCCAAGCTGGAAGTGCATAAGACTGGAGCGCTACACCGGGCTTTTTCGGTCTTTGGCTTCAATCGTTCGGGTGAAATGCTGCTGCAACGCCGAGCGATGATTAAGTATCACTCTCCGGGTCTTTGGGCGAATATGTGTTGCGGACATCCGCGTCCTGGCGAACCAATAATGTCTGCTGCAAAACGGCGGACCTTCGAAGAGCTTGGATTTAAACCAGATTTGTTCTTTGGATTTACAACACTGTATAAGTCTGACGTTGGGTCTGCCTTGATCGAGCATGAATTCGTACACGGCTTTGGCTGTTTGATTGATGATCTGCCGAAGCCAAATCCTCGTGAGGCCTCGAAAGTCAGATTTGCGTCAATTGACCAGATAGTAGCTGAAATGGAGTGGCATCCTCAACGTTTTGCGGCCTGGTTTCGGATTTATTTTGCCACCCATCTGAATCATATTCGCATGATGGCGGAGCGCATTTGCTTGAGTTCAACATCGGTTGCGGAAAGCGCGTGATCTATTACGGTTTTCACTGATCGAGATCACGCGCGCGATTATAAAGTTGGGCTTCTTTGTTCCTTTAAATCCCTACGTATATCATTTTCCCACCGCAGATATCGATTATCAAGATTTGCTTAAATGCAGCCCGAAGCGATGATCTGACTAGACACACAGTTCTGATTACATGAAGGAAAAGTGTGTTGGGAGACTTTCGCATGGTTGCGAAGATATATCGCTTTGGTGATTTTGAACTTGATCTCGCAAAGCATCAGCTGCGCCGGATCAGCACTGTCAATGAAATCGAACCTCAAGTCTTCAAGCTTTTAATTCTCCTTGTTGAGAATCGAGACCGCGTCGTCACGAAAGATGAAATCATTGATAAAATCTGGGACGGTCGCGCGATTTCAGATGCAGCGGTGACCAGCCGCATTCGATCGGCGAGAGCCGCGATCGGTGATGATGGTCGGACACAGCGCTGGATTAAAACCCGTCACGGTGTGGGCTTCCGCTTTGTTGGGGACGTCACAATTATCGAGTCGACCCGCGAAGACGGCAACGATCCCCTGCAGCCGGGTCAGATCTCGGCACTTCTCGTCCAATCCGATGCTTTAGAAGAACAATCGGGCAGAGCCGACGTCTCGCTTTTCGGGCGCCCCGTGTTCAAACTAGCTGGAGCCTTTGCAGTATCCGCAATCCTCCTTTTTGTCGGATTTGCGGTTTTCAGTCCTAAGGACACGCTTCAATCCGCAAAGACGAAGCAAGCAGGTCATATTGAGACACCGTCTATAGCCATCTTGCCCTATGAAGATTTCACGGGGACAGAGGAGAGCGCTTACTATGCGGTTTCACTGGCCGAGCGTACTTTGAACCGGCTCGCGGTGCGTCCAAATATGTATGTGCGTTCGCGTCGGTCCAGCGCTGCTGTCGTAGAGCGCAACAATATGACAACAGCAGAAGTCGGAGCGCTTCTGAACGTGGATTTCATCTTGGAAGGCGGCCTTAATATAGACGATGACCGCATCCTTCTGACAAACCGCCTTGTTGATGTATCAAGAGATACGACATTGTGGAGCAAAGAGTTTGACCGCCCTCTTCAGACGGCGGCTCTGATCGCGATTGAAACGAATTTGATGGACGCCGTTTCAGAAACTCTGGGGCTCCAGCAAGATACAAATCCGGATTTAGAATGGAGCACACAAAGCGCCTCTGCCTATGAGGCAATGGCTCTGGGTGACTATCATGCCGGTCGTCCTCGAACTCTTGCAGAGATCGATGCGGCGATTGCGGCCTATACCGATGCAATTGATGCGGATGGGGATTTGGCGGCCGCTTATGCCAGTCGCGCGACGCAGCGGGTTATTAAGACATATGCTGCGGATACAGTCTTTGAGGATGAACGCCTCATTATCCCCGCACGCCAGGATATTGAGCGCGCCAAAGCGCTTGATCCCGATGATATTCGTACACGGTTCGCGGACGCGCTGCTAAAAACGCGATTTGGATATAATGACAGTGCGGACGTCGCCTTGTTTGACGGCGTGTTAGACGCGGCCCCTTATTTTATCCCGACCTATGAATGGTATGCAGAAGCTGCTTTTTATTCGGATTTACCGCCCCGAAAAGCGCTTGATATTTTAGATGATGGACTGGCCCTCGATCCGCTCAATCCCAACCTTCTGGGGCAGAAAGTCTACGCCCTTTTCATGCTTGGTGAAATTGAGACGGCGGTCGAGCTTGGGCGTAAAAATTATCAGTGGAATCCTGAATTTCCGAACGCGCTGGAATTTTACACGATGGCCATGGAAGAGGCGGGCTTTTATGACGAGGCGTACGCGGTCCTCAAATCAGCGCCTGCAATCGGCCCGGTTGAAGGCTGGGCAGCTGAGGCAAGAATGAACTGGGTCCTCGCGCTGGAAGGCCCAGAGGCTGCGGAAGGTCTGGCGACGAATGAGCTCTCTCGGCTTTATTATGCGATGGCGATCCGTGATCGGGATGAGGCCTTAGACATCATTGCGCAGATGCCGGATACGCTCACCGCGGTCTCATATCTGCCTTTTCTCGAAGCGTTTGACGAGATGCGTGCCTATTTCGACGCACAGGGTTTACTGGATCGGCCTGTCAGTGATTTCGCTTTCGATCGGGAAGACCCCCGCATTATCGAAGCGCAGGAAGAGTTCATGGATGCACTCCTGCTCAGCATGACCCTGAATGAAACCGGTCATCCCAATGCAGCCGCTTTATCGCAGGTCTTGGAAGCGGACTTGGATTATATGCGGAAAAGTGAAGTCCTGGAACTCTCCGTTCCCTATCACATTGCGGGCTGGCTGGTGACAGAAGGCCGGTATCGAGAGGCTGTCTCTTGGCTTGAGTATAGTGCGAGCGTCGATGCGCTGCCGAGTGCTGTCCATTTGCAACTTCCCCTGTTTGATCGGATCCGGGATCGAGAAGATTTTAAACGTGTGGAAGCCCAATATGCCCAAAATGTCGCTGCGACACTGGCGCGATATGAAGCACGGATTGCTGCAACGCGTTAGGCGAAAAGGCGTTATACAATAACGCCTGAGAGGCGTAAAACGCTGTTAATTCTGCGTTTTTACTGCAATCTACAGACTTTCTACATAAAAAATCGGCGCGCTCTACAGGACTTCGCGCCTCCCACTCGGCCATACATGGCGCACTGACTGGGAGAAGAGCGTTATGCGATATCAAGAGATGTGTGCCGAGCGTGTTGGTGATTTACAACAGAGCGGATGGCCACCCCTCATGCGCTGGTGCGCATCTTACCAGAACGCGATCAAGCGCGGTTTTCTTGCATTCGGGCTCTTTCTTATCGCGCTTGTTTTCATGTCGATGTCACAGCAAGCGTCTGCACAGGTCAATTGCACAGCGAATGTAGGTGATAACCTAAGTTGGACAGGGACGGGGTGTGTTGCTACCTCTAGAAATCCGACGATAGGCCTCGGATTATTCAATGACCTGACCCGCTCAGATTCTTTTGGTCCTGTTATTATCGTAAGTGCTATCGAAAATGGATTCGGAGGCACACCTGATAGCCTAACCTGCACAGGCACAGGGTGTTCCCTGATCGGCATTAATACTGGGAGTCTCATAGCTTTCCGAGGCGTCAGTCAAGCTGACATAACGAGTGCCGCCTTCGTTCTCACAATGAATCATGACTTTAACGGGGACGCTGTTGAAGCCGTCATTACGAAGTCTTCTGGGTCGTTAACGTTGAGCGGCGTTGCTACAGGCGGTATTTTTGCACCCCCAGCACCGACAGTGACAGACGGCAATATCGCCATTTCAGGTGCGACCGGGAATGGTGGGGTCTTTAAGATCGGTGATACGGTCACCGCGACCTGGAACAATACGGCGGGTGGGGACAATAATTCCGGCGTCACCGGTGTGACGGTCGACTTCTCTGCCTTTGGGGGCGGCTCGGCTGTCGCGGCGTCTGAGAGTTCTGGCACATGGACCGCAACTTACGCGCTTGTCGCGGGCGCGATTGAGGCGACGAATGTCAACGTTTCCGTGAGCGCGACGAATACTGGTGGAACCAACACCACAGCCGACACGACAAATGCGACGGTGGATAATGTTGCTCCGGCAGGCTATTTTGCCACAATCGACCAAACCGTTATCACGCCCAGCAATTCGAGTGCGGTCTCTATTACGTTCACTCGCGCCGAAGTCGGAACGAGTTATAGCTATTCCCTAAATGGCGGAAGCTTAATGGCAGACGGCTTTGGAGCTGTAACGGCGGCTAGTCAAACTGTCTCTAACATCAACGCCTCCTTCCTTCCTGATGGACCCGTTCAGCTTGTCTTTGTTCTCATCGATCCAGCGGGCAATATTGGTGCCCAAGCGACTGAAACGGTCACAAAAACCAGTACTGTTCCACCCGACGCGCCGACTAATCTGACAGGAAGTGCGATTGCGCCGAACCCGTCCGACAACACCCAATCCTTAGTGAGTCTGGACTGGACAGCCCCGGCGAACCTGGGAACAGCGCCTCTGGATGGATATGGACTCAATATTTACGCGGATGCATCGTGCTCAACAGTGCCTGTGTTTACAGGGGCAATTGCCGACGCCGTCACCACAAATGCGGATATACCCCTCGATCTCACCGCCTTTATTCCCGGATCAAAACCGAGTTTTACAATCTTTGCCTCGAGTGCGGCGGGTGTGTCCGGGCCGTCGAATTGCTTCGCGGTTACGATTCCGACTCCAGATACGACAGCACCAACATTAACGACGGTCACAATAGCCTCAGACAATGCAGTCTCCACGGCCCACGCCAAGCGCGGCGATGACATCACACTCTCCATCACATCTGACGAGACGTTGGTCGCTGCGCCGACAGTGACGATCGCAGGCATCTCGGCAAGTGTGACGGGATCCGGTACGAATTGGAGTGCGACTGTAACCCTCCCGTCATCTCCGACTGAAGGGGCAGCCGCGTTCTCCATTTCAAACTTTGAGGATGCCGCAGGGAATGCCGGCGCGACAGTCACAGCGACGACTGATGCCAGTACTGTTGCAATTGATGTCACTGAGCCGCGTCTTTCAACATCTAATCGTCTGACGCCGCTTGATGAACTCACCAATGCCGACAGTGTCGTCTTCCGTCTAACGTTTAATGAACCGATCTCGGGGCTAGATGCGTCCAAGCTAAGAATTGCACCAAACCCTGCGACCACCGCTTCGATCACCGCCTTCAATCCGGTCGACGCCCAAACCTATGAAGTCACAGTGTCTGGTGGCGATCTGGCCACTTATAATGGGCGCTTCACGGTGCAGTTTAGCGATCGGACCGGTGTTAGCGATCTGGCTGGGAACAGCTTTTCCACCACAAATCCGCTCTCAGGCGCGCAGCAATATAGATTTGATAATGAGGGAGCCTCGGTTTTCTCCATCACGAGACAGATTCCTAATACGGAGACGACCAATAGCGACACGCTACAATGGAAAGTCACCTTCACCGCTTCCAATGCTGGGTTCGACCGATCGACAGTGGATAGTGCAGACTTTGTCGTGACAGGCGTCACAGGCGAGACCGTCACCGTGTCGGATGATCCAGATGCCAGCTCCGTCAGAGTTCAAGTATCGGGCGGTGATCTGGCGAACCTGAACGGGACTGTCACGCTCGGCTTCTCACCCACAGCGACGATCCTAGATGCGCTAGGCAATAATATCGCCTCGACCCTGCCATCGAACACGGATGAAAGCTCCTACACTCTTGAGAACGACATGACCGCCCCAACGGTCATCAAGATTACGCGCGGCTTCTTCAATGGGTCGACCCCGATTCCGGAAACTACGGATCAGGATGTGGTGTCTTGGTTTATTCAATTCTCCGAAGACGTAACGCGTCCAACCGAAGCAGATTTTTCTGTAACTGGGACAACGGCGCAAGTGTCCCTGCAGGCTGTCGACGATGCAAATTATGAAGTGTCCCTATTCTCCGGGGATTTGGACAATTTGAACGGTCGTGTCGAACTAAATTTCGCCCCGGGACAGACGATCAAAGACCTGGCTGGGAATGCGCTCGATACATCGGGGACACCGTCGCCGAACAATAACTTCTTCATCATGGCGAATGACACGACGGCGCCAACGCTAACATCTGTATCGCTGTCGTCAGACAATGCAGGAAGCACAAGATTAGCGCGTGTGGGGGACACGATCACCCTGTCCATGACCTCTGACGAGGCGCTCGCCACACCTCCGTCTGTCACGATTGCCGGGCAAGCGGCCACGGTCTCCGGGTCTGGAACCAGCTGGAAGGCCACACTCCTAGTGAGTGCAACAACGCCCGAAGGCCGCGCCGCTATCAACATCTCCGGCTATGCCGATGCGGCCAACAATGTCGGCGCGGTTGTGATGGCGACGACCGATATCTCCGACGTGGATGTGGATCTGACCGCCCCAACCTTAACCGAAGTCACGCCTGTCTTATCGCCGACCAATGACTCTACACCAGATGTCGTGATTGGATATGGCGATGCGGGGATCTTATCCCTATCGGGCGCAGGGTGTGTGATTCCGGGTCAGGTTATATTTTCACCAGGCAATCGAACGGTTACGTTCGATACGCTGGCGGATGGAACGTATAATTGCACCGCGACCCTCACCGATGAGGCGGGCAATCCATCCGCGCCTTTGGTGCTCACCCCGTTCACCGTGGATGCCACCGCCCCGTCTGGATATGCCGTAAGCTTTGACCAGGGCTCCTTGAATGCGGCGAACGAAACCAGCGTCTCCTTCACAGTGACGGGCGCTGAGATCGGAACATTCGTTGATTATTCAATCCGGGACGAAGCCTCTGGGTTTTTCCGTAATTCGTCCACGCAGATCACAAGCCCAACACAGACTCTAACCGGTATTGACGTGTCCAGTTTGGCGGATGGTCAGCTGACGCTCTTTGTCGAGTTGCTCGACGCCACAGGCAATAATGGCTCCTCAGCTCAGGACACGATCCGAAAGGATACGACAGCGCCGACCTTGGTAAGTATTGCCCTCGATAGCGGAACAGTCTCCCCGACGGATGCGGATACGCTCTCCTTCATTGTCACTTTCAGTGAGGTTTTGAGCTCAAGCGCGGCGAACATTTCAAATGTTGTTGTGACGGGAACAACGGCGACTGTGACCCTGACGCCGCTGGCTCGGTCTACGGTTCGCGTGACGCTGTCAGGGGGGGATCTGGCCGACTTAAATGGCCCCGTTTCCGTTAGCCTAAGTCCGACCAATAATATTACGGACTCCGCTGGTAATCCGCTGTCAAGCCCAACTCCGACCGGAACGAATAATAACACAGTCCTCGTTCAGAATGACACTACGGCGCCGCGGCTGGTCTCGATCCTACGTAAGACGCCGACAAGCCAGTTTACCAATGCAGACAGCCTGACGTGGACCGTCACCTTCGATGAAGCGCTTCAAGCTCTCGCGGCAGATGACTTCGCTGTATCGGGGACGACGGCTCCCATCACGCTGATCCAAATCAGTCCGACCGTCTACGAACTGACCGTGTCAGGTGGCGATCTCGCGAGTTTGGGGGCTTTGAATGTCGGTCAAAATGATCAAACTGTTTCGCCTAACTTACTGCCATTCCGCGGGCTCAGAGATTTGGCTGGGAACCTTATGCAGACGAACGCTCCGACGGGTGAGCGCCAAACCTACTTCGTCTGGAACGACCCGCTCCGCGTTGATAACATAACCTTAGCACCGCCAATACCTTCCGGCGCGACCGCAGTGGCGCGCACGACATTGGAATGGGTTGTTAATGTGAGTACGCCGGATAGCTCATTTGAGTTCCAACCCAGTGATTTTACACTTACAGGGATAACGGGCAGCATCTCTGTTTCAGAACTGTTTGTGAACACGTTTGCGGTCGAGGTTACAAGCTCTGACCTTGCACAGTTTGAAGGGCCTGTGAGCCTCGCGGTGAATCCAGGTCTGGTAGATCGCTATGGGAATGTCAGCACGGACGGGACGCCAGCTATAACGGATCAATCGAGCGTTCGCGTCGACAATATTGCGCCAACTGTTGCCATCACCTCGAATCAGTCAGGCACCACTCTCGGGACCTTCACTGTGTTGATCACCTTCAGTGAAGATGTGACCGGCTTTGACGAAAATGATATTCGCGTCACGAATGGCGCGATTACGTTGTTCCAAGTAAAGCAGGCGTCTCGTGAATTCTCGGCTCAGATTACGCCTGCAGCAGATGGTGCGGTATCAGTCGATGTGCTCCCAAATAGGGCTAGAGATGCCGCGAATACAGGGAATGTCGCGCCGCCTACTTTTACGATTACGAATGATGAGACCGACCCTGAAATCGTCTCGTTCGCTCGCAAGACACCGCTCTCTGAGAATACAAATGCCGATAGCTTAACCTGGACGCTCACCTTTAGCGAAGATTTGAAAAGCCTAAGCGCGTCTGATCTGCGCCTATTAGGGACAACGGCGTCTTTAACCTTGACGGGGTCTGGGTCCGTTTATGAGCTGACAGCGACGGGGGGTGACCTGGCGAATCTAAATGGCGTTCGCGGGCCAGCGGTGGTTACGCCAACTTTGGTAGTCCCGAGCCCGATTGAAGACTTGGCCGGCAACTCGCTTCGCTTCGATTCGTCGAAAGTCGAGAGTTATAATGTCAGTAATGAGGCCCGTACTGTACAGTCCATAAGAACCGTTGATCCGGCGACTTTAGCGTCAGTCAACAGTCAGACAAATGCCGACGAAATCGCATGGAGCATCAGTTTTAGTGATGACGCCGAAAATCTCGGCCTCACCGCGAGTGATTTTGTTTTGTCAGGAACAACGGCTCAGATTTCCTCGATAACGTCAAATGGGTCTAGGTTGATTGTGGTGGCCTCAGGCGGTGATCTTGCTAATCTGAATGGACAGGTCACACTCTCTTTCGCGACGCCCACACCGACAGATGAATTTGGCAATACGCTGATACTCCAACAATCGAGTTCCAGCTACACGGTCGATAATACAGTGCCAACGGTTGTCAGTATTACGCGCGGTTTCGATGGGTCGACACAAATCCCTGAAACCACGGATCTAGATACAGTCTCCTGGATTGTCGCGTTCTCAGAGGGAGTCAGAGCTAATTCTCGAGGGGCCTCTGACTTTACAGTGACTGGGACATCGGCAACCCTCTCTGTTGATCCTCTTGAAAAGAGCGCCGTCCCAGGGTTTGAGGTGACGCTAAGCGGGGGGGATTTGGCTGATCTCAATGGTCCCGTGATCCTCAATTTTGCAAGCGTTCTGTCTATTACAGACTTTGCGGGCAACCCTCTCGTCAACACCACGCCGTCTGGGGCTAATGATAATAGCTTTACGATTTTAAATGACACCGTCGCGCCAACACTGGCGATTACGGCGGATGCCTCTGGCACGACAAATGCGCCCTTCACGGCAACCTTCACCTTTGACGAAGCTGTTACAGGGTTCGCACAGGACGACATTGTGATCAGCAACGGGTCTGCGAGTAATTTCACCGCGGTCTCGGCCACTGTTTATACGGCTACGATCACGCCGGCTTCGGATGGTACCGTGACACTGAATGTTGCGGCGGGAGCGGCCTCTGACAATGGCGGCAACGATAGTGAAGCCGCCGATCCATTTTCAATCGACTTTGATACAGCGGCGCCGACCGTATCTGTCTCTACGCCACCATCGTCCGTAAATGGTCCGTTCGACCTGGAATTCGCCTTTACGGAAGACATGACGGGTCTGACAGCAGCGGATTTCAACGTCACGAATGGTACAGTCACTCTGTCTGGCGGTCCGCGTCTATTCATTGCGAAGATCACACCAGATGGAAATGGCGATGTCTCTGTTGATCTTCCGGCCAACTCAGCCATTGATCCAGCGGGCAATGGGAATGAAGCGTTCAACAGCACCTTTGCGGTTGAGTTTGATGATGAAGTGCCGACCGTCTCCGTCTCTGATCCGCCAGCTTCCATAAATGGCCCATTCGATCTGGCCATAACATTTAGCGAAGACGTTACAGGCCTGACCGCGGAGGACTTCAACGTTACGAATGCAATGGTAACGGTGAGTGGCGGACCTCAGGATTACACCGTCACGGTCACACCAGACGGCAATGGAGACGTCTCTGTCAATCTTCCAGCCGATAGTGCGACTGACGCTGCCGGAAATGGGAATGAGGCCTTTACAGCGGCGATCAGTGTCGAGTTAGACACAACAGCGCCAACCGTCTCCGTCTCTGATCCGCCAGCTGCAGTAAATGGCCCATTTGATCTGGACGTGAGATTTAATGAAGACATGACAGGTCTGACGGCAGACGACTTTGAAGTCACTAATGCGACAGTAACGCTGACGGGCGGTCCTCAAGAATTTGTTCTAACTGTAACAACGGACGGGAACGGAGACGTCTCTGTCAATCTCCCGGCTGACAGTGCGACTGACGCGGCGGGCAATGGGAATGAGGCATTTGCGGCTGCAGTCAGTGTTGAATTCGATGCGACAGCACCGACGGTGTCAGTCTCTGATCCACCGAGTTCTGTAAACGGTCCATTTGAGCTGGAGTTCGCTTTCGGGGAGACCATCACAGGTCTGACTGCAGATGATTTTGAGGTTGCTAATGCCACAGTAACCCTGACGGGTGGTCCAGAAACCTTCATACTGACCGTTACGCCGAATGGGAATGGAGACGTCTCCGTCAATCTTCCAGCCGACAGCGCGACAGACGCTGCCGGGAATGGTAACGAGGCCTTCACAGGATCCTTTACAGTGTCCTTTGATGACGAAGCTCCAACTGTGTCGGTCTCTGACGCGCCAAGTTCAGTCAACGGCCCGTTTGATCTCACTTTCAGCTTCTCCGAAGATGTGACAGGCCTGACGGCAGAGGATTTCAACGTGACCAATTCAACGGTCACGGTGAGCGGCGGACCGCAGGATTACACCGTCACGGTGACACCAGACGGTAATGGGGATGTCACAGTCGATCTTCCAGCCGATAGTGCGACTGATGCCGCTGGGAATGGCAACGAGGCCTTTGCAGCAGCGATTAGTGTTGAATTCGATACGACAGCGCCAACTGTGTCGGTCTCTGACGCACCAAGTTCAGTCAACAGTTCATTTGACCTCACTTTTAGCTTCTCTGAAGATGTTATCGATCTGACCGCCGATGATTTTAAGGTCACCAATGCGACGGTAACTGTGAGCGGCGGACCGCAGGATTACACGGTAACGGTCACACCAGACGGTAACGGGGATGTCACAGTCGATCTTCCAGCTAATAGTGCGACTGACGCTGCCGGAAATGGAAATGACGCGTTCACCGCTGCAGTCGGTATTGAATTCGATACGACGCCGCCAACCGCCTCAGTTTCTAATGCGCCAAGTGCCGTAAACGGCCCATTTGATCTGGAGTTCACATTCACCGAAGACATGACGGGTTTGACCGCAGATGACTTTGACGTCTTGAATGGGACTGTCGTTCTGACAGGAGGCCCGAAGGTCTATACAGTAACCATTACGCCGGATGGGAACGGGGATGTCTCCGTGAACCTTCCTGCCAATTCCGCGACTGACCCAGCGGGGAATGGCAACGAAGCCTTTACAGGAACCTTTGTCGTTACCTTCGATGACGAGGCGCCAACCGTATCGGTGTCTGACGCGCCAAGCTCGGTGAACGGTCCATTTGATCTTGAGGTTAGCTTCTCTGAAGAGGTTACGGGCCTGACGGCAGAGGATTTGGACGTGACCAATGCAGCGGTCACGATTAGCGGCGGACCACAGGATTACACGGTTACCGTCACACCAGACGGTAATGGGGATGTCACAGTCGATCTTCCAGCCGATAGTGCGACTGACGCTGCTGGGAATGGGAATGAAGCGCTTGGGACGGCGATCAGTGTTGAATTCGATACGACAGCGCCAACCGTCTCTGTGTCCGATCCACCGGCATCTGTGAACGGCTCGTTTGATCTTGAATTCATATTTAGCGAAGACGTGACAGGTCTCACTGCAGATGATTTTGAGGTTACCAATGCCACAGTGACGCTGACGGGCGGTCCTCAAGACTTTACACTAACACTCACGCCAGATGGGAATGGCGACGTCTCCGTCAGCCTACCAGCTAATTCTGCGACAGACGCTGCCGGGAATGGTAACGAGGCTTTCACAGGAACCTTTGTCGTAACCTTTGACGATGAATCGCCAACTGTATCGTTTTCTGACGCGCCAAGTTCGGTGAATGGTCCGTTTGATCTTACCGTCACGTTCTCTGAAGATGTGACAGGCCTGACGGCAGAGGACTTCAATGTGACCAATGCAACGGTCACGATCAGCGGCGGACCTCAAGACTACACGGTCACTGTCACACCGGACGGTAACGGGGATGTCACAGTCGATCTTCCCGCTGATGCGGTCGTAGATGCAGCGGGTAATGGGAATGAAGCGCTTGCGACGGCGATCAGTGTTGAATTCGATGCGACAGCGCCAACCGTCTCTGTGTCTGAACCGCCAAGTTCGGTGAATGGTCCTTTTGATCTTGAACTCACGTTTAGTGAAGACATGACGGGTTTAACCGCAGATGACTTCGATGTTTCAAACGGAACTGTGGTCCTAACGGGCGGGCCGAAAGTCTATACAGTAACAATTACGCCGGATGGGAATGGGGACATCTCCGTGAACCTTCCTGCTAATTCAGCGACTGACCCAGCGGGGAATGGTAACGAAGCCTTCTCGGAAACCATTGTCGTAACCTTCGATGACGAAGCACCAACTGTATCGGTTTCTGATCCACCAGCTGTTGTAAATGGCACCTTTGATTTGGCCGTGACGTTTAGCGAAGATGTATCAGGCCTGACCGCAGATGATTTCGAGGTCACCAATGCGACGGTCACAGTGAGCGGCGGACCCCAAGCTTATACGGTCACAGTCACGCCAGATGGCAATGGGGATGTCTCAGTCAACCTTCCTGCTAACTCGGCGACTGACGCTGCCGGAAATGGGAATGAGGCCTTCGTCGCGGACTTTACAGTTTCAGTTGATACTCAGGCGCCAACTGTATCTGTCACTGCTGTTGATAGTGAGGTCACCGGCGCCTTCGAAATCACTGTGACATTCTCAGAGGATGTGAGCGGCTTTACCGCAGAAGCGATCGTCGTAGAGAATGGAGCGCTCTCAGATTTTAGTGGCTCAGGCGCTATCTACACAGCGACCATTACGCCGGAGACCTTGGGCGAAGTCACGGTAACTGTAACTGAAGGCATCGCATCAGATGCCGCGGGGAACCAGTCAGGTGGAGACAGCCTGACCGTGATAGCCAATGGCGGTGATGTTGATGTGACGCTCGAAGTGAACACAGCCGTTGACGATGCAGGCGACGTCAGTGCGAGTTTTGAAATCTCCAATCCGGGGACGACGCCGATATCCTTTACCGCGTCTGCGGATCAGCCATGGGTTGAGGTACAACCGACATCAGGTCAAATCGGCGCTCTCGACGATATTGAGTTCTTGATCACGCTCAACGAGCTCATCGATGATCTTGAGCCGGGAACATATTTGGCGACCGTCACGGTCACTGTTGAAGATTCAGCAGGTGCCGCATCATCACAGAAATCGGCGACAGCGAATGGTGAGGCGTCTTCGACGGTTTTGGCAACGATCCCGGTTACTGTCGAAGTCGAAGAGCGGTTCGGCGATTTTGAACTGGTTGTTCTGACGCCAACTGGGGAAGCCGGTGGTGCACAGATACGCTTTAGCTCCGACTTGGAGGACATCGACGGTCTAACCCTGCCTGCCAACGTCGGTGAAAGCCGGACGATCATTCCAGATCTTCTGCGAGGTCAGTACCGCATCGAGCAATCCTTGCCGAGTGGCTGGACACTCAAATCAATCTCCTGCGCTGGGGATGTCGATAATGGTTCAGTGATAGATTTAGCGTCCGGGCGCATTGATGTTGATCTGGATCCGTCCGAGTCCCTATCCTGCGTCTTTGAAAGCGAGCGCAATGAGGACGCGATCCGACTTGCCACGCAGCGGGCTATTCGTAACTTCATGGCACGTCGGGCTGATCGCTTGATTGAGGTTGCACCGGATCTCTCGAATCGGTTCTCTGAACGCGATCACAGCCAAGGCGGCAGTTTCTCTGCGAACGGCGATGCTTTGCGCACAAATATGGAATTCCGCACATCGCTTGCTGGGTTCCGGAACCGAGCTGCAAACGAGGCTGTTGGGGATAATACGGATCTAACACGCCCCTTATTTGAGGGTTGGGACGCTTGGGTCTCGGCTGAATATTCCAGCATCGAAGATGAACGGGCCGATCAGGGCATCGATAGTGAATTCTTTGCAGCGCAACTGGGCATTGATTATGCTGTCCGCGACAATCTGATTTTGGGCGGCCTGCTACAGTATGACTGGATGAGTGAGGAGGATTCAGAGCTTGCTGAAGGTGTCGGGGCTGTTGCTGGCGCGAAGGTCAGCGGAGATGGATTTATGTTTGGCCCTTACATGGTCTGGGAGCCTCAAAGTGGTCTTATCGTTGACGCGATGGGCTTATGGGGAACGTCCGACAACTCGGTCAACCCGCTGGGCTACTATGAAGATACATTTGAGACCGACCGCTTTATGCTGCGCAGCAGTGTCACAGGCCAATTTGAAAAAGGGTCATGGCGGATAAATCCGCAGCTCACATGGACTCATTTCGAAGATCATCAGAAAGCTTACACGGATAGTTTGGGCATAAGCATTCCATCGCAAACGGTCTCTGTCGGTCGCTTCCGCGCAGGTCCAGAAGTCATTTGGGCTCAGTCGCGAGACGATGGTACGCAATTTGAATTGGGTGGATCGCTTCGGGCTGTATGGAACTATGATGGACCGGGACGGATTGACTCCTTGGGCCGTCTCAGTTCCGGGGGCGATCCTCTGCGGACCGATGGTGAGCTTCTGATGGGCGCGCGCTTCGGAAATGGGGTCTCTTTGAGGGCACGCGTCGGCCTGGACGGGATCGGGCAGAGTGATTTCTCAGCACAAACAGGGCGCCTCGAGCTTTCCTTCCCCTTCGGCGGATCCAACGCTCAGACCAACTCCAATGCGCTTAACAACAACCTTGCGGGGAGCTTCGGATTTGGAGGAGATGGATGCGAAATCGATAATGGTCGAGTGTCCGCGCCCATGAATGATATGAGCTGTCAGGGCAGAAATGGGCCTACACTTGAAGAAGTCGCGGCGTTGAGCCGCTAAGGGCTATGAGGCTCTCAAGCTGGATCTTGAATATGGACGGTTACGACATGTACTTCCGCAGTGGAAAGAAAAAGAGCTGCCCGTCTATTTAACATGGCCCAAGAATGCTGCCCTCAACTCGACGACACGAAACCTTATAGACTTTTTGAGTGCGAGTTAGGCGGCGGCTTTCGCCATTTTGTGGGCCGGCTCATCCAGACCTGCTTTCCAGTAAGAGGAAAGATATAGGCGTTGTCTAGGCACGCGTATCTCGCGTTTGAAATAGCCCCTTAGATCCGCAACCATTGTGAACTCGCCGGCGACGAAGACGCTGGTCTTGTCATCAGGGATTTTAGCTGATCGGACTGCCTCAATCAGCTCTGTGCTTGGCGCGTAGGGATCGGGTTTCACGATCCAGTTTATCGAAGCACCTCTGGGAAGCTTGACCGGCTGGCGATCTTCATCGCTTAAAATCTCGACGAAAACGTCAATCTCAACCCCTTCATCAAGCGTCTCTAATCCGGCAGCGAGCGCAGGAAACCCCGTCATGTCGGACGCTGCCAACACACGCGTCACGCCCTCAGTAATGAGTTTTGGCGAGCCGCACTGTGAAATGACAAGTTCATCGCCCATTTTGGTACGTTGGGCCCACGGTCCAACCCGACCGAGATCACCGTGTGTCACGATATCGACGTCGACTTCCGAGAGATACGGCCGGACATGCCTTATCGTGTAAGTGCGCATCTTGGATTTGAAGTCTCCGGACTCAATAATGCGCTCAAAATCGTCATGATCCTCACCTTTGCCCGGCACAATCAATTTAAAATGAGCACCAGCCACCTCAGGGGAGAAGTCTTTGATCAGGTCGCTTTTCAAGGTCACCCGGATCATGTGCGGCGTGAGGTTTCGAATGTTAGTGACCTCGGCTGGACCAAATCGACCACCTGCTAGAATTCGGCGAAGACGTGCGAGCATGATGAGGCCTCCTCTCAGTCCCTAAGCTGATCAGCTGCTTAGAGCACATAGTTGAGATCTGTTCTCAAGAGTTCAAGGTATCAGAAGCATTGATCCGGAGAGTTGAACCCATAAACCCATCAACGTGCGGATCGATTGAGACTGAAACGCTAGCATTAGGAGATATTAGGAATCTTAGCAGTCACGCTAAAACTACCAATGACGTTTTTATCCTC
Organism: Pseudomonadota bacterium; assembly: GCA_038746145.1. Lineage (GTDB taxonomy): Bacteria > Pseudomonadota > Alphaproteobacteria > Caulobacterales > Hyphomonadaceae > Henriciella. The sequence continues at coordinate 28,273 of JBCDKW010000021.1, forward strand.
CGATGCGTCCCTGAACTCTGAAAACTTGAGCATTTGGTGTAACACCTGCAGCAAATCCGACAGACCATTTGTCCGAGGTTGAGCTGCGAAGCTGTACGCCTCCGCCGAAGCCGGTTTCAGTGCCGCCGTAGCCATCATTGTAGAAGCTTAGACCTCCGGCAACCGTCCAGGTTTCGTCTTTTGTAAGATACAGATCTGGAATAGACGCTAGCGCTGCTGTGCTGGCCTGCCTGATCTGACTGGCCCAACCGTAATGTTAGGATCGACGGTTGGTTTGTAGCGGCGTTCATGCCGCCTCCAACCTATAAGGCGGCATGAAGGTCGCGGGCAAGATGGTTCTTGGTGCGGGTGGTTTATATCCC
>JBCDKW010000022.1:0-20660 GCA_038746145.1 Pseudomonadota bacterium
ACAAGACCAACACAACGGTCCGAAATAGTAACGGTAAAACCCATGAACAGAACACCTATGACGCCAGAGGGCCACGCCGCCCTTGAGAGTGAATTGAAAACTTTGAAATCAGTTGAGCGCCCGAACATCATTCAGGCGATCGCTGTCGCGCGTGAGCATGGTGACCTCTCAGAGAACGCCGAGTATCACGCTGCGAAAGAAAAACAGTCCTTTATTGAGGGCCGTATTGTCGAGCTTGAGGATAAACTCTCACGCGCAGAAGTGATCGATCTGGAAAAGGTCAAAGGCGATAAAATCGTCTTCGGTGCCACGGTCACAATTATCGACGTCGACACAGAAGAAGAAAAAACCTACCGCATCGTCGGCGAGGACGAGGCCTCTATCAAAGACGGTAAGATTTCCAACACCTCGCCCATGTCACGCGCGCTGATCGGAAAGCGCGTTGGCGATGAGGCTGAGGTCGCAGCGCCGGGCGGCGCGCGCGTGTTTGAAGTTGCAGAGGTCGAGTTTAAGTAGACGCAATTCGTCTGCCTCAATTTAGCCCTTGGAAGGGATTAGCTCGTACGGGTTAATCCCTTTTTCTTTGCTTCTTCATGGAGACATCTATGCGTTTGGCTTCGTCCCTCACTGCTTTCGCCCTATCCGCTGCGCTCAGCATTGCACCTGCGACAGCGCAAAACGAAACTGCGAGTGACATGACGAAGGAAGCGATGGCGGCGGGGTATAAGGCCCTGTTCACGTGTTCCGGGACATTTGTCGCCAATCAGCAGCTCGCCGTGATTGAAGCCAATGAGCTGGACGGTATCTACACCGATTATCGACCACTCATGACCGGGCTATCCGACGCAAATATTGATGAGCGTAACCGCCGTGTCGCGGTCCGTTTTGACAGCGCTTTACCTCCACGCATCGCACAGTGGCGCAACGGAATGGGATGCTCGCTCCTCCCGATCGGTGCACGCCCCAACGCCGCTCAATACTTACCGCGCTTCTCCCAACCTCGCGCCGCTCGTGAAACAGACCAATCCCCGATTATCGGCGACGGTTTGACGATGACGTCTGAGGACAATGCCCTGACGCTCGGACGCCTCGAAATCCCGGTCAGTTTCGCCTTTGACGGCTCAACCTACGGCGACGGAACACGCACCAGCGCAGTCGTGATCGTCCGCGGCGGACGCGTACTTGCTGAAGACTATGCCCGCGGGATGAGTGCTGAAAAACCACAGCGTACATGGTCTGTGGCAAAGTCCCTCACCTCAACCATTATGGGGGCCGCCGTTCAGGATGGTCTGGTCGGCCTCGACAATACAGCCATCATAAAAGCTTGGAATGAAGGGGGAGACCCCCGCCGCGACATCACGCTGCGCCACGTGCTCGATATGGCAAGCGGGCTTGAATCCGGTACACGCGGTTCGCGTACAGATCGCCTCTACTTTGGCGGTGCCGCGACCAATGAAGTGATGCAAGGTCGCGTGCTTGAGGCTGAGCCGGGCCAGCGTTTCAAGTATTCCAACTATGACACGCTCGCGGCCATGCTCTATCTGCGTGAGGCGTTGGATGATGACGGCAAATATCTGACTTATCCGTATGACGCGGTCCTGAATAAGATCGGCGCGCTTAACACAACACTTGAGACAGACTGGAAAGGCGATTTCGTCTCCTCCTCACAGGTTTGGATGACAGCCCGTGATATGGCGCGCCTCGGTCAGCTCTACCTGCAAAACGGCATGTGGGGCGGCGAGCAGATCATCAATCCGGAATGGATCGAGTATGTCACCACACCAGCGCAAGCCCAACCGGAAACCTCTCCATATGGCTATGCCGGCGCGTTCTGGCTCCTAGGCGGCGTGGAAGGCCTGCCCGCTGACACGTTCGCGGGCCTCGGCAATCGTGGCCAGTATCTCGTGATCGTGCCGAGCCGTGATCTCGTCATCGTGCGCCGTGGCTATGACGTTGCAGGCCTCGACCGTTTCGACGTCGCCCGCTTTGCAGCTGACATCGTTGCCGCTGTCGATGCTGCTGATGCCGAAAAGGCCGCTGAGGAAGCCGCCGCAGCCGCTGCTGAAGCGGAAGCTGAGGAAGCAGCGCTACAAGATGAAGCCCGCCGAGAGGCGCGCCGCGAAGCTGTTCGCTCCAGAGTTGGTCGGCCTGAATAGGCTAATCAATTTAGCTCCAGACCAGCCGATCAATATCAGATGCCGCAACGGTCGCGAGGTTCACAACGTCATTCACTGTTGCGCCAAGCGACACGATCTGAACCGGCTTCTCAAAGCCCAGCAAGATCGGCCCGATCACCGTCGCGCGGCTCATGCCCTCTAGCAGGTTCGTCGCAATCGCGGCTGAATGGATCGCTGGCATGACCAGAACGTTTGCGGCATCCGTCAGGCGCGAGAATGGGTATATGATCTTGTGCATCGGGTTCATCGCGACGTCAGCCGAGATATCGCCCTCATACTCAAAATCGCAGTCGCCGCATTTGTCCAGAATCTCGACCGCTTCACGGACCTTTTCCGCGCGCTCACCCATCGGATTGCCGAACGTCGAATAAGACACGAAGGCCACGCGCGGCGTGAAGCCCAGCCGTTTAACCGCCTTCGCCGCTTCTTTTGCAATATCCGCCAGCGCCTGCCCGTCCGGCAGCTCTGTCACGCTCGTATCAGCGATGAACAGCGTCTTGCCCCGGTTCAGCACCATCGACATCCCGATCACCTGCGTCTCCGGCAGCGGATCGAGTGTCAGCATAACGTCTTTCAGACAGACATCATAATTACGCGTCACACCCGTCACCATGCCATCGGCATCGCCATGTGCCAGCATGCAGGAGCCAAACACGTTGCGATCCTGATTGACCAGTCGTTGCGCATCGCGCTTCAGATACCCTCGGCGCTGCAGGCGTTCATACAGGTAATCGGTATAGTCCGCATTGCGATCAGACAGACGCGCATTGACGATTTCAAGACTGCCTTCCGGCACACCCATTTGCGCCATTGTCCGCCCGACTTGTTCTTCGCGCCCGATCAGAATGGCTTTGCCGAGCCCCTGCTGTTGGAACGTAAAGGCAGCGCGCACGACTTGCGGTTCTTCGCCCTCTGCAAACACGATCCGTTTCTGGTCTTTGCGAACCTTGTTCTGCACGCCTTGCAGGAAAGACGCCGTCGGATCGAGGCGACGGGCCAGCGAGTCGCGGTACTCTTGCATGTCCTCAATCGGCTTGCGCGCGACGCCAGTATCCATCGCGGCCTGCGCGACAAAAGGCGGAATAAAGCTGATCAGGCGCGGATCAAACGGCGTCGGAATAATATAGTCCGGTCCGAATTGCGGACGCGAGCCGTGATAGGCCGCTGCCACTTCATCCGGCACATCTTCGCGCGCCAGTTCCGCCAGCGCGCGGGCGGCGGCAACTTTCATCTCTTCATTGATTGAACGCGCACGCACATCCAGCGCGCCTCTGAAGATGTAGGGAAAGCCCAGCACATTATTGACCTGGTTCGGATAGTCGCTGCGCCCCGTTGCGATAATCGCGTCACCACGCACGGCCTTAATCTCTTCCGGCGTAATCTCAGGATCAGGATTGGCCATCGCGAAGATGATCGGCTTGTCGGCCATAGAACGCACCATGTCTGCATTCACCGCGCCCTTTACGGAGAGGCCAAGGAAACAGTCCGCCCCGTCCATCGCCTCTTCCAGTGTGCGTTTGCTGGTCTTCACCGCAAAGGCGGATTTGAACTGATCGACACTGTCGCGGCCTTCATAGATCACACCTTTACGGTCGCACAGCAGGATGTTTTCAGGCTTCACCCCGAGATGCCGGATCAGTCCGGCCACAGAGAGTCCCGCTGCGCCAGCACCGGACACAGCCACCGTCAGGTCTTCCAGCTTCCGACCCGTAATCGCGCACGCATTGATAATACCAGCCGCCGCGATGATCGCTGTGCCATGCTGGTCATCGTGAAAGACCGGGATATCCAGCTCTTTGCGCAACGTATCTTCAATAATGAAGCAGGCGGGCGAGCCAATATCTTCCAGATTGATCCCGCCCCAGGTCGATCCGATATTCTTCACAACAGTGATGAACTCATCGACCTCTTTCGTCTCAACCTCAACGTCAAAGCTATCAATGTCGGCAAAGCGTTTGAACAGAACCGACTTGCCTTCCATAACCGGCTTTGACGCCATAGGGCCCAGATCGCCGAGGCCGAGTATCGCGGTTCCATTGGAAATCACCGCAACCGTATTGCCCTTGGCGGTATAGTCGTAGGCCAAGTCTTCATTCTCAGCGATCGCCTCAACCGGGACCGCGACGCCGGGACTGTAGGCCAGTGACAGGTCGCGCTGCGTCTGCATCGGCTTAGTCGGCAGCATAGATATTTTGCCGGGCGTTGGCTTGGCGTGGAAGTCGAGCGCTTCCTGATCGGTGAAACTCGGGCGCTTGGACGTCATAGGGCAGGGTCTTTCGACAATTTTGAACAAATCAGAATTTCGAGTCCTAGTCCTGTCCGCAAAGGGCGACAACCCGCTAAAGGCCCGCCGCGCTAGTCGAGAGCATTGGTTGGCAGCTCAATTATGCTCTTGATCTCCCGCTGAACGCACTTTCCGTTGTCGATGCATGCAAAGGCGGCCTCAAGCGCGGCGTCTGTCTCAGAACCGCCATTATCGGCATTCTCTATGTAGAGATCAGGCTGATAGTCCTCCCGTGGTGTCCCATCAACATGGAACATCGCTTCGCCACCCAGATCGACGCGCGCCGTAACAAAACTCAAATCGTAATTCCAAAGCCCACCCAGCAGGTCGCCCATATCGCTCGTGATGGTATACGCCCCCGCAGCCGCATCAAAACCAATCACAAGACCTTCGCCCATACTCCCTGTCCAACGGCTCGCCAGAATAATTAGGGGTCCGTCGTAAGTCTCGCCACGCGGGAAGACGTATTCCGCAAATCGTCTGGGGACACTGAACTCACGATTAAAGGCCGGGATTTCATGAACCTGATAAGGCCTGACCTCATCAGTGAAATGCCCGATCATGCTTCTGGCGACTTCAGTGTTGCCGCCGCTCGGCGTGTTGCGCAGATCGACAATAATCGCGCGGCTCTCACCCAGCGCTTTCATCGCCTCGTCAAAAGCGACAATGGTTTGATTGTCGCCGAGTGAATTGTTGATACGGATGATGCCAATATCATGCTCGCTGCGATAGCTCAGCGGAGGCATTTCACTCACCTTTCTGGCGTAAACACGCGGGTCCGGAAGGAGTGTTTCAACAACATCACCATGATCCGTTGCCAGACTAATTTTAACGCGCACGTCATCCCGTCGCCCATTGACGAGGAGCGTCGCTGCAAAAGCTTTTTGCTCGTTTGTCGGCGTATCAAGCAGGCCGTCATAAATGTCGCCAACCGCCTCGCTGATCTCTTCACCATTCACGTGCGTGAGGATAAGGCCTATCTCCAGGCCCAGCCCAGATAATTTCCCGGTGCGGCGTACATCGGATAGACGATAAACACCCTCGCGATAGTCAATCCAGACATGTGAAACCGTCGGAATAATGTTGAAATCGCTCTCGGCAAACGGTCCAACGATGAGGTGGGGGTCTGTAAACGCATAGGTGGAGCGATGGATGAACGCCCGCATCTCATCTTCGCTCTCAAGACTGGAAGCGATTTGACCCGCGCGTGATAAATAGGCTGGGACATCGAAGTCTGTGCGGTCGACATAGGCATATTTCTCTTCCAAGAGCATCTGATATTCTTGCCAAGCAGCTTTGGCATCGAAGGACTTGATGTCTTGATCGGGCTCAGCGTTTGAAGTGGCGGCAAGACAAACGAAAAGCGAGAAAGAGATGATGAGTTTAAGCATACTTTTAAGTGCAAAGTTATTTGCATTTGCGCAAGTGCCAAACGTATCTTTTGCGAATCCGGTCAGCCTTGTTTAGCTAGTCGCATGTCTACTCGCGCGACCTCCACCAAAACGACGAAATCTAAAGGGCCAACCCCTTTCATCGCGCAATACCTTGAGATCAAGTCCCGCCACCCCGATGCGCTTCTGTTCTTCCGCATGGGTGATTTTTACGAGCTCTTCTTTGAAGATGCGACGCGCGCGGCTGCTATTCTCGACATCACACTGACCGCGCGCGGCGAGCATGAAGGCAAGCCCATCCCGATGGCGGGCGTGCCGTATCATGCGGCCGAAGGCTATCTCGCCCGCCTCATCAAGTCCGGCGAGCGCGTCGCTGTCTGCGAGCAGACCGAAACCCCCGCCGAAGCCAAAAAGCGCGGCTCAAAGGCGCTGGTCAACCGCGATATCGTCCGCATCGTTACGCCGGGCACGATTACAGAGGACTCGCTCCTACCACCCCGTCAGGGACAAGCCCTCGTCGCCGTGGCATTCGCGTCCGGTGGGGCAAAAGCGGCTTTAGCCGCTTGCGATGTTTCAACCGGCGCCTTTGAGGTGCGCACTTTCGCGCCCGAAACCCTGAGTGACACATTGAGCGCCATGCCACTGAATGAGCTGCTACTGACAGAGGCCGATGCCGAGCGCCCGCTCGTTCAATCCGCGCTTGAAGCCCTCAAACCATCGCTTACCCACCGTCCGAACAGCGCTGCGAATGCCAAATCCGGTGAGCGGCTTCTAAAAGACGCCTTCAAGGTCACCGCGCTTGATGCGTACGGATCGTTCACCAAGGCGGAGTTCGCGGCGTGCGGCCTTCTGCTCGATTATCTTTCGATCACCCAAGCGGGCGCAGACATCCGCCTTGATCCCCCACGCCGCAGCGCGCAAACACCTGCTCTCGCGATTGATCCGGCCACCCGTGCCAGCCTCGAGATTGACACCGCTCTGACTGGTGGGCGGCAGGGCACCTTGCTCGCCACAGTCGACCGAACCCTAACAGCGCCGGGTGCCCGCCTCCTCGCCGCACGCCTCGCCCGGCCGGAGACAGAGGCGAGCACAATCACCGCGCGTTATGACGCCGTCGACTTCTTCCTTGCCAATGATCATCTGCGCGAAACGATCCGTAAGGCGCTGAAAGCCGCCCCGGACCTGGAGCGCGCCCGCGCCCGCATCCGTCTTGGTCGTGGAGGTCCTCGCGATTTATCCGCCATTACAAATGCACTCAAAGCCGGTGAAACTGCCGTCGCCGAAATAACCAAGGCCGCAACAAATCCGCCGCCCCTGATCGAAGCCGCGCTGCAAGACCTGACCCTCTCAAATGCGCCCGATCTCGCAAGCCTGACCCACGATCTTGGCCGTGCCTTGCAAGACGATCTCCCCACGCTCCCGCGCGATGGCAATTTCATCGCGATGGGCTGGGACGAAGCCCTTGATGAGGCCCGCACGCTACGCTCTGACAGCCGCAAGATTATTGCAGAGCTCCAAGCCCGCTACGCCAAGCAGACCGATATCAGCGCGCTGAAAATCAAGTTCAACAACGTGCTCGGCTATTTCATCGATGTCCCCGCCCGCTACGGCGATCCGATGATGACCGCGCCGCTGAACGAGACTTTCATCCACCGCCAGACGCTCGCGTCCAATGTCCGCTTCTCCACGGCAGAACTCTCCGAACTCGCCGGCAAAATCTCGCGCGCCGAGGACATTGCCAAAGGCCGGGAACTCGCCATTTTTGACACGTTCTGTCACCGCGTCGAGCAGGTCAGCGCACCCCTTAGTGCCGCCGCGAACGCCCTCGCAACGCTCGATGTCGCCGCCGCCAGTTCGGAATGGGCGAGTGAGATCAATGCGATACGTCCGACCCTTTCGCCCGATCCGATCTTCGAAGCCGACGGCCTGCGCCACCCGGTCGTTGAGGCCTCGCTTAAAAAACAAGGCGACGGCTTCACCGCTAACGCGCTCACTCTGGATGCCAGTGGCGAGACCAGCCCCCGCCTCGCGCTTGTCACAGGGCCAAATATGGCAGGCAAGTCGACCTATCTGCGCCAGGCTTGCCTCGCGGTGATCCTCGCCCAAGCCGGCCTCTACGTCCCCGCGCGTAGCCTGAAGCTCGGCCTCGCAGACCGCATCTTCTCCCGCGTTGGGGCGAGCGATGACCTCTCCCGGGGCCGCTCCACGTTCATGGTTGAGATGGTCGAAACCGCCGCTATCCTCACCCAAGCCACGCCAAATAGTTTCGTCATTCTGGATGAGGTCGGGCGCGGGACCTCCACTTATGACGGTCTCGCCATCGCATGGGCCGCAGTGGAGCACCTCCACAATACCAACAAGTGCCGTGCCCTGTTCGCCACCCACTATCACGAACTCACCACACTCGCCGAAGACCTGCCCGCCGCGGCCAATCTGTCCCTGCGCGCAAAAGAGTGGAAAGACGAGCTGATCTTCCTGCACGACGTCCAACCCGGTCCTGCCGATAAATCCTACGGCGTTCAGGTCGCCTGCCTCGCTGGCCTGCCAGCAAAAGCCGTGCGCCGCGCTGGACAAATCCTGAAAAAACTCGAAGCTGGCCCAGAGGCCGTCGAAGCCCTACCGCTCTTCGCCATGGCCGACGATCCGGAACCGGACGTGACCACGCCTGACCATCCAGCCCTCGACCTGCTAGACACAATCGACCCTGACACGCTCACGCCAAGAGAGGCGTTGGATTTGATTTATCGGCTGAAAGATCAGTCTTAGGCGCTCATCCTGAGCGAAGTCGAAGGATGAAGCGCCGCGCAATTGAGAACCATCTCCAAGTCCCGCCTCCATCCTTCGACTTCGCTCAGGATGAGTCTCGTTTCATGTCATCAAGGTAGTCAGTAATCCGTTCAACAAGATGCAAGATCGCGTCCTCATCTTTCAAAAACGCTTGGACAGGCGCCATTTCCCAGCGCTGCCCTTCCGATCCAAATTCTATCTCGCTGATTTCGCTCTGTGTAATGTCGGCAACAAAGAAATAGCTCGGAAGTCCACCCGTTCTTGAGCTTTCATATCGTTGCTTCCAGACAATACGCTCCTTACTCAAGATAAGGCCAAATTCTTCCTCAAGTTCCCGCAGGGCGCATGCTTCCGGGCTCTCCTCGCCCTCTCGCCCGCCGCCGGGCAAATCCCAACAGCCCGGAAAGGGAATATGCTCAAAGTCATCCCTTAAATAGACCAGCAGCTCGTCGCCGCAAAACAGGGCAATCTTCGATCCCGAAAAGTCTTTGCTCATGTCTCGTCGACCAATACCCCAGCTTAAGCGATCTAAGACTATAGAATGAGTCAATATTATTGCGACGCCCATCGACGCCTCGAGTAATTCCGTCTACTCACCGCTCTAAAGATTTACCGGAGAAGACCCCATGGCCTACGAAACCCTCCTGACCGAAACCGACGGCGCGGTGGCGCTGATCACGCTGAACCGTCCCGATGCGCTCAACGCCTTCAATAATCAATTGATGGACGATCTGACCCACGCGCTCGACACGTTTGACGGCGATCCAGACATTGGCTGCATCATTATCACGGGCTCAATAAAAGCCTTTGCTGCGGGCGCAGACATCAAAGAGATGCGCGAACAGTCTTACATGGAGGCCTACTACAACGACTTCATCACCAGGAATTGGGAGCGTGCCGCGCGCATGCGCAAGCCTCTCATCGCGGCGGTCAACGGCTACGCGCTCGGCGGTGGATGTGAACTCGCCATGATGTGTGACTTCATCCTCGCAGGCGACAAAGCCAAGTTCGGCCAGCCGGAAATCACCATCGGGGTTTCACCCGGGGCAGGGGGCACACAACGCCTCACGCGCTTTGCTGGAAAGTCCAAAGCCATGGAAATGTGCCTGACAGGCCGCATGATGGACGCCGAAGAGGCAGAGCGCTGCGGCCTCGTCTCGCGCATCGTGCCGGCTGATGACCTCGTCGAAGAGGCTAAAGCGGTCGCCAAAAAGATCGCGTCTATGCCACGCGCGGCGGCCATGCTGACCAAGGAAATGGTCAACGCTGCCTATGAAACGCCGTTGTCACAGGGCGTAATGTTTGAGCGCCGCCTCTTCCACTCCCTCTTTGCGACGGACGATCAGAAAGAAGGCATGGCGGCCTTCGTTGAGAAGCGCGCGCCCGAGTTCAAGAATAAATGAGCTATGCTCGACTTGGATCAATTTGAAGAACGCTCTGTTCAAATATTGTCTACCCGTGAAAAGGCGGACGGCTATCATTCGTGGTTGCCAAAGCTAGAGCAGGCATTTTCAGAATTAACCGATGAGCAGAAGGTATATGCAGAACGCGCGATAGGACGGTGGCTGACTATTGGGAGTCACGAGGTAAAAACGATCGCCTTATCCTTGATAGAGATATACCGCATGTCCAGCCTCGCTCCGGATGTTGCCGTTATCTGTGATTTACCCGCTAGTACTAGAGTTGACCTTGAGCTCCGTTTGAGAGCCCAGAGCGTCCTTGACCAATTAAACGGGTAGTGGGGACTAAAAAATCCTCACATTCTCCTGCCGCCTCCGCTTGACGCAAACGCCCCGTTTCGATAGCTAACGCGCTTTCCGCCAGATAAGGCGACAAAGGAGTTTTTGATGGCGAATACGAAATCAGCCAAGAAGATGGTTCGCAAGATTGCGACCCGCACCGCAACCAACACGGCGCGCCGCTCGCGCATCCGCACTTATATCCGTAAAGTCGAAGAAGCGATCGCATCCGGCGACAAAGCGGCGGCCGCCGAAGCGCTAAAAACAGCACAGCCTGAAATCATGCGCGGCGTGACCAAAGGCGTTGCGCACAGAAATACGGCGGCGCGAAAAATTTCCCGCTTGAGCGCTCGCGTCAAGGCGATGGCCTAACCTTACGTCATTCATTTCACAGCACTTTTTTCATCCGTATACTGTCGGAAACGCTCTAATTGTGCTTGGTGAAAAAATGCACGTATAGCGAGTTTTAGGCCTCTGAATGCCTCTTTTCAGTGTGCAATTCACATAACTTATACACAGTTTAGAATAATATTCTTGCTTGACAGAACATTGCATAAACCCCCGTCATTATTGCAGATTGAGGTCGTGTGAATTTTTTTCATTTCGCTTTCTCACTGATTTTCATGACCTTTTTTTGACAGGCTGGGATGTCAACCGGGCAAGCGTACAAAAAACTAAAATAATCCATCTTGCTCTCCGAAGGTGGCGGAGCATATAACGGTTAACCAACGAAATTGATCTCTCGACGGAGTGTTTTGTGTGCCGGGTCTTTTCCCCGGAACGAGGATCGTGTGCCTTCGTTGGGGCTGGGCGAGACGTGAATAATAAAGAAAAAAGGATAAGGGAAAGATGGGTATTTCTGAGGGCGGTGAGGATAACTTGGGCAATGCAGAACGCAGCCTTACCGACATCGGGGCAGGCGCGATTTGGGGCCGCGTTAAATCTGATTTGCAGACGACGTTAAAGACCGAAGATTATGCAAAGTGGATTGCGCCGCTACGGTTTGCGGCGGAAATTCATGGCGCAATGACAATTGCCGCGAAAGACCGCTTCACGCTTGACCGTGCGAGTATGGATTACGGGCGGCTGATCCAAAAAACTTGGGCAGCGTTCGATCCCCGTGAGCGGCGGGTGAAGCTAGAATTATGGAGCCGGATTCCAACTGATGTGCGCGCAGTCCTGAATGACCCGTGGTCGAAGGCGGAGGAGGCATCATCCCCTGCCCAGACAGAAATAATCGACGATCGCGCATTCGATGCCGACTTTGACGATGGCGATCACATGACATTTGACACATTCGTCACCGGGCCATCGAATGAAAACGCGGCCCAGTTTGCCCAGCGCATCGCCCAAGGCGCACCTGTGCCCGGCGGCGTCATTCTGTTTTACGGCCCGCCCGGATCCGGCAAAACGCATCTTCTGAAAGCGTGTGCGGCTCGTATCGCGCGCGGGCCAAAGCCAAAAAGCGTCGCCTACATTACGGCTGAGGAATTCCTGACACGCTTCGTCGATGGGGCGCGGGTCGGTGACACGAGCGATCTGCAAGGGTTCGTGCGCAGCAATGACATCTTGATGATCGAAGACCTGCACTGGATGGTCGGCAAGGCGAAGACCCAAACTGCCTTCTTCGGTGCACTACGGGCTGTCACCAATGCCGGTGGCCGCGTGATCGTCACGGGTAATGTTGCGCCCGGTGATGCAGTTGGGCTTAGCGATGAAATCATCAACGAGCTTCGCGGCTCAACCGCGGTAGAGATCACTCAACCGACGCTCGATATGCGCCGCGACATTGTCCGCGTGCATGCGGGTCTGATGTCACGCACCTCGCCCGGCTTTGATCTCACAGACGAGCAGGTTGAGCGCATTGCGGTGGCCGTACCGCAGGGCGGGCGTGAAATTACCGGTGTTCTGAACACGCTCCTGATTGAAAGTGGTATGGGCGTTCGCGAGGTTGACTCCATCATGCTGGAGCGTGTCATTCGCCGCATCGCCGGTGAGCCGCGCCAGCCAACGCTGGATGATATCAAACGCTCCTGCATGGAAGCGTTCAGCGTCTCAAAGAGCGATATTGAGGGCCGCTCCAAGCGCCGCACGGTGGTTGTGCCTCGCCAGATCGGCATGTTCCTGTCGCGTGAGATGACGGATAAATCTTTCCCGCAAATCGTCATGGCCTACAAGAAAAAGGACCATACGACGGCCCTGCATGCCTATGAAAAGATTGGAAAACTTCTGACGGGCGGCGACCGGGATATGGCAGCCGATGTTGAGAAAGTCCGCGCGGTCCTGCACGAGCGGCTCTCACGGCCCGCCCCCAAGCCATAGCCGGTAAAAGCGCGGGATCAAAATCATCCCGCTAAAGGCTTGCTTTTTGCGCTGAAATAACGATGTTTGCGGCCCGCTTCCAAATAAGGAGCGGGTCGATTCGCCAAGAGGGGCCAATGAGAGCCTCGATGACGAAAAATAGGTGCCGGGGAACCGGACAGAAGGGATGATGAGATGAAATTGACGATTGAACGCGGCGCGCTCCTGAATGCGCTTTCCCATGTCCAGAATGTGGTCGAGCGCCGCAATACGATCCCGATCCTCTCCAATATCCTGATGCAGGCCGAAAATGGTCAGGTCCGTTTCACCGCAACTGACCTCGATATCGAAGCCGTTGATACAGCCGACGCCAAGATCGATAGTGATGGTGCGGTCACAGCCCCAGCCGGAACGCTGTTCGATGTCGTCCGTAAACTCCCCGCAGGCGCGGAAGTCGAGCTCGAACTGAACCCTGAAAACCGCCAGCTCGCCATCCGCTCAGGCCGCTCGAAATTCGCCCTTCCAACCCTTCCGGCAAGCGATTTCCAGACCATGACGGCCGACGACGACGCCACAACGTTCGAGATTGAGGCCGCCGATCTGCGCCGCCTGATCGACAAGACCCGCTTTGCAATCTCAACCGAGGAAACCCGCTATTATCTTAATGGTGTCTACCTTCACGCTGCAGACACCGATAAGGGCCGGAAACTTCGCGCGGTCGCAACAGACGGCCACCGCCTCGCCCTGTCAGAGGTCGATGCCCCCGAAGGCGCCACCGCGCTTGAAGGCGTCATCGTCCCGCGCAAAGCCGTTGGCGAAGCTCGCCGCCTGATCGACAGCGTGGACAGCGACGTGACCGTCTCGGTCTCCGAAACCAAGATCCAGTTCAAAGCCGGTGCCGCCCAGCTGACCTCTAAACTGATCGACGGGTCCTTCCCTGATTACGCCCGCGTGATCCCGAAGAGCAATGCCAAGGCGCTCATCATCGACAATAAGCAATTCGAAGCCGCTGTAGACCGCGTCGCAACCGTTTCGGCGGAGCGCTCCCGCTCTGTGAAAATGTCGCTGTCTGAGGGCAAGCTGACCCTCGCGGTCAACAGCGCCGAAACCGGCCAGGGCCACGAAGAAATCGAGTGCGACTATCAGGAAACTGAAATGGATATCGGCTTCAATGCCAAATATCTGCTCGACGTCACCGCCCAGATCGAAGCCGAAGACGCCCGCTTCCTGTTCAACGATCCGGCCAGCCCGGCGCTCGTCCTCGACCCCGGCGACGAAAGCGCCCAATACGTCCTGATGCCGCTTCGGGTGTAGTCGGATATTGTCCTTTTTATACTCGTAACAAAAAGAGTTCTGCGAGATAAACTTGAAGATAGAAACCCGAAAACGTAGCCTTCAATACAGTGTTTTCGGTGCAACTCTGCTCTGCGCGATAGTTTATTTAGGTGTCGTGTTTTCGCCTCTAAACCCAGAGCCATTTTGTGCCGGTGGAGGGGCAAGATTTGTAGTCAATATATTAGCTCTATGGTCTCTGTGTTTTGCTGTTTGGGCAATTTTCTGGCTAATCGTCTTATCGATCATGCGAGATCTCGATCGAATGATAGGATTTGGCTTCATATCAGTTGCTCTACTGCTGCCCATATTTTCACATATGGAAACTTATCTTCACGCCGTAACGTGCTGATACACGATGACAGCCCTCACCCGTCTCCGCCTGACCGATTTCCGCAGCCATGCGAGCCTCGATATCAGCCTCGATGCGCGTCCGGTCTGCCTCTACGGCGCAAACGGCGCGGGCAAAACGAACATCTTAGAGGCCATCTCTCAAATCGGCCCCGGTCGCGGTCTGCGCGCAGCGGCGCTCCCGGACATGACCCGCCACAATGCGCCGAAGGGCTGGACGGTCTCAGCCACCCTTGATGATGAGCAAAAGCTCGGCGTTGGCCTTGAACCGACCCAGACAGGCCACAAGCGGACCATCCGCCTCGACGGCGCCCCCGCGACCGTCACCGACCTCGCCGACCTCATCCGCATTGTCTGGCTGATCCCGGATATGGACAGCGTCTTCCGCGGAGGCGCGTCTGATCGCCGCCGCTTTTTCGATCGCCAAGTCATGGCCCATATTCCAGGCCACGGCAGCGCCGCCAGCCGCTACGAGAAAGCTATGCGCGAGCGTAATGCCCTGCTGGAGCGCGGTCGCGTGGACCCGGCCTGGGCCGATGCCATAGAAGGCCGCATGGCCGAGTCCGGCGCGCTGATGGCCGCCAATCGCGCGCGTGTCCTCACGCTTCTACAGGCCGCCGTCGATGCCCGCCCCGAAGGCCATTTCCCAAAAGGCGACCTCGCGCTTACCGGCCCCGCCGAACAGGCCGCTGCAGATGGCGCGGGCATGATGGATATCGCTGACCTCATCGCCGAAGACCTCGCCAAAGGCCGCTATCGCGATCAGGCCGCAGGCCGTACGCTCTCAGGCCCCCACCGTACAGACCTCACCGTGATCCACCGCCCCACGGGCGCTCCCGCGGGCCAAGCCTCCACGGGCCAGCAAAAGGCGCTCCTGATCGGCCTCATCCTCGCGAGTGCCCGCGCGCTAAGCGATGACGGCAACGGACCCAGCCCGCTCATCCTGCTCGATGAAGCCGCGGCCCATCTAGACCGGGACCGCCGCGCGGCCCTGTTCGAAGAACTCCTCTCCATCGGCGGGCAAGCCTGGCTCACCGGAACAGAAGAGTACCTGTTCGAAGCCTTCGGCGAAAAGGCCCAACGCGTTGAGGTCAAAATCTAACGGCTGCGCTTATTCCGAAGCCGTCGTGATTTAGGCCTAAGCGGCTCATCCAACTCACCAGCTTCAATCGCTGCCTTACGCGCCTTTATATAATCAACGGAGTTGTTGATCTTTGATATCTCAATTTCTCGATCGGCCTTCTTGTTTGCTTGATCAGAAAAGAACCCCTGCTCCCATACAAGGACTAGGACTAAGGGTACTCCTATTAATGCGATTGCCCCAATCCCGATGGCTATTTCAATCATTTTGCCCTCCTAGTATTTTCAGCCGACCGCGTATGGGCGAGGATCACTCCCCAAACCATTTCACCAACCACGGATTAATCTCCGCGTGCCGCTGATAGTTCAGCCCATGCCCTGCATCGTCCAGTACCCGGACATCCGCCTCCGGCACCAACGCTTGTAACCGCTCCGCGCTTGACACAAGAACCGTCGGATCATCGCGCCCATACACGGCCATAACGGGCACACCGCTCGCTGCCAGCCGTTCAAACGTGTCCTCGCGCCCTGTCATTGGGAAATGCCGCAGCGTGGACAGCAGCGCCTCCAGATAGCCACGATACCCCATCTGCACGGTCACATCGCCCGCCAGCCGGTTCTCAGGCGCAAGATCGCTCTCATCATATTGCGGATCGCCCAGCAAAACGCTTTGACCAAACACCCGCCAAATCCAGTCACCCAGCACAGGCGACCTCACCAAACCGGCGCTCAGTCCATCCGCCCCGGCCGTATCCAGCCCTGCTGGGACAAACAGAAACACCTTGCTGACTTTGTCGGGATAGCGCGCCGCAAATTCCGACACGATCGGCCCACCCATGGAGAGCCCAACCAGACCCACCGGCTCCTCAATTTGCAACGATCGCAGCAGGTCCAACAGCTCGCGGTCATAGAACTCGATATCGTATGTCAGTTTTGGCCGATCCGACCATCCCCGCCCAAAATGATCATAGCGCAGCACCCGAAATCCTGCGCTCGTCAGGGCTTCAACATTCTGCTCAAAAATGAAATTCGGCGTCGAAAACCCATGGCTCATCACAATAATCGGCCCATTCTCCGGCCCGTCCCAGCGATAGTGAACCTGTCCCGCGCCTAACAGCGCAAACTGCCCCGGTGCCAACGTCTGCGCCTCTAAATCGAGCGGCTTTTTCGAGGCCCCAGCCCAAAGATAAGTGCCAATCATCAGCGCGAGAACAGCTGCAATAAATCCTATGACCCACTTCATGATACCCTCTCCGAAACCTGTATTTTAAGACAAGTATAAGAGCTTTTTTCAGTCGACGTAAAAAATCCTGTAAAGCATTGATTTTATGTCACTAATTATGCCATCAAAACGCCTCTACGATTTCCCTTTCTGCACAAAATCCTGTATAAAATCGAAGCAATAAAACGAATCAAAAATTGACAGGATCATCCATGTCTGAAGCAGCGGAAAACCAACCGGAATACGGCGCCGACAGTATCAAGGTTCTCAAAGGTCTTGAGGCGGTTCGTAAACGCCCCGGAATGTACATTGGCGACACCGATGACGGCTCCGGTCTGCACCACATGATCTATGAAGTCGTGGACAATGCGATTGACGAGGCACTTGCCGGTCATGCCGACGAAGTCACCGTCACGCTGCATCCCGATGGCAGTGCGGAGATCACCGACAATGGCCGCGGTATCCCTGTCGGCCAGCACGCCACAGAGGGCCGTTCCGCCGCTGAAGTTATCATGACTGAGCTGCACGCGGGCGGAAAGTTCGACAGTAATTCCTACAAAGTCTCCGGCGGCCTCCACGGCGTCGGCGTCTCCGTCGTCAACGCGCTTTCAGACTGGCTCGACCTCACGATCCACCGCGATGGCAGTGAGCACTACGTTCGCTTCGTTGAAGGCGGGCGCACCGAAGCGCCGCTAAAGACTGTGGGCACCAGCCCCACAAAAGCCGATGGCGAGCCCTACACAGGCACCGCCGTGCGCTTCATGGTTTCCGCCGCGACCTTCACCATGACGGAATACAATCGTAAAACGCTGGAGCATCGCCTGCGCGAACTGGCTTTCCTGAACTCAGGTGTCCGCATCGTCTTCCGCGACCTTCGCGAGGCTGAGCCCTATGAAACCGTGCTTGAATACGCAGGCGGCGTCGCGGCTTTCGTTCAGCACCTGAACCAGACCAAACAGGCGCTCATCCCCGAAACCATTTTCGTCACCGGCGAAAAAGAGGGCATCACGGTCGAGGCCGCGATGGAGTGGACCGACGCCTATCACGAAAACGTTCTCTGCTTCACCAATAATATCCCACAGCGCGATGGCGGCACCCACTTGGCGGGCTTCCGCGGCGCGCTGACCCGTATCATCAACAAATATGCCAGCGAGACCGGCGTCGCGAAAAAAGAAAAAGTCGACATTACCGGCGATGATGCCCGCGAGGGTCTGACCTGCGTCCTCTCGGTAAAAGTGCCTGACCCGAAATTCAGCTCCCAGACCAAGGACAAGCTCGTCTCCTCAGAGGTGCGCCCCGTGGTTGAGTCCCTCATCAATGAAAAACTCGCCGAATGGTTCGAGGAACATCCCAAAGAAGCCATGACGGTGATGACCAAAATCGTCGAGGCCGCCGCGGCGCGTGAGGCTGCCCGCAAGGCGCGCGAGCTGACCCGTCGCAAGACCGCGCTCGACATCACTTCGCTGCCCGGCAAGCTGGCCGACTGTCAGGAAAAAGACCCGTCCAAGTCCGAAATCTTCATCGTAGAGGGCGACTCCGCGGGCGGCTCTGCCAAACAGGGCCGCGACCGCTCCAACCAGGCCATCCTGCCTCTGCGCGGGAAAATCCTGAACGTCGAGCGCGCGCGGTTCGACAAAATGCTCTCCTCGGACCAGGTCGGCACGCTGATCATGGCGCTCGGCGCAGGCATTGGGCGTGATGAGTTTGACATCAACAAACTGCGCTACCACAAGATCGTCATCATGACCGATGCCGACGTCGACGGCGCCCACATCCGCACGCTTCTGCTCACCTTCTTCTACCGCCAGATGCCCGAAATCATTGACAAGGGCTATCTCTACATCGCCCAGCCGCCGCTCTACAAAGTCATGCGCGGCAAATCCGAACGCTATCTGAAAGACGATGACGAGCTGAACGCCTACCTGATCGACGAGGGCACCAGCGGCGAAGCGTTGATCCTCGCCGACGGCACCCAGATCGCGGGCGAAGACCTGCGCGATCGTGTCCGTGCGGCGTCCAATTTCAAACAAGCCCTCTGGCGGCTCAGCCTGCGCGCGCCCGGTGACATCGTTGAACAGGCCGCTATGGCAGGTGCCCTCGCGCCCGGTGCCTCTGACGATGAGGCCCAAGAGGCCGCACGTCGTCTCAACACCATCGCCGAAGAGGGCGAGGACACATGGTCCGGCCACTTCGACAACGGCAATCTGACCCTCACCCGCGAAGTGCGCGGCGTGGAAGAAAAAGCCGTTCTCGACCGCCAGCTGCTGGCCAGCGCAGACGCCGCCCGCCTCAACGGCATCGCAACACAGATCCGCCCGATCTATGTCGAGACCTCGATCCTGCGCAATGAAAAGTCCGGCGAGATTAACGTTACCGGTCCGGTCAGCCTGCTCACCGCTGTCCTCGAAAGCGGCCGAAAAGGCTTGAAAATTCAACGCTATAAGGGTCTAGGCGAAATGAATGCCGACCAGCTCTGGGAAACCACCCTCGACGCCAACGCCCGCACCCTCCTGCAGGTCAAAGTCGACGACGCCATGGAAGCCGGCGACATGTTCTCAAGGCTGATGGGCGATGTGGTGGAGCCGCGTCGGGAGTTTATTCAAGCCAACGCGCTTGAGGCGGAGGTTGATGTTTGATCGAAGAAAGCTTCCTTACAAGAAGTCCTGAGCAGTGCTGGATATGTGAAGATACAAAGCACACACTTACTAGCGAACACAAATTTAAGGCAAGCGCTTTGAGAGCTATCTTCGGCAGATCTACTATGTTGATGCGTAAGGGGATGAGTCTACAAGGTGAAAGATATTGGAAAAAAATTCAGGGGCCAAAGTCTGGCCATGTTAAATTCACACCAAGTATTTGTGATAATTGTAACAATAATTTGACACAAAAACACGATTTTGCCGTATCAGAATTTCTGGGCTTTTTCTTAAATACGAAAGAAGGATTTATAACGTTCACCCTCCCAGATCAGATAAAAGGTATAAATTATAGTGTTCAATGGTTTTGTCACACCATGCGCTACTTCTCTAAGCATCTCGGTTGTGTGATCATAGACTCAGACTTTCCCGTTCCAAGAAAGTTATCAGCTTTCATTCGGGAAGATATTAGTGAAATTCCCATGTCCCTTGAAGTATCGATGAATTCAGATCGGATCTCTAAACTAACTGATTCATTTGGTGACGTGCATGATTATATCGGTCATACCGGCCTACTTACCTCGGTTAAAAAATCTACCCGTAAACTCGAGTTCTATGAAACGACGTTACAAACTAATAAGTTCGATTTTAGGTATCGATATGAATTTGATGATCAGGAGATTGATGAAATTTCTGATAAATACAAGAGTTGGATAAGCGAATTTTTAAGAGAACAAGAAAGTCTCTCGCAATAATTTTAGCTACTATTTCAATTTACTGTATAAGAAATGGTATGGATGCAAGTGCCGATTTTTAGTTCCTAGAAGAAGGTGCGAGTCTCAAAACGGCCCCGTATCCCCCACTCAGACCCCCACCATCATTGAGAATCCAGAAACTTATCCCCACCCTCCAGAGTGCGGGTATACTCCAAGCTATCTCCCCTCTGAGAAGGGCCTTTCTAGAGCGGCTAGGGATGAGCGGGAGAGCGGCGGTCTGTGGCTGCAGGTGGGGACACCGAAACCCCATCAAGGCGGTCACAGTCGGGTAGAGCAACGGGATACCGGTCGCCAATGCGGCACGGTTGGGGCGAGAAGCCCCGTAAAACCGACTAAGCCCGGACCTCTCTCAGGCCTCGACCTGTCAGAGGAAGCAAACAACACACCGCCGCGGGTGCGCTCTTTCTGGGCGCGATCGCCTCGCCGAAAGGCAGGCAGTCAATCAGCGTTCACAAAGAGCGCACCCGGCCTTTATAACGTGAGGTGGCAACACCGTCCGGCGCTTGCGGCTGGGCTCAATTCTTAGCCCGCATTGTGCGCAGAAATAGCCCGCATCCTGAGCGGAGACGAAGGACGCGGGCGGG
>JBCDKW010000023.1:0-18107 GCA_038746145.1 Pseudomonadota bacterium
ATCACCGGTGCGGCCCAGATGGACGGCGCGATCCTGGTTGTGAACGCCGCAGACGGCCCGATGCCACAGACCCGTGAGCACATCCTGCTCGCCCGTCAGGTCGGCGTACCTGCGCTGGTCGTGTTCCTCAACAAGGTTGACCAGGTTGACGATGAAGAGCTGCTCGAGCTGGTTGAGATGGAAGTGCGTGAGCTTCTGAGCTCATACGATTTCCCGGGCGATGATATTCCGATCATTGCCGGCTCTGCGCTGGCTGCGGTTGAAGGCCGTGACGACAATATCGGCAAGGAAAAAGTCCTCGAGCTGATGGCGCAGGTTGATGAGTACATCCCAACGCCTGAGCGTCCGCTCGACAAGCCGTTCCTGATGCCGGTTGAGGACGTGTTCTCAATCTCTGGTCGCGGGACCGTTGTCACGGGCCGTGTTGAGACTGGTATCCTGAAAGTCGGCGACGAGATCGAAATCGTCGGTATCCGCGACACGCAGAAGACAACCTGCACAGGGGTTGAAATGTTCCGCAAGCTGCTCGACCAGGGTCAAGCGGGCGACAATATCGGCGCTCTGATCCGCGGCATCGACCGTGACGGGGTACAGCGCGGACAGGTTCTGTGTGCGCCGGGCTCGATCACACCGCACGACAAGTTTGAAGCAGAAGCCTACATCCTGACGAAGGAAGAGGGTGGCCGTCACACGCCATTCTTTACCAACTACCGTCCACAATTCTACTTCCGCACAACTGACGTCACTGGTGTTGTGACGCTGCCAGCGGACAAGGAAATGGTTCTGCCGGGCGACAATGTGAAAATGGACGTTGAGCTGATCCAGCCCATCGCCATGGACCAGGGTCTCCGCTTCGCCATCCGCGAAGGCGGCCGCACGGTTGGTGCAGGTGTTGTGGCGAGTGTGAAATCGTAGAGCTAAGCTTTCCACGAAGCACAAAACATCAAAAGCCGCTCTGGAAAACAGAGCGGCTTTTTTGTGTCTCGTGCTTACAAAGCGAAGCTGTTTCTAGAAACGGCTCTTTTCAGGTTTCGTCTTATGGAGATAGACCTCGATTGTTGATCCAACTTGATAATCAGCCTGATCAATATCGCTCTTCGTGAAGCTCTTTTGATAGGTTTCGCCGTCTATCGCAGACACGTACTGATAGGTCGCCTTCATTCGCGTTTTAACGTGTTCAGGTTTGAAGTCGTTCATGACGGCTGCCATTGGCGCAAGGCTGCAGTCGATATAGGCGCGGTCTTCCGTGTAGCGTTCGACGAGGTGCCTGTTTCCATGTTCGACATAGCAATCGAACGTGGCGGCGGTAATTTGAGCCTCTGATTTTGTATAATTCGCCGCTTTGTCCGCCTGTGAAATTCCAGCGGCAACGGCAACACAGCCAAGTATCGCGCCATATGATTTAAGCCCCATGATACCCATCTCCCGTGTTTGATCGTGAAATTCGGTAACATCCCTCGATTGAGGTCGCGTTGCAGAATTATGAGAACTCAAATGCCTTTGTTCAGGCTCTTTTAACGATACGCGCCGCATTTCAGGTTGCCCTAGGCCTACTTTTGAAATAAGGCGCTGCACCTGACCGTCCGCATCTGGCAATCGCACACAAACCCGCTAAAGCATGAGTATGAGCAGCATCGAACTCATCTGCGGGAATTGGGGAACGACGACCCTACGCGCGTTCGGCGTATCCGCAGAGGGTGAGATTGTCACCGATGTGAGAACTGCACCCGGCATCGCATCGCTCTCCCCGTCTGAACAGGAATCGACCTGGTTCGAGACCGTTCAGGAGTGGGGGAACGTGCCGCATCTGATTTGCGGGATGGCAGGTTCAAATTTAGGCTGGCTTGAGACGGGATATGTCGAAACACCTGCGAGTGCGCAATCCATCGCTGACGAAGTGAGCTGGAAGGACTATGACAGCCGCGTGGTCGGGATCGTTCCCGGCTTGTCAGGAAAAGGATGGATCGGTCAGGCTGAACGCATGCGCGGTGAGGAAACCGAACTGGTCGGATGGCTTCAGCGAACAAGCCAGAGAGACGCCATTCTCTGCCTTCCAGGAACCCATACGAAATGGGTCACGGTCGAAGACGGATCGATCACCCGTTTCAATACAGCGCTTACAGGAGAACTTTTCTCCTTATTGAAAGAAGCGAGCATCTTAAAGAGTGACACACCGCAACTTCATTCAATCTCAGCGTTCGAAACAGGTGCGCGTCTAGGCCTTTCAGATCGGTGCTCAGATACACTACACGGCTTATTTTCCGCCCGCTCGGAACTGATCTCCGGCGGCGTGAAACCCCATCAAACCGAGGCTTTCCTCTCTGGTTTTCTTATCGCACGTGATATTTCCGGAGCACTGGAAACCCTGAAATTCGAACAAGAGACTGTGCACTTGATCGGCGA
This sequence comes from Pseudomonadota bacterium, assembly GCA_038746145.1. Classification (GTDB taxonomy): domain Bacteria; phylum Pseudomonadota; class Alphaproteobacteria; order Caulobacterales; family Hyphomonadaceae; genus Henriciella. Next base: position 2,404 of record JBCDKW010000023.1, read on the forward strand.
AGAGACCCTAGCAAACCGCTTCGCTCATGTGCTGACCCTTGCCGGGGTGAGCAGCCGCTATGCATCCAGTGAACGCTGCGTTGCGGCAGGATTATTCGCGCTGGCCAAAACTACAGGACATTTATGACCGATCTCCACATCCGTTTTGAAGAGGCTATGACCGCTTGTCCGCTGGTCGCAATCCTTCGCGGGCTCAAGCCCGACGAGGCCGTCGAGATCGGTGAAGCCTTGTACGGTGCCGGGATCAGGCTCATGGAAGTCCCGCTTAACTCGCCGCGCCCATTGGACAGCATCAAGACACTCTCAAACGCCTTCCAACAGCGTGCCATCATCGGCGCCGGGACCGTTCTGACGACCGAGCAAGTTGATGAAATTGCCGCTGCGGGCGGCGAATTGATCGTGTCTCCAAATACCAATCCGGATGTGATCAAACAGGCGCGGCATAAGTACCTGATCGCAATCCCTGGCGTATTTACGCCAACTGACGCCTTCGCTGCGATTGAAGCAGGCGCGGAGATCCTTAAGCTCTTCCCGGCTGATACGGGTGGGCCAGGTCACCTAAAAGCGCTCAAGGCTGTTCTACCAACAAACACTCGTGTTCTGGCCGTAGGTGGCGTGAGCTCAGAGACTTATTCTGATTGGCGTATCGCAGGCGCTAACGGTGCCGGATGCGGATCGACGCTCTATTCAGCGGGTGATGATGCAGAGACCGTCAGACGCAAAGCAGAAGCGCTCGTTGCCGCAACAAAGCAATAATCGGCACCTCTGCCGAACCCGGTTGTCTTTCCAAGCCCTCTCCTGTATGTGGCGCATCTTGAAGAAAGGACGGCGCGAGGCCGTACCTGTCAGGCTGTTACCGCAAGAGATAAAGCGGCGGACTTCAGGGCGAAAGGAAAGACAATGTCTCAACAGATTACATTCAATGTGGAAGTGCGCGAGCGCACAGGCAAAGGCGGTGCTCGCGAAGCGCGTCGTGAGGGCAAAGTTCCCGGCATCCTTTATGGCGGCGGTGAAGATCCGGTCGCGATCAACCTGAAAAAAGGTGAGGTCGTTCGCGCCATCAATACCGGCCAGTTCCTCTCCTCTACAGCGGAACTCATCCATGAAGGCAAGAAACAACTCGTGATCCCGCAGGCGATCCAGATGCACCCTGTGACGGACCAGCCGCAGCACGTCGACCTGTTCCGCGTGAAGAGCGATCAGATCATCCAGGTCGAAGTCACCGTGAACTTCATCAACGAAGAGAAATCTCCGGGCCTCAAGAAAGGCGGCGCGCTTAACGTTGTCCGCTTTGCGGTTGAGCTGAACGTTCGCGCAGACAGCATCCCGGACGAACTGGTGGCTGACCTCGACGGCCTCGACATCGGTGACAATGTCAAAATCTCTGACATCACACTGCCGGGTGGCGCTGAGCCGACCATTACAGACCGTGACTTCACAATCGCCTCTGTTGTTGGACGTGGTATCGCTGCAGACGCTGAGGAAGAGACTGAAGCACCGGAAGCCGACGAAGTTGAGTCTATCAAGCAGGCTGACGACGCCGAAGGCGGCAGCGAAGACTAGTGCTGAAAGCCCTGTTAAAGCGTGCGGCGGGGTGGCTTTTCGGCTCCCCCGCCGCATCTGTTTCTGGCTTAGAGCCTCTGGAGGCGGACGTGGACCATATCTTTATCGGGCAAGGCAATCCCGGCCCGAAATATGCCGGCAACCGTCACAATATCGGCTTCATGACGATGGATCGAATTGCAAGCGATCACAGCTTTTCGCCATGGCGTGCGAAGTTTCAGGGCCAAGTGAGTGATGGCCGGATCGGCGGCAAGAAAATCCTGCTGATCAAGCCGGAAACGTTTTACAACGAGACGGGACGCTCAGCCCGCGCAGCCGCCGATTTCTACAAATTGTCCGCAGAAGACGTGACCATCTTCCACGATGAAATCGACCTTGCCCCGGGACGTTTGCGCGTCAAGCGCGGTGGCGGGCATAGCGGGAATAATGGCATCCGCTCTATGCTCGCGCATCTCGGCCCTGAGGTTCGTCGCGTTCGCATGGGCGTAGGCCATCCGGGTGATAAATCAAAAGTCATGCCCTACGTCCTGTCAGACTTTGCTAAAGCCGATGAGACGTGGCGCGACGGTTTGATTGATGCCTGCTCCCGCTCGCTGGCGATGCTTCTCAATAACAATGATGAGCGCTTCCAGACCGAAGTCATGCGCCTTGCCCCGGCACCAAAAAGAGACCCGAAACAGAGCTAGGGTCACGACTCGTACGTTTTGTCATGGAGGTCATTTGATGAGCAAGGGATGCAAGGAAGAACGTGCAGGACGGGGCGAAATTCATGAGTCGTGACCCTAACATCTTGCCCTGCCCTCGGACTCCCTGCCATAAAGCCTGACGATGAGTGACACTCCAGAGACCGACCCGGACGAGCGCGATGACCAAACCTTCTCCATGTTCGGGGAAGCCGAAATGGGCAGCGCCGTAACGCAGGACGGCTATCAGGTCCTCGCCCGTAAATACCGCCCTCGCCTGTTCTCTGACCTGATTGGTCAGGAAGCGATGGTTCGAACGCTGACCAATGCGTTTGAGACAGGCCGCGTCGCTCACGCTTTCATGCTGACGGGCGTTCGCGGGGTTGGCAAAACCACGACCGCCCGGCTTCTTGCACGCGCTTTGAACTATACGCGTGAGGGTCACGACCAACCGAGCATGGAGCTTAATCCCCCGGGCGACTTTTGCAGCGCGATCATGGCAGGTAATCACCCTGATGTGCTCGAACTTGATGCTGCATCGCGTACAGGCGTCGCAGACATGCGTGAGCTTCTGGACGGTGTGCGCTATTCGCCTGTCTCCGCGCGCCACAAGGTCTACATCATCGACGAGGTGCACATGCTATCCATCGCCTCGTTCAACGCGCTTTTGAAGACGCTTGAAGAGCCGCCTGCGCATGTGAAGTTCATTTTCGCGACCACGGAAATCAGGAAGGTCCCGATCACGGTCCTCTCGCGGTGTCAGCGCTTTGACCTGAAGCGCCTCGATACCGGCAGACTGTCTGAGCATTTAGGCAAAATCGCCACGAAAGAAGGAGCGAAAGTCACTGAAGAAGGCCTAGCCCTGATTGCGCGCGCTGCTGAGGGCTCTGTGCGTGATGGATTGTCTATTCTCGACCAAGCCATCGTTCAAGCGCTCGACGGCGACCAGGTCACCGGTGAGAAAGTCCGTGACATGCTTGGGCTTGGTGACCGCTTGCGTCTGCTCGATGCGTTTGAGTACGCCATCAAAGGTGAAGCCCAGAAAGCGGTTAGCGAAGTCGCAGATCAAATTCACGCTGGCGCTGACCCGCTCGTCATCCTGAAAGACATGCTCGAAATCGCCGCTGATATCGCGACCGTGCAGGCTGCAGGCGACGGTTACACGTTGCCCGGACCAGCGGACTGGACAGCACGCACGCACGCCATCGCGAAAGAGCTGACACCCGCTCAGGCACAACGAAACTGGAAAATCCTGCTCTCAGGCTATCGCGACACCCAAACTGCACCGGAGGCGGATACAGCGCTGCGCATGGTTGTCTTGCGTCTTGTTGCTGCTGCGAACCTGCCCAGCCCTGAGGAAGCAGCAAAATTGCTCGCTAACGGTGCAGGAGGGGCCACGGGCGCAGCGGGAAAGCCTGAAGCCGCGCCGGCGGCACAACACCTAGGACCGCTGAACACCCTAGACGATGTCATCGCCCGTCTGGATGCCCGAAAAGAAGCACGCCTACGCGGTGAAGTCCGGAAGTATCTGCGCGCCGAACATTTCGGAAATAACCGCATTGTCTGCGCGGTCGTAGATGGTGCTGCCCCAGACTTGCTCAGACGCCTCACAGACTTCCTTGAAGCCGAAACAGATGAAGACTGGGATGTGGTTTTCGCAGAAACCAAAGCAGAGACCGCACGTGAACGTGAAGCCCGCCTTCGCGAAGCCCGCTTTGCTGCGGCCCGTAACCATCCCAGCGTCGCAGCCGCACTCGCAGCCTTACCGGGTGCTGAAATCGTAGACGTGGAAGGCATAGAGCCTCTTGAAGAAAGTAATATGCCGGACAATGTCGTGCCCATCAGACCAAAGGACAGCTAAGCCATGACCGACCTCTCGAAAATCATGCAGCAAGCCCAGCAGATGCAAGAAAAAATGCAGGCCGCTCAGGCAGAGGTTGAGGCCACCGAAGCCGAAGGCATTGCCGGAGCTGGCCTGGTCCGCGTCACGCTGAAGGGCAAAGGCGATCTGGTCTCGGTCAAAATCGATCCATCCTTGATGGAAGACGATGCGGAAATCGTGGAAGACCTCATCAAGGCGGCGCATCGTGAAGCCAAAACCAATCTCGATCTGGCGATGGAAAAAGCGATGAAGGATGCCATGGGCGGTTTCAGCGGCATGATGCCCGGTTTCAAGATGCCGTTTTAGGTTCACATATGAGCAAATCGTCTGCAGGCCCGGAAATTCAACGCATGATCGACATGATTGCGCGCTTGCCGGGGCTTGGTCCACGCTCAGCAAGACGAGCTGCGCTCTTCCTGCTCAAACGACAGGACAGCCTGCTCAAACCGATGGCTGAGGCAATGGCGGACGCCGCAGACAAAATCGAGCAGTGCCAAACCTGCGGGAATTATGACACGCTACAGCCTTGTGCGGTCTGCCAAGCCACAGGCCGTGATGATGGCCTGCTCTGCGTCGTCGAAGATGTACCCGATCTGTGGGCTTTGGAGCGCGCACAAGCCTTCCGAGGCCGCTACCATGTCCTCGGCGGTGTCATGAGTGCCCTAGATGGCGTTGGCCCCGAAGACCTGACGATTGGCATGCTGATTGATCGGATCAAACAGGGCGGCATTCGCGAAGTCATTCTCGCTCTGAATGCAACCGTCGATGGGCAAACGACCGCGCATTATGTGGCCGAGCAGATTGAGCCTTTTAGTGTCACCGTTACACGCCTTGCGCATGGCGTTCCGGTTGGTGGAGAACTTGATCATCTGGATGATGGTACGCTCGCCACCGCATTGCGATCGCGGCGATAAAGCTTGGCGGAAGCGCACAATGTCACCCCTCAGCATAATCATCGGACGGTTCCTTCTCGGGCTATATTTCCTACTTCCTGGCATCATGAAGTTTACGCAGGCCGAGGACACACTGGCCTATATGCAATTCCACGAGATCCCTTTGCAGAACCATTTCTGTATATCGCAGGCATTACAAATATCATCGGCGGGCTTCTGTTGATGACAGGACGTCATGTGAAACTGGTCGCGTTTGGGTTTGTGATCTACACACTGCTCGTCAATGTCATGTTGCATGACTTCTGGACGATGGAGGGGGATGTCGTCGCTCGCGAAACCCAGAACTTTATCAAAAATCTAGGCATCGTAGCGGGCCTGCTCGTTCTGGCAGGCCAAGCGCCCAATCGCGGGTTATCGCTTCGAGGGTGGTGGCGCAGCGACAAAAACGCTGCGCGCTTGTTTGCTCGTAGCTAAGACTATTCGGCGATCTCAAGGCGATAGACAAAGCCATCGAGATCAGTCGTCGCTACGTAGATCGCGCTCGGCGTCGAGATCACATCACGATAGGCAATTGGCAGGTCTTCCAGCAAGTCGACGGTTTCCACGACATTGCCGCCTTCATCCAGATCAACACGAACCAGCTTCTGACCCGCTGGACCATTCATTCCACCGACCAGCAGATCACCGGCCCAGTCCTCAAAACCTTCGGTTTGAACCAAGGTCATACCCGACGGCGCAATGGATGGCACCCATTTGACGATCGGTTGCTCCATGCCAGGCGCTTCAGTCTCTGTCGTTATGATCGAGCCGTCATAATTGATCCCGTAAGTAATCGTAGGCCAACCATAGTTTGCCCCCTTCTTGACCACATTAAGCTCATCACCGCCTTTAGGGCCGTGCTCGTGAGCGAAAAGGATGTCGCGTGTCTCATCATAAATCATGCCCTGAACATTGCGGTGTCCGTAGGACCAGACCGCCGGATCGCCACTGCCATCGACGAAAGGATTATCTGTAGGAATCGACCCGTCCGGCATCACACGCGCAATTACGCCATGACGATTATTGGGGTCCTGAGATTCTTCCTGATAGCGTCCCCCGTCGCCGAGACCAATCGCTAGAGATCCATCCGGCAATACCGCGATGCGTGATCCAAAGTGAAAGCCGGTTGCGCGGGGTGCGCCTGTGAAAATCTCGGTGACATTTCCCAACGCCGTCCGATCTTCTGACAGCGTGGCGGAGATGACAGCGGTCGTATTCTCATCCGAAGTGCCTTTGGAATAGGCCAGATAGAGCGTGCGTGAGGTTTCAAAATCCGGCGCTAAAGTGATCCCAAGCAGTCCCCCTTGGCGCAAGACCAGGAGGTCATCCGGAATACCACTGATGGGGGTCTCATTCAGGCCGTTATTATCAATCAGACGCAGCCGCCCTTCTCGTTCTGTCACCAAAAGCGCACCATCCGGCAATTCCGCAATGCCCCAAGGGAATTCTAGGCCCTCGGCAATAGGCACGAGTTTTAAACCGTCCTCTGAAACAATCGAACCGTCCTCCATAGGGACAGGTGCAGCGGCTTCTCCGGAACAGGCGACAAACGACAGAGCGGCAAAAGCAGGAAGGATAAAACGGGCCATCGGAACTCCTTATTCTTTAGCTTTTCATGACATAACCCAGCGCGGGCGTAAATGAAGAAGGGCGGCCTCTAAAGACCGCCCCTCTAAGTCTGAATGTGTAGATGGATACTACCAGCTCTTGCCGAACGTAATACCAAACGTTCCCGGCTCATTCAGGAAGGCATTCCGGAACAGGCCAGAGCTGTCGTCCGTCGTGTAAATACCGGTGATCACATCTTCATCCATGATGTTCTTACCGAAGACCTCCACAAAGTAATTGTCTTCAATATTCGTCAAACGAAGCGAGAGGTTGATATTATCCCAGCTTTCAAGCTCATCACCGATTGTATTCCAAACGCGCGCGAAGCTCTCACTTTGGACATAATAATCGGCATGAGCGCGTAATTCGAAGTCGCCGTTACCGATATTGTCCCAATAGTAGTCAGCCGCGAGGCTGAACGTTGTTTCAGGCGTTCCCGGTAACGCGTTACCATCTAGATCTTTTGCTTCACCATCGAACGGCGTTAGGCCACCTACAGTTACGGTATTTCCTTCAGAGTCGACATAGGTGATGTCTGGCACGCCAAACATTGCTTCAGTCGCCTCATTTCCGAAAGCGCCAGAGCACAAGCCGCCTGTAGACCCCGGATCGAGCGCGCCAGCCTGAATTGCACCTAGGATCGCTGTGTAGCCCGCAGCTGAAACCACGCAATTTGCAAAGCTTCCTGGATCTTTAATTGTGATCAGGTCACCACGGCCATTCGTGCGGTCGAAGACATCGACACCGAAAGTATCTTTAATCTGCGCATCCAGCAAGCCAAGGTTCGCGCTTAGCTCAAGACCACCGAATGGAGCAAACCGCGTCTCGAGTTCAAGGCCCTTAATCTCGGCGTCGACGTTGAAGTTCGCAGCCGTCCGATTGACGATTTGGCTGATCTGATAGCCTTCATAGTCGTAATAGAAGCCGGTGGCATTCAGCTGCCATGAACCATCAAGAAGCGTATTCTTCGTTCCGACCTCAAAGGCGTTTACAAATTCCGGATCAAAGAATTGCGGGAACGCATTTGCGTTACCTGCAGGCTGCGGCGGGTTAATACCACCCCCTTTGTATCCCTTTGAGTAGAAGGCATAAACCAGCGTATCATCTGAGAAACTCAAATCAGGAGTCCAGTCGAAACCGACACGCCCTGTAACTTCCTCAAACTGTACATTAAAGGTCCCGTCACCGGCATTATCAGCATCAGCACCGGGTACAGGAACGCCCGCAAGCGGATCAGCCAAAGCAGCATTAGGCGTGAACAGGAATGTCGGAACACGAAGGACTTCTTTTTTGTCGTCTGTGTACCGCAGACCAAGTGTAAATTTCAGGTCATCTGTCGCATCGAAATAACCTTCACCGAAGACAGCCAAACTGTCGAGTTCATATGGTGTAATCGAGCGGAAATAGTTCCGACCCGTTCCATCTAGATTATCAAGCGGGCTGTTTCCAGCGGCGTTGCCTTCTCCGTCAACTGAGGCTGTCCCACCCAAGAGCCCGCCCGCTAGCGCATTATTGAGCTGCGCGAACGCTGTCAGACTGTTTGAAAAGACGTAATAGCTCTCTGTCACGCCGGACGGATCATTTGTCTCGAAGTCAGACTTGATAATACCTGCATTGAAATTGAACGGCCCGTCAAAGTCAGACTGCAAACGAATCTCATGGCTAGTTTCCTCTGCAACAGCGCCTGACAGATCAAACGTGAAGATACGATTGCTTGGTCCAAGCTGAGGATCGTTTACAACACCGCCTGGGAAGAGTGCTGAATAAACTGGCGCCAGAGCCGGATTGCCCGCAGGAACACCATTGACATTGTAGGGCACACTGCTGGCGAATTTATTATAATCTTCCTGGGAAACAATCTCTGAATCGTTTTGCGCGCCTGTGTAGATCAACGTAAGCGCATCCGTGAGATCGTATTCAACATTCCAAGAAATCAATGTTTGCTCAGCTTGGTATGACGGATCAATCGAGGCCTCAATTGTACGTCGATCAGGGCTTTGGGGCGTAAGGTTCAGATCGCCATTTGCAAGTCCTGCAATAATCGCGAAACCACCGCCAAGCGTCGCCGCCGTATTAACACCTGACAATGCAAGCGGGCTGTTGACCGACACGTCACGGCAGCCGAGAGACGTGTACAGAATATCTGGACCCGCAATCGGAACGCCCCCAAACGAGGTTCTGAAAGGGTCCTTGGCGCAGTACTGCTTACCTGAGCGCAAACGATTATCATCTTCCTCAAAGCGTTCAGCCATGACCCAACCGCGAAGATTGAGCGTCGGCTCCCATGCAAGTGTGGCACGCACACTGAAAAGGTCCCGATCATCAATATCGTTTCCAGTCCCTTCGTTATTTACGAAGCCATCCCGGCTAAGTGACGAACCGGCGAGGCGCAGAGCCGCCGTCTCACCAATTGGAATGTTGACCATTCCCTTAAACTTACGAGAGTTATAATTGCCCAGAGTACCTTGGATATTGGCCTGGAATTCCTCAAGAACTGGCTTCGCTGTAATCACATTGACCACACCGCCCGTTGCATTCCGTCCGTATAACGTTCCTTGTGGCCCGCGAAGGGTCTCAACCCGTTCAACATCGAAGAACTCTGCTTCAAAAAGCCGGTTTGATATCAACGGAACATCGTTGATATGCACACCAACGCCCGCGTCACCTGTTGTTGAAACAACGTCAATACCGATGCCGCGAATTTTGAAATTGTAGCCTGTAAAGTTACCCTTCGTGAAATTCACGTTGGGAATCGCACGTACAAGATCCGGGCCGCCAGTGAGCTGAAGATTTTCCAGTGCGGCTTCATCAAAAGCTGAGACCGCGATCGGAACGTCTTGAATACTCTCAGATTGTTTCTGCGTGGTCACAACAACCGTACTTAAAGTCCGCTGATCCTCGCCAGCATCCTGCGCATAAGCGAGCGGTGCAGCTGTGGTCATTGCCAGAGCAGATGCAGTTGCCAACAGGACACAATTAGGGCGTCTGATGAATTTCATATGATAACTCCTCCCATGATGCTGTATCTTCAGCATCTATGATGTTTGCGTTTCCTCACGGGCGTCCCATCTTACGGAGACTGCCTCGGATGCCATGACTGAGTAGGTCTCAGAGTTTGTCAAGAATTGACGCAAGGACAATCAGATTTGAGAAAAGTATGTGGGAATTATGTGACAGGTGCAAATTCTGCAAAATACACACTTTATACGGGTATAAGCAACGTTTGAAATGACACGAACAACCGCTCTTGTTTTATTCTCCGGTGGGCAGGACTCGACCGTGTGCCTAGCGCATGCTTTGGCACATTATGACCACGTTGAGACCGTCGGATTTGACTATGGACAGCGCCACAGGGTGGAGCTTGATTGTCGTGAGACAACACGGTCGGCTATTTCAGATGCCTTCCCGGATTGGGCTAGAAAACTGGGCGATGACCATCTCCTGTCTATACCCGTCTTAGGCGAGATTAGCGATACAAGCCTGACAAAAGAGACCAAGATCGAAGTCGCAGAAACCGGCCTTCCAAACACGTTCGTGCCCGGACGAAATCTTTTGTTCCTGACACTCGCAGGTGCGCTCGCTTGGAGACGCGGAATCACGACGCTTGTCGGTGGCATGTGCGAAACGGATTATTCAGGTTACCCTGATTGCCGCCGCAGCACACTTGACGCGCAGGAACTCGCTTTGTCGCGAGGCATGGATCGACCTCTGGCGATCGAGACCCCGCTCATGTGGCTGGACAAGGCAGAAACTTGGCGGTTGGCAGATGACCTTGGCGGATCAGCGCTGACAGAGATCATTATTGAGCAGACCCATACATGCTATCTCGGAGATAGAACCCGCCGCCATGACTGGGGCTATGGCTGTGAAAGCTGCCCGGCTTGCGACTTGCGCGCAAAAGGTTATCTGGCATGGATGGAGTCCCATGCTGACCAGTAAACTCAAACCGCAATCCGTACGGCGGGCCAGAACAAAGGCCTACGCCGTAAAGGAAGCCTATGTCACGCTACAAGGCGAAGGCGCGCAAACAGGACGCGCGGCCGTCTTCCTGCGCTTTGCAGGCTGCAATCTCTGGTCAGGCCTGGAACGCGATCGTCACAACGCAATCTGCTCATTTTGCGATACCGACTTCGTCGGAACGAATGGTGAGAATGGCGGTGAGTTCAAAACCGTAGACGCCCTTGCTCAGCACGTCGCAGCCATCTGGCAATCCGAAGGCCCTGAGGGTGGGACGCCCTATGTCATTTGCACAGGCGGAGAGCCGCTCCTGCAACTCGATACCCCTGCTATCGATGCGCTTCACAAAGCAGGCTTCGAAGTCGGCGTTGAAACCAATGGCACGATCAAAGCCCCGTCCGGTCTCGACTGGATCTGCGTCAGCCCCAAAGCAAATGCCAGACTAAAACAAACCAGCGGCCATGAAATAAAACTGGTCTACCCGCAGGATGAAGCAGAGGCCCACCCAACGAAGTTCGAACACATGCAGTTTCAGCACTTTTTCCTGCAGCCTAAAGATGATACGGCGCAATCAAATAACATTGCGGCAACCGCCGACTATTGTATGAAGCATCCGAAATGGCGATTGAGCTTACAGACGCACAAACTGATTGGGCTCCCCTAAATGTTGAGGGGCAGGTCTTCGAAATCACCAAAGCGGTGACTTTCGAAGCCGCTCACTACATGCAGCACAAACCCGACGGGCACCCTTACAAAAACCTACACGGCCACTCATTTCGACTTGAGGCAACGGTTTCCGGTAAAGTGAAGCCACGCGAGGAATGGGTACAGGATTTTTCCGAACTCACAGCCGTACTTCAAGAAACGGCCGCGAAACTGGATCACCGCCTATTAAATGAGATCGAGGGCCTCGAAGTCCCAACAATGGAGCGCATCTGCCTATGGGCGGCCAATGACCTGAAAACACGGCTATCCGGCCTGTCTAAAGTCACGCTCGCTCGCCCCAGCCTCAATGAGACGTGTACGCTCGTTATGTCCTAACCGTTAGCGGTGCGACTTGATCCCTAAGGCGAGACGCGCTTTGATGTCTTTCGAAACGATATGAGAGGGTCCGTTATGAAAAAAGCAACATTTACCGCAGTTATGACATCGATCACATGCATCTGTATGCCAGCAAGTTTTGCCCAGCCAAAGATACCGCCGCAAGCCACTTCAGGTCCGCTACCTTCTGCATGTCCGACCATAAGCGACATGAATGGCATGCTGAATATGGCCTCGCGTGCTAATGTCGTTCTAAAGCTGCGCGAAGACTCTAAGAAAACGAGTGATGCAGCTTGCGAACAGGCCACGAAGGCGGTTGAAGGCGGTCTAGTCGAACTCCTCACCGCTGTCGTGTCACAAGATGTGCAGAGGGTCTGTGAAGCTTACAAGCAGCCTGACGCTCAAAAAGCGATTATTATAACGTTCCTTGTGGCCTACCCGTATAATTCTCAACCCTGTCAGGCGACAAAGTAAGAGACGCTGGCACACCTTAAGCTGGGCCTTGGACAGGAACGAGGACGACCCCGATTAAAACAGCCGCCCAATGTGTGCCGGCTGCTGTTACGACGTGCCCATGCCAGATGGCGTGGCTGTAGGTCAGTGACGGCATCATGTGGAAAATCACGCCGAACGTGTAAATCACGCCTCCGATCAAAAGCAGCATCAAAGGCACCCAGTGAACTGCCGCAAGCATAGGTCCGAGCGCAACGATAACGAGCCACCCTAGCGCGATATAAAACACAACCCAGAACCGCTTGCTCAGCCCGGGCAGAAAGAACTTTGCGAAAATCCCGAAGGCCGCTAGGCCCCATACGGCCAGTGTCATCCCAATCGCCCACGCGCCCTCAAGACGCTGGGTTGTAAAGGGCGTGTAGGACGCCGCAATCATTAGGAAGATGCCGGTGTAATCTAGCTTCCGAAGCCCCGGTCGCTTCTGCGCAGGCGCGAAGTTGTAAATCGCGGAGAAGCTCAACATCGCGATGATGCCCGCAGAGTAAACACTGACAGCGGCCACACGCCCGGCGTCGCCATACATCAGCGACAGGATCACAAGAAAAAACGCGCCGACAATCGCGAGCACGATCCCGCTCAAATGCACGGTCAGATCAGCGCATTTGGCACTCTTGCTTGGATAGTGTCGCGGCGGACGGCTTGCTGTCACTGTTGTCATGACGGTACTTTGCCACAAACACCGAGCGAGCGCGAGCGCTTATGCTGCAGTTTTGGTCGCGGGCCAGGACTTCACCATTGCGGGCGGCGCTGACGGCTTAAACTCCGTCTCATCCAAAGCCGCCAGAGCGCGATCCCGGTCAGCGCTATCAAAATCGCCTGTGGTCACACAAAACTCGACAAAGTTCCCACTCGGGTCCTTGGTATACACGGAGTGGCACCAATTATGGTCAATCTCGAGCACATCGTATCCCGCGGCCGTCCATTTGTCCTTCCATTCAGCCAATTCTTCTGCGGAGTGCGCGGTGAATGAAATATGGTTCGTCCCATCCGGAACATTACCTGCCTTGTTCAGATCAACAACGTGCTCGCCTTGGGTTGGCGTATCGTGCAGCTCCCAGAAGGCGATGAAACGGTTATTGTCGCCACCCATGCGATAGAAGAAGTGCTTGCCCCAGCCGCCTTCCATAATCGGCGCGACTTCGACCTTCACCAGTTCAAAGCCCATGACGCCTTCATAAAACTCATGGATCGCCTTCATATCATTCGCCGCCAGGGCGAGGTGATGATAAGCCATATTCAGGTCTCCTTGTCCTTATCAACCATGCTCATAACATCCGCGCTATCACCGGCTTCGGGGGCCGGCACTTCGACCACGCGCTCATCTACGTCATCATATTCCAGCCGCAGAGCGCGGCTCATCACGGCGTGCATCATATAGGTGCACGTGACATAGGTCAGTTCAAGAATTTCCTCGTCTGAGAGGTCTGCTTTCAAAGCCGCGAAGATACCATCCGATACCCGCCCGCGTTCCAAGACCAGCGCGTCCGTATAAGCCAGAACGGCGCGCTCAATCGGTGAGAAACAGTCAGCAACCGCCCAGTTCGGGATCGCTTCAATCTGCTCGTCGGTCAGCCCGACATCGCGCGATGCTTTGCAGTGCTGAGAAAAAACAAATTGCGAGCCAACGGCGTAGCCAGCTCGTGTCTGGCCCAATTCGCGTAGCTTTGGATCGATCTTGCGCTCGGGCGAGCGATAGAAACGAAACCCCTCAGTCGTATGCACAAACGCATCCGGCACGATGTTGAACACAGTCCACCAGTTACCCGGTGTGCCGGTCGCGGTCCCCGGCTCCTTGATCGGATCACGCTCGCCAAACAGCAGATCAAAAATCCGATCTGCATACTCGTGACCAGCCTCCCGGCCTGCCTGTTTTAGTCGCGGCATTTCTTCTCCCTGCGCTTATTCTGTGACGCGCTTGATGTTTGTTCATACAAAGGGGCCGTAGCGGAAAGGAAGGTCTCGAAATCCTAAAAATTAGAAACGCCCTTTTCAAACGCTTTGAAGCGCCCGCATTGGTTCATTAATGTCCACAAAATCAGAGATTTAGAGTACAATTATAAACAGTATTACCATACTGGATATTCCCTCTTGTCGAAAAGCATCCGCACTCTACTTGCGGATGCATCTCATTTTAAACAGGAGGAATGAGGCATGAGATTCAACAAGACAAACGTCGCAGGAGCGATCCTTATTGCGAGCCTTGCATCACCGCAAATCGCAAACGCGCAAGAGGATGCCGAAGCGGTCCAAGATACTGTCGTCGTGACGGGTACAGTTCTTTACACAGACCAAGTCAACGCCTTGCGCACACCGACACCCATCATTGATGTTCCGCAGAGCCTTTCGATCATCACATCAGACGAAATCGCACAACGTGGCTTTAACAGCATCAGCGACATTGTTGATTACACGGCGGGCGTGAACATGTCTCAGGGCGAGGGCCACCGTGATGCCGTCGTGTTCCGTGGCGTGCGCTCTACGGCTGACTTCTTCATCGACGGTGTGCGCGATGACGTTCAATATTATCGCCCGCTCTATAATATTGAACAAGTCGAGGTCCTTCGTGGACCAAACGCGCTTCTCTTCGGGCGCGGCGGTACAGGCGGTATTTTGAACCGTGTAACAAAGAAAGCAGAATTGGGTGAGCAGTTCACCGGATACTCTGCAAGTATCGATACATTCGGCGCCTATAGTGCTCAGGTCGACAGCAATTTCGAGGTCAATGAGAAAGCCGCGTTCCGGATCAATGCGTTCTACGAGTATCTGGATAATCATCGCGATTTCTATGACGGAGACCGCATCGGGATTAACCCGACAGGTCGGTTTGAGCTGACACCCGCCACAACGCTCGATCTGTCTTATGAATATGTCGACCACGAGCGCTTTATCGACCGTGGTATCCCGACTGGCGCTGATGGACGTCCCGTGGAAGCCTTCACTGACATTGTCTTTGGCGATCCAGAACTGAACACAACGCAGCTTGAGGCTCATCTTCTGCGCGCCAATCTGGAGCACAAATTCTCCGATAATCTGAAAGGCAATTTCAGCGCGTTCTATGGCGATTATGACAAGCTTTATCAGAACTTCTACGCATCGTCCTACGACCAGGCCAATACTCCGACAGTGGTTGGCATTGACGGCTATGTCGACACAACACAGCGCCAAAACCTGATCCTGTCTGCAAACCTCGTCGGTGAGTTCCAGACCGGCGCGATTGGGCACACGATCGTCTCAGGCGTCGAAATCATTGACACATCGAATGACAATGACCGCTTCAATCCTGTTTGGTCCGATTCAAATGATGATGTTGAGTTCTTCACAATTCAGCGTCCACTGAACTTTTCCAACGGCGTTGGCGTTGCGTCCAATGGCAACCCGACAACAGTCACCTTCTCGGACTTGAATGATGACACTGAAGCAGACGTTCAAGTCTTCTCAGCTTACATTCAGGACGAAATCGAAATCTCTGACCAGCTCGACATCATCATCGGTGCGCGCTTCGACGAGTTCGAAATTGATGTCTTC
>JBCDKW010000024.1:0-16724 GCA_038746145.1 Pseudomonadota bacterium
CCGCAGGGTGAGGGGAGCGGTGCCCCCGACTGGATCGGGGGGACGATGGACGGGGGGGGTATCGGTATAATATTATCAAACACCGCAGTCCGGTTTGGTTCGTCTCCGCTCACCTTGCGGGACGACGAGAGAAAGGAAAGAGATTTAGAGCGCCACAGCCCTGAGCCCGGTTCATCGGAGGAGCGAAGCGACGATCGGGAACCTGCTTCATGAGGCGTGCGCGAAGCGCTTAGCGCCTCATCAGACAACTCAACCCGCTTACCCCCGCTGCGGCGAAGCCGCTCAGAGCGGGGATCAAAACAGACCTCAACGAATTTGCAGGCTTTATAAAAATGTCATCTTGCGAGTCACCCACCTTTGTTCTTTAACCCTCAAAACCAACGGGCACAGGCGGGCACCTTGATGAAGCTGATTTCTTGCAACGCGAACCGGCCTCTTGCCGAAGCCATCGCCGACCACCTCGATTGCCCACTGACCGATACCGAGATCAAGAAGTTTGCCGACGATGAAATCTTCGTGCGCATCAACGAGAATGTTCGCGGCGAGGACGTGTTCGTGATCCAATCCACCAGCAAGCCAGCCAATGGCAACCTGATGGAGCTTTTGATCTGTATCGACGCGCTAAAACGCGCCTCCACAGAACGCATCACCGCCGTCATCCCGTATTTCGGCTATGCGCGTCAGGACCGTAAAACCGACGGCCGAACACCTATTTCGGCCAAGCTCGTTGCTAATCTGATCTCGTCTGCGGGCGCCGATCGCGTCCTCACGATAGACCTTCACGCGGGCCAGATTCAGGGCTTCTTCGATATCCCGACCGACAATATGATCGCGTCCCCCGTCATGGTGGACGACATTATGCGCCGCTATTCAGGTAAAGACCTGATGGTGGTTTCGCCCGATGTCGGCGGTGTGGTCCGCGCTCGTTCCCTTGCCAGACGCATTGGCGGTGCAGACCTTGCCATCGTTGATAAGCGCCGCCCAAAGGCAGGGGTCTCTGAAGTCATGAACATTATCGGAGACGTCGATGGGCGCGACTGTATTTTGGTCGACGATATCTGCGACAGTGGTGGCACGCTGGTGAACGCCGCCGCCGCGCTAAAAGAGCAGGGGGCCAAATCGGTCAGCGCCTATATCACGCACGGCGTGCTGTCGAATAAAGCAGCGAGACGCGTCGATGATTCCGTGATGGACGAACTTGTGATTTGCAACACGATCAAACCCTCAGACGAGGATTTGAAAGCCAAAAAGCTGCGCGTCCTATCCGTCGCCCCGCTGCTAGGAGAGGCGATCAGACGGATCGCGAATAATGAAAGCGTCTCGAAGCTGTTCGATTAAGCCTCTTCGGATACTTTCACGACCAGCTTGCCGAGATTTTTGCCGGTAAACAGCCTCTCCAGAGACGCCGGCGCATTCTCAAGCCCTTCGACCACATCGGTCTCAAACTTGATCTTGCCTTCCATCAACCAGCCACCCATCGCCTGAATCCCTTCCGGAAAGCGATCGAGGAAGTCGATAATAATAAAGCCCCTAACAGCCGTCCGCCGCATCAGAAGATTGGAGAAATTATAAGGCCCCGGAACCGGCTCTGTCGCATTATAAGTCGAAATCAATCCACATAACGGCATCCTAGAGAAGTCATTCAACCGGGCGATCACCTCATCCATGATCTGGCCGCCGACATTCTCAAAGTTCACATCGATCCCATCCGGGCAGTGCTTATCCAGCGCCGCACCAACGTCTTCGGATTTATAATTGATCGCCGCATCAAAGCCTGCCGTTTCTGTGAGCCATTTGCATTTGTCATCGCTACCCGCGATGCCAACAACACGGCAGCCTTGGATCTTCGCGATCTGACCAACCATGGAGCCAACCGCACCTGCCGCTGCAGACACAACAACGGTCTCACCGGCCTTCGGTTTGCCAATGTCCATCAGCCCGAAATAGGCCGTCATCCCGGTCGCGCCGAGTGGGCCCATCCATGCCGTCAGCGGCACACCGGGCAAGTCGGGTAGGGGCGTGACGCCTTCCGCAGGCAGGGTGTTATAGTCGGCCCAGACGGCGAGGCCCGTCAGGACTTTTGTGCCAACAGCGATTTTGTCAGACGCACTCTCCGTCACCACGCCGAGCGAGCCGCCACGCATGGGCTCACCCAATCCAACAGGCGGCAGGTAAGCGTCGATATCGCTCATCCAGATCCGGTTGGTTGGATCGAGGGAGAGATAGATCGTCTTCACGCGAACTTCGCCGTCTTTCAGCGGAGTGAGTTCTGCTTCGCGCAATTCCAGGTCGCCGGGGGCAACATCGCCTACAGGGCGTGATTTCAAATGCCAGGTACGGTTCATAGTCATAGTCTTACCCCATAGTTGGAATGATGAAGGCTTGGTCACCGATGTCGCCTTCGGGCCAGCGTTGTGTGACGGTTTTGATTTTGGTCCAGAAGCGCACGCCTTCCGGGCCGTGCTGATTGGTGTCGCCGAAGGCGGAGCGTTTCCAGCCGCCGAATGTGTGATAGCTGACCGGCACAGGGATCGGCACGTTGACACCGACCATGCCGACATTGACCTGAGCGGCGAACTCGCGCGCCGCGCGGCCATTAGAGGTAAAGATCGCAACCCCGTTTCCGTATTGGTGATTGGAGGGCAGGGCGGCGGCCTCTTCGAGTGTGTCCGCGCGCACGACCTGTAGGACCGGCCCGAAAATCTCTTCCTTATAGCTGCGCATGTCTGGCGTCACATGGTCGAACAGGCTGGGTCCGACAAAGAAGCCACTTTCGTGGCCTTGTAGCGTATGACCGCGACCATCAAGGATGAGGTCTGCGCCTTCATCGACGCCCATCTGGATATAGGATTCGACTTTCTCCTTGTGGGCGGCGGAGACGACCGGGCCATAATGCGCGTCAGGATCGGTTGAGACGCCGACGGTCAGACCGCGTGCGGCTTCGCTCATGCGTTCAACAAACTCATCGCCCGTCTTTTTGCCGACCGTCACAGCAACGGGAAGCGCCATGCAGCGCTCGCCGGCTGAACCATAGGCCGCACCGACAATGTCTTTGACCGCTTGGTCCATATTGGCGTCCGGCATGATGATGCCATGGTTCTTCGCCCCGCCCATCGCCTGCACGCGTTTGCCATTCGCGGTGCCTTTGGAATAGACATAATGGGCAATGTCAGACGAGCCGACAAAGCTGACGGCTTTGATGTCTTCGTGCTCAAGGATCGCATCGACGGAGACTTTATCGCCGTGCACGCAGTTCAGAACACCGGCTGGCGCGCCCGCTTCATGCAGCAATTCCGCCAGGCGCAGAGGCACACTTGGGTCTTTCTCAGATGGCTTCAGGATAAACGTATTCCCACAGGCAATGGCCACAGCCGCCATCCAGCAGGGGATCATGGCTGGGAAGTTAAACGGGGTAATGCCCGCAACCACGCCTAAAGGCTGGCGCATGGAGTAGACATCGATGCCCGGCCCTGCGCCTTCGGTAAACTCGCCTTTCTGCAGATGTGGAATGCCGCAAGCAAACTCGACCACATCGATGCCGCGCTGCACATCGCCGCGCGAGTCAGCCACGACTTTGCCGTGCTCGGAGGATAACAGCTCAGCCAGCTCATCCATATTCGCTTCGAGCAGGCGCTTGAACTCAAACATCACCCGCGCGCGGCGCTGTGGGTTGGTGGCCGACCATTCGGAGAACGCGGCTTTCGCATTGGCCACAGCCGCACCGACCTCATCAGACGTGGCCAGCTGAACCCGCGCCTGAACCTCGCCCGTGTTGGGATTGTAGATGTCGCCGAAACGACCAGACGATCCCTTAAATTGCTGACCGCCAATAAAATGATGCACGTCTCGCATGACACGCTCCCGTAACTATTTCTATTTGAGAGCGGCTTAAGACATTAACGCTTTGAATGCACCCTTTGCAGGACGATTTTTAGGTTCTGCATCTCAGCGAAAAACAGGGGTGCATTTTTCTGCGCTGTCTTGCATAAGCGGTGACGAGTGCGGGTGTGGTGAAATTGGTAGACACAGCGGACTTAAAATCCGTAGGCCTTAATCGGCCGTGCCGGTTCAAGTCCGGCCACCCGCACCATCTAGGACTTTTGTCCGCCAAAGCACCCTAATAGCCAGTAAACGCTTGAGGTTTGGGCGGTTCGATACCCTTCATTTCGAAGCCAGACTAATCCTTCTGGAAAGGCCAGTCTTAACACTAGCCTGCGATGATTCAGTGTCCCTTTTTGCCATATAGAACAAGGGTTTGTCAGATATGCCGCTTGGTGAGAGCAAATCTGGCGGGTCTAGGTCAAGCTTTGGGAAAGCAATAAATGGCACATCAACCATACATATTGACAAAAATGTTTAGTATAGACCATGCTCTCATCAAATAATGAGGGTAAGATGGGAAAGTGGTTTCTGCGGGGCTTTTTGATTGCCATCGTTCTGGTTATTGCAGGTTTCGCCTACATAGCGGCCGGCGTTCACAATGGCTGGTTTGGCCGGCTGGAACCGCCCGGGGATATTCAGGGCCAAGCGATCCCTGAAGAAGTAATCTCCACCCGAGTGAGTGCGCAGAATTTAGCAGCGACAGAGATTGGCATCAGCAAGCCAAAACAGATCGTGTTTGGCGATCTGCATGTTCATACAACATATTCGACAGATGCTTTTATTGGTGCGCTCCCATTATTGGGCGGTGAAGGCGCCCATCCGATTGCGGATGCCTGTGACTATGCGCGATACTGTTCCGGAATCGATTTCTGGTCGATTACGGATCATGCAGAGGCGGCGACACCGCGGAAATGGCAAGCCACGAAAGATGCCATTCGCCAGTGCAATGCCGTTTCCGGTGATCCTGACAATCCGGACCTGGTCTCTTATCTCGGCTTTGAGTGGACGCAGGTCGGGCGCCTGCCGGAAGAGCATTACGGCCATAAGAATGTCATTTTCGAAGGGCTTTCGGATGATGAGGTTTCAAAGCGTGCGATCGCAGCTCAAGGTGCAGCCTTTACGGCATTACGTGAATCCAACATCATTCCACCCAGAACAGCTTATGGTGACTGGGCTCATCGACAGGCCTACTTCAATTTTACGGCCTTTATCAAAGAGGTTCAAGCGACACCGCTTTGTGAGCCGGGTGTAGCCTCAAAAGATTTGCCGACTGACTGTATGGAAGTGGCGACAACGCCGGCAGACTTGGTCGAAAAGCTTGAAAGTCAGGGGCTCGACTACCTGTTGATCCCTCACGGAACGAGTTGGGGATATTACACGCCACCGGGAACCTCACTGGATAAACAATTATCAGAGGATATGCGTCCTGACGTTCAGGAATTGATGGAAATATATTCCGGGCACGGCAATTCTGAGGAGTATCGCGACTGGCGGGCGCTTAAAATCACTCAAGTAGGCGATGAGGTCATCGTCGAATGTCCTGAACCCAGCGAGAACTACACCCCGGCGTGCTGGTTTGCAGGTGAAATCATTGAAAGCCGCTGTTTGGCCGAAGGTGAGACAAAACAGGTCTGCGCCGATCGCGCGCGTCAGACCCGAACTGATGCCGCGAATATGGGGGTTGCCTATCATCTGACGGTGCAGGGTGAATATTCGGAAGACTGGCTTGATTCAGGTCAGTGCACGGACTGCTTCCTCCCGCCTATGAACCACCGACCCATGACATCGGTGCAATATGGTCTCGCACTTTCGAATTTCGAAAAAGGTGGCGATGATCCCAACCGCTTCTATTGGGGCTTTGTGGCGTCGAGTGATAATCACCGCGCGCGTCCGGGAACGGGATACAAGGAGTTTGACCGAAAACGGACGACGGAAATGGGTGGACCGATCACACAAGAGTGGCGGAGGCGGACCTTGCCGGAAGACCAACCCATTTCGGTTTCGACCCCAGTCTCGCAAGCAGAGCTGATGCAAAGGCCGGGCTTTGGTTTAACGGAACTGGAGCGGCAAGCGTCATACTGGCTTACGGGTGGACTGGCAGCTATTCATACGGAGGGACGTTCGCGCTCCGAAATTTGGGATGCGATGAAGCGTCGAGAGACGTATGCGACGTCCGGTCCGCGAATTTTGCTTTGGTTTGACAAGACAGACAGTGGCATTGCGCTTCCGATGGGTGGGATGACTGATGCAGGTAGCGAACCCAGCTTCACTGTTCGCGCAACTGGTGCCTTCAAGCAATTGCCCGGATGCCCTGCTTATACACCGAACGGTTTAGATGAAGCGCGTGTTGAGCATCTCTGCGCCGGTGAGTGCTATAACCCCTCAGATGAGCGGCATCTCATTACGCGCATTGAGGTCGTTCGTATCCAGCCACAATCTTATGAAGGTGAACCTATTGGCGAACTCATCGAAGATCCGTGGCGTGTGTTTAACTGTCCGGGCGACGAGGCCGGCTGTTCGGTCACATTTTCTGATCCCGATTATGTCACGGATGCGCGCGATACGACCTATTATGTTCGCGCAATTCAGGAAGAGACAGAGGCGATTAATGCCGATCCGCTGGAGTGCGAGCGCGATGAGACAGGCAAGTGTATCAAGGTCAATCTCTGTCGTGGCGATTGGCGATCTGATCCCGATGATGAGTGTCTCGATCCAGTTGAAGAACGTGCTTGGTCGTCACCTATCTATCTGAATTGGGTCGGCGAGTAATGAAGCCAAACTTCGGCGCGATTGCGCTTGTCTTCTCTTCGATCGTCGGTGTTTTTCTAGCGCTTGGTCCATCAATACAGGTGCCTGAGCGCAGTGATGACAGCTTTTTGGTGCGTGTTAATGGCCATCCGATTGAGGAAGATGATTATCAACGCGCGCTCGTGGCCATCGCAAACGATAAACGCAATGCGCTAACACCCGAAGATGAAGAGCGTGTTCTATCACGCCTGATCGAACAGGAACTCTTGGTTCAGCGCGGTATCGAGATTGGCTTGGTTGACCAGGATCTCCGCGTTCGCAATGCCATTGTGACAAGTGTCATCGATCATATTCTCAAGCCGAGTCAGAGTGATCCGCTAGATGAAGAAGCGTTGCGGGAGTGGTACGAAGAAAATCAGAAATTTTTTCGCTCTCAAAGCCAACTCCACCTCAAACATATAACAGAGGATGATGTTTTTGCGGTTCCAAACGCGCTTTTACCTCTTTCAACTTTAAGCAATTATTTGGGCCCCAGTGCGCTTGAGGTGGCTCTTGTGACGCCTATTGGTGAGATTTTTGAAGACCCATCTGGAAATCGCTTTAAAGTTATGGATCGTCGTGATGGTGGCATTCCCGCTTTTGACGCCAATCGCGCGGATATTGAAATTGCGTATCGCAGAAGCAAGGGTGACGAGGCATTTCGGGCATATCTCGATTGGCTGCAAAGCCGAGCTGAGATTTCGCGGTGAGACTAGCGCGCGCTTCTCAGTTCTGGGTGTTGAGCCTGCTTTGTCTCCTCTGGGTCGGCCCCCAAGCCGTCGCACATGATAAAAGCGTTTCTTATTCAGACTGGAGTGTCACGACTGAAAACGTGATCATTGCGCGCATTCGCGTTCCGGCACGCTTAACGACATTGCAGCTACGGAATGCGGGCTCAAAATCAGCGTTTGAAGCGACAACAGAACATATATTGCAGTCTATAAAGCTGGGGGATGCTGCTGCGGTCTGTTCGATAAAGACCCCACCCCGCACGTTAACGGGCACTGCGGATACCCTAGTCTTTGAGCTGATTTTCGAGTGTCGCGAAAATGTCTCTCTTGAGACGCTCACATTGCAGTTCGACGCCTTTTTTGACGCATCAGCCCGTCACTTACATTTTGTCAGAGCGTATCGCCCAGACGGTGCGATTTTCGAGACTGTTATCACCGATGCTGCGCGCGAGACCAAACCCTTTGAAGCCAACCAAGCTGGCGCGCAGGGTGCTGCACGACCGTCATTTTTCATGATCGGCGTCAAACATATCCTCAGTGGCCCGGATCACATCCTGTTCGTGCTGGGCCTTCTCTTGATTGCGGGATCAGTGCGGAGCCTCCTCTTTGTTGTAACGGGTTTTACAATTGGCCATTCCATATCCCTCATTGCAGCGACTACGGGGTTTGCCAAAGCAGAGTCTACGCCGGTTGAGGCGCTCATTGCTCTGACAATATGGCTTTTAGGGTGTGTCGCACTGCGCAAAGTCTTTTCGACTTCTCGGTATACGATGGCGATACTTGCAGGGGCTTTGATTTTACTGGCTTGGGCGGCAAGCGCATTGAATGGAGGTGGGCTACCAATTCCCTTCTGGATTGGGGGTCTTACCCTCACGGTTGCTTATCTCTTACTGTCTGATCGAGATCATTCCGGGTCTACACCGACAATGATTATTCTCACGGCCTGTCTGGGCCTCGCGCATGGTTTCGGATTCGCAGGAGGACTTGAAGAGGCGTTCCAGTCATCCGATGCGCTTCTTTGGCCTTTATTCGCGTTCAATTTGGGCGTTGAGGTCGGGCAGTTGCTCATCATAGCAGCGGCAGGTGCTTTGGCTTTTGCAGCGAAACTCATCCGAATGTCCAATCAGCGAACAGAGCCTATCACAGGAATCCTATCGATGATTATCGTTGCGTCTGGTGCTTTTTGGTTTGTTGAAAGGACAGTGCTGTGATCAGATACAGATCATCCAACGGGTTTAACTTGAGGGGCTTACCGGATGACAAAGCGCGGTTCTGAAACATTGAAAAAACGTTCAAGAAAATCGCCGGCGCAGGCCCGCGCCGATATTCTGAAAGCGGCAGAAGACCTTCTCATCGAACGTGGGCCAGATGGATTGAAACTGGTTGAAATTGCTGAACGTGCAGGGATCAGTCATTCCTCGATCATCCACCATTTCGGGAGTATAGCGAACCTTCTTGGCGACCTCGCTTTGGAGATCAGTGATCGTTTCTCTGCTGAACTTGAGGGCCTGCTGGATAAGATTGATTTCTCAGGCGGAATTATCCGCCCGATTGTTGATCTCATTTTCGATGTTTATGCCTGCCCGGCAAATACCAAGCTGATTTCATGGCTCTTCGTGACCGACCAGTTTGGCCAGCGCAGCGACGTCGATCAGCAAGGCGAGAAGATCGCGGCACTTCTTAAGCACCGGCTTGTGCAAAACGGGCGTGAGCATCTCGCAACACCCGCGATGATATCGGGAATACAGACTACTATTGTAATGAGCGCGATAGGCGACTCGATTGGTCGGAGAATGCTGCCCCACTCTGTTGTCGCAAATTTACCAGACGATCAAACCCGTCAATGGGTTGCAGACCTGATTACGCAAAAGCTTGAAGTATAGGCGCCTGCATCATCCAGCACGCGCGAAGGTGTGGTTCTGGAAGGTCCGGCTCATGCGGATGAGCATGCCTTCGAAATCCACGGATCTTATCTTGCATTCGACCAAGGTCGTACTGGTTTGCCTGTGCAATTTGCGCTGTAATTCTGACCCAAGCGAAGGAGATGAAATCATGAAGCATCACATCATGATTGCCTTAGGGTTGTTGATGGCGACCCTTTTTTCCTATCGACTCGCTGTTGCGCTTCTCGCCCCCGGTTTTGGTATTTCTGAACTCTATTTTTTAGGCGGCATCGTGATCGCTTCGGCGCTGATCTTTGGTGGCCTGAAAGAGCGCCGTTATGTTCGCTCGGTATCCCAGCCTAATGAGCGTTAGACCAAAGTCTGTCTCAACAATTGCAATTGCTTGAGTCACCCTGAACCTGCGGTAAACCTACCGTCATAATGAGATCAGGGAGGATCAAATCGTGTCCAACAAATCTGAAATCGATACGAAAGGATATTGGCGCGCCACGGTGCGGTTGACGGTATCGCTTTTGGCTATCTGGTTTGTCGCGTCCTATGGGGCGGGCATCCTATTTCGTGAGTGGCTAGATCAATTCTCAATTGGCGGGGCACCACTCGGTTTCTGGTTTGCGCAACAAGGCGCAATCTTAGTCTTCTTAGCTCTCATCGTGACCTATTGCATCTCGATGAACCGGCTTGAGAAGAAATACGGCGTAAAGGGGTAAGACGATGGATTGGACCCTATTTTTCGTCGTTACGACGTTTGCATTATACATCGGGATTGCGATTTGGGCGAAAGCCGGATCGACCGATGATTTCTATGTTGCTGGCCACGATGTTCACCCGACTGTGAACGGTATGGCGACCGCTGCGGACTGGATGTCTGCGGCCTCGTTCCTTTCTATGGCAGGCCTGATTGCGTTCCTTGGATATGGCGGCTCTGTCTATCTGATGGGCTGGACGGGTGGATATGTTTTGCTCGCCGTTTTGCTTGCGCCCTTCTTGCGGGAATTTGGTAAGTTTACCGTGCCTGATTTCGTCGGTGACCGGTATTATTCTGATGCGGCCCGCTTGATCGCGGTTATCTGCGCTCTGTTCGTCTCGTTCACTTATATTGCCGGTCAGATGAAGGGTGTCGGTGTTGCGTTTTCGAGCTTCCTTGGCGTTGACTTTAACCTTGGCATTCTGATCGGGATGGGCATCGTGTTCGTGTACGCTACGTTCGGCGGCATGAAAGGCGTGACCTATACGCAGGTCGCGCAGTATTGCGTTCTGATCTTTGCTTACACGGTTCCGGCGATCTTCATCTCGCTCATGATTACGGGCACACCGATCCCGCAGCTTGGCTTTATCGGCAATGCTGTCGGCACGGATGTTTCCATGATTGAGAAGC
Source organism: Pseudomonadota bacterium (assembly GCA_038746145.1). Classification (GTDB taxonomy): domain Bacteria; phylum Pseudomonadota; class Alphaproteobacteria; order Caulobacterales; family Hyphomonadaceae; genus Henriciella. The sequence goes on from JBCDKW010000024.1 coordinate 10,680, forward strand.
TGAATACGACGCTGACCGGGCTAGGGTTTGCGGAATATACCAGTACCAATAAGTCGATGATTGACGTGTTTGCAATCACCGGCGCGCTGATGTTCGGGACTGCGGGTCTTCCGCACGTGATTATCCGCTTCTTCACAGTCTCTTCGGCTAAGGCAGCGCGTGTGTCCGCAGGCTGGGCGCTTGTGTTTATCGCGGCGCTATATCTAACAGCCCCAGCCGTCGGTGCATTCGCACGGATCAACTTCATCGATACCGTCAATGAAGCGACTTATATCGCAGATGATGCCGAGTACGAAGCTGAAGCAGCCGCCATTACGGCTGACGGCGGTAAGCCGGTTCCAACTTGGTATAAGACGTGGGAGAAAACCAACCTTCTCGCGTTCGACGACAAGAACGGCGACGGCATCATGCAGTATCGCGGGCCAAACTCGCCTGACGGTATTGAGAATGAGGTCAATCCAAACCGGGATATCTTCGTCCTAGCGAACCCACAGATTGCGGGCCTTCCAAATTGGGTGATCGGTCTCGTTGTCGCGGGTGGCCTTGCGGCGGCTCTTTCCACGGCGGCGGGTCTCCTGATGGTGATCTCGTCGGCCGTCAGCCATGACCTTTGTCGAAGAACCTTCTTCAAGGACATGGATGACAAAACCGAGCTGCTGGTGGCGCGTGGCGCAGCAGCGGGCGCGGTCGTTGCTGCTGGTCTGCTCGGCATCTTTGCGGGTCAGTTGGGCTTTGTGGCTCAGGTGGTCGCCTTTGCCTTCGGTCTGGCCGCTGCCTCGCTCTTCCCTATTATCTTCCTCGGAATTTTCTGGAAGCGGATGAATAAGGAAGGCGCGATCGTCACCATGGTGTTCGGTCTGGTCTCGACCTTTGCCTACATCTACTACTTCAAGTTTGGTGGCGGCACGCCGGATCAGTATCTGTTCGGTGTTTCTCCGGAAGGGATCGGCTTTATCTTCATGTGGGTCGCCGGGGCGCTGGGCATCGCCACCGCACTGGTTACAGCCCCACCGCCTCTGGATATCCAAGACCTGGTCGAAGATATCCGTGTCCCAGGCACACGCCAGCCTCACGGCCTTGCCGATGAAGGCATGGCACCGATGCCAGCTGAATAATCCCTCCCAAAGGCAAACTGAGAAAGGCGGCTGTCATGGCCGCCTTCTTTTTTGAACGCCTGCTAAGCGGCTTCGCCGCACAGGCGTTAAGCGGGTTCCGCGCTGCGGCGTTGCCTTGCACATGAACCAAGCTCAAGGCTGCGGCGCTCTTAATTCGTTTCAAGTCGTCCCGGATAGTGAGCGGAGACGAACCATTCGGGACTGCAAAATTGAAGTCGCGCTTTGCTTCCCGCCAGCCTCCTTCGTCTTCGCTCAGAAGGCGTTCAGATTAAAACCAACCCTCACATACGACTAAGGCCGGACTGTGCATCGACATCACAATAGATCATGCTAGCGTTGGAGAATGTCTATGCCGACCTGGCTCATAATCATTTGTGTCACGCTGTATATGGCGGTCCTCTTCTTGATCGCTTGGCGCCGCGATAGAGAGGCCGCTCAGCCCGGATTTACGCAAAGCCCGATCATCTATGCGCTTGCGATTGCGGTCTATTGTACGTCGTGGACGTTTTTTGGCGCAGTCGGCACGGCAGCGTCGAGTGGTTGGGACTATTTACCGATCTACCTCGGACCTGCGCTCGTTTTTCTTTTTTTGCCCGGCTTGTTGAAGCGGATCGGGAATGTCGCCGAACGTGAGGGCGTAACCTCGCTCTCAGACTTTCTGGCATCGCGATACGGGAAAAGCCGATTGATCGGCGCGATCGTTGCCATTGGGGCGGTGGTTGGCAGTCTGCCCTATATTGCGCTTCAATTGAAATCTGTCGCTATGAGTATGCAGGCGCTGTCTGAGCCATCAAGTGACATCCAACTGCAAACCGGCACAGAATCGGTTCTCATCACCGCTATCGGGCTTGCCATATTTGCGATCTTGTTTGGCGCACGTCACTCTGATCTCACGCGCCATAATGCGGGCCTCATGCGGATTCTTGCGTTTGAGGCCATCATCAAGATTTTAGCGCTTATTGCTGTCGCAATCCTGTCTGTGAACTTGATTAGCTCTGGCACAATTGAGCGCGTGCCGCACGTCGCAGACGTGTTTCCAGCAGATATATCAGCGCGTTTCATATCAATCACGCTTCTGTCGATGGCGGCGATCATCTGTTTGCCGCGTCAGTTTCATGTTGGCTTTATTGAACGACGCGGCCATCGCGATCTGTCGCTCGCAAGATGGCTGTTTCCTCTTTATTTGCTGGTAACGACGCTCGTTGTCATTCCGATTACACTAGCGGGCGCTGGAGGCTTGCCAGGCAGCATATCGGCTGATCTCTATGTCCTAGAACTGCCTTTGACGCACGATCAGGGCTGGTTGGCTATGCTTGTGTTCTTGGGCGGGTTCTCTGCGGCGACAGGCATGGTCATCGTGGCGACGATTGCGTTGTCGAACATGGTGACGAATGAGCTCATCGTTCCTGCATTTATGCGTTCCGGGCATTTGTCCAACATTAGCGGCAATGCAGGTGCGCGGATCCTGTCTATCCGCCGAATTGTCATCGTGGGGATCATTTTTCTCGCTTACGGTTATTTCCGAATTGGCGGAAGTAGTGAAGCACTGGCCCAGATCGGGCTTCTGTCATTTGCCGCTGCGGCTCAGTTCGCGCCCGCCTTGCTCGGCGCCGTATACTGGCGCGGTGCGAAACAGTTGGGTGCGATATGGGGTATGTCGCTCGGACTTCTCGTCTGGGCTTATACGCTCTTCATTCCGGCAATCCTTGGCCACGACACAATGATGAGCGTGCTTCCAGCTTTCCTCGATCCGCACGCCCTTCTTAGTTTGGATTTCGGTGACAGCCTTGTTCATGGCGTGGTCTGGAGCCTTGGCGTGAACGCACTCATCTTTGTCATCGGCTCCGTCCGAACCCCAGAGCGATTAAGGGATCGGATCCAAGCGGCTGCGTTTGTGGAAGACGTCGCAAGCGCCCATGGATTGCGTGCTCCAGCACAAACAATCCAGCATCAGGTGACGCCGGACGGCCTAAAAGCTCTGGCATCCCGCTTTTTGAGTGCCGATGCTGTTTCGCATGCCTTCAAGAAAGTCGGTATCGAGCTGAATATCGAGACGCAAGGCACAGACCCCGCCGACTGGCGCCTTGTGCAACGCACAGAGCGTCTTTTGGCGAGTGCGCTAGGGGCGTCATCGGCGCGTGTTGTGATGTCGTCTGCGATTGGGGGAGCAGATGTTACGCTTGGTGATGTCCTTTCGATCCTGGATCAGCACACGCAAGCCGAGCGCTTTGATCGCCATATGTTGCAATCAATGCTTGAGAATATTGAGCAAGGCATCAGTGTCGTCGATCACGAACAGAACCTCGTTGCCTGGAATAGCGCCTATGTTGATATGTTTGCGTACCCTAAGGGTCTGGTGAAACTTGGTGAGCCGATTTCGACGCTTATTCAGCATAATATTGCGACCGGTTGGATTGACGGCGACCCCGCGCGCGAAGCGGAGAGGCGCATCGCCCACATTCGGGCAGGCCGACCGCACGCTTACGAGCGCCAGAACCCGGATGGGCGTTATTTGAGGATTATCGGCAGCCCTATGCCGGGCGGAGGGTATGTCACAACCTTTACTGACATTACCGAGGACAAACGCCGCGAGCAGGCCTTGATCGAGGCGAATGAAACGCTTGAACAACGCGTTCAAGACCGCACAAAAGACCTACAGGATATGGCTGAAGATCTTGATTCAGCGCGGGCTGAAGCTGAAGGGGCGAATGCGTCAAAGACACGGTTCCTCGCGGCAGCAAGCCATGATCTTTTACAGCCTCTGAATGCTGCCCGTCTCTTCCTCGGAGCGGTCGATGCAGGCGAGAAGCATGCCAATCAAGAGCTTCTGGCGAAAGCCGACAGAGCGGTCCGATCAGCCGATGAACTCTTAAAAGGTCTGCTTGATATTTCGCGGCTGGATCATTCAAATGTCGAACCGCAGCCGAAGATCATACCGCTTGGCCCATTATTGGAAGACTTAGCCGATGAGGCTCGCCCAATGGCGCAGACGATTGGACTTGATCTGCGGGTCGCGCCGACCAGTCTGCGTGTCAAAGCAGACCCAGATTTCTTGCAGAGCATTATTCGAAACTTTGTCTCAAATGCTCGGCGCTACTCCCAAAAAGGAGGCGTCTTAATTGGGGCACGGCGCGAGGGTCTGGATCATGTCCGCGTTGAAGTTTGGGATACTGGGCCGGGAATTGCTGAGCATCAAATGGAGAAACTGTTCCAAGAGTTCGAACGCCTGACAGAGCAGGATAATCTTGGAATCCGGGGTGCAGGTCTTGGTCTGGCTGTGGCGAGCCGGATGGCGTTATTGATGGGCACGAAGATCGACGTCCGATCCCGTGTCGGACACGGCTCTGTTTTCTCTGTGCGATTGCCGCGAGTGGGCGTGGAAGCGAGCGTCACAGCGCGACCTATACGGCAAGTCGATATGTCCCCAGCCCAATCAATAGCGGGGCTTAACGTGCTGTGCGTTGATGATGAGCAACTCATTTTAGACGGCATGTATGCCTTGCTTGGTCACTGGGGCTGTCATGTTCATACTGCCCAGATGATCGAGGAAGCTTGGGCTATTTTTGAAAGAGAACCGATCCAAGTCGTGATTGCCGATTATCAGCTTAAGCAAGACGAGACAGGCTTGGACATGCTCGCGCGTATGATGGGAAGCGTTCCGGATATCGGCGTTTCGCTCCTGACTGCCGAAGCGACATCCGATGTGTTTGAACGCGCAAAAAAGCGCGGGATCAGAGTACTGCGCAAACCGGCCGACCCAGACGATATCCGCCAATTTTTATATGAGCATGTTGGCGGACAAATCTCTCATGCCGCAGAGTGATCATCAAATCCCAATGCTGACTTATAGATCAGTAGCGCTTGGGTTCTGTTATTAGCGCCCAGTTTCCGAAAGATCGCAGTCATGTGTGCTTTGACCGTGGCTTCCGAAATCCCCATCTCATAGGCAATCTGCTTATTGAGAAGGCCATCAGAGAGGCCGTTGATGACACGCCGTTGAGCTGGTGTCAGGCTCGCAACGCGCTCCGCGCTATCTTCATCACCCGGCGCAGTCGTTTTAATTTTGGGGAACCACTGACCGCCGTCCAAGACCGTTGCGAGCGCAGCCGCAAGATCCTCCAGTCCAAGACTTTTGGGGAGGTATCCTGCAGCGCCAAGTGTCTTTGATTGCTGGAAGATGCGATCAGCTTCTGTGGCTGAGACAACGACGATTGGGCACGATACCCCTACAGATTGCAGCCGGGCCAATCCATCGAATCCGCTTGCGTCTGCCAAGTTCAAATCCAGTAAGACGAGATTGAATGGACCTTCGTGTTGCCGCTCCAAGGCGTCTTTGATCGATCCGGCATGAACGGCTTTCGCAGTCGCTCCACTTGCCAGAGATAACGCTGTTTCAAGCGCGTCTCTAAACAGCGGGTGATCGTCAATAATCAGGACCTTTTGCGTCGTTTTCATAGTCTCCTCCCGCTTTACGGATTGCCAATTTTTGGTCTGCCGCAGACTCACGTCCTTCCGTCATACTATCAAATTCTGAGAGAAAACCTCTAATACAAAAGTCGTAACACCAATGGCTAATAGCGCCTGAACAGCGTTCCAGAAATACTTCCGTCAGATAAAAAGTACGGAGGAAGGCATGCTTAAAGGTTTAAAGGTTGGACTGCTCGCGGGCACCGCGCTCGGTCTTGTCGGACCAGCTCTCGCGCAAAGCGGCGATATTGAAGAACGTATTGCAGCGCTGGAAGCGATGGTTGCTGAACTGAAAGGGGAGCTGGCAGCGGAAAAAGCCAAGGCGGATGAAGCGATCGTTCGAATCGACAATGTTGAAAATACTATGGCGACGGATCGATCGGTCACAACAAGCAGTGGCTTCATGGTCGGCGACACAACCTTCAAGCTCAGCGGTTTTATTGATGTTGATGCCCACGTTACG
>JBCDKW010000025.1:0-16346 GCA_038746145.1 Pseudomonadota bacterium
GACCCCGTTGCCGACCTGAAAGCCCATCAAGCGATCTTTGGCCGACCAGTCATCAAGACCAGCTGCGATCATCTCCCGTCCCAAGGCGCGAGACGCTTCATCCATCAGTTCATTTTCTTTGGTCGCCATATCGGCAACCCGTTGTCTATGGGCTTTCAGGTCGGCAACGGGGTCTTTTCTGCGAGGCATTGGTTTCTCCTTCGATTGGTGTGGAAACCAATCTACATCAAAGAAAACAGCCTGTGACGGGATACAATACGCTCCACCGGTTTTGGTCGATAAACGGGTCCGCTTAGAGAACGAGAAGGGAAATACCTGCTCCCAAGAGAAGGGTATTTTGAAGGATCACAAAGGCCCAAGGGGCCATCTGTGCCTGATCACACATAACGCACAGGGTGCCGCTTCGCGGTTTTCTCAACGAAAACAGAGTGCTAAGGGCAAATCCCGGCAACTGGCGCAGATTGGCTCCAAAGCGGAAAGCTGCAAAAAACCGTCATTTTTACAATGGCTTATGAATGCGGCGAGTGGTGACGATTGTATCCGCCAGCCCGACGCTAGGTATTTTGAGCCGTTAAAGACGATTTGTGGGCGAACCATGTTTGGAACGGGAGGCGCGTCATGAGCGATAGTCTCCGGGTACAATTCCGTTTGAAAAAAGTTCGCCAACAGCGTCTGGAACGCCTCGCAAAAGCCGCCGGCGTCTCTCCCCACGAAATGGCGAAAGTCATTTTCGAACGCGCGCTTGACGGGACCAGCGTCGATCCCGCGCGGCTATCCGATGATCTGTTGGTGATCCGCGCAGGTGTCGAACAAATGTTTCGAAACTCCGATCGTTTGACGGACCTCGACCGAGCCATTGCCGACATCAAAGAGCGCCGGGCAACGGCAAGTGAAACCCTGGTTGGAGGAGCTGCATCATGAGCCAGTCTCCCCGATCCGGCCCATTGAAGACCTTTCTTCGCGGCGGCCAAGTCACCCTCCACACACTGCGCATGTTCGGCCAGGTGCTGCGCTTTATCGGTCTCTCCATGATCATGGTCATGGTCGCCACAGCCTGGTTTGGAACATGGTCGGCGACCGAGGCTGAAGAGCGTCACTATGCGCTCAAATACTATGAGGCGAAGGCATACAAAACGGTCGGAGTTGGCGGCGAGATCGAACTTAATATGATGACAAGAGAGGGGGTTTCAGCGGCCTTTACTATTGATACCATTCTAAATCATCCGGCAGTTATTGCCCATGAGAAGACGTTTCGGAAAAAGCTCATCTATTGGTCAACGCTTGGATCGATCTTTGGCGGTGTCGGCTTCGTTATCATCGTAGCTCTGTTTATCGGTCGGGGATCCCATCTTACCAAAACCGACATTAAGCGGGGTGCGGAGATTACCTCGGTTGGCGACCTGCGCGCCCAGATTAGCGCCTATAATCGCTGGCGCGCCATGAAGCATAAGGAATTGCGAAAACGCCCGCGCTATACGATTGCAGGCGTCCCTTTCCCAATAGGCTCCGAGGTCCAACATGCCGCCATCTCCGGGACTATCGGTTCGGGCAAAACGCAAGCCATTTCCGCCTTGCTGGAGGAAATTAGGAGCCATGGTGACCGAGCGGTGGTGTTCGACCTGACCGGGGCATTCATAGGGCCGTTTTATCGCCCGGGCCGGGACGTTATTCTGAACCCGCTTGATGCCCGAGCGCCCAACTGGACCGTGTTCGGAGAAGCCTCCACCAAAGCCGGGTTCGACGCCATTGCTGCGGCGATGATCCCGCAAGGCCAGAAAGCTGATCCCGTTTGGGCGGATTCCGCGCGGACTGTCTTTTCAACGGCCGCGCAGCTTTTGGTCGGGGACGGCAAAGCCACCAATGAAGACCTGGTTCAGGTGCTTCTGAATACCGATCTTGCATCCCTTGAGCCGTTCTTTGCGGGAACACCCGCAGCAACCATCATTTCTGCTGAAACGCCCCGCATGTCGAACTCGGTGCGCATGATGCTTTCCACCTATCTTGACTGTTTGCGGCTTTTGCCAGCGACCGGCGAGGCGTTCCGGATTGCTGAATGGATCGCCAATGATGATGCCGACGGAACTCTGTTTCTGTCCTCGCGCGCCGATATGCACGAGACGTTGAAACCGCTTCTGACGGTGTGGATGGATACGGCTGTGAGGGCGATCATGTCTCAGCAGCGCGATCCAACCCGGCGCATCTGGTTCATTTTGGACGAGGTAGCAGCGCTGCAAAAGCTACCCTCAATCATGGACGGTCTTGCCCGGGGTCGCCAATTCGGAGCGGCTTTTGTGCTTGGCGTTCAAGCGCAGTCCCAGCTCCGAGATGTTTACGGTATTGATGGTGCGCAGTCCTTATCCTCGGTGTGCAGAACAAAGCTTATTCTGGCGGCATCGGATGCAGATACAGCGAAATGGTATGCGGACTTTTTGGGCCGACAGGAGAAATCGCGGTCTGATGAGAATGTGTCCTTTGGGGCCAACACGATCCGCGACGGGGTCAATGTGGTCCGCAAAGAGTCCATCGAGCATTTGGTCATCCCAGAAGAGATCATGAATCTTAAAAGCCTCGAAGGGTATTTGAAAATGCCCGAAGGCTTTCCCATGGCAAAGGTGACACTGCCTCTGGTGATTAGGGATGACACTGAACCGCCCTTTGAGGAGCGCCCGGATCAATCGCTGCTCATTTCCCGCGCCAAAGCCCCGGGAAAACCGGACATCGTCGAACCTGAAGCAGCATCAAGACGGAAAACGACTAAGCCTAAAAGGCGTCCCAAAGTCGATGACGGCCAGGGTGATATGTTTGGTACCGAAGAAACCGCTGCGCCGGAAAGTCCGCATGAGACGGCGGCGGAGGCTTCGGAAACCGAAACCTCACCGCCGCCGCCTATTGAAAAATCGCAAGGCAATGGCCGCGATCCAAGCTTTCCCGATTGGGACATGGAGGTTTGAGGCTCCATGACGGCTTCGATTTCGGCCGTATCGTCTGCGGCGGCAGCCGCGGACTATTACGGTAAAGATAATTACTATGCACGCGGGGTCGACGACCCCGAGCCTTCATCCTGGACAGGCCGGGGCGCTAAAGCCCTTGGGCTCTCCGGTAAGGTCGACATCGAAACTTTCGAAAAAGTCCTCTCCGGCGAGACGCTCGACGGTCGCCGGGTGGGCCAGCGCGAAAACGAGACAGCAGAGCAAGCCGCTGAACGTGCGCACCGCCCGGGCGTCGATCTGACGTTTTCTCCGCCTAAGGATGTTTCGCTATTGCTCTATCTCGGCGGCGATAAACGCATCCTGGCGGCGCACCGAGCAGCCGTGAATTCAACACTGAAATGGGCCGAAAACCACCTCGCGGGAACACGCATTCGCCGTGGCAAGGGGCAGCCTGTTCCAGTCAAGACTGGCAATCTGGTCATGGCGAAGTTTGAACATGATATCAGCCGGGACATGGACCCGCAGCTTCACACCCATTGCGTGATCGCCAATATGACCCAAGACGGTGACGGAAAATGGCGGGCGCTCCATAACGATCCGCTCTTCCGACATGCCAAGCTTTTGGGGCTCGCCTATGACGCTGAAATGCGCGAGGGTCTGCGCAAGCTCGGCTATGTCCCGGTCCTACAAGATGGAAAAACCGGCAAATATTCGATCGATGGCGTCCCCGACGCCGCCAAGGAAGAATTCTCGCGCCGGTCCAATGTCATCAAAGCGGTGTCAGAGACGCTGGAGAATAACACGCCCAAAGCGCGTAAAGCCGTGTCTCTTAAAACAAGGCCCAGCAAAAGAGATGTCAGCCAGGACGAGCGGCAAGCCGATTGGGAAACGCGTGGCGCTGAATGGAAGGCCGAACTTGCTGCCACGGCAGATGCCGCCAAGGAACGGGTCGAACTTGGCCGAACGGACCGTGCCCTGGGTGATGATCGTCCTGATAGCGATAGTCTCTTAAGCACCGCCAAGCGCATGGCGCAGAATTTCTTTCGGCCGACCCGGGTGCTGCGGCTCGCGAGAAATGATCCCTATGCGATGGATCGTGGCGGGTCGGAACGCGAATATGCCTCCCGCGCTGCTGTCAGCTTTGGGTTGCGTCACCATGAAGAACGCGAAGCAGCGTTTTCGCTTCATACGGCGCGGCGTTCCGCATTAGAACATGGCGCCGATGGCGTTACTTTGAAAACCATAGACCATGAATTGCGCCGCCTGCGACGGTCAGGTCAGGTCAAAGTCAGCGCCCGTGACCCCGATGCTGAATCAACGACTGCGAGATCAATCGCGCATGAGCGTGTTACCAAATCACTTGTCGCGGCGGCGGGGAAAACACAGCCGCTTGTCGGTAGGTTGGCGCTTAATGACAGACTGTCAGGAACCCAGCTTACCAAGGGCCAGCGCCAGGCCGTCGAAACTGTTCTCGCCGGCGAAAACCGGCTTGTTGGAATTCAAGGATACGCCGGGACGGGGAAAACGACCATGATGCGGCAGACGGCAGAACTCGCTCGCGATCTTGCGCCCGAGGCCGTCAAAGGCGGTTACAAATTAATGGGCCTTGCCCCAACCCATTCTGCGCGCGGCACGTTAGAAGAGAGTGCCGGTTTCAAGACCCAGACCGTGCAGCGTTTTCTGATTGATCAAAAAAAGGGCGATGGGCCAAAATCTCTTTCGGATACGATCATGTTGGTCGATGAAAGTTCGTTTCTCTCGACCAAGAGCATGAACCGGGTGCTGGAAACGCTCATTAGACTCGACCCTGCTCGGATCGTTTTATCGGGAGATCGACGCCAGCACGGCGCTGTTGAAGCCGGTCGGCCGTTCGATATCGCGCAAAAAGCCGGAATGACGACAGCGGTCATGAAAGATATTGTCCGTCTGCCGAAAGACCGAGACCATCAAGACCAACGGATCGCCGTTACCGCCGCTGCCCATGGCAATGTGACGGCCGCCATGAAGCGTCTCGACGCGAATATGATGGAAGTTCAAAAAGACCCGGAAAAAGCGGTCGCCTCAGTCTGGCGAAACCTGCCGCGCGATCGGCAAGGCGATGTTTTGATTGTAGCGCCGGGGCACCGGGTTCGTACTGCTATCAATAATGAGATTAGACGCGATTTGATTGGCAGCGGGCGACTTGGACAGGAGGCAACGCGTGTTCCCGTCATGCAGTCGAGAAATCTGACAGCAGTTGAGGCCACAAGTCCGCGATCCTATCAACTCGGCGATAAACTCGTGTTTCATGCGAGGCTGAATGCCGTGAACGCTAAAAAAGGCGTCGTTCGCGAAGTCATCGCAATCGATGAGCAACGAGGACGGATCACCTTGCGAAACATGAAGGGCGGGGGGCAGACGATTTCATTGGACGCGCTGAAGGGCGACTATGAGTCAGCGCCGTTTTCAGTGAACCGCGAAGAGGACTTGGAGTTACGGTCTGGCGATAAACTGCTTTTCACGCGGTCAGATGCTGACTCTGGGATTGCGGCTATGGACCATGCCAAGGTTGCCCGGTTTGATGAAGGCACTGTGACGCTGGATGTCAAAGGCGAGGAACAGACCTTTGGACGAGATGACCCGGTGCTTTTGTCTCTGACCCATGGCTACGCGATTACCTCACATGCCTCGCAGGGCAAGACGGCGCAGGACGTGATTTCTGTTGTCGATTCCAAAGAGCGCATGCTGACCAATCAGACAGGTTTTTACGTCTCGATTAGTCGGTCAGCGGACAGTCTCGCGCTTATCGTCGATGATAAGGCAAAGGTCATGGAGACTCTTCTGCGCAATTCAGGAATGAAATCGTCAGCCCTGGAAGCGCTGGAACGGATCGAGAGTTTCACTGGTCTGGACCGCGAAACGGTTGCTGATGCAGCCACCGCATCAGGCGATAAGGACAAAGAGCTGGAACTTCCGCTTGATGTGGGTGCGAACAAAACGCCAGATCAGCAACAAGGAAATGAGTCTGGGGAAACAGAACAAGAGCAAGACCTCGGACTCGACCGAGACTTCGGCATGTAAAGCTGCAGATACGGCTCACGCTGGCACTGAAAATCAGCCTAGAGGCTGAAGCGGCGAATAGGTTTTCAGCCTCTAGGCTGGTTTTGAGGTGGTGCGGTGCAAAGAACGCTAAAAAAGCGCCAGCGCAATGCTCGAAAATCAGCTTCAGGACTTGGCGCTGCTGATCGGCCTGCTGCCCCCGACAAAAGTCTGGATGCGAGCCATTCAAGGATCGGCATCAATCCGTATCAAAGACTTCCGATAAAGTTTCCTAAAAATCCGATTCAAACAGGTATGATCGCGATTCAAAACTCTATAAAATCATTTAAATTATCATATTCTTGATATTTTCACCCGATCATGCGATAAGAATCGGAATATGCCATAGTTCATGGGAGACTCGGCAATATGAATCATTTCTCGGTCGTACAGAGCATCATCAAAGCAGGGTTGGCTAAAGATGAAGAGGCATTACGGAAGCAAATTAACAGGTTGAAAGCACGCCTCGTTAAGGATGGTGCTGAAAAGGAGGTGGCTACGATTGAGCGCTTGATGAGTGCTGAGACCGATACGAAAGAAATGGCTCCAAGCCGCGTTGAAGTCTCACGTACGCTGATTTCAGGTGAAACACTGACGCCTGAAGTTCATCCTCCAATGGATCGCGAAACCGGGGCGCAACTATGCTCAGTTGAATTTCCAACCGAGAGTACTCCCAAGCCTGTTTACAGTGCGATGGTTGGCGAGACGGTGGATGGCCTCCTAGAAGAATGGGGTCGCGCTGAAGCTCTTCAGGAATTAGGTGTCGATCCTACTAGAACGTTACTGATCTACGGACCTCCCGGTACGGGTAAAACCTTGACAGCGCATTTTATAGCCGAGCAGTTGGGATTACCGCTAGTCATTGCCCGTATAGACGGATTGATCTCATCATTTCTCGGCACAACGGCGAGAAACATAGCAAATTTATTCGAATTCGCTAATCGCTATGCCTGTGTTCTGTTGCTTGATGAGTTTGACGCATTGGCAAAGCTCCGAGATGACCCGCACGAAGTCGGAGAGATCAAGCGTGTGGTCAACACGTTACTACAAAATTTGGATCGAAGACGCGACTATGGCGTGACGATTGCCATCACCAACCATCAATCCTTGCTCGACAGCGCCGTGTGGCGTCGATTTGAAAGCCAGTTGTATCTCGGTGAACCAGAGCGTCACGCCAGAGAGGAGCTGATTGAAAGATTCCTTGAACCTATTGAAGCTGACCGAGCTATTCTAACGATTTATTCGTATTGTCTGCCTGGTACATCCGGCGCAGATTTAGAGCGCATTTGTGCGTCAGTTAAACGGTGGATTGCGCTGCGCGGTGACAAGCCCGAAAGCCCGCTCCTGTTTGAGACGTTGAGCCATGTCCTGGGCCGTATGCCGAGCTTGGACCATCTGCCCGCGAAATTGCTTGCAAAGGATAAAGACGCCTTCATCAGCTACTGTGCGAATGACAGCGATTTTAAGTTGCGACAACTTGAAATTGGGGAAGCGACAGGGAACGGACAAGCACGGATAAGCGAGCTTAAGAAAGCCAAGCGCTACGAACCTTACATGGAGGGCGCGCATGCCCAATAATCCGGTTCAAATCGTTCTGAACGATCGAGATTTCCATCGCGCTCCGGATCCGGGTCAACCGCCCTGGCCAAAGGATTTTTTTGTTGGAAATGACAAAGCTTTTGCAGCCCATCGTGGTGCGCTCATCGCAGCCGTGCAAGCGATTATTGATCATGTCGAGGATAGCGACTACGGCGCCGCAACATATGTAAAGGTACAGATGCGTGAGGAAGCATTGGCGAAATCCTACCGCCCTGTGGAATGGCTGTTTCAGCCAGATCAGTTCCCTTGCGTGGGTGCTGAAGCAGTGGGGACGCTGTTCTTCAGAGCACCTCTGATTTATCTAAGACGCCTCAAAGCGCGTATTGCAGAAGCAGAAACAACTGTCCGAATCGCAATACGCAAAAGAGATCAGAAACCCTATCCGTCACCGACCAAAAAGCGCGGTGAAGTTGGCGCAATCGAAACTATTGAGATCGCGGCACCACAAGAAAAGAGAGAGTTTTCCACCGTTTCCGCAATGCAGATGCTAAGTGATCCCGCTTCGGTATCTGGTTATCAGATCGACCTGTTTGAACAATTTACAGCAGATGTGATCGCTGATGATCCGACTGGCCGGGCTGATCTGTTTCGATCTTTACAAAACCTATTCATTTCTTTTGGTCGCGGCGCGCGTGTGGCATTTGCTTCCAAAGTCGGCCGTACACCGGTATTAGAGTTCCAACTGACCACCAACGATCGACCGGCAATCGTCGATAACCGACTTGGCTTAATAGGCGGCGATGTCGTGCCCTTGGGGGAGGTAGATGAAATCGATTTTGATACAGATCGCCATGATGCTGCGCTTTTAGCCTTGCAAAACCACCCGTTGGTGCGCGCAATCCGCGCGCCAGTGCGGTTAGAACTGGTTGATCAAACCGGACAAATTGAGCCACCTGAGACTGGCGTTGATCCTGTCAACGTGCCCGAACCTGTCCAGGATGCGACGTACCCGATTGTAGGCGTAATCGATTCTGGCATTTCTGATGTTTTGGATTCTTGGGTGGTTGAGCGCTTCGACTTTTTAAATGATGATGAATTCGATGCCGAGCACGGAACACTGGTTGCCGGTATGGTCACGTTAGCTGAAAAGCTGAACGAACCTGGCGTCGTCAGTGAACCGGATGGCTGCGTCCTGTTCGACATCCCGCTCTATCCAAAATCAGCCTTCATGAAAAATTATCCAGGCGGATTTTCGGAGTTTCTAGGCGAGGTGGAACAAGCTGTTTCTGAGGCGAAAAGCCAACACGGTGTCCGAGTTTTCAATCTTTCAATTAATGCCGTCTCAGATGTGGAGCGGCACAACTATAGCCAATATGCTGCTGAGCTCGACCGGATTGCTGACACACACGGAGTCATTTTCGTCAATTCAGCTGGCAACCTTAAACAAAATGAGGCGCGAGCGCCGTGGCCGAAAAAGCCTGCTGAAGTGGTGAAGTATTTTGCCAACCGAACATCAAGTGATACGATTTTCAAACCATCCGAAAGTGTTCGGTCAATATCTGTCGGTGCATTGAATCCACCGACAAATGATAATGCGCACTTGCACGGTGCGCCGACCGTCTACACAAGACGAGGACCAGGACTGCAAGTAGGTGTAAAACCGGATGTCGCAGCCTATGGTGGCGCTGGCGTCAAAGGCCCTAATCCGAAAACAGGATTAACCTCCATTAGCTCCGATGGTTGTGTCTCAGACGTTACTGGTACTAGTTTCGCGGCCCCTATGGTGGCACGCACCTTGGCTGGGCTCGATGTTGCGACTGCTGGAACGCTTGGAACGGAAGCGCTGCGAGCAATGCTATTGCACAATGCATCGATGCCGGACCCATTAACGAAACGAGGGCTTAGAGATCTAGGACGGCAGTTTGCCGGATACGGCCAGCCGAGCTCGGCGCAAGATATGTTGGAAACCGATGATCACCAGATCACCCTTCTGTTCCAGAGCCGTTTGTCAATCGGCGAGACAAAGCCCGTGATTTTGAGGTTCCCATTCACTTGGCCGCAAAGTCTCGTCTCGAATGGGGCGTGTTCAGGCAGAGCGCGGATGACGTTGGTCTATGCTCCACCGCTTGATCCAGCATTTGGTGCCGAGTTCGTGCGCGTGAATTTAGAGGCGAGCCTCAAACAACGCCAGGCCGCACCAAATAAAAAAGGGGAACCGCGATTTACTAACCAGATAGACGCAAAGTATCTGCCAAAAAGGTCCGGACTTGCTGTTCCTGAAAAAGCGTTGATTGATCATGGCCTAAAATGGTGGCCTGCGAAGCAATATGAAAAAACATACGACATGCTTGGCGTATCTTCGGAATGGCGATTAGAAGTCACGAGCTTGGTTCGTGCCGAAGCGACATTCCCGGCTGAAGGTGTGCCGTTTGCAGTATTGCTAACGCTCGATGACCCAAAAGGTGGGGCACCGGTTTTTCAGGAAACTCAACAAATGCTGCAAACCAGCGCAGCAAGGACACAAGCATTGCAATCTACAATGCGGGTTCGCACACGCGGTTAGTTTTGGGAATGCCGACTGCTTTGTTTTAGCAGAGAACCGGAGCCGTCAGGCTGAGCTGTACTAAAATTTAGCGTACCGCGCATATTCGCACACGAAAAAGTCACCAACTATATTCTTATGCAGAAGATAATTCTGCTTAGGGTGAGGGATATTAAGTAACGCTCAAATGCTGATTATTTGGAATAATTATGCTAGTTTACCATCATGACGACTGATGCAGACCTTATAAAATCGCTTCAAGCGCAAGCCAAAGAAGGCGGTATCGATCCGGCTCTAAAAGAGCAGATCGAGTTGTCACTTGATGGCGCTTATCGGTTCAACGCCGAGACGGCTAAATTTGGTATTGCGTGGGTTTGGTTGGTTCGATTGCCAATGATTGGTTGCGCGATCGCTGCAGTCTTGAGCGTGATCGTCGGCCTCTTGCTATTAATAACTGGTCAGGACATTTCATTTGGAACCAGGGAACTTGGCCCTTTTGCACACTATGACTGGCCGCTATGGCTTGGAGCAGCGCTACCATTTGGAGTGGGCTTCGCCTTCTTTGGTTACATGACAAAAGCGATGAGAATTTCGAACGAGACCTCATTGAAAATGGCTGACGCTTACAATGCACGGGTAAACAACCGCTAGTCCTCCAACAGGCGTTCTTCGCCTGTCCTGTAGTGGTCCGAATTATCGAAAGTTTGGTTGTCAGGCATCCTTTCCTCGTCAGCTCGTTGTGCTGCTCCATTGGCCTCCGGACGACCGATACCGGGAATTCGGCGGCCTTTCCTCCAAAGGTCACCATGCTTCGTTGGCATTGCGTTTGGATCAGAACGGGCAAACTCATCCCATTCAGCATCTCGGCTATCCTGAACGCGCGATTGAACAGCAAACTTGCGCGTTTGCGCGAGATTTCCCACTTCACCATGCATCCGATCCACCGACATTTCGTGCCGTTGACCCGTCCAAAATGCCGTTCCTTCGATCTGTTCATGACGCGCCTCGTCATATGAAATACCTTCGCCAATACTCTCTGCTTGACTGCGATAGGCTTCTCCGGCCGCTTCTATTTGCGAAAACCCGATGGGGGCGGCGATGGGAGTTGCGCTCGGCTCTCTGAAACCAGGAAGATCCGGTGTTTCTAAAAGTCCGTCTGCTTGGGCATCAATGAATTCGCGTGCCTGGGCTTCGACCCACATCCGATCATTCAATTCGCCCGAACTCCAACGCCGACCAGCCTCAGCGTATCCGATAGGGTTCCCATCCCCGCGATCTTGCTCGGCCATATAGGAAAGAAACGCATTGTCCCAATTGGCGGTAAAGCTGGAGCCTTCTCGTTCAACCTGGCTTGCAAGCTGTCTCGCGGCATCCGACCGCGCTTGAAAACGTTCTCGATCCAAGCTCGCTGTTTGGCTTTCTTGAAGGTTCGCAGCGAACGCCTCACGCCAAGAGTTCGATGTTTGCCCGCCTTCCACTGCGCGTGCGCCATCGGCAGTCGTGACTATGTCATCATAGGTATCTTGGGCATTATCAGTTCGCACGGCTTCTCTTGCGGCTTCGTAGATTTCTGATCTGCGCTGCTCGGTTGCGGCCGATGCTCTCACGCCCCCTTCAATCTTTGCCCTGCCAACAAGCGGGACTCTGAATCCTCTGCTTGCTGAGGCTGCGACATAGGCTTCGAGCGCCATCCGGGATTCTCTGGATTCTCCGAAACGTTCAGCAAAACGGCTTGCATTGCTCATAAGTTGGTTCGCAGACTCAGACATGCGGGTGTCCTGACTATATCCAGTGACGTCTTCGAAACTTTTGCCCTGGCTCATTTGCCAGGTCAGGTCCGTGACGTTGTGAGCCAAAGCCGTCCGGGCCTTGGTAGAGCGGCTGGCTGCGGCATCGCGTTGTTCAAGCGACCAGCTGGATTCACTCTGTAGCGCGGTCGATAAGCCGCCCGAATAATCAACTCGTGTTGCGCCCCGGCTGATCGCGCCAGTGCCGTCGTAAACATAACCGCCAGCGGCCGTCATTCGCATGCGTGCGCCTTCAGGCGTATTCCAAGACCCTTCGCCAGTGTCGACAAACGAGCTTGTCGCCATGCGATTGCCGTCTGTCGTGTTGAAACGGTGAACGTTAAAACTTGTATTGCCCAAAGCGATCTGACCCGTAGACGTTTCCCGGGCAGCTGCCTGCGCCGCGGTTTGGGCCGGATGCAAGAGGGTTTGCGATAAGCCTGAGAAAGCTGCTCCAGCGCCGCGACCGATGGCGCCCGCCATGAAAGGTATCATCAAAGTCATATAGCCAGCGATCATGGCGATATCGGCATGGACCGCTTCAATGCCAGCTTGCGTGACCAGCGTGATTTCCTCACCTGAGGTTGGCGTATAGGCCGCGCCCAAGCTGCGCGATCCAGCCGTCCCCATCATTATTCTATGCAGGATGACGTAGAGTGGCCCCCAGGCCATCAGAACGATGAAGCCGCTGACGTAACCGCGCAGGAGGCGGAAGCCGGTTTCGGGTAATAGGAAAAGCGGGAACAGTACCGGGAACAATCCATAAAACAGTACCTCGGCGACGGTTCGGAAGAGAGGCACCCAGCGCTCCGCCAATCGCGCGCCTTCACGGATTGCCCGGCCTTGCTCTGCTTCGGTGCGTGCTTGGCTATACGCATCCAATAAAGCGTCCGCTCCAAGCTCAGCCCCTTGATCGCGAACGGACTTATCAACGAGATTTCCGAGCGTGGCTTGGCGAATCTGGTCGGAGGCAGCGCGCGCGCTGCCCAGGAAGAAGTCATGCGCTTCCGTGAGCGAATTGAGCACAAGGGCTTGCGCGGCGGCATCACTTAGACTTGGCGAAATCTGCTTTCCGTAAATCTGCGCTATGCGATTGGTTTCGGCCGTCCACAGAGCATCCAGTTGCGTTGCCGCGACATCGCAAGAGCGAACTTCCGTAGTGCCCGGGCCGGTGACGTATTCATAGAAACGCGCAGGATTGGGCGGATTGACCGTCGTGATGAAAGCCCAAAGATCATCCGTCTCCCGCATATCTGTGACGGAATAGCGATGCTCTAACAGATCATAGAAAACGCAAGTGCGAATGAAGCCTGACAGGTTTTCGCCGAAGGTCGCATCGGTGACCTGGAAGGACATGGCGTCTTTGAAGATCTTGCTTCCGAAGATGAACCCGTTTTCCTGATACTCCAAGTCGTTCGGCAGTGAGAATGCGGTTTCCGTCTGCTCAGTAAATTCATCACCAACGGTCGTGGTGAAACTTGCTATCGCCGCCAAGCCTAGCGGCACATTCGCCACCGTCGCGCCTGGAAGCGCCGGGTCAAACCGATCAACGACGGTCACCGTGGTTTTGGGCACCATGAGGCAAAGATAAATAATCAGTGCTGTGACGAACCAACGAATGGTCGTCCAAAAATTGAAGTTGAAAGCTGTCTGGAAGAGGACGAACAAAAGTCCGAGCAGAAGCGATAGTCGAATGGCGGAACCAAAACTTCCAAGCCCCACCAGGGCTGCGACGCCGTTCAATATGTCCCGGACAAATTCTCCGCCGCCATAGGTGACAACTTCCATTTCTCAGTCCCCCTAGTAAGACGCGTTACGTGAGAACTGGTACGCGTCGGCCAGATCTTTTGAGAGACGCCCGGCGAGTTGGCGTTCAATCGCCTGGGTCCGCGCAATAACCTGCTCCACAACTTCGACACGCGAGTTGTTTTCGATCTGATAGTCGATCAGGAATTCGCGTTGTTTGATGATCTGGTTGCGCCAATTGGTGACCGCATCCCGATCGCCCGATGTGGCGACGGAACCTGCTTCGGATAGTGTTTCGGCGTACTGATCGAAGAGCCCGTAGAGCAGATCGATGGCGATGATTTCAGCGTAGGACTGAATGGTCTGGTCTGCGAACACGCCCTCATATGCGGCATGGACATTGATCATCTTATAGACGGGCAATGACGTCACATTGAGGAATTGCTGCTCATCAACTGTAAGTGCCGTCCGAGAGCGGACTTTCCCCATAATGTCGGCTAGCATTTGGCCGACACGCGCCCGCAGGCCATCTGCTGCTGCAATTGTGACAGTTCCACCAGCAGTGGGATTGAGGCAACGATCGTCAGGATCGGAATCGCACTGATAAATGTCGATCGCGCCGCCATCGAGGAACGCCGAAATCATGCCGGGATCGAGCATTTTCGACGGCAAGAATTGGTATTGCTGTTGGGCGTCGTCATCGGCCCCGGCGCGTAGAATTTCCGTGCCCGACAGGGTCATCAGAAACTGCATCAGTTCCCGATCACCGGATATAACTGGGTGTTTCTTTAGCGCATCCCAGGCGATATTGATGTTCTGAGGGATCGACGCTTTCTCGTCAGCGCTAGCACCGGATAGTACCGACGACCGGTCACCTTCCGAGCCGCATCCGTGGCGCGCCGCCACCCAATCGGGATAAAGACCGCGCCGGGAAGCGGAGGCTTCGCAGATGACACGGCTGGCCTGGTCCGATTTTGGCCAGACGGCCGCGACGGCTAATTGGCCGCTCTCACAGGAATTCATCGCAAATTGATTGATGCGTTGTGCAACCGACTGCAGCTCACCGACCTTTTCAGCAATAACTGGTGAGATGGTTTCTAGAGCGACTTGGAAGGCAAAGCTCGCCGCATTGTTCGCGACGGATTTCATGAACGCGACCAACTGGGCTGAATTTACATAAGAGAAGCCGCCGCCATAGATATCGATACCACCACATCCGGCACGATAGCCAGGCATCTGAATATTGACCGGATTGAGGGTGCGTTGGGGCGTACGCACGTAAACGTTGCCAAGGGTGTAGTACCCGGCGCGCTGACCTTGGAAACTAGACGGACCGGTGACGTTTGAGGCGACACCGATGTCGTCCCAGAAATCGTTCATCTTGGAATTTACGTCCGCCTGGACCGGCGCAACCAAAAGCGCGGTGGATACAAGGAGCGAGGTGCTCCATCTCAAGAGCTGTTTCATTCTGTTTTCTCCTCAGGCGTAAAAGTGCGCTCTCCCCAATGATCCTCGACGGCAAAACCCTCTGCTTGAAGGAAATCGCCGATGTCTTTGATGAAGGGCAGTTCGGTATGATTGGATGCGCGCGGCGCAATAGACCACAGAGCGAGCAGCCTTAAGGCACAGCGGCGGGCTGGGTCGCCTTGACTTGAGAGGCGTTGACGCGCGGCGCTGCGTTCTTGGTCCGACACTCGAACCAGTCTCAGACCATGACGGCGCATCCAGTCCTCCATGTCGTGTTCCACGTCATGATTGTCTAAAATACGCATCAATAATCCTCCCCAGCATTGGTTTGGGTAAGGACGAAAATGCGCTCTTCCAGCTCGCTTTGAGCCACGACGCCAAAAGCAACGGGCATTACGCGATTTGTCGCCGTATCAAAAAGGGCGAGTGCCGGTGTTCGAGATCCGCCTAGGCCCAGCTTCGCCATCTGTCCTTGATCAACGACGGCATTCGGGAACTGCGCACTGGGGCCGCCATCAATGGAAACAGCTTTGACCGCGATGCCGAAAGTATCGGCGAAGTTCCGCAAGATCGGCGAGAATTCTGTACACGCTGAACACGACGCAGCGTAAAAGTAGAACAGCCCATATCGGTCATTGAGCGACGCCATGAGCGCCTGACGATCTTCCTTGCGCGCATCGAGCCAAGCCCGTTTGGAGATGCCGCTCACCGGCCGCTCAAGATTGTAATCGAGGCTCGGATCGGTCCAAAGAGCCCGGCGCCAGACATCCGAAAACGTTCCTGCACGATCCAATTGTTCCCGTTGAAAGCGTATGTAAGCGGCAACGCTTTCTTGGGTTGGGCGCAGCACGGCTTCAGCCCGAAGCTCTTCAAGCTCGTCTCTTATCGCAGCAACCTCATCGCGGGCGGAGATCGGCGGGGTAACTTCGATGACCGGCTCTGGCTGTTTCTCACGCTGCTGCTTCTCTGGATCACAATAGAAGTACCGGCCGAGATCACGCTCCCCACAATAGAACGGGTCCGGTGCGCGCGCCCCTTCCTGCGCGGCGGCGCTAGACGCAAGAAGCATGACGGCCAAGCCGCCGCTAGCAATTTGGCGGGCACGCATAACTATCAGTTATCCTTGTAATGATGGCGGCGGTGGCGGCGTCGGTATCGGGTCCCGAGAACCCGTCGAGGACGTCATTGTAAAACTCGGAAAAGTCTATGACGCTGAGATCAAGCATCTGGAACAAAGCGACGGTGAACCCGGAACAA
>JBCDKW010000026.1:0-14295 GCA_038746145.1 Pseudomonadota bacterium
ACCTGAAAAACCGACTTGGCTAAATCTAAGCCGATAACTGTGATACTCTTATCCATAGGCGTGCTCCTAATGTTGGCGGTGTGGATACCTTCACATTACCAGCTCAACAGAGCTGGGTGGGGCACGCCGTCCACAGCATCAGAAGCGGACCAAAACATTATACGATCGCCTCGCCACGCATCGATACCCAAAGCGCTTTTGTAGAAATTTTGCATGAGTCATCACTGAGACGCGTGAACGCGTGTGGAGTAAGCCCGCTATAATACAAGCTATCGCCTTTATTTAACTGAATAGGGTCGCGGCCTTCGAAATGACAAATCACACTGCCACTCAAAATGAAAACGACGTCTTGGGTGTCGTGAATGTGAAAATCTGTAACGCTAGGAGGGTCGCAACTTGTAATCTCGGTGACAAAACAACGAACCCCACGGCTTGCCGTTGCACCGGCTAAAAGTTGGTATTTCGTATCGTGCGCCTCAAACAGATTATTTTCATCCGCTCTGACGATTTCAATGTCGATTTTAGGCATCGGAGATTGCTCCGCTAAAAGAGCAGCAATCGTTAAGTCGAGGCCCATCGCAATTTTGCGCAGGGTCGCGTAAGTAGGCGAGATTTCAGTGCGCTCGATCTTTGATAACGCGGCACGCGAAACCCCGGACAGTCCACTCAACTGAACCAACGTAAGTCCACGTGACTTTCGCAAGCGCTTCAGACGTCCACCGACATCTTCTTGAGTTTCGTGGCCTGGAGCTATTTCTGCCATTGACATTAATCCACTATAGTAGAATTCTATGATTATGGATTCTACAGGAAGTTAAAGGTTTTGCCATGGTGAGATTGGCGCTTGGCATTATTGGGGCCGTCTTCGTGCTGGCAGCCTGCGCCTCTGCACAAGAAAAGGATAATCAGATGAAGCGGGATGACACCGCCATTTTTGAAGACTTTAAGGCGCTCTCTGGAACCTACTTAGAAGTCGAAGGCGAAGGAGAGCCTGCCATAATCGAATACCGTCTCATATCGCGCGGGACAGCTCTTACAGAGACTTGGATCATGCCAGCCGGTCAATACGGTCCTGACGGCAAGACGGAACTCACGGTTTTCCATATGGATAGTGGTGTGCTGGTCGCAACTCACTATTGCGGTGTTGGTGTCCACCCGACAATGGTCCTGGATCCGAAAAGTCCAGACGGAACCTACAATTTCATCCCACGAACAATCGCAAATCTGGGATCAGCGGAACAGAGCTACAATTCGGGTTTCGGCTACACCCTCGAAGATGATGGGACCGTCTATCGGTCTGAACAGTGGATGATTTCCGGCAAGCGACAGGAGTCATATTTGAGGATGGAGCGTGACGCCCACTAGTAGGCCAGCCGATTGGGAATATTGACGACAATCTGAGCAAGTCGTTATTAAACAAGTTATCTGAACTTCAGCTCGTGAATCAGTATGGGTGGCGAGCAAAGCGGACGCTAATTCAAAGACGCTGTAGGGCCTATAATGACCTCTTCTAGAAATCAGATCGATCACCATCATTGTCGATAGACTGACAGCGTCTTTGCCGCCGCGAACTCAATAGATTGCCCTTTTTTGAAGAGGATTATAGATCGTTTGAGGAGAGTGTGAGTCATACCAAGAATGCGTGTTGAAATTGTCCAAACTCAATCGCGCAATTGAAATCTGAGGGACTGCCTGTGATGGAAAGGAAGCATTCGGCGCTCCTTCGCTATATTGAGCGCTTGCAAGATGACAGTCCTTGGGGATCGGTCCTCGACGCTGGCACGGGGATCAATTCTATTTGCTGGGTCGCGGGACTGAGTACAGCGCGCTGGACAGCTGTAACGGGCTCCGCTTTTGAGGCCGATCAGGTACGCGATGCACTCGGCACGAGAATTCGGCAACAAGACAGGATCATACGGGGCAATTGGGTCGATGATAAACTGCTGGAAGGCGAGGTCTATGATACAGTCCTCGCGGATTACCTGCTCGGCGCAATTGAGGGGTTTGCCCCATATTTCCAGCCCTATCTTTTCTCGCGTCTGCGCTCCATGACGGGCAAGGCGCTTTATCTGACGGGTCTCGAACCGTACGTGCCGACGGATCGTCCTGAAACTAGGGCGGGACGCCTGCTATGGGACATCGGCCGTTTTCGCGATGCGTGCGTCTTGCTCAAAGGTGGCATGCCATATCGCGAATATCCGTCAGCTTGGGTCTTGGATCATTTGAAGCGCGCCGGATTTACGACGAAAGCGATGAAACACTTCAATATTGGGTACAAAGACGTCTTCGTGAACGCACAGATTAAAATAGCTCTTCAAGGGTTAGAGGCACTGCTTGACCCCGCTTTGGCAAAGGCGCTAAACGACCGCGGCGAAGCGTTGCGCGCCGAAGCACATCAGGTCATCAAAGACGAAGGTGCCCTTCGCCATTGCCGCAGCTATGTCATCGCCGCCGAACCGACTTAAGCCTGCTGTTGTTATATCGGTGACGTGATCAGTTAATCCGAAAGGAAAGCCCTATTTGATAATAAAGAGCTTGCCCGTTTCTGGGTCGCGGTAGACTTGCCCGACGGCCTCCAAGCCTTCTCCTGTTGCGTCCGCGGATGCTGGCAGTTCGGGGAGTTCAGGGCCCATATCGACGTCCTGAACGACCACCGGCTGGCCATTGAAGCTGGCCAATGCGGCGATCAAACCGACTGCAAAAACCAGCATAAGATCCATCAGATTTGGAAGGTGGCCGATATCTGTGGCGCTGCTATCGGTATCAAAGCGCGTGGCTGTGAAATTACGCATGCTGGCTCTCAATCTGATTTAGCGCGGAATCATATGCAGTCCGCCGATAGCGTCCAATCAACATCGCCAGGACGCCTACGAAGAGCCCCAGAACCGTCGTGTCAAACGCGGTCGTGATTGCGGATGCCAGTGTCGCGAAATCGCCATTTCCCATAGCTGCAATACCTGGTCCAAGCGGGATCAGAGTTCCCATAAGGCCCAAGATCGGGCTGACACGTGCAATAATATCAACGCGCCCAATGCGCTGACGCGCGAGTTGTTCCATCCGCTCAACACCCAGTGATTTAATCTTTTCAAGACCACCGAAACGTTCACCGATAGCAACGCCCAGTTCGATGATGATCACGCAGGTGAGGACCAGAAGAGTGGCGATGACAGGCCACAACAAAAGGTCAACGAGTGCATGTAGTACAGGTGATAGATTGATCATGCTGGTGAGCGCCTTCCAAAAAAGATCCCTAAACCCAGCAGACCGAGGATTGGGAAAATCATCCACCAGTTCGAGTGATTTGTCGTCGCGTTGGCGGGCTCGGCCGGGCGCACTTCTCGGATCATTTCCGGTGGGGGAGCATCGGTGGACACACTACCGCGCGCGGCGTCGCGGACGTCTGAGAGCTGCTGGTTCATATCTTCCGGCAGGAAACTACTCAGCCAGTCCAGCATTGGATGATCAGGTTGGGTATGGCCGCTTCCCGGTAAGCCCGCTTCGATCACGATAGTCGCGAAGGCTTCCGCCAGTTCGGTGACGGTTTGCTCATCTGCTTGCCAATAGTCCTTATGCGCTGCGACGAGCATGATCGCGAGAATGTTGGCTTTTACAGGCTTCTGAGCCTCTTCATCGAAAAACGCTTCAAGCCCGAGATCATAGCGGTCATCAATGTAGATATCCTTGGCATCTTCCCAAATCTCATCCGGAAACAGATCAGGATTTGTCGCTTCCCAGCCCCAGAGGTTCTCAAAGAAAGCGACGTTCATTGTGCGCGCGCCGGCATAGCCGTGCGGCATGAGCGATTTTATCCAGTTTGGGTTGAGTTGACGGGCTCGCAACTCCTGAACGATTGCGCTCGCAAGTGGGGAAGTTTCGGGATTTTCAGGATCGCTGACATCTACGACAAATCCACGCGCCGCTTTTCCACGAACGGACTCTACCGCCATGTTGAGACCGCCCAGATAATCGAACGCATCATTATTATCGACGAGACCGTATAGATTGCTGGCCCGCCCGAGATAACTATCGCTGACGTTTTCCAACCGATCGACAAATGCGTCTTGCTGTGCCTGTCCATCTATG
Organism: Pseudomonadota bacterium; assembly: GCA_038746145.1. Taxonomy (GTDB): domain Bacteria; phylum Pseudomonadota; class Alphaproteobacteria; order Caulobacterales; family Hyphomonadaceae; genus Henriciella. The sequence continues at coordinate 4,084 of JBCDKW010000026.1, forward strand.
TCGACGCCGTAAGCATGTCCCATGCGAGCAATATAGCTTCGGGCTAACTCATTACGGTCGCTCCAAGCACCGGAGCGCTCTGCCAGTCGGTTGATGCCGGCCCCGTATCGTCCGGGCGCTGGCCCAAACAGACGTAAGCTGGCAACTCTGCCATCGCCTTCTGAAATTGTTTTCTTGGCGAGCATGTCGGAGACCCAAGCGGCCGCTATTTTGTTCTCCGAGAGGCTTTCGCGTCCGGGATCGCGCAATTCGCCCAAGGGAGCGAGTGCTTCATCAAGCGAGGCTTGAAGGTCTGGATGCCGATCAATGATAGTCAAAGACGCGCCATCAATTGCGAGCAAGGCCGCTTTATCCAACCATTTGATTTGTTCACCGTACAGGTCACGAAATAGCCCTGACGTCACAAAGCTGACATCCTCGCGAGGCTCGTCCAGACGCTCCAGACCTGTCAGAATACCGCGCGTATTCCAAACCGGTTTTATGCTCATCAGCTTCATACCAAAGGCAATCATGACCCCGCCATCGCGAACCGTATCAGAGGCCCACAAGACGACAGCTTGATTGTCTTCAGATGTCGGTTTGCTGATCGCCATCGCAGAGCCGATGTCCCAAGCGATGACGTTGGGGATGAGGCTCGCGTCCAAGCCATAGAAGTTACGCCCAGTTGGTAGAGCTTCCGGAGATCGTACCGGATCATTGCCTTTTCCAGGTCTGACGAAACCGCCATTCAAGCCATGCATGAGCGCATCCAGTTCTAAGGATGGGGATTGTTTGAGAAGTGGCCGGGCCTCCGGCGTTCCCATTGATGTCAGCATGATCTCAACGGCCTCATCAGACCAGTCCTGTCCAAACACATGCAGACCGAGTGGCATGAAGTCTTCCTGTACTTCCGTAAGATAGTGGCCGACCTCATGGACCAGTAGATCCGGTGGAATCGTCTCAAACTCAAACGTTTCACCTCCGCCATGTTCGGCTTCAAGCTCTGCGATCAGGCCTTCTTTTATACCGAGATCGACGACCAGTTCTTTGATGCGGTTGAGCGATTGCGTTCTTGCGGCGTCGCCTGCATCCGATGGATCGGCAGCCTCAAAACTCTCAACCAATTGTCGAAGGCCAAGTAGCTCGTCATAGAATGGCGTAACCTGCAGCGGCGGTGTCAAATGATCGACAATGACCGCCAGTCCGCGACGTTTGGCTTGTATCCCCTCGCCGACCCCATCGACGATGTAGGGATAAAGGCCCGGAATATCGCCTGCGATAAGGCGCGGATAGTCGAATTCCTGCAATCCGACGCGCTTGCCGGGAAGGAACTCATAGGTCGAGTGCCGCCCCAGATGGATGATGGCGTTGGGTTCAAAATCGCTTTGGAGCCAGTGGTAGAAGGCCAAATACTGGTGTGTTGGCGGCACACTCATATTGGCGTGCAGCACCTCTTCATTAACTTCCCAACCTCTGGGTGGCTGCGGCGCAATCAGGATGTTTCCGAAGCGCAAGCCGGGTAGCACAAAAGCCCCACTATGGGTCATCACCTTGCCGGGCGCAGGCCCCCAGCCTTTCAGGCCTTCAATACCTTGTTGGCTGAGCGCGCGCGATAATGCGTCAATCGTCGACCACTCATCCTCACCCTGCAGCAGGCTTGCGTAACTGTCTTCCAGTTGTACCAGCAGGCTTTCGGCGCGTTCATGAAACTTGACCGGGGCGCCCTCGATAACATATTCCATGTCATGAATGGCATCGGAGATCAGGCGTTCAGCGTGATCCAAATCGCTGTGATCTAAAGCAGCCGCGACCCGTATCCGCAGCGCGGCAAGCGGGCCGTCTGTCAACTCGGCCCGGGTCAGCTCGGGCAAGGTGTCGAACCATGTCTGGTAAGATGATATCGGCAAGTCGAACCCGGTCTTCGAAAGGTCTGCCAAGGCACCACTATCTTCGGGCAGGTTTACAGCGCGCTCCAATATGAGATTGAGGAGTGCCTCTTTCGACTCGGGCAGCGTGCCAACATCGTATCCGTCGGCTTGCAGGCGTTGAAGGATCACAAATAGGCTTGCAGGGACGTCGAGATTGTCAGCACCAATATTATGGCGGCCCGGTGGATGATTGTAATAGATGATTGCGAGGCGTTTATCACGGTTTTGCATCGTCTGCAGGTCAGACCACGCGGTCATCCGGCGCACGGCTGACTTCACCTCGGCTTCGATGGGCTGGGTCACCCGAATTTCGATACCGGAGACCTCATCCAAACGCGGAGGCGCCGCAGCGGCCAAGACGAGCGGCTGGCTGGCCCCAACGAGTTCCGGCATGGCGACCCTATAATAGACGCTATCCGTCGGCATCCCGTCGCTGCTAGAGCGCCAGTCATCTTCTTCCAAATCGACCAGACGGATACCCTTCATGATCGGAATATCCAGATCATTCAGTGCCTCCAAGGCCCGATCCTGTTGGCTTCCGCCAATGGCGAAATCCTGCAAAAGGATCACTCCCGAAAGGCCTTGATCGCGCAACTGTTCGAGGGCGTCAGCACTTGACGCCCCCCAGTCTGCGTAAACCGGCAGACAAGACGCGCCTTGAGACATGAGTTCCTGACAAAGACGGTCATGCAAGTCGGAATTCCCGGCTTGATCGCCTGTATCATAGTCCACCAAAGCGATCTTGGGTGCATCAGAATCGCCGATTGCTTCGGCAATCCGTACGGGCGCAGTCGGCGCAGGCGGTGCGATCCGGTCCAATGCGTCCGGGAAGAGTGCGACGGCAAATAAATTCGCCAGATTATCAACGCCACGCGCTTGCCAGTAATCGTTCGTAAGGGTCCATGATGGGTTCAGTGTCAGAAGCGCGTCGCCTTTAATGCTGCCGAAATCAATCGATGCCCCCGTTTCATCGCGGGAGAGCGACATCAGTTCGCGTGTCGAACTGACGATAAAAATGCTCTCAGATTTCCCTGAGGCCTGAATGAGACGGCCTAGGCGCTCGGCATCATCGCTGAAAACGCCGGCGACAAGCAGAACGTCTGAACCTGAGATCCGATCAGTAATTTCAGCATCGCTTAAGCGACTCAACTGACGCGGCGTGCGCAATGATATCTCAGCCTCAGGAAACCGGTCGGTGAGCTGCTTCGCTGCCGAAGCCGCTGTCGCGGAATTCCGCTCAGAGACAACTCCGAAGAGCTGCTGCGCATGCGCCAGCTGCCCGCCTATAAGGATAGCCAACAAAATACAAAAGGATCTCATTATACCCATCAGGCGACCTCCCATCATGACCGCACAAGATGTGCGGAGTGAATAAACGGGTCGCCTCAGCGGACTTCCGGCGCTCACGACTATCCCGGTCGCAAGAGCGGACGACAGCGGCGGCAAGTCTCCTGACTTATGGGTCATCGCCTATTTGCAAATGCCTTCCCGGACAGCCCCGGTGACGATATTGCAGGCTCGCCAAATACAGTTGCGGGAACAGCGCTGGGTTTGCACCAACTTCCTTATTATCCTGATTTCTCAGGACCGCCTACCTCCAACTAACAAGCGGGCGATGAACTGTCACTATGGAATTCAACTTGATCTTGAAAAGGATTTAAAACTGACCACTATTGCGACGATGTTCGATCCAGCTTTAGGATCAATCTGCAGTTTCCTTATGTCTGCTCAAAAAAATACGGTCAGCAGTGTTATCGGGTTTGCGAGCAGATGAAGACATAAGCGAAACGCCTCATCTACATTCGCATCTGAGAAATGCGTGTGCTTGAGCGTCTCTAGGAACGCCATCGCGACCCACAGATCTCTAATACAGCTTTGTATCAATACATGATTTTCAAGCTGTACTAAGGTGGGGTTAGACAGGGAGACAGCGATGAATATCCTACTCGTCGAAGACAATGACGAGACAGCTGAATTTATCACGCGTGGACTGACAGAAGCGGGCGAAACCGTGACGCGCGAAAGCGCTGGCAATACAGGTCTTGTTGCAGCTGCGTCTTCGGACTTTGACGTCATCATATTCGATCGACTCTTGCCAGGGATTGATGGTTTAGATGCCGTCCGCGTTCTGCGTGAATCCAATGTCAAGACGCCCATAATTATGCTGACCGCCTTATCCGGCATCGATGACCGCGTTGCGGGGCTGGAGGCGGGAGCTGATGACTATTTGGTCAAGCCGTTTGCGTTTTCGGAATTGTACGCGAGATTGAAAGCGCTTTCGCGTCGCTCACCCATGACACCGACTGAGACGCGTCTGCAAATTGGAGATTTGATTCTGGAACGGACCACGCAAACGGTAACGCGAGCGGGGCAGCCGCTTGAATTGCTCCCTCGTGAGTATCGGATTCTAGAGTATTTGATGCAAAATGAAGGGCAGTTAGTGACCCGAACCATGCTGCTGGAGAAGGTCTGGGGTTATTCCTTCGACCCCAAAACCAGCCTGGTTCAAACACATCTGAGCCGATTACGGGCCAAAGTTGATAAGCCTTTCGATACAGAGATGATCACGACAATTAGAGGGTCAGGCTATGTCATCGCGTCTGCGTAAATCACTGATCAATTCGTCGATCTGTCGAAGAGTAATGCTGACCTCGACCGGATCTCTGGCGGTGGCGCTTTTGTCGCTTTGCGCATTTGCCTATGTGCCATGGCTGGGCGTGGAAAGAGACGCGAAAACTGAAATCGAAGCCGAGCTGGACCTCATTCAATCGACGTTCGAGACCCAAGGGCTGGAGGGTCTTCTGGCAACTTTGGATTACGATCATGGCGTTATCTGGGACGACGAGCAGGTTGTCCAAATTATGGAGAGTAACGATTTCATTATCAGGGTTGCTGATTCTGAAGAAGAGACGCTTGCCGGATTTCCAAACCTCGAAGCCGATTATGGTTGGGCCGTCGATTATATATGGCTGTACGATTTCGATACCGTTTATCGCGCCTTTGTCTTGCGTGCCGAGCTAAGCGACGACATCAGCGTTTCGATCGCAAAACCTGTAAATGACGATATTGTCTCTAGAACGGAAGAGGTCCGGGCGATGGGGATTGGATTGATCCTGTTTTGGGTCCCGACAACTCTGCTCATCGCGATCTGGTTAAGCCGCTATACGCACCGCAGATTGGCAGAGACGGCCGCGATCGTTGATCAAGTCGGGCATGATCGGTTTGATGCTCGTGTGGAAGTGCTTCAAGATGATGAGTTCTCGCAGCTCGATATCGTCATAAACGAGATGCTCGATCGGTCGGAAGCGTTGGCCCAAAACCTTGAAGGAGTTTCCATCGGAGTGGCCCATGATCTCCGCACACCGATTTCAAACTTAGGTGGTCGGCTTCAATTGATGGAGCGCGATGCTGGCGATTCAGAGGCTGTACTTAGGCACGTGCAAGCGTCACAAGACCATATTCAATCCCTACTCAGAACGCTCGAAGCCTTACTGCGCCTTGGGGACGTCGAAGCGGGTAAGCGAAAAGCCGGATTTGCGACGATCAGGCTGTCAGACTTAGCGATGGAGTTGGTTGAAACATTCGACCCTGTTTTCGCTGAAGCAGACAAAACACTATCTGCTCATATCTCGCCCGATCTCTTGGTCATTGGAGACAAAGATCTCTTAACGCAAATGCTGATCAATCTACTTGAAAATATTCTGGATCATGCACGAGACGGCGCCCGTGCGTGGTTCAACATCAAAGTAGTTGGAGATCAGGTAAGCATCATCGTCGGTGATGATGGTCCGGGCATTCCCGTCTCAAGGACCGAACAAGTCTTCGAACGCTTTTTCCGATTGGACAGCAGTCGAAATTCGCCTGGAAATGGTTTGGGGTTGAGTCTGGTCAAGGCCATCGCCGAACTGCATGGCGGAGAGGCCAAACTGGTTAAGTCTAATCCCGGCGCGGAGTTCGAGATCCTGCTTCCAACTGTCTGACAATAATACAAATTTGTATGGTTCACCGGTCGACTTGTAAAACACACGATTAACGATCGGCGATATAAGTTGTCACAAGTGATTTGGCATCAAAAGGTCTCGAAATGAGATGTAGCACAGCGTTTGGTCGGGTTCGAAGAACAGTCTTTGTAGGCGTGAGTGCTCTGACTTTGCTGACGGCGTGTTCAGGCGGCGGAGGCGGTTCTGAGGTGTCGCCCCCTTCAGGCGTGGTGCCACCATCTCCTCCGCCGCCAACACCTCCTCCCCCTCCTCCGCCGCCTCCACCACCCCCGCCGTCTGGATCGAATGGGATATTCTCGACAGAGCAGTCGGTTTCTCGTTTCCTTTCACAAGCAACGTTTGGCCCCAGTAATGAAACTGTTGGCCCGCTTATCGGGACAGATGTCTCTGATTGGCTATTAACGGAGTTCGCAAAACAAAGCGTGTCCAGTCAGTCAGATTTAGATGCCTATGCCGCTCGGACGTCTAATCCACAGGAGACCAGCTTCAATTTTGTGGTCGGCAACTCAACCAGCTATTCATTTTGGCGAGATGCCGTACAGGGCGATGCTCAGCTGCGGGATCGTATGGTGTTCGCGCTGAGCCAGATTTTGGTGGTTTCCACGTTTGGCGGAGAGCTGCTTTCGGACCTGCCCGAACCCGTCGCCTACTATCAGGATGTCATCAAACGCAATGCTTTTGGTAACTACCGGGACCTGCTGGAGGAGGTCACCTATTCGCCAGCCATGGGGCATTATCTGACCTTTGCGGGCAATCAAAAAGCCGATCCGGTCACGGGCCGCATGCCAGACGAAAACTTTGCCCGAGAAATCCTGCAACTGTTTACGGTGGGCCTGGTTGAGCTGAATATCGACGGTACGCCCGTTCTAGGTGCCAATGGGCAGCCCGTGCAGTTGTATACCAATGCAGACATTACAGGATTGGCCAAAGTCTTTACCGGCCTGAACCTCGAGATCAATGACCGAACAGAGTCCGGCGAAATTAGCGAGTGGCGTCTACCAATGGCGATTTACCCGGAAGACCACTCATCCCAGCCAAAAACCTTCTTAGGATTGACAATTCCGGAGGGCACGCCAGCCGCGCAAAGCATTGACATGGCGCTTGATCACATCATGGAGCACCCGAACGTCGGGCCGTTCATAGGGCGCCAGTTGATTCAGCGCTTCACGACATCTGATCCATCACCGGCCTATGTCCGCCGCGTCGCCGAGGTCTTCAATTCTGGCACCTATACGCTGCCGAACGGCGCGATTGTTGGCGATGGTCGCAAAGGAAACCTTCCTGCGACGATTTCGGCCATACTGCTTGATCCAGATAACCGGATCGAGTCCGCCCTTCAGAATGATCGGTTCGGAAAATTGAGGGAACCCATTCTAAAGTTTACGCACTGGGCGCGTGTGGCGGGCGTCGATGCGTCCAGACCGGAATATGTGCCACTTCTCTACGATACAACGCAACCGGGCGATCTCAATCAACATCCTTGGCGTTCCAAATCCGTTTTCAATTTTTATCGTCCCGGCTATGTGGCACCTGGAACAAAATCGGGTGACCTCGGTATGACCGTACCGGAGTTACAGATTTTAAGCGCCGCCAGCCAGCCCGGCTTCCTCAATTTCATGACCGCCATGACAGGCCGGACATCCGACAACGCGATCGCGACATTGACGGAAGAAGGATTGCAAAACGAATTCGCTGAAAGCGGCTACCCGTTCGACGCCAATCTCGCGCGAGCGGCGTTCATTCCAAACTATAGCGCTGAAGAAGCAATCGCCGATGATGCGGCGGCTTTAGTCGAACGCCTCAATCAGGAATTGCTCTACGGCACCATGTCGGATGCGACCCGAGCTGGCATCGTGACGGCCGTCGAGCGCGTAAGTCTTAATGATCAGACCCTAACCAATCCCCGCCGAGAACGCGTTCTTTACGCCGTCCTCATGGTCATGGCTTCGCCTGACTATTCCGTGCAGCGCTAACGGGGGGAGACTGAGATGTTAAATCGTCGCCATTTTATGAAAACCGCCGGTGCTGCGGCAATCGCATCCGCGGCTGTTTCAGGCTGCCCTCTCAGCTTTAATGCACATGCTGCGAACACATCCGGCTATAAAGCCTTGGTCTGTGTCTTTCTGCTCGGCGGGCTCGACAATCATGATGTCCTCTTGCCGTTTGATCAGGCCTCATACAATTCCTTCAGCGGTGTGCGGCAAACGCTATTGTCGCGGCAAGGATCAACCCGACTGCGTAGCTCACTGCTTGAAATTACGCCAAACGACACGGCCATTCTCGGCGGCAGGCAGGTCGCACTTCCGCCCGAAATGCCGCAAATGCGAGCGCTGTTTAATCAAGGACGCGCGGCAGTTGTCGCCAATGTTGGTCCACTGATTGAGCCGACGACCCGCGCAGCGTTCGAGAGTGGGGTAGCGCGCGTTCCGCCTCAGCTTTTCTCACACAATGACCAGCAGTCGGTTTGGCAATCGAGCGCACCCGAAGGTGCCCAGTTTGGTTGGGGCGGTCTATTTGCTGATGCGGTGCTGAGTTCGGGTGCCAATAGTATCAATTCTGATTTTACGACGATTGCGAGTGCGGAAGTAGGCCCGTTTCTAACCGGGCGCACCGCAAGGCCATTTAATGTAGACCCAACCGGACCTGCTGAAATCAACGCCCTTGAGACACTTGCCGATGGATCACAGGAAAACTTGCGAGAAGCGCTAGAGCAGCAATTGCGAACCGCCAGCTTCTCCGGCAGCAATATTCTGGAAAACGATTTTGCGATGCAAGTCCAACGCGGGTTTGCTTCAAACCAAGCCTATGCCGCAGCCCGCTCCTCTGGAGCACCGCTCGCGACATCATTTCCAGAGACGCAGCTTGGGCGGCAATTACGATCGGTGGCTCAGACCATATCTGTGCGAAGCACGCTCTCTGTTTCACGTCAGATTTTCTTTGTCGCGATCGGAGGCTTTGACACCCACTCCAATCAAGCGGCATCTTTGCCAGGCCTCTTGAGCCAGATCGATGGCGGCGTGGCCGCATTTTATCAGTCCATGATCGAACTCGGCGTGGCCAATAATGTAACTCTCTTCACTGCGTCTGATTTTGGACGGACACTGGCGGTTAATGGCGACGGAACCGACCATGGCTGGGGCGGTCACAGTTTTGTTGTGGGAGGAAGTGTGGCTGGTCGGCAGATTTACGGCTCACTACCTCCATTCGAACTTGGCCATAGCGCTGACAGCGGCGGCGGACGGGTCATTCCTTCTTTGTCAGTAGAACAGTTCGCAGCGCCGTTAGGTCAATGGTTCGGCCTTACCGATAGCGAACTGGCGACGGCTTTACCCAACCTATCCAACTTCGATACGCCGCCTTCACTATTTGGATAGACTGAGAAGAGCCAAAAACTCGCCTGATTGTAGATCAGGGTCGCGAGTGTCAGCAGACTTACAGAAATTCGCTTCTGAATCAGACTTTCAATTTCACGGAATAACAGCAAAAGCCAATCGAGCATCCTGATCGATTTTAAAATAGATCGATGATCATATCTTTTTGCGGCAGTCTTGCATATTTTGATCATCTGCTCGAAAAAATCGCTTCTTTGAAGATAGTGCTCAAGATGAACCACCCGGCTAAGCCGCGTCCTTTTACGGTGCCCGAGATTTTTGAAACGCCAATGCGTCGCCGATAAGTGACAGGAACATCAGTTTGTCTAAGGTTCTGCTTCAAAGCGCGCACCTGGATCTCCACGGTCCGGCCATAGGTCTCAGCTCGCATATCGAGTTCATCATAAGCAGAGCGCGTTATCGCCCGGAATGGACCGAGATCTGTAAATTGACCACCCCATATTAAGCGCATGAATCCTGTCGCCAGGCGGTTTCCAAACCGCTGCGTCAGGGTGAGCGCACCACGTTCTGTCTTGCCAATCAGGCGAGATCCAATCACGAAATCTACCCGCCCATTTAGGATAGGATCAATGAGGGCGCTCAGGTCATTTGGATCATCCGCTCCATCGCCATCCATAAATATGATGAACTCTGCGTCCCGCGACGCTTTCACACCAGCAAGACAGGCACGGCCATACCCAGGTTCAGCGACGTGAATAACGTCCGCCCCAGCGTCGAAAGCGCGATCGGCCGTTCTGTCAGTTGATCCATTGTCAACGACAATGACCTGATCTGGTCTGCCTCAGAAAAACTGGCCCATAGTTTGAGTTAGGATCGGCTCTGATATGGAGTTGAATCATGGGCAAGAGAGCCAAACCTGAAGAGATCATTGCAAAGCTGCGCGAGGTGGAGGTGCGCCTCAGCCAGGGCGAG
>JBCDKW010000027.1:0-12269 GCA_038746145.1 Pseudomonadota bacterium
ATCCGCGTGGCCGAACGCATCATCAATGGACGCGGCTTCACGGCCATCCGCGAAACGCTCAACGCGGTAGACGCCTGGCTTGGCTCACTGCCCGGTCACCCTTACGCCAATGTCCGCCAGCCCATTCTGCACACGCTGAATCTTGCGCATATGGTGCCGCTGTCGGCGGTCTGGGCGGGTGAGGAGACCAACCGGCACTTGCAAGCTCCCGCGTTGATCCAGGCCCAGACCGATGGCACGACGCCCTTTCGTCTAAACCTCCATATCGGCGATGTCGGGCATACACTTATTGTGGGCCCAACCGGCGCGGGCAAATCGGTCTTGCTTTCTTTGATCGCGATGCAATGGCAGCGATATAAGGGGGCACAGGTCTTTATCTTCGACAAGGGGAACTCGGCCCGTGCTGCAACCCTCGCCATGAACGGCCAGCATGTCGATCTTGGCGGGTCGGACCGTCCCAGCCTTCAGCCACTGAAAAATATAGACACCGAGAGTGGTGCCAGCTTTGCCGCCGATTGGCTGGCAGGTCTTTGCACGAATGAAGGCGTTGCAATGACGCCAGACCTGAAAGCCAGTCTCTGGGACGCGGTGCAGTCACTTGCCAGCGCACCGGAAGTCGAACGCACACTAACCGGCCTAACCCTCATGCTACAGGACGAGACGCTCAAATCAGCGCTGCATCCGTTCACACTGGAAGGGCCGCTTGGACGGCTTCTGGACGCAGACCATGAAAGTCTCACGCTCGCCGATACGGTCTGTTTCGAGATGGAAGACTTGATGCACGCCAAGGGCGCGGTCGCACCGGTCATCACCTATCTCTTTCACCGGCTTGAAGCGCGGTTCACCGGCAATCCGACACTCCTCATTCTTGATGAAGCCTGGCTCTTTCTCGATGACCCCATGTTTGCCGCGCGCATCCGTGAATGGCTGAAAACCCTGCGCAAGAAAAACGTCTCCGTCGCGTTCGCGACGCAATCGCTTGCCGATATTGCCAACAGCTCCATCGCCCCTGCTTTGGTCGAATCTTGCCCCACACGGATCTTCCTACCGAATGAACGTGCGCAGGAACCGCAATCGAAAGACACTTATGAGCGCTTTGGACTGAACAATCGCCAGATCGAGCTGATCAGCCGGGCGACGCCCAAGCGCGACTATTACTATCAGTCGCCGCTTGGCTGCCGGGTCTTCGAACTTGGCCTCGGGCCCATAGCACTCTCGATCTGCGGCGCAAGCGCGCCGGAAGATCAGGCGTTGCTCGACCGTATCTGGGCCGAAACCGAAGGTGATGACTTCGCTACCTGCTGGCTCCACGAGAAAGGCCTGCCCTGGGCCGCTGACCTTTTGACCCGCTGGCCTGGTCTCGGACCGGATGTGTCCGAACCATTTCCACCCACCCACGCCATAGCCGCAGAATAGGAGCCACACCGATGAAACACCTTTTGCTGTCTGCCGCACTCTGCGCCCTGCCGCTGTCGGTGATCACTGCACCGCCTGCGAGTGCCCAGTGGACCGTCTATGACCCGGCCAATCATATCCAGAACATCTACCAGGCGGTGCGCGCACTGCAGGAAATCAACAACCAGATCCAGCAGCTGACCCATGAGATCGAAATGCTGGAGAACATGGCCCGTGATCTCGAAACACTGCCTGACAGCATCGCCGATGACATTCTCAGACGTATGCGCCGCATCGATGATCTCATGCGCGAAGCCGAAGGCATCGGCTATGGCGTCGAAGAAATCGAACGCGACTATGAAGTGATCTACCCAGAAGAATACGGCGAGACACCGCCTGAACATGAAGTGCTGGTGGAAGAGGCCCGCACGCGCTGGCGCCAGTCCCGCACAGCCTATCGTGAAAGCCTGATGGTCACCGCTGAGGTGGTCTCGTCAGCACGCGCTGATAGCGAAAGCCTCGACCGGCTTATCGGCGACAGCCAATCCGCCGTTGGCAACCTTCAGGTCCTGCAGGCGGGCAATCAGATCAAAGCCCTCCAGACTCAGCAGCTCATGCAGATCGAAAGCATGATGGCCTCGCATTACCGCGCCGAAGCGCTGGAACGCGCCCGCCAGCTGGCTGAAGCCGAACGTGGCCGTGCACGGACGCGCAGCTTTCTTGGGGCGTCAGAGTAATGGACGTGATCGACACCTTCCTGGCGACGTTCATCGCCTATATCGATAGCGGGTTCGGTCTGCTGGCGGGGGATGTCGCTTATCTGACCACCACGCTGATCGCGATCGACATCACGCTGGCAGGCCTGTTCTGGGCGCTCAGCCAGAACAATGATGTGATCGCCAGCCTGCTCAAGAAGGTGCTCTATGTCGGCTTCTTTGCCTTCATCATCGGCAACTTCTCACTCCTCGCCAATATCGTGTTCGACAGCTTTGCGCAGCTGGGTGTGACGGCAGCGGGCGGCACAATGACGGCAGATGATCTGCTGCGTCCCGGCTTCATCGCCAGTGTCGGCTTTGATGCGGCCAGCCCTCTGCTCGCTGAAATCTCCGACATGCTGGGGCCGATCTCCTTCTTTCATAACTTCATCATGATCGCGGTCATGTTCATTGCCTGGGCGATTATCATGGTCGCTTTCTTCGTGCTCGCGGTACAGCTCTTCATCACCATTCTGGAATTCAAACTGACCACGCTGGCCGGGTTTGTGCTGGTGCCGTTTGCCTTGTGGAACAAGACGACCTTCCTGGCTGAGCGTGTCCTGGGCAATGTCATCACTTCGGGCATCAAGCTGATGGTGCTGGCGGTGATCATCGGCATCGGCTCAACCCTGTTTGGCTCGGTCACGGACGCCTTTCGCACCGGCGATGACATTACCCTTGCGCAGGTCATGGGCACGGTGCTGGCCGCGATTGTCTTTTTCTGGATGGGCATCTTTGCGCCCGGCATCGCTTCGGGGCTGATCACCGGCGCGCCGCAGCTTGGCGCAGGCTCTGCGGCGGGCGCAACTGCCGGTGTCGCCGCCGGAACCTATATGGCCGGAGCTGGCGGACGCGCAGCGATTGGCGGGGCGGCAAGTGGAGCCTCCTCAGCGGTCAAAGCGGGCGCTTCTATGGCAGGCGCGGCACGCACCTCCTATACAATGGGCGCAGTCGCGTCTGGCGCAACCGGCGTTGGCGCTGTTGCTGCTGGCGTGGCCGGTGTTGCCCGCGCGGGCGCTGGCGCCATGGCGCGCACAACCAGCCGCCCGGCCGCATCCATGCGCGAAGCCTACCAACGTGGCAGTCAGGGCGCATGGCGCTCAACCGGCGGGTCTGGTGGGTCTGGCAGTTCCACATCTTCAGGCGGCTCATCCTCAAGCCCCGGTTGGGCGCGCCGGATGCAGGCCCGGCAAGGCGCAAGCCAGGCCGGACAGGTCGCTGCCCATTCCCTGCGCGACGGTGACCGCGGGTCTTCTGGCGCGGCACCTCAACTCAATGACAAGGACGATTAAAGATGGCCTTCAAACGCTCTTCCACCAGCTATGGGCCAAGCCCGTTCCCTGAAACGCCCTATCAGAAGGCAGGACAAGTCTGGGACGACCGCATCGGTTCCGCGCGCGTCCAGTCGAAGAACTGGCGGCTTATGGCGCTCGGATGCCTGACGCTCTGCTTCTTCACCTCTGCCGCGCTGATCTGGCGGTCCACAATCTCGACTGTCACGCCATATGTCGTTGAAGTTGACGAGACAGGAGCCGCCCGCGCGGTCGCCCCGGCTACGGAACGCTACACAGCCAGCGATGCTCAGATTGCGCATCATCTGGCAAACTTCATCCAGCGCGTGCGCGGGCTGTCGATTGATCCGGTCGTCGTGCGTGACAATTGGCTGAAGGCCTATGATTATGTCACCTCGGAAGCCTCAACGACACTGAACGAATATGCCTCCGCCAATGATCCGTTCGCCGATGTGGGCCGGAAGTCCCGCACGGTGGATGTCGTCAGCGTCGTGCGCGTCTCTGATAACAGTTTCCAGGCCCGCTGGATCGAGAAGACCTATGAGAGCGGCGCGCTCGTAAAAGCCGAGCGCTATACCGGCCTGTTCAACATCATCACCCAACCGCCGACCGACGCAGAAACCCTGCGCGCCAACCCCCTCGGCCTCTACGTCCACAGCCTCAATTGGGGTCAGGACCTCGTCACAGGAGAATGATCCCCATGCTTCGTTTGCTTCTTGCCACCTCTGCGCTCGCCCTCACCACGGCCTGCGCTACCACTGAACTGGACCCAATCGACCCGAACGCCTTCGTTGCGGCAACGCCCATCGAAGACGATTACGATCGCCCGGTCGAGATTGTCGAAACCGCCGTCGCCTTGCCATTGCCGGGCCAGATGATGCCGGTCGGCGCATCTGTCACCACGAACCCGGATGGCAGCGTGACCCGGCGCTACACGCGCAGGGTTTCACGCGAGGCCGTGCCACCAAGTGAGGCTATCCGCCAAGGCCGTCAAAGCGCCCTGATAGAGCCCTCCGTCGATGGCTATGTGAACGCGATCCAAGTTTATCCGTATACGCAAGGCGCGCTTTACCGGCTCTATGCCAGTCCCGGCCAGGTCAGCGATATTGCCTTGCAACCCGGCGAAGAGCTGGTGTCTGTTTCGGCAGGCGACACAGTGCGCTGGGTCGTCGGCGATACAGTCTCCGGTGCAGGCATCACCTCCCGCGCGCATGTTCTGGTCAAACCGATCAGCGCAGGTATTCGCACCAATCTGATGATCGCCACCAACCGGCGGACCTATCATTTGGAACTGGAAAGCGTGGAGGGCGGATACATGGCCGCCCTGTCTTGGCGCTACCCCGCCGACGAGCTGGCAGGCCTCACGGCTCGGAATGACCGCGCCATTGCCCGCGAAGCTGGCTCCATTGAGCGCGGCCTGACGCTGGAAGGCCTGAACTTCGATTACCGCATGTCGGGCGATAGCCCAGCCTGGAAACCGGTGCGCGTCTTCGATGATGGACGACAGGTCTTCATCCAGATGCCAGAAGACATTGCCACTACTGACATGCCGCCGCTCTTCGTCCTCGGCGATGATGGCGACGCAGAGCTGGTGAACTACCGCGTGCGCGGAAACTATTATGTCGTTGACCGCCTGTTCCGGGCCGCGGAGTTGCGCCTTGGCGAACGCAATCAGACCGTCGTTCGCATCGCCCGCCAGGAACGCCGCTCACCGCTGGCTGCGATTTTCGGGGGCTGAGGCGATGACTGAGCCCATTCCTTTTGACGAACATGCCGAGCGGCTGAAAATCCGCTCCAGCCCGAAACCCGTCACGCGCATCAATCGCAAGGTTTTGTTGGTGGGCGCAGGACTTGGCGCGTTGGGCCTGTTCGCAGCGGCAAGCATTGCCTTGAAGCCACCCACGGTGACTGATCCCAGCGAGCGCCGCGAACTTTACAATGTCACCAACAAGCGCACGCCGGATGGCCTGTCGGCCTTGCCCGCGGGCTATGGCGACGTCCGCCCCGAACCGGCAGCGCGGCTTGGACCGCCACTGGCAGGAGACCTTGGCGCAACGGTGCTCGCAACCGAGCGCAGCTACGGGATCGAACCAGAATATGTCACACGGTTTGAGGACGATTTCCGCCCAAACCCGGTCGATGAAGCCGAGCGGGCCCAACGCCTGCGCGAAGCGGCCATGGCAGAGGAAGCCGCCCGCGCGCCGGTCTTCTTCCGGCTACAGTCCGAGACGGGAAGCGCAAGCGTCGCCGATACACGTACACCATACCGCGACCCGGCGCTTGATCTCGGCTCAGAGCTTTTAGCCCTCGCGGCTCTGCCGCAAGGCGCGCCAACCGGCTTTGCCCAGCCTGCTGACAGCAATCTGCAGGACCGCAAGCTGGCCTTTGCCGGTGAAGCAGCTGGCAGCGACATCTACAATCCCCACCGCGTCGAAGATCCGGCCTCGCCGTATCAGGTCATGGCGGGCACGCTGATCCCGGCCTCACTTGTCACGGGCATAAATTCAGACCTGCCCGGAACGATCGTCGCCCAAGTGACCCAACCGGTCTATGACACGGCCACCGGCCAATATGTTCTGATCCCGCAAGGCTCCCGCCTGATCGGGCGCTACCAGTCGGAAGTCTCCTTTGGGCAGGACCGCGCGCTCGTCACCTGGGATCGGATCATCTTCCCGGATGGCGCATCCATCGTGATTTCTGCGCCGGGGGCCGATGCGCAAGGCTTTGCAGGCCTGTCAGACAGAACCGATCACCATTGGGACCGTGTGTTCGTCGCGGCTGGATTGGCGACCATTCTTGGCATCGGCGCGGATCTTGGCTCAGACGGTGGCGGCGATCTCGAACGTGCGATCCGGCGCGGCACAACTGACACCGTCAACCAGGCCGGTCAGCGCGCTGTCGAACGAAACCTCGGTATCCAGCCTACCATCAAAGTCCGCTCCGGCTGGCCGGTACGCGTCGTTGTCACCCGCGATCTCATCCTCAGACCTCAATAGACAGGAGCACCCCCATGTCCCTTCGCCTCGACAAACTCCCCGACCGCAAACCGGTGCGCATGAGCATATTGGTTGATCCCGACCTCGCCGCAGCGCTGAGCGATTACTCAGAAATCTACCGACAGACCTATGGCGCGGAGGAAAAGCCCGAAGCGCTAATCCCCGCCATGCTCGAAACCTTTCTCGGCTCCGATGCCGGGTTCAAACGGGCGCGCCGCGCCCTCCACGCCAATAAAGGAGATTGACCCCATGGCACAGATTGGAACCTTCACCGCAAAGGACGGGAGCTATACCGGCACCATCCGCACCATGACCATCAACGTCAAAGCCCAGCTCGTTCCCAATGAAGACAAGGCCAGCGACAGCGCGCCTGATTTCAGGCTCTATGCAGGCGGCGCAGAACTCGGCGCAGCCTGGCGCCAGGAAAGCAAGGACGGCGAGACGCCGTACCTTGCCGTGAAGCTTGATGATCCGAGTTTTACCGCGCCCATGCGCGCCGCTTTCTTCGAGAACGAAAGCGAAGGCACCGGCGTCATGGTCTGGAACCGCTCCAAGTAGACTCCTGCCATGTCTGTTAGCAACCAGGACCTCGAAGACGCGCTCAGTATCGCCGCGAAGATGATTGATCTTTACGGCTACAAATACTGGCCAATCTTCGAGCGCTTGGAAACTGAACTGGAAGCCCGCACAGAACGCATCAAACGGGTGCAGGCACGGCTAGCAAACAGCAGACCCGCATACAGGTCTCATGTCGATCTATGAGCGGGAAAACGCGATCAGAGCGTCATAGTCTTCTCGGTCTGCCAGACGCAGAGCGTCCACGTAGGCGCGCCGGAGTTCATTCAGGTCGGCGAGCGACCCGCCGCCCCAGGACAAGCTGGGCGCACCAAGTCGGCGCAGGACAAGATCAGCCATCATCCGCGCGTGGCGTCCATTCCCGTTCGGGAACGGATGAATATAGACCAGCCGGTGATGTAGGCGCACGGCAAGTTCTGTAGGTTCATAGGTTTGATGCTCGACCCAGTAAGCCGCATCTCCCATAAGCTGGCTTGTCTGGACGCCGATCATATGCGGCGCGATGCCGATATTGCGCTCGGTTCGGCGATAATGCCCTGCCCATGACCAGACATCCCCAAACATCCGTTTGTGAAGCTGGAGCACAAAATCGACGGTCATCAGATCGGGTTTGCCCGCGCGAAAAGCCCAGGCTGCGCCTTTGTCGATATTGTCCTGCTCGGCAATGTTGAGATCAGCGCGCGTGGTCACCCATGTCAGCCGAAGGCCTTCGCGTTCTTCCGGCTCGAGCGGCGTCGCATTCTCTGGCTCCTGAAACAGGTCCGTCATCAGTCTTCCCAGAGATCGCGATCACGCAATGTTTCCGAAATGAAAATCTGAATGCGTTCCTCCAGATCATCATCCAGCACTTTTTGATCTTCCATCGCCATGGAGTGAGACACACCGCCAATCGCCTCAAGCGCCTTCGCGCGCGCCCGCTCGGCAACCATGTCCTCAAGCGGCTTGTTTGGCACAAGCGCATAGACCAGCTGACAATCGAGCGCCGCCGCCGCCTTGCGAAGTGTCTCAAGGCGGATCGTCTCGCTGGCTTCTGATTGCTCCAAAGCATTGATCGCTTGTTGCGATACGCCCAGACGGTTCGCCAACTGTACGCCCGACATCCCAATAGCATCACGTATTGCACGCAGCCATCCCTTCGGCGGGGCGGAGACCTGATCCATTTGCCTTACCGCATTTAAGCGCTTATCGAGCGCCGCACGAGCACGTTTGAGAGACCTGTCCACAAGTAGTTCCTCTCCATATTAACAACCCATAGATTGTTATCATAGAATTTCTTAACAATCTATAACTAGTTTTGGTGGCGATTTTCACAATCTATAGATTGTAGGGACTCGGTTCTTAAAGTGCTTCACGCTACCGTTCCATTTTGGATGGCCGGGGCAGGATGATCACTTTTTCAATTCCTGTTAGGGACTCTAGGCCGTCTTGAAGAGTCTTGTATTCCTCTGTTTGACGTGCCTCGTCCCAGATGAAAACCACCAATGTTGAGTAGCCGCTGCCTTCTCTCAAATAGAGAGAACGATCAGCAGCTATCTCGTCTGTGATCTTTTTTAGCTCGCTCTGGCCGCGCCTACGCATATACTTCACTTCAACAATTGTGTGGAGGGACGGAATGCCGATGTCGTAGCGCGGTGAAGTGTGTCCCATCTTTTGGAGTGTTTCTTCGTCAACCAAATCCGGGAATACGGGACGTAAAATCGTCCAGAGCAAATTTTGCACATGATACTCGTGGTCGATTTCCCACTTTTGCGGCGTGACTCCTCTCACACGCCTCGTAACTTCATACGTCCAGTGAGACATAGATTCTGAAACCCCAACCAAGAGTTCGATAAGTTCGTTTAGTCCGGCACCGTGAATTGGCATGCGAACTAACGCTGCTGCACACACGTCGTATACGCGCTGGTATATGGCGATCTTCGCTCCGTCCTGGTCACCAATATTTTCAATCGTCGCTCCCCAGGCAGAGACGCGCTCTTCCTCTGTAGTGGAGATCCCCGTCGCCGCTTTAACGCCGACGCGAATGGTAGGATCAATTCCTTCGAGGTCCTTGGCGCTGTCCATCACGGCATGAGCTGATCGGGCTAAGCTATATTGCCAGAGGTCCTGTTTGAGGTGGTCGTACGATTGGTTGAGGCAATCAATTATCCACTCTTTATCAGCAGCAGATGCGTTCGTAGCCCAATAGCCGATGGCAATGCCCAGCATGGCATAACTATCGATTTCAAATCGCGGCGCGCGTCCTGGCGCGAAATATTTACGGCCGGCAAGCTGGTCCGCGCCCTCATTAAACGCAGATGTTAGTGCGGTGTCTTGAACTCCGGAGCCCAAGGCAAAACCGATAGCTGCAACGTCTTGGTAATTGGTGCTTCTTTCTGGTTTCAAAGTCGGCATTGCCCCACGTAGCCATGGGCTCATGAAACTACAGAAAGCAGCGACGTGCACCGGTTGCGGACCACTCTGAGGGAGTGGACTGGTCAATGCGGATTTGAGTTCGGCCAAATTCATCAGAGAAACCAAGGAGTCTTGCCGATTTCGCGGAAGCGAATGGCATCGTTGTCCCACGCCTCAATTTGTTTCAAGCCGGTTAGTCGTTCAGCAATCAGATCTGAGTACTTGATCGTTATCGGAATGGGTTCGGGCGTCATCACCCGCCAAGAATGCGCAGTGAAATCGAACGCCTGACGAGACAGGTACGTCATGTCTTGAAAGGTGGAGTCGCGGTGTAGCTTCAGCAGACACGCTCGCGGCAAACCGTCTGATGCCTTTTTGAGTTCCGATGCGCCGGCGAAGACAACAAGCGATTCGTAATCTCCGAGCTTGAGGTGGACCCCGCGAGAAGGGCCGAGGACGCCTTTCTTCTTGTTGGCGTCACGCTGCCAGTTGGGCAGCCCTTCTTGTGACGGGTCAAAAATGACAAATGGGTGATACGGCGCGATATGAACAAACGCGAATACGACGTTTGATAGCTCCATGCCCTCGACAGCATCTTTTATGGCCTTAGCTTCAAAATCTTTGAGCGGTTTGAAGACATGAAAGATGAGACGTACCCGATCGGTACTTTTCCAATTATCCTCGTCGCGCACTCGCTGAATCGTGCGCTTTAGCGTTTCCGTTAATTCTTCTGCATACTTATCAAATGGCACGACACCGGTGCGTTCACTCAGGTGATATCCGCCATCACTGGAAAACACGGTCGTGATGCCGACGTGCCGTATGCGGTCGCTGAACTTTCCGTCTTGTTCAGTATGAGATCCCAATCCAATCACAAGTTCATGCGCAACGGATTGTTTAGCGCTGAGCAGCCAAGGTCGGCCGCCAAGCTTTGCATATGTAGCAAGACTCACCTGGTTCATCGTAAACACCAGGCTCCTATCAGGATCGCGCATCGTTTCGATGCGGATGTTTTGAACGGACGCGTGATTTCGCAACAGCATCGCCTTTGTTGCGTAATATGGGTTTTCTCTGCCAGGGAGAGCTTTGAAGCCCTCTTCAATCTGGACGATCGCGAGGTCCCATTGAAAGCCGTTATCTGCACCATGCCGGAGGGCTGCCTCGCAAGCGGCCTCGTAACCGACGACCGACGCGGAAGGGGAGGTAAAGGTCTGGACGTTCGGGCGCTCCAGCTTGAACCGCCGAAGAAAGCCATCTTCATAAGGCGCGCGGCCTTTTCCTCCTGCACCTGTCCGCACATCCGGCATGCCGTCCAAAAACTTAGCCATGAAGGCGTCAACCTGGCCCTCAAACCTTGCTTGGCAGATAACAGCGATGTTCAGCTTTTTAGGCGAGAACGTCCGCTGATCATATGGTCCATTGACCTTAATACCGCGTTCGTTCCAGTGGTCATTGCGGGTACCGGCTGGATCGAAAACCAAAGATGGCTTGTCAATCATTTCGGCTTCGGGAAAGCTCCTGTTTCCAGTTGATAGCCAGTCGCCCAGTTCCAGCTTCACACCCGGTACAGCCTCTAAGTCGGCTGATTTTAGAAATTTTGCGGTTTGGTCGAGCAAATCAAACCTTCCCGGTCCCTGATTCAGTAAACTCATCCGATTGCGTGCGGATTCGAGAACAGCGTGACCGCCAGAGCGCAACAATGTGTTCACGCACCAATCAAAATCTACTCGGTTGCCAGTCAAATACGCCTCTTGGGTGTCCACCGCCTCGTATTCGTCGCGGTGGTCTTCAAGAAGGAGCTTGTCGCCGTCGATGGCGCGGACGCGACCGACTGTCAGTCCACGATCTGATAGGCGCCCATCGCGAGCCGGTTGCTTGATCATGACATAGCGACCGACCGGTGAGATACCGGCTTCCATCAGCGTTTTACAGTCTGCGTTCAACTGATATCGAGTGCGGGCGTTACACACCAATCCGAAATTTGGTTTGTTATCGGCGCCGAATATTGTTCTCGGTGTGAATTCAAGAACAGGAAGTACACTAACCCAATCAGGTAATTCACCATGTTTTATCAAGTTGCCCGTTTTGTTTCCCAGAACTTCGATGGGATAATCATTTATAATGTCTCGTCGTCCGTGAAACGTTCGGAGTAGCGCTGCATTCATCAGCGGTGCCCAATGCCACCAAGAGCTCGCGAGGTCTATTTCAGAAATCTTGTCGGCAATTGGATCAGCTCCCTCCACCACCGGAATTTCGACAACTGTGTCGTCTTTTCCGTCTCTCTTGAAGACATGGGTTTCGGAAAAATCTGCTCTTAATTCACGAAGCACTTCAGCATCATATGGGCGATAACCGGCGTTGATTACGGTGTCGCCTGATAGACGGACAGGCATGAAGTTGAGTCGTAAATTGCCAATGGACATGTAAAGTTACTTTAAGTTGCGTTTTCACATTACACGATATTCTGATTCCAACATGCAATCACAGACATCGCCTGCGCTTTATTTGACTACGCTTTCAACCTGTGCAGTCTTAGGCCCAACTCAACCACCAAACATTTCCGAATCAAACGGATGCGCGATCCGATGCAACTGTTCCCGACGGTAAGCCAGTGATCCACCCTGCCCATATTCAGGGCGATTGTTCTTATGGCCCATCAAAGCGCAGCGCAGGCCATAATCGAGACCACCTTCCAGCATCCGGTCTTCGAAGGAATGGCGCAGCGAGTAGATCACGTGATCGGAACTGGGGAGTAGGTCGCGCTGCTTGAACGCTTTCATAAGGTTCGCCGACACGAGCGTGCTGCGGTCGTAATAATGATCAAAGCCGGTTGGACAGAACTTCATGGCCGGTAAAGCAACGCC
>JBCDKW010000028.1:0-10112 GCA_038746145.1 Pseudomonadota bacterium
CGGAGCCTCTAAACGGATGGTGAGGACCTAGCCCCCTGAACGGCAGCCAAGTTTTGGTTATAGAAATGGGCTATTGCTCTAAGCCCATAGTTTGGACCACTGCCGGTGGTGCTGTCAGTCCACAGCGAACCCGTCTCCAGCATCGCGCGGAGTAGGGGCCTTATCCAGCCAGAAGCTGGCGCCATTCGGATAGGGCAGCGTTTCTCATCGATTTGAAGATAGAGCGGTGGTTGATGTGGCGGTCGAGATTGAAGTGGTTGTGGAATGAGGCGTGGGTCGAAACGAATTTCTGTAGATTCGACATTCGCCTGAATCTCGACATCGCGCGCTCTCTTCGTCGAAAGGGCAGGTGGCTATTCTCGGCTCGGTTATTGAGATGACGACAGACCTCCTGGCGGTCTTCGTTTCCGATCTCTTTCATCGCCGCGCCATACGAGCGTAGCCGGTCGGTGACGACCGTTCTTGGTGCACCGCATCGCTTCATGGCTTTCTTCAAAAAGGTAAGTGCAGCGGGCTTATTGCGGGTTTTGGTAACGTAACTTTCTAATACCTCCCCTTCGTGATCGACAGCGCGCCAAAGATAGTGCTGGACGCCATTGATCTTCACGAAGACCTCATCCAGGTGCCATTGCCATTGAGTATGCTGGCGCATGTAAGACGCCCGCTTCGTTCGGATCTTTCCGGCGAAGATTGGACCAAATCGGTCGACCCAGAGCCTCACGCTATCATGGCAGATATCGATACCACGCTCGTGCAGAAGGTCCTCAACGTTTCTCAGCGAAACTGGAAAACGAACATACATCATCACCGCAAGCTGGATGATTTCAGGCGACGTCTTGAAATAGCGAAACGGGTTTTTGGTCATAAAGCCTAGCTAGAGCAGGGCGGTTAAGGCTCACTTTCCGCTGACAATTCCCTCTGGCGTCTTTTTACGGTCTACCAGGCGAAAAAGTATGTGTTCACAAGCAACTTCAAAGGTGAGCATGCTGCAAAGCCGGTGGTTCACAAACAGGATCAAAGGCCTAAGACTATCGGCATTATGGACCAAGATCAGACTTATCATGGGCGAGTATTTTGCGTCGTTCTGTCGGACAACCCGGAATACGATCAGGGGATGAGAGAAGCGTTTGTTCCGATTTGCAGCAGTGCAGCGAACTATGTGGAGGCGCTAGGACTAATTTCATCTGAACTTGCAGAACACCACCTGCAACTTGAGGGTACGGAACAGTTTTTCAACGAAAAATACTTCGACGGCGTTCCGTCTAAGGACATGAGTGTTCTGCTGGATCGTCTATCCGAGTACCCAGTGCAATTCTCAGATGTACACTATTTTCCCGCGGACTCTTAATTCATGTAGAAAGTCCAACCGGGGAATGGGGAATAATCTTCGTAATTTTGTGAAGGGTACTTGATTAATATAAGGAAGGCCTGAGCGACCTTAACTCACCCCACTCCAGTCGCTGTTCCAATAACAGGATACGCCTTAAAACGGTCGCTGGCGTCGTTTTGTCAGTACATTTTGCCCTCAATCTGTAAGGTACTTCGCACGCGGGCGGATCACTTTCCCGCTATTTGCTTGTTCAATCGCATGCGCGATCCAACCGACCATGCGCCCTGCCGCAAAAATCAGGAACGGTGCATCGTCTGGCAGATTGAGCTTTAAGCAAAGTGCCGCTAGCGCCATATCAATATTGGCGCGGTATTCGCCGGTGCGTTCGGCTTGGAGGATGGCGCGCTTCAAACCCGTGTCCGGTTTGGTCCATTGTAGGATGGCTTTGGCGCGGGGGTCGCCTTTTGGATAAAGCGCGTGACCGATCGCTGGAATGTCCGAGGAAATGGCAGCGGAGTTTGAGCCCGGTCTTGCCGAGGTATCTTCCAATTGTTGCTTTAGATAGGCTAAGGCCTGCGCCGAAGCTTCGCCATGACGCGGTCCCGTGAGAGTCGCAAAGCCGGAGAGGACGCAGGCCGCTAAGCTGGCGCCCGTCGAGGCCGTGACACGCGCGGCGAAGGAAGAAGGATTAAGTTCGTGGTCTGAGACAAGCACTAAGGTCCGCCGTAACAGGTCGGTGCCATCTGGGTCGAGTCTCCAAGATCGCGCCAAGCGCTGATGAAACAAACCTCGCCCGGTCTTGCCGGATACTGCGTCGGAAAATCCGATCAAGAGTGAGGCGCCGCGTTTAGCGATCTCATCCTCCCGCGCGATAGGTGTATCCTGTTTGGCTGCGATGTGTGCGAGGTAGTTGAACGCCCGTTCTTTTCCCGTTTTCCCCGCAATGGAGGTGTCACTTGCATGTTCCGGGCGCAAAGGATCACATTGCCAAAGCCGGGCGGCGATATCCTCAACCGTCGCGTGCTCTGCCAGTTTTACCGCATCGACCCCGCGATAGATCAGGCGTCCATTTCGGATCGTGGTGATTTTCGTTTCCATCACCGGGTCGCCCCAAGCAATTGCGGCGGAGGCGATGTCAGAACGTGAGCGCCCGCGTCGCCGGCGCTTTACGAGAGTATCGATATCAACCTCAGAATACAGACTCGCACGCGGGTCATCGGGATGGGTTTGCGCTGAAATTTGACCGCGACTCACGTAAGCATAAAGCGTCTGGGCCTTGACCCCAAGCTTGTGCAACGCAGCTTCACGATCCAACCAAGACATATATTGATTATGTTGATCAAGATTGACGCTGTCGAGCTGTTTTCCGACACACGCAAAAAACAGACAGGAGAAGATCATGGATTCAGGCTTAGAAAACGTTGTCGCGGCAGAGACCGCGCTTTCAGATGTTAAAGGCGACATTGGCGAGCTCATCATCAAAGGCTGGTATGTCGAAAAGCTGGCAATCTCGTTGGCCTATGAGGACGTTGCGCACCTTTTGTGGCGGTTGGCGTTTGACGACATGCCATCGGCGCAGGAGCTTGGCGCGCGGATTGGAGCAGCGAGGGTGGAAGCTTTCAAGCGTTTGCCGGCCGCGACGTCTCATCCGGACATTATTCAGTATTTAAGACGCGGCTGGGCCAATGAGCAGGATGACGAGACGCTCGACACCGCGATTGCGCTAGCCGCGAGCGGTTTGGTCTATACCGCTGCGGCGGTGAGACTGGCCGCCGGTGAAGCGCCAATCGCGCCCGACGCGCGTTTGTCGTCCTCAGCCGATTTCCTGAAAATGAGTTCAGGGACGACTCCGCAGACGCATACGGCGCGGGCGCTGGACGCATATTTGGTGACGATTTGCGATCATGGATTGAATGCGTCGACCTTTGCCGCACGCGTGGTCTCGTCGACGCGGGCGGGGCTGACGTCGGCGGTCCTTGGCGGCTTGTCGGCGCTGAAAGGCCCGCTGCATGGCGGTGCCCCTGGGCCGGTGCTGGATATGCTGGACGAGATTGGTGAGGCCGCGCATGCCGAGGCGTGGATTGACCAGGCTTTGGCAAGGGGGGAGCGATTGATGGGCTTTGGTCACCGCGTTTATCGGGCGCGAGACCCTCGCGCAGATGCGTTAAAAACCGCGGCCAGCCGCTTGCCGGGTACGGCGGGCAGGATCGCATTTGCAGAGCACATTGAACGCGAAGTGCTCGGAAAGCTGCGCAATAAATACCCGGACCGGGCGCTAGAAACAAATGTCGAATTCTATACGGCGATCTTGTTGGAGGCCTTAGGCATCCCGCGGCAAGCGTTCACCGCGACCTTTGCCTGCGGGCGAGTGCTTGGATGGATCGCGCACGCCCGTGAGCAGGTTTCTGAGGGCCGCATCGTCCGCCCGAAATCAATCTATCGAGGGCCTTTGCCCGAACTGACGGAGGCTTGAGCCGTCGATCACATCGAGAAATAGAAGTGTCCTCGTTTCGCTCCAGAGCGGATTCCTAAGAATTCCGAAAAGCGAGGAAGCAGACATAAGCTAAGTTGCCGACCATGTGATATAACCTACCAACGGCGTGCGTGCCGGGACGAAAAATGCTACAAGTTATAGGGGCAGGCGCAGTCTCAACCGCGCCTTTCACTTTATGAGTGAGATTTGCGCGCCACCCGTTATCAATGGCTCTAATCTGCCCTCTGGCACTTCGCCGCTCGCTGAAGATAAGACCAGCTCCATCGGCCCGGCATATTTTCGCTCTGAATCGCGCTTGCACTTAAAAGCCACACCGTTCAATTCAACCTTGTCGTCATCCACATCGATATTCGTAAGCTTTGAAAGGTCTTCAAGCGTCTTTTGTGGATCAGGCGATCCAAGGATAACCTCTTTTAAGGCGACAGCACCGTTATCATGAGAGTGCCCTTTGTTAAGAGGCGCGCGCGGCGCAGAACCCGAAAAGTCCTCGATGAGAAACGGCAAGTTCGTGTTCGGAGTTCCTTGCATTTTCCAGCGAGCCGTTTCGTTCTCGGAATTCAGTCGTTCTGAGACGTAAGCGGATTTTGCAACTTCAAATCCAGACGCGCGCACATGTTCCACCGCCGCTTCCATCGGCTCAACCGCAAAACTCCAGTCGACCCAATGCCCACTCGGAGCATTTGTCCAATGGATGAGAAATCGTCTCAGTATCTCTTTGTCGCCAGACAGCATCAAATTGAACAAACCAATTGGTCTGGTCAGCGCGAGCAAAATGCGTTGAAGTCTCGCTTTCGGGAAATGCATCAACTCAATGTAAATACCGTCTTCAAAAACGATCAGCGCATTATGGCCCCCGCTCGCCTTGGCGCCTTTTGTAATCGTGAAGCCGAGAGACTGATACTGCTCAACAGCCTTATCCAGATCATCAACGACGATGCAGAAATGATCTGGTCGGATCGAAAAATCGGTATTTGCCGTCCCAACATTTGGCATCTATCGCCCCCTATAAATCTTGATTGGGCGCAAAAACCGTCAAAATAATTCGGTCTGTCAACTCAAAAACAGTCTAGGTGCGCTTGCCGTTTCAATGGGTCTGGGTCTACGTGATCCCTATGAGCGAGCCACTCCGGAAACTTGCTGAACCAGTCGATGCATCATTTGACTTTGCGGAGACTTGGGGCGGAACGTCATGGGCGTCAGCGCGCTCAGCAGGCAAGTCAATCAGATCAGATGCGTTCATTCCCGGCGGCCTGCATATTACGGTTGGTGTTATCAATATGCGCGTCGCGTTGGATGGGTTTGGCCAAATGGAGCTACAAGGGCCAAGTCTTAGCGCTTACGTTATCCCCGAGAATGGCATTCTTGCGCGAGCGGAAGTCGGCGCTGGCCCTTCGCGTTCGTTTGGGTTGCATATCCCAACGGAGAAACTTCATGACGCGGATCATCCATTTCGATCAGTCGTCACTCATTTGCAAAAACAGCACCTAGTTGCTGTGTCAGGTAATTCGGCCAAACAGTACACCAATCTGGCGTCTGCAATCATTCCGCCAAAGGACCCCGTGTCCAAAAAACTTTTATACGAGGCGCGCGGATTGGAAGTCCTTGCAGCGCTGATGAGAAACCTGGCTGGTGATGCAAAACCGGTTCATCCGCAAACGCGCCTCAGAAATGCTGTCATGACCCGCGACTTTATTGAAGCACACTTGCGAGATGCGATGTCCTTGGCTGACATGAGTGCGATGGTCGGGATTAGTCTTCGTACGATGTCCGAACACTTTAAGCTGGTATTCGAAGAGACGCTGGGGGCATACATCACACGTCGACGTTTAGAAGAGGCGTTGCGACGACTGGTGGATGGCAACCCGGTTGCCCAAGTGGCCTATGAGTTCGGCTACCAGCCCACGGCCTTTTCGACAGCGTTCAAGCGTCAGTTCGGGTTTCCGCCGTCGACCGCGGCCAAAACCATTTGATATATCTGCCGCCTGTGTGAGCTTTTTCGCCGTTCAGCGAACGCATCTATTCTTGTTGCAGAGCAATAACCCCCAGTAAGTTGAGAATGATTTTCATCTAAGCTGGAGTAGCTTTATGGTTTTGCGTTGGTCAGCGCTCACAGTTTGCGCGTTCCAAATCTCGTTATCATCTTTGGCTCAAGCGCCTTCGGTGCCGGAAGAAGATGAATTGGTCATCGATGGGATTGTCGTCACGGGCACGAAACAAGACACAACGTTGCAGGACTTGGACGTGTCCGCGACGGTGATTGGACGCGAGGCGCTCAAGGATGCCCGTGTCACAGACATCCGTCGGATTGATGACCTCGTTCCAAACGTACAATTTAACGATCGTGGCCCACTCGGCGCGGTCTACATCTCAATTCGCGGTATTGAGTCTAATCCGTTCATCGTCAATCGCGCCGCGGTTTATATTGATGGCATTCCATTTCGCGAGTTGAACAATTCCGTCCTCACACAGTTGGAGTCCGTCGAAGTCCTCAGAGGTCCGCAATCGACCCTATATGGCGCGAACACTGAAAGCGGTCTGGTTGTGATAAACACACGGGCCCCCGGAGATGAGTTCACGGCTTCGTCGACATTGACAGCGAGTTCGTTCGAGACCGGTGAAGCTTATCAAGTTGACGGATATATCGCTGGCCCACTGATCCAAGATAAACTCTCAGGTTCAATTTCTGTGCGTTACTCCGAGGATGATTTTTTCGTCAGAAATATCGGCGCTTCACCAGATGGCCAGGGTGAGATTGAGGAGACTTTTGTCCAAGGCCGATTGCGATGGACCCCCACCGAACGTCTCACCATCAACGCCACAGGATACATAATTGATACCGGAGCTCCTGGCGTCTATCCGTTCGATGGATTTCCGGTCGATATTGAGCGCTACAATCAAGTGTATAGCGACGGCATTCTGTTCGATCCGCTCAACCCATTCAGCCCATTTCCTTTTAACGGTGATCTGCGCGCATCAGACTTCGAGTTTATTAGCGATGCTGAGAAGCAAGTCGATTTTCAGGACGTTGTGGCAGGTATCAGTGCAAAGTACGAGCTAGACTTTGGGGACGTGGATTTGGCATTGAGCTACCGATCAGAAGATACTGAGGAGTTCGGGTTTGATGCCGACCTTTCGAATGGTCCGGTCCTGGCGGGCGGTGAAACAGATAAGCTGGAGCTTTGGAACGCAGAGTTGCGGTATACTTCTCCGATTGAAGATCCGCTCAATTATACCATCGGCATATCCTATTATGCAGATGACACCGCGAACGCATTGGGGTCACTCGTCGGACCGGGATCTTTCGCGGATTATTCATTCGCGCCAGAACAAGAAGTCCAAAGCCAAGATTTTGGTGTGTTCGGCTCAGTCAGCTACACGCCGCCCAATGTCCCGAAACTAACCGGAACAGTTGGCTTACGATTCGATTCCGCTAATCGAAAAACCATTCAAAACGCTGGAGAGTTTGATCTCGGCTTCTCCGTTTTCGTCTTTGATGAGTTGACGCTCGAAGACACGTTTGAGGCAGCCCTGCCTCGGTTTGCTGTGAAGTATCAGCCGAGTGACAATCTCACATTCTATGCGAACGTTGCAAAAGGCTACTTGCCCGGTGGGTTTAACATCACGGCCGCGCAAGAAGGATTTCAGGATGATGTCGTCACCTACGGTTCCGAGGAAATGTGGAGCTATGAAGCGGGCGCGCGTTGGAACGCGCCTGCTGCAGATCTCTATGTCGCGGCCGCCGCTTTTTATATCGAAGCAGACAACTATCAGGAAATATCAGCTCTGGTTGATGAGACCGGTCAGTTGCGATCAACCTCTTTCATCAGCTCAGATGCCAGCATCGAAAGTTACGGCTTTGAAGTCGAGGGCTATTGGGAGCCCACCGATGAGATTACGCTGACGGCTAATCTCGGGATCGTTGAAGCCGAATACACCGACTTTGGAGGCGTAGGCGGCGACACTGTCATCGGTAATCCAGTGAAGCTTATTCCAGCTTATGACGCCAATCTAGCAGCGCGCTATGAACATCCGACCGGCTGGTTTGTGCGGGGCGAAATCAATTTCATCGGTGAAATGCCACTCGATGAGGGAAACCGGACGGGGTTCAATCTCAATGCGCGAGATACACAAGAGGCCGTGGAGATCTTTGCCGCCCAATTGGGGTATGAGGCTGAGGCATGGAGTGCCCGACTGTTTATCGAGAACGCCGCGAATGAACGACGCATTAGTGGAAGCTCATTCCCAAATGCCTTCTTCCCCATCGACGGAGTGCTTTACGCTTCTGTGGACGCCCCAAGGACAATCGGGCTTGAGCTTGGGGTTGAGTTTTAGGCGCGTTTCACGGGTTTCGGCGTATCCGAAAAGATCAAAGCTTTTGAGGGCGGTAGAGAAAGTCTGGTACGTGAGCGAAAGCGGTCATAAGCTCAGAGGCTTAAGTCGCCCTAAAACGGACTCTCGGCTTCAGACATGCTCATAATTTTTAGCGATTGTGATGAAGCTTAAATGATCTCTAACACGTCTGCTAGGCGAGAGGTTTAGCGCGCGGAGCGCCGATAGCGAACGTCTAAGTCAAAAATAGTTCAGATCGTGCACTAGAGCCATTGCCTATCAACGATCGTGATCAGATCGTACTTTTCTATATATATCGATACTTAGCACCGATAATGGAATTGATGCTACACATAGCAAGGAAAAAACCGCTGGAGCGCCGAGCGCAAATAGAGCGAAGTTGGTTAGAATGAGTGCAGTTACTGTGACTAGTTTAATGGAATCAATTTTTTGCATATTTAGTCCGCAGGGATCTTTAAGGGCTTGATCTTAGTGTTCTCTTTTCCAGCATTAACGCTAGGGCTTGGCATGAACTTTGGTGAGAGCGCAATCTCGACTGAGGCTGTATCCAGTGACTTATCAGGTAGCATCCCGTTTTCGTCCCCAACATACTTCCTCCACCCGATAAGGATAGAGGACCCAAGTTGGTGCTGTCAGTCTAACGCGAACCAGTCTCCAGCATCGAACGGCGTAGAGGCTTTTATCGAGCCAGAAGCTGGCGCCATTCTGAGAGGGCAGCATTTCTCATCGATTTGAATGTGGAGCGGTGATTGATATGGCGGTCTAGATTGAAGTGATTGTGGAACGAGGCATGGGGCGAAGCGAATTTCTGCAGGTTCGACATTCGCCTGAACCTCGGCATCGCTCTCTCTCGTCGTCGGAACGGTAGGTGGCTATTCTCTGCCCTGTTATTCAAGTGACGACCGACCTCCTGGCGATCTTGCATTCCAATCTCTTTCATGGCAGCGCCATAAGATCGAAGTCGGTCAGTGATCATCTTTCTCGGTGCTCCGTAACGCTTCATCGCCTTCTTCAGAAACCTGATCGCTGCGGGCTTATTGCGTGTCTTGGTGACAAATGACTCCAGCACTTCGCCCTCATGATCGACAGCGCGCCAGAGATAATGCTGGACCCCATTGATCTTCACGATTTCGAAGCTGGTCGCGATAGCGATCATCCGATCCAGTGGAACAGATGAAGGCGGAGGAAGCCCCTGCAGGGGCCTTATCCAAGTGCCACTGCCATTGCGTGTGCTGGCGCATGTAGGAGGCGCGCTTCGCTCTAATCTTGCTGACCTGAGACCCTTGGGTCCCTCACTCATAACGAGAGTCTGACCTTTCCATAGTTCATAGTTTGAGGCTTGGCGAGCGCGTCGGTAGCGGTGCTCCCATCAAGCTCGAGCGACCGGCGCGCTGCGGGCGTCAGCCCGCCCAGCGATGAGTGAGGCCGGATATGATTGTAGTCGTGGCGCCAGCGCCCGAGGATCGATCGGGCATGGGCCAGACTATCAAACACTTCATCATTGAGGCACTCGTCGCGAAGCTTGCCATTGAAGCTCTCGACGAAGCCATTCTGCATCGGTTTTCCGGGCGCGATATAGTGCCAGGCCACACCGCGCTCATTCTGCCATTCTAGGATCGCCCGACTGGTCAGTTCGCTGCCATTGTCACTGACAATGGTCTCTGGCTTGCCATAGAGCCGGATCAGACGATCCAGTTCGCGAGCAACGCGTTGTCCGGAGATCGATGTGTCCGCGACAAGCGCCAGGCACTCGCGTGTGAAGTCATCGATCACGGCTAGGATACGGAAGCGTCTGGCTGCCCCTGGTCTGCCTCAGAAAAACTGGCCCATAGTTTGAGTTAGGATCGGCTCTGATATGGAGTTGAGCGATGGGCAAGAGAGCCAAGCCTGAAGAGATCATTGCAAAGCTGCGCGAGGTGGAGGTCCGCCTCAGCCAAG
>JBCDKW010000029.1:0-5711 GCA_038746145.1 Pseudomonadota bacterium
AACGACTCGATGGGCCGGAGCACAAATGCAGTCTTGCCATGCTTGAGCAGGCGAGATGCCAGCATCGGGGTAAGTGTTAGGGCGACAATCAATGAGATCGAAACGGAGAAGACGATCGCCAAGCCATATTGGAAGAAAAAGCGCCCCACGATGCCGCCCATGAAGGCGATGGGGACAAAGACTGCGAGCGTTGCAGCCGTGCCTGCAAAGACCGCCAGTCCAACCTTTTTCGTGCCATCGTAAGCAGCCTGCATGGGCGGCTTTCCGTCTTCAAGCTCGGTTGTAATTGCCTCAATGACGACGATGGCGTCATCGACCAAAAGACCAATCGCGACGGTCAACGCCAGAAGGGTCAGGACGTTGATCGTGAATCCCATCAGATAGAAGCCAAAGAAGGTTGCGACCAAAGAGGTGGGAATTGCGATGGCAACAATCATGGTCGCGCGAAAATTCAGAAGGAAAATAAATGTTACCGCGATGACCAGCCCAATAGCGATTTGTAAATCGTGGCCGACATCCTTGATCGAGCTTTCTACAAATTTCGAGACATCCCGTGTAACGACAATCTCTACACCATCCGGAGCGACGCTTCGCAATCGCTCGGCTGCCGCTTTGACAGCCCGCGATACTTCAACTGTGTTACGGCCTGATTGTTTGCGTATATCGAGCGATACGCCGCGCCCCCCGTTGAGGAAGGCGGCAGAGCGTTCATCCTCCAGCCCATCCTCCACTCGTGCGACATCGCCGACACGAATGGTGACACCGTTTTCACGGTAGGCGACGGGAAGATCAGCAAAGCCTGCAGGCGTCGTT
Organism: Pseudomonadota bacterium; assembly: GCA_038746145.1. Classification (GTDB taxonomy): domain Bacteria; phylum Pseudomonadota; class Alphaproteobacteria; order Caulobacterales; family Hyphomonadaceae; genus Henriciella. The sequence goes on from JBCDKW010000029.1 coordinate 814, forward strand.
GCCTCGGCTAATGTTTTGACGCCGAACTCACGTGTGCCACCTGCAACTTCTAGCCTGCCGCCGGGTAGCTCAGCGTGTTCACTTTGGATGGCCATGCGAACATCATCTGCCGTAACCCCAAACGAGCGCATACGGTCGTTTTCAAGCCAGACGCGGATAGCCCGGTCGCGCCCGCCGACTATTGACACCGAGCCCACGCCCTTAATGCGCTGAAGCTCTTCCTTGGCGATATCATCAGCGAAAGCGGTTATTTCCCGAATGGGAATATCACCGGCAATCATCACCGATATGATGGGCGCGGCATCCGGATCAACTTTATCAACAATAGGCGGGTCAACATCGCTCGGCAGATCGGCCAGTGCGAGCTGAACTTTATCGCGAACATCCTGAACTTTGACATTAACGTCGGTCGTTAAAGAGAATTCGATCAGAACACTCGACACACCTTCGGTGCTGAACGATTGCAGGCTTTCAATCCCGTCAATCGTGTTGACGTTTTCCTCAATAATATCTGTGACTTCAGACTCAATCGTTTCAGGCGAAGCCCCTTCCAGTGTAGTTGTCACGGACACATAGGGAAATTCTACATTCGGAAAGAGATCGACACCGAGACGGCCAACTGAAATCCATCCAAGCCCAACCAATGCAGCGATGAGCATGACGGCGAAGACAGGACGACGGATGGAGGTATTTACGATCCCCATCATGAGGCATTGGCCTCCACCTGAGTGCCATCACTTATTTTGTCTAATGGTCCAGTGATGACCCTATCGGCAGCGCTGAGGCCAGACAGGACTTCTACCTGGACGGCATCAATATCCTGAACCGTAACCGTCGTGCGGCGCGCGCGATCTCCATCAACTACAAAAACATAAGGTGACGAACTGGTCCCCTGTAGCGCCGCCCGAGGTAAAACAAGCGCTGGACGCGGGTCGACGTCCACCTCAGCGCGCACCGATTGGCCTGCGCGCACGGCGCATCCTTCATTCAGGAAAGCCATTCTGAACTCAACGGTTCTTGCCTTCGGATCAACGCGATCATTCAGTATAATAATCTCGGAGCGGATAGGCTCATCGCGGCCATCAACATAGAGGCTACCCGTCAATCCCAAGTGCAAGCGAGCAACTTCAGATTCAGGGGCGAACAAAATACCCGCCGCGATCTCGCATTCTTGAATTTGAACGACTGCCGAATTGCCCATCCCGGAAAAGCTGTTGGCCATGAAGACACCCTCATCAATATAGCGGGCTGTCACCGCCCCGTTAAAGGGGGAACGAACGGTTGTGTCGTCGAGTTTTTGTTTTGCAGCATCAACTTGTGTGCGCCGTAGCGCGGCCTGCGATTTTGCGACCTGAAGCGTAGCCTGAACATCATCAAATACAGCCTGCGACACGTGTCCCTTATCGAGCAGAGCCGATGTGCGTTTTAAGGCGTTCTCAGCATTTGCCTGCTCCGCAAGCGCAATAGAAAGCTGAGCCTCTGCCTCTGATAGCTGCTGCTCATAATCGACACGCCTTGTTTGAAAAAGGGCCTGACCCTTTTTAACGCGGTCGCCAACTTTGACATATATTTTCTCGACGACGCCTCCGGCGAGCACACCAATATTGCTCGTCTGTTTGGCGGCAATGGTTCCTGACGCAATAAGCGGATCAGCAAGATCGACGCTTTCAACGATGACCGTTTGAACCTTGATGGGGGCGGCAATAACGGGTGTCAGTTCGTCAGAAATGGTAGCTGGTTCCGGTAGTGGCGGCTCACTCGAGCAAGCCGCAAGCAACACGGGCGCGATCAGCGCTAGGCATCGGAGAATATGGGTCACGATGATGGCCTCGACATACGATAGGCACCTCTGCCGCTCGCGAGCAGTTCACCTGCTTCGCTCAGCACATTAGCCTCTGCGACGGACAGTGTGGTTCCATGACGAACCACCCGCCCAACAATGGTCAAAGGCCCGGGGGTTGCAGGTTGGTGATAGTCGACCCGCAAATCCGCCGTCGCAAGCGGCATGTTTCCAGTTGCAATGAGTGCATAGAAGCCCGTCAAATCTATAAGCGCTGCCAGTACGCCGCCATGAGCTGATTGTGATTTCGGATTGGACACAACCTCATCGCGCCACGGCATTAAGAGTTTGATCTCATCTGCTCCAGTTTCGATAACGCTAAGTCCGAGCCACTGGTGAAATGGAGCTGCAACCAATGCTTTTTGCATGAAAGCGACATCGGGAACCTTGTTACTCATGCTTCAACTCCTTCTGAGTGCTGGCGCAGAAAATCGCTGACGGCCTCCGTGAACACATCATTGCTGTCACCTGCCACCATGTGACGGGCGCCAGCGACATCCGTGTAGTGAGCGTCAGGCACCAAAGCCTTGAATGCTTTGACTGAGTCTTCTGAGACAAGCTCACTCATCCGCCCGCGCACCAGATGAATGGGGACATTGATGTTCCGCACGGCTTGCTCAAGATCGCCCGCCTTATCGACCGCGGATCGCTTCATCACCCCATGAATGAAAGCCGGGTCCCAATGCCAGCGCCAGCGTTTGTCTGCGCCTTGCTTGAGGTTCTTCCGTAAGCCTTCAAGGTCTTTGGGGCGTGGTCTGTGCGGCATATACTGCGCAATTACGTCTGCAGCATCTTCAAGTGTCGCAAAGCCTTCTGAGCTATGCTCAGCCATAAAGCCAACAACTTTTGCGACCCCGGCAGCTTCCATGTTCGGCGTAATGTCAACCAGTGTGACGGACGCAAATGCTCCGGGTTTTATTAGGCCAGCCCCAACAATCGCGCCGAGTCCGCCGAGTGAAGCCCCAACTATATGAGGTTTACCTCGCCCGACCCCTAACTGATCTGCAATAGCCACCAGATCGCGACCAAAAGCTTCAAGCGTATAGTCGCCATCTTCAGCCCAATCGCTGTCGCCGTGCCCGCGAAGGTCCAGGGCAATCGCGTTAAAGCCTTGCTGACCTAGCGACCTGGCAGCGCCCTTCCAAGCATAGCGGGTTTGTCCCCCACCATGCGCAAAGATCACTCTTGGTGAACTGTCATGCCCGAATGCAGTATAGGTAAGGGTCAGTCCATTGACTTGGATTTTTTGCTCTAAACCATCATGCTTCATCGACGTGAACTTTCACAAAATTTGTTGTAATGCACCTAATTGTAATGTAGCTTACAATTAAAGTAAATCGGAATGATATTTTGACCTCCTCACTGACCGACAAAAGCTTTGCAGAGCGGATGGGCTCTGATGACAGAGTAAATCTGAGCTTCTTACTCGCAGAAGTTACACGCTTGCTGCGAGCAGCTTTTGACGAAGAGATGGAGCGGCTTGGACTGACGCGCTCGCAATGGCATGCCCTGATCTACGTCCTCAGACTGGAAGCGCCCTCTCAGACAGAACTCGCCGAAGCGCTAGAAGTTGCTCGTCCATCTGTTGGCTCGCTCATCGATCAATTGGAAAAATCGGGGTATGTCTCACGTGAAGCCGACCCCCAAGACCGTCGCATCTGGCGTGTCGTGCCAACACGCTTTGCGTTGGAGCGGTCAGAAGAAATAGCGCGCCTTGCAGAGAACGTCGCGGATACAGCTTTTGACGGGCTATCGAAAAAGCAATTAGAGGCAGCGTCGGCGACGATTCAAATGGTTCGTCAAAACCTAACTGAGTAAATTTCAACGCGTTTTAAATCGAAAACCGAGGCGGCTTTCTACAATCTTTGACACCAACTGGATTATCAGGCGACCTATTCACACTTGTCAAACGACTGCCGAGACGCTTAGAGGATACCTTAGCTTTTCGGCTCTTATTGGCGCGATGTCCACATTGTCGCTGCGTATAAGAAAAGGCGACGAGATTAATGAGATTAGTGCGCAACGACAGAAACTAGAAGATCGGCAAAAACCCTTGCAAGCATTTGCAGGAAACGCCCTCGAGAGCCTGCAGGAAATACAAGTGGATTTAGGAGGAGCTGATTTCCTTCGGTGGCGCGTAAGATCGCTAAGCTCAGAACTGAAAAAGATCCTACGCAGATAGTCCGGTTTTGAGATCAAATGGCGGTTTTCTTATGTCGGGTTTTTAGGAACAAGCCAAAATTCACTAAGTCGTTCATGATGAAACGAAAACGCGCAACACTCTGCCGATTCGCTCAATTTTAAGTCCTCATCGCACTCACCGCCCTATACCTCTCTGCCGTGGCCCCGGAAAACTCCAAGACAATCCCCTCGCCCGCTGCTCAATCACCAGTGATGCACCGCGATGGCGCTCAAGAGCAGGCCGCCATGGTACGAGCGCAAAAGCTTTCTCCTTACCAATGATCGCCATACGCCCGTGTGCCATATCAACGGTGTGTTCGAACCGCCCCTCGAACGTCTCGCCGGAGGCCAAGGTAAACTGTTCCCTCCCAGACTTACGAGCTTCAGTCTGACCAGCACGCCATAGCTCTTCCCTGCCCAACTGAAAACGCGCCTCTTTCGACAACGCGCCATCCTCTATTTCAAACCCTTGGCGCTTCAAGAAGACCAGACGCGCCGCACGCGCCTTACCAATGCGTCCGTCGATCCGCTCATTTTCAAGGGCCTTTGTGCTATCCAGCCACGTCTCGGCACGCGCTTCAATCTGCGTTTCAAGTGCCATCCAGGATCGCACCTGTATTTTCACGCCGCCGCCTCCGGATGCTTCAAACTCTGCTGCCCGCTGCAAATAGCCTTCGCCAATCTCCCAGACTCCATCGGCCTGGCGTGTGACAAGTCCCGCCCGGCGCAGTGCTTCCAGTCGCCGCTTGTGCGCCTCTCGGAAATTACGCGAAGCGGACGGGTCGGAAGCAGCATGTAAGTCATCTGAATAATACCCGCCATTGCGCGCAGCAATGTCTACAATCACTCGGTCAGAAGCCCGCGCCTGTTTCGCCGC
>JBCDKW010000030.1:0-4674 GCA_038746145.1 Pseudomonadota bacterium
ATAAGGGTCCCGGGCGGTGCGGGTGGCGCTGCCATACCGTATGCCTGTCACGGGCAACTCCACCAGCCTTCCAAAGGCACTTGGTTTTGGTCCAAGCTAATGTAGCTCATCTGGTTAGAGCATTCGAATTGTAATCGAACGGTAGTGGGTTCGAGTCCCACCATTAACTCCAGCTGCTTCGGCAGCACACCTATCGGAGATGCCGGGCATCTCTCAGCCAGCGGCGACAAAACCTTCGGGCGGCGTCACCAACGGCACCAGAAAATCGGCCGAGTGCCCCTGACAAAGGAGGTGGCCGGAGAGACATCGGAGGATGTGCCCTGAACCGGCCTTGGCCGGTCAGCGCCTTTTCCACCCGCTCTTCGCCCGCCTTTCGGGATCAGATGGCCCGCCAGATTTTTTTGGGAGCGATGCCCGGTTATCTCTTTACTTTCCTATTAACCCTCGTGTATGTGCGCCGCTCGCTGAATTTAGGAGGGACGTGTCATGTGGCCGTTCACGCAACATATTCTGATCGATACCACGCAGCGCGGTGTCTTGCTGCGCGATGAAAAAGTGACGCTGGTGCTTGAGCCCGGGCGCCACAGCGTCCCTGTGCTCAGCAAGCGTAATCAGGTCCTCTATTTCGACGTCGCGAACCCGCTCGACAAGTCCGAATGGGTGCGTGCTTTTCAGAGCGAGAAGCCTGATTTGTGCACGCGTCATTTGGAAATCGTGCGCCCCGGTAAAGGCGAAATCGCGCTTGTCAGCCTCGATAATAAGCTGAAATACATTATCGAGCCGGGTGGCGATGTCGCGTTTTGGAAGGGACTGCGTGATATCCGCGTTGAAGTCCTCGATGTCTCTGACGCGCCGAAAATCTCTCGTGATGACATCACGCGTGTCGGTGCGACAGGATCGCGCCACATCACGCTGTCCGATATCGAAGCGGGACATGCTGGCTTGCTTTTCGTGGACGGCGAACTGCGCGAGCAGTTGAAACCCGGCCTGCACGCTTGGTGGTCGGCTGTTCGAAAAGTCGTCGTCAAAGTCGTCGATACGCGTCGTCAGACAACGGAGGTAACGGCTCAGGAAATCCTGACGAAGGACCGCGTCTCTGTGCGTGTCACGCTGACCGCGTTCTGGCAGATCACTGATGCCGTCAAAGCTGGCGAAGCGAAAGACATGAATGAGCAGATCTATCGCCATATCCAGTTTGCGATCCGTGATGCGGTTGCAAATCGAACCCTGGATGAGTTGCTTGATGCGCGCGGTGATCTCGACACAGAGCTGACCAAAGCGGTGCAGGCTATGGGTGCATTTGCGTCTCTCGGTGTTGAAATTGACTCCGTCGGTCTGAAGGATGTCATCCTGCCGGGCGACATGCGCGAAATCCTGAATCGCGTTGTCGAAGCGGAGAAACAGGCTGAGGCGAATGTCATCCGCCGTCGTGAGGAAACAGCGGCCACGCGGTCACTGCTGAACACCGCACGCCTGATGGAGAACAATCCCCTTCTCCTGCGGATGAAAGAGCTCGAAACGCTTGAAAAGCTGACGGAAAAAGTTGGCCGGATTGATGTGTCGACGGGCTCTCGTGCCAATGGTCTGGATGGGCTGATTACGGATTTGGTCAAGCTCAGCCCAGCAAAGGCAGATGATGACTGAGCGCGAACATGAAGGATCGTCTGTCACGCAGGCGATCCTTGATCTTGTCGTGCGCCGTGGCCCCGGAAAGACGATCTGTCCTAGCGAAGCAGCCAAGGCAATTTCTCCTACAAATTGGCGAAAATTATTGCCAAATGTGCGCTCGACCGCAATAAGACTTGCCGTAGCGGAAAAAGTCTCCATCTATCGTAAAGGAAAGACGGTCGACCCGCTCGATTTCAAGGGCGTTTACAGGATTGGCCTTCCCATGGAGGATAAAGATGGCGAGCCATCAGACTAAATCGTTTCACAGTTATGTAGAGGATCTGTTCGGGCGACTGGGACCGATCCGGATCCGCAAAATGTTCGGCGGGGCAGGAGTCTATGCTGGCGAGGAAATGTTCGCACTCCTCGACAGCGGTCGCATCTATATCAAAGCCGATGATGAGTTGCGCGCCGATCTGGAAGATCAGGGGTCAGAGCCGTTTGAATGGACCAATCCGACGACCGGAAAAACCATTCAGATGAGCTACGTCTCGCTGCCTGAAACCGCCATGGATGATCCGGATGAGGCGAATTCCTGGGGTCAGAAAGCATTGAAAGCGGCGGTTGCTGCGCGCCGGGCCAAGGTCAAATCTCCGCGTCGGACGACGTTCTGATCAAGTTTACCGTGGTATTTGACAAAAGAACAGAACACGAATAAACAAATCGGGAACAATTGTTGAAGTGGAGGCTTCCCGTGCTGACCAGTAAACAAAAAGAGCTTTTGCTTTTTATCCATGAACGCATCAAAAAAGATGGTGTTTCTCCCAGTTTCGATGAAATGAAAGAGGCGCTGAATTTGGCCTCCAAGTCGGGTATTCACCGCCTGATCGTCGCGCTTGAAGAGCGCGGCTTTATTCGTCGCTTACCCAATCGGGCGCGCGCACTGGAAGTGCTGAAAATGCCGAATGCGGTAACCCCAACGGCGCCGCCTCGTGGTCGCCAAGCCTTCAGACCAAGCGTTGTTGGCGCAGCAACACCGGCCATGGCAGGATCTGTTCCCGTGCTCGGTCGTATTGCTGCGGGTGTACCGATTGAAGCGATTCAGCATGAAGTGGACCGCGTGACACCGCCTTCAGATCTCGGTGACCCTGAAAAGCACTATGCGCTCGAGGTTAAAGGCGACTCTATGATTGATGCGGGGATCCTTGAAGGTGACATTGTCATTCTTCGATATGCCGATGATGCCCAGACCGGGGACATTGTTGTTGCGCTGGTTGAAGAACAGGAAGCGACGCTGAAGCGCTTGCGCAAAAAAGGGAAATCAATTGCCCTTGAAGCTGCAAACCCGGCCTATGAGACACGGATTTTTGGCCCTGATCAGGTGCGTGTTCAGGGTAAGCTTGTAGCACTCGTCCGGCGTTACGACGCTTAAGAGCATGTGCGCCATGGGCGTGCCGTACAATCAGGCTTCTTAAGCTGGCTGAAGCCTGCATTGACCGATTTGAAGCTAAGGCCGTTAGCGCGTCTTGCATCCTCGAGGGTGTAGGTTGGTCGTTTGCAGACCTCTCCGATAGGTGTTTTGGTATCGCTCACGAAAATGATGTCAGCCCTCTCCCATCGGCGGCAATCCAACATGTCATTCGAGTTGATTAGTCCAATCGTGCGCTCATCATGCTCGATGAGGCAAGACTCGGCATCACATGCTGATAAGGTGCCTAAATTGGAGTATCGAAGTGGAGCTAAGCCGTCACCATCCGCAAAATTAAGCCGTTTTGGCTCACCATCGCCCAGTAGGAAGACCTCACCAGAGGGCGCGAAATGAACGCTTGGCCCGTTTGCCCCTATCCAGCTGATAAGGCCGGCAATCGATGCCACACCGGCCAGAACAAATCGCGCGCGCCAATGGCGCGCTAACAGACCGAGGACCAATCCTATCGAAAACAGGATGAGGGCTGTGTCCGGCATCGGCTTGCCGACTTCTCCTGTAACGCCCTCAACATTTGAGAAGACATGCGCGATCGACAATATCGCTTCCAGCGACCATCCAAACGCTTGCAGGGGCCAGCTTGCCAGTCCAAAGGGTGCTGCAAGCAAGGCCGCCCCCGCCAAGGGCGCACTCACGAGTGAGACAATCGGCATTGCGAGGACGTTGGCGATTAATCCAAGCGGAGCCATCCGATCAAAGTGATAAAGCGCGAACGGAACCGTTGCGAGACTGGTAACCAAAGATGTTACGACAATCGACTTGGTCCAGAACCAAGCGCCCCCACCTTGTGCCAACCCTTCAGCGCGGCGTCTCTTTTGCCACACTTCATAGGTCATAATCAGCACGCCTGTCGCTGCAAACGACATTTGAAATCCCGGCGATAAAACGCTCCATGGCGCAATCGCGACGACGAGAATCATCGCGATTGCCACGGACCGCATCGATAGGGCGGTACGGTCGAACAAGACGGCGCCGAAAAAGACCAGCGCCATGATGAAGGCTCGCTGGGTCGATACGCTGGCACCGGATAAGATGAGGTAGACCAGACTAACCGCAAGCGCCGCGAGCGCTGCGGGTTTGCGCACAGGGACGCGCAGAGCAATCGGTTCAACCAAAGCCAGCCCACGCCATACCATCAGATAGATCAGACCCCCAACAATCCCCATATGCAGCCCTGAAATCGCCAATAGGTGTGCAAGACCTGAGCGCCGCAGCGCGTCTTTGTCCGTTTCTCTCATGAAACTGCGATCCCCCGAGGCAACCGCAGCCGCAAAGCCACCCGCGCGTTCACCTGCGGCTGAATTGACATAATGCGCCAGGGCACGCCGTCCTTGGGCGATCTTCAGGCGCCATCGATCCAATCGATCACTCGGCAGGCCAAGCGCCCCGCCCCGACAACGACCCTGCACATAGCCAACAGCGCCTAAGCCTTCATACCACGCCTGACGGTCAAACGCGTAATCACCACGCATGACAGGGGCTGGAGGTGACCGTAAAACGGCCCAGCAGCGCACAAAGCGTCCACTTTCAACCTTGAGACCCGCGGTATGGGTGACGCGAATATGCTTGGGGACAGCATG
>JBCDKW010000031.1:0-2837 GCA_038746145.1 Pseudomonadota bacterium
CTTTTTCTTCCAATATGGCTTGGCGATCGTCTTCTCCGTTTCGATCTCATTGATTGTCGCCCTAACACTTACCCCGATGCTGGCATCTCGCCTGCTCAAGCATGGCAAGACTGCATTTGTGCTCCGGCCCATCGAGTCGTTCTGGGACAGCGTTGATAAGGGGTACGGTTTCATCGTCTCATGGGCTGTGAAGCTGCGATACCTTGTTCTTATATTGGCGGCTGGGTCGGTTATCGTCGGCGGTTGGTATGCGGCCCGCGTTCCATCTGGCTTCACATCAAAGGCTGATCGAAGCGAGTTTCAGGGAACAATCGAGCTACCTCTTGGAATTGGCATTACAGCGTCCAGTGATATTGCAAATGATGTGGCGGTCGCGCTGCTGAATGTTGAACATATCGAAGATGTTTTCATGACGATTGGCGCTGGGGCGCAGAGCGACACGAATGTCTTGTCGCTTTATGCCTCACTCACCCCAAAAGCTGATCGCACAAAATCTCAATTCGTCATTATGGATGAAGCCCGCGCTGCGATTGCTTCGGCTGCGCCGACTGCAGTCAAAACCTCGGTGCTGGAAGTTCCGTGGGTGAGTGGTACGGGCTCTGGTGGAACAGATATTGATCTCATCCTGAAAGGCCCAGACCTAGACGAGATAGCGAGCTACGCAGATGAATTGGTCCAGCGAATGCGCGTGCATGGTGCTTTTTCTGATCCCCGCACAAGCTATCAATCCGGACGTCCTGAAGCTCAAATTCAGTTCAATCGCGGTCGCGCGGGCGATCAAGGCGTCTCAGCGCGAACACTTGCCTCAACGTCTCGTATTGCTCTGGGCGGTCTCGATGTTGCGAGCTTTGAAGATGGGGGCAAGCGTTATGACGTGCGCTTGAGGTTGGAAGATTTCCAACGCGAAACCATTAGCGACCTGTCACGCGTTCAGGTGCGGGGTGTTGATGGCCGCCTCGTCGATGTTGGCTCGGTTGCGCAGATACGATTTGCGTCAGGGCCTGCCCAAATCGACAGAAAGGATCGTTCAAGAAAAGTATCCGTCCTGGCGATCACCGCCACAGGCTCGTCTTTAGGCGAAGCATCTGGAGCGCTTTTGCAAATGATTGAAGAGGTGCCCCCACCGCCGGGCATTACATTCGAGATGGGTGGCATGGCCAAGAACATGGCGGAAACTGCCGGGGCTATCGGGTTCGCGCTCTTGCTTGCCTTCATCGTTCTTTACATGGTTCTCGCCAGCCAGTTCAATTCTTTCGTCCAGCCCCTGATTATCATGGTGACAGCACCGCTAAGTTTCTCCGGCGCATTTGCGGGCCTCTATTATTTCGGATTGGAGTCATCTCTGTTTGCCCAGATTGGCTTGATCGGTCTGATGGGGATCGTGATGAAGAACGGCATTCTTCTGGTCGATAGAGCGAACCAACTCATGGAAGACGGCATGATTGACGGCGATGCAATCAGGCAGGCCTGTCCAGAGCGCCTACGCCCGGTTTTGATGACAGCTTTGTCAGCCATTTTCGGCATGGTGCCTGTGGCGCTTGCTACCTCGGACGGCGCGGAATGGAGAAACGCACTCGGAGCGCTCCTCATTGGCGGATTGACCACTTCAACGCTGTTGACGCTTCTCGTCGTTCCGGCGGCGTATATGATACCGGGAGATGTGGTGCGTTTCGCTAAATGGATTTGGCGAACGCTGTCTCGCGCTATTTCGTTGGGGCAATCTACCGATTTAGCAACGATAGATCCTGAGACGCAAAAGACAAAATCCGCTTAGTTAATTTTCCCATTTATTGCGAAGACGTAGCAGGCGCTGTTTTCTAAAGTCTACTTTTGACCATGTCGAACTTAGATCACCCGATTTATGATGTCTGGTTTTGCTCGCATAGCTGCCTTGATTTGTTGGCGATGACATTTCGTATTTTGAATGCTGTGTCATCTTCCTCTGGCTCGCGATCATGCCGCCATTCACACTGGGCTTGAGTGCGTCTGGCAATGGGACTTCACGGGTTTTCTTGCTCGGAGGTTATGCTCGTGTCGCCATCCAAGATTTTGATCGGTCAGTTCCGAGCATGCCGGTGCGTTCAGACTTACAATATAAGTTAGAATTTTATCCTGACACCGCCATTTAGGATGAAGCCATCATTGCGAGACCAGATGTCTGTGGTCCACTGGCCATCAGGTGCGCGCGCCGGGAGCACAAGCGAATTTTCTTTCGTCTGGCGCACATCCAGCAGGTTCTCAGCATTGATGAACCAACTGGCCCGTCCCACTGTGATCTGGCCGAGGAGGCCAAGATGCCAATAAGGGTCGCTTGTTGCACGGAACGGATCACCGTCCAGGCGTTGCTCTCCGGTGTAGTAGGCTTCAAAGCCCAGCAGGCCGCGCCCATGCTGTTCCCACATGGCAACAAAGCCAGCCGAATGCTGCGGGGTGAGTTCTATCTCGCGGCGTCCCCCCAGCGGATCATCCTCTGTGGCATCGAGATAGAGGTAGCTGCCGGTTAATTTGAAATCGTTCCAGTAGTATCGCACCAATAGCTCAGAGCCACGGATTTGCGTCTCGCCCTGTGCATTAATGAGTTGGACGCGGTCCAGCGTGCCACCCGGCACAGAGGAGAAGGCTTCCAATTCAGTCACGCCGTCTACATTCGACCCGAACACACTGACATTGGTTTCGATCGATCCGCGGCGATAGCCAACATCAATAGACGCGGTTTCAGCCGTCTCTTCCTGCAAGCCCGATAGGGGCGCGAGACGTGAAAGACCGGCCGCTTCAATATCCTCGACAAAAGGTGTTGGGGCAAAGAAGCCTTGGCCGTAGGAGCCCCGAATGGTCCA
>JBCDKW010000032.1:0-2575 GCA_038746145.1 Pseudomonadota bacterium
AGCAGCAATTGGCGGCGAAGCTCAAACGCCATCAGTCATTTGTGGCACGTCTCGAAAGCGGCGAGCGTCGTATCGATGTCGTGGAGTTCACGGTTCTGGCGAGGGTCATTGGCTTTGACAAAAATGAAGTCCTGTCGATTGTCGAAGCCGCCACGGAGCCCGACCACAAGATTTGAGAGCAAAGAAATTTTGGGGCGAACCGCTTTGGATGCCCCCTCGTGAGATCAGCTACCTCAAGAAAGAGCAGTTAGCCAACATCCAACACGTGCGGCCTACGGCGCGAGTGAGCGCCTTATGACACCATGCCGCAAATTCAGCGCCACAGTGCAGGAAGTCAGTAAACAGTGAACGATGATAAAGGTGAGGGCGTCGCGGTCGCCAATCTGATCGGGACCGATGGGTGCAGTATTGTTGGTTGGGTGTATCGATGGACGACAGGCGCGCATGCGGTGATGTGGGACGTCCACGGCCCCCAGCCGGTATCGGATTCCCGGCCGGATCTGACTGCGGAACAGAAGCAGGAAATCGACTTCGATGCGCTCACGCGGATCGGAAGAAGCGACGGCGGGTGAGCAGAGCGAACCCGCAGTGCTTGCCGAAACGCCAAACAGCATTTGGACCACGACGCGTGCGCGGTGCGGTCGGACAAGCCAAAGAACTCGTCTTCCGAGACAAATCTATGTGTTGTCAGGTCAGTAGTTTACCTGCTCAAATCCATAATTGCCCTCATAGTCACGCCAATCGACGAAGACAGAACGGTGATTGATACCCGGGCAATTCTGACCCCAACGTTCGAGACCGACATGGGCCTCGGGCAGGGCAGTTATGGAAGATCGTTGCCAGGAGAAATCCCCTTGGGTCCCGTAGGTGCCGAGGACTACGGTAGCGCTACGGTTGCAATCGCCGTCACGTCCGGATTCGTGTTGTCGCGCATACCGCACATCAAAGACTCTGATGGATCGAACGAAGTTGAACTCAGGTCCGCTGATATCGATGTCCGCACGATCCTGAACAAGCCAGAGTGCCGGGTCGGTGGGAACGAGATCATGGACTGGCAAGGATTGTAGCGGGCGACGGCTGTCCGTCTGGTACAAGGCTTCAAAGATGCGGCCAGCGTTGTCTAATGGCCGATCGCTTTCATAGGAGGCGCCCATAGGACAGCGCCAGATCTGCAGCGGCGGTTCCACCGGCCAGGGTGTAATCCGCCGGATGAATTCGGCGCGAGCCCGGGTGCATGGCACTGAAGCCGGCCAGCCGCCAGACAGACACAAGAGGATCGCGCAATCGATCGGGTATGTCTGCGCGCGGACGGGTGCCGGCAGCGAAAGACCTGTCACGGCCAAAGCGACTGCAACCGAGGGGAGGAGCTTCTTGACTGAATGGTGCATGCTGAGGAACCTCCGTGACAGGAGTTCAGCATACATACGATAGTATACGATCGCAACACTAAGTATAACGTCGCATAAAAAGGTTTATGTTAATTTACTGAGTTGATGAACTCGGAAATCAGTTTCAAGCCCACCCTGTCTTTAGTGGCGATCAAATGGGTCTCATGTTTCTGTGGCATCTCTCGGATCGGAATCTCTTTGACGGAATTTTTGATCAGACTGCTGTTGCACAAGAACACCGCAACTCCGATACCCTGTAAGACAGCCTCGTACATCAGTGGGAACGTCGCCATTGTTACCGTTCTTTCGAGCGCAATGGCGTGAGTCCGACAGGCGTTCTCAAGCAACTTCCTCGTCAAGGATCCTCTTTCAGGAATAACGACTGTTTCTTCCTGTAGGTCTTTGAGAGATACGAATGCCTGCCCGCTCAACGGATGTTCATTTGGACAATAAAGAACGTATTCGGCGCTCTCAATGTGAATGCGCTCCCATGCATCGGAAACCGGTGCATCTGTGATCAAACCTACATCCGCCAGTCTGTTGCGGAGCATATTCGTCGCAGTGGACCAGTCATAAAGGCCAAAGTTCACTTGAATATTTGGAAAGCGTTGCCTGAACGTTGCGATAATCCTGAGTGCCGGTTGCGGTGCGTTGCCAATGACGTTCAAACGCCCGTTTTTCATGGCATTGAAACCTTCTAGACGCTCCGACACTTCGGCGTCGAGCGACACCATGCGGTCGGCGAGGTCGTAAAACTCCTGCCCTGTGGGCGTCAGCTCCACCCCGTCTCGACCGCGTCGCAGCAGAAGCGTGCCGACGGTCTTTTCCAGATTGCCAATATGCTGTGTGATTGTGGATTGCGTCACGCCCATTCGGGTCGCCGCAGCGGAAAAGCTACCCTCGCGGACAACATAGGCGAAGGCGATGAACTGATGGTGGTTGGGGCGCATATAGCCTCCTTTCACGCAACCCATAGACCCCATCGGTTTCACTAATGTGACGTCACAAAATTGTGGCTCGGCATCAGTAGCTCTGTTCCAAAGATTGGGGGAATCGCATGGCTGGCCTGTCGATCTCATCGGTGACCAAACGCTTTGGGGACACCGAGGTGCTGAAAGGTGTGACACTGGACGTCGCGGATGCGGAGTTCGTGTCGCTTGTTGGGCCGTCAGGGTGCGGGAAGTCGA